>CAVVWD010000019.1:0-267285 GCA_963751835.1 uncultured Thermoleophilaceae bacterium | reverse complement strand
GCTCCGAGCCCGAGTACGCGGCGCCCGGCGCGACCAGCCGAAGGGGGCAGACTTGCACGCACAGCGCAGGGCGCCGGTTTCAGTAAAACGGCGCCGGCTTCTGCCCCGAATCGGCGGGCGAGACATCGCCATCGATCTCGGCACCGCGAACACGCTGGTCTTCGTGCGCGGCGAGGGAATCGTCGTCTCGGAACCCTCGGTCGTCGCCGTCGACACGGTCACGGGAGCCGTGCACGCGGTGGGTGAGGAGGCCCAGCAGATGATCGGCCGGACGCCGGCGAGCATCACCGCGGTGCGGCCGCTGCGGCACGGCGTGATCGCCGACTTCGAGGTGACGGAGGAGATGCTTCGCCATTTCATGGCGCGCGTGCACAGCAGCCGCCATGCCCGCCCACGGGTGATGATGTGCGCGCCATCGGGCATCACCGACGTCGAGCAGCGCGCCTTGACGGAGGCATGCCTGGCCGCCGGGGCGCGTTCGGTCCATCTGATCGAGGAGCCGATCGCGGCCGCCATTGGAGCCGGGCTCGCGATCGAGGAACCAAGGGCCAACGTGGTCCTGGACGTCGGCGGCGGCACGAGCGAGGTCGCGGTGATGTCGCTCGGAGGGATCGTCGTGTCGCAGTCGTTGAGGGTCGGGGGCTACGACCTCGACGACGCGGCCGCCGCATGGCTGCGGAGCACGCATGGCCTCGCCATCGGGGAGACCACGGCCGAGCGGGTCAAGCTGGAGGTCGGCAGCGTGGCGCCGGACCAAAGCGATGCCCACTCCGAGGTCAAAGGCAGGGACCCGATTACCGGACTTCCGCGTCAGGTCTTGATGTCAAGCGACGGGATGCGCGAAGCGCTGGAGGACCGAGTTGCGGAGATCATCGCCGCGGTCAGGGCGGCGCTCGAAGAGACGCCGCCCGAGCTTGCGTCCGACGTCTCACAGCGCGGAATCTTGCTCGCCGGAGGCGGAGCCCTTCTCCGCGGGTTGGCCGAGAGAGTCGAGCAGGAGACGAACGTGCCGTCCCGCCTCGCGGATTCGCCGCTCACCTGTGTGGCGGAGGGCGCGGGTCAGGCGCTCGACGAGATCGAGCTACTCGAGCGCGCGAGCGCGAGGGCCACGGGGCGGCGCCGCTGAGCGGGTCGTTCGCGTTGCGCGCCGCTACGCCAGGAAGCCGCCGTCGACGCGCAGCGTGGCGCCGGTCGTGAAGGAGGCCGCATCGGACAGCAGCCAGATCGCCGCCTCGGCGTCCCTCGCACGCCGAGGCGGCGATCTGGCTGCTCTCCGATGCGGCCTCCTTCACGACCGGCGCCACGCTGCGCGTCGACGGCGGCTTCCTGGCGTAGCGGCGCGCGACGCGAACGACCCGCTCAGCGGCGACGCCCCGTGGCCCTCGCGCTCGCGCGCTCGAGTAGCTCGATCTCGTCGAGCGCCTGACCCGCGCCCTCCGCCACACAGGTGAGCGGCGAATCCGCGAGGCGGGACGGCACGTTCGTCTCCTGCTCGACTCTCTCGGCCAACCCGCGGAGAAGGGCTCCGCCTCCGGCGAGCAAGATTCCGCGCTGGGAGACGTCGGACGCAAGCTCGGGCGGCGTCTCTTCGAGCGCCGCCCTGACCGCGGCGATGATCTCCGCAACTCGATCCTCCAGCGCTTCGCGCATCCCGTCGCTTGACATCAAGACCTGACGCGGAAGTCCGGTAATCGGGTCCCTGCCTTTGACCTCGGAGTGGGCATCGCTTTGGTCCGGCGCCACGCTGCCGACCTCCAGCTTGACCCGCTCGGCCGTGGTCTCCCCGATGGCGAGGCCATGCGTGCTCCGCAGCCATGCGGCGGCCGCGTCGTCGAGGTCGTAGCCCCCGACCCTCAACGACTGCGACACGACGATCCCTCCGAGCGACATCACCGCGACCTCGCTCGTGCCGCCGCCGACGTCCAGGACCACGTTCGCCCTTGGTTCCTCGATCGCGAGCCCGGCTCCAATGGCGGCCGCGATCGGCTCCTCGATCAGATGGACCGAACGCGCACCGGCGGCCAGGCAGGCCTCCGTCAAGGCGCGCTGCTCGACGTCGGTGATGCCCGATGGCGCGCACATCATCACCCGTGGGCGGGCATGGCGGCTGCTGTGCACGCGCGCCATGAAATGGCGAAGCATCTCCTCCGTCACCTCGAAGTCGGCGATCACGCCGTGCCGCAGCGGCCGCACCGCGGTGATGCTCGCCGGCGTCCGGCCGATCATCTGCTGGGCCTCCTCACCCACCGCGTGGACGGCTCCCGTGACCGTGTCGACGGCGACGACCGAGGGTTCCGAGACGACGATTCCCTCGCCGCGCACGAAGACCAGCGTGTTCGCGGTGCCGAGATCGATGGCGATGTCTCGCCCGCCGATTCGGGGCAGAAGCCGGCGCCGTTTTACTGAAACCGGCGCCCTGCGCTGTGCGTGCAAGTCTGCCCCCTTCGGCTGGTCGCGCCGGGCGCCGCGTACTCGGGCTCGGAGCGGCCACACGCTAGCGAAGCGAGCGGACCCCAGCCGGCCCCGAGTGGGGCCGGCCGGGTGGTCAAACTAGATATCGCCCCAGTAGAAGCCCTCCGACACCGCCGGGAAGCTCCGCTCGGGGTGTGCCCGGAAGAGTGGGTCGATGCCGAACAGCGTGATCCGGGCGGTGCCCGCGGTGTTGGGCCCGTGGAGGATCACCGGCGAGCCGCCCGCCGACGGGTCGGGGTTCGGCCAGTGGCCCGAGGCGAGGTAGTCGGACGCGGGCAGCCGACCGTCGACCGCGATGTCGGCGGGCACGTCCGTGAACCACACGGGATCCTCGACGAGCGCGGTGTCACGGTCCGGATACGCGCCGGTGATCGGGCTGCTCTCCGCCGCCGCTCGTTGTCCCAGTAGATGATCCCGCTCACGTCGAACTGGAACGCCGGCGTCACGCGGCCGAACGACTCGATCAGCTCCTCGACCTCCTCCGTCGCCTTTCCCGCCTGCGAGCTGCCTGCCCTGCCACTCGGCCTGCAGGCCCGGCGAGCTGCGAGCCGCCGGTGTCCGGCGCCACGAAGTTGGCGCCGCTGATCCGCGCGCCGACGTAGCCGCCGCCGCGGGCGAAGAACGCCGCGTAGCGGGCGCGCACGTGTGGCGTTCTCCGGGCGTGTCGGCCGGATAGTCCTGGCTCGTGTTGTAGATGACGTCGTAGTTCGCGAGCGGATCGGTCAGCGGCCGTGTTGATGCTGTTGTTGGTGAACTGGTCGGCGGAGAAGCCGAGCCGCGTCTCGAGCGCCCAGTTCTCGAGCGCCGAGCACAGGCAGGCGATCCGCGGCACCCGCTCGATCGCCTCGCGCCGCGGCAGCAGGCCGCTCACGGGCTCGAACCAGATGCCCGCCTCACGGGCGGCGGCGCGGATCTGTGCCCGAGCGCTCTCGGCGAACAGGATGCTGCCCGCGGGCATGTCGCCGTCGCGCGTCTCGAACTGCTCGAGGGCGAGCCGTGCCGCGACACCGTCCCCGATCAGCTTGTTGGCCGTCGCAACGGCGGTCCGCGAGTCGACCTCGAGCGCGAGCCAGTCGGAGCGGCCGCTGCGGACGCCGCCCTCGACCGCGTCCGTCTCGTCGACCGGCCTCGTGTTCGGCGTGAAGCGCCGGTCGCGTCCGATCGTGACCACGTCGGCTCCCCAGAGGAAGCCGTTGCTCCACGCACCGGGCGGCGCGTACAGCTGGGTCACGCGGTCGGAGATGTCGTCGCCGACGTCGAGCATCGTATTGCCGAGCGCACGGAGCGACTGATCCATGAAGGCGACGTACGAGCCGGCTTGGAAAGTCCGGTTGCCGAAGCGGTAGTCGCGCCGTAGCTGCCTGACCTCGATGTCGTTGGCGAGCAGGAAGTCGACGAGCCGCTTTGCCTCTGCGTCGCTGCGCTGCCCGTTTCCGACCGGGATCACGTGCGCTCGCGGGTAGGGCGTCATGTAATCGTGATCCTCGGTCGTGCCCGGGAAGGGCAGCGGGCCTGTCAGCTCCGGACGCGGTGCGTCCTCGGCGCCGCGCCGGTAGATCTCGTACTGGTCGTAGAGCATCTCGCGGCGGTTCTCGACGAGGAAGTCGACGCGTCGAGTCGACCACGAGCTCCTGCGTCGCGCAGCGCGCCGAGGCGGCCGAGCAAGGGCGGCGGCACGCCGTCGATCCCGCACGTCGCGTCGATCTCGTTGCACATCTCGACGGTCGACGCGTCGAGGCCGCGCAGCTGCCCGTACTGGCCCGTGTAGAAGGGGCCCCAGTCATCCCAGCCCTGGGGCAGCGTCTCGCCCTCGGGGATCCATTCGGGCGGGATGTTGTCGATCGGCCGGGTGATGCCGAAGCCCTCGCTGGCGAGCCCGGCCTCGTTGGCGTCCATGCGCGGCTGGTTCCACTTCGTCCAGAGGTCGTACTCGATGCCCGGGTTGTGCGGCACGGTCGTGCCCTCGACGAGCGTCGGCTCGACGTAGCCGTGCAGGTCGTAGCGCCCCGGTCGGGAACCACTCGCGGATGACGTCGACGGACGCGATCGTCTCGGACTGCGACTGCGTGATGTAGTCGCGGTTGAGGTCGAAGCCGTTGCCGTTCGCGCGGGTGCCCGCGATGCGGCCGTCCGGGTTCTGGATCACGTTGAAGACGAGGACCGCGTGGTCGAGCCAGGCGTCGACCTGCGGGTCCTCGCCGTAGGGCGTGGTCGCGAGCCGCTCGATGATGCGCATCGCGGCGTCGACGCCCTCGTACTCGTTTCCGTGGATGCCCGCCCTGGATGAAGATCGGCACCTTCAGATCACGGCGCTCGATCAGCTCCTGCGCCCGGCGCGGATTGCGCTCGCGCGAGCCCGATGACCCGCTGCAGCCGCGCGTCGGCGTTCGCGCTGCGCGGCGTGTCGCAGCGCGTTGATCGTGACCTTGTACATGTCGCGACCGAGGGCCGACTGGCCGATGACCTCGACCTCCATGCGCCCGTTGCTGCGGCTCTGCGATGTCGTCGAGCGTGCAGCCGATCGCGTAGTAGGGGATGTGCGGGAAGCTCCCGGGCGGATCCGCCGGGTCCGTGCCGTCAGGCAGGTTCTCCGCGGCGTCCGGCATCGGCGTGCCGCACCACGGCGGCGCGATCTGCGCGCTTGCGGCGGGAGCTCCGACCAGCAGGCAGACGACCATCGCGAATGACACTGCCAACCAGGACCGCATCCGTGGTCGCATGCAGAACTCCCCCCCAGGTAGAAACATCGAACCGACCGGGGCCTACCCGTTACCGGCTAAACAAAAACTCCAGCGAGCCGGTGCGCTCGGCGAGCTACTCGAAGTCGTTGAGCTGCACCGAGATCCGGTCCGTGGAGGACGGGAGGTCCGGGATGTTGATCGCCCGCACGCGGCCGCGGCCCCTCGACCGGAGCCGAACCGAGATCCTCCCGTCGGGCGGCCGCGAGGCCGGGACCACGAGATCGACGCCGCTGATGAAGGGCAGCGAGAAGAACGCCGGCAGCGGTGCGCTCACATTGCTCTGCCCGTCCGAGCCGGCGTCGAAGGCGAACAGCCCGATGGTGCGCTTCGACTGCGGGCTCGTGGCGGCATTGATGACGTTGGTGCCGTTGATCGTCAGGACGTCGTTGGCGGCGCCCTGGTCGCCCCAGAGCTCCTTGTTCCGGGTCACGACGAGGACCGCGTGGCGGTCGCTCTTCTCCGTCAGGGCGTCGAGTCCGGTGTTCGGCTCGGTGGTGAGCAGGCGGACAAGGTGGTTGTCGTGCTGGAAGGGCTCGTAGTAGAGATGGTGGGTACCGGTGCTGCGCGAGATCGCGAACTCGTAGTGCGCCCCGCGCTCGAGCTTGAACGGCCCCCAGGACCCGTTGCCGCTCAGCCGCTTCTTCGCAGCCGGTCGCCGGCCGGCGCGCCTACCGCTCGCGGCCCGCAGCTTCCAGACCGTCAGCGTCGCGTTCCGAGCCCCGGCGTTCTGTGGAAAGAGGACGGCCCGGCCGGCGACCCGCACGTGGTCGCCCTCCTCGCGGGCGATCTTGGTGGTCTCTGGACGCCGGCCGCGCAGAAACCTGTAGATCTGCGCAAACGACTCGGCCGAGGTGGCCACCTGCACGTGGGTCTGGTTCGGGATCGTGACGTTGGCGGCGCCCGCGATCGTCCTGCCCGGCGTTCCCACACCCGCCCAGAGCGCCAGCGTCGCAACGCCGCCCGGGGGCGCCGCCGCGGTGCGCCCGTCGATGTTCACGTAGTGGGCGACGCGCGCCGCGCGCTCCGGGGTGGCGAGGTACTCCTGCATGATCGAGGTGCCGAGCGAGTGGCCGAGCACGTCGACCTTCGGGCGGCCCGAGCGGCGCGTGGCACGTGCGATAAGCGCGTCGAGCTTTGCGTACACCTGCTCCCTCGTGTTGAGGGCGAACGTCGAGTCGTATTCGACGACGGAGATCAGCCGCTGCGGGTAGCCGTTGCTCGTGAAGCGCATCTGTTGGGACTCGAACTGGGCGCCCGAGCCCACGAAGCCGTGGACGAAGATGACCGGGTTGAGCTTGGCCGGCTTCTGCTCAGGAGCGTCCGCTGCGGCCGGACCCGCCGGCATCAGCGCTGCCACCACAAGCGCGAGAACTGCGCCTCCTGACCTCTTCATGGCCCCTCCCGACTTCATTGCCCCCCGAACCGAACGATCTCCAGTGCTCGAATATCACGGGTCGACCCGCCGCGCCACAAACAGCGTCCGCCCTGGCGGCTTCGGCTCGGTACTGAAGCCCAGCGCGCGGTAGAAGTCGAGCGCGCGCGGTGTTCTCCTCGTTCACGTCGAGCTCGATCCGGCGGCAGCCTCGCGCTCGTGCCCTGTCGATGGCGGCGGCAACCAAGGAGCGGCCGATGCCGCCCCGGCGAGCGTGCTCGAGGATGTACAGGTCCTCGAGCCAGCAGTCCTCCGTGCCGGTCCAGACGCTCAGCCGGTAGCGGAGCTGACAGACCCCGCAGGCTGCCCCGTCAGGGGCGGGCGCGGCGAGCAGGTAGTCGGTCATCGGATCGCCGAGCAGGGTCCGTACCGTCGCGCGGATGCTCTCGTCGGCGGGGACGTCCTTCCCCCACCAGTCGCGGAAGGCGGCGATCAGCGCGGTCACCTCGTCGAGGTCGCGCTCCTCGGCTAGCCAGATGTGATTCGCCATGGGCGACGCTTTCTAGCGCGTCGTTCGCGCGGCCCGCCGGCGGCGCGCCTGCCGGGCGCCCATCTCGCGGGTTGTAAGAGCCACCGCCCCCATCCGCAGCGCGAGCTCCCGGAACTCGTGCGGGAGGTCGTAATGGTCGTGCCAGGGCCGGCCGGGCTTCGATTGGAACCATGCCCTCCGCAGCCCGAGCCGCGCGGCGAACTCGTGCAGCTCCCCCGTCGCATCGGCCGTCAGATGGCACCAGCGGCGCCCGCGCCACTCCCACATCGGCTCGTCGACGTAGACCGCCACGGCGCTGGACGATATTCGGCTCAGGCTCTCAGGCCACCTGCAGCGCCCGCGGAACGGGCAGCGCGGCCGTGTCCGCCGGGAGCGGGGGTGGCGGCGCCGGCCGGTGGCCCTCGGTGCGCAGAAGCTCGGCGTGGAGCTGTCCCGCGGGCAGCCGTCCAGCGAGGAAAGCCGCGAGAGCCCGCCGCCCCTCGGGACTGAGGCTGCCGGCTGCGGACATCGCGCTCATCACCCTGCTGTTCCAGTTCCACGCCTGGTCTCCTGCCAAACCTCGCGAGGGGTAATACTCAGAGTCCTTGAGCACAGGCACCCACCACGTCATCGAACCCGACTACGCCCCGGCGCCCGGGTTCTTCGACGAGCTGTTCGAGGGGCCTGCGCGTCCGCGCGCCCCCGCCACCGGCCTGGTGGCTGCGCTCACGCGGCTCGGCCGCAACCGCCTGCGCTCCGCGGGCGAGCGGCGGGACGCGATCTTCGTCCAGCAGGGGATCACCTTCGATGCCTCGGGGCCCGAGGGGCCGACCCGGGATCGGCCGTTCCCGCTCGACCTGGTTCCCCGCATCCTGCCCGCGGACGAGTGGCGGACGATCAAGCGCGGCCTCGCGCAGCGCGTGCGCGCGCTCAACTACTTCGTCGAGGACGTGTATCACGGGCAGGAGATCATCCGCGAGGGCATCGTGCCCTGGCAGCTCGTCCTCACCCGCTCGAACTTCGAGCGCGCGGCGCACGGAATCCGGCCCCCCGGCGGCGTCTGGTGCCACGTGTCGGGCTGCGACCTCGTGCGCGACGCGGACGGCCGCTGGAAGGTGCTCGAAGACAACGTGCGCACCCCGTCCGGCATCTCGTACGTGCTCGAGAACCGGATCGCGATGAGCCGGCTGCTGCCGGAGCTCTTCACGGGCTACGACGTTCGCCCGGTCAGCCACTACCCGGCGCTGCTGCTGGATGCCCTCCAGGCGGCTGCTCCCGGCGGCGGCGAGAACCCCGTGGTCGTCGTCTGGACCCCCGGCCCCGCCAACAGCGCCTACTTCGAGCACGCGTTCCTCGCTCGGCAGATGGGCGTTGAGCTGGTCGAGGCGTCCGACCTCCTGGTGCGCGACGGGCTCTGCTACATGCGCACGACACGCGGCCTCGCCCAGGTCGACTCGATCTACCGGCGCATCGAAGACGCCTTCATGGACCCGCTCGAGTTCCGCGCGGACTCGCTGCTCGGGGTGCCCGGGCTGATGGGCGTCTACCGCGCCGGCAACGTCGCGCTCGCGAACGCCGTCGGGACCGGGGTGGCCGACGACAAGGCGATCTACCACTACGTGCCGGAGATGATCCGCTTCTACGTCGGCGAGGAGCCGATCCTCGACAACCTGCCCACCTGGCTGCTCGCGGACCCCGAGCAGCGCGCGTACGCGCTCGAGCACCTCCACGAGCTGGTCGTGAAGCCCACCGGCGAGTCGGGCGGCAAGGGCGTGTTCATCGGACCGCAGGCCAGCGATGATCAGCTGGCTGACCAGCGCGGGCTCGTCGAGCAGGCACCCGAGCGCTGGATCGCCCAGCAGACCGTGGCCCTCTCCACGGTTCCCACGGCGCTCGCCGACGGTTCGCTCGCTCCGCGGCACGTGGACCTGCGGCCGTTCGCCATCTACGGCGACGAGATCAAGATCATCCCCGGCGGGCTCACCCGGGTGGCGCTGCGTGAGGGCTCGATGATCGTGAACAGCTCTCAAGGCGGCGGCTCGAAGGACACCTGGGTGCTCTCGGACGGAGAGGGCGACACCGCAGGGCCCGGCCAGACGGGCCTCGCGCCGCCCGCTCTGCCGGGCATGCGCCAGGCGGGCTGGCGCGGCCAGGAGCAGCAACAGCAGCAGCGATCCGCGCGCAGCCGGCCGAGCCGGCTGCCTGCGGCAAGGCGCTGATGCTGGCGCGCATCGCGCATGACCTGTATTGGCTCGGCCGCCACCTCGTGCGCGCTGAGCACACCGCTCGCATGCTCGACGGCCTGTTCCACGCCGATCTCCAGGGCCGGCCGGACGACCCGGCGTCGGTCACGCTGTCCTGGGAGTCGCTGCTCGTGATCATGGGCGCGGGTGAGACCGAGCGGCCGGCCCGCCGCGACGACGTGGTGCGCCTGCTCACAACGGACGTCGCGAACCCGGTGTCGATCCTGTCGTGCGTGACCGGGGCGCGTGAGGGAGCGCGCACGCTGCGCGACACGATCTCAGCGGAGATGTGGGAGTCCGTGAACACGTTCCAGCTCCTGCTGTCGAAGCGCGACCTGCACGCGGGACTGCGCGCCGGCCCCTACTCGATCTACTCGCTCGTCAAGGAGCGCAGTGCGCTCTTCTGGGGCCTGACCGGGCGCACGATGCAGAAGGACGACGCGCGCGCCTTCCTCCAGGCGGGCGGGCGCCTCGAGGCGGCCGACATGGTGCTGCGGATGCTGCGCGTGGCGCTCCCGCCGGGGCCTGAGGCCGACGGCGACGTGGCGCCTGAGACGCCGCGCCGCGACGGCAACGCGCTGGCGCTGCTGCGCGCGGTCGGTGGCTTCCAGGCCTTCATGCGCTCCGCGGCCGCGCCGCCGAACGCCGCGCCCGTCGCGCGCTTCATGCTCTACGACCGCGAGTTCCCCGACTCGGTGGCGGCCTCGGTGGAGTCGCTCGACGGCGCGCTCGAGCGCGTAGAGGCCGAGGTGCAGGACTCGCCACCCGTCCTGCGCGTGCGCCGCATGCTCGCCGATCTCGACTTCCGCGCGCGCGTCGCACCCGGCCCCGAGGCGGTGACGCCGGCGCTGCGGCCGATCCAGCAGGAGCTGGAGCGGCTGGACATCGAGATCCACGAGCGCTACTTCCATCCCAGCACCGTCGTCGCGCAGACCGTCACCGGATGAGGTTCGCGCTCCGCTACCACGCCGAGTACCGCTACTCCGCCCCGGTCTTCGACCAGCACAACGTGCTGCGCGTGACCCCGGCGACCACGCCGCTCCAGCGCGTACGAGGCTTTCGGGTCGTGGTCGAACCGGGTGCGCGGACGCGCACCTACCACGACTACTTCGGGACGGAGGTCGTGGCCTTCAACGTGCCGGGCGAGCACGACCGGCTCGCCATCACCGCCGAGGGCGAGGTGGTGACCGAGGAGCCGGGCGCGCCACCCGCAGGCCTGTGGGAGCTCATCCGTGCGCACGCGTACACGGCCCGCGGCGGCGAGTTCCTGCTGCACACGGACGACGAGCCGGCGAACGGCGCGCTCCAGGAGTTGAGCGCCGCGATCGCGGAGGACACGCCGCGGGCGACGCTGGAGGGGCTCTGCCAGGTGATACCGGACCGGTTCGAGTACCGGCCGGGAGCGACTTTCGTCGGCTCGACCGTGGACGACCTGATCGAGGGCGGCGCCGGTGTCTGCCAGGACTTCGTCCACCTGGCGCTGATCCTGCTGCGCGGCGCGGGGATCGCCGCGCGCTACGTGTCGGGCTACCTGTTCACGGCGCCTGAGAACGGCGGCGATGCCTCGGTCGAGGTGGATACCCACGCCTGGGTCGAGGCGCTGCTTCCGGGAGTCGACGGAGAGGCGGCGACTTGGGTGGGCGCGGATCCCACCAACCGCAAGCTCGCCGGCGACGAGCACGTGAAGATCGGCCACGGCCGCTTCTACGGCGACGTGGCGCCTATCCGGGGCGTCTATCGCGGCGCCGCCGGCGAGGCCGAGCCCGAGGTGAGCGTACGCATGACTCGCCTTACTTCATAAAGTAAAGTAAGAGCGCGTGCGAACGTTCTGGCGCTTGCTCGGATTCCTGCGCCCCTACCGCCGAGGGGTCACGGTTTCGTTCCTGCTGGCGGCGTTTGCGATGGGTACGGGCGTGCTCATCCCGTACCTCGTCGGCCGCACGGTCAACGAGATCGAGCAGGGCGGTGTGGACCTGTGGCCGTTGGCGCTCGCCGTGGCCGGGGCCGGGCTCTTCCGGCTCGCCTTCAGCGTGTCGCGCCGTCTGGTGGCCGGCCGTGTGTCGCTCGGCGTCGAGTACGACCTGCGCAACCGCATGTACGAGCACCTGCACTCGCTGGAGCTCGCGTTCTTCGACCGCCAGCAGACCGGCCAGCTCATGTCGCGCTCGACCGTCGACCTCCAGTCCGTGCGCTTCTTCCTCGGCTACGGGCTGATCTTCATCGTCCAATCGGCGCTGACAATCCTGATCGCCGCCGGGGTGATGCTGGCGGTCGACCCCGTGCTGGCTGCCGTTGCGCTCGCGCCGATGCCGTTCGTGATCTGGGTGTCCTTCCGCTACGGGCGCCGCAACCGCCCGGCGTCGCAGGAGGTCCAGCAGCGAATCGCCGAGCTGACAGCGGAGGCCGAGGAGAACATCTCCGGCGTGCGCGTGGTCAAGGCCTTCGCCCAGGAGGAGCGCCAGCTGCGCCGCTTCAGCCGCGCGGTCGCGCGCGTGTTCGACCAGTCGATGGTGTCCACACGCCTGCGCGCCTTCTACGCGCCCTTCATCGGCTTTCTCCCCCAGCTCGGCCTGGCGGGCGTGCTGTTCGTCGGCGGCCGCCAGGCGATCAACGGCTCGCTCGCCGTCGGCGACTTCGTCGCGTTCTACGGCTACGTCCTGCTGCTGACCTCGCCGATGCGGATGCTCGGCTTCGCGCTCGGCATGGCGCAGCGCGCGGTGGCGAGCGGCGCGCGCGTGTTCGAGCTGCTCGACCGCGCGCCCGAGCTGACCGCTCCCGAAGGTGCGCCGCCGCTGCCGGCCGGCGACGGCCGCGTCGAGCTGCGCGGTGTGACCTTCGGCTACGACGGTGAGCCGGTCCTGCGCGACATCGACCTGACCGTGGAGCCGGGCCGCACGGTGGCGCTGGT
This sequence comes from uncultured Thermoleophilaceae bacterium, assembly GCA_963751835.1. Taxonomy (GTDB): domain Bacteria; phylum Actinomycetota; class Thermoleophilia; order Solirubrobacterales; family Thermoleophilaceae; genus JACVRW01. The sequence continues at coordinate 255,020 of CAVVWD010000019.1, read as the reverse complement.
CGGCCCGACCGGGTCCGGCAAGACGACGCTCGTGATGCTGATCCCGCGCCTCTACGACACCGACGAGGGCTCGGTACTGGTCGACGGCGTGGACGTGCGCAGCGTCGATCCGACCTCGCTCCGCCGTGAGGTGGCGGTGGTGTCCGACGACGCGTTCCTGTTCTCGGCCACGCTCGGCGACAACATCGCCTACGCGCGGCCCGATGCCTCCGACGAGGAGGTCCTCGCGGCCGCGCGCCGGGCCGGCCTCAGCGAGCTCGTAGACGAGCTGCCCGACGGCCTCGACACGCTGGTCGGCGAGCGCGGGCTCACGCTGTCGGGCGGGCAGCGCCAGCGCGTGGCGATCGCCCGGGCACTGCTCGCCGAGCCGCGCATCCTCATCCTCGACGACGCCACCTCGAGCGTCGACGCGACCACCGAGAACCGCATCAAGGAGGCACTGCGCGAGGTCATGGAGGGCCGCACCACATTCGTGATCGCGCACCGGCTCTCCACGATCGCGCTCGCCGACGAGGTGGTCGTGCTCGAGAACGGCCGAATCGCGGCGCGCGGCAGCCACGCTCAGCTGGTCGACGACTCGCCGCTCTACCGCGAGATCGCGGAGAAGGGACTGCCGGATCAGGTCTTCCTCACCCGCGACGATCCCGAGCGCGAGGTGGCGGGCCTGTGAGCGCGCGCCAGATCTTCCGGGCGGTGCGCGGCGAGCCACGCCGGCTCGGCAAGCTGCGCCATCTGCTCACGCTGCTGCGCCCCTACCGCGGCCGCGTGATCCTGATGCTCCTCGCGCTCCTCGTGGCCACCGCGGCGGCGCTCGTGCCGCCCTACCTCGCCGGCCTCGCGATCGACGCTGGCATCGACGAGGGGGACCTGAACGCGCTCACCCTGATCCTGATCGCGTTCGTGGCCGCGGCGCTCATCAACTGGGGCGCAACCTACGTGCAGACCTACCTCATCAACTGGGTCGGTCAGCGCGCCCTGCAGGACCTGCGCATCCAGCTGTTCGAGCACCTCCAGCGGCTGTCGATCGGCTTCTACTCGCGCAACAAGGCGGGTGTCCTGATCTCGCGCCTCACGAACGACGTGCAGGCGCTCGACCAACTCGTGACCGAGGGGATCCAGACGCTCTTCTCCTCGACGCTCACGCTGATCGGCACCGCCGTGATCCTGCTCGTGCTCGACCCGAGCCTTGCGCTCGTCACGTTCCTCACCTTCCCGGTGCTGCTCGTCGGCAGCGTGATCTTCCGGATCGCCTCGACCGGCGCGTACCGGCTCACGCGCGAGAAGATCGCCCAGGTCACCGCCTACCTGCAGGAGACCCTGTCGGGCGTGCGCGTGGTGCGCGCGTTCGGGCAGGAGCCGCGCCACCGGCGCCGCTTCGCGGAGCTGAACGATGAGCACCGCGACGCGAACATGAGGACGGTTCACCTGAACGCGGCCTACTTCCCTTCGGTCGAGCTGCTCTCCGCGGTCGCCACCGCGGCCATCCTCCTCTACGGCGGCAACCAGGTGCTCGACGAGGAGGTCACGATCGGCGTGCTCGCCTCGTTCGTGTTCTACCTCCAGACCTTCTTCGACCCGATCCAGTCGCTCTCCCAGCTCTATACGACCTACCAGGCCGGGATGGCGGCGCTCGACAAGATCTTCGAGCTGCTCGACGAGGAGCCCGATCTCGGCGACCGGCCGGGCGCACGCCCGTTGCCGCGCGTGCGCGGGGAGATCGAGTTCGACGGCGTGAGCTTCTGGTACGGCGAGGAGGACGAGGCGCCCGCGCTCGATGACGTCTCGCTGCTCGTGCCGCCAGGGCAGACCGTGGCCCTCGTGGGCGCCACCGGCGCCGGCAAGTCCACCGTCGCCAAGCTGGTGGCGCGCTTCTACGACCCGCAGCGCGGGCGCATCCTTATCGACGGGCACGACCTGCGCGAGGTGACCGAGCACTCGCTGCGCTCGCAGCTGGGCGTCGTGCCGCAGGAGAGCTTCCTGTTCTCCGGGACGATCAGCGACAACATCGGCTTCGGGCGCCCGGACGCCACGGACGAAGAGGTCGAGGAGGCGGCGCGAGCGGTCGGCGCGCACGAGTTCATCACGCGCCTGCCGGACGGCTACGACACCGAGGTCGGCGAGCGCGGCGTCCACCTCTCGGCGGGCCAGCGCCAGCTGGTCGCGTTCGCGCGCGCCGCGGCGGCCGACCCACGCATCCTGATCCTCGACGAGGCGACCTCGAACGTCGACGTCCGCACGGAGTCCCAGATCGAGCGCGGCCTACGGCGCCTGCTGGCCGGTCGCACGGCCATCGTGATCGCCCACCGCCTCTCGACGATCCGCGGTGCGGGCCGGATCGTGGTGCTCGACCACGGCCGGGTCGCCGAGCAGGGCACCCACGAGGAGCTGCTCGAGGCCGACGGCGCCTACGCGCGGCTCTACCGCGACTGGGCCGAGCAGGCGGCGGCGTAGCCGCGGGCCGCGCGGCGCGGGAGGCGACTCCTTCAAGACTGGGCGCGGCAATCCCTGGCCTGAGGCCCAGATCCGCTCCAGCGGCGACGATCAGGAGCAAGTACGGCAGAGCATCAGCTTGCGGCACCCGCCAGCGGAAGCATGCGGACTGCCGAAGACTTCAGACGGAACGCCCCCACGCGACGCAGTTCCGCCTCGATGCGCGTACGTGCAAGGGTCCGCGTTCGCTTGGGGTTTCGGCTGCCGAAGTTCGACGTCTGGCTATGGCAATTCGCACAGAGGAGCTGGAGATTCTCGAGCCTGTTGTCGTCGCCGTCTCCGTTTACGTGATGAAGCGACATCGAGATCGGCTTTCCCTGCCACTCCTCGATCCCACAAACTTCGCAGCGATGCGTCTTGAGACCGCTGTCCAGTAGGCGCAGCTTGAGGTGATGCCGGTTGACCGTGCGCCCCTTGACGAGGTAGGTGTCGATGGGCGCGGCCGCGGGTCTTGACGCGAGGACCCCCGACCGTACGGCGCGGTGCCACGTCTCGACGCAAAAGCCGAACTCTCGAGCGCATTCCCTTATGGAGTGCCCCTCGTCGTAGTAGGCCTGAATCGAAGACCAGTCGTAGCGACGCGCAAACCTGGGATCCGCAGGCTTGCCCAGTCGCCTGGCGTGGTAGCAAACCGTCGACTTGACGACACCCAGCTCAGACGCAATTTCGGCGATGCTCATTCCGCGCGCGAGCCTCGCTGCCACCAGCTCACGCATGACCCCGGGTGGGTGCTTTGGGCCGGTTCGTCGGTGGTCGGATGTCGGGCTCACGGGTATGCTCAAAGCGACGCTGCGGGGTCGTCTAACGGCAAGACGCCAGTCTCTGGAACTGGTTATCGGGGTTCGAGTCCCTGCCCCGCAGCCTTCCTCTGCCATCCGACATCGTAGGTGGGAGCTCGGACAAAAGCCCGCCATGTGCAGGCTTTTTTTCGATTGTTGGCGGGGTTGTTACATATCCTGCGCAGGCCACATCGAGCGCTGCCGAACTCGTCCGGAACCGGTCGGACGCCCCCGCCGTGAATGGCAAGTCGCGCCAAGCGCTCGCGGCCACCGGGCCGGCGGTTAACGGCGCCCGCTAAGCGGCCACCCGCGCCGCCGGCACCAGCCGAAGGCGGTCCGGCAGGAAGGGCACGACGGCGCGCTTCACGTACTCGCCGCCCGCTCGTACCAGCGCCTTGCGCAGGAACGCGGGCGGGACCGGTGCGAAGCCGTACTCGTTTCGGATTCGGTCGGGCAGCAGAGCGATCGTGATGAAGTTGACGGTCTCGAGCAGCGGCTGCGCCATCCACGGGACGGGCGGGTCGAGCACGATCGCGCGAGCCCGCTCGCGCGCCCAGTCGGTCACGTAGAGGCGGTCGCCCTCCAGCATCGAACGGCGGTAGTTGTCGAGGTCGGCGAGCGTCCGCGGCATCTCCCGCAACCTCAGCCCGAACAGGCGCCCAACCACCCGGTAGTCCTCCCAGTAGGCCGCCTCCTCCTCGCGCGACAGCGAGCCGACGTAGGTCCGGTACGCCACCAGCCCCGAGTCCACCAGCGTGAACAGCACCCACAGCAGCAGCTCGGGGTCATCGGCGCGGTAGGCGGTACCCGCGGGGTGGGGGCCGACCGGCTCACGCAGCTTCCCGCGCACGCGCCGGTGCATGGCGCGCACCGTGCGGGTGACCCGATCCGCGTCGGCGCGCTCGCCGAATCCGATCGTGCCCATCACATTGGCGGTGCGCGCGAGGCGCTCGTAGGGGTCGTCCGCGGCGCTCGAGTGGGCGAGCAGCCCCGACACGGCCAGCGGGTGCGCCGCCTGCATCAGCAGCGCCCGCGGCCCCGCCAGCGCGAGGGCGCGCTCGCGGTGCACGCGCCGCAGCATCGAAAGGTCGTCGAAGTAGCCCGCCATCCGCACCACCCAGGGTAGGTGCGGCCCCGGCCGGGTCTACAGCGAGGCCAGGTCCGTGCCCTCGTCGGCCAACGCCGCCGGGTCGACGGACGTGCGCTCGACGATGAAACGCTGGGCGGGCTCGAGGTCGTCCGAGCGTCCGACCGTCAGCGCGGCGGTCACGCGCCCGTCGTCGACGTAGAAGGCCGTGAAGTCGCCGTCCGCGAGCGAGCCGCGCACCACGGTCTCGCCCGAGCCGGGGCCCACGTACTCCATCGAGGACCAGTCGGCGAGATCCGAGAAGAAGTAAGGCACAACGTCGTGCTCGATTCCCTGGCCGAGCATGTTGAGACCGGCCGTCTTGCCCTGGCTGAACGCCACATCCCAGTGCTCGATCCGCATCCGCCGGCGGTGCACCGGGCTGTCGTACTCGCAGATGTCGCCGGCCGCGAAGATGCCCGGCACGGAGCTCTCGAGCCCCGCCGAGCAGAGCACCCCACCGGCCTCGCCGAGCTCGAGGCCGGCCGCCTTCGCGAGCGAAACGTCGGGCGTGACCCCGGCGCCGATAACGACGAGGTCGCAATCGAGCTCGAGCCCGCCCTTTGTCACGACTTTCCGCACGCGCCCATCGGAGCCCTCGAAACGCTCGAGCTCGTCGCCCCCGTGGATCTCCACCCCGTGCTCCTCCAGGACCCCTTGGAAAAATCCACCGACCTCCTTGCCGAACCAGCGTTCGAGCGTCACGTCCTCGAGCATCACGATCGCGCACTTGTCGCCGTATGCCGCGGTGAGCGAGGCCGCGACCTCAGTGCCGATGTAGCTGCCGCCGATGATCACCACGCGCTCTGCCTGCTCGGCGTCGGCGCGCAGCGTCTCCGAGTTTCCGAAGGTCCGGATGTAGTGGATTCCGTCGAGCTCGCAGCCGTCGACCCGCAGCCGGCGCACGTTGCTCCCCGTGGCGAGCAGCGCGTTTCCGAACTCGATCTCGTCCTTGTTCGATAGCTGCGCCACCCGCTCACCGGCATCGAGCTTCATGACGCTCGTGCGCAGTTGCAGCTCTATCCGCTGCTCCTCCCACCAGTCGTCGGGCCGGAACAGCACGTCCTCGCGTGGCTCGACCCCCCGTAGATAGCCCTTCGTCAGCGGCGGTCGGTTGTAAGGCGGGTCGGCCTCGCGTCCGACGAGCAGGATCGATCCCTCGCCACCACCCTCGCGCAGCCAGCGTGCGCAGTTGCCGGCGGCCAGACCGCCCCCGATCAGGAGATGGTCGACCTTGCGGCGGGCCACGGTGTCAGGCCGCCGAGCGGTTGGTGAAGCGCTCGGTCACGCGGGACTCGATACCCACGTCCAGCACCAGCAACACCTCGTCGCCCGCCTGAACGACCGACTCGCCGTGCGGCACGAAGCCTCCGCCGTCACGCAATATCGAGATCACGAGTGAGCCGTCCGGCAGGCCCAGGCCTTTGACGGTCTTGCCCGCGGCGTCGGAGCCGTCGGCCACCTCGAGCTCGATGATCTCGAGCCGCTCCTCCGGCAGGTCGAGTAGATGCACGAGCCCGTACTTCGGCACCTCGTGCTCGATCAGGCGCAGGATCAGGTCGGTGGCCGAGATCACCGGCTTGACGCCGAGCAGCTCGAAGTGCTGCAGGTTGCGCGGGTTGTTGCAGCGCGCCACCACACGGGCCACGCCGTATTTCTCGCGTGCGACCTGGGAGATGAGGATGTTGTCCTCGTCGTCACCGGTCACGGCCACCACCAGGTCGGCCCGCTCGATGCCGCCGCGCTCGAGCACCCAGAGCTCGGAGCCGTCGCCGTACAGCGCGCTGTGCTCGAGCTCCTGCTCGACGACGGCGTAGCGCCGCTGGTCCGACTCGATAACGGTCACCTCGTGGCGCTTGTTGATCAGCTCGCGGGCGAGGTTCCAGCCCACCTTGCCGGCGCCGACGATCAGGACGTACATGCCTAGCCGGACACTCCCTCGAAGCGGATCTGGCCCCGCACCGCCGCCTCGAGCAGCTCGATGGCCGTCTGGGTGGGACAGACCGTCTGGAGACCCTGTTCCGCGTACCAGCGGGCCCGCGCCGGGTCGAGCACGCGCACCACCACGCGCTCGACGTTGAAGCGGCGCTGGGCGATCTGGGCGATCACGAGGTTCGTGTTGTCGCCGTCCGTGGACGCGACAAACGCGTCGGCCTGCTCGATGCCGGCCGCGAGCAGCGCGTCGATCTCGAGCGCGGTGCCCTCGGTGAAGCGGCCGCCGCGCTCCTCCCAAGAGGCGTCGGCGTCGCGATCGAGCAACGCGATGGCCTCCGCGTCCTCGTCTACCACGGAGACCTCGTGGCCCTCCGCGAGCATCGAGTGAGCGATCGACGACCCCACCCGGCCACATCCGACGATCAGGACGAACATACTGGCCTCACTCTACGGCAGGACACCTTCGCGGGTGCCCTCCTCGCCGGCCGGTGGGGCGGTCAGGATCACCCTGCAGGGAGACTTCTCGATCACGTAGCGCGTGGTCTCCCCCACGAAGCGGTCGCGGACACGGCCGCGGCCTCCCATGATCGCGCCGCCGCGCATGCGGGTGGGCTCCTCGGCGGCGAGCACGATCGCCTCGACCCCCCTCCGCCGGGCCTCCGAGACAATGGCCTGGCCCGCCGTGCGGCCGCGCACCATCGCCGTCGCCACCTCCACCCCCTCGTACTCCTCCCCCACCTCCTTCGCGCGCGACAGCACCTCCTTGGCCTTCTTGACCCGCTCCTCCGGCACGCGCGCGTCGATCGGGAGCGACATCGGGATCTCGAACACGTAAAGCGCCTCCAGCACGGCCCCGCCGCCGCCGTCCTCGTCCTGTTCGGCGGCGAGACGGCCGGCCGTGCCGACGATCTCGTCGTCGAGCGCCTCGCCGAACACCGGCACCAAGATGCTTCCGTACTCGGCGGCCTCTCGTTCCTGGAGCGCCTCCGCGGGGATCGTGAAGCGCTGTGTGAGCGACTTACCCTGGCCGCGCCGGTAGACGACGTACAGGCCGACGCCCGCGACCATCCAGATCCCTCCGGCGATGCGGGCTCCCTCGTGAAGGGCTACGACGCTGATCCAGACGGCCACGGCGAGCAGGAAACCGACGACCGCCGGAAGCGGCACCACGGCGCCGCGCCAGTGCACGCCGAGCGGCATGCGGTACGCGCTCGGCCGCTCCGGCTCGCGGAAGCGCAGCACGATCACGGACAGGTGCGCGAGCGCGAACGCGACCATCGCGCCGAACGCGAACGTGCCCGCCAGGAACTCGATGTCGTGGGGAATCGAAAGCCCGAAAGCGATCGCCGCAGCGATCGCGATCGCCACGTATGGGGTGCCGCGGCGCACGCTCAGCCGCCCCACCGCGCTCGGGATCTGGCGGTTGGTGGCGAGCGAGTACGCGAGCCGGGCCAGGCCGAGCATCTGGCTGTTGATGGCCACGAGCAGCATCGCCGCGGCGGTGGCGCCGACGACATAGCGGCCGGCGTCCACCAGCCACTCGCTCTCGTAGGCGTTCGGGATGCCCAGGACCGGGGCCTCGATGAATCGCCCGCCGAGCGGCGTCGCGCCGCCCTGGACCGGTTGAGCCATCAGCGCGGCCGTGCTCACGACCACGAACAGCACGAGGGCGACGCCGATGGACACGAGCACCACGCGCCGGAGGCCGCGCCTGCCCACGCGCACCTCGCCCGCGAGGCCGGACGCCGCCTCCACTCCTATCAACGCGACGCAGGCGACGCCGAGCGCGAAGATCGCGTCCTCCCAGGCAGGCGCCTGGCCCAGCTCCACGGAGTCGACGACTCCCTGTAGGTCGAAGAACTGAGCGAAGGCGATAAGGCTGGCGACCGCGAGCACGAGGATGCTGACGAGCGAGACGCGCAGCACAGTTCGGAGGCGCTTTGCCGTAATGCCGCGCACGTTGAGGGCGGCGACCAGCAGCAGGGCGAGGCCGGCCACGAGCACCTCGAAGACGCCGTCGTCGATCCCCGGCATGAAGACCGCGAGGTAGTCCGTGATCACCACCGCGCCGGCGGCCATCACGATCAGGTAGTCGAGCAGGATGGCCCAGCCCGCAATGAAGCTCCAGAGCTCGTCGAACGCGTAGCGGGCGAGCGTCGAGGCGCCGCCGCGCTCGATGTGCAGCGAGGTGCCCTCGACGTAGGTGGCCATCGTCACCGCGAAGAACAGGCCCGCGACCAGGTAGACGACCGGCGTCAGCCCGAGCGCGTCTCCAGCGACCACTCCCAGCCCGTAGAAGAGCGATGCGACGAGGGCGCTCAGCGTGACGGCGAACAGCGCCGGCTCGCCGAGCCCGCGCGTGACCCGCAGGACCGCCAGCTCGGAGCCTCGGCGCAGGCCCGTGCGCGCCCGCACCGCGGCGGGCACCCGAGGTTCGGGTCCCGGCTCGCTCACCGGGCTCGGCCTCGGGCGCCCTCCGTGGTCTCTTCCCCGTCGGGCCCGCCGGCGTTGGGGCGCGGGCGTGCCAGGTAGAGCCGTCCGGCGCCGAGCAGCGCGAGCAGCGTGCCCAGCACCACCCCGAGGGCGAGCACGCCTCCGCCGCCCGCCAGCGCGACCACGACCATCGCGACTCCTATCAGGATCAGCATGGCGCTCAGCACGCGGGTCGAGGCCAGGTACGCGCGTTCCACTCGGCCTATCGTAGTGCCGCGTCGGACTGGGCCTGCTGCCCGTCGACAGCTCTCGAGGAGTCGATGATCACGCGGCAGGGGCGCTCGGCGAGGACGGTCTCGAGCGACTTCCCGAACAGCGACTTTCCGGTGCGGCGCGGCGGCAGCTCCATCACGATCGCGCGCGCCTTGATGTCCCTCGCCTCCTCGACGATGCGGCGTCCGCCCTGCCCCGGGCGGACCTTCTCCCAGTGCCCCGTCACGCGGCGGCCGCCGCGCACGCGGGCCGAGTCGATCGTGGATGCCGCCCGCGCCTCCTGCTCGGGCAGCACGGCGTCGATCGGCGAGTTCGGCGGCACGGTGATCGTCACGAGCACGTGGATTCCGCGACGCCTGCGGGCGGCGAGCCGGGCCGCGATCGCCACCGCGTCGGGCGAGTAGTTGCCGTCCTCGAAGGCGACCAGCACGGACTCGTACTCCACCTCGTGCTCGACGACCGGCTTCGGCATCACGACCTTGTGCGTCTCGGTGAGCGAGAGTCCCTGACGGTGCCGGTACACGATGTAGACCGCGATACCGAGCGCGAGCCACAGGAGCCCCGACACCAGCACGCGCGTGTCGAGCACCGCGGCGACAATGAGCGCGAGCCCTGTGCCGAGGCCGCCGAGGACGGACGTCACCGGCAGCTGCCCGCCGTGCAGCTTCAGGTTGAGCGGGACCTTGTAGGGCCGCTTGACCTCGGGCTGCTTGAAGCGCAGGACCGTGACCGACACGTGCGCGATCGTGAACGAGGTCATCGCGCCGAATGCGTAGATGACGCCGAGGAAATCGGCCTGCCCGGGCACGATCGCAACGCAGGCGATCGTGCCGAAGAGGGCGATTGCGACATAGGGCGTGCGGAACCTCGGGTGAAGCGAGCGCAGCAGCTCGGGCAGCTGGCGGTGCTGGCCCATCGAGTAGGAGAGACGCGACACGCCGATGATGCCGGCGTTCGTAGCGATGAAGAGGATCGTGGCGGCGAGGATGCCGACGTACACCTCCGCCGGCCCCTGCAGAGAGCCGAGGTTCATGTTCTCGACCACGCCGAGGATCGGGTCGTCCGCGAAGCCGCCCTCCTCCTTCGGCAGGGCGAGGATGGTCTCACCGTCCCGCACCGGCATCGCCGACAGCGCGATTGCAGGGAGGAACACGTAGATCACGGCCACAGCGAATACCACGAGGCCGATCCCACGCGGGATGGTCCTCTGATAGTCCCGCGCCTCCTCGGCCATGTTCGACACGGTCTCGATCCCCGTGTACGCCACCATTGCCACGGGGATGGCGATCAGGAAGTCGCCCAGCGTCGGTGTTGTCCCGAAGTCCACCTGGTTCACGAGCAGATCCGGGTCGAGCACCAGGAAGATCCCCACCACGACCAGCGCAACCTGTGTGAGGAAGTCCGCGACCGCGAACCCGACGTTCACGCCGGCGGCCTCCCTGACGCCCACGATGTTGAGCGCGCCGAGGACGACCACCACGATAATCCCGGCGACGATGTCCGCGGGCGACTCGCCGAGCGGCCCCCAGAAGACCCCGAGGTAATGCGGCACGAAGAACGCCGAGATGGCGATCGTGATGATGTACGTGAGCATCTGGGCCCAGGCGGCGAAGAAGGACCAGAACTCGTTGAAGGCGCGACGGGCGAAGCTCGAGGAGCCGCCGGCCTCGGGGTACATGGTCGTCGCCTCGGCGTAGGTCGCGGCCGTCGCGGCGAAGATCAACCCGGCGATCACGAACACGACCGGTGTCATGCCGGCCGCGTAGATCGCCACCAGCCCGAGTGCGTAGTAGATCGAGCTGCCGACGTTGCCGTAGGCGGTCGAGAAGAGCGCGCCGGTGCCGAGTACCCGCTCGAGCCCGCGATTCTTGGGTCGGTACTCGGCCATCGGACGCTAGCTTCTCAACTATCGAATCCGGCGCCCGCGCGGTCGAGCGCGCACAGCCACAGGCCACGCTTCCCGCGGCGCTCGTCGGCGCGGATCAGTGCCCTCCGCGTGGCCTGCACCACCGCGTAGCGCAGTGGCTCGGGCGGGAACGGGAGTGGCCGGCTGCGCACCAGCTCGAGCCGCGTGAGCTCGCTGTCGCGGCCGTGGACGAGATCGAGCGCCACCCGGGCGCCGAAGCGGGTGGCACCAAGCCCCAGGCCGGTATAGCCAACGGCGTAGGCGACGCGGCCTCCGAGCGCTTTTCCGAAGGTCACGCAGAAGCGCGAGCAGGTGTCGATCGCGCCCGCCCAGCGGTGCGTGAAGCGCAGGCCCTCGAGCTGCGGGAAGGTCTCGAAGAAGTTGTGCGCCAGCAGGTTGAAAACCGCGGCGCTCTCCTCCAGCTCCGGTCGCATGCCGTTGGCCCAGTGGTAGACGGCCTCGTAGCCGCCCCACAGGATGCGGTCGTCGGCGCTGAGCCGGTAGTAGTGGAAGCGGTTGCCGGAGTCGCCCAGGCCTTGGCGGCCCTGCCAGCCGATCGCGGCGCGCTGCTCGGCGTTCAGCGGCTCGGTCATGAGCACGTAGTCGTAGACCGGGATCACATAGCGGGCGATCGAGCGCGCCAGCGGCCGGAAGGCGTTGGTGGCGAGCACCACGCGGGCGGCATGCAGGCGACCGGCGGGGGTCTCGAGCAGTACGCCCTCGCCGTCGCGTCGCATGCGCGTGACGGTCGTGCCCTCGAAGATGCGGACGCCGTCCTCGAGCGCCGCGCCGCGCAGCCCCCACGCGAGCCGCGCCGGGTCAACGAGCGCCCCGCCGCCGCGCGTGAGGAGTCCGGCCAGGTAGGTGGGCGAGTCGACCTCCGTGCGCACCGCCTCCCTGTCCAGCAGCGCGACGTCCTCACCGTGCCGGCGGGCGATCTCCGCGCTCTCGGCGAGCCCCTCGACCTCGTGTGCGCGGGTGGCCACGTCGATGAAGCCGTTCTCCTCCCAGGCGGCGTCGATGCCGCGCGACGACAGCGTTTCGCGGATGGCATCGAAGTTCTCCCGCCCGAGCTCGAGCAACCTGTCGATCTCGTCGGGCCAGCGCGCCAGCCCGTTCTCGAGGCCGTGCGTCAGCGAGGCATCGAGGAAGCCGCCGTTGCGCCCGCTGGCGGCCCAGCCGCAGCGGTCGCCCTCGAGCAGGACCACGTCCTCGTCGGGCACGGCCAGCAGCGCTGCCCAGAGCCCCGTGAACCCGCCGCCGATGACCGCGAGCTCGCAGCGAAGATCGCCCTCGAGCGGCGGCCGCGGCTCGGGCGCCTCGGGGGAGTCGAGCCAGAAGACGCTCTGCTCGGAATCGGCGAGTGCCGCAGTCAGCCCCGCAGCCACTCGAGCACCTCGGCGGCGTGCGTGTCCGGTGGAAAGACCGGCTCGTGGTCCTGGGTCGACAGCGCGAGCACCCGGGCGCCGAGGTCGGCGAACTGCTGGTGGCGGTCACGGAACCCGCAGGCCTCCGGGGTGCATCCGCGGGCGCCCCGAATGGCGTCCCACCCGGGCGGCAGCTCCTGGTCCGGCCGCCCGGTGCGCGGGTAGCAGAACAGGACCGTAAGTCCGGGCAGCTCCGCCAGGACCACCTCCGCGCCGTCCGTGGACGGCAGGGGGACCGGCGGGACCTCCATCCCAGGCAGGTGATCGGCGGCGCCGTCGTCCTCCGGCTCCGGGAGCTCGGCGGGCAGGCTGTGAATGTCGTGAGCGGTCAGGGGTCGCATTCAAGCACCGCCGCGCGCTGCGCCGGGCACCTTGCCGTCCTGCCCACCCATACGGTGGGCAGGATGGAGAGGTGGCTACACCAGGAACGGGATCATCAGCAGGGCCACGATGTTTGCGACCTTGATCATCGGGTTGATCGCCGGGCCGGCCGTGTCCTTGTAGGGGTCGCCGACGGTGTCGCCGGTGACCGACGCGGCGTGGGCCTCCGAGCCCTTGCCGCCGTATTCGCCGTCCTCGATCAGCTTCTTGGCGTTGTCCCAGGCGCCGCCGCCGGCGGTCATCGAGACCGCTGCGAAGAAGCCCACGATGATCACCCCGATCAGCAGGCCGCCGAGTGCCTGGGTCGAGAGCAGGCCGACTATCGGCGTGATCACGATCGGGATCAGCGCCGGCGCGATCATCTCCTTCTGCGCCGAGGCGGTGACGATGGCGACCGCGCGGGCGTAGTCGGGCTTCTCGGTGCCGTCCATGATGCCCGGCTTCTCCTTGAACTGCCGGCGCACCTCCTCCACGACGCCGCCGCCGGCGCGGCCGACCGATTCGATGGCGAGCGACACGAACAGGTAGACCATCATGCCCCCGATCAGGAGGCCGATCAGCACCTCGGGCTGGGAGATGTCGAACGAGGTGACCCTTGCCCCCTCCTTGGCCGCCTCCTCGCGCAGCTCCTCGACGAAGGCCGCGAAGAGCACCAGCGCCGCGAGCACCGCCGAGCCGATGGCGTAGCCCTTCGTCACGGCCTTCGTGGTGTTACCGACCGCGTCGAGAGGATCGGTCACGTTGCGCACTTCCTCGGGCAGGTCCGCCATCTCGGCGATGCCGCCGGCGTTGTCTGTGATCGGGCCGAAGGCGTCGAGCGCCACGATCAGGCCGGTCAGCGAGAGCTGGGCCATCACTGCCACGCCTATTCCGTAGATGCCCGCCAGCTCGTTGGCCACGAGAATGCCGAGTGCGAGCAGGATCGCCGGGGCGGCGGTGGACTGGAGGCCCTGGGCCAGGCCCTGGATGATGTTGGTCGCGTGACCGGTCTGCGACGCGCGCGCCGTGGTCCGCACCGGGCGGAAGCGGGTCGAGGTGTAGTAGTCGGTGATCACGAACAGGCCGGCGGTGATCGCGATTCCGACCAGCGTGCACAGGTAGAGGTCGATGGCCGCCGGCGCCTCGGCCGCCCCGCCGCGGAGCAGCGAGGAGACCTCGCCCTTGAAGGTGAGGTCGTCCATCATCCAGAACGTGATCGGGAGGAAGGCGAGCGCTGCCAGCACGGCCGAGACGATCAGACCCTGATAGAGCGCCCGCTCGACATTTCCGCTCGCGCTTCTCACGGCGTAGGTGCCGATGATGCAGGCGAGCAGCGACACGCCACCGATGACCAGCGGGTAGACAGCCACGGTGCCGATCTGCTCGAAGGTGAGGACACCGAGCAGCATCACTGCCACGGCGGTGACCGCGTAGGTCTCGAACAGGTCGGCCGCCATGCCGGCGCAGTCGCCGACGTTGTCGCCCACGTTGTCGGCGATCACAGCCGGGTTGCGCGGGTCGTCCTCCGGGATGCCCGCCTCGATCTTGCCGACCAGGTCGGCGCCCACGTCGGCCGCCTTGGTGAAGATCCCGCCGCCCAGGCGGGCGAACACGGAGATCAGGGAGCCCCCGAAGCCCAGACCCACGAGGGCGTCGATCGCGTCACGCTCGTCGACGTCGAACAGGCTCAGGATCCCGTAGTAGCCGGCCACGCCGAGCAGCGCCAGGCCGGCAACGAGCAAACCGGTGACGGCCCCGCCCTTGAAGGCCACCTCGAGCGCCCGCGACACGCCGCTGCGGGCCGACTCTGCCACGCGGGTGTTCGCACGCACCGAGACGTTCATGCCGATGAAGCCCGCCGTGCCGGAGAGGGTGCCGCCGATCAGGAAGCCGATGGCGATCAGGATGCCTTCCGCGTCCTGTGCCTCGAGGGCGACCGCGAGCACGATCGCCAACACGATCGCGACGCCGCCGATGATCGTGTACTGGCGCCTCAGGTAGGCGCCGGCGCCCTCCTGAACAGCCGCGGAGATGCTCTGCATCTCCGCGTTTCCGGGCGAGAGCGACAGCAGCCAGCGCGAGGTGACAACGCCGTAGACCACGGCCGCCCCGGCGCATGCGAGCGCGATGACCACGCCCCAGTCAGTCAGGAATTCCAAGGGGTTTGTCCTCCGTCCAAGTTCAATCGCCGAGCGGTCGAGCGCGAGGGCGCACGGGGTTTGGTCACCGCCCGGAAAAGAGCGGCGGCAGTCTATCGACTTCTCCCGACATTGGCTCGACTTGAGTCCGGATCAGCGCACGATCGCGCTGTCGAGCGCTCCGGCGCACTCATCGGCCGGCTGGGGGCCGATCCGGGGCAGGGCGCGGATCAGCAGGCCCCGCAGCCGGTCCAGGTTCTCCTGGAAGACGCCGAAAGCGGCCTCGGCCGACACGGGGGGCACGTCCGGCATGCCCTCGAGGCCGACGTCGTAGTCGGTCACGAGGGCAACGGTCGCGTAGCAGAGCTGGAGCTCGCGGGCGAGCCAGGCCTCGGGGTACTGGGTCATGTTCACCACGTCGAACCCGCTGGCGGCGTGCCAGCGCGACTCGGCGCGGGTCGAGAAGCGCGGGCCCTGGATCACCACGACGGTGCCGCCCTCGAACACTGGTATGCCCTCCTCGCGCGCGGCCTCGGCGAGGATTCCGCTCAAATCGGTGCAGTACGGGTCGGCGGCCGAGACGTGCGTGGTCTGGGGGCCGTCGTAGAACGTGCTCTCGCGCGCCTGGGTGCGGTCCACGAACTGGTCGCAGATCACGAACGTGCCCGGCTCGAGATCCGGCCTGAGCGAACCGGCCGCGCACGGGCCGAGGATCCGCCGCACCCCAACCTCTTGCATCGCCCAGAGGTTCGCCCGGTAGTTGACGCGGTGCGGCGGCAGCGTGTGCTCGTCCCCGTGGCGGGGCATGAACGCCACCTCGACACCCTCGATGCGCCCGACCCGCACCGGTGCGGACGGCGGTCCGTACGGCGTGGCCAGCGGCACCTCCTCGACGTCGTCGAGGAAGCGGTAGAACCCGGAACCGCCGAAGAGCCCGATCACGAGCCGGGAATCCAGATCTTCGAGCGCGCCGCGGCACGCTCGGCGCTCTCACGATCCTCGGGCTCGGCCGGCTGCGCAGCGGTTCCCTGCTCCTTGACGTAGACCATCTGGACCTGCGAGAGGGCGTCCTTGATCGCGCCGGCCGCGTCCTCGGGAAGGAGCGGGAGCATCGCGCGGGCGGCGTCGATCGCCTTCTTCGCCTCCGCCGGATCCTTCGCCTCCGGGACGGTCAGCTTCTGGCCGGCCAGGTTGACCAGCGTCGCGACGGTCTGCAACAGGACGTCGTCGACCTTCACCCGGCGCAGGGCGTCGAGCAGCTGCTCCTCGGTGGGCTCCTGTGGAACGCTCATGTCGTCACCTCCTCCTCGGCGTAGGTCAGCTGGGTCAGCTCGACCTCGGCCGCATAGACCTCCTCCATGGAAGCACCCCGCTCGAGTGCCCGCTTCTGCCGCTGTGCCCCGTTCTCGGCCGGCAGGAGCGGCTCGATGCCGAGCGCGGAGCGCGCCGGCTCCGTCCACGCGAGCAGCCGCTCGAGGGCGGCGGCGGCCGGATACTCCTCGGCACGCTCGACGTCGATCAGCTTCCCGTCGAGCCCGAACCGGATCGCGCGCCAGAAGTTCTCCTCGAGCAGCCTCCCGGGCGGGTCGACGAACGGGACGCCGTCGTCCACGTCGAGCGCCGCTTGGGCGACGCACGCGGTGATCAGGCCGGCCAGCGCCGTCGAGTGGTCGCCGCTCGTCTGGGCGTCGCAGATCCGCATCTCGACCGTGCCGTAGCTGTGGTGCGGGCGGACGCTCCACCAGACCTGGGTGAATTCGACGATCGAGTTCGTCCGGACGAGGAACTCGATGTAGTCCGCGTAGGCCTGCCAGCCGCCGAACGCGTCGGGGATGCCGCAGCGCGGAAAGCTCTTCGTGAAGATCTGCGACCGCGCCGAGTGGAGCCCCGAGTGCCGCCCGTCGAGGAACGGCGAGTTGGCCGAGATGGCGAGCAGCTCGGGCATGACCCTGCGCAGGCGGTCGCATACCTGCACCGCCCGGTCAGGCCCGTTCACGCCCACGTGCACGTGGACGCTGAACGTGTTGTTCCGCCAGGCCACGTACTGGAGCGAGCTCTCGACCCGGTGATAGTGCTCGGTGTCGATGATCTGCTGGTCCTGCCAGGGGCTCCAGGGATGCGTGCCGGTGGCGGCCAACAGGAGCTCCTGACGGGTGGCGAGCGCGAACAGCCGGGCGCGGGCCTCGCGCTGCCTTGCCACGGCGTCGGCGAAGTTCTCGCCCCTTCCGGAGCGGATCTCGATCTCCGAGCGGATCAATTCCCCGGCGACGGCCTCGGCGAGAACCGGATCGTCCATGGCGGCGTCGCGAAGCTCGTCGAAGCGCTGGTCGAGCGAGCGCGTGCGCGGGTCCAGGATCGCGAACTCCTCCTCGATCCCGACCGTGAAGTCCGTCGAGGCCTCGAAGACCTCCCTGACCCTCGGCATGTCAAGCATGGCGGGTGTCTACGTGAGGTAGAAGTAGAGCGCGTAGAGCAGGTCGACCGCCGGGCTCGAGGTGTGCACCGTCACCTCGGGCGGCACCTGCAGCAGGGCCTCTGAGTAGTTGAAGATGATCTTCACGCCGGCGTCCACGAGGTCGTCGGCCACCTGCTGGGCGGCGTCCGTCGGGACCGCGAGCACGCCCACCACCACGTCCTCGTCGCGAACGACCCGCTCGAGTTCCTCGTACGGGCGGACGGTCAGGTTTTCGTTGACGCTCGTCCCCACCTTCGACGGGTCCTTGTCGAAGAGCGCCACGACGCGGAATCCGTGGTCGGCGAAGATGTCCGAGCCGGCGATCGCCTGGCCGAGGTTCCCGGCGCCGAACAGGGCGATGTTGTGCTTGCCGGTGGTCCGCAGGATCTTGCGGATCTGCGAGACGAGCGAGTCGACGTTGTAGCCCACGCCGCGCTTGCCGAACTTGCCGAAGCCGGACAGATCGCGACGGATCTGGGTGGAGTTGACGTGCGTGTAGTCGGCCAGCTCCTGGGAGGAGATCGTCTCCCTGCCCATCTTCTTGGCTTGGGTCAGCACCTGCAGGTAACGCGACAGTCGGGCCGCGACGCCGAGCGAGAGCCGCTCCGACGCCCCCGGCTCGCCCTCGGGCCTCGCCGGCTGAAGCCCGACGCCGCCCGCATGGGGATCGTCGTACCTCACGAGGGGTTCACTCTATCGAGCCGCTCGCGCAGCGACTCCTCATCGACGAAGAACTCGAACAGCTCCTCGCCGTCCAGCGCCAGCACCGGGATTCGCTCGCCGTATTCCCGGTAGAGCGCCGGATCGAGGGAGACGTCGACCTCCTCGAGCTCGAAGCCGTGCCCGGCGCGGACCCGCTCCAGGGCGGAGCGGGCGTCCTCACACAGGTGACAGCCGGGCTTGCCGTACAGGGTGATCGTTGTCACCGATTGTCACTCTACGGCCGTGGAGCACCTCGAGCTCGTGATCTTCGGCCTGCTGGCGGGCATCGTCGCCTTCGCCTTCCTGGCCCACCTGGTGCACGTGCCCTACCCGATCACGCTCGTGCTCGGGGGCACCGCCATCGGCTTCATTCCGGGAATTCCGTCGGTCGAGCTCGATCCCGAGCTCGTGCTCCTGATCTTCCTGCCCCCGCTTCTCTACGGAGCGGCGTTCTTCACCTCGCTGCGCGACCTGCGCCGCAACGCGCGCCCGATCGCCCTCCTTGCGATCGGTTTGGTGCTCGGGACGATGGCCGCAGTCGCGCTCATCGCCCACTACGTGATCGGGCTCGACTGGGATGTTGCGTTCGTGCTCGGAGCGATCGTCTCGCCGACCGACGCCGTGGCGCCGGCCGAGATCATGCGCCGGGTCGGCGCCCCACGACGGCTCGTCGCCGTAGTCGAAGGCGAGAACCTGACCAACGACTGGACGGCTCTGATCCTCTACCGCGTGGCGGTCGCGGCCGTGGTCAGCGGCTCCTTCTCGCTGCTGGACGCGAGCGTCGAGTTCGTGCTCAGCGGTGTGGGCGGGCTCGCGATCGGGCTCGCCGCCGGTTGGGTGATCAGGCAGATCCGCAGGCGCCTCGACGACCCCCCGACCGAGATCACGATCTCACTCCTCAGCGGCTACGCCGCCTACCTGCCCGCCGAGGAGCTCGGCTTCTCCGGGGTCATCGCCGCGGTGACCGTGGGCGTCTACATGGGCTGGTACACGCCCGAGTTGACGACGCCGCTCACGCGCATCCAGAGCATGTCGGTCTGGGAGATCCTCACCTTCCTGCTGAACGCCGTGCTCTTCCTGCTGGTCGGCATGCAGCTGCCGAACATCATCGACGACCTGAGCGGCGAGTCGGCCGGCCAGCTCCTCCTCTGGGGAGCGCTCGTGAGCGCGACCGTGATCGTCGTCCGGATGGGCTGGGGGTTCACGGTCACCTACCTGCTGCGGGTGATCGACCGGCGCGCCGCCCAGAGGGCGCGGCGCGTCGGGCCGCGGGAGCGGATCGTCGTCGGTTGGGCCGGCATGCGCGGTGCCGTCGCCCTCGCCGCGGCGCTCGCGGTCCCGCTCAGGACCGACAGCGGTGCTCCGTTCCCGGAACGGGACCTGATCATCTTTCTCGCCTTCGTCGTGATCCTGGTGACGCTCGTCGGCCAGGGGCTGACGCTCGGCCCCTTGATCAACCGCCTCGGAGTGGTCGACGACGGCGAGGAGGAGGTCGAGGAGATCGCCGCCCGGATCCGGTTGGCGGAGGCCGCGCTCGCGCGGCTGGAGGAGCTCGAGGGCGCGGACTGGGTCCGAGACGAGACGCTCGGCCGAGTGCGCGCCCTATACGACTACCGGCGGCGCCGGTTCGAGGCCCGCACGGACGGAGACGAGCGCTACGAGGAGCGGACGGACGCCTACAGGCGGCTGATGTACGAGCTCTTCGAGGCTCAGCGGGAGGAGCTGGTCGGCATGCGCAACGCGCTCGACATCTCGGACGAGGTGCGCCGGAGGATCGAGCGGGAGCTGGACCTCGAGGAGTCCCGGATCGCCTGACCTCAGGCGAGCCGGGCGCTCGCGTCCAGGCCGAGGTAGCCCGGATACGCGATCGGCTCCAGGAAGCGCGCCGCCCCGGCAATCATCGCGGCGTTGTCCGTGCAGAGCTCGACCGGCGGCACCCACACGGGCGCTCCGAGCTCCCGCACGGCGGCCCGCAGCTCCGAGTTCGCGGCCACGCCGCCCCCGATCGCCAGTCGCTCGAGCCCCTCGCGGTCGAGGGCGTCGCGGGTGCGGGTCGTGAGCGCGTCGACGATCGCCCGCTGGTAGGAGGCCGCCAGGTCCGTGGCGCGGCTCTCGGCGCGTGCGCCGAGGTCGCGGATCCGGTACAGCAGCGCCGTCTTGAGGCCGCTGAAGCTGAAGTCGAGCTCACCGGGCGCGCTGCGGGGAAAGTCGAACGCCTCGGGGTCGCCCCCGCGCGCCAGGCGGTCGAGGGCCGGGCCGCCGGGGTATCCGAGCCCGAGCAGGCGCGCCCCCTTGTCGAACGCCTCGCCGGCGGCATCGTCGAGCGTCTGGCCGAGCACCGTGTAGCCCGCCGGATCGTCCACGCGCGCGAGGAAGGTATGGCCGCCGCTCGCCACCAGGCACAGATAGGGCGGCTCGACGGCATCGTCCCCCAACGTGCTCGCCACCACATGACCGTGCAGATGATCGACCGGGACGAGCGGGAGCCGGCCCACCGCCGCGAGTGCCTTGGCCGACGAGAGCCCCACGAGCAGCGCGCCGATCAGCCCGGGACCATGCGTGACAGCGACCGTGGCGATCCCGTCGAGCCGGACGCCCGCGCGCTCGAGCGCGTCCGCCGTCACGGCGTCCATCAGCTCGAGATGGTGACGTGAGGCGATCTCGGGGACGACGCCGCCGTACCGGGCATGGAGGAGCCCCTGCGAGGCGACTACGTTCGAGCGGATCTCGCCGTCCTCGCTCACGACCGCCGCGCACGTGTCGTCGCAGCTCGTCTCTATCGCGAGGATCACGCGGTGGCGCGTTCGGGCGCCGTCCGCCACATGATGAGCGCGTCCTCGCGGTTGTCGTGGTAATAGGCGCGCCTGCGCCCGGCGGCCCGGAAGCCGAAGCGCTCGTAGAGACGGATGGCCGATTCGTTCGAGGTTCGGACCTCGAGCGTGTACTGCTCGCTCGGCCTGTCGGCGAGCTCGAACAGCCGCTCGAGCAATGCGCTGCCGATTCCGCGGCGCTGGACGATCGGGTCGACGGCGACGTTCATCAGGTGCCAGACCGTGTCGTAGCGCGAGCAGACCAGGTAGCCGACCATCCTGCCCTCGACGAGCGCGGCCAGGCAGATGCCGGACGGCTTCGACAGCTCCAGCACGAACATCGCCAGTGACCAGGGCGTCGGGAACGCCCGCCGCTCGATCGCGATGACCTGCGGGAGGTCGGCGTAGGTGAGTTGACGAATCTCGGGCTCGGTCACTGCGGCTTGGCGTCCGGTGCTCTCAGATAATCGGGGAGAACTGCCTCCGGCGGCTCGTCGCCCACTCCCTGCGCCAGCCGGCAGACGTGGAGGCCGCGAACCACGTGTGCGCCCGCGTCGTCCGGCGCCACGCGGATACCGGCCGATTCGAGCGCCCCTCGAAATCGTACCGAGCCGTCTCCCGCGGCCAGCGGGTCGAATCCACCCGCTCTCACCTGCTCGGCGAGCGCCTCGGCCGGCAGCGCGGAGGGGGCGAGGAGCGCGCCATCGGGGCCATAGAGAGCCCCGAACACCTCGCCGCGCTTGGCGTCGATCACGGCCAGCCTCAGCTCGTCGTCGATCCCGGCGGCGAGCGCCGCGAGCGACGACACGGGGCGCAGCGGCAGCCCGTTCGCCGCGGCGAGGGCGCGCGCAGTCGCGACTCCTATACGGAGCCCGGTGAAGGCGCCGGGTCCCACCCCCACGGCGATCGCCCGCAGCTCGGCCCAGCCGAGGCCGGACGCGTCCATGACCTCCGCAACGGCCGGCATCAGCTCGCTCGCGTGCGCGGGACGCCCCGCCAACCGCCCCGGCGGCGGCAGGACCTCGTATGCCTCGCCGTCGGCGCGCAGGATGCAGGCGCTCGACGCCGACGTCGAGGTGTCGAAGCCCAGCAGGCTCACTCGATCGTGATCCTGCGCCGGTCCTCCCCCAGGTGCTCGAGACGCACGCGCGCGGCGACGCGGTCGAGTGCCGGCTCCGCGGCCTCGGGCCATTCGAGGAACGCCACCCGGTCGGGGGTGAGGTAGTCGTCGAGCAGCGCGGGGTCCTCGCCCGCGAGCGAGCCGAGCCGGTAGAGGTCGAGGTGGGCCACCTCGGGGCGGCCGTCGAGCACGTGTCCGATGGTGAACGTCGGGCTCGTCACCGGTCCCTCGACCCCGAGCGCACGGGCGGCGCCGCGCACGAAGGTGGTCTTGCCGCTGCCGAGCTCGCCCGTCACGAGCACCACGTCGCCCGGGGCGAGCCGGGCCGCCAGCTCCGCGCCCGCGGCCTCCGTCTCCTCCGCCGAGCGGGTTTCGCGCTCCACCCCGGGCCCCGCGGGCTCAGCCGAAGAGATCCATCTGCGGCGGGTCCGGCTCCGGGACCGTTGCCAGCGCGGCTGGCGCAACGGCGCCGATCGGCACCGGCGGCGGCTCGTCGAGCAGCGCCGGGATGCGGGCGAACGCCTCCCGGAGGTCCTCGAGGGTCTTCGTCGAACGGAGCGCCGCGGCCGGGTGGAAGAGCGGGTAGACGCGCATCGTGCGGCCGCCCAGCTCGTGCACCTCGGGCTTGCCGTGGACCGCGGTTATGCCGCGATTGGTCCGCGTGAGCACCTGCATCGCGAACTTGCCGAGGCTGCAGATCAGCCGCGGCTCGATCAGCTCTATCTGGCGGTCGGTGTAGGACCGGCAGGCAGCGATCTCCTCCGGTTGCGGGTCGCGGTTGCCCGGTGGGCGACAGCGCACGACATTGCTGACCCACACCTCGCCGCGCGAGAGCCCGATCTCGTCGAGGAGCTGGTCGAGCAGCTTTCCGGCGCGGCCCACGAAAGGCAGGCCCTGGATGTCCTCCTGCTGGCCGGGGCCCTCGCCCACGAACATCAGGTCGGCGTCCGCGTTCCCGTTCCCGAACACCACCCGGTTGCGCCCCTGGTGGAGCGGGCAGCGGACGCAGCCTGACGCCTCGCGGTAGAGGGCGACGAGCTCCTCGCGCCGCTCCGCTGCGGGTCGAGACTGCATGGACCCCAAGCCTACGGACCGCCCTCGACGGAGGACCTCACGGGTATCCTTGCGCTGCTGGCCGCTACCGACCTCAGGAGTGGACCTGGCAGGGGCAATGCACCCACAGATCGACAGTCAAGAACCGCTCGCCGGCGTGAGCAGCGCGGGCCGCATCGCCGTGATAGGAGCCGGCCGGCTCGGCACGGCGCTGGCCGCAGCGCTGTCCGAGGCGGGCGTCGAGGTCGAGGGACCACTCGGCCGCGGCGAGCTGCCCGGCACCTCACGGGCCGTGATCATCTGCGTCCCTGACGGCGAGATCGCGGCGGCGGCCGCGGTCGCGGCCGGCGCGGCGCCGCTAGTGGGCCACACGAGCGGGGCGACACCCCTGTCCGCGCTGGCACCGGCCGCGGAGGCGGGCGCGGCGCTCTTCGGTTTCCACCCCCTGCAGACGTTCGCGGAGCGCGCGCCGGACGGACCGGCGCCGGGCGCCGCCTTCACGGGCGCAGGCTGCGCGGTCGCCGGATCGACGAAGACCGCGCTCCGGTTCGCCGTCTCGCTCGCCCGGCGCCTCGGCATGACGCCGTTCGAGATCGACGACGACGGGCGCGCCGCCTACCACGCCGCCGCCTCAGTCGCCTCGAACTTCATGGTCACGCTCCAGGCGGCCGCCGAGGGCATCGCCGCCGGGGCCGGCCTCGAGCCCCACGAGGCCCGGGCGTTGTTCATCCCGCTGCTCCGGCGCACGGTGGAGAACCTCGCCGAGCACGGCCCCGAGGGGGCGCTGACGGGTCCGATCGCCCGCGGCGACCACGCCACCGTCGAGGCGCAGCGCGCCGCCGTCGAGGAGGTGGCGCCCCATCTCCTTGACCTGTTCGACGAGCTGGTTCGCCACACGCACTCGCTCGCCCGCCGCGGGGCGCCCGCATGAGGACCGTGCGCGACGTGGCCGCGCTCCGCGATGCGCTCGAGCCCGAACGTCGCGCCGGGCGCACGGTCGGCCTCGTGCCGACCATGGGCTCTTTGCACGAGGGCCACCTGTCGCTCATCCGGCGCGCCCGCCGGGACTGCGATGTGGTCGTGGTTTCCCTGTTCGTCAACCCGACTCAGTTCGGACCCACCGAGGATCTCGCTACCTACCCGCGCAACGAGGAGCGCGACGCCGGGCTCGCGCGCGCGGAGGGCGTCGACCTCCTGTTCCTTCCGGCGGTCGACGAGGTCTACCCAGACGGCTTCGGCACCACGGTGACCGTCGGCGGGGTTACGGACGTTCTCGAGGGCGACCCCGGGCAACGCGGGTCTGGCCACTTCGCCGGCGTGACCACGGTGGTCACGAAGCTCTTCAACATGGCCGGCCCGGACGTCGCGTACTTCGGCCAGAAGGACGCGCAGCAGGCGCTCGTGATCGGCAAGCTGGTGCGCGACCTCGACATCCCGGTACGCATCGAGGTCTGCCCGACCGTGCGCGACCCCGACGGGCTTGCGCTCAGCACACGCAACGCCTACCTCTCGAGCGCGGAGCGCGAGCGCGCGCTGGCTCTGAGCCGCGCGCTGCGGGCGGCGGAGTCCACCGTGGCGCTCGGCGAGCGCGATGCCCGCGCCGTGCTGCGCGCCGCCCGCATCGAGCTCGATAGGGCGGGCATCGAGCCGGACTACCTCGAGCTTCGTTCCATGACCGACCTGGCGCCCGTGGAGCGCGTGAACGGGTCGACGCTGCTGGCAGTGGCCGCGCGCGTCGGAGCGGCGCGGCTGATCGATAACGTGATCCTCGGCGCCGCCGAGGGAGACAGGAGCAACCAGACATGAGCCACCGCCCGACAGCCAGTGCGCCGCCGGCCAAGCGGCCCACGGTGACCCTGTCCAAGCTCGCCGAGAAGAAGGCACTCGGGGAGCCAATCGCGATGGTCACGGCGTACGACTACCCGAGCGCGCAGGTGGCTGAGGAGGCCGCCGTGGACGTGGTGCTCGTGGGCGACTCCGGCGCGATGACGGTGCTCGGCTACCCCTCGACGGTGCCCGTGACGCTCAACGAGCTGCTCATGCTCGCGGCGGCGGTGCGGCGCGGCCTCTCGACGCCGCTGCTGGTGGGCGACATGCCGTTCGGCTCCTACGAGGCCTCGAACGAAGAGGCCGTCCACAACGCCCAGCGCTTCATCAAGGAAGCCGGCTGCGACGCGGTCAAGCTCGAGCGCGGCGGCAGCACCGTGGAGCGCGCCCGCGCCATTGTGAACGCGGGAATCCCCGTGATGGGCCACGTCGGGCTCACCCCGCAGACCGCGACGGCTCTCGGCGGCTACCGCTCGCAGGGCCGCACGGCCGAGCGGGCGCTCGAGGTGCTCCACGATGCCGTGGCGCTGCAGGACGCCGGCTGCTTCTCGATCGTGTTCGAGGCGATCCCGAGCCCGCTGACCGAGGTGATCATGCCGCGCATGCGCGTGCCCGTGATCGGGATCGGCGCGGGGCCCGCCACCGACGGCCAGGTGCTCGTGTTCCACGACCTGCTCGGCATCTACGACGGGCATGCGGCGCGCTTCGTCAAGCGCTACGGCAACGTGCGCGAGGCGATGATCAAGGGCGTCTCCGAGTTCGCCGCGGAGGTCCGCGCGCGCCGCTACCCCGGCCCGGAGCACGGCTACACGATGGCGCCCGACGAGATCGAGCGGCTGCACACCCTCGTGGGCGAGTTCGCAGGCGAGCCTTTCACGGGCGGCTTCTCGCTCTGAGACCCGCGCCGTGGCGATCCGCGTAGTCGTCGCCGAGGACAGCCTGATCGTGCGCGAGGGGCTCGTGCAGCTGCTCGCCGCTTCGCCGAGCGTGGACGTGGTCGCCGCCTATGGCGACGTCGACGCCGTGCTCGCGGCGGTCGAACGCGATCGCCCCGACGTGGTCCTGACCGACATCCGGATGCCCCCCTCGAACACCGACGAAGGCATCCGCCTCGCGGAGCAGCTGCGAGAGCGCCGGCCGGCCACCGGCGTCGTGGTGCTCAGCCAGTACGCCGAGCCGCCATACGTCCTGGCGCTGCTCGAAGGCGGCTCCGACCGCCGCGGATACCTGCTGAAGGAGCGGATACACGACCGTGGCCAGCTGGTGTCCGCGATCGACGTCGTCGCCCAAGGGGGCTCGGTCGTCGACCCCAAGATCGTCGAGCTGCTCGTGGAGGGCAGGGCCCGAGCCGCGCGCTCGCCGCTGGCCGGGCTCACCCCCCGGGAGCGGGACGTGCTCGCCGAGATGGCGGCGGGGAAGAGCAACAAGGCGATCGCAGAATCGCTCGTGCTGACCAAGCGCGCGGTCGAGAAGCACGTCAACTCGATCTTCACGAAGCTCGGGCTCGCGAAGTCCGAGGAGGTGTCGAAGCGCGTGAAGGCGACGCTGATGTTCCTGGCCGACTGTTCACCCTGACCGGGTGAGATGGGCCGGCGGCAACTCGGTTAGAGTCCGCACCGCTCGCAGGCAGTACGGCCGACGAACGGAGGCATGGATGGAAGCTCAGAACGAGGAACTCGGCCCGGTCGACATCGTCGTGATCGCATATCCGGCCGACGCCCCGATGACCGGTGAAGCTGTTCCGATTGTGATGGACCTGGTCGAGCGCGGGATCATCCGGGTGCTCGACGTCCTGTTCGTGATGCAGAACGAGGACGGCACGTTCTCGGGATTCGAGGCGACAGACCTCGAGCCCGACAGAGTTGGAGACTTCAAGCTGTTCGAAGGCGCCTCCTCGGGGCTGCTCGGCGAGGACGACGTCGCGACCGCCGCCGAGGCAATCGAGCCCGGTAGCGCCGCCGTGATGATCGTCTACGAGAACCGCTGGGCGGCGCCGTTCGCCGCCGCGGTGCGCCGTAACGGCGGAGTCGTGATCGACAACCAGCGCATTCCCGTGCAGGACCTGATGGATGCTCTCGACGCCGCCGATGCGGCGGCCTGACGGAAAGGACCACCCAAATGCCAGGATTGCTTCGGGGCATGGCTCGCACCGCCGTCGTCGCCGGCACGGCGACCGCGGTTTCCAACCGCGTGAGCCGGCGCCAGGCCAACAAATGGGCCGCACAGGAGGCGCCGCCCCAGGAATCCGCGCCGCCGCAGCAGGAGTACGCACCCCCGCCTCAGGCTGCACCTGCGGGTGGCGGGGAGGACCGCGTGACGAAGCTCAAGGATCTGGCCGCCCTGAAGGATCAGGGGATACTCACGGAGGAGGAGTTCGCCGCCGAGAAGGCCCGCATCCTCGCCAGCTGAGGCGAAGCCGCGCAGGCTACACCGAGGCCTCCTCGCCCTCCGCGAGGAACAGCAGGGCCGCCTTGACGCGCCTGCTCACCTCCGCGGATCCCACCAAGCCCAGCTTCGTGAAGATCGAGTGGGTGTGCTTCTCGACCGCGCGCGTCGACAGCTGCAGCGACTCCGCGATGGCCACGTTGCTCTTGCCCTGAGCGATCTCGGCGAGCACGGCGCGCTCGCGTTCGGTGAGGCCGGCGAGCGGAGAGTTGCCGGCCCGCGTCCGCGCCGCGACGAGGACATCGACGATCTTCGGGTCGATCACCGATCCCGCCTGCGGCCACCGCCTCGATGGCGCCGGTCAGCTGCCGCAGGTCGCTCACCCGCTCCTTCAGCAGGTACGCACGGCCGTCGGAGCCCGAGTCGAGGAGCGCCAGCACGTACCCGGCGTCCGTGTACTGGCTCAGCACGACCACGCCCACGTGCGGATGGGAGTCGCGTAGCCGGGCCGCGGCCTGAATGCCCTCGTCTGTATTGGTCGGGGGCATGCGGATGTCGGTCATCACGACGTCGGGGTTCAGCTCGCCGACGGCCTCGAGCAGTCCCTCCAGGTCGCCGCAGGCAGCCACCACCTCCACCTCCGGGTGCGACGCGAGGATCTCGAGCAGCCCCTCGCGGACGATGAAGCTGTCCTCTCCGAGGATCAGGCGGATCATCGGGGCGAAGAATGCCGTACCGTTCCCGGTCGCCGCAACCTGCCGGCCCTGCACGGATGCACTTGGACTCCGAAGGCTCCCCTGCGGCGACCCAGCCGGGTCGCATCGGCACACCCGCGCTGGTCGCAATGGCCGCGACGGGTGCGCTCCTGGCCGGCCTGGCGGCTGTCGTCGCCCTGACCGGCGACATGCCTACGAGGTGGCGCTTGCGGAGCGCCAGGCGCTCATAGTCGCGACTCCGATCGCCGTCGGCCTCTACGCCTGGCGAGAGGGCACGCATGCGCGCTTCGGCCGGCTGCTCGTGCTGGCCGGTGGAGCATGGTTTCTTGCGTCGCTGTCCAGCTCCGGCAACGACGTCCTCTACAGCATCGGCCGGGTTTCCGGCTGGCTCGTCGAGGCCGGTCTTCTCTACCTGATCCTCGCCTTCCCGTCGGGCCGCCTTACGACCCGGATCGACCGCCGGCTTGCGATCGCCGCGCTCGCGCTGGTCGCGGTCCTGTTCGTGCCGACCGCGCTCATCGCGGAATCGTTTCCGACGCCCTCGGAGTTCTCGACCTGCGATGCCGACTGCCCCGCGAACGCCTTCATGGTGGTGAACTCGGAGCCGGCCTTCCTGGACGACTTCGTCGTGCCGTTGCGCGAGCTGCTCGCGGTGGCGCTCCTCCTCGCCGTCGTCCTCCGCCTTGCCGATCGCATTCGCCGGGCCACGCGCTTGATGCGCAGAACGCTGGTGCCCGTCCTGGCCTTCGCGATACTCAGGACGCTCGCGGTCGCCATCGGAATCGGGTTGCGCGGGACGGGGGCGGGCGATTCGGTCGTCGCCACCGTCACGTCGGTTATCGCGCTCGGTTTGCCGGCGATCTGCATCGGCTTCCTGATCGGCCTATTCCGATGGCGCCTCCATATCGCGGACAGCCTCGTGGGCCTCGCGCGCGGGCTCCCCGGCCTCGCCGATCACGGACGGCGGCGCGATCTGATCGCAGCCACCCTCAGCGATCCAACGGTCGAATTGGCCTTCTGGCGACCGCAGGCCGGCAACGGCTGGGTCGACGTCGACGGGAAGCCGGCACCCCTGCCGCCCCCTCCTTACGACCGGCGTGCGACGCTGATCTTCGACGGCGACCAGGCGGTGGGGGCGGTCGTGCATGACGCCGGTCTCAGCGAGCAGCGCCCCTTTGTCGAAGCCGTGGGCGGCGTACGCCTTCGTCTGGGACGACAACCGGCGCCTCGCCGCCCGGGTAGAGAGCTCGTTGACCGAGCTGCGGGAGTCGCGCGCACGGATCCTGGCCGCGGCGGATGACGAGCGCCGCCGCATCGAGCGCGATCTGCATGACGGCGGGCAGCAGCGACTCGTGGCGCTGCGGATTCGGCTCGAGCTCGCGGAGGAGATGCTGAGCGAGGACCCCGCTCGGGCCCGGAGCATGGTCCACCGGCTGGGTGGGGAGATCGATGCCACACTCGACGAGCTCAGATCCCTGGCCGCGGGGGTCTATCCATCGCTGCTGTCGGCACGAGGGCTCTACGACGCGCTCCGCACCGCCGCGCTCCAGTCACCGCTCCCCACCACCGTGGACGTCGACGGCTCGGATCGCTACTCGGACGAGATCGAGACGGCCGCCTATTTCTGCTGCATCGAGGCGCTCCAGAACGTCGCCAAGCACGCGCCCGACGCGAGCTCCGTCGCGATCTCGCTCAGCCGCAACGGCGATCTCCGCTTCGAGGTGCGGGACGACGGTCCCGGGTTCGTCGTGGCGGACGTCGAGCCGGGCGACGGCCTCATGAACATGCGCGACCGGATGGCGGCCGTCGGCGGCGACCTCGATATTCGCTCCAGCCCCGAAGCCGGCACCACCGTGGTCGGGACGATCCCGGTCGCCCCTACCTAGGGCCTCTTATACGTCAGCCACAGCCGGCGCAGCATCGCCGGACAGAACTCCTGCTTCCGGACCAGGGTCGCTGCCCCCGACGCCTCGATCGCCTGCGCGATCACGGGGCTCTCTTCGATCGAGATCAGCACCACCACGACATCGGGATTGCAGTCGGAGATCCTGCGCGCGGTCTCGATGCCGTCCATCCCGGGCATGCGGACGTCGAGCAGCACGAACTGCGGCTCGAGCTGCTCGACCGCCGCGAGCGCCTCCTCGCCGGAGCTCGCGCCGCCCACCCAGCTGAAGCCCGGAGTGGCCGCCACCACCTCGCGGGCGACGTCGAGGAACACGACCTGATCGTCGACTCCGAGCACTCCTACGCTCGATAAATCCCACCTCCGCGCTGCTGACGTGGGCCGACCCACGCCGGAGACGCTACGGGCGCGCCTGCCGCCCCGGCGTCATCCGATCAGGGTGAAGCTCACATCGGCGCCGGGTGCCGCGGGTCCCGGATCGGGTGCTGGGCTGACCACCGTAGACGGCGAGCGCGTAGACCACCAGCACGCTGAGGAAGAACACGCAAAGCGACCAGAGGGGAAACCCGGAATCGACAGCAGCGCGCTGATCGAGCCGAGTCCGGCAGTGATGATTCCGATCCAACGCCCGTACGCGCCGCCGGACCAGATCGAGAAGGCCGCGAACAGCTGCAGCACGCCGATGATCAGCACGATCCAGCCCCAGGTGCTGAGGTCGCTGATGATGAAGCGTTGGTCCTCGACGAAGAAACTGGCCTTGTCGATCGCGGCGATGCCCCAGATGCAGTTCAGCACCGCGGCGATGAGAATCATGATTCCCGCGAAGACCACCCAGCCTGCGCCCTCCGTGGTGTCGCTCACGGCAGACTCCTTTCGATTTCGTTGTGCGCGGTACGCGTACTTTCGATGGGCAAGCCGACTACCCCTGCTCGCGGCTCAGCTCTTGACGGAGGAGTCAGCCGCACCCGCACACGCCTGCGAGCGCCGTTGCGGCGCGCAGGCGGCGCTGCGACACTCCCCGCCGTGGCCCAGGCCTTGGCGGTACCCGTCGGCGCCCCGAGCGCCGAGACCGGCCCGCTCGAGCTCGCGAGCCGGCCGGCTCCGCTAAGCGCGGGCCTCGTGCCGCGTCAGCGTCTCGTGCGGCGGCTGATTGATGCCCGGGAGCTGCCGGTCGCCCTGGTAATCGCGCCGGCCGGCTACGGAAAGACGACCGTCCTCTCCGAGTGGGAAGCCTGCGACGGGCGCCCGTTCGCATGGGTCAAGCTCGATGCCGAGGACAACGACCCGTTGACGCTGCTGTCGGCGATCGTGCTCGCGCTCGACTCCGTCGAGCCGGTCGGCTGGGATGTGCGCGAGGCGCTGGCCTCCGAAGGGTCCGATGGGACCACTGTGGCGCTCAGACGCCTCGTTCGCAGCATGGGTCGCAGGGAGCGTCCGGCCGTGCTCGTTCTCGACGACCTCCAGCTGATCCGGTCGCGCGAGTCCCGCCAGGTCGTGACGGCGATTTGGCGGGCGTGCGGCGCGGGCCTGCAGCTGGCGCTCGCCTCTCGTCGCGACGACATACTCCCGGTCGCCCGCCTGCGCGCGCACCGCAACTCGGTCGAGCTCCGGACGGACGAGCTCGCCATGACCCGGTCGGAGGCTTCGGCGCTCTTGCAGCTGGCGGGTGTCGATCTCCCACCCGAGCAGGTGCTCACGCTCGTGCGCCGCACCGAGGGCTGGCCGGCCGGCCTCCAGCTCGCGGCACTCTCCCTGCGCGAACAGGGCGGCGAGCGCCGCCGACGTCGAGGAGTTTGCAGGCGACGACCGCTTCGTGACCGAGTACGCCCGAGAGGAGCTCCTCGCGGGTCTCCCGCCTGCGCAGCTCGAGTTCGTCACGAGGACGCTCCGTGCTCGACCCGGTGTCGGCGCCGGTTTGCGACGCCGCTCCTGGCCCGGAACGACTCGGCCGACATGCTCGCCCGGCTCGCGCGCGCGAACGTGATGCTCAGGCCGCTCGACCGGCGCGACACGAGCTATCGCTACCACGGGCTGTTCGGCGCGGTGCTGCGAGCGGAGCTGCGCCGGCGCGAGCCCGAGCACGAGCCGGTGCTGCACATGCGCGCGAGCGCCTGGTACGCCGCCAACGGGGACGCGGCGCGCGCGATCGGCCATGCCATCGACGGGGGTGACGTCGAGCGCGCGGGGACCCTCCTGTGGGACAGCGCGCTGCAGCAGGTGGCCCGCGGGCAGCATCGCGAGATCTGGGCCTGGCTCGATCGCTTCAGCGACAAGGAGCTGGCCAACACACCCCTCCTCGCGCTGGTTGCGGCCGCGACGTCGCTGGCCCAGGGCGACCTGTACGAGGCTGGGCGCTGGACGACGCTGGCGCGCAGCATTCCGGATCGGAGCGACGTCGTGCAGGCGGGCGTGGCCGTGATGCAGGCCGCGATCGGCCGGCGTGGACTCACCCAGATGGCCGCCGATGCCTCCCGCGCCCGCGAGCTGCTCGGCGGGGCAGCCCCTGGCGTCCGCTCTGCCTGCTTCTCCGCGGTGTCTCACGTCACCTCACGGGCCATGCAGACGAGGCACGGGACCTGCTCGAGGAAGGCGCCCACCTCGCCGCCGTGCCGGCCCCGTTGGTACAGGCCCTCTGCCTCGCCCAGCTCGCGCTGCTCGCGGCAGGCGACGACGACCTCGAGCGAGCGACCGTGCTCGCGGGCGGGCCCGCGCACAGATCGGCCGCTGCGGCCTCGAAGAGTGCCCGACCGCCGCGTTGGTCCTGGCGGTGTCCGCAGAGCTGCGCGCGCAGTCCGGGCAGGTGGCCGGCGCGGCCCCTGACCTGCAGCGCGCACTTCGGCTGCTCGCGAGGATCACCGATCCGAGCCCGTGGTACGAGGTCGAGTTTTGCATCGTGGCCGCGCGCGCGACGCTTCGCCTGAGCGGGGCGGCGGCAGCCGCGGAGCTACTCGAACAGGCCACCCGGGCCTCTCGCCGGGTACCGGACGCGCCCGAGCTCCAGCTCTGGCTCGATCAGGCGATCGGGCGGGTCGACCTGGCCCTGGATTCGGGTGAGGGTGCGGACTGGGTCCTCACCGCAGCCGAGCTCCGGGTGCTCCATCACCTGCCGAGCCACCTCTCGTTCCGCGAGATAGCCGAGCGCCTGTACGTGTCGCCCAACACCGTCAAGACCCACGCACGAGGCATCTACCGCAAGCTCGGGGTCTCGTCTCGGGGCAAGGCCGTCGACCGCGCTCGCGCGGCCGGCCTTGTGGAGCCGGCAGGCGAATGACCGCAGACGCAAACGCCGAGCCGGTCGAGGCGACGGAGTCCGGGCGGACCCGGCGACGCGTCGCGATCGCGCTGATCGTGATCGCGTCGGTGCTCGCCTTCTTCGCGATCTTCGCGCTCTGGGCGAATCGCCAGCTGCTCGACACGGACAACTGGGCCCAGACGAGCAGCGAGCTGCTCGAGCGGGAAGCGATTCGCACGCAGATAGCGGGCTTCCTGGTCGACGAGCTGTACGCGAACGTGGACGTGCAGAGCGAACTCGAACAGGTCTTCGAGGAGGTCCTGAAACCCCAGCGCGCTGCCGTCCTGGCGGGTCCCGCCGCCGGGGGGCTGCGAAGCGTTGCGGAGGACGCGGCGAACCGCCTGCTCCAGCGGCCGAGGCCTCAGAAGGTCTGGGAGGAGGCGAACCGGCGCGCACAGCTCCGGTTAGTTGAGGCGATCGAGGGCGGCGGCGACGCGCTGTCGACCTCGGGCGGGGAGGTCACGCTCGACCTCAAGGCGCTTTTCAGCCAGACGCAGAGCAATCTCGGCGTCGGCGGACGGGTCGAGCAGCGATTGCCCGCCTCGGCCAGCCAGATCGTCCTCCTGCAGTCGGACCAGCTCGCGTTGGCCCAGGACGCCCTCTGGGTCCTCAAGGCGCTGCCGATCGTCCTGGTTGTCCTGGCGGTCGCCCTGTTCGCGCTGGGGGTCTACCTGGCGCGCGGACGGCGGCGCGAGGCACTCCGTGCCTGCGGAATCGGGCTGCTGTTCGCCGGGGCCGGCTCCCTGGTGGCCGCGGCGCTGGTGGGGAACGCCGTGGTGGACGCGCTCGCGACGACGGAGTCCGTGCGGCCGGCGGCGGAGGATGCGTGGGATGTGGGCACGTCGTTCCTGGGACAGGCAGCCGAGGCGGCGATCGCCTACGGGGCGGTGATCGTGATCGCTGCCTGGCTCGCCGGGCCGACCGGATGGGCCGTGGGAACCCGCCGGCAGCTCGCGCCCTATCTGCGTGAGCCGCGCTGGGCCTGGGGCGTGTTCGGCGTGGTTGTGCTCGGACTCCTCGCGTGGGCACCCACCCCGGCGCTGCGGCAGGTCGTGCCGGCGCTCGCGCTGATCGGCCTGCTCGCCCTCGGCGTCGAGGCGCTGCGCCGCCAGACCGCCCGCGAGTTTCCCGACGCACAGCGCAGCGACTCCTTCAAGGGCGCGCGCGCATGGGGAGCCAGGCTCCGCGCCCGCGTGCGTGGCGAGGGTGAGCGCACCCCGGCGCCCGCCGCCGACCCCACCCTCGAGCAGCTCGAGCAACTCGGCCGGCTGCGCGAGACCGGAGTGCTCGACGCGTCCGAGTTCGAGCGGCAGAAGGCCAGGCTGCTGGCCGGCTCTCGAGCCCCTGATGCTGCGACCTAGTGCGCGGGCTGGGGAACGGGGCCCGCGCCCGCCGCCGGCGGCGCCTCGTCCTCGCCCGGCGGTGGGGTTTCCTCGCCGGCGGCGGCCTCCGCGCGCGCGCGTGCGAGGTCCGCCGTGATCCGCGTCACGGCCGACGTGAGCGGCGCGGCCAGGATCAGGCCGACCGCGCCGAAGAGGCAGCCGCCGGCGATCGTCACCACCAGGACGGCGAGCGGGTGGATGCCGAGCGCCGCGCCATAGGCGATCGGCTGGACCATCTGCTGCAAGAGCCCGTTTGCGAGCAGCTGAATCACCGCCATCCCGATTGCCGCGTCCGTGCCGGCCCCTCCCAGCGCAACCAGCACGGTGAAAGCGCCCGCGCTCCACGCGCCCAAATAGGGGATGTAGGCGGCCAGGAACGTGACGACCGCGATCGTTCCCACGAGCGGGACTCCCAGTATCAGCGCCCCGAGCGTGATCACCACGGCGTTGAAAGCGGCCACGATCGTGACCCCGAAGAAGTAGCCGCGCAGCGACTGGAGCACGCGCCCGCTGACCGTGTGGGCCACCGGCACCGGGACGCCCGCGTGGCGTTCCGCCCACGCGCGTATCACCGGTCCGTCCTTGAGTAGGAAGAAGAGGCTGAGCGCGGTCAGCGCGAGGAAGAAGGCGAGCCCCGAGAGCTCCTCGATGCCGGACACGACGCCGTTGAGCAGGGTGCTGACGCTCGTGCTGACCGACTGGCTGGCGTCGTCCTTCGCGTTCTTCGCCGTGTCGGAGTCGACCCCGAGGTCCTTGAGCCAGCCCTCGATCGTGTTCTTGGCGTCCGAGAGCTGCCCGTTGATATCACCGCTCTGGCTGGTGATGCCGCCGACGATGATTACGACGAGAGCAACACCCAGCAGGACCAGCGAGAGCATCAGCAGCGCCGCGGCGAGCCCGCGGGGAACGCCGCGGCGACGGAGCCAGGCAATGACCGGGGACGCGACCGCCGCGACCACCGCGGCGGTGATCAGCGGCATCACGATCGTGTCGGTGAGCGCCAGGAGCCACACCACCCCCACCAGGAGCAGGGTCACGCCCACGAGCAGCCACGAGGTCAAGCCCAGGTCGCGGAGCCAGTGCGGCGTCGTGAACAGGCCGGTCAGCTCGGCCGGATCGACCTCGATGAACTCCTCCGCCTTCTCGCCCTCGTCCTCCCTGCGGCTGCGACGAAGGCGCGCACGGATCACTGTCTCAGCCCATGTACCGTGAGCCCGTAGATGATCAGGCCGTCGACCGCGATCACGAGCACCGACCATAGGGGATGTGCGCCGATTGACATCACATGCACGATTGCGTTCACGCCGGCGATGACGATCCCCGACATCGCACCCCAGAAGTTGCCGGCGAACAGCAGCAGGGCGGCTATCACGCCGATCACCGCGAAGCCGATCGCCAGCCATCCCCAGACCGAGACGGTCCCGTAGAGCAGCTCCTCCTCGGCCAGGTAGTCGTCGTTGAAGATCGCGGCGAGGCCGTAGACCGCGTTGAAGGCGGCGCCGATCAACAGCATGACGCCGGCGAAGGCCATCCAGCCCCGGCTGCTGTCATGCGGCTCCGGGTGGACGGCAGGGACGTGCATCAGTCCAGGCGTGTCCCCGCCGAGTTGCCGTTCGCTCATTGCCGCTTCTCCGGCGCTCGGATGGCCCTCACGAGCCACCATATGAAGAGGACGGCGCCGAGCAGGATCGCGATCACCCCCACCACCGCACCGACGAAGAAGAACGCGAGGAGCACAACCGCAAACCATGCGATGACGGAAACGATCAGCTCGATCCCTACGCGCTCCTCGTCCATGTCCTCACCTGGCTCCCTATCCGCGGTTGGTCGGTGCAATCGAACCTTGCCAGGAGAAGACCGTCGTCACCCCGATCGGGTGAACGTGGCGCTCGGCAGCGCCGGTACGGTGCGCTTCATGGCACAACTGAAGGCGACTCCAGGTGGAGGCGTGAGCGAGCTGTCGAGCTGGCGCGATGGCCCGGCGAAGCGGGCGATCGTCGACTTCGTAGCGCGCGTCTGCGGCGAGGGCGGATCGGAGCCGGTGCCGGTCGAGGACCGCCTGGCGGTGTTCGACAACGACGGCACGCTCTGGTGCGAGAAGCCGATGCCGATCCAGCTCGACTTCATCCTGCGCCGGCTCGTGGAGATGGCCGAGGCGGACCCGGCGTTGCGCGAGCGCCAGCCCTGGAAGGCCGCCTACGAACGCGACTACCAC
The DNA here is from genome assembly GCA_963751835.1 of uncultured Thermoleophilaceae bacterium. Taxonomy (GTDB): domain Bacteria; phylum Actinomycetota; class Thermoleophilia; order Solirubrobacterales; family Thermoleophilaceae; genus JACVRW01. The sequence continues at coordinate 218,293 of CAVVWD010000019.1, read as the reverse complement.
TGGATGGGCGCGGTCATGACCGAGCACTACGCCGGCGACGAGACCAGGGTGAAGATCCTGGCCGCCGGCGTCTTGGCGGCGCACGAGGGCATCAGCGTGGAGGACTTCGAGGCGCGAGCCGACGAATTCCTGCGCGGCGCGCAGCATCCGACGCTCGGCCGCGGCTATCTCGACTGCGCCTACGCGCCGATGGTCGAGCTGCTCGGCTTTCTGGCCGCCAACGGGTTCAGCAACTACATCGCCTCGGGCGGCGGGCGCGACTTCATGCGACCCATCAGCCAGGAGCTGTACGGCATTCCGCGCCAGAACGTGATCGGCAGCAGCACGGCGCTCGCGTACACCAGCGACGAGCGCGGCGGCACGATCACCCACAAGGCGGAGGCCGACTACCTCGACGACGGTCCGCAGAAGCCGATCCGGATCTGGAGCCGCACCGGCCGCCGGCCGCTGCTGGCGGCCGGCAACTCCAACGGTGACGTGCCGATGCTGCATTTCACCCAGCACCCCGACAAGCCGTCTCTGCGCCTGCTCGTACTGCACGACGACGACGAGCGCGAATTCGCCTACACGACGGGAGCCGAGCAGGCGCTCGACCAGGCCGCCGGCGACGGCTGGACCCTGATCAGCGTCAAGAACGACTGGGCGACTGTCTTCTAGGCAGCGCGGCGGTCAGCGCACCGGCGCCCGCTCGTCCTCACCGTAAATGAAGAGTCCGTAGACGATCCACACGCACAGGACGAAGATGCCCAGCGACCACCACGGATAGGCGCCGCCGATCGACAGCAGGGCCGCGATCGCACCGAGGCTGCCGCCGATGATCCCGATGACCCGGCCGTATGTATTGCCGACCCACAGGGAAAAGCCTCCGGTGAGCTGAATCACCCCGAGGACGATCAGGACCCAGCCCATGGTGTTGAGGTTGGTGAAGATGTACCTCGTGTCGTTGGTGAAGATGTTCGCGCTGTCCAGCGCTCCGATGCCATAGATGATGTTGAGCGTGCCTGCGATCAACAGCAGCGTTGCCGCGAACAGGGCTCTACCCGCGCCTCGCATCCCGTACCTCCTCGGTTGATTCGGCCGCTTGTCAAGAACTTCCCCTCTTTCGATCGTCTTTCGCAAAACCCTCGCCCAATCGTCATCCGGCGCTGTCAGCCCGATCGGGATGATTTGCCGGTCAGTATCCGGTGCTGGTCTTGACCCGTTTGCGCTCGGACTCGTGCACGCGTCCCTTCTTGTCGAGCGTGCTGCAGGCCTGAGCGATGTCGTCGCCGAGCGTCGTGACCAGTGAGTGGCCGAGTGTCTCCTTCACGAGCGCCCGCATGATCTTGATGTGGTCCGCGTTCGGCGGCAGCGTGTAGGCGGGCAGCATCCAGCCCCGTTCCGCCGAGAGCTGGGCTGCGATGTCGAACTCGTCGTAGCGGCGCTCCTCGGCCAGCTGGAAGGCGACGAGCGGGAGCTGTTCCTCGTCCTCGCTGCCGATCAGCCGGAACGCGCCGATATCCTCGATCCGCTCGGCGAGCATGCGGGCGTTCCGCTGCATCGTCTCCATTACGTAGCGGTAGCCCCCGTGCCCGAGGCGGACGAAGTTGTAGTACTGCGCGAGCACCATCGCCGAGCCGGTCGAGAAGTTGAGCGTGAAGGTCGCGTCCGTTTTGCCGAGGTAGTTCTCGTAGAAGACGAGGTCCTCGGCCAGGTCGCTCTTCTCCCTGAAGATGAGCCAGCCAATGCCCGGGTAGACGAGCCCGAACTTGTGCCCCGACACGTTGATCGAGCGCACCTGCTCGAGACGGAAGTCCCACTCGGAATGCGGGAACAGGAACGGCCAGACGAAGCCGCCGCTCGCCCCGTCCACGTGCAGCGGCACGTCGAGCCCGCGCTCCTCCTTGAGGCGCAGCAGCAGCTGGTTGATGCCCACGATGTCGTCGGCGTGACCGGTGAATGTCGTCCCGAGCACCGCGGCGACGCCGATCGTGTTCTCGTCCACGTGCGGCTCGACGTCCTCTGGCCCGATCGTGTACTTGTCGGGCTGCAGCGGGATGATCCTGGGCTCGACGTCGAAGTAGCGGCAGAACTTCTCCCACACGACGTGCACGTCGCCGCCGAACACCAGGTTCGGCCGGCTGGTGTCCTTGCCGGCCTGCTCCTGCCGGGCACGCCACTTCCACTTGAGCGACAACGCGCCGAGCATGATCGCCTCCGACGACCCCTGGGTCCGGGCGCCAGTCGTCTCGCCCGGCGCGTGGAACAGGTCGGCGAGTATCCGGATGCAGCGCTGCTCGATCTCGGCGGTCTGCGGGTACTCCGCGTGGTCGATGAAGTTGCGGTGCAGGTTCTCCGCGATCACCCGCTGCGCCTCGGGCTCCATCCAGGTGGTGACGAAGGTGGCCAGGTTGCGCAGCGGAATCCCGTCGAGCACGAGCTCCTCGCCGATGAGCCGCATGGCATCGACGGAACGCATACCGTGCTCCGGCAGCTGGTTGTCCGGTGCGGGCTCGAGCAGGAAGCGGTTGCCGTACTCCTTTGCAAGGGCCTCGAGTTGCTCCGACAGGTCGGCTTGCGCCATTGTCATACCTCCTTGAGGGAAGTGTCGAGGGATGTTCTATCCGGCGCCGCGGCATGCCGGGGTTGAAGCAAGAGCAGGGCGCCGACGAAGAAGCACAGCGCCCCGAGTCCTGTGGACCAGTTGGCCGCAGCCAGATCGAGCACCGAACCGGTCGCTGGAACCACGTAGGACGCGATGGCAGATGCCATGAACAAGACGCAGCCCGCCAGGTTCACGGCGGCCATCGTCCACGACCTGTCCCGGTGCACGGGAAGCAGCCGCGGTCCCGTTGCGACCCGGTATGCGAGCGCCCCGGAGACCAGAAAGCATGCCGAGCCGATGAGATCCGGGGCGAAGATCAGCCGGTTCTCCTGCTTATCCGACAGGCCGGTCTGCATTGCGTCGAACGTGTTCACGTTGAAGAGCAGCGTGCCGACGAACTGGATCGCCGCGCTCCACCACGAGGGGTCGGACGCCCAGCGGCCCAACCGCAGGGTCGCCTCGCGCAGCTCGAGCCCGGCCGCCAGAGTGAAGAACACTGATCCCGCGAAGAAAACGGCGCCGTCGGCGCCGGCGCCGACGAGTTGGACGAAGCCCGGAAACGGCCCGATGAAGAAGCACGCCGACCCCACGGCGAACCCGATGGCGATCCAGCGGTCCCACACCGCCCGTGTGGCCGGCGTGGGCGCGACCGTAAGCGCGTGACCGATCACGCGCGCTCTCCCACGCAGAGGCGGAGCATCCATCCACCACACTAAACGCCTGGTGGACGCGTGCATCATCTGATTCGGGTGATGCCGGCCACGACCGCGGGACGTATGGTGGCCCCGTGAAAATCCTGGTTCTGCTCGCGGTCATGGCTCTCACCTTGGTCGCATGCGGGGACGACGACGACGAGAGCGCGAACGGGGCTGCCAACAGCGGCACGGCCGAGGCGGTCGCGCCGCCGCCGGAGAGCGCCTTCAACAATCTCACCACCGCGCTCGAGCCCGAGGGATTCGTGGTCACGCGGCTACGAGGGAACTCGCTTGACGGCGCGGAGGCCGGGGTCTCGATCAGCGGCGACAGGAGCGGCTCCGCCCGGTCCTTCGCCACCAGTGCCGAGGCACAGGACTACGCCCACAAGGTCGCGATAGGCGGTGACAAGACGACGATCGTCGGCACGGTCGTTTTCCAGGCGGGAACCCAGGAGGACGCCGACTTCTTCGCTGACGCCTACGAGGATTGAGTGGGCGGGCAGCCGATGACGGCCAGGCCGAGAGTGGTTGTTGCCTGCGCCCTGCCGACAGCGGGACTCGACCTACTGCGGCGCCGCTGTGTCGTCGAGGCTGGCGGTAACCGACCCGAGCGGACCTGGCTGGAAGAACAAGTGCCGGGCGCCGTGGCGATCGTGAGCGATCCGAGCACCCGGATCGATGCGCAGCTCCTCGACGACGCCGGAGGCTCCTTGAAGGTGGTTGCCAACTTCGGCGTCGGCTACGACAACATCGACGTCGAGGCGGTCCGCAAGCGCGGCGTCCGAGCGACCAATACTCCGGACGTTCTCACGAATGCCACTGCGGAGCTCGCGATCGCGCTGATGCTGGCGACCGCCCGGCGAATATCAGAGGCCGACGCACTCATCCGGAACGGCGCTTGGTTGGAGGAGGACCAGCTCCTGGGACGCGAGCTCGCCGGCGCGACGGTCGGACTCGTGGGCTTCGGGCGGATAGCCAGGCGGGTCGCTGAGCTACTTCGGGGCTTCGATGTACACCTGCTGTTCAGCTCGCGCTCGGAGGGCCGCGAGCTCGGTGATCTCCTGGCGAGCTCGGACTTCGTCAGTCTTCACGTGCCGCTCACGACCGAGACGCGGCACCTGATCGACGCGTCGCGCCTGGCCCAGATGAAGCGTGGCGCGATCCTCGTGAACACCAGCCGCGGCGCCGTGGTCGACACGTACGCACTGGTCGATGCGCTGCGCTCCGGCCACTTGGGCGCGGCCGGCCTCGACGTCTACGAGGACGAGCCACACGTGCCGCCGGAGCTGCGCGAGCTGCCGAACACGGTCCTGCTCCCACACCTGGGATCTGCGACGGGTGCGACCAGGGCTGCCATGGCCCGCCTGTGCGCCGAGAACGTGCTCGCCGTCATCGACGGGCGCGAGCCGCCGACGCCGGTGGTGTAGCCGGCCCCGCCCTCTCGGAGACGTCCTCCGAGTGGTACTGCGCCAGCAGCTCCGCCTCCCTCTCCTTCCTCGGGAACAGGAAGAAGACCAGCGCGGCGCCGAGCAGGATCGCGACGATCCCGGCGAGATAGGCCCGCTCGTCACCGTCCAGGAACGACGACTTTGCGGCGGCGACGATCTGGCTCTCGTACTGGGGATAGCGCTCGGCGGTCTCGACCGCGCTCGAGAACGACCTCGTCAGCTCGGTCTGGACCTGGTTCGTGATCTTGTCCTGGTTGGGCGCCCCGGCGATCGCCGCAGCTGCGGCCGCCGCGTAGCCGGCGGTGAGAACCGCGCCGAGGATCGACTGCATGATCGCTCCGCCCAGGTCGCGCTGCAGATCGGCCGTCCCGGAGGCCATGCCGGCGCGCCGTACGGGCACGGAGCCGGTGAGCGAGTGCGAGGCCGGCGTTCCGGCGAACCCGACGCCGATGCCGATGAAGGCGTAGCCAAGACCGACCTTCCAGTAGGAGATGTCCTCCTTCCACAGCAGGAGCATCGTGAGGAAGCCCAGCAGGCAGAAGGCATAGCCGACGAGCAGCGTGAGACGCGCACCGTGCGCGTCCACCAGCTTCGCCGAGCGTGGCGCGACCAGCACCATGCCGACTACCGCCGGGAGGATCGCGACCCCGGCGTCCAGCGTCGAGTATCCGAGCACGTTCTGCAGGAACTGCTGGCCCACGAACATCGCGCCCATGAGGGTGCCGAACACGATGATCCCCGCGCACGCGGCCACCCAGAAGATGCGGCGCCCGGCTACCGCGAGGTCGTAGAGCGGCGCCTTCGCCCGACGCTGGCGGATTACGAAGGCGGCCGCCGCCGCCAGGGCGATAGCCGCCAACCCCAGAGCCAGGGCTTCCTCGTTCGGCACGGGCGCGAAGTTGATGGCCAGCACGAGCGCGGCCACCAGCAGAACCGACAGGATGCCCCCGAGGTTGTCAACGGGATCGGTGGCCTCGTTGACATGCGCGGGCACGAAGCGGAGAGCCAGGTACAGGGCCACCACGGCAAGCGGCAACGTGATCACGAAGACGGAACCCCAGTCGAACCCCGTGAGCAGGGCGCCCGCGAGCAGCGGCCCCAGCGCGGCGATCGCGCCGCCGAGGCCAGACCACAGGGCAATCGACTTCGTGCGTGCCGGTCCCGACCACAGCGCCGTGATCAGGGCGAGCGTGGTGGGGTAGGCCATCCCGGCGGCCAGCCCGCCGAGCAGACGCGCGCCGAACAGAACCTCGATCGACGGGGCGAGGGCGGCGAGCAGCGAGGCCGGCATCGACAGGGACGTGCCGAGGATCAGCATCAGCTTTCGCCCGTAGCGATCGCCGAGCGGCGCCGAGATAGAGCACCGATGCGGCCAGTCCGAGCGAGTAGCCGACCGCAACGAGATTGATCTCGGTCTGTCCCGCGTCGAACGCCTTGCCGATGTCCGGCAGCGCCACGTTGGCCACGGCCAGGTTCAGGTTCGCGACCGCGGCGACGAGGATGAGAGAGATGAGGACGAGGCCCGCGCGCTCCGGCGCGGTCGAGCTCGGGCCGGCCGCAGTCTGCGGAGCTTTCTCGCTCACGCGAACACGTTCACGGCGCGGGCGATTACCAGGCCGAGAATCGCCAGTGAGATGAGCGACTGCACCGTCATCGCGATCTTGGCCCAGGGCGCAATCGGCATCGCGTCGGTGGGACTGAAGGCAGTGGCATTCGTGAAGGCCAGGTAGAGGTAGTCGACGAACTGCGGCCTCCAGCCAGCCGGCGCGAGCTCGGGATTCATCTGCTGCGGGAAGGCGAAGTCGACGACGCTTCCCGATTTGTGAGCACGAGCGGCCGAGCCACCGCTGCCGAGCTCCCAGTAGAGCAGGGCGAAGGCGAGGATGTTGCCGGTCCAGACGATCGAGCCCGCCTCGAGCAGGTCGCTGGCCGAGTTCGTCTGCGGGCCGCCGGTGATGAGGACGTCGATCAGCCGCACCGTCGCCCAGAGCGCGCTCAGCAAAAGGACGAACACCAACGCGATCGAGATAGCGCGCAACTGTCGCGAGCGGCGATCGATCGCCCCCGGATCACCGACGATCAGTGCCACGAGCAGGACACCCTCGAGGGCCGGGACCACCCCCTCAGGTAATACCCGGTGGTTCTTCGGCAGCAGAATCGTCAGCACGATCGCGGCCACGACGGCCGCTGCCATCGGCCATCGTGACTCGCCCACGACTTGAGCGCTCTCGTCGGCCTCCCGCGCCTCGGGCGTGCCGGCCACGATGATCAGAAGATCGCGATCGGGTTGAGCGGCGATCCCGTCCCACGGACAATCCGGAGGGGGGCGGCGACGAACAGGAACTCCCAGCGGCCGGTCGCTTCGCAATGCGGTGCCACGTCCTCGAACTGGAGGTAGTCGAGCAGGTGTACGCCCATGGCGTTGAGTGCAAGTACGTGAATCGGGAATCCGACGTCCTCCGTCGTGCTCGGAGCCGTGTCGTTGTTGCCGTCCGACCCGAGCGCCGCGACGCGCCGGTCCGCGAGGAAAGACGCCGCCTTCGGGTGCAGACCGGCCTTCGCCTGTCGCGTGTCCCACGGCCCGAGCTCCGCCAGGCGCCGCGCGTGTCCTGTGCGAACGAGGAGGATGTCGCCGGCCCCAATTCTGACTCCCTGGACGCGCTCCGCCGCCTCGAGATCCTCGCGGAAGACGTGCTCCCCCGGCTCGACCCAGGGGACGCCCCGCGTTCGCGGCACATCCACCAGTACACCGCGGCCGACGAGCCCATCCTTGAGGACGTCGATCGCCCCGGCCTGCGCACCCTGCGCTGTAACGGAGCTGGCCGGGCTCCCGTCGAAGAGAAAGCCGGCAAATGCGACGTGGGAGAAGGCATCGATATGGCTCTGCCCGTCGTTGTGGTAGTCGACGCCCACGTAGTCCTTCGCGAAACCGTCGCCTCCGGGCAGCATCGTCATGTGGTGGTCGGCCGGCTCGGGCACATCCGGGCGCGCCTCGGTCTGGAGCGGCTGACTGAGCGTGATGGTGGTCCCGCTGTCAACGAGCCTGGCGGCTGCTGCGACCCGCGCGGGCGTGAGGTGGTTCAGGGCCCCTCGCTCTCCGCGGTCGTTCCAGCGGCCCCAGTTGGAGACCGCATCGAACAGCTCGCGGAACTCGTGCGCTGTCATGTCCACGTCCGCCAACGCCGGGAACCTACGGCAGCGACGCTCGGCGCGCCTCGCCTGATTCGGGTGAGGGCGCGATGAGGCCAATGAGGGTCTGGTCGGTCGACCGCATGCGCCTCGCACCCGAGTGGCGATCGGGGGAGCGTATGGACACCAGGCCTGCTACGAATCACCCGATCCGGGTGATGCCCACCGGGCCACCCGCGCCCGAGAATCCGAGCGAGGAATCGTCGCCCCTCCCCCGACGGAATGGCCTTCTATGAGCACTGCGGTACGGCCCCGCCAACAAGCCGCCGGCAGCTTGGAGGGCGCTCAGCCGGCGGATGTGTTCGTCGTCTTCGGCATCACCGGGGACCTAGCCAAGGTCATGACCTTTCACTCGCTGTACCGGTTGGAACGCCGTGGCCTGTTGACCTGCCCGATCGTCGGGGTGGCGGGCGACGACTGGACGGTCGACCAACTGCGGGAACATGCGCGCCAGTGCATCGCGGATTGCGGTGAGACGATCGACGACGAGGTCTTCGACCGCTTCGCCGCCCGGTTGTCCTATGTGCCCGGCGACTTCGGCGACGACGACACCTACAAGCGCGTGGCGGCGCAAGTCGGGGACGCGCGTAGCCCCGTGTTCTATCTCGAGATCCCGCCGTCGCTGTTCGGAATGGTGATCAAGGGGCTGGCCGGGGCGGGGTTGACCAAGTCCGCGCGCGTGGTGGTTGAGAAGCCGTTCGGTCATGACGTCGCCTCGGCGGCCGCGCTGAACGAGCAGGTCCACGAGTACCTGGACGAGTCCCAGCTCTACCGCATCGACCACTTCCTGGGCAAGATGGGGCTCGTCGAGATCCTCTACCTGCGGTTCGCGAACACCATGTTCGAGCCGATCTGGAACCGCAACTACGTGTCGTCGGTTCAGATCACGATGGCCGAGAGCTTCGGGGTCGAGGATCGCGGCCACTTCTACGACCCCGTCGGCGCCCTTCGCGACGTGGTGGTCAACCACCTGATGCAGGTGATCGCAGCCGCCGCGATGGAACCCCCGGCCACAGGGGATGCGACGACGCTGAAGAACTCGATCGTCTCGGTCTTCCAGGCCATGCCCGCCGCCGACCCCGCCCACTATGTTCGTGGGCAGTACGACGGTTACCGCGAGATCGACGGCGTCGCCGCGGACTCGACGACGGAGACCTACGCCGCTCTGCGCCTGGAGATCGAGAACTGGCGTTGGTCCGGCGTCCCGTTCTTCATCCGCACCGGAAAGTGTCTCCCGATCACGCAGACGGAGCTGCGGCTGGTCTTCAAGCATCCGCCGCGGCTCGGCTTCGGCATCGTCGAATCTGAGGGCCCCGACGCGAATCAGCTCGTCGTCAGGCTGGACCCCACGACCGGGATCAGGCTGCTTGCCGATGCGCAGCGCGCCGACGGCGTGAAGCCCGAGCCGATAAACCTGGACATGGAATTCGCCGAGGAAGGGGGCGAGGGCGCGACGCCCTACGAGGTGCTTCTCCACGCCGCGATGATCGGCGACAGCAAGCGCTTCAAGCGACAGGACAGCGTCGAGCAGTGCTGGCGCGTGCTGCAGCCTCTTCTCGACGCGCCCCCGCCCGTGCATGGGTACGCGAAGGGATCCTGGGGCCCGACGGAAGCGGATGAGCTCGTCGCCGGACACGGCCGGTGGCACGGTCCCTGGGTGGCGTCATGAGCACGGCCAAGAGCAAGAAGCCACGGGCAAGCGGGGACAGCAAGCCCGCGGAAGCCGCCCTGCCGCAGAGCGCCGCCGCTCCCTCGCCGTTCCCGCCGATCGCGGACTACGCGTTCCTGTCGAACTGCCACACCGGCGCGCTGCTGGCGCCCGACGGGTCGATCGACTGGCTTTGCGTGCCGCGCTTCGACTCGCCGAGCGTCTTCGGCACGCTGCTCGACCGCCAGGCAGGGAGCTTCCGCCTGGGCCCGTTCGGAGTGAACGTCCCGACGGCGCGCATCTACGAGCCCGGCACGAACACCGTGCTGACGACGTGGAACACGCCCACGGGCTGGATAGTGGTTCGCGACGCGCTGACTATGGGTCCGCGGGACCACGAGGACGAGGTCACGCCGCACACGCGCCCGCCAGCCGACGAGGACGGCGACCACATGCTCGTGCGCACGGTCCTCTGCTTGGAGGGAAGTGTCGAGGTCGACGTGGTGTGCGAGCCGGTCTTCGACTACGGACGCACGCCGGCGGAGTGGTCGCTGGTCGACGATGGCCGCCACACGGCCGACGCGACCGGCGCCGGGCAGACGATCAGGCTGCAGACCGACATGGCGATCGGGGTCGAGGGCGAACGGGTCAGGGCGCGGCACACGCTCAAGCAGGGCGAGCAGGCCTATTGCTCGCTTACGTGGGCCGAGGAGCTCGCCGCCCCGCAGAACATCGACGAGGCCAACGCTCGCCTGGCCGCCACCACGGCCTACTGGCGCAACTGGCTGCACCATGCGCGTCCGATCGACCACCGCTGGCGCGGGCCGATCGAACGCTCGGCGCTCACGATCAAGGGCCTCACGTACATGCCGACCGGCGCGACCGTCGCGGCGCTCACGACGTCACTGCCGGAGACGCCCGGCGGTGAGCGCAACTGGGACTACCGCTTCACCTGGATCCGGGACTCGACCTTCACGCTGCAGGCGCTGCACTTCCTGAACCTGGACTGGGAGGCCGACGAGTTCATGCAGTTCGTCGCCGACCTCGAGCCGGACCAAGACGGGGCGCTCCAGATCATGTACGGGATCGACGGGCACCGCGACCTGACCGAGTCCACGCGAGACGAACTGTCCGGGTACGCAGGAGCCCACCCGGTGCGAATCGGCAACGGGGCGTTCAACCAGCGCCAGAACGACGTCTTCGGGGCGGCGCTCGACTCGATCCTGCTCCATACGCGTCGCAGCCAACGCATGCCGCGGCGGCTGTGGCCAATCGTCCAGAGCCAGGCGGAGTGCGCGATACAGGTGTGGCGGAATCCCGACCAGGGCATATGGGAGGCCCGCGGCGACCCGCAGCACTACGTGTCCTCGAAGTTGATGTGCTGGGTCGCGCTCGACCGCGCCTCGAAGCTGGCGCATATCGCCGGCGAGCCGGATCTTCAGAAGACCTGGGGCGCTACCGCCGACGAGATCAAGGAGGACATCCTCGAACACGGCGTTCGCGAGGGCGTGCTGCGCCAGCACTACGACACCGACGCGCTCGACGCGTCCACGCTGCTGGCGGCGCTCTTCGGTTTGCTGCCGAGTGACGACGAGCGCCTGCGAAAGAGCGTCGAGGCGATCGCGGACGATCTGACCGAGGACGGCTTCGTCCTGCGATACCGCACCGACGAGACCGACGACGGCCTGTCGGGCAAGGAGGGCAGCTTCCTGATCTGCTCGTTCTGGCTCGTGTCGGCGCTCTCGATTGTCGGCGACCGCCAGGGCGCCCGCGATCTGATGGAGCGGCTACTGAGCGTCGCATCGCCGCTGGGCCTGTACGCGGAGGAGTTCGACAGCAGCACGGGCAGGCACCTGGGGAACTTCCCGCAGGCGTTCTCCCATCTCGCGCTGATCGAGGCGGGCGCGCGAATCATCCTCGAAGAGCGACTCGAGGAGTACACCGGATGAGCTCTTACGACGTCATCGTCATCGGCAGCGGGGCCGGCGGCGGCACGCTCGTCCACCGCCTCGCTCCCTCCGGCAAGCGGATCCTGCTGCTGGAGCGCGGCGACTGGCTCCCGCGCGAGCCGCACAACTGGTCCGCCGGGGAGGTGTTCATCGACAACCGCTACATCTCGGCGGACACCTGGTACGACGCCGATACGGCCAAGGCCTTCCAGCCCCAGGTGCACTACTTCGTCGGCGGGGCCACAAAGCTGTACGGCGCGGCGCTCTACCGGCTGCGCGCGGAGGACTTCGGCGAGCTGCGCCATCACGACGGCGTGTCGCCCGCCTGGCCCATTGGGTACGACGAGATGGAGCCGTACTACACGCAGGCCGAGCAGCTCTACCAGGTGCATGGCGCGCGCGGCGAGGACCCGACCGAACCGCCGGCCGGCGCGCCCTATCCCTTCCCGGCGGTGTCCCACGAGCCGCGCATCCAGCAGCTGGCCGACGACCTTGCGGCAGCCGGTCACCATCCCTTCCACGCCCCCTGCGGTGTGATGCTGAACGAGGCCGACATGGCGCACGGCGCCTGTGTCCGCTGCCCCACCTGCGACGGCTTCCCATGCCTCGTGCACGCGAAGTCCGACGCCGAGGTGCTGGCGGTGCGGCCGGCGCTCAAGCACCCGAACGTCACGCTGCTCAGGAACGCACAGGCCGTGGCGCTCCACACCAACCCGGCCGGCTCCGCCGTGACCGAGGTCGCGGTCGACCGCGACGGCACCACGGAGACCTTCAGCGCGGACATCGTCGTCGTGTCCTGCGGAGCTGCCAACTCGGCCAGGCTGCTGCTCGCCTCGGCCACCGAGAAGCACCCGAACGGCCTCTCGAACCGGTCCGACCAGCTCGGCCGCAACTACACCTTCCACAACAGCCAGGCCGTCCTCGCACTGTCCAAGGAAGAGAACCCGACGGTCTTTCAGAAGACCCTCGGCCTCAATGACTTCTACTTCGGCAGCGACGACTACGACTACCCGCTCGGGAACATCCAGATGGTCGGTAAGTCGTCCGCACCTATGTACCGCGGCGAGAAGCCGCTCGAGACCAAGCTTGCGCCGGAACGGACGCTCGAGAACATGGCTCGCCACGCGGTCGACTTCTGGCTCTCGACCGAGGACCTCCCGCGACCGGAAAATCGCGTGACGCTGGACCGGGACGGACACGTGCGACTGAGCTACAAGCAGACGAACAACGATCCCGCGAAGCGCCTCTACCACAAGCTCAAGGGGCTGCTGGCGCACGCGGGCATGCACCCCGATCACCTCATCCCGCGCCATGCGTACCTCAAGACCGCCATCCCGGTCGCGGGCTGTGCGCACCAGGCTGGCACCTGCCGCTTCGGCACCGACCCTGACACGTCGGTGCTCAACACCGACTGCAGGGCGCACGAGCTCGACAACCTCTATGTCGTCGACACGAGCTTCTTCCCCAGCATCGGCGCGGTGAACCCGGCGCTGACGGCGATGGCCAACGCGCTGAGGGTCGGCGACCACCTGCTCGGGCGGATGGGCGCGATGACAGCAGGGACGGAGTCCGCGCATGCCGCCTGAGAAGCCATACGGCGGGCGGCGCCGGGTCGTGATCGTCGGCGCCGGGTTCGGGGGGCTGGCCGCCGCTCGCAAGCTACGGCACGCCGACGTCGAGGTGACCCTCGTTGACCGGATGAACCACCACCTCTTCCAGCCGCTGCTCTACCAGGTCGCGGCGGGCGCGCTGTCCCCGAGCGACTGCGCCGCGCCGATCCGTCCCGCGCTGAAACGCGGCTCCAACACCGCCGTCCTGATGACCGAGGTCACCGATGTCGACGCCGAGCAGCGCCAGGTCGTCCTCGATCGTGGCGACCGCCTCGACTACGACAGCCTGATCGTCGCGTGTGGCGCGCAGACCTCCTACTTCGGCCACGACGAGTGGAAGGACGTCTCGTGCGGGCTCAAGACCCTCGAGGATGCCGTCGACCTGCGCAAGCGCTTCTACGGCGCCTTCGAGGAGGCCGAGCGCACCGACGACCCGGCAGCGCGGGACGAATGGCTCACGTTCGTCATCATCGGCGGCGGCCCAACGGGTGTGGAGGTGGCGGGGGAGCTGGCGATCACCGCCGCCACGATGAAGCGCAACTTCCGGCGCATCGACCCCACCAGTGCGCGGGTGATCCTGCTCGACGCCGGCGACCGCGTGGTGGCAGCGTTCAGCGAGAGGCTCTCGGGGAAGGTCGCTCAGCAGCTCGCCGAGCTTGGCGTGACCGTTCGAGAGGGCGCACGCGCCACGGCGATCGACGCGCGCGGAGTGACGATCGAGGTCGGAGGAGCCACCGAGCGGATCGACACCAGAACGGTCATCTGGGCTGCCGGCGTGCACGCGGTCCCGCTCACCAACGCCCTGGCTCGCGCCACCGGGGCGAGCACCGACCGGGGCGGGCGCATCGAGGTCAGCCCCGACCTTACGGTGCCCGGCCATCCCGAGATCTCGGTGATCGGCGACGTCGCCTCCCTTGAGGGACCCGGCGGCAAGCCCCTTCCCGGGCTCGCGACGGTTGCCATCCAGCAGGCCCATCATGTGGCCAAGGGGATCGCCGAGGGCGGGCCCGGGGCCTCCACGCCGTTCCGGTATTTCGACAAGGGCGCGCTCGCCGTCGTCGGCAAAGGGAAGGCTGTATGCGAGATCCGTGGGCGGGAGCTGTGGGGCCGCCCCGCCTTTTTCACCTACCTGGCCGTACACCTCTACTACCTCGGCGGCCAGACCGGCCGTCGCGTGGAGGTGCTCATCAAGTGGGTCGGCTCCCGCTTCGGCGAGCGCCAGAGCGCGCTGATCCCGGGCGAGCTCGCGAGCGTCGAGCGAGCACCGCCCCCGGCGCAAGCCGTTCAATGACGGAGCTACCCGCGGGCGCCGTCCGGGGAGCAGATCGAGATCGCGCTCGGGGAGCAGAGGGCGGTGATCGTAGAAGTCGGCGGCGGGCTCAGGACATACTCCGCGGCCGGCCGTGAGGTGCTCGACGGATACCGGGCCGACGAGATGAGCACCTCGGGCCGGGGCCAGGTGCTGATCCCGTGGCCGAACAGGATTCAGGACGGCAGCTACGAGTTCGACGGCGAGCGCCATCAGCTCCCCATCGACGACCCCGCAGAGCAGGACGCGATCCACGGCCTCGTGCGCTGGGCCGCCTGGACGGTGGCGGAACGCGAGCCGCACCGGGTCGTTATGCAGCACCTGATCCACCCCCAGCCCGGTTACCCGTTCTCGCTCGCGGTCAGCATCGAGTACCTGCTCTCCGGCGACGGCCTGCGGGTCGCGACGACGGCCACGAACGTCGGGGCTCGATCCTGTCCGTACGGCTGCGGTGCGCATCCATACCTGAGCGGCGGGACGCAGCCGGTCGACACGGTGGTCCTCCAGGTGCCGGCGCGCACCGTCATCTGGTCCGACGAGCGCGGAATCCCCGCTGGCTCAAAGTCGGTCGAGGGCACCGAATACGACTTCCGTCGGCCCAGGCCGATCGCGGCGACCAAGCTCGACAACGCGTTCACCGATCTCGAGCGCGACGGCGACGGGCTCGCCCACGTCGTGCTCAGCGACCGAGAACGCGACGGCGGGCTGGCGCTCTGGGTCGGTGCGACTTACCCGTATCTGATGCTCTTCACCGGCGACACGCTTCCCGACGGCGGCCGGCGCAGCCTCGCGGTGGAGCCGATGACCTGTCCACCGAACGCATTTCGGACCGGGGAGGCGCTGATCCGTCTGGAGCCCGGCCGGTCGTTCACGAGCACCTGGGGGATCGACGTTGGGCGCTGACCTCTTCCCGCTGGCTGCCGACCTCAGCGCCGCGCGAAGCCAGATGGCGTTCACGCTCGGCTTCCACATCGTCCTCGCTTGCATCGGCGTCGGATTCCCCGCGATCATCCTCGTCGCCAACTACCTCGGCCTGAAGCGCAACGACGCCGTCGCGCTCGGGCTGGCCCAGCGCTGGTCGAAGGTGGCGGCCGTGACCTTCATTGTCGGCGCGATCACGGGGACCGTGCTCTCGTTCGAGATGGGTCTCCTGTGGCCGGAGTTCATGCGCCGCTTCGGCGACGTCTTCGGGCTCCCCTTCGCCCTCGAGGGGATCTTCTTCTTCACCGAGGCGATCTTCATCGCGATCTACATCTACGGCTGGAAGCGGCTCTCGGGGTGGGTGCATTTCTGGACCGGCGTCCCGGTTGCGATCGCGGGGCTCGGAGGCGCCTGGTCGGTGGTCGCCGCCAACTCGTGGATGAACCAACCGGACGGGTTCAAGCTGAGCTCGGACGGGACCGTGACCGACGTGAACGCGCTGGACGCGTTCTTCAACGGCGCGGTCGCGTACGAGGCGCCGCACATGATCCTCGCGGCGTACCTCGTCACGGGCTTCCTCGTGGCCTCTGTCTACGCCGTCGGGATGCTGCGGGGCCGGCGGGATCGCCACCACCGGCTCGGCCTGCTGATCCCGCTGACGATCGCCTCGATACTCACGCCGATCCAGTTCATGGTGGGCGACACCGCGGCCCGCTCGATCGCCAAGGACCAGCCGGTCAAGTTCGCCGCGATGGAGTGCGTGCAAGAGACCCACAGGCACGTGACCGAGTACCTCGGCGGGCGCTGCACCTCGGAGGGTGTGAAGGGCGGCATCGGGATCCCCGGCTTCGACTCGTGGCTCGTCGGGTTCAGCACCGACACCGAGGTCATCGGACTCGACTCCGTGCCGCCCGACGACCGCCCGCCGGCGAACACGCTCCTCCATTGGGCATTCGACGCCATGGTAGGAATCTGCTCCGCGCTGATCGTCCTGGGGCTGTGGCTCGGGATCGCATGGTGGCGCAAGCGGGACATCCCCAAGACGCCGTGGTTCCTACGGGCGGTGGCCGTCTCCGGCGTGGCGGCGATCGTGGCGCTCGAATGCGGCTGGATCGTGACGGAGGTGGGTCGCCAGCCCTGGATCGTCTACGAGGTGATGCGTACGGAGGACGCCGTCACCGACGCCAGCGGTGTCTGGGTGAGCCTGGGCGTGGTTCTCGTCCTTTACACCGCGCTCGGGATCGCGACGGTGCTCGTGCTGCGCGCGATGACGCGCCGCTGGCGGGCCGCCGAAACCGATGATGTGGACGTGCCGTACGGACCGCGCCCCGCCCCGCCCGAGGCGCCGACTTGAGCAGCGCCGATGCGGTAGCGGCCGTGTTGTGGGTCGGCGTGACCCTCTACGCCGTCTTCGGCGGCGCGGATTTCGGCTCGGGATTCTGGGCGCTTGTTGCGGGCGGCGGGGAGCGCGGCAAGCGGGCACGCGCGCTGATCGATTGGGCCATCGGCCCGGTCTGGGAGGCCAACCACGTCTGGCTGATCTTCATTCTGGTGACCCTGTGGACCGGATTCCCCGAGGCGTTCGGGTCGGTCATGTCGACGCTGTTCATCCCGCTCAGCCTCGCCGCGCTGGGGATCGTGCTGCGCGGCGCCGGATTCGCCTTTCACCGGGTCGCCGCGCGGAGCTCGGCACGCCGTTTCGCCGAGGCGGCGTTCGCCGTCTCCTCGGTGCTCACGCCCTTCTTCATGGGAACCGTCGTCGGCGCCGTGGCCTCCGGGCGCGTGCCCGTCGGCAACGCCGAGGGGGATCCCGTCACGAGCTGGCTGAACCCGGTCTCGCTGCTGCTTGGCGCGCTGTTCGTGGCGACCGGCGCCTACCTCGCTGCGGTCTTCCTGGTGAGCGATGCGCGCCGCTTCTCCGATCCCGATCTGGTCGGCTACTTCGCGGCCCGGGCGCGGGCGGCGGCCGTGGTCGCGGGAGTGCTCGCGCTGGCGGGGATTTTCGTCCTGCGCGACGACGCCCGCTACCTCTATGACGGCCTGACGAGCGAGGGCCTGCCGCTCGTGCTGCTCTCCGTGGCCTGTGGTGTCGCCGCCTTCGTCCTCCTCTGGCGCGGCGCGCGGCGCGGCGTCCGCCCGCTCGCCGTCGGCGCCGTGGTGGCGGTCGTCTGGGGCTGGGGAGCCGCCCAGTACCCCTACCTGCTCCCACAGACGCTCACGATCGAGCAGGGCGCCGGCGCGAGCGCGACGCTCACGGCGGTGCTCGTGGTCTTCGGCATCGCCGTCGTGGTCGTGCTGCCCTCGCTCGCCCTCCTGTTCACGCTCGACCAGCGAAGCCTGCTCGAGGAGGAGGCCGAGCGCTGAGCGTTCGGGCGCGGCTCGTCGGAGCAACTTTCGGGGCAGAAGCGGGTTGACGCGTACGCCCCACCGCCCAAGGAAAGGAAGGTGCGCATGACTCGATGGGCCCGGCGGCTCGTGCCGTCGCCCGCCATGGTGGTTGCCCTCGTCGCGCTGTTCGTCGCGATGGGAGGCTCCGCCTACGCGCTTGTCATCACCGGCAAGAGCATCAAGAACGGCACTGTGACCAATAAGGATCTCAAGGACCGGTCGGTCACCGGCAACGACATGAACGAGAACTCGGTCGGCGGCGGCGCCATCAAGGAGTCCTCGCTCGCCACCGTCCCGGAGTCGCTCCTGGCCCATGGAAGCGCTCGTTTCGCCGTCGTCAACTCGGGTGGCCAGCTGGTTCGTGGCCGCAACGCCCAGGCCGCGCGCACCGGCGCCGGCCGCTACCAGGTCATCTTCAACGCCGACATCCGCGGCTGCGCGTACTTCGCGACGATCGGGGACGCCAGCGCGGCGGCTCCGCCCCAGAACAGCCAGATCAGCGTCTCGTCGCTCGGCTCGAACGTGAACGGCGTGGCGGTGCGGACCGAGAACGCGAACGGCGGCGAGGTGGACCGCCCGTTCCACGTTGTCGTCTTCTGCTGAAACCTCCCGCGCGCCGGGGCCGTCGCTAAGGCGGCCCCAGGCGCTCCGGGTACTCGATCTCCCTGATCAACTTGGCCGGGACCCCGGCCGCGATCGTGAACGGGGGGATGTCCCTGGTGACGACGCTGTTCGCTCCTATCACGGAGCGCTCGCCGATCGTGACGCCGCTCGTGATCACCACATTTGCTCCGCACCAGACGTTGTTCCCCACGCGGGTCGGCCCCTTGCTCGTGAACCCCTGCCACGGGACCGGGCGGATGGGGTCGTCGAAGCGGTGGCTTCCGTCCGTTATGAAGCAGCCGTTCGCGAACATGCAGTGGTCGCCGATCTGCACGTACTCGACCGACGCGACCATCACCGCGATGTTGAGGAAGGTCTGGGACCCGATCACGATGCGGGCATCGCCCGGCGCGGTCAGCCATACGTGCGGCTCGAGGAGCGTGTGCTCGCCGACCTCGAGCCGCCCCTCGCGCAGCGCCTCGAGGACGTTGCCGTGCAGCGGCCAGCGCGCGAAGGCGCGCCGGCGCGCCATCTCCCGATGGATGCGCGCGCGGTTCCAGGGCAGCGAGTTGCGCTCGTACCAGCGCCATTTCTGCCACCAGAGCAGCGCGTCGCCCACGGCCGCAGCTTGTCAGAGCCGGCGGGCGGCGTGGACGGCCCGGCCGCGCCCGCGCATCGGCCGGACTGGCAGCAACTCCCGCGACGTGGTTGGGTTATCCCATTGTGAGCCGCTTTCGCCGACCCTCCCCCGCCCTCGTCATCGCGGTGATCGCCCTGTTCGTCGCGCTCGGCGGCGGCGCCTACGCCGCGCTGCGCATCGGGTCCAAGCAGATCGTGAACAACTCGGTGCGCTCGAAGGACGTGCGCAACCGCACCCTGACGGGCCGCGACCTCGCGTTCGATTCGCTGGGGGGGCGCCACATCGACGAGCCGAAGCTGGGTCGGGTGCCCAGGGCCGCCAACGCACAGGCGTTCGAGGGCCGTCGCCGCTTCAACGTGGCCCCGTTCACGCTCACGAACGGACAGGCCCGCGAGGTGATGCGCGAGGGACCCTTCGTGCTCAACGCGCGCTGCCGCATCGGGGCCGTGACCGTGGATGGCGACCGTGACATCGCCGAGGTCCTGATCGCTTCCAGCGCCGCCAACGCCGCCTTCGATGCGGCCGACACCGGAGCGCTCGGCCCGGGGACCCCGGACGAGGACAGGGTGTTCGTGAACGCGGTGGCCCTTCCCGGCGAGGTGGTCGTCGACTCGCTCCAGGACGCCCTGGCGCTCGCCCCGGACGGCACCGAGGAGATCGTGGATGCCAGCCTCTACGCGGCGGTGAACGCCCTCGGTCAGCCGGGTGTCTGCCGCTTCGGCGGCTACGTCGACCTGGGCTGAGCGTCCACCCCGGCTAACGACGGAATGCGCGCCGGTAGGCGCTCGGCGAGGTGGCGAGCGTCCTGCCGAAGTGCTGGCGCAGCACGGCGGCCGTTCCGAAGCCGGCGCGGGCCGCGACATGCTCGATGGGCAGGTCGGTCCCTTCGAGCAGGCGTTGTGCCTCGGCCACGCGGCGGCCGATCAGCCACTGCAGCGGGGTTGTCCCGGTCTCGGCGCGGAAGCGGCGCGCGAACGAGCGCGGGCTGCAGGCAGCGTGGCGAGCCATCTCCCGCACGGTGAGCTGGCGGTCGAGCTGCTCCTCCATCCAGGCGCGCGTGGCGTCGAGGCCGCCTCCGGTCTCGGGCAGCGGCCGCTCGACGAACTGGGCCTGGCCGCCGTCGCGGTGGGCCGCCACCACGATCCGCCGGGCCACGGCGTTCGCCGCCGCGGCGCCGTAATCGCTCCTGACCATGTGCAGGCACAGGTCGATCCCGGCGGCCATGCCGGCCGAGGTGAGGACGTCACCGTCGTCGACATAGAGCACGTCCGGGTCGACATTCACCGCCGGGAACTCGCTCGCGAGTAGCTCCGCGTAGCCCCAGTGTGTGGCCGCGCGGCGCCCGTCCAGAAGCCCGGCCGCGGCCAGGACGAAGGCGCCGGTGCAGATCGAGGCCACGCGCGCGCCGCCCCGGGCCGCCGCACGCAACGCGTCGAGCGGCTCGGGCGGCAGCGGCCAGGCGCGGTCGCCGATGCCGGGCACGATCACGGTGTCCGCTGTCTCGAGCGCCTCGAGGCCGTGTGGGACGAGCACCTCGAATCCCGTCTCCGCCGGCACCGGCCCCGGCTCCGGGGCGCACACCGCCCAGCTGTAGAGCGAGCGCTCGCGGCCGAACACCTGGGCGGGAATCGCCAGGTCGAAGGCCACGACCTCGCCGACAACCAGCGCCACGACCCGATGGCGGGAATCGGGGACGGGCGCGGCCATGGCAGGAATCTACCGGACATTGGCATTCCTGCCACTCGACGGCGGCCGCGGGCGCTGCCACGCTGCGGTCCATGAACGCCGAGATCCTTCTCTTCGACGGCTTCGACGAGCTCGACGCGATGGGCCCCTGGGAGGTGCTCGGGGGCTTCGCCCAGCTCCGCGACGACGTGACGGCTCGGCTGGTCACGCTCGAGGGCGCCCGCCAGGTGAGCGCCGACCACGGCGCGGTTATCACCGCGCACGGCGCCCTCTCCGAGCGGCCCGATGTGCTGATCGTGCCGGGCGGAGGCTGGTTCGACCGCTCGCCCGAGGGCGTCTGGGGGCAGGCCGAGCGGGGCGAGATCCCCGCGGCGATCGCCGCCCGGCACGCGGCCGGCACCACGGTCGCGTCCGTCTGCACCGGCGCGCTGCTGCTCGCCCGCTCCGGCATCCTCGACGGACGCCGGGCCACGACCAACCCGGGCGCGCTCGACGACCTTCGCGCGTACGGCACGATCGAGGTGCTCGAGTCCCGGCTCGTGGACGACGGCGACATCCTCACCGCCGGCGCCCCCGTGTGCGGCATCGACCTGGCGCTGCGCCTGCTCGAGCGCTTCGAGGGCCCCGAGCTCGCGGCAGCCGCGGCGGCCGAGATCGGCTACGAGCGCCCCACCGTGGCCGGAACGGTGCCGCTTTGATGTCGCCTGGCGACACCAAGTCGTCCCGGTAGGGCTCCCGGGCGGCCGCGGCGCGGCCGCGGCCGCGATCAGGCCGCCGCTGCCACCTTCGCCGACGGGCGGCGCCGGCGACCCGCCGGCGGCTTGACCATCCGCGTCAGGAACTGGCCCGTGTAGGAGCCGGCGACCCGCGCCACCTGCTCCGGTGTCCCCTGGGCCACCACGAGACCGCCCTCCTCCCCGCCCTCGGGGCCGAGGTCGATGATGCGGTCGGCGGTCTTGATGACGTCGAGGTTGTGCTCGATCACCACGACCGTGTTGCCCTGGTCGACGAGCCGGTCGAGCATCTCCAGCAGGCGCTCGACGTCGGCGAAGTGCAGGCCGGTGGTGGGCTCGTCGAGGATGTACAGCGTGCTGCCCGTGGCGATCTTGCACAGCTCGGACGCGAGCTTCACCCGCTGCGCCTCGCCACCCGACAGCGTGGTCGCGGGCTGGCCGAGCCGGATGTAGTCGAGCCCGACGTCGTGCAGAGCCTGCAAGCGGCGCTTGATCTTCGGGATGTGCTCGAAGAAGACCACGGCCTCCTCGACCGTCATGTCGAGCACGTCCGCGATCGACTTGCCCTTGAAGCGCACCTCGAGCGTCTCGCGGTTGTAGCGCTTGCCGTGGCACTGCTCGCACGGGACGTAGACGTCCGGCAGGAAGTGCATCTCGATCTTGATCTGGCCATCGCCGCGGCATACCTCGCAGCGGCCGCCCTTGACGTTGAAGGAGAAGCGCCCCGGCTTGTAGCCGCGCGCCCGCGCTTCCTGCGTACGCGAATACAGGTCGCGGATGTGATCGAACAGCCCGATGTAGGTGGCCGGGTTCGAGCGCGGCGTCCGGCCGATCGGCGACTGGTCGATGTTGATGATCTTGTCGATCTGGTCGAGGCCCTTGATGCGCCGGTGGGAGCCCGGGCGCTGCTTGGCACGGTGGAGCCGGTTGGCCACCGCCTTGAACAGCACCTCGTTGACGAGCGTCGACTTGCCCGAGCCGGACACGCCGGTGACCGTGCAGAAGACGCCGAGCGGCACCTTCACGTCGATGTCGCGCAGGTTGTGCTGCGACGCGCCCTCGATCTCGATGTACCCGCTCGGGCGCCGCCGCTTCTTCGGCACCGGGATCTCGCGCTCGCCCGCCAGGAACTGCCCGGTGAGCGAGTCCGTGGTCTGCATCACGCGCTCGGGCGTCCCCTCGGCCACCAGGTGCCCGCCGTGCTCGCCCGCCCCCGGCCCGAGGTCGACGATGTGGTCGGCCGCCCGCATCGTCCCTTCGTCGTGCTCGACGACGATCACGGTGTTGCCGAGGTCGCGCAGGCGCTCGAGCGTCGAGATCAGGCGCGCGTTGTCGCGCTGGTGGAGGCCGATCGAGGGCTCGTCGAGGATGTACAGCACGCCCACGAGCGAGGAGCCGATCTGGGTGGCGAGCCGGATCCGCTGCGCCTCGCCGCCGGAGAGGGTGGCCGCCGCCCGCTCGAGTGACAGGTAGCCCACCCCCACGTTGTCGAGAAAGCGCAGCCGCTCGTCGATCTCGCGCAGGATCAGGCGTGCGATCTGGCGCTCGGTCTCGGACAGCTCGAGGCCTTCGAGCCACTCGATCGAGCGCCGAGCGGACTTGCGCGTGAACTCGTCGATTCCGAGCCCACCGACCTTGACCGCGAGCGACTCGGGCCGCAGCCGTGCCCCGTGGCAGTCCGGGCAGGGCCGCAGCGTCATGTACTCCTCGATCTTCTCCCGCGACCAGTCCGAGTCGGTCTCGCGGTAGCGGCGCTCGAGGTTCGGGACGATGCCCTCGAAGGTCGTGGTGTATGAGCGGCGGCGTCCGTAGCGGTTGCGGTAGGAGATGTAGACGCGCTCGCCGTCGGTGCCGTACAGGAAGCAGTCGCGGACGTCCTCCGCCAGGTCCTCCCAGGGTGAATCGCGGTCGACCTCCCACTTGTCCGCGATCGCCTGGGTCATCTGCTCGTAGTAGCTCGAGGCGCTCGTCGACCAGGGCAGGATCGCGCCCTCGTTCAATGAGAGGCTCGGGTCCGGCACGATCAGCTCCGGGTCGATCTCCATCTGGGAGCCGAGCCCGGTGCAGCGCGGGCAGGCGCCGTGCGGCGAGTTGAACGAGAACATGCGCGGCTCGAGCTCGGGCATCGAGGTGCCGCAGTGGAGGCACATGAAGCGCTCCGAGTAGGTCGTGACCTCGTCCGTTTGGACGTCCTCGATGTCGACGATCCCCTCGGCCCGCGCGACCGCCGTCTCGATCGAGTCCGCGAGCCTCTTGCGCAGGTCGGGCCTCATCACGAGCCGGTCGACCACGACCGAGATGTCGTGCTTGTACTTCTTGTCGAGGACGATGTCCTCCTCGAGCCGGCGCAGCTCGCCGTCGACCTTCACGCGCGTGAAGCCTTCGGCGCGGAGCTCGTCGAAGAGCCTCCCGTACTCCCCCTTGCGCCCACGGACGACCGGGGCGAGCACCATGAACTTCGTGCCGTCCGGAAGGCTCATCACCTGGTCGATGATCTGCTCAGCCGACTGGGCTTCGATCGGGCGGCCGCAGTTGTAGCAGTGGGGATGGCCGACCCGCGCCCACAGCAGGCGCAGGTAGTCGTAGATCTCGGTGACCGTGCCGACGGTCGAGCGCGGGTTTCGCGACGTGGTCTTCTGGTCGATCGAGATCGCCGGCGAGAGGCCCTCGATCGAGTCCACGTCGGGCTTGTCCATCTGGCCGAGGAACTGGCGCGCGTACGCGGACAGCGACTCGACGTAGCGGCGCTGCCCCTCGGCGTAGATCGTGTCGAACGCGAGGCTCGACTTGCCCGAGCCGGACAGCCCCGTGATCACGATCAGCGAGTTGCGCGGCAGCCTCAGGTGGAGGTCCCTGAGGTTGTGCTCGCGAGCGCCGGAGACAACGATTTCCCCACTCGGAATCACAGGAGGACTACGAGTCTAGAGCGGGTTTCGGATCGAACCTGTGTTCGCTTCCCGCAAGTTGCGGGGTTGTTGCAGACCGCTGCCTGCCGTCACATCCGCCGTGACACAATGGCCGGGATGGACCCGGACGACAGGGCCTTCATGCGGGAGCTGCTCCGCGTCGAGGAGATGCGGGCCCAGCGTATGGCCCTGTTCCGCATCCTCGACCGGCTCGACGAGGGCGGCGCCGGGGCGGGCGCGTAGCGGGTCGCCCTGGTGCGCTTCGGATACACGATCCTCTACGTCGAGGACGTCGGGCAGAGCCTCGAGTTCTACGAGCGCATCCTCGGCCTCGAGCGCCGGTTCCTGCACGAGAGCGGGCAATACGCCGAGCTCGAGACTGGCGCGACCGCCCTGGCCTTCGCCGCCCACGAGCTGGCGGCTTCCAACCTGCCGAACGTCTACGCCCCGGGGGACCCGGAGCCGGGGCGGCCGTCGTTCGAGGTCTGCTTCGTGACCGAGGACGTGGAGGGGGCGTACGAACGAGCTGTCAGGGGTGGCGCCGAGCCCGTCACGGCCCCGCAGACGAAGCCCTGGGGCCAGGACGTGGCCTATGTGCGCGACCCCGACGGGACCCTGATCGAGCTCGCCTCGCCCGTGGAGTAGCGCGCGCCCGCTCCCCTTTCCGTTGGGTGGCGCCGGGTCGGTCTCGCGTATGGGCTGGGGAAGGGGTGTTGCTCCTCGGGCGCTGCGTCCCGGAGGTGATCGAAGATCGTTCGGCCGCGCCGGTCGGGAAATGCGAGCCGTCCTGGATCGGTGGGCCAGGAGCCCTGCGAGGCAGGACGGGAGTGCCAGATCCCCGGTTGGGGTTCCTTCGGCGCCGATGAAGATTCGGGAGGATCGGGGATCAGCCGAAGCTCGCTCACTGCCGAGGATCGCAGTGGCCGCTGTCCACGACCCCTTCCCCAGCCCTGACCCGGTCCGCGGAGACCAAGCCCGGTCCCAGTGCCCAACGAGGGAAGCGAGAGGGGGGCGCGCGCCCGCGGCCGGCGGTCGCGGGCGCTCAGCCGCCCGCGCGGGCGTAGACGTCGTCGAGCAGCGCGTCCGGGTCGTCGAGCTCGAAGTTCTCGGCCAGGTACGCGGCGGTCTCCTCGCGCGGTGAGCCGTTGAGCGCCATGTTGAGCGCGATCACGCGGGCGCCTTCGTTGCCGGGTGCAGCCCCGGCCCCGCCCTCCGCCGCGGGCGTCTCGGCAGCGGCCGTCTCGGCCGCGGCCCCGAGCTCCGCATCCTCGCTGCGCTCCGCCGCCGGCTTGATCTCCTCCGGGGGCTCCGCGTGGGCGAGCGTGGCCCCCTTCGCGACCGGCTCGGGGGCCGGGTCGTCCGGCGCGGCGGCCCCGCCGCGCAGTCCCTTCAGGTCCTCGCGAAGCCCTCGAATGGCCCCCCGCACCCCCTCCGCGAGCCGTTCGAGCTCCCGCTCGATCTCGTCCGCCCGCACGGCAAGTCCGTCGGCGGCCTCCTGGACCCGGCGCAGCTGAGCCTCGGTCTCGCGCTCGGCGGCCTCGATGATCGCCCGGACCTGCTCGGCGGCGGCGGCCGCCGGGGACTGCTTCTGGCGCTCCTCACCCATCGGGAGCGAAGGGTAACCGGCAACGTCCGCGCCGTCCGGGCGGCTACGAGGCGCTCGCCTCGGCCTCCTCCAGCTCTCGGCGAAGCGCCTTGATCTCGTCCCGTAGCTTGGCCGCGTACTCGAAGCGCAGGTCGTCCGCGGCGGCCAGCATCTCCTCCTCGAGCTCGACGATCGTCTTGCGGATCTCCTCCGCGGACATGCCCTCGGTGTCGCGCTTGCGGCGCCCCCGGCCGGTGGGGACCTTCGACTCCATCATCAGGAAGTCGGTTATGTCGGAGATCCCCTTCTGGATCGTGGCCGGCGTGATGCCGTGCTCCTCGTTGTAGGCGACCTGGATGGCGCGGCGGCGGTTCGTCTCCCCGATCGCGCTGCGCATCGCCGCGGTCTCCTTGTCCGCGTACATGATCACCGTGCCGCGCACGTTGCGGGCGGCGCGCCCGATCGTCTGGATCAGCGAGGTCTCGCCGCGCAGGAAGCCCTCCTTGTCGGCGTCGAGGATCGCCACCAGCGAGACCTCGGGCAGGTCGAGGCCCTCGCGCAGCAGGTTGACTCCGACGAGGATGTCGAACTCGCCGAGCCGCAGCTCGCGGATGATCTGGATCCGCTCGAGCGTGTCGATCTCGGAGTGGAGGTAGCGGACCCGGAAGCCGTACTCGAGCAGGTAGTCGGTCAGGTCCTCGGCCATCTTCTTCGTCAGCGTCGTGACGAGCGTGCGCTCCTCGGTCTCGACGCGCTTGCGGATCTCCTCCATCAGGTCGTCGATCTGGTTCTTGGTCTCGCGCACGTCGACCTCGGGGTCGACGATCCCGGTCGGACGGACGATCTGCTCGACGATCCGGCTCGCGTGGTTGCGCTCGAACTCGCCCGGGGTGGCCGACACGAACACGATCTGGGGCGTGTGCTGGAGGTACTCGTCGAAGGTCTGCGGCCGGTTGTCGAGCGCGCTCGGCAGGCGGAACCCGTACTCCACGAGCGTCTGCTTGCGCGAGCGGTCGCCCTCGTACATGCCGCCGATCTGCGGGACCGTCTGGTGCGACTCGTCGACGAAGCAGACGAAGTCGTCGGGGA
The DNA here is from genome assembly GCA_963751835.1 of uncultured Thermoleophilaceae bacterium. Classification (GTDB taxonomy): domain Bacteria; phylum Actinomycetota; class Thermoleophilia; order Solirubrobacterales; family Thermoleophilaceae; genus JACVRW01. The sequence goes on along the minus strand of CAVVWD010000019.1, from coordinate 191,309 downwards.
AGAAGTCGAGCAGGCAGAACGGGCGCTCCCCGGGAGCGCGGCCGTCCAGGAAGCGCGAATAGTTCTCGATGCCGTTGCAGTAGCCGAGCTCGCGCAGCATCTCCATGTCGAACTGCGTGCGCTGGCGCAGCCGGTGCGACTCGAGCAGCTTGCCCTCCTCCTCGAGCTCCTTGCAGCGCTGCTCGAGCTCGTCGCGGATCTGGTTGATGGTGCCCTCGATGGTGACCCGGTCGGTGGCGTAGTGGGTGGCCGGCCAGATGCCCGCGTGCCCGACCTCCTGGAAGACCTCGCCGGTCAGCGGGTCGAAGTGCTGGATCTGCTCGATCTCGTCGCCGAAGAAGACCGCCCTGTAGGCCGACTCGGCATAGGCGGGGAAGACCTCGAGCGTCTCGCCTCTCACCCGGAAGGACCCGCGCCCGAGCGAGGCGTCGTTGCGCGTGTACATGTTGTCGACGAGCTTGCGCAGGATCTCGTCGCGGTCGACCATCTCGCCCTTCGTCAGGAGCGTGACCTGGGCGTTGTACTTCTGGGGCGAGCCGAGGCCGTAGATGCACGACACGCTCGCCACCACGACGACGTCGCGCCGGGCAAACAGCGCGCTCGTCGCGGCGTGCCGCAGCCGGTCGATCTCCTCGTTGATCGAGGAGTCCTTCTCGATGTAGAGGTCCTGTGCCGGGACGTACGCCTCCGGCTGGTAGTAGTCGTAGTAGGAGACGAAGTACTCGACGGCGTTCTCGGGGAAGAACTCACGGAACTCGTTGCAGAGCTGCGCCGCGAGCGTCTTGTTGTGGGCGATCACGAGCGCGGGCCGCTGCACCTGCTCGATCGCGAACGCCATCGTGGCGGTCTTGCCCGAGCCGGTGACGCCCAGGAGGGTCTGGAAGCGCTCGCCGGCGTCGATTCCCTCCGCCAGTTGCGCCAGTGCCGTCGGCTGGTCCGCTACGGCTCTGTACGCGGGGTTGACGCGAAATTCGGGCATGACCGATGAACGTTAGCGGTGGCGTCGGACAGCACCATTGACTGACGCGTTGTCGACATGTACATTGCCGACAACCTACTGAGGGAGTGGGTGGTCTCCATTGACCGTCGATACGTGGCGGCTCCGGAGCATCGAGCGCGCCTCGACCACCGAGCAGGTCCTGACGGAACTGCGCGACGCGATCGTCGACGGTCGCATCCCCCAAGGTGAGCAGCTACGCGAGGTACCCCTCTCCCGCGAGCTCGGCACCGGGCGCAGCGCCGTCCGCGAGGCCATACGCCAGCTCGTGCAGGAGGGCCTCGTCGAGCATCAGATGCATCGCGGCGCGGTCGTGCGTGTGGTGTCGCTCGAGGACCGGCTGGACGTGTACGGGGCGCGCGAGGTGATCGAGGCCGGCGCCGTGCGGCAGATTCTCGACCGCGATGAGCCGGTCGACCTCTCCCCGCTGCGCGAGGCGCTCCACACGATGCGGCAGGCGCTCGCCAACCAGGGTGCCGTGACCGACCCCGTGATCGCCGCCGACATCCGCTTCCATCGGGAGCTCGTCGACCTCTGCGGCAGCCCACGACTGAGCAAGGCACACGAGACGCTCGCCGCGGAGACGCGCATGCTGCTGCGCCACCACCCGGTCTATCCGGCGGCCGACTACGTGGGCGACCACGAGCGGCTGCTCGACGCGCTCGAGCGGCGCGACCCCGGCACACAGGAGCTGGTCGTCCAGCACCTGCGCCTGTCGGCGCGCCTGATCGGCGAGCAGATCGCTCGCGAGACGGCAGAGGAGGCAACGGTTCAATGAGCGGCGGCGAGAACCTCTTCGAGCGACGTGCCCTCACCCGCCGCGATGCGCTCCGGGGAGCAGTGGCCGGCGGTGTGCTCCTCGGAGCCGGCGGCGTTCTCGGCGCCGTGCGGCAGCGAGGATGTGGACGTACCCGACGAGCGACTTCGGCGCCAGCTCGCTGGAGGGAGTGCGAGACGGCGGCACGATGCGCATCGGCGTCGCCGGGGGTGGCGCCGACGACAGCATCGATGCCCACGTGCTCGCAACCGTGCCCGACATCTCACGCGCCTTCCAGCTCTACGAGCCGCTGGCCGGCCGCGACACCAACTCGGACTTCGAGCTCGTGCTCGCCGAGTCGATCGAGCCCGAGAAGGGGGCGGAGAAGTGGACGATCCGGCTGCAGCCCGGCATCACCTTCCACAACGGCAAGCCGGTAACCGCCGACGACGTGCTGTTCTCGCTGGAGCCGCATCATCGACCCGGACGACCCGAAGACCGGCGCCGCCTCGATCTCCTACATGGACCTCAAGCGGTCGCGGAAGCTCGACGACCGCACGGTGCGCATCCAGCTGAAGTTCCCGAATGTCGGCTTCCCCGACGACCTCGGCCAGTACTTCAACTCGATCGTTCCCACCGACTACGACCCGGCGAAGCCGGTGGGGACGGGGCCGTTCATGTACGACAGCTTCGACCCCGGCGAGCGCAGCGTGTTCAAGAAGAACCCCGACTACTGGCGCGAGGGCATGCCGCGAGCGGACGAGGTCGTGATCATCGACTTCCCCGACGACACGCCGCGCGTCAACGCGCTGCTGAGCGGCCAGGTCGACGCGATCACGAACCTGCCGCCGGGTCAGATCGCGCAGGTCAAGTCCAACGACGAGTTCAAGGTGCTGATCTCGGAGACGGGCGGCTGGCAGCCGTTCACCATGCGAGTCGACCAGGAGCCCTTCAAGGACGTCCGCGTGCGCCAGGCGATGCGCCTGCTCGTCGACCGGGAGCAGATGATCGAGCAGGTGCTCTCGGGCCAGGGCCGTGTGGCGAACGACCTCTACTCGCCGTACGACCCGGCCTACAACAGCGACCTGCCTCAGCGACGGCAGGACCTGGACCAGGCCAAGTCGCTCCTCAGGCGGGCGGGGCAGAGCGACCTGAGCGTCGAGCTCGTGACCTCAGCGGTGTTCCAGGGGATCGTCGAGGCGGCTCAGGTGATCGCCGAGCAGGCCAAGGCCGCGGGCGTGACGATCAACGTGCGCAAGGTCGACCCCGGGACCTTCTACGGCGACAACTACCTGTCCTGGACGTTCGCCCAGGACTTCTGGGCCACCCGGTCATACCTGAGCCAGGTCGCGCAGGGCAGCCTGCCGGACTCCCCGTTCAACGAGACGCACTGGGCGGACCCCGAGTTCCTCGACCTGATCGCACAGGCGCGCGCGGAGCTCGACGAGGCCAAGCACATCGAGTTGCTCAAGGCGGCGCAGAAGATCGAGTACGAGCGGGGGGGCCTGATCGTCTGGTCGTTCAGCAACCAGATCGATGCCTACAACACCACGGTCGCCGGGTTCCAGCCCGCGAAGTCCGGCTTCCCGCTGACCAACTACGGCTTCGGAAGGGTGGGTTTCCTTGGCTAGGCTCATCGTGCGCCGGCTGGCTCAAGGCGTCCTCACGCTGTTTCTGATCTCGCTGATCGTCTTCGCCGCGGTGCTGGCGCTGCCAGGTGACGCGGCTACCGCGATCCTCGGCAGGGAGGCCACGCCCGACCGAGTTGCCGCGCTGCGCGAGCAGCTCAACCTCAACGACTCGGTGGTCACCCAGTACCTCGACTGGATCGGCGGAGTGCTCACCGGCAGCTTCGGCGAGTCCGCGGCGACCCAGCAGGCGGTGACCGAGCTGCTGTCGGACCGCGTCGCCAACACCGCGTTCCTGGTGTTCGTGGCCGCCGTGGTCGCGGTCCCGCTGTCGATCGGGCTCGGCGTGTGGACGGCGATGCGCCGCGACCGCCCCGTCGACCACATCGCCTCGACGTCGACCCTCGTGCTCGCGGCGCTGCCCGAGTTCGTGATCGGCATCGGGCTGATCCTTCTGTTCGCTACGAGCGTGTTCCATTGGTTCCCGGCGGTCTCGCTGCTCGCGCCGGACCAGCGGGCGTGGACGGAGCCGAGCGTGGTGGTGCTGCCCGCTGCCACGCTGGTGCTCGCGGTCACGCCCTACATCAGCCGGATCATGCGCGGCTCGATGATCGAGGTGCTCGAGTCGGAGTACGTGACGATGGCGCGCCTGAAGGGCCTTCCCGAGCGCACGGTGATCTGGCGCCACGCCGTTCCCAATGCGATCGTGCCCGCAATCCAGGTCACCGCGCTGCAGCTGGCGTGGATGGCCGGCGGCGTCGTGATGGTGGAGTTCGTGTTCTCGTATCCGGGCATCGGCTCGCTGTTCATCGATGCGGTTGGCAACCGCGACATTCTCGTGGTGCAGGCGATCACGCTGCTGGCGGCGGCGATCTACGTGGTGCTCAACCTGCTCGCCGACCTGGCGACGATTGCCGTCACGCCACGGCTGCGGACGGAGGCGCGATGACCGACCAGACCGTCGAGCAGGCACTCGACCTGGTGCCGGAGGCCGGACCGGAGGCGCCGCCGCCGCGGCTACAGCGCTTCCAGTGGCTCGGCATCCTGCGCAATGCCTCCCGGCTCACTCGCACCCGCATCGGGCTGGGGATGGTCGGCGTCATCGTGCTGATCGCGCTGCTCGGACCGCTGTTCGCGCCCCACTCCGAGACCGAGTTCATCGCGGCGCCGAACCACGGGCCGACGAGCGATGCGATCTTCGGCGCCGACGCGCTCGGGCGCGACGTGTTCAGCCGCTGGCTCTACGGCGGCCTGTCCGTGCTGTGGATGTCCGCCGCCGCGACGCTGATCGGCGTCGTCCTCGGCACCGCGATTGGGCTCGTGGCCGCCTACTCCCGCGGCTGGCTCGACGACGTGCTCATGCGGATCAACGACGTGTTCCTCGCGTTCCCGCAGATCATCTTCGTGCTGCTGGCGGTCTCGGCGATTGGCCCGAAGCTGTGGCTGATCGTGCTGACCGTCGGAATCACGCACGCGCCGCGGGTCGCGCGCGTGATGCGCGGCGCCGCCCAGCAGATCGTCGAGCGTGACTTCGTCAAGGCCGAGGAGGTCGCCGGCGAGAAGCGCTCGCGGATCATCATGGAGGGGCTGCTGCCGAACGTGACCAGCCCGCTGCTCGTGGAGCTCGGGCTGCGGATGACCTTCTCGATCGGCCTGATAGCGGCGATCAGCTTCCTTGGCTTCGGCATTCAGCCGCCCACGGCCGACTGGGGCCTCATGATCAACGAGAACCGGCTGTCGATCGCCGTCATGCCGTGGGGTGTGCTGCTTCCCGTGCTCGCGATCGCCGTCCTGACCGTCGGCACGAATCTGATCACCGACGGCGTCGCCCGGGCCGCGATCGGCCTCGAGAGGAGCAACAAGTAATGAGCGCCACCGAGACCGCGCACGAGCCGTCAGTCGACGTCATCGACCTGCGCATCGCGCTCACCACCTCGGGCGTCGACGTGGTCGACGAGATCAGCGTCGAGGTTCGTCCCGGAGAGGTGCTCGGGCTCGTCGGCGAGTCCGGCTCCGGAAAGACCACAGTCGGGATGGCGCTGCTGGGGCACGTCCGGAGTGGCGGGGAAGTGGCGGGCGGCGTGATCCGCATCGACGGCCGCGACCTGAGCTCGCTGGGAGAACGGGAGCTCCGCCACCTGCGTGGTGGCGTCGTGTCCTACATCCCCCAGGATCCGGGCACGTCGCTGAACCCGGCGCTGCGGATCTCGACGCAGCTCGAGGAGATACTCGAGGCGCACGCGACCGACGGTGGTGCGCAAGAGCACAAGGCACGCGTTCGCGAGGCCCTCGAGGAGGTCGCGCTTCCGAACGACGACGAGTTCCTGAAGAACTACCCGCACCAGCTCTCCGGCGGCCAGCAGCAGCGCGTGGCGATCGCGATGGCGTTCGCAAACCGGCCGCACGTGATCGTCTGCGACGAGCCGACCACCGGGCTGGACGTGACGACGCAGGCGCGGGTGCTCGAGACCGTGCGCGACCTCTGCCAAAGCCATCGCGTGGCCGCCCTGTACGTCAGTCACGACCTGGCGGTGGTGGCCGAGCTTGCCGACCACATGGCGGTCATGTACGGCGGGCGGATCGTCGAGAGCGGGACGCGCGACCAGGTCTTCACCGATCCGCGCCATCCCTACACGCGCAGGCTGCTGCGCGCGGTACCCGACATCGCGGGCAAGCGCACGGTGGTGGGCATTCCGGGTCACGCTGCGCTGCCCGGCAGCCGGCCGCAGGGCTGCTATTTCCATCCGCGCTGTCAGTTCGCCCGCGACGACTGCCGCGCCGAGTTCCCGCCGGTCACCGACCTGGGCGAGGGCCACAAGGTGCGCTGCTACCACGTCGCCGACGCGTTGCAGCAGCCCCCGCCGGAGGGCGCCGGGCAGATAGACAAGCCCAGGGTCGGCGAGGACGTGGTGCTCGCGATCCAGCACCTGAACGCGCACTACGGCGAGACCCAGATCCTGTTCGACATCGACATCGACATCCACCACAACGAGTGTGTGGCGCTGGTCGGCGAGTCCGGCAGCGGCAAGACGACAACGGCGCGCTGCGTGGCCGGCCTCCACAAGAACTGGACCGGCGAGGTCAGCCTGCGCGGCACGGCGCTCGAACAGTCCGCACGCAAGCGCTCGAACGAGGAACGCCGGGAGATCCAGTATGTCTTTCAGAACCCGTACGCCTCGCTGAACCCGCGCACCACGATCGGCCAGACGATCGCGCGCAGGCTCAAGCTCTTCGGCCGGGGCGGGGGACGGGAGATCGGCGCGAAGGTCGGCGAGTGCCTCGAACGGGTGGCGCTGTCCTCGTCCGCCGCCGAGCGCTTCCCCGACCAGCTCTCGGGCGGTGAGCGCCAGCGCGTGGCGATCGCCCGCGCGCTCGCCGCCGAGCCCGCCATGCTGGTCTGCGACGAGGTCACCTCGGCACTCGACGTGTCCGTGCAGGCCGCGATCATCGAGCTGCTCGGCGAGCTGCGTAACGAGATGGGGCTCAGCGTCCTGTTCATCACGCACGACCTCGCGCTCATCCGCACGATCGCGGACCGAGTGGCGGTGCTCACCGGCGGCCACGTAGTCGAGGACGGGCACACCGAGCAGATCTTCACGAGTCCCAGCGCGGACTACACGCGCAAGCTGCTGGCGAACACCCCGAGCATCGAGGTCGCCCTCGGGCACGCTACGACCGGGTCCTGAGCACGGGTGAGTGAGGAAGCACTCGTCGAGGTTCGCGCCCACGGCGCCTCGTCGGTGATCATGCTGCGGCGCGAGCACAAGCTGAATGCCCTCTCGGCGGCGTTGGAGCGCGCGCTCGCCGACGCGCTCCAGCGCGAGGACGTGCGCTCGAGCGCCTGCGTCGTGTTCAGCGGCGGCGAGCGCGCATTCTCGGCGGGCGCCGATGTGGGCGAGATGCGCGACCTCGACCCCGCCTCGATACTCCAGTACTACCGCGAGACCGGGAACGTCTACGAGCGCGTGGCGGCCCTCCCCCAGCCCACGATCAGCGCGATCGCGGGCTACTGCCTCGGCGGCGGGTTCGAGCTCGCGCTCGCCACCGACTTCCGCGTGGCGGACCGGTCGGCGGTGTTCGGGCTGCCCGAGGTCGGGATCGGCATCGTCCCGAGCTCGGGTGGCACCCATCGCCTCGTGCGGCTGCTGGGCGCGGCGCGCGCCAAGGAGCTCGTGCTGCTGGGGGATCGCTTCGGGGCTGACGACGCCAGCGCGCTCGGCCTGGTCACCGAGGTCGTGCCGGAGGGCGAAGCCCTCGAGCACGCGCTCGCGCTTGCCGAGCGGCTCGCCGCTCTGCCGCAGCTCGCGGTGGCGGTCGCCAAGCAGACGATCGACCTGATGCCCGAGGCGTCGCGCGAGGCAGGGCTGGCGCTGGAGCGCCTCGCGTACGGGCTCCTGGCCCAGACCAACGAGGCCCGGGAGGCGGCCGACGCCTTCGCCGAGAAGCGGCGGCGGTGACCCGCCCGAACCTGCTGCTGATCATGGTGGACCAGCTGGCGGCCGGCTGGCTGCCCGTGTACGGGCACCCCGTCGTCCAGTCGCCCGCGATCTCGGCGCTCGCTCGCGACGGCGTGGTGTTCGAGAGCGCCCACTGCGCCTCGCCCCTGTGCGCGCCGTCGCGCGCCTCGGTGCTCACCGGCCGGCTTCCCTCGCGGACCGGCGTCTACGACAACGGGGCGGAGCTCCCGGCAGCGGCGGCGACCGTCGCGCACCATCTTCGCGCCCAGGGCTATGCCACGTCTGTCGCCGGCAAGATGCACTTCGTCGGCCCGGATCAGCTGCACGGGTTCGAGGAGCGGCTCACGCCCGAGATCTATCCGGCCGGCTTCGACTGGACGCCCGATTGGTCCAGTCCGCCCGGCGAGCAGCTCGCCTGGTACCACACGATGGAGAGCGTCCTCCGGCCGGGCCGCTGCGAGGCGAGCCTCCAGCAGGACTACGACGACGAGGTCGCTTTCGCGGCCGTGCGGAAGGTCTTCGACCTCGCGCGCGGGCGAACGCCCGAGCCGTTCTTCCTCGTCGTCTCGTTCACCCATCCGCACGACCCCTGGGAGGTGCGCGGGCGCTACTGGGACCGCTACGCGCCGGACGCGATCGACCTTCCAGCCGTGCCGGCGCCGGCCCTGGCCGAGGCAGACCCGCACAGCCGGCGCCTCCGGGAGATGATCGGCATCGACGACGCCGCGCTCACCGACCAGCAGATCCGGAACGCGCGGCACGCCTACTACGCCGCGATCAGCTATGTCGACGAGCGCATCGGCGAGCTGCTCGCGGCCCTCCGTGACGCGGGCCTCGACGAGCGCACCGTCGTCGCGTTCACCGCCGACCATGGCGAGCTGCTGGGCGAGCGGGGGCTCTGGTACAAGATGTCGTTCTTCGAGCCGTCGGTGCGGGTGCCGCTGATCGTGGCCGCCCCTGGTCGTCTCGCGGCGCGCCGGGTTGCCGAGCCGGTGTCGCTGCTCGACCTCGCGCCAACGCTGCTGGACCTCGCCGGCCATCCCGATGCCCGCGAGCTCGGCGCCGGCATGGACGGGTCGAGCCTCGTGGCGCTGCTCGAGGGGCGTGCTTCCGCCGGCACCGGCGTGGTCGCGTCCGAGTACCTCGCCGAGGGCCTGACCGCGCCGGCGGTCATGATCCGCCGCGGCTCGCACAAGCTCGTCCGCTGCGAGGGCGATCCGGACCAGCTCTTCGATCTCGCCGAGGACCCGCGCGAGCTCGTCAACCTCGCGGAGGACCGGTCGCACGCCGAGGTGCACCGCGCGCTCGGCGAGGAGGTGGCGGCCCGCTGGGATCTCCGCGACCTCGAGCGGCGCGTGATAGAGAGCCAGCGCGAGCGGCGCATCGTCGCCGAAGCGCTGGCCACCGGCCGGCCCACGTCGTGGGACTTCCGCCCGCGGCTCGACGCGTCCGGCCGCTACGTCCGCGGTGACGTCGACGTGTACGAGCTGCAGCGCCGCGCCCGCCTCGACGCCCGGCCCGACTGACAGGCCTCACTCGTACACGACCAGCTCGGGCGGCGGCCGCAGCCGCAGGACGTGACTGGGCTGCATCAGGTTCGTGTCCTCGCTGTAGAAGAGCTTGAAGCCGTGATGGCGGTCGCGGCGGCCGCGCGTGAACTCGCGGTACTTCGAGCGCTTGTTCGGACGGTCGCCGAAGCCGTCCACGTTGACCGTCAGGGCCACGCCCGGATGTCTCCGGAGCGCCTCCTCGTCCTCGATCATGTCCCTGGTGAAGCGGTGGACCACGAGCAGCTTCTCGGGCAGCCTGCGCTCGCGGACGATTCGGGACACGTATGCGGAGACCTGGTTCACGACCGACGCGCTGGTCGAGCCGATCTGCCGGCCGGGCAGGACCGGGGGGCTCATGCTCCACTCGGGGTCGAGCGCGAGCGAGACGTCGGGCTCCTCGAGGAAGCGCCGCAGCGCCCTGACCTCGCGCATGAACGGCGCGTAGCCGGGCTGGATGTCGAGGATGAGCAGCATGTCGCGCCGGCGCGCGGCGCGCAGGTAGCGCCCGATCGTCCGGTCGGGCTGGCGGACCGAGTGGTCGCCGTCCTCGCCGGGATCGGACTGGACGATCGTCGCGATCAGCTCGAAGGCCGGAAGCACCGGCCGCCCGGGGCGGGCGTAGGGTCGTGCCTGACGCTCGAGCCGGCGGGCGGCCTGCGCCGGTCCGCCGATCCCGAGTGCCCCCAGCTCGCGCGCCTGCGGTGCGCCGTAGAAGGCCACCACACGCCGTTCGGGGAAGATGCTGCGCCCTCCACGCGGAAGCTCGGCCGGCTCCTGCTCGCGCGCGCCCTGTGCCTCGGAACCCTCGCCGCCGCTCCCGCCGAGCAGCAGGACGCCGGCAAGCACTGACCCGGCGAGCACCGGAACCGACGCGATCGCGACCCGCCGCTGCCGCCGCGTGCGCCGCCGCGCCTCCTCGCGCCGCCGGCGCCTCTGATCGGGGTCCACGCCCCCATTTACCCCAACGGAGCCGAGTGGAAGCACCGCCGCATCGTCCCGGTTACGGGACGGCAACGTGTGTGACCATTGTTCGACAGATGGCCGTCGTGATCGCATCGGCGCTGGACAAGGACATCGCGGGCACACCGCTGTTCCGCGGCGTGTCCTTCAAGCTCGAGCGCGGCGACCGCATGACGCTCGCCGGGCGCAACGGCGCCGGCAAGACGACGCTGCTGCGGATGGTCGCCGGCGAGACCGGCGTCGACGGCGGCGAGCTCGCCTTCGAGAAGGGCGCGCGGGTGGCGCTGCACGACCAGCGTCCCCCGCGGGAGCGCGGCCTCTCCGTGCGCGACTACGTGCTCGCCGGCTGCCGCGACCTGGTGGCGCTCGAAGAGGAGCTGCGCGGGCTGGAGGGCGAGATGGCGGAGCGCCCGGAGGACCGCGACCTGCTCGACCGCTACTCGCGCGCGCAGGGGCGTCTCGAGCATGCCGGTGGCTGGAACTGGCGTGAGCGGGCGATCGCCCCCTTGCACGGCCTCGGATTCGCCGACGCCCAGCTCGACCGGAGCCTCGACACCTTCTCGGGCGGCGAGCTCACCCGCGCGTCGCTCGCCCGCGTGCTCGCCGCCGACCCCGACCTGCTGCTCCTGGACGAGCCGACCAACCACCTCGACATCTCGTCGCTCGAGTGGCTCGAGGGCTACCTCGTCGACCTCGACGCCGCCGTGGTCCTCGTCGCGCACGACCGCTGGTTCCTCGAGGCCGTGGGGACCTCGGTGCTCGAGCTCGAGGCCGGTCGCTCGCGGTTCTTCCCCGGCAGCTGGCACAACTGGCGCATGGAGGCCGCTGCTCGCGAGATCCAGCTCGGCAAGCAGATCGAGAAGCAGCAGACCGAGATCGCGCGAATGGAGCGTTTCATCGAGCGCTTCCGCTACAAGGCGACCAAGGCACGCCAGGCACAGTCGCGCGTCAAGCGGCTCGAGAAGATGGAACGCATCGAGCGCGATCCGCGCGACAACCGCTCACTCGGCTTCTCGTTCGGAACCGCCGAGCGCACCGGCCGGGTGGTGCTCGAGCTCGAGGGCGGGCGGCTCGATGTGCCGGGGCGCACGCTGGTCGAGGATGGCGAGCTGTGGCTCGAACGCGGCGAGCACGTCTCGCTCGTCGGCCCCAACGGATCGGGCAAGACCACAGTGATCGAGGCGCTCGCCGGCCGCCGGGAGCTCGACGCCGGGCGCCTGCGGACAGGGCACAACGTCGTCTTCGGATACCTCACCCAGCATGCCGAGGAGCTCGGCTCGAGCGGCACCGTGCTCGAGGCGGTGGGGCGCGCGACCGGCCTTACCCCGAACAAGGCTCGCGGGCTGCTCGGGCGCTTCCTGTTCAGCGGCGACGAGGCGGAGAAGCCGCTCGACGGGCTGTCGGGCGGCGAGCGGCGCCGGCTATCGCTGGCGATCCTGGTGAGCTCGGGCGCAAACGTGCTGATCATCGACGAGCCCACGAACCATCTCGACCTCGACGCGCGCGAGGCCCTCGAGGACGCGCTCTTGGCGTTCGACGGCGCGGTGCTGCTCGTGTCGCACGATCGTGCGCTCCTCGACGCCGTCGGCACCCGCACGATCGCAATCGAGGACGGGCGCCTGCGCAGCTACGAGGGCGGCTGGGCGGAGTACTCGCGCGTGCGCGAGGAGCGACGCGCGGCGAAGGAGAGCGCCCGCGAGCGGGCGCGCAGCGAGCGCGCCGCGCGCCGGCGCTCGGGGGGAGACGGCGGGCGCCCACGGCGGGCGAAGCCCGCCGGCCCGTCGAAGAACCAGCTCCGGCGGGTCGCCGAGCTGGAGCGCGACGTGGAGCAGGCCGAGAGGGCGCTCCGCGCGATCGAGGACGAGCTCGCAGACCCGTCGCATTGGGCGAGCCCGACGAGCAGCGAGCGCTCGTCGGCGCGTCACGCCGAGGCCAAGCGAGCGGTCGAGCGCGCGTACGCGGCCTGGGACGAAGCCACCCGCTGAGCCCGGCGCTCAGCTCAGTAGCCGAGCTCGTCGGCGTAGTGCTCGCGGTACTCGCCGCGGCGCTCCTGCACGTTCTTCACGTACGCGCGCGTCTCCGGGTAGGGGATGTGGCTGTCGGCGTCGAACTCATCGGGGCCGCCGGCGTTCGCGACCCAGGCGTCGACATTGGTGATGCCCGCGTTGTAGGCGGCCAGCGCGGCGTCCTCGTCGCCGTCGTAATGGTCGAGGAGATAGCGCAGGAAGAAGGAGCCGTAGGCGATGTTGATCTGCGGGGTCGCGAGGTCCGACTGCTCGAAGCGGATCCCGCCGGAGTGCCTGGCGATGAAGTCCGCGGTGTCGGGCGTGATCTGCATCAGGCCGCGCGCGCCCGCGTGCGAGGTCTGGTCCCGGAAGCGGGACTCCTCGTAGATGACGCCGGCGATCAGGGCGGAGTCGAGGTCCTTGTCCGCTGCCTGCTGGCGGATGATGTCGTCGTGGCGCAGCGGGAGCGTGATCTCGCGGACGGCCTCGCCGAGCGGTCCGAGCCCCGTAACGAACGCGCCCACTACGGCGGCGAGGACGACCCCGACGGCGAGCAGGCCCCGCCTCGTGCGCCTGCTGGGGCGCGCACGGCGACGTGTGATGCGGGCGGTGTGAGAGCTCAAGGGACGATGGTCGAGTTTTGCAAGTACACGGGACGGCGACCGCATGAACTCGGAGAGAGCGCGATGTTGCGGAAAGGTGACTCCGCAATTTGCGCAATTCGGGTCCCGCGGCCCGTCCTCTGAGGATAGTCAGGACGTGTCGTCGAGCTTTGCGAGTACCTCCGCGAGCGCCGCCTCCAGGTCATCGAGGCTGCCGTCGTTGCGGACGGTGAAGCTTGCGCGTGCGGCCTTCTCGTCCTGGGAGAGCTGGCGCCCCGCGCGCTCGGCCAGGCCGGCGTGCCCGCGCGCGGCCGCCCGCTCCTCGCGAAGCGACTCCGGGGCGATCACGGCGACGGTGGCGTCGAAGACGGCGTCCATGCCGGACTCGAACAGCAGCGGCACCTCGACGACCGCCGCCCTCGGCCGCGGGTCGGCGCTCTCGAGCTGCGCGCGCCAGCGGGCCACTCGCTCGCCCACGCGGGGCCAGAGCACGCCCTCGAGCCACGCGCGCGCGGCGTCGTCGCCGAAAACGCGCTCGGCGATCCGCGTACGGTCGAGAGTCCCGCCGGGGGCAACCTCCGCGCCGAGCCGCTCGACCACCACGTCGCGCAGATCGTCCGACGCAAGCAGCTCGTGCACGACGGCGTCGGTGGACAGCGTGGCGGCGCCCAGGTCCGCCAGCGCGCGCAGCGCCTCGGACTTGCCGGCGCCCAGGCCTCCCGTCAGTCCGACGAAGGGGATGCTCACTACCGAACTCCGGCTGCGGCGAGCCCCGGGCCGGGACCGCTGGGCAAGGGGCTACTCGGCTGGCCGCTCGTCGCCGGAGGAGTCGGTCTCCTCGGCGGCAGGCTCGGCCTCGGGCACCGGCTCGGCCTCAGGCGCCGCTTCGGCCTCAGGCGCAGCTTCGGCCTCAGGCGCTGCTTCGACCTCGGCGGCGGGCTCCGGCGCGGCCGGCTCAGGCTCGGCGGGCTCCGGCGCCGCGGGCTCCGGCTCGGCCGCCTCTGGCTCCGGCGCAGCGGGCGCCGGTGCGGCGGGCTCCGGCTCAGCGGCCTCTGGCTCCGGCGCAGCGGGCGGGGGTGCGGCCGGCTCCGGCGCCGCGGGCTCCGGCGCCGCGGGCTCCGGCGCCGCGGGCTCCGGCGCGGCCGCCTCCTGCGGGGCGTCGGTCTGCACGCTCGAGAGCGCGGCGCGCAGGTCGTCGGCGCCGCTCACCTGGGGACCGGCGAAGACGTCCTCGGAGAGCCCGAGGTCCGGCACGTCGCCGATCTCCTCGGAGGCACCGGCTGCCGCAGCGCCGGCCGCGGCGGCCGTCTTGATGTGCGCAAGCTGCTCCTCGACCCGCTTGACCGACAGCGAAAGCCGGCGGCGCTCCGAGTCGATCTCGAGGATCTTCACGCGCACGTCCTGCCCAGGTTCGACGATCTCGCGCGGGTTCTCGACATGGTGGTGGGCGAGCTCCGAGATGTGCACGAGGCCCTCGACCCCGTCCATGATCTCGACGAAGGCGCCGAAGGTCACGACCTTGGTGACCTTGCCCTCGAGCTCGTCCCCGATCCGGTAGGTGTCGATCACCCGCTGCCACGGGTCCTCCTGGGTCTGCTTGAGACCCAGCGAGATGCGCTGGCGGTCGCGGTCGATGTCGAGGACCTTGACCGGGACGACGTCGCCGATCGAGAGGATCTCGGAGGGGTGGTTGACGTGCGACCACGAGAGCTCCGAGATATGGATCAGGCCGTCGATGCCGTCGAGGTCCACGAACGCACCGAAGTCGACGATGTTGGAGATCGCGCCCTCCACGACCATGCCCGGCTGCAGGCGGTCGAGGATCTGCTGGCGAACCTCCTTGCGCTCCTCCTCGAGCACCGCGCGGCGCGAGAGGACGACATTGTTGCGGGAGCGGTTCAGCTCGATGACCTTGCACTCGATCTTGGTGCCGAGGAACTCGTCGAGGTTCTGCACGCGGCGGATGTCGACGAGCGAGGCGGGCAGGAAGCCGCGCACCCCGAGGTCGATGATGAGGCCGCCCTTGACGACCTCGATGACGGTCCCCTCGACTGGCTCGCCGGACTCGGCCGCGGCCTCGATCTTGCGCCAGGCCTTCTCGAAGCGGGCGCGCTTCTTCGAAAGCAGGAGACGCCCGTCCTGGTCCTCCTTGGTGAGGACGAGCGCGTCGACCTCCTCGCCGAGCTCGACCTCGTCATGCGGGTCGACCGACTTTCGGATCGACAGCTCGTTGAGCAGGATGACGCCCTCGCTCTTGTAGCCGATGTCGACCAGGACCTCGTCCTGATCGATCCGTACCACCTTGCCCGACACGACATCCCCCTCATCGAAGGGGATGATCGTCGCGTCGTAGTTGGGGACTATCTCTCCGTCGATCTCGAGCAGAAGCCCGCCCGAGCCCTCGACGGTTCTGGGTGGAGTAATCGTCTGCGTATCCGGCACTGAGGCGACAAGCCTAGCGACATTCCGGCCCCCGGTACCCTCCTCAACCGAATGCCAACACGACGCACCTTGCGCGGCGCCGACCGCACATCGCTCTCGGGGGACCACGATGTCCTCGTCTGCGGAGCGAGTTTCGCGGGCCTTGCGGTGGCCCGTGAGCTCGCCGGAAGCGGCGCGCGCGTGCTCGTGATCGACCGCTATGAGATCGGCGAGCGGCAGACGTCGGCCTGCGGCATCCCCACCGAATGGCTGCGGGTGATGGGGCTGATGGGCGCTCACCGCCAGACCTTCGGCCGGCTTGTGATCCACACGCCCGCACGGCACCTCGACGCTCGAGCTGCCGTGGACGTTCTCCACCTTCGACTACCCCGAGCTCTGCCGGCTCCTGTGGGAGCAGTCGGACGCGACCTTCGAGACCGCGAAGGTCGACGGGCGGAGCGGCAACACCGTTCACACCGATCGCGGCGACCTTTCGGCGCCGATCGTGGTCGACGCCCTCGGCTGGCGCCGGGTGCTGGGCGCGGGCGTTCAGCCGCCTGACGCACCGCTCTCGCGTGGGCTCGAGGTGCACCCCTGGGGCGCCGGCGACGAGATGGAGATCTGGATCGACCGCCGCTACGTGCCGGCCGGCTACGGCTGGAGCTTTCCGGCCGCCGACGAGCTACGCATCGGCGTCGGCTCGTTCGACCCGCGCTTCCACGTCAAGGACACGACGGTCCTGCTGGCCGAGGACCTCGAGCGCGAGGCGGTGCGCTACCAGGGCAACTGGATCCCGCACAAGCTGCGCGCGGCCACCGACGACGGGGTCTTCTTCGTCGGCGACTCCGCCGGCCACTGCCTCCCGCTGACCGCCGAGGGCATCCGGACGGCGCTCTACTTCGGAATCGCGTGCGGGCGCGAGCTGCGCGCCGCGGTCGAGGGGCGGCAGTCGATCGCCTCGGCGCTGGTCCGCTACGGCGACTTCTCGGCCGCGCACGAGTGGAAGTTCCGCTGGATGCTGTACACGCAGCGGCTGGTGCCGCGCGTGCCGCCGCGCCTCCTGGGCGGGGCGCTCCGCGCCATGCAGTCGCGCCGCTTCGTCGACTGGTCGTTCGGGCACTACCTGGCGATCGCGCCGCCCGAGTTCGCGGGAGCGGGACGGGCGCCGGCGCCGCGGCAGCGACCGGCCGCGCGCGCCGCTGCCTGAGGGCGCCCTACCCGTGCACAACCTGTGGATCGCCGGCGAGCGCCCATAGGGAACCGTCGCCGGCCGGCCGGCGAGCGAGGCGTCCCTCACCGGTGGCTGCAATGAGCTTCCCCTCGACGGCCACTGGGTCGGGCACGCCGAGGTGCTCGGTCATCACGGCTGCGACCTCGGCCGTAGTAAGCGGGTAGGGAAACGCACGCAGCACGTCGAGCGGGTCGTCGGAGGGAGGGCGGCGCTCGAGGGTCGGCTCGAGGTTGGCGATAGCGACGTCGTAGGCCTCGATCGGTTGAAAGCCGCCGGCTTCCAGCCTCCGTCCGTCAGGCCCCTCGAAGACCAGAGACGGCGCGGTGTAACGCACCGCGCCGTCCGTGTTGGCCGCGCGGCCCTGGAACTCGGTCGGCGATCCCGCGGCCGTGCGCGCACGAGCCCGGTCGGTCTCGTAAGCGGCCACGACCTCTGGATCTTCGATCCGCCCCACGATGAAGTCGGCGTCGAGGCCCTCGACGCCGGCCAGGGCCGAGCGCAACGTGTTGGGGTCGTCCAGCGTTCCAGTCGTGGTGAATTGCGCGAATTGCAGCGCGCGCAGCGCCGCGTCCTCGAGTTCCGGCGCGGCCAGTCGTGTGGCAACGATCGCGCGGCATGCGGGAGCGGTGGCGCTGAGCCGAGCCTTCGGAGTGATCTGAAAAGGCATTCCAAAGCGGCGAAAGCGCCGGTTGCCGATCGCCGATCGAGTCGGCGAATAACCACGGGCGGCGTACTGACCGGCGTCCTCAGTGAGACCGATCATCACGAGTGTCCAGCGCAACTGCCCGCCGTAGCGCCACCGCAAGGTCGTGTGTGCCGGCCACGCAGAGTAGGCCCACGGACAGCCGGGGTCGGTGAAGTGGGTGACGCGGATCACCGCTGGATGGTTGCAGCATCGACCGGCGGGCAATCGAGCTCGTCGCACAGTCGCTGGGGACCCGCCCTGACGGCCGCTGCCGCGGCTGGCACGATCCGATCTCCATGCCGCGCGTCCGGCCGCCCCGTCGTGACGAGCTCGAGGCGCTGCGCTCACTCGAGCGCGACGCCGCCCGGGCCTTCGACGCCATCGGCATGCCGGAGATCGCCGAGGACGAGCCGCTGGCCATGACGGAGCTGGAGGCATTCCGGGCTCGGGAACGCGCCTGGGTGGCCGTCGACGAACGCGACCGCCCCGTCGCGTACCTCCTGAGCACGGTCATCGACGACTGCCTTCACGTCGTGCAGGTCACCGTCTCGCCCTCACACGCGCGGCGACGCCTCGGCGCCGCGCTCATCGAGCATCTCGGGACGCTCGCGCTCGCCGAGGGCAGGCCTGCCCTCACGCTGACCACATTCCGCGACGTGCCGTGGAACGCGCCCTATTACGGCGCCTGGGATTCGTGATCGTGGAGCCCGCCGGTCAGGGCCCGGAGCTCGCCGCACTCGTCGCCCACGAGGCCGCCACGATTCCGGGCGACGCCCCGCGCGTGGCGATGCGGCGCCGGCTCGGCACGGCGCCCGGCGGATCTAGCGGCCGTCGAGCACCTCCTCGATGAAGGCGAGCACCTCGGGCGCCGCCGGATCGATCAGGTGGCCGCCGCCGACCAGCGCGGTGCGGGCGTTTGGAAGCAGGCCGGCCATCGCCTCGGTCGGCTCGCGGAACACAGGCGGCGAGTCGGTTGCCGCCACCAGCAGCACGGGCTGATCGATGGTGGTGAAGGCGGCGGCGTCGCCCTGCGGCCACCACTCACCTCTCAGCTCGGCGAGGATCGCCGGCCCGTTGTCAGTGAGGATCCGCCGAATCTCCTCGGGGAACGAGAGCCAGGCGCCGTCCCCTGCCACTTCGCCGATCAACGCCT
This sequence comes from uncultured Thermoleophilaceae bacterium, assembly GCA_963751835.1. GTDB lineage: Bacteria > Actinomycetota > Thermoleophilia > Solirubrobacterales > Thermoleophilaceae > JACVRW01. The sequence goes on along the minus strand of CAVVWD010000019.1, from coordinate 172,862 downwards.
CGGCGACCGCATCGACCCCGGCTCGGGCCGCGACCTCGTCCAGCCGGCCGACAAGAGCATCCACCCATTCGGCCGCCGCCGGCGCGAGCTCGCGCGGCGCATCGCCCTCGAGGAGCACCAGCGCCCGCACCCGCTCGGGGTGGCGCAGCGCCATTTCGGTCGCCACGCTGGCGCCATAGCTGCGGCCGACGATCACGGCCGGCGCCCCCGCCAGCGCGTCGAGCAGCGCGGCGGCATCGTCGGCGTGCTCCGTGACGCTGGTCCGCTCGTAGGGCTCCGGGCGCTCGCTGCGCGCGCAGCCACGCCGGTCGTATGCGATCACGTGTCCAACCCGGGCGAGCCTCTCGACCGCCTTGGCCCACGCGAGCGCCGTGCCGCCGGCGCCGTGGATGCAGAGGATCGGATCGCCGCTGCCGTGCTCTTCGTAGTGGAGGCGGACCCCGTTGAAATGCTGCCCGGAGATCGCGGAGAGCTCCCGCAGGATCGGCCGCAGCTCGTCGGCGAAGGCCTCCGGACGCTGGAGGTACGGGGCGTGGTGACCGGAGATCCGCTCCACCGTCAGTCCGAGCTGCTGCGCGAGGCGCGTCGTAGCCCGGCCGAGCTGCGGCGTCCCGTCTCGGCTGATCAGGACCCGCATGGGCACGCCGGCGGTCCGGATCCTTTCCTCGTCTGGAACGTAAGCGACAAACGCCTGAAGCTCCTGGGAGAAGAAGTGCGAGCCATTGCCGAGGATGCGCTCCCGGAGCTCAGGGTCGAGCGCCTCGAAGCTGGCGTCCGAGGTGTTCGCGCGGACGAACGCCTCCATCCCGCGGCGCGGATCGATGGCGGCGAGCTCGACGATCGGCTCCGGATCGACGTCCTCCGATCGCGGCTCGCCGGCCAGCGCGATCAGCGCCGGCTCATGCACGATCGCGCCGCGGAGGAGCTCGGGACGCCGCGCCACCAGCTCGAGCGCGATGTTGCCGCCCCCGCTGGTGCCAAACACGATCGCGGGGGCCAGCTCGAGCTCCTCGATCAGCTCAGCCGCGTCGTCAGCCTGCGCGGCGATCGACATGATCTCTCCATCCGGCAGGCCCGCGCTTCGCGAGCAGCCACGGCGATCGTAGGCCACGGTGGTGAATTCATCGTCGAGTCGCGCGGCGGTCCGCGCGAAGTGCCCGGCGTCCCCGCTCGCGCCCGAGATGAACAGCACCGGCGGCCCGGAGCCACGCACCTCGTGGTGCAGATCGGCGAGAACGCTCGTCGTAGTAGACACGGCGTGCCTCCAGGGTTCGGTTGACGGGACGTTGCGACCGTACGCGGGCCCCGCGCTCACGGCATCGGGGGAACGCCCCATCTTTCGGGCCGCGCCGTTCGCCGGCCGTCGCGACGGCGCTACTGCGCGAGGTCGTGCTCCATCGCGAACAGGGCGGCCCCGACGCGAGTGGAAACGCCGGTCTTCGCGTAGATGTGCTCGACGTGGTGCCCCGCGGTCTTCTCGGTGATCACCAGCTCCCGCGCGATCTCCTTGCTCGTGCGACCCTGCGCGACGAGGCGCAGGACCTCGACTTCGCGGTCGGTGAGTCCCGCCGGGTGGCCCTGGCGCACCGTGAGGGGCGGTGCGCCCGCCGCCTCGAGGACGGCATCCACGACGCGCTTATCGAGCGTCGCGGCCCGCACCATCCTGCCCAGCTCGGCTCGGGCAGCTTCGGGACGCATCCGCGGCCGGTATGGGCGATCGTGCGTGATCGCGTCGTAGACGTCGGCCGCGGCCAAGAGGCGCGCCCCGACGTTCAGCTGCGCGGCGGTGGCCCCGCGGTGGTAGCCAGAGCCGTCGAGCCGCTCGTGATGCGAGCCCGAGACCAGCGCGAGCGGCGCGAGCGCACCACAGCGCTCGAGCACGCGCTCGGTGTAGTAGGGGTGCAGGCGGACGCGCTCCCACTCGCCGGCGCTCAAAGGGCCGGGCTTGTCCCAGATCCCGTTGGGCACGGCAACCCTTCCGAGGTCATGTAGGAGGCCGGCGGCGCGGACCTGCGAGACGTCGGCACGGGAGCAGCCGAGCGCCTGGGCGCCCGTCGCGGCGAGATCGGCGACCCGAGTTGAGTGTCCGTGCAGGAAGTCGATCTTCACGTCGGTGAACTCGCCGAAGGCGCGTGCAACCATCTCGAGCCCCGCGGTCGAGATCGTCGTCACCGGCTGCGGCTCGGCCTCGATCACACGCTCCCACGTGTCGGGACCGTCGGTCGCGCGCAGGAGGTCACCGGGCGCGGCGAGTGCGGCGTCGACGACGCCCGGGTCGTAGCCCCGTCCGCGCCGCCGGCCGAGCACCTCCACCGCCGCCTCGCTGTCCCGCGCGTGGGCAACCTCGACGAAGTCGTGGGCCACGCGGACGATCCGCAGGGGGCGCGAGATCTGCTCCCCGGCCGCCGCGCCCGGAAACCCCTTGCCGTCCCAGCGCTCAGTCACCTGTGCGAGAGCGAGCGCCACTTCCTCCGGGAGGTGGAGGCGCCGGGCAAGGAGCATGCCGCCTTCGCAGAGGTTCGCCGCCATCTCCTCGAAGCGTTTCCGGCCGGCGGCCAGCATCTTGGCGACCAGGCGCGCGCGTTCGGGGAGCGGCCGGTCGCCGGCGAAGCCGCGGACGAAGTAGCGCAGGTCCTCGGACGGCTCCGACGCCGGGCCGAGGAGGCTCGCGCCGCGCTGGAGGTAGATCTCATCGCCGCCCGCCCAGCTTGCGAGGTAGGGCGCGGCTGCGGTACAGCCAAGGTGCGCCAGAAGGGCGACGTAGTAGACCTCTGAGCGCTCCTCCGGATCGCAGCCGAGCCGATCCGCGAGCTCGAGCGCCGCCAGGCAGACCCCGAGCTCGTGCTCGAGGGGCCGGCCCAGGCCGAGGTCGGTCGCCAACGACAGCGCCGCCATGAGCTCCGCGAGACGGAGATGGTCGTCGGGGCGGGCGGCCGCCACGCCGCGAGTCTAAGCGGCTCGGGCTAGCGCCCGCGCCGCTCGTCGCGCCAGAGCCCGCCCCACTCGTGGGCGAGCCAGAGCGCCGCCAGCACCACGGCGGCGACGGTCACGGGCAGCACGTCGCCCGGCTCGAAGGCGCCCAGTGCCGCGAAGAAGATGAAGAGCAGGACGAGCGCCGCGCAGGCCGCCCAGAGGACCTGTGCCCCGGACGCGTGATCGTGATCGTGGCTAGTGCGGAGCAACACGAGCATCGTAGCTCAGCTGGGGCCGTTATTACCCGCGCGCGAGGGCGCCCTCACGACGCGGCGGCCACACCCAGCCGCTCACGCACGGCTGCCGCGATCTCGGCGCCGGCGGGCAGCCACGCGTCCTCGAGCGTCGGGCTGTAGGGAGCCGGCGTGTCGTCCGTCGCGACGATCCAGGCGTCGTCGAGGTCGTGCAGCCCCTCCGCGGCGAGGATGCCGAGCAGATTGCCTGCCCAGCCCCCCACGCGCGTGCCCTCCTCCACGACCATCACGCGGTTCGTCTTGGCAACCGACTCCAGCACGGACTCGTGGTCGAGCGGCCGCAGCGAGCGGATGTCCACCACCTCCGCGTCGATGCCGTCCCCCGCCAGCAGCTCGGCGGCCTCGAGCGACTCGACCACCCCCCTCAGCGCCGAGACGATCGTGATGTCACTTCCCTCCCGCACCACCGCCGCTTTGCCCAGCGGAACGGTCTCCTCCGCCGGCGGCGGGCCCTTCATCGAGTACAGGCGCTTGTGCTCGAGGAAGATGACCGGGTTGTCGTCGCGGATGGCCGACTTGAGAAGACCCTTTGCATCGGCCGGGTTCGAGGGAGCGACGATCTTGATGCCCGGGATCCCCTGGAACCAGGTGCCGTGGATCTGCGAGTGCATCGCGCCGAAGCGGCCGCCCGCGCCAACCGCTGAGCGCACGACGAGCGGAACGCTCGCCTGCTCGTTCGAGACGTACCAGAACTTGGCGGACTGGTTCACGAGGCTGTCCATCGGCAGTGCCATGAAGTCGCCGAACATGATCTCGATCACCGGCCGCAGCCCCGTCACGGCGGCACCGAACGCCGCCCCGGCCATCGCCAGCTCCGAGATCGGTGTGTCGAAGACGCGGTCCTGGCCGTGTCTCTCGTGCAGCTCCGGTGTGGTCATGAACACGCCGCCCGCGGCCGCCACGTCCTCGCCGAAGAAGACCACCGCCGGGTCGCGCTCGATCTCCTCGTGGAGGGCGTCGCGGATCGCCGTGCGGAACTCGAGCTCGCTCATTCCTTGAACTCCGTGCCGGAGTCGCGCTCCGGATCCGGATAGGGCGCCGCGAGCGCGTTCTCCACCGCGCGGTCGATCTGGGCGTCGATCTCGTCCTCCTTCTCCGCTAGGTCGGCGTCGCTCAGCCCCATGTCGAGGAGCCGCGCGCGGGCCAGGTCGAGCGGATCGCGGCCGAGCCAGCTCTCGACCTCGTCCGGAGGGCGGTACTTCCCGGGATCGGACTTCGAGTGGCCGTAGTGCCGGTAGGTCTGGCACTCGAGCAGGGTCGGCCCCTCGCCGCCGCGCGCGCGGCCGGCCGCTTCGAGCGCCGCCTCGCGCACCGCCCAGAGGTCGTTGCCGTCCACCACCTGAGACTGCATGCCGAACGACGCAGCGCGGATGCCGATCTCGCCGCCGGCCGTCACGCTCGCCATCGGCGTGAACTCTCCGTAGAAGTTGTTCTCGCACACGTACACGACCGGCAGCCCGAACACCTGCGCCCAGTTGAGGCACTCGTGGAAGTAGGCCTGATTCGACGCGCCGTCGCCGAAGAACGCGACCGCCACCCTGCCCTGGCGCTGCGCCGAGATCCCCGCCCCGGTCGCGGCGGCGATGCTGCCGCCCACGATCCCGAAGCAGCCCACGAGCCCATGCTCTAGGTCGATCACGTTCATCGACCCGGCGCGACCGCCGCAGACGCCGGTCCGGCGCCCGAGCATCTCGGCCGCGAGCGCCTCGGGGTGGGTGCCCTTCGCCAGGGCGTGCCCGTGGCCGCGGTAGGTCCCGGCCACGTAGTCGTCCGGCTCGAGCGCCGAGCAGACCCCCACCGGGACGGCCTCCTGCCCGGCGGACAGATGGGTCGTGCCGTGCACCTCGCCCTTGAGGAAGAGCCGCTGGATCTCCTGTTCGAAGCGGCGGATGAGGCGCATCCGGCCGTAGCGATCGAGGTATTCGGCGGGCGATTCGCCGGGCTGGTCCCGGCGCTCGTGGGCGCGCTCGGTCTGTGTCCCCGCCATCCCGGGCCACTGTATCGCAATCGTTTGCATACACTCGCGGGTAGTGACGGTCAGCACCCCAATGTCGGCCAAAGCGCTGGCGCGCGAGAAGGTCAGGGGCCTCTGGATCGCCATCCCGACACCGTTTACGGACGACGGCAGGCACCTCGACGAGGACAGGCTCGCTGCCTCGGTCGAGCACTACATCGCGGGGCTGCGGGTGGACGGCATCTTCTGCGGCGGCGTCATGGGCGAGTTCTGGGCACTGTCACTCGACGAACGCAGGCGGGTGCATGGGCTCGTGGTATCCCAGGCGGCGGGGCGCGTGCCGGTCATGGCGCATGTGGGCCACCACGTCTTCTCGGACATGGTCGAGCTCTGCGAGCACGCGATCGCGAACGGCATCGATTTCGGCATCGCGATCAACCCGTACTACCCGCCGAGCCCGCCTCCGGAGTCGGTGCGGGCGTGGTACGAGGCGCTGGCCGGTGCCTCGCCGCTCCCGATGTTCCTCTTCAACACGACCTATGCCGGCTACGCGCTCTCCCCGGAGCTGATCGCCGAGCTCGCAGACCTCGACAACGTCTGCGGCATCAAGAACCCGCAGGGCACGGAGCACCTGCTGCGCGTGCAGGCGCTGGCGGGCGACCGCATCGTGGTCACGGATGCCTCCGAACGCCACTGGCTCGAGCGTCACACGGAGCATGCCTTTCAGGCGCTGATGTCGACTCCCGCCTTGGCGCTCTACCAGCGCCCGGGCGAGCTCCCGATCCTCGAGTACACACGCCTGGCGGACTCGGGTGACCTCGACGGGGCGCGGGCGCTGAGGGACCGCCTCGGCCCTGCACGCGACGCCTTCGACCGCTGGATGCGGCGGCCCTGGCTCGACCGCGGCGTGGTCCCGATCGCGCAACTCAAGGCCTGGCTCGGACTGGCCGGACTGCCGCAGGGACCCGTGCGGGCGCCGCTCGTGCCGCTGGCCCGCGACGAGGAGCTCGCGCTGCGCCGGGACCTCGACAGGGCCGGGCTGCTCTAGCCCGTCGTCCGCGCCGAGGCGAGGCCGACCTTGCCGTCGCCGAGGCCGTCGCTGACCGGCACGTTCTCCGGCTCGAGCTCGAGTGCCGAGCTGCGCGCCTCGAGCTCCAGCAGCGCCATGAAGTCGACGTCCTCGTACCCGAAGCCCATCAGCGCCTGCACGACCTGCTGGGCGGCTGCCGCAACCGGCATCGGCACGCCGTGCTCCTCGGCGGCCTCGAACCCCAGCTGGAAGTCCTTGTAGAGCAACGCCGGGGTGAACGTCGGCTTGAAATCGAGATTCACGATCGCGGGAGTCTTGTAGCGCGTGAACATCGAGCCCATGACGCTCTTGTTGAGGAACTCGAGGAACGCCGCGCGCGAGACCCCGCCCTTCTCGGCGAGCACCGTGATCTCAGCGAGCGACTGGGCCACGACGCCGAGCATCAGGTTGTGGCAGATCTTGACGAGCCGGGCGACATCACCCTCGCCCACGTAGGTGGCCCCCGCGCCCAAGAGCTCGAGATACGGGCGGGCCGCGTCCCAGGCGTCCTCCGGACCGGACACTACGAGCGTCAGCATGCCGGCGTCGACGACTGAGGGATTGCCGCTCACCGGCGCGGCCAGTAGGGCGATGCCGCGTGAGTCGGTCTCGGTCCTGACCTGTGCCGACGCGTAAGGCGAGACCGTCGACGAGTCGACGATCACGGACGGAGCGACATCGGATCTCGACAGCAGTCCGTTCTCGCCGAGAACGACGGCCTTGAAGTCCTCGGGGCCGGCGACCATCGTGAAGACGATGTCGCAGCCGGCCAGCTCCGCCGGAGCGTCGACGACCGTCGCACCGAGCTCGGCCAGCGGCTCTGCCTTCGCCCTCGTGCGGTTGTACACGGCCAGGTCGCAGCCGGCCTCGAGCAGGCGCGTCGCAAGCGCGTACCCCATTCGGCCGGTTCCCACCCAGCCCAGTGTCCTGTCCCTCAAATCGACGTCCGGCATCGGTCTCCCTGCAAACGTTTGCACGAAACGGTACGGGAGACGCCGCCAACCTGTCAAGAGCGCGCCAGCGAGGCGAGGTTGACCTCTGGGCGCGTGCCGTGCAATCGTTTGCAGCATCCGATCGGCGAGGTGACGAGAAATGGCGCTGCACACCTACGGAACGATGGGGGTCGACTGGGAGGAGCGCGTCCGCTTCGACCGCCTCCGCGAGGAACGCCTGGCGCGGATCTCGTCCCTGCTCGCCGAGTCGGAGCTGGGCGCGCTGCTCTGCTTCGACATGACGAACATCCGCTACATCACGGCCACGCACATCGGCACGTGGGCGCAGGACAAGCTCAACCGCTTCTGCCTCCTCCCCCAGGGCGACGAGCCGATCATGTGGGACTTCGGCTCGGCGGCGCGCCACCACCAGCTCTACAACCCGTGGCTCGGCGACGGGCGCTCGCGGGCCGGCATCTCGACGCTGCGCGGCGCCATGTCCCCGGAGTCCGGCCGCGCCGAGAACGTGGCCGAGAAGATCCGAGTCGAGCTCGACCAGCGCGGACTCCTCGGCGAGCCGGTCGGGGTCGACGCCGTGGAGCCCGCGGTCCTGTTCGCTCTTCAGCACGCGGGCGTGCAGGTCGTCGACGGTCAGCAGCTGATGCAGCAGGCGCGCGTGATCAAGACCCAGGACGAGATCACGCTGCTGAACACCGCCTGCATGATGGTCGACGCCGCCTACGAGGAGCTCTACCGCGCGATGAGGCCGGGCATGCGCGAGAACGAGTGCGTGGGCCTCGTGAACAAGGTGCTCTACGACATGGGATCGGAGTTCGTGGAGGGAGTCAACGCGATCTCCGGTGAACGCTGCAGCCCTCACCCGCACGTCTACACGGACAGGGCGCTGCGCCCCGGCGATCCCGCCTACTTCGACATCCTGCACAGCTTCATGGGCTACCGCACGTGCTACTACCGCACGTTCGCGGTGGCGAGCGCGTCGAGGGCGCTGGTTGACGCCTACAAGCGCTGTCGCTACTACCTCGACGCGGCGATCGATCTGATCCGGCCGGGCGTCACTACCGGCGAGGTGGCGGCGGTCTGGCCGAAGGCGGAGGAGTTCGGCTTCGCCGACGAGGAGGCCGCCTTTGCGCTCCAGTTCGGGCACGGCGTGGGCCTCGCGATCTGGGAGAAGCCGATCTTCAGCCGGCTGGTCTCGCTCGAACACCCGGAGGAGATCAAGGAGGGGATGGTCTTCGCTCTGGAGACCTTCTGGCCCTCGAGCGACGGCTGGTCCGCCGCGCGCATCGAGGAGCAGCTCGTGGTCACGGCCGACGGCTCCGAGGTGATCACGCGCTTCCCGTCCGAGGACCTCGTGATCGCCGGCAAGCCGTACTACACGGTCGGCGGCACGCTTCCGCTCGAGCGCGACCACCAGTCGAACCGCAATACGTCGCTCGATGCCGACGCTCGCGAGGCGGTGCCCGGCAACGGCCGGATGCCCGCGGGCGATCCGGTGCGCCTCTAGTAGTGCGCGCCGCGGTCGTCGAGGCCATGGGCCGTCCGCCGGCGCCCGCCGAGGTGCCCGAGCCGCGGCGGCAGCCCGGCGAGGCGCTCGTGCGGATCCGGGCGGCCGCGCTGAACCCGGTCGAGCTGCACATCTGGAACGGCCACTTCTTCGACGGCCCGCCGCGGGTGCCGTACGTGATCGGGCTCGAGGGCGTCGGCGTCGTCGAGGAGGGCGAGCGGCTGGCGCCCGGCACGCGCGTGCGCGTGGAGTTCGTCCACCCGGGCTACGGTCGCGACGGCGCCGTCGCCGAGTTCGCCGTCGCGCCCGAGGAGCCCGACGCGGCGGACCGCGCCTCGCAGGCGTCGGTGGCGCCGATCGGCGAAGGGCTCGACGACACGGCGGCCGCCGCCCTGGGCGTGCCGGTGTTCACGGCTCTCATGTGCCTCGAACGCGCGCAGCGGGCGGGCGCGTCGCTCGACGGTGCGCACGTGCTCGTGACGGGCGCGACCGGCTCTGTGGGCCTGGTCGCGGTCCAGCTCGCGAAGCTGATGGGTGCCGATCGCGTCGTCGCAGCGGGGCGCAACCGCGAGCGCCTGGAGCGGGCGCGGTCGCTGGGCGCCGACGCGACGGTGGAGCTCGGCGACGGCCTCGAGAGCGGGGAGCTGCGGGAGCGCTTCTCAGAGGCCGCCGCCGGGCACCTCGACGTGGCGCTCGACCCGCTCTGGGGAGAGCCCGCACGCGCGGCTATCGAGGCGCTCACCCGCGACGGCGTCTTCGTGAGCCTCGGGCAGGCGGCGTCGCCGGTGGCCGAGCTGTCGGGCATCCCGATGCGCAACCGGCGGGTCACGGTCGTGGGTCACTCGGGGGCGTGGGCCACTCCGCCGGAGCGCCAGGCCGCCCTGGCTCGCGCCCACGAGCTCGCGGAGCGGGCCGGCAGCCGGCTCACGCTCGACACCGAGGAGCTCGCGCTGGAGGAGATCGGCGACGCCTGGGAGCGGCTATCGCGATCCGCCGGGCGAAGGCTGGTGGTCAGGCCCTGAGCTACCCCCGTTTCAGCGACGCGGAGATGGCACGCCGCCGCGAGGCGCTCGCCGCCGAGCTCGATGCGGCCGAGGCCGCCCACGCGCTCCTATACGGGGCGAACAGGGCGGGGCCGGCGGTGGCCTGGCTCACGCGCTGGCCGGTCACCCGCGAGGCGCTGTGCGTGTTCACCCCCGGGGAGCGCGACCTGCTGCTCATCAACTTCTACAACCATGTCCCCAACGCGGAGCGGATCGCCACCGAGGCCGAGGTGCGCTGGGCGGGGCCGAAGCCGATGGCCACCGCGATCCGCGAGCTCGAGCGCCGGGGCGGGCGGGGCAAGCGCGTGGCGGTGATCGGGCCGCTCGGCTACCGGCCGTACGCGGCGCTCGCGGAGTTCGCGTCGCCGGTCCCACTCGACGACGCCTACACACGCCTGCGCCTGCGCAAGTCGGCCGAGGAGCTCGACTGGCTGCGGGTGGGCTGCGGCTTCACCGACGACGCGGTGCGCGCGGTTCACGAGCAGGCCGGGCAGGGGACCGACGAGCGCGAGCTCGGGAACCTCGCCGAACGCGCCTACGTGGGGCGGGGCGGCACGACCCACATCCACTACTTCGGGACCGGCGTCCCCGCCCAGTGGCCGGCGGCGCGGAGGCTCGAACGCGGCGAGGTGCTGAGCTGCGAGATCAGCGCCTCGTACTGGGACTACACCGGACAGCTGCTGCGCACGTTCGCGGTCGCGGACGACCCGGCGCCCATGTACCGCGAGCTGCACGACGTGGCGGATGCGGCGTTCGAGGCGATCCTCGAGCGCGTCCGCCCGGGCGCGACGGCGGCCGACCTGGTCGAGGCCTCGGCGGTGATCGGGGAGGCCGGCTTCACCACGCGCGACGATCTCGTCCACGGCTTCGTGGGCGGCTACCTGCCGCCCGTCCTCGGCGACCAGACCCGGATGCTCGAGGAGGTGCCCGACTTCAGGCTCGAGGAGGGCATGACGATCGTGATCCAGCCGAACGTCGTGACGGGCGACGAGAGCGCCGGCGTGCAGACGGGCGAGCTGGTCGCGGTCACGGCCGACGGCGCGGCGCGACTTCACGACTACGAGCGCGGCCTGCTGAGGCTCGGCTGAAGTGCAGGTCGAGTGGGACGTGCCGATCGAGATGGACGACGGCATGGTGCTGCGCGCCGACCTCTTCCGGCCGGAGGGCGACGGGCGCCACCCCGTGATCCTCTCGTACGGGCCATACGCGAAGGGGCTCGCGTTCCAGGAGGGCTATCCGGACCAGTGGGAGCGGATGGTCTCGCAGCACCCCGATGTCGCGGCCGGCTCCTCGAACCGCTATCAGAACTGGGAGGTCGTCGATCCGGAGAAGTGGGTCCCGGACGGGTATGTCTGCGTGCGTGTGGACTCGCGCGGCGCCGGCCGCTCCCCCGGGCGCCTCAATCCGTTCTCACCGCGGGAGACGAGCGACCTCGCCGCCTGCATCGAGTGGGCGGCACGAGCAGCCGTGGTCGAGCGGCAAGGTCGGCTTGGGTGGCATCTCCTACTACGCGATGAACCAGTGGCACGTTGCCGGGCGGAGGCCGCGCGGGCTCGCGGCGATGTGCGCGTGGGAGGGCGCCGCGGACTGGTACCGCGACGCCGCGCGCCACGGCGGGATTCTCTGCACGTTCTTCGGCAACTGGTACGAGATGCAGGTGACGACGGTGCAGAACGGCCTGGGTTCGCGCGGCCCCGTTAACCCCAACACGGGCGAGCCCGCGTGCGGCCCGGAGACGCTTGCCGACGAGGAGCTGGCCGCACGCCGCACCGACTTCGCCGCCGACGTGGCCGCCCGTCAGCTCGACGACGACTACCACCGTGAGCGCTCGGGCGACTGGGCGCGGATCGACGTACCGCTCCTGTCCGCCGGCAACTGGGGCGGGCACGGGCTGCACCTGCGCGGGAACGTCGAGGGCTACGTGCGCTCGGCGTCTCGGCAGAAGTGGCTCGAGCTGCACGGCCTCGAGCACTGGACCCACTTCTACACGGACTACGGAGTGAGGCTCCAGAAGCGCTTCTTCGGGCACTTCCTTAAAGGAGAGGACACCGGCTGGGACGAGCAGCCGCCGGTGCTGCTGCAGGTCAGGCACGTGGACGGCAGCTTTCGAGAACGTCCTGAAGCCGAATGGCCGCTCGCACGTACCAGGTGGACACGTCTGTATCTGGATCCGGACGGCATGGCTCTCTCGTTCTCGGAGATCTCCGGTGACGGCTCCGTCTCCTACGAGCCGCTCGGCGACGGCATCACCTTCGGCGGCGAGCCGCTCGAACGTGAGGTCGAGCTCACGGGCCCCTCTGCCACGAAGCTGTTCGTGTCGTCGAGCACCCAGGACGCCGACCTCTTCGTCGTCCTCCGCGTTTTCGACCCCGACGGTGAGGAGGTCGTGTTTCAGGGAGCGATCGACCCGCACACTCCGGTGGCGCAGGGCTGGCTGCGGGCGTCGCACCGCAAGCTCGACCCCGCGCTCAGCGAGCCGTATCGGCCGTACCACACGCACGACGAGAAGCAGCCGCTCTCACCCGGTGAGCTCTACGAGCTCGACGTCGAGATCTGGCCGACCTCGCTCGTGATTCCCGCCGGTTACCGCCTGGCGCTCACGATTCGCGGCACGGACTACGAGTACCCGAAGGCCGGCGGTGACCGGCTCACCACGTTCCGGAACGAGCTCCGCGGGTCGGGCCCGTTCCTGCACGACGACCCGGACGACCGGCCGCGCGAGGTCTTTGGAGGGACCGTGACCGTTCATGCCGGGTCGTACCTGCTGCTCCCGTTCGTGCCGGAGGCCTCCTGAACCGTGCGCTGGGACGTGCACAACCATGCGGTGCCTCGCGAGGCTGTCGAGCTGCTGCGCAGCGGTGAGGGCTACCCGATCAAGGTCGAGGGCGACGTCATGGAGGCCGACCGTGTGCGCGCGGAGCTGACGCCGGTGTTCCTCGACCCGGAGGCGAAGCTCGAGCAACTCGCGCAGGCCGGGCTCGACGCCGCGGTGGTGTCGGGCTCGCCCGCGCTGTTCGCGTACGAGGCGGATGCGGGCCGCGGCGCCTCGCTATGCAGGGCGGTCAACAGCGGCCTGGCCGACCTCTGCGGGTTCGAGCCGTCGCGGCTGCGCTGGCTCGCGCACGTGCCGCTGCAGGCGCCGGACGGGGCGGCGGTCCTGCTCGCCGAGGCGGCCCGCGCCGGCGCGGTCGGCGCCCACATAGGCACCTCGGTCGCGGGCACGCCGCTCGCCGACGCCGGCCTCGACCCCTTCTGGACGGCCGCCGAGGAGCACGAAATGCCGCTCATGCTGCACCCCGCCTACAACAACCCGCACCCCGGCCTCGAGGGATATCACCTCCAGAACGCGATCGGGAACCAGCTCGAGACGACGATCGCGGCGGAGCGCCTGATGGTCACGGGCGTGCTCGACCGTCACCCGGGTCTGCGCCTCTTGCTCGTGCACGCGGGCGGGTACATGCCGTGGCAGGCCGGGCGCCTGCGCCACGCGGCCGCGGTGCGCGCCGAGCTGGCCGGCTCGCCACCCGACCCGTACGCCTACCTCGGCCGGATCCTCGTGGACACGATCACGCATGACACGGCCGCGCTCCGCTTCCTCGTGGAGCGCGTGGGCGCGGACAACGTCGCCATGGGCACCGACCTGCCGTTCGACATGGCGACGCCGGATCCCGTCGCGGCGTTGGAGCAGGCGGTGGACGCCGAGACGGCCCGGCGGGTCATGGAGGAAACGCCGCGGCGGCTGTTCGGGCTTTAGCGCCGGTTGGTCTCCGCCGTCCGGGCCAGGGCTGGGGAAGGGGTCGTGGGACAGCGGCCTCTGCGATCCTCCCTCGGCGAACAAGCTTCGGCTGATCCCGGCGTTCCCGAATCTTCATCGGCACCTGGGAGGCTCCCGTCCGCGAATTGGCGTATCCATCCTGTATTGGTGGTCTCCTGGCCCACTAATCCAGGACAGCTCGCGCTTTCCGAACGGTGCGGCCGAACGTTCTTCGATCACGTCTGGGGCGCCGCGGCCGACGAGCAACACCCCTTCCCCAGCCCCATACGCGCGACCGACCCGGCGCCACCCGGCGAGAGACGGCCCCGACCTTGCCGGCGAGCCCGGCCGCGCATATGGCAGGCTCTGTGCGGTGGACCTGATTGAGCGGCTGCTGGGGATCGACGTCTCGGCGCTATCGGACGCCGACAAGACGCTGCCGGTGGTCGATCCCGCGGTTCGGGCGATGCTTCCCGAGATTCGCATGGCTGGGCCGGCGTTCACGGTCGTCGCCGAGGATGACCACCTGCCGGTGATGAGCGCGCTGACCGAGGCCGGGCCGGGCGACGTGCTGGTGATCGCCACGAACGGTGGGTCGCGCGCCATCTTCGGCGAGCTGTTTGCGACCGAGGCGCGCCGGCGCGGGCTGGCCGGGATCGTCGCCGACGGGTTGTGCCGCGACCTGCGGGGCCTGCGCCAGATCGGGCTGCCGGTGTTCGCGCGCGGGACGACGCCGCGCTCGGGCACGGCCGTGTCGCGGGCCGCGCTGGGCGCGACGATCGCCTGCGGCGGCGTGGAGGTGTCCCCGGGCGACATCGTGTTCGGCGACGACGACGGCCTGCTGATCGCGACCGCGGAGCGGATCGCGGCCGCGCTCGACACCGCGGAGCTGACCGGGCGTAGCGAGCGCGCGATCCTCGCGGCACAGGCTCGCGGCGAGGCCCTTCACGGCCTGACGAACTACGACGAGCACGTCGCGGCGCTCGACCGCGGCGAGGCCAGCGTGCTCGCCTTCCAAGTCGATGGCTGATTACGGCCATGCTTTCGCCCGCCGGACGCGCCTTCGCGGCAGCGGGGAGCTGACCGCGATCCTCGCCGGCAGCCCGCCCGGCGTGCTCTCAATGACGGGCGGCTTCCCGAACCCGGCGACGTTCCCCACCGGCGAGCTCGACGAGCTCAGCGCGCGGCTCGTGCGCGAGGACGCCGCGGTCGCGCTCCAGTACACGCCGTGCGAGGGGCTCGCGAGCGTGCGCGAGTACCTGATCGAGCGCCAGGAGCAGCAGCAGGGCCGGCGCCCCGAGCTCGCCGAGCTGATCGTGACCAGCGGCGGGATGGAGTGCATCGCGCTGATGTGCCAGACGCTGATCGATCCCGGCGACGCGATCGTCGTCGAGGCGCCGAGCTACCTCGGCGCGCTGATGGCCTTCGGCGGCGCCGAGGCGGACGTCGTCGCGATCGCGATGGACGATGACGGCCTGCGTGTCGACCTGCTCGCAGAGCGCCTGGCCGCAGGCCTGCGCCCGAAGTTCGTCTACACGATCCCGGAGTACCAGAACCCGACCGGACGGACGCTGCCGCTCGACCGCCGCCGGGAGCTGGTCGAGCTCTGCCGGCGGCACGGCGTGCTGATCTTCGAGGACATCGCGTACCGCGAGCTGTCCTTCGACGGCAGGTCGCTGCCGACCCTGTGGTCGCTGGCGCCGGACGTCGTGCTGCAGGCGGGGACGTTCTCGAAGAGCTTCTTCCCGGGCGTCCGGCTCGGCTGGGCCGCCGGCCCGTCCGAGGTGATCGCCGAGCTCGCCGTCGCCAAGCAGAACACCGACCAGTGCGCCGGCGGCCTCGGGCAGCGGCTGGTCGAGGAGTACGGCCGCGCCGGCGGGTTCGAGCGCCACCTGCCGGCGGCGCGGGCGCTCTACGCGTCGCACTGGGCGGCTTTGTCCGCGGCGTTGACGCGCCACATGCCCGAGGAGGTCGAGTGGACCGAGCCGACCGGCGGCTTCATGACCTGGCTCACGTTTCCGGAGGACCTCGACACGCTCGCCATGCGCCCGGCCGCCATGGCGGCCGGCGTGGCGTACGTCCCGGGCCTCCCGTTCCACATCGGCGACAACAGCCGCAACACGCTGCGGCTGTCGTTCAGCCACCTGACCGAGACGGAGCTCGAAACCGCCGTGGAGCGCTTGGGCGCCGTCGTCGGCGCCGTGCTCGAGCAGGCGGACTCGCCCCGGCGCGTGGGGCGCCTCTAGTCCGCCCCGCACGGTATGGCAAGCTGTTGCGCAGTCTCGAGGGAGGAGCACAGCATGGCCGGACCCCAGCGCATCAGCTACGTGCCGGTTGAGGAAATGACCCCGGAAATGCAGGCCGAGATGGAGCGCTGCGCGCGCGAGGGAACGCCGCGGCCGGAGAGCTCGGCGGTTCGCGCGCATGTGCCGGCGGCGTTCTGGTTCTTCGCGAACTCGTGGAACGATCTGTTCCGCAACGGCGTGGTCGACCACTCCGTCAAGGAGCTGTGCCGCGTCTACGTCTCGCACAGCGTCAAGTGCGAGTACTGCGGCAACCAGCGCTCCGAGCGCAGTCGGAGCGAGGGACTCGTCGAGGGCAAGTACGACGAGCTGCTCAATTTCGAGTCCTCCGAGACCTACGCCGAGCGCGAAAAGGCCGCGCTCGCCTATGCCGAGGCGATCGTCTGGACCGGCGACGCCGATGACGCGCTCTGGGAGCGCCTCCACGCCCACTTCAGCGAGCCCGAGCTCGTCGAGCTGGGCTGCTTCGTCGGGCTCACGCTCGGCCAGCAGTCGTGGCTGCGGCTGCTGAACATCGACCACCACCAGGTCATGCCGGGAACGAGTGCCGCCATGGCCCCGGGCTTCGAGGACGCGGAAGCGCTCGCGGAAAGCAAGGGCTCCGAGCGCTACTGGGCGCACACCTGACTGGGCGCGGGACCGAGATGCAGATCTTCGGCGGCGACATTCGCTTCGGTGTCCACTCCGGGCCCCAGAACACGAGCTTCGAGGACTACCGGGGCCTCTGGGTCCGCTGCGAGGAGCTCGGATACGACTGGGTCTCGGACTTCGACCACTTCCTGCCGATCCGCAGCGATCCGTCCGGTCCCCAATTCGAGGGGCTGACCCTGCTCGCGGCCATGGCCGCTCACACGAGCCGCGTCCGCTGCGGAATGCTGGTGCTCGGCGTGACCTACCGGCATCCGGCAGTGGTGGCGAACATGGCCGCGACCATCGATCACATATCGGACGGCCGGTTGGAGCTCGGGATGGGCGCAGCCTGGTTCGAGCTCGAACACGACCAATACGGCCTCCCCTTCCCGTCGATCGGTGTCCGCATGGACATGCTCGACGAGGCCTGCCGGATCATGCGCAGCCTATGGACACAGGAGACGACGACGTTCGAGGGCAAGCACTACCGGCTCAAGGACGCGCGCCTGGAACCGAAGCCGCTGCAGGAGCACCTGCCGCTCGTGATCGGCGGCGCCGGCGAGCGCCGGACGCTGCGGATCGTGGCCGAGCACGGCGACGTCTGGAACACGTTCTACGGCGACCTGGAGGAGTACCGGCACAAGCTCGACGTGCTGGCCGGGCACTGTGCGGACGTGGGCCGCGACCCAGCCGACGTGCGCAAGTCGCTGGCCTTCCGCGCGGTCCTCGACGAGGACGAGCAGGCGGCGCAGGAGAGAGCCCGCGCGCTCCATGGCGACCCGCCGCCCGAGCGGTTGAGGAAGATGATGATCGTCGGCACTCCGGAGCAGTGCTTCGAGCGGCTGCGCCCATACGCCGACCTCGGCGTCGGCGATTTCCTGCTCGGCGCACTGGTCCCCATCGACCAGCAGACGATCGAGTTGGTGGCGGAATCCGTGGCGCCGGCCCTGAAGGCCGCGGTCGCGGCCTGACGGTTCTAGCGCAGGGCGAGCCCGCGGACGCGCACGACCACGCGCGTCGGGCGAGTCGGCTCACCGAGCGAGAGGAAGTCGCGGAGAGCTCCGGCATGGCGACAGAAGCCGCACGAGGTCGGATCGGGCGGTGACATGGCCCCGGGACCCGGGAGGACGGGTGCGTCGCAGGACGGGCACGCAAGCGTGCCGGTGGCCAGCTGCCACGTCGTCTCGGCCCGGCGAGGCAGATGGCGCCCGGCCACCCGCTCGACCGGCTGAGCCCGGCCGGGTCGTCCCCCGTCGATGTCGTGATGCAAGGCCATGGGGACGAGTCTAGGGCGACGCCGGGGTCACGGCACCACCAGTGCGCCGCGCGGCGGCTTCGCCCAGCGCGTCTCCGCCATGAGCTCGACAAATGCGCCGCCCAGCGGCCCCCACCGCTCGCGGGCATAGACGGTGAGCTCGCGTCCAAGCGGCGGGTCGATCCGTACGAGCGCACCGTCAAGGCCGTCCGGGATCACGTTCTCGGGCACGAGCGTGGGGCCCACTCCCGCGGCCGCAAGCCGCGCGGCGGTCTCGACCTGTGACGTGAGCACTGCGTGGCGCGGAGTGAAGCCCGCTGACGCGCAGGCGCTCACTATCAGGTCGTGCAGGCCGTTGCCGGGCTCGAACATCACCCAGTCGCGGTCCTTCAGCTCGACCAGCCGGAGCTTGCGGCGGGAGGCGAGCCGATCCTCGGGCGAGAGCACCACCAGAAACTCCTCCCAGCCGAGCCGGCGGACCGGGCCTGCCCAGTTGATCGGCGGGGGGCCGATGCCCAGATCGCCCACCCCGCCGCGGACGGAGTCCTCCGCCAGCGAACGGTGTGTGAACTCGTGCAGGCGGACGAAGGTGCCGGGGTGGCGCTGGCGCCAGGACTGCACGAGGTCGGGCAGTATGCCCGCCGCGATCGAGCGAACCGTGCTGATCTCGAGTTCGCCGGTCTCGAGCTCCAGTGCCGAGCGGGCGGCCTGCATGGCGCGCTCGGCTGCGCGCACCGCGATCTGCGCGTGCGGCAGGAAGGCCTTGCCCGCCGCCGTCAACCGCACGGAGCGCGGCAGCCGCTCGAGCAGCTCACCGCCAACCTCCTTCTCGAGCGCCCGGACCTGCTGCGAGAGCGACGGCTGCGAGACGTGCATGCGAAGCGCCGCGCGGGTGAAGGAGCCCTCCTCCACCACCGCCAGCCAGTAGGCGAGACGGCGATAGCTCGTCACGAATCGCCAGATTAGCTTCCATAGGAATTTCCTATGCGATAGACGGGAAGAACGACTTGCTCACCGACCTCGCAGACGCGAGGCTTCGAGCCGATGCGCTTCGCGCACGTGACGGGTGCTGAGCGCCCACTCGCCGTCGTCGAGGGGGCCCGTGTTGCGACCCTCGCTGTGGACGGTGCGGCGACGGTGGACGAGCTGATCGCGGCCGGCCCGGCCGCCTGGGAGGCCGCGCGCGTGGTCGCTCGCGCGGCGCTCGAGGACGGCGAGGCGCTCGAGCCCGGCATGCTCGACGCACCCCTGAAATCACCGTCCAAGATCGCCTGCGTCGGCCTGAACTACCACGACCATGCCCGCGAGACCGGGATGGCCGCCCCCGAGCGCCCGCTCATATTCGCCAAGTTCCCATCATCGCTGGTAGGGCCCGGTGCCGCCATCGAATGGCCGGACGGCCTCACGGAGCAGGTCGACTGGGAGGTCGAGCTCGCCGTGGTGATCGGGCGCCGGATCAGGCACGCGAGCGAGCGCGAGGCGCTCGAGGCAATCTTCGGCTACACGGTCGCCAACGACGTGAGCGCGCGCGACCTCCAGTTCGCCGACCAGCAGTGGGTGCGCGCGAAGAGCATCGACAGCTTCTGCCCGCTCGGACCGGTGATCGTCACTCCCGACGAGTTCGGCGATCCGCAGGAAAAGCGCCTGGTCACGCGCGTGAACGGCGAGACCATGCAGGACTCGACCACGGCCGAGATGATCTTCAGCGTCGCCGAGATCGTGAGCTTCCTGTCGCGCGCCTGCACGCTCGAACCGGGTGACCTCATCCTGACCGGAACCCCGTGGGGCGTGGGCGGCTTCCGCGACCCGCCCGTCTTCCTGAAGCCCGGCGACACGGTCGAGGTCGAGGTCGAGGGCGTCGGGGTGCTTGCAAACAACGTCGGGAGGAACACGACATGAGCATCAGTGACCGCGCCGAGCGCGCGGCTCCGCTGGACTACGAGCTTGACACGTCGTTCATCCAGCGGCCGCACCACACGGATCCCCGCCGTCTCTACAGCCAGACCTCGACTGACTGGCAGCAGCGCGTGGACCACGACCGGCTCCGCCGCGACCGCCTCGCACGCGCACGGGCGGCGATGGAGGAGCACGACCTGGGCGGACTGATCATGTTCGTCGGCGAGAACATCCGCTACGTCACCGGCACCTTCCAGGGCAACTGGAAGCACAACATCTTCATCCGCTACGCCGTGCTCCCCCGCGACGGCGACCCCGTCCTGTTCGAGACCGTCGGTTCGGACTTCGAGTGCGCGAAGCTCGACGCGCCCTGGCTGAAGGGCAACATCCGGCCCGCCTTCACCTGGCGCTGGGCCGAGGGGGCAGAGGAGATGATGGTCGGCCGGATGGCCGACTCGGTCGTCGACGTGCTGCGCGAGGCGGGCGTCGAGAACGAGCGCATCGGGATCGATACGGCGGACATGAGCTCGATGGCGGCCTTCGGGCAGCGCGGGCTGAACCTGGTCAACGCGTGGCCCGCGATGTCGCACGCCCGCCGGGTCAAGACCCCGGACGAGATCGAGTTGCTGAAGATCAGCTCCTCGCTGGGCGACGCCGCGATGTGGAAGATCCAGAACGAGTGGCTGAAGCCGGGCATCCGCGAGGCGGACATCACGGCGAAGGTGAACGAGTTCTTCTACGCCGAGGGCGCCGACTTCGTCTACGACATCATCTGCGCGTCGGGCGGCAACACGAGTCCGTACCGTCGCTGGCACTCCGACAAGCTGATCCGGCAGGGCGACCTCGTGATCGTGGACATCAACGCGGTCGGACCTGGCGGCTACTTCATCGACTTCGTGCGCTGCTTCCTCGTGGACTCGGAGCCGACCGATGAGATGAAGCGCCTCTATCAGGAGTGTCACGGATCGCTCTACGAAGCGCTCGCCGAACTGAAGCCGGGCAACACCACGGCGGATGTCGCATCGAAATTTCCCGAGTACGACGACGACCGCTACGGCAGCGTCAGCCTCCAGCAGTTCGCGCACTCGATCGGCCTCTCGCTGTACGAGGGGATGTGGGTCTCGCGCGCATACTCGCTCGACTATCCGGCGGAGATCGAAGAGAACATGTACTTCGCGATCGAGACCTTCGCGGGGCACCCGGGCCTGCAGCAGACCGTCCGGCTCGAGGAGAACGTGCTCGTCGGGCCCGACGGGCCCGTGATCTTCACGCTGCATCCGATGGACCAGCGGATGCTCGCGTGAGCGCGAGCATCCCCTCCTACCCGGACCTGGCGGGAAAGGTGGCGGTGGTGACCGGCGGCTCGAAGGGCATCGGCGCCGCCACGTCCGTCCTCCTCGGGCACAACCGGGCCCGGGTAGCGGTCTGCGGACGCGATCCGGAGACCATCGAACGCGTCGCTTCGGAGACGCGCGAGGCCGGAGCGGCCGACGCCGTCGGACTCGCGGCCGACCTCACCACTCCTGACGGAGCGGCCGGCTTGCGCGCCGACGTCGAAGACAAGCTCGGCCCGCCTGACGTCCTGCTCGCGTTCGCCGGGGGCTTCGGCGCGCGCACGCCGCTGCTCGAGACGAAGGTCGAGGAGTGGAACCACGTCGTCGAGTCGAACCTGACCAGTACGTTCCTCACGCTGAGGGAGTTCGCGCCCGGCATGGTCGAGCGCGGCTCCGGCTCGATCGTGACCATGGCGTCGAACGCGGCGCGCTTCCTCGACATCAAGCTGACCGCCTCCTACGCTGCGGCGAAGGCGGGGATCATGATGCTCAGCCGGCACGCCGCGCTCGAGCTCGGTCCGCACGGGGTACGCGTGAACATCCTCGCGCCGGCCACGATCCTGAGCGAACGGGTGAAGGGCGCGATGGACGAGGAGCGGCTGGCAAGCATCGCGGGGATGTCGCCACTCGGGACGATCGGCGTGCCAGAGGACCCCGCGCTTGCCGCGCTCTTCCTCGCGTCCGACTCCGCCCGCTGGATCACGGGCATGACGCTGGACGTGGCCGGCGGCCGGATCATGATGTGAACTCATACCCGGCTGCCTCGAGCGAGCCCGCCCCTTCCCAGCCCCAGATCAGCAGGACATCCTCGTGTGACGTGTTGTTGAAGCCGTGCCAGTGCCCGGCGGGCGTGAAGATCACGTCGCCCGCCTGCGAGGGCTCGGTGCCCTCGTCCGTGTAGACCTCGCCGCGGCCGCTCATCACGACGAGGAACTCGTTGCAGTTCGGATGCCGGTGGCGGTCGTGGCGCGCCCCCGGCGGGAGCACGGTGCGCCCGACCACGAGGCGGCTCGAGCCGGCGATGCGCTCGTCGATCAGGAACTGGACCTGCATGTCGACCCAGCCCTCGTCCTCGCGCAGGCCCTGCTCGAGTGGGACGTCGTGGATGGTGGTCCGGTACGGCGCGGGCATCACTCCATCCCTCCCATGCGGCGGTACGCCTCGTGGACGCTCACTACGAAGTCCCGGTCGGCCTGCTTGGAGCTGCGCGCGGCGTTCAGCATCTCGCTGGTGGCGGCGCACGTTGGGATCGCCATCCCGAGCCGCCGTGCGAGGTCCTGCGCGAGCACGAGGTCCTTCTGCTGAAGCTCGACGTCCGCGAAGACATCGGTGTCCTCGACAAGGAGCGGCGCGCGGTACCCGACGACCGGCGACGCGATGACGCTCTGGAGCACCGCGTCCACGGCCGCCTTCCGGTCGACACCCGCCTTCTCGACCAGCGCGAGACCCTCGGCGAGGGCGGTCACCGACACGACCAGCGCCAGGTTGATCGCCACCTTGGTGAGAATGGCCTGACCGTTGGGGCCGATGTAGGTGACCTTCGGTCCGATCGCCCGCAGCACATCTTCGATGTGCTCGAAGGCCGCGCGGTCGCCGCCCACCATCACCGACATCTCGCCCGCGGCAAGCGTCGCCGGGCTACCCGACACGGGACAGTCGAGGAACCACGCGCCCGTGGCACGTACGCGCCCGGCGAGCGCGACGCTGGCGTCCGGAGCGATCGTGCTGATGTCCGCCCAGACGACACCCTCGCGCAGGCCGGCGAGGATCCCGTCCGCGCCCTCGGCGGTCGCGTCGATCGCCGCGGTGTTCGTCAACATCGTGAACAGCACGTCGACGGATGCCGCCAGTTCGCGCGGCGTGCCGGCCCAGCCCATGCCGGAGTCCAGCAGCGGCTGGGCCCTCTCCTTGGTGCGGTTCCAGCCCACGACGTCGTACCCGGCGTCGAGCAGGCGCTGTGCGATGCCCGCGCCCATCGCGCCGAGACCGGCAAAGCCGACGCGCTCAATGTCCCTGAACATCAGCCTCCCTCATCTCCCGGGCGGCGAACTCAACCGCCTCGATGATCCCGAGATAGCCCGTGCAGCGGCATAGGTTGCCGGCGAGCGCCTCGCGCAGCTCCTCCCCGCCGGGCTCCGGATGCTCGCGCAGGAACGCCTCCATCGACATCAGGAAGCCGGGGGTGCAGAAGCCGCATTGGAGGGCGTGCGCTTCGTGGAAGGCGCGCTGAAGCGGGTGCAGCTCGCCGTTCCGCGCGAGGCCTTCGACGGTCCGGATCGCCCGTCCGTTCGCCTGCACGGCGAGCATGAGGCAGGAGCGGATCGGCTCGCTGTCGAGCTGGACGGTGCAGGCGCCGCAGACTCCCTGCTCGCAGCCGACCTTCGTGCCCGTCAGCCCCGCGCTATGGCGGATGAAGTCCGAGAGCAGAAGCCGGGGGTCCACCTCTTCCTCGTAGCGCCGTCCGTTGATGTCGACCGAGATCCTCACGCCAGCGCCTCCTCGATGGCTCTCCTGGCGAGCTCCCCGCAGAGCGCGCGCCGGTGCTCGCCCTCCACGTGCCGGACCGCCAGATCGGCGGCCTCACTCGCCGACGCACCTCCGACCAGCGCCTCCTCGGACGCCACGGCTCTCGCCGGCACCGGCCCGGCGCCCAGCAGCGCGATCCCGGCGTGGCTGCCGGGCACGACGACGGCCGCGGCGCCTGCGGTCGCGAAGTCGCCGTGGGTGCGGGCGTGCTCGCTGAACCCCGCCCCCGCTCCGGCGGGTTGCTCCGGCACCTCGATCTCGACGAGGAGCTCGTCGGGCTCGCGCGACGTGGAGAGCGGTCCGACGAACAGCTCGCCGGTGCCGAGCGCGCGCTTTCCCCGCGGCGAGCGGAGCAGGAAGCGCGCGCCGAGGGCCGCCAGCGCGACCGGCAGCTCGGCCGCCGGGTCGGCATGCGCAACCGAGCCCCCGACCGTGCCGCGGGTGCGGATCTGCGCGTGCCCCACGAAGCGGACCGCCTTGTGAAGCAGCGGCCAGCGCTCGCGGACGAGCTCCGAGCGCTCGAGCGCCGCCTGGCGCGTCATCGCCCCGATCCGCAGCACGCCGTCATCGGCGCGGATGTAGTCGAGCTCCGCGACGCCATTCAGGTCGACCACGAGCTCCGGCCGTGCGAGCCGCAGGTTGAGCAGCGGCACGAGGCTCTGGCCGCCCGCGAGCACGGCGCTGTCGGGGCCGAGCAGCCCCAGCGCCTCCTCCACCGAGGCCGGGGCTTGGTACTCGAACGGCGGCGGCTTCACGGGCCCGCCTCTCGCAACGCCCGCCAGAGCTTCTCCTCGCTGAAGGGCGGATCGACCCGTATGCCGCCAAGGGCGTCGGCCACGGCGTTCGCCACCGCGGCGGGCGTCCCGATTGAACCGCCTTCCCCGATCCCCTTCGCGCCGATCGGGTTGAGCGGCGTAGGCGACTCCACGAAGGCGGTCGTGACCGGTGGCATCTCGGCGGCGGTCAGCAAGCTGTAGCCGACGAACGAGGCAAACGTGGGGTTGCCCTCCTCGTCGTAGACCGCCTCCTCGACGAGGCACTCCCCGAGCCCCTGCGCGATGCCGCCGATCACCTGTCCCTCGGCGAGCAGCGGGTTGACGATGTTGCCCGCGTCGTCGACCGCCGCGAGGCGCAGCACCCGCAGTCTGCCGGTGGCGCGCTCGATCTCGACAACGGCTCCGTATGCACCGGACGAGAACGAGAGGTCCGAGCTGAAGCGCGCGTCCGCGTGGATGCCGGGCTCGGACGCGGCCAGCTCCCGCAGCGACAGCGTCCGCCCGTCCGCCGCCGAGACGCTGCCGCCCTCGCCCCACTCGGGCTCGTCCTCGCCGACCTCGAGCAGCCGCGCGGCCACGGCCATGCACTTCTCCTTCAGCGCGTCGACTGCCTGCACCACCGCCGAGCCGCCCATCGCGACCGAGCGGCTGGCGAACGTTCCCACGCCGCGCGGCACCTCCTCCGAGTCGCCGAAGCGCAGCTCCACGTCCTCGAGCACGAGCCCGAGCCGCTCGGCGGCGAGCTGGGCGAAGGTCGTGTCATGGCCCTGTCCGTGCGGCGACGAGCCGCTGCGCACGAGGAGCCGGCCGTCGGGAAGCAGCTCCGCCCGTGCGGTCTCGAACTGACCGCCGGCTCGCTCGACGTACATCCCGAAGCCGGTGCCGACCACCCGCTCGTCGTCCGAGCGGCGCTCCGGCTCGACGAGCTCGACGGCGAGGTCGAGACAGCGCTCGTAGTCGCCGGAGTCGTAGGTCCAGCCGAGTGCGGTCTTGTAGGGGAACTCGCGAATCAGGTTGCGCCGGCGGAGCTCGAGCGGATCGATGCCGAGCTCGCGGGCAGCCACGTCCACGGTGCACTCCAGGAAGTAGGCGGCCTCGGGACGCCCCGCGCCGCGATACGGACCGGTCGGAACCTTGTTCGTCCGGGCGCCCACGACCTCGACATCGGCCGCCTGAATGTCGTACACGCCGCACATCAGCATCGCGGTGGTGTGCGCGGGGATCGCCGTGGTCGGCATCAGGTAGGCGCCGAGGTCCGCCCGGATGCGCGCACGGAGCCCGAGCATCGTCCCCTCGGCATCGAGCGCGAGCTCCAGGTCGGCCTCCACGCCGCGGCCTTGGTACGAGGCGACGAGGTTCTCCTCCCGGTCCTCGGCCCACTTGACGATTCGTCCGGTCGTGAGCGCCGCCAACGCGACCAGCACGGTCTCGGGGGCCGGCACGCCCTTGCTGCCGAACGCGCCGCCCACGTCCGGCACGATCACGTGGATCGACTCCTCCGGCCGGTCGAGCACCTTGGCGAGGCCGGCAAGCTGGCGATGGCTGTCCTGTGCCGAGACCCAGACCGTCAGCTTGTCCTCGGCCTCGTCGTAGGAGGCGATCGCCCCGCGCGGCTCCATCGGGACCGGCGCGACCCGAGGGAGCGAGTGGCTCGCGCGCACGACGTGTGCGGCCGACTGGAAGGCGCCGTCGACGTCGCCGCTCAGCTTGTGCCATCGGCACATCGTCACTTCCGAGGCGCGGGCGTCGAGCACGGCCTCCAGCGGCTCGTAGTCGACCTCGACCAGCTCGGCGGCGTCCTCGGCGAGCGCGCGGGACTCCGCCAGCACCGCCGCCACCGGCTGGCCGGAATAGCGCACCTCTTCGCCTGCGAGCACGGGGTGGCCCTCGTTCGCGACCCAGCCGCCCTGGATGCCCTGGACGGGCAGGTCGCCAACCCGGCCCTCCAGGTCGGCCGCGGTGATCGCCGCGAACGTGCCCTCCGGGGCGTCAGGGAGCTCGACCCCGCCGATGCGCGCGTGCGCGAACGGGCTGCGCACGAACGCCACATGGGCCGCCCCGGGCGGGTCGATGTCGTCGAGGTAGCGCGTCGCGCCGCGCAGGATGCGCTCGTCCTCTCGCCGGCGGACCGGGCGGCCGACCAGGCGGCCCGCGCTCAGGCCCGGTTCCGTCTCAGCTCCCTTGCCCGATCGAGATCACGAGCTTCCGGCCGGGCGACGCGTCCTGCCTTTCCCAGGCAGCTGCCACGTCGTCGAGCGGCACGACCTCGCGGTCCACCGTGAGGTTGCCCGCCACGGCATGCTCCAGCAGGGTGCGATACGCGGCGGCCTTCCGCCTGAGACCGGTCCACCCGGACGAGATCGCGTGGATCGCGCCCTGGCGGTTGCGCACGTTGTCGAGCGGCAGGCTGACATCTGTGCCCGCGGACTGGCCCACGTTGACGAGACGTCCCTCGGTGGCGATCGCCCGCAGCGCCGCCATCGCCGGCTCGCCCCAGAGCGGATCGATCACGATGTCGAGCCCGCCGCCGGCGGCGTTCTCGAACGCGCTCACAAGATCGCCCTCGCCCAGCTCGACGACCTCGTCGGCGCCCAGCTCACGAACGCGCTCGAGGCCCTCGGGGTTGCGCCCGGCGCCCACAACCTGACCCGCCCCCATCAGCTTCGCCAGCTGGACCGCCATCTGCCCCACGGCGCCGGTGGCGCCGAGGACGAGCACGCGCTCACCGCCCGTTGGCGCCGCGCGCTCGAGCGCGAGCAGCGCAGTGATTCCCACCACCCCGAGCGCCGCGGCAAGGTCGTCGGAGACCTCGTCCCGCAGCTCCACCAGCGATTCCTCGGGGACGACGGCCCGCTCGGCGAGCGTCCCGTGCGCGCCGAAGCCCGGCAGAGCGCTGCTTTCGAAGCGAACCCGTGTCCCGGGCGCCACCCGGGCCGATTCGACAACCCTTCCCGCCCCTTCGACCCCAGGGACGTACGGCGGCTCGGGCTGCCTCCCGAGCCTGCCGGCCGCGACTCGGATCTCAACCGGGTTGAGCGGTGCCGCCTCGACGGCCACGACCGCAGTCGCGTCCTCTCGCACGGGCTCATCCACCCCGGTAGGCCCGGGCGGGGAGCCGACGGCCTCGACCACGGCCGCCCGCATCAGCGCACGGCCTCCGCGTCCGTCTCGAGCGCTTGGAGCACGGCGGCGAGGGCGGCGATGCCCTCGTCCGCGCCGGTCTCCGGCTCGGCCTCGCCGCGGATGCAGCGGCCGAACTCGGCGAGCTCCTCCGCCAGCATGTCGCGCTCATCGAAGTCGACGGGCTCGCCGGCGAGCGTGAGCTTCGTGACGCCGTCGAGCGCCTGGGCGTCCGGCCAGACCGAGAAGTCGGTGCGGTAGTCGAGCACGGCCTCCGTCCCGAGGAGCCGCAGCGAGAGCGTCTTCGGCGACACGTAGCTGCCAGTTACGGACGCCAGCGTGCCGGACTCGAACTCGAGCGTCACGACGCCCACGTCGTCGATGTCGGCATCGCTGTGAACGTGCTCGAAGCGGCCCGACCCTCGCCGCACCGGCCCGAGCCAGTACGCCAGCGTGTCCACGTGGTGGATACCGAGCTGCATGATCGGGCCGCCCGGGTTGCGCTCGCGCCGAGCCCGCCAGGCCCCGGGCTTGAACGACCCCGGTAGCGACATGTTCGCCTCGGCGAGGACGACGCGGCCGAGCGCGCCGTCGTCCAGCAGCCGCTTGACCCGGCGGGCGGCGCCCAGCCGCCGGAACGCGTGGCCGACCATCAGCGTCACTCCGGCCTCCGCGCAGGCGCTTCGCATCCGCTCGCCGGCCTCGGTGCTCTCCGCGATCGGCTTCTCCACGAACACGTGGCGGCCGCGCTCGGCGCACGCGAGCGTCTGCTCCTCGTGCACGTCGTTGGGCGTGGCGAGCACGACGCCCTCGACGCCTGGATGCCCGATCGCGTCGTCGAAGCTCGCGGCCGCCTCGCAGCCGAAGCGCTCGGCGAACTCGCGGCGCTGCCCTTCGTCCCTTCTGAAGCACGTCACGAGCTCGAGCCCGGCGCGCTCCGCGGCGCCCGCCAGGCGCGGCCCCCACATGCCCGTGCCGACGATCGCGATGCCGGTCATCCGAGCTGCTCGCGAAGCCAGTCCGCCGCCAGCGGCCGCGTCTTGTACGGCACGTTCGCGCAGCCGTGGTTGCCGTCCTCGTGCAGCAGGAACGTCCCGTTGGGCGCTTCCTTGGCGGCGCGCTCGGTCTGCTCCCAGGGAATCAGGCGGTCGAGCTTGCCGGTGATCGCCAGGTACGGCTGGCGGATGCGCTCGGCCACCCCGCTCAGGTCCAGCTCGGCGGCCTTGGCGCGACCCTCCTCGTCGTCCTTCGAGAACGACTTCTCCACGAACGTCTCGCGCGTCTGCGGCGGGACGTGGTCCCAGATGTCGCTGAACCGGTACGGGCCGCTCAGCCCGACGCCCGCCTTGATGCGCGGCTCGAAGGCCAGCACGCGCGGCGCGTAGTAGCCGCCGAGGCTCACGCCGAGGAGGCCCACCCGGTCGAGGTCGACGTCGCTGCGCTCGGCGATCGCGTCGAGAACGGCGCTCACGGCCACGTCGTAGTCGGCTCGGATGGGCAGCTCGTAGCCCGACTCGCCCTGGCCGGGACCGTCCATCGACAGCGTTGCCATGCCGCGGTCGAGAAAGACGTTCTCGAGCCTGAAGAACTCCTCCTTCGTGGAGTCGAGCCCCGGCACGAGCAGGACGAGCGGCGGCTTGGCCTCGCCGGCCGGGCGGCGCAGGTTGCCCACCACGCGGCCGCCGTCGAGCGGCACCTCGATGCGCTCGGCGTCCGGGTCGAGGTACTCGTGGGTCTTGGCCATGGCCGCGACGGCCTTGTCGGCGGCGGCCCGGCTGCGCTCGGGGTCGACCATCCAGACGAACTTCGCGAAGTGGTAGCCCACGGTCGCCCGCGCCCATGCCTCGCCGGCCGTGAGGCGCCGCCCCTTGCCGGCGGCCTCCTCCGCGAGCGCCGCGTGCACGTCTGCGTTGCGGCACCAGGCGGCGTGCCATTCGTCCCAGTGCTCGACGCCGGCTGTGGTGGCAACGAAGTCGTTGTAGTCGACCCCCGCTTGCACGAAGCGGGGTGCCCAGTGGTCAATGGCTGCCTGCACCCGCGCGTCCGGCACCGGCCATCACCTCCTCCGGGTCGTGTCCGAGATCGCTCAGCATCACCATCGCGGCGCTGCGGCCGGGCACGCCCGTGACCGAGCCGCCCACGCTCGTCGTGCCGCCCGTCTGGTAGAGGCCGGGGATCGGCATGCGGTGATCCGCCCAGCCGGGAACCGGCCGGTTCTTGCCGCTGAACGCATAACTCCGGTCGCCGCCGTGGAACGCCCCGCGGATCATGTGCTGGTTCGAGCGCTCGATGTCCGCCGGGCTCTTGACGTAGGACGTGAGGATGTGCTCGTCCGCCAGCGCCGGAACGAAGCGCCGCACGTGCTCGAGCTGGCGCCGGAAGACCGTCTCCTTGTGCTCGTCCCAGCCGGCGACGCCATCGGGAAGGTCCCAGGCCTGCGGGCTGAGCAGCTTGACGGTGTGATGCCCCTCCGGCGCCCGGTCCGGATCAACGAGCGTGGGCGTGGCCACGAGCAGCCACGGCACCCCCTCGTCGTAGGGGCGCCCGTCGCGCACCGCCCGTCCGAACGCGAGCACCTCCTCCGGCCAGCCCACCGTCCCTGCCGAGACGGCGGCCCGCGGGCCGTCCGGGGTCTCGAACTCGGGGGCGGCGTCGGTCGCGAGATAGCACGCCATGCCGGACATGCCGACGTCATAGGTGGCGACCCCGTAGACGAACTCCTCGCCCCAAGCGTCGCGCGGCGCCATCTCCACCAGGTGCTTGACGTGGATCGTCGAGAGCACGGCTCGCCTGGCCATGTAGCGCTCGCCGTCGTCGGTCTCGACGCCGGCGCAGCGTCCCTCCTCGAGCACGAGCCCGGACACCTGCCTGTCCGTGAGCACGGTGGAGCCGTGGTCCTCGAGGAAGCGCGTGAGTGCCACCGTCAGCGCGCCCGAGCCGCCGCGCGGGATCGACCAGCTGCGCCCCTGGCGGCCGAAGATGATCGAGTAGGCATTGACGCCGGAGCCCGCGGCGTCCACCGGCACGAGCGTCTGGAAGGCCTGCCAGATCATGAAGGCCCGGACGTGGCGGTCCTCGAACTCGCGCCTGATCACGTCCCAGGCCGTGATCGCGTTGCGCCGCAGCCAGATGCGTCCGCGCGGGTGCTCGAGCAGCATCTCCTCGAGCGACGGGCCGAAGCCGGCCGGGGTCACGCGCGCGCGGGCGAAGATCGCCTTGACCTCGTCGTACTCGCCGATCAGGCGCCGGTAGGCATCGGCGTCCCTGCTCGAGAAGCGCGCGATCTCGTCGCAGGTGCGGTCCAGGTCGAGCCACATCGTCAGCTGCTCCCCGTCCGGGAACGCGACGTGGCCGACCGGGTCGGGCTCGAGGTACTCGAGCCCGTAGTCGGCGTGCAGCCCGAGCTCGTCACCGGTCAGCAGCGGGTTGACCCGGATGATCGTGTGCCCGGTCGAGCAGGAGTCGATCCTGTAGTCGGGGCCGAGCAGGTGCTCGGTCGCGGCGCCCCCGCCGGGGATGGCGCGCGCTTCGAGGACGAGGCACTCGTAGCCGGCCTTCGTCAGATACGCCGCCGTGATCAGGCTGTTGTGGCCGCCCCCGGCGACCACCACGTCAGCGGTCTGCGTCATCGGATCGTCTCCTCTCTGCGCACGGGCCCGAGTCCGAGAAGGCGCTCGGCATTGCCGGCGAGGATCGCCGCCTCCACTTCAGGCGCCAGCCCGAGCGCTCGCACGGTGTCCACGGGCCGGGCGTCGCCCATGTCGAACGGATAGTCGGAGCCGAGCAGCACATGGTCGGCCCCGGCGTAGTCGATCAGCTCCCGCAGCAGCGCCTCGTCATGTGTGAGCGTGTCGAAGTGGAAGCGCCTGATCGAGTCCTCGGGCGACTCGCGGAGGCGCGACCTGGCCTGCTGCTGGAAGCCGTAGCGCGTGCCGGATGCGGCCGCGCACCGCGAGGAGCGCGCCGCCGCCGTGCGCCAGCAGCACGCGCAACTCGGGGTGGCGCTCCATCACGCCGGCCACGACCATGTGTGCCGCCGTGGTCGCGGTCTCGAGCGGGTTCGCCACGGTGTTCCAGAGGTAGTAGTCCTGGAACGCCGGCGAGTCGAAGCCGCGTGTCGTGGGATGGACGAAGACGAGGGCGCCGGTCTCCTCGGCCGCCTCCCAGAAGGGCTCGAACCGGTCGTCGCCGAGGAAAACGCCGCGGACGCTCGCCGCCACCTCCACGCCCCTCAGCACGCCGGCCTCCATCAGCGCGTGAAGCTCAGCGGCCGCGAGCTCCGGGTCCTGGAGCGGCAGCGCCCCGAGCGCGGCAACGCGCTCGGGATGGTCGCCCACGAGCCCGGCGAGCGCGTCGTTCTGGATGCGCGCCCTGCGAAGCCCCTCGTCCGGCTCGGCGTCGTAGTAGAGCAGCGGCACCCACGGGCACAGCAGCACGCGATCGACGCCCGCCTCGTCCTGGGCCGCGAGGATCCCGTCGATGTCGACGAACTCGGCGATGGCGGCGCGGATCTGCCTGCCCCCCATCTCCACCACCTGGGCTCCCGCGTCGTCACTGTAGACGCGCGGCCGCCAAGGCTCGTCGCCGGTGATCTCCGGAACGATCACGTGAGCGTGCACGTCGACCGTCATGCGCTCACACCTCTATCGCGATCAGCGCCAGGACGCCCGCGACCACGAGCAGCCCGCCGAGCCACACCCGGGCGTCCGCCTGCTCGAGGTGCCTGCCCACCATGATCGGGGCGAGCACGAGCGTGATCGGCACGCCTATGAGGTTCGTGGCCAGCACCACGGCCACATCGGTCTCGCCGAGCGCCAACAGCCGGAACCAGGTGGCGAACGCGACCAGCACCGCGGCGAACAGCTTGAGCGCCAGCGTGTTGCGGGCGAGCGAGCGGATCGCGCCCAGCGAGCCGCGCGCCGCCAGCGCGCCGCCCAGCGCGGCCGTTGCGGCGAGCAGGCCCAGGGTCACACCGAGCAGCGGCGAGTCGAGTCCCTCCAGCGCCTCCACGGTCAGGACCGCGCTGAGCGCCCACATGAACGCGGTGCCGAAGGCGAAGATCGAGTCGCGCTCGATCGCGACCTGTCCGCTGCCGCGGCTCGCGAGGAGCCAGGCCCCGACCATGATCGGCGCGATGGCCGCGAGCGCCGCGGCGCTCGGCAGCTCGCCGAGCGTCAGCGCCGCGAGCACCACCCCGAACAGCGGCGTGAGCGTGATCAACGGGGCCGTGCGTGACGCGCCGATGCGCATCTGGCTCACGTTGAGCAGGAGCCAGCCGAGCACGAAGTGGATGACCCCCGCGAGCGCGAAGAGCACGATCGCCTCGCCGCTCGCGTCCCCCAGCTGACTCAGGTCCTCGGAAATGAGACTGGCGGCCACCAGGATCGCGGTGGCCACGGCCAGCTGGAGGAACGTCGAGACGTACGGGTCGTCGATGCCCCGGATCGCACGCCGGTTGAGGCTCTGGAAGAGGCCGAACCCTATTCCCGATGCGGTCGCCCACAGGACGCCGCTCACGCCCGCGCCACGGGCTTCTTCTGGTCCTTTGCCTGCTCGACGGTCCCGCCGAAGTAGAGCGCGGCCATCTCGGGGTTCTTCAGGACCGCGTCGGCCTCACCGGTGAGCAGCACGCGACCGCTCTCCATGACCACTCCCTGCTTCGCGAGCCGCAGCCCGAAGCGCACGTTCTGCTCCACGAGCAGGACCGTCTTGCCGGCCTCGACCATCACCCTGATCGACTCCCACACGTGCTTGAGCGCCTTCGGGTCGAGCCCCAGTGACGGCTCGTCCAGCATGACGAGCTTCGGCTCCAGCATCAGCGACCGGCCGAACTCGACCATCCTGCGCTGGCCACCCGAGAGGTTGCCGGCGCGGTCGTCCGCCCGCTCCCGGATGACCGGGAAGAGCTCCGCGACGGAGTCGTAGCGCTTCTGGAGCAGCTTCTTTTCGCGGCGCTGGATGTATGCCCCCATCAGCACGTTCTCCTTGACCGTCAGCCCCGGGAACAACGCGTTGGACTGCGGCACCTGGGAGATGCCCAGCGCGAGGATGCGCGATGGATGCAGACCTGAGATCGACTGACCGTCGAGCTGAACGTCGCCCTTGCGCGGCTGGAGCAGGCCGCTGACCGCGCGCAGCACGGTGGACTTTCCCGCACCGTTCGGTCCCACGATGCAGCACACCGATCCCTCCGGCACGTCGAGCTCCACTCCCTGGAGCACGTCGCCGCCGCCGTAGCCGGCGTACACATCGGTCAGCTTCAGCATCTCATGCCCCCACCGGCTGCTCGAGGCGGAAATCCTCGCCGAGGTACGCGTCGAGGACGTTGGGATCGTGCTGGACCTCGTCCGGCGAGCCGCTCGCGATCGTCCGCCCGCGCGCGAGCACCAGTACCGGATTGCACAGGCCGAGCACGAACGGCATGTTGTGCTCGACGATCAGGAACGTCTTGCCGCGCGCGTTCAGCTCGCGGATCGTCTCGCCGATCCGCTCGATCAGCGTCGGGTTGATGCCACCCGCCGGCTCGTCGAGCATGATCAGCTTCGGGTCCAGCATCAGGATCTGAGCGAGCTCGAGGAGCTTTTGCTGGCCGTAGGAGAGCGCGGATGCCCGCACGTCGCGGTACTTGCGCATGCCGACGAAGTCGAGGAGCTCCTCGGCACGCCGGGCCTCGGGCCCCGAGACGGCATCGGCGCCGAGTAGCCCGAGGTGGAATTCGCGCAGCGGCGCCACGACGTTCTCGAGCACGGTCATCTCGCCGAACAGCCGGGTGATCTGGAACGTCCGGCCGATGCCGAGGTGTGCGCGCTTCCATGGCGGCTTGCGGTCGATCCGCCGACCGTCGAACCAGACCTCCCCGGCGTCCGGCGCCATGGTGCCGCCGATCAGGTTGAAGACGGTCGTCTTGCCGGAGCCGTTCGGACCGATCAGCGCCGTGATCGACCCCTCCGGCACGCCGAAGGAGGCCTCCTCGACGGCGTGCACCCCTCCGAAGCTCTTCGCGAGCCCCTTGACCTCGAGCAGCGGCCTGGCGGAGGCCGGAGGGGCTGCGGGCAGGGGCGCCGCCCGCTCGCGCAGGTCGATGCCGGTCAGGCGCTCCCCCGCCAGGCCGGCCTTGCCGCGCGTCCGCCAGCGCTCGATCCAGGCGCCCGCCGTGGGAATGATCCCGTTGGGCAGGAACAGCACCACGAGCGCGAGCAGGCCCCCGAAGATCAGCAGCCGAGCGTTGCCTCCGCCGAACTCGTTGTTGCTGGTCTCGTTGAGCCACTCGATGATGAACGCGCCGAGCACAGGGCCCCAGAGCGTCGCTCGTCCGCCGAGCAGCAGCGACAGGATGATCTGGACGCTGAGCAGGATGTTGAACATCCCCAGCGGGTCGATGAAGCTGATGTAGTAGCCGTAGACGCCGCCCGCCATTCCGACGAACACGGCGCTCGCGGCGAACGCGAGGATCTTGTAGGTCGGCGTGCTCACGCCCACCGTCGCGGCCTTGTCCTCGTCCTCGCGGATCGCGATCAGGCCCATGCCGAACTTGTTGCGCCTGATCCACCACGAGGCCAGAAGCGAGACGGCCAGCAGGCCCATCAGCGTGTAGTAGAACGGCCAGTACTGGTACTCGACGCTCCAGGTCGGGATCGGCAGCGTGATGCCGCCGGTGCCGTTCGTCAGTTCGTCCCAGTTGGTCGCGAGCAGCTGCACCAGGAACAGGAACGCGATCGTCAGGATCACGAACGCGTGACCGCGGGCTCGCATCGCGACCACGCCGAGCAGCGCCGCCGCCGCGCCGGCGACCAGGCCGGCGACCGGGACCCAGACCCAGGGCGAGCCGCCGATGTCGGTGACGCAGATGCCGACCGTGTACGCCCCCAGCCCGATGAACGCCCCCTGGCCGAGCGAGACGTAGCCGGCGTAGCCGGTGATGATGTTCAGCCC
The DNA here is from genome assembly GCA_963751835.1 of uncultured Thermoleophilaceae bacterium. Taxonomy (GTDB): domain Bacteria; phylum Actinomycetota; class Thermoleophilia; order Solirubrobacterales; family Thermoleophilaceae; genus JACVRW01. The sequence goes on along the minus strand of CAVVWD010000019.1, from coordinate 137,586 downwards.
CACCGCCCCGATGGCGAAGACCATCGAGAGGATGATCATGTTCTGGTAGTAGAGGTCGTCGGAGAGGACCGGGAAGGCGGCGACGAGCAGAACCGCCACGGCGATCAGCGCCGTCCAGGGCGAGCGCAGCGCCTTCGCCGGCGCGCGCGCAGGCGGGCCGCCGCCGCCCTTGAGCGTCCCCTCCGCTACCGCCGTGGTTCCCACGTCGGTCATGTGGTGGCCACGTCCTGGCGGAGCCGCGTACCCAGGAGGCCCTGCGGCCTCAGTAGCAGCACGATGAACACGAACACGTAGGGCACGCCGGTGGCCCACTCGGGCCCGATGTAGGTGACCGTCATGAGCTCGGCCACGCCCAGGCAGAGCGCACCGATCACCGCGCCCGGCAGGCTCCCCATCCCTCCCAGGACGATGATGCCGAGCAGCCGCGCGATCCACTGGTAGTGGGAGCCCGGCAGGAACGGGTAGAGCACGCTGGCGATCGCCCCGCCGGCGCCGGCGCTGGCAACGCCGATCGCGAACGTGAACGCGGCCACCGAGCCCACGTTCACACCGACGAGCTCGGCTCCCTGCGGGTTCACCGCGCTCGCGCGGATCGCGCGCCCGAGCCAGCTGCGCGTGAGCACCAGGTACAGCGAGGTCAGCACCACGATCGCGACGAGCCCTCCGTACACCTGCGCCTTCGGGAGGAAGAGCTCGCCGATCTCGAAGCTCTCGGTGGAGTAGCCCGGACGGACCGAGTGGGACGTATTGCCCCAGATCACGCCCATGATGCCCTCGAGGAACAGCGCCAGCCCGAATGTCAGCAGCACCGAGGCCGCGGGCGGCGCCCTTCGTATCGGCCGGATCGTGGCGTTGTAGAGAAGCCAGCCGAAGGCGAACATGAGCGGCGTCAGCACGACGATCGCCGCCAGCGGATCGAGCCCGATCGCGCGCCATAGCGACCAGGTGACGAAGGCGGCGAGGATGAGAAACGCCCCCTGGGCGATGTTGATCACGTTCATCACGCCGAAGATCAACGTGAGGCCCGACGCGAGCAGCGCGTACACGCCGCCGATGAGGAGGCCGAGGATGAGCGCCTGGAGGAACTCGGTCACTGGTCTCGCCTGTCTGGGCGGCTCCGCGCGGAGCCAGAACGAAGGCTCCGCGCGGTATTGCCTACCCCCGTCCTGTTACCCGGCGCCTTCCGGCTGCCATCCCGGGATGATCTTGTCCGAGGTGGCGGCATCCTCAGGCAGGATGATCTCCGGGACGCCGCTCTGCCACTGGCCCACGAGGAACTCACCCTCCGGGCGCCCCTGCTCGTCCCAGCTCAGCGGGCCGAGGATCGTGTCGACCGTGTTCTCGCGCAGCCAGTCCGCGAGCTCGAGCTGACGGTCGCGCTCGATCGTGCCCACCCCGTCTACCGCCGCCTGGAGTACCTGCGCCGTCGCGTACGCGTCGGCCGCATCCTCCGGCACCTCGGTGCCGCCGAACATCTCGCGGTACTTCGCGACGAACTCCTGGTTGCCCGGCGTCTGCGCCTCCTTCGAGTGGCTCACGCCGTAGAAGATGCCCTCCGTCGTCTCCTTGCCGATCGCACCCGAGTACTGGTCCCCGAGCGACGGGGCCGTCGTCTGGTAGAGCATCTTCGGCGTGAAGTCGGCCTTCCGAAGCGCGCGGACCATGCCCACGCCGTCCTCGAAGGTCGCGCCGTGCACGACGAGGTCGGGGTTCCTCGACTTGAGCGCGTTCGCGATCCCGTCGAGGTTCGGGTTGTCGATCGTGTACGTCTCGCGATACACGGTTTCGATGCCGGCCGGCTTGAGGATCGCCTCGATTCCCTCGGAGGTCGGCTGCGCGAACGGGTCGTCGAGCGTCGGGTAGGCGGCCGTCTTCGGGCGCTCCCCCTCGGGCAGCTCCGCGATGTAGTTCGCCCAGACCTCGCCCTGCTTGTCGGCCGTCGCCTGCTGCGCGAAGAACAGGTACTTGAAGCCCCGGTCGAACAGCTCCGGCGCGCCGCCGGCCGGCTCGACGTAGAGCATTCGGTTGCGTTCGGCCACCGCCGACGCCGGCAGGTTCAGCAGCGAGGAGAAGGTCCCAAGCAGAAGGTCCACCTGGTCGCGGCTGATCAGGGCGTTGTAGTCGGCGACGATCGTGTTCTGGTTGCTCTGGTCGTCCTTGATGACCATCTCCACCGGGCGCCCGTCGATGAGGCCGCCCTGCTCGTTGACCATCGCCTCCCAGACCTCGTAGCCCTGCTTTGCCGCCTTGCCGGGCTCCGCGAACTCTCCCGTCAGCGGAAGCGAGGCGCCGACCTTGACCGGCTCTCCACTGGCCTCTCCTCCTCCGCCGCCTCCTCCGCCCCCGCCGTCGTCGTCATCGTCACCGCAGCCGGCCGCTACGAGAACGGCCACGGCCAGCAGTACGAGACCGAGCCAACGAAGCTTCTGCATGTGCCCTCCTCCCCTGTTGGGCAGCCTTGCAAACGTTTGCTGCAATCGTGTGCAGCCTATCGCCGCGGCGAGACACTTGTCAAGCTTCGCCCAGATGGAGTGGCGCCGCCGCGGCGGCGCGGGCGCGGTTGGTCTCCGCCAGCCGGGCAAGGGCTGGGGAAGGGGGGTTGAATCTTCATCGGCAGCGGTGACGCTCCCGCCCGGTCCTGGCGCCATCCGTCCTGGATTGGTGGTCTCCTGGACCACCAATCCAGGACAAATGCGAGCTGGCCCGAGCGGGGCGGCCGAACGATCGTCGATCACGTCCGGCCCGCCGCGGGCCGACGAGCCACACCCCTTACCCAGCCCATGCGCGAGTCCGAGCCGGCGGCACCCGCCGAGCAGAGGTGGAGGTCACGTGGCCGTTACGACCCCGCCGCGTACTCCTCCGCGGCCGCCTCAACCTCCGCCCGGTCCCAATCGTTGATCTCGGTGATCAGCTCGTCGTTGAGGGCCTCCTGAACGTCGATCGTGTCGCCCTCCTCGATCACACCCGCGCGCACGAGCACATCCTGGCCGGTCTCCCACACGTCCGGGCGCAGGTCACCGATCCGGTCGGGATCGTCCGGCTTCATGAGCTCGATCGCCAGATCGAGCGCGGCCTCGCCGCTCGCCTCGTTGCGCCACTCGGCCGGCACCTTCTCGCGTGCGATTTGCTCGACGACCTCGCGGTTCACCTGGCCCACGTGTTGACCCTTCGCCCACGCGCGCAGGAAGCCGACGATCGCGTCGCGCTTTTCGTCCAGCGTGCCGGGAAGGGTCGCCAGCGGGTTGCCATCGATCTGTCCGACGTCCTCGGGCGTGATGTTCCGCAGCGCCACGCCGTTCGCGGACAGCGCCGTGAAGTCCGAAGCGTTGCCGACGTAGGCCTGGATCTCCCCGTCCTCGAACGTCTTTGCGACCAGAGCGCCGCTGGTCCCGACGACCGCGGTTTCCACGTCGTCCTTCGGGATGCCGGCGGAGTCGAGCATGGCGTCGAGGAAACGGGTGCTCTCCTCCGACTCGAGCCCGACCTTCTGGCCGGCGACGCCCGAGATGTCCTGGATGTCGCTGTCCTCGGGCACGACGATCCCGGCGGTGTTCGTGTGCTGCGGGCTGAAGATCGACTGGTGCTCGCCGCCTTTTGAGCGGGCGAGGATGATCTCGTCCACGTCCGCGAACGAGACGTCCGCGTCGCCGTTGTCCAGGAAGGCCGTGGCGGAGATCTCCTCGGCCGCCGGCGCCAGATCCGGACTCACCCCCTCCTCCTCGAAGAAGCCGAGCTCCTCGGCAACGAGCGTGGGATAGAACAACACCGAGGGCGGGGTGGGCAGGTTGTAGACGATCTCCTGGGTCCCGCCGCCGTCGCCTCCGCCTCCACCGCCGCCGCCATCGTCATCGTCGTCGCCGCAGCCCGCGCCAACGGCCATCACCGCGGCGGCCAGTACGGCCGGTACAGCCTTGAAGCTGAACACTCCCGTCACCCTCCTCGTTCGCCTGAGCCCATGCATTTGCTGCCGCTTCAACGTCGCCCCACCAGCGTCGGACGCGGCCCCGAAGGCACGCGTCCCTCACGCGCCAACTTCTTTTCGGCTCGCGCGGCGCGGCGTCGCGACCGCGCCGCGAGCCGGCCATCGTGGAGCCAGAAGACCGTGGTTCGCTCGAGCCATTCCATCGCGCCGTACAGCAGTAGCCCGAGGAACATCAGCATCAGGATCACGGCGAACGCGTCGGCGATCGCGAGCTGGCTCGAGAACTGCTGCACGAGCACGCCGAGACCGCGTTCAGCCGAGATGAACTCGCCCACCACCGCGCCGACGAGTGACAGGCCCGCCGCTGTCTTCAGTCCGGCGAACATGACCGGCAGCGAGCCGGGGACCATCAGGTGCATGAAGGTCTGCCACCTGCTGGCCCCGAGCGAGCGGAACATCTCGCGCGCGTCCTCGTCCACCGTGAGGATGCCGGTCAGCGCGTTCACATAGACGGGGAAGAACGCGATGATCGCGGCGATCCAGATCTTCGAGCTGTAGCCGAAGCCGGCCCACGCGATGATCAGCGGCGCAATCGCGATCCGCGGCGTCACCTGCAGGCCCACCGCGTACGGACCGAGCATCTGACGCATGGTGGGCGAGAGGCCCGAGGGAATCGCAAGCGCCAGCCCGAGCGCGGAGCCGAGGAAGAAGCCCGCCACCGCCTCCCACAGCGTCGCCGCGATGTCGTCCCAGACGAAGTCGCTCCTGATGAGCTCCCAGAACGACACCACGATGTCCTTCGGGTGCGGCAGGATGCTCTCGGATACGTAGTCCACCGCCAGCGCGAGCTCCCATAGGCCGATCAGGATCGCCAGGAACAGAAGCGGTGGCCATAGCCGGCGAGCGAGGCGGGCGGGCGAGAGTGCGTGCAGGACCTTACGCGTCACTGACCCCCGCGCTCAGTTCTTCGGTCTCGCTCGAGACCGGAACCTGCAACCCACGGTAGGCCCTTAGCACGAGCTCCTGGAATGCAGGCTCCGCGACCATCTCCTGTGCACGCGGGCGCTCGAACGGGACGTTGATGACGTCGGCGACGCGACCCGGCCTCGGCGTCATCACGATCACCCGGTCGGCAAGCAGGATGGCCTCCTGGATGTTGTGGGTCACGAGCAACGCCGTGGCCGACATCCGCTCGTGAACGCGCAGGAGCTCCAGATTCAAGCGCTCGCGGGTCAGCTGGTCGACGGCCGCGAAGGGCTCGTCGAGCAGCAGAACCTCGACGCCGACCATGAGCAGGCGGGCAAGCGCGACGCGCTGCTGCATGCCGCCGGAGAGGTGGCGAGGGTAGGTGTGCTCGAAGCCCCTGAGGCCAACGAGATCGAGCAGCTCGTACGCCTGCCGCTCGGTCCCCTCGTCGAGCCTGCGTCCCAGCTTCGGGGGGAGCAGTGCGTTCTGCAGCGCGGTGCGCCACGGCAGCAGCGTCGGGCGCTGGAACATGAGCGCGACGTCCTGCCTGGGTTCCGTGACCTCGAGGCCGTTCACCGAGATGCTGCCGGCGCTCAGCGGGATGAGGCCCGCGATGAGGCGGAGCAAGGTGGACTTGCCGCAGCCGCTCGGCCCAACGATCGAGACGAACTCACCGGGGGTGGCCTCGAAGCTGACGTGGTCGACTGCGAGGACGCCGCCCTCGAACTGCTTGACGGCGTCGGTCACCGAGATCGTCCCGCGCGCGCCGTCGGGCGGATCCGCCCCTTGCTGCTCCTCGCCCAGAGCCCTTCCTCCCTTAGCGGGCGTCCCCGCTCCCGCTTCCTGCAATCGTTTGCGGTGCAATCGTTTGCGATCGTACTCGGGCGCAGTCGCGATCGTCAAGGTAGGGGCTGTTAAGAGTCATGTACGCCCCGCCGTTGCCGGCGGGGCGGTCGAGTCGCGTACCACCAGGCTCGGCTCGAGGCGGATCTCGCGCGGCCTGGAGTCGCCGTTCTGCAGGCGCTCGAGCATGAGCTGTGCCGCCGCCTTGCCGATCTCGTAGTGCGGGATGTGGATGGTCGTGAGCGGCGGGTTGAAGCGCGCGGCGAACGGCATGTCGTTGAAGCCGACAACGGAGATCTCCTCCGGGCAGCGCACGCCGCGCTCGGCAAACACGTCGTAGCAGCCGAGCGCGAGCAGGTCGTTAGCGGCCGCGACCGCGGTGAACTGCCGCCCGTCCGCCATGAGCTGTTCGCAGAGGCGGGCGCCCTCCGATTCCGTGAACGCCTCGGCCACGAGGACGAGCTCGGGATCCGGTTCGAGGCCGGCCCCGCGCATCGTCTCGTGGAAGCTCTCGTGGCGATCAAGGCCGGTCGAGTAGTCGAGCGGCCCCGCCAGATGCGCGATGCGGGTGTGCCCCAGGGAGAGCAGGTGCTCCACGGACAGCCGCATGCCCATCCGGTCGTCCGCCGTTGCCGAGCTCACAGGGAGCTCCACCTGGCGCCTGTTCACGAGCACGAGCTCGATGCCGGCTTCGAGCAGCGCGTCGTGGAGGCGGTGGTCGCGGCGCGCGGTCGCGGCGATGATTCCGTCGACCTGCCGGGCCCGCATCGTCTGCGAGTCGAGCAGCTCACGCTCGGGATCGTTGTCGGTATTGGCTGTCAGGGGCGTGTAGCCGGCCGTCTCGAGCCGGTCCTCGATGCCGCGCAGGATCGGCGGGAAGAGCGGGTTCGTCAGGTCAGGGATCAGCACACCGATCGTGTAGGAGCGGTTGGTCTTCAGCCCGCGGGCGATCGGATTGGGCTGGTAACCGAGCTCCTCGGCTGCCTTGAGCACCCGCCTCCCGGTCTCCTCGTTCACGAGCGAGCGCGTCTCCTCGTTGAGCGCCCGGGACACCGTGGCCGGGTGGACGCCCGCCACGCGAGCCACGTCTCGCAGCGTCACCGCTGCGCCGGCTCTCACGTTCGGAGTGGCCATCGACGAGCATTATGCATACGTTTGCAGCCTGAATGACATCGCTCCGGCGCGGGCCGAGCCCGCGCCCTCGCGCACGACGACATCGTGCCGGCGCGGGCCGAGCCCGCGCCCTCGCGCCCGGCTACGCCTTTGACAGACGCCGCCCTACCCACCAGGCAGGCCGCAGCGGCCGAGGAATCGGCGCTGGCGCCGCTGCGCCGCCCCGGCTTCCGCGCCGCCTGGACGGCGCTGGCGGGCTCACAGCTCGTGATCTGGATGAACACCGTCGGGGCGGTCACGGTCATCGCCGCGCTCTCGGACTCCCCCACGCTAATCGCCCTCGTCCAGACCGCCAACAGCCTGCCGGCCGTCCTGCTGGCGCTCGTCATGGGGTCCGTAGCCGACATCGTCGACCGAAGGCGCTTTGCCGTCGCCTCCCAGGGCTGGATGCTCGTCTCGGTTGCGGTGCTCGCGGCGCTGACGCTCACCGACGTGATCACACCGGGACTCGCACTCGGCCTCACGTTCGCACTGGGCGCGGGCATGGCGAGCACGTTCGTGATCTACCAGGCCCTGACCCAGGACTTCGTGCCGCGTGCCGAGCTGCCGGCGGCCGTGGCACTCAACGGGGTCGCCATCAACCTCGCGCGCGCAATCGGCCCGGCACTGGCGGGCCTCATCATCGCCGCGCTGAGCGCGGGCGCGCTGTTCGCCATCGAGGCGGGCCTGCTCGTGGCGATCGTGGGCCTCGTGCTGCTGCAAGTCCGGCCGCCCGGACCGGTTCGCGCATCCGGCGAGCGCTTCGCCCCCGCCGTCCGGGCCGGCGTCCGGTTCGTCCGCTTCTCCCCTCCGGTGCGCACCGTGCTGCTGCGCGGCGCTGCCTTCTCGGTGTCGGCCAGCGCGCTGTGGGCGCTCCTCCCAGTGGCGGCGCTCGGACGGCTCGGGCTCTCGGACAGCAGCTTCGGCCTTCTCATGGGATGCGTCGGCACCGGGGCGATCCTCGGCGCGACCATGCTCCCGCGCCTGCGCCGGAGCCTTGCGTTCGACCACATGATCGCCCTGGCGAGCCTGGGCCTGGCGGGCGGCCTCGTCGCCCTCGCATACATCCCGTGGGCGGAGCTGGTGGCCGTCACGCTGCTGCTGACGGGCGCCTGCTGGCTGACGGTCCTGTCCTCGCTCAACACGGCCGCTCAGCACGTGGCTCCGGGCTGGGTTCGCGCGCGCACGCTCGCGGCGTTCCAGCTCGTCATGCAGGGCGGACTGGCGATCGGCAGCCTCATCTGGGGCCTCGTGACCGGCGCGGCAGACGTCGAGACCGCGCTCACGATCGCGGCGGCCGGGCTGGTGGCGGGGGTGGCGCTCGCGCGCCGCTGGCCGCTCGCCGAGGCCGAGGGCAGCGACCTGACACCGGCCGGCGTTTGGTCCGACCCGAACGTGGACGTCGAGCCGCACCCCGACGACGGGCCGGTGCTGATCACGGTCGAGTACGAGGTCGACCCGGCCGACGCCGAGCGCTTCGTGCCGGCGATGGAGGAGCTCAGCCGGATACGCCGCCGCGACGGCGCGTTCCGCTGGAACATCTATGTGGACCTCGAGCGGCCCGGTTGCTACCTCGAGACCTTCGTCGTCGACTCCTGGTCGGAGCACCTTCGCCAGCACAGCCGCCTCACGGTGGCCGACCTCGAGCTGATGAGACTGACGAGGTCCTTCCACCGCGGCGAGCGACCGCCGGCGGTGCGGCACATGCTCTGGGCGCGCGCGGCGCTCGAGACCGCGCGCGACGAGCGCATCGACCCCGGCGACCGCCCAGGCTAGGCTCCGCGCCAGCCGGGAGGGCCGGGTGGCAGTCCCTATTCGCGCACGATCAGCAGCGTGCCAAGCGCGAGCAGTCCCACCCCAAGCAGCTTCTCCCAGGTGATCGCCCGCTCGTCGAGGCCGAGCACGCCCATGCGGTCGATCACCACGGACAGGGTCAGCTGCCCGGCGATGGTCGCCGCCGTGACCCCGCCGGCGCCGAGCTCGCGGACGGCGATCAGCGAGACGGTCACGATCACCACCCCGCCGATGCCGCCGAGCACCCAGTAGTACCAGGAAGGCGCGGCGCCCTCGGCCGAGATCCCGCCGGCGAACACGAAGGTCACGACGAGGATGCACGCCATGCCGACGGTGAAGCTCACGACCGCGGCGCCGAAGTTCCCCAGATGGTCGGCGAGCACCATGTTGGCCGGCGCCTGGAGCGCCACGACCCCACCGGCCGCCACCGTCGCCAGGACGGCGACATCCTTGCTCACTTTGCCTCGAGCCAGTTTTCGCCCGAGCCCACGTCAACCTCGAGCGGCGGGTCCATCTCGAATGCATCGGCCATCTCGCGCCGAACGATCTCGGACGCCTGCTCGACCTCGCCCTCCGGTCCTTCGAAGAGCAACTCGTCGTGGATCTGGAGCACGAGCCGCGTCTCGAGCCCGGCGGTGCGCAGCTGGTCGCGGCAGCGCACCATCGCGACCTTGATGATGTCCGCCGCGGTGCCCTGGATCACCATGTTCACCGCCAGGCGCTCGCCGAGCGAGCGCGTCTGGAACTGGCGCGAGCGCAGCTCCGGGACGCGCCGGATGCGGCCGAAGAGGGTGCTCACGTAGCCGTCGGTGGTTGCGTGGGCGATCGTCCTGTCGATGAACTCCTTGACCTTCGGGAAGCGCTCCAGGTAGGCGTCGATGAACTGCTGCGCCTCCTCCTGCGGGATCTGCAGCCGGTCGGCGAGACCGTACGCGGAGAGCCCGTAGACGATCCCGTAGTTGACCATCTTGGCCTTCGAGCGCGTGCCGGGATCCGTCTTCCCGCCCAGGATCGCCTCGGCCGTGGCGGTGTGGACGTCCTCGCCGCGCCGGAAGATCTCCTTCAGCACGGGCTCGTCCGCGATGTGGGCGAGCAGCCGCAGCTCCACCTGCGAGTAGTCGGCGGACAGCAGCCGGCAGCCCTGCTCGGCGACGAAACAGGCGCGGATCTCGCGGCCCTGCTCGCTTCGGATCGGGATGTTCTGGAGGTTTGGGTTCGTGCTCGAGAGCCGCCCGGTCGTGGTGGCCGTCTGATTGAACGTGGTGTGCAGCCGCCCGTCCGCGGCGATCAGGTCCGGGAACGCGTCCAGGTAGGTCGACTTGAGCTTCGTGACCTCGCGCCACTCCTCGATCGCGGGGATGATCTCGTGCTCCTGGCGGATCGCCTGCAGAACGCGGGCGTCGGTCGAGAAGCCGGTCTTGCCGCGCCGCTTCTTCGACAGCTTCAGCTTGTCGAAGAGCACGTGCGCGAGCTGCTGCGGAGAGCCGATCGTGAACTCCTCCCCGGCCAGCTCCCAGACCCGCCGCTCGAGCTCGTCGGCGCGGGCGCCGAAGCGGCGGCTGATCTCCTGGAGGCGCCCGACGGCGATCTTGACGCCCGCCCGCTCGAGCTCCACCAGCACGTCGACGAGCGGCAGCTCGATCTCGCGGAAGAGTCGCGTCAGCCCGTCCTCCTCGAGGCGCGCGAGCTGGCGCTCGGCGAGCACGCGGGTGAGCACCGCCCGCTCGGCCACGCCGTCCGCGCCCTCGACCGTGGCTCCCACGCCGGACTCGGTGGCGAGCTCGTCGAGTGGATAGCCGCGCCGCGCCGGGTCGATCAGGTAGGCGGCCACCATGGTGTCGTGCTCGAGCGGCGGGGCCACGGAGGGGTCGTCGGCCATCGCGATCGTCTTCCAGTCGTGCGCGACGAGTGGGCGCTCGCCACGGGCGAGCGTGAACGCCGCCAGCGTCTCGGCCTCCGCCACGAGCACCTCATCCCCGGCCCAGGCCGCCACCGTCAGCGGGCCGCGGGCGGCGGCCTCGATGTCGAACGAGCCCTGCACCGGGCCGGCCCCGGGCGTAGCCGGCTCGGCCGTCGCCACGACGGGCTCCTCCCCCACGGCGGCCGCGAGCGCGGCATCCTCCTCGGCCTCGAGCTCTGCATCCGGGTCCTCCGGCTCGGCCGCCAGAGGGGCAGCGTCCGCCGGCTGCTCGCCCGGGCGCAGCGCCGCCACCGCCACGAGCTCGCCGTCGAGGGCCCCCAGGTCGGCCACCGGCACCTCGCGCGCGGTCACGCGAATCAGCTCCTCGACGCGCTCGGCGGGCGCGGCGCCCCCCTCGCCGAGCGCCTCCTCGAGCCGTTCGAGCGGGGCGCGCAGCTCGAACTCACGGAACGCCTCGCGCAGGCGCGAGCGGTCCGGCTCGCGCGCGACCAGGTGGTCCAGGTCGATGTCGACGTCGATCTCCCGGTTGGCGGTGGCGAGCACCTTGGAGACCCGCGCATCCTCGGCGTGCTCGCTGAGGTTCTGTTTGCGCTTGGCGCCCGAGATGCTGTCGATGCTCGTGAGCACGCCCTCGAGGTCGCCGTACTCCTGGAGCAGCTGCGACGCCGTCTTGTCGCCGATCCCCGGTACTCCCGGGATGTTGTCCGAGGTATCGCCCTTGAGGCCGACGAAGTCGGGAATCAGCTCCGGAGGGATCCCGTAGCGGTCGACCACGGCGTCGCGGTCGTAGATCTTGGTGTCTGTGATTCCCCTGCTCGTGGCCATCACCTGCACGCCGGGCTCGATCAGCTGGAAGAGGTCGCGGTCGCCGGTGACGATCATCACCTCGATGCCCTTCTCGTGCGCGCGGCCGGCTAGCGTGGCGATCACGTCGTCGGCCTCGTAGCCGGGCACCTTCAGGTTCTGGTAGCCGAAGGCGTCGACCAGGGGCTGCAGGTGCGGCCACTGCTCCGAGAGCAGGTCGGGCCGCTCGCGCCGCCCCGCCTTGTACTCCTCGTAGACGTCGTCGCGCCCGGACATGCCGGCGTCCCAGACAACGATCGTCGGCTTGGCGCCGTACTCGGAGATGATCTTCACGAGCATCGACGCGAACCCGAAGATCGCGTTCGTGGGCTGCCCCTTGGAGGTGGCGATCGACTCGGGCAGGGCAAAGAAGGCGCGATAGACGAGGCTGTTGCCGTCGATCAGGAACAGCTCACGGGGTGTTTCGTCGGCCACGGCTCCACCCTATCGAGGCGACCCGCCCCTATCATCGGCTGCCTTGGCGACTCCGTCCGCACAGTTCTCGCTCACGCTCAGGGTCGCGCTGCCGCACAGGGCCACCGGGGCGCTGAGCCGCGTGACGAGCGCGATCACGCGCGCCGGGGGCTCGATCGTGGCAGTGGACACGGTCGAGACGAGCGGCGAGCGCACGCTGCGCGAGATCACTGTCGAGTGCTCGGGCGTCGACCACCGCGGGGAGGTGATCAGGGCGGTCCAGACCGTGCGTGGCGCCGAGCTCGTCGAGATCACCGATCGCACCTTCGAGGTGCACCGGCGAGGGAAGATCCACACCGGCCTGAACATCCCGCTCAAGTCGCGCGACGACCTCTCGATGGCGTACACGCCCGGCGTCGCGCGCGTGTGCATGGCGATCTCCGAGAATCGCCAGAAGGCCTTCAAGTACACGATCAAGGCGAACACCGTCGCGGTGGTCTCGGACGGGACCGCCGTGCTCGGGCTCGGCGACATCGGCCCCGAGGCCGCCATGCCCGTGATGGAGGGCAAGGCGATGCTCTTCAAGGAGTTCGCCGACGTCGACGCCTTCCCGATCTGCCTCGCCACCACGGACGTCGACGAGATCGTCGAGACGGTCATCCGCATGTCGCCGACGTTCGGCGGGATCAATCTCGAGGACATCTCCTCGCCGCGCTGCTTCGAGATCGAGCAGCGTCTGCAGCAGGCGCTCGACATCCCGGTCTTCCACGACGACCAGCATGGAACCGCGATCGTGACCCTGGCGGCGCTGATAAACGCCTGCCGGCTGACCGGGCGGCGGATGGAGGACCTCGAGGTGCTGATGGTCGGAGCCGGCGCCGCCGGGGTGGCCGTCGCGAAGATCCTGATGGACGCGGGCGTGAGCTCGATCGTCGCCTGCGACCGCTTCGGCGCCATCCACACCGGGCGCGAGGACTACGAGGCCGGTTCGATGAACTCGCCCAAGCGCTGGCTCGCGGAGAACACGAACTCCGGGCGGCGGGACGGACAGCCCCGCGAGGTGATCGAGGGCACCGACCTGTTCGTCGGACTGTCCGGTCCGGGCATCATCCAGGCTTCCGACCTCGAGAAGATGAACCCCGATCCGTTCGTGTTCGCGATGGCGAACCCGAACCCCGAGGTGCGCCCGGAGGAGGCGGCGGCCCACGTGCGCGTGATGGCCACCGGCCGCTCCGACTACCCGAACCAGATCAACAACGTGCTGGCCTTCCCGGGCGTGTTCCGGGGGGCGCTCGACGCGCGCGCGGTTGCGATCACCGAGGAGATGAAGCTGGCCGCCGCCCAGGGCATCGCGCGCGTGATCGCCGACGACGAGCTCGAGGAGGACTACATCGTCCCGAGCGTGTTCAACCGCGACGTCGGCACGGCGGTGGCGAGCGCCGTGGCAGACGTTGCGGCGCGCTCGGGCGACGTCCTCGTCGATCCCGACGACGCGACCGTGGAGCGCGCCGCGCTCGGCTGATGCGGGTAGCGCTGACCGGCGCGACCGGGATGATCGGCAGCGCCCTGGTCCGCGAGCTCCGCGCCCGCGGCGACGAACCGACCGCCCTGTCCCGGAACGCGGCGCGAGCCTCCGGCTCGCTGGGCATCGAGGCCGCGGAATGGAGGGCGCCCAAGGCCGAGCCGCCGCCGCTCGACGCGCTGCGCGGCCGCGACGCCGTCGTCAACCTGCTCGGCGAGAGCCTCGCGCAGCGCTGGAGCGACGAGGCCAAGCAGGAGATCCGGGACTCCCGCATCCTCACGACCCGTAACCTGGTCGCGGCGCTGGCCGAGCTGCCCGAGGCCGAGCGGCCGCGGGCGCTGGTTTCGCAGTCCGCCAGCGGCTGGTACGGAGCCCGCGGCGACGAGCGCCTCGAGGAGTCCGAACCGGCCGGGAGCGACTTCCTCGCCCGCCTGACGGCCGACTGGGAGGCGGAGGCGCGCACGGCCGAAGGGCTCGGCGTGCGCGTGGTCCTCACGCGCACCGGCGTCGTCCTGGCCGAGTCGGGCGGAGCGCTCGAGAAGATGTTGCCGTTCTTCAGGCTCGGCATCGGCGGGCCGGTGGCCGGCGGTGGACAGTTCGTGCCCTGGGTCCACATCGAGGACGTGGTGGGAGCGCTTCTGTTCGGGCTCGACAACGCCGAGGCGCGCGGCCCACTGAACGTGAGCGCGCCGGAGCCGGTGACGAACAAGGAGTTCTCGCACGCACTCGGACGCGTGCTGCACCGGCCGGCGTTCGCCCCCGTGCCTGCCCTCGCCGTCAAGGCCCTCTACGGCGAGATGGCCTGGGTCGTCACCACGGGGCAGCGCGCGGTGCCGGCGCGCCTCGAGGAGCTCGGCTACGAGTTCAGGCGGCCGGAGCTCGAAGCATGCGCTGCGCGACGCGACCGGGCGCGCCTAGCTGCCGTCGCCCTCGCCGCGCACGGCCTGCTGCTCCGCGCGCAGCTCCGCCACGGTCTTTCCGCCGGTCCCGAAGGGGCCCTGGAGCTTCCAGCGCGAGTCGGCCTTCGCCGGCCACAAGAGCCAGATGACCACGGCGATCACCGACAGCAGCAGCCCGAACGCCAGGCCGAGCTTCTCGCCGTAGCCCTTGCGGGCGGAGAGGTACGAGGCGGCGATCGCAGCGGCCAGCCACAGGTATGTGAGCCAGAGAGCCGTGGCGCCGATGACCGCGAGCAGTTCCATCACGCCCCCAGGTACGCCTTCTGGACCTCGGGGTTGGTCCGCAGCTCACTCGACTTGTCCTCGAGCGCGATCTTCCCGGTCTCGAGCACGTAGCCGCGCTGGGAGACGTCGAGCGCGTAGTTCGCGTTCTGCTCGACGAGCAGGATCGTGGTCCCCTGGCGGTTGATCTCCGCGATCGTCTCGTAGATCCGCTCCACGAGGATCGGTGCGATCCCCATCGAGGGCTCGTCGAGCAGGAGCAGCTTGGGATTCGCCATCAGCGCGCGACCGATCGCGAGCATCTGCTGCTCGCCGCCGGACATCGTGCCGCCCTTCTGCTTCTCGCGCTCCTTCAGGCGCGGGAAGAGCTCGAAGACGCGGTCGAGGTCGCTCCCGATGCCGTCCTTGTCCTTGCGCAGGTAGGCGCCGAGCTCGAGGTTCTCGCGCACGGTCATGCGCGGGAACACGTGCCGCCCCTCGGGCGACTGCGAGATCCCCATCTGCACGATCTCCTGCGGGGGCACTTCGCCGATCTCCTGGCCGTCGAACTTGATCGTCCCCTGGCGCGGAGGCGTGAGCCCGGAGATCGAGCGCAGCGTCGTCGACTTGCCGGCGCCGTTCGAGCCGATGAGCGTCACGACCTCGCCCTCCTCGACGGTCACCGAGATGCCCTTGAGCGCCTCGATGTTGCCGTAGTAGGTGTGGAGGTCGGTGACCTCGAGCAGAGCCATCAGGTCTCTCCGTCCGATCCCTGCCCGGACTCCCCGGCCTGCGCGCGCTTTGCCGCCCCGGCCTCCGCCTCGGCAGCCCCCTGCTTGCCGAGGTAGGCCTCGATCACGCGTGGGTTCTCGCGCACCGCTTCGGGGGTGCCCTCTGCAATCTTGAGGCCGTGGTCGAGCACCGTGATCCGCTCGGACACGCCCATCACGACCTGCATGTCATGCTCGATGAGCAGGATCGTGAGCCCTCGCTCGTCGCGCAACTTGTGCATGAAGGCGGTCAGGTCGGCCGACTCCTGGGGATTCATGCCGGCCGTCGGCTCGTCGAGCAGCAACAGCTTCGGATCCGACGCCAGCGCGCGGGCGATCTCGAGCCGGCGCTGCTCCCCGTAGGAGAGGCTCACCGACAGGGTGTCGTGGTGGTCCTCGCTGATACCGACGTAGCTCAGCACCTCGTGCGCCTTGTCCATGACCGCGCGCTCCTCCCTGCCCACGCGCGGGACGCGGAGGATGGAGCCGAACAGGCCGGCGCCCATGCGGGAGTGCTGACCGACCATGACGTTCTCGACCGCGGACATGGTTCCGAACAGGCGGATGTTCTGGAACGTGCGCGCCATCCCGTCCTTCATGATCCGGTCGGGCCGGCGCCCGGTGATGTTGCGTCCGGCGAACGAGATGCTGCCGTAGCTCGGTTTGTAGAGGCCGGTGAGCATGTTGAAGAAGGTCGTCTTGCCGGCGCCGTTGGGGCCGATGATCGACACGATCGAGCGCTCGGGAATCTCGAACGTCACGTCCTCGACGGCAACGAGGCCGCCGAAGATCTTCGACACGTTGCGCGCGCTCAGAAGCGCGGCGCCGTTGCCGTCCCCCGCCGGGGGAGTGCCGGCGCCGGAGTCCGTCATGCCTTGGCCTCGAACATGGTCTCGCCGGTGCCGAGCTCGGTGTCGCCCACGCCGATGCCCTCCTTCAGCTCCATCTTGCGCCTTCGCTCAGGTATCAGGCCCTCGGGACGCAGGACCATCATGATCACGAGCAGGAAGCCGAAGATCCCGAACGACAGCTCGGTCAGGTCGAAGTCGAGCCCGATCTTCGACGGGTAGTCGTTGAAGACGTCCGGGATGAAGTTGAAGTTGATGAACGTCAACACCACGGCGCCCAGCATCACTCCCTCGATCGACCCGAGTCCGCCGAGGATGACCATGGCGAGGATGAAGATCGAGAACGAGAACTGGAACTGGTCGGCGTTGACCGTGTTCAGGTAGGACCCGAGGAAGACACCCGACATGCCGCCGAAGGCAGCGCCCGTGCCGTACGCCAGCAACTTCGTCTTGACGAGCGGAACGCCCATCGACGCCGCGGCCACCTCGTCCTCGCGCAGCGCGATCCAAGCCCGGCCGAGGCGTGAGTCGCGCAGCCGGAAGTTCACGAACAGCACGAGCAGGACGAGCCCAAGCGCCACGAAGTACCAGGGTCTGAGATCGAGCGACTTGAACGGCTCCAGGAAGGGCAGGTCGATCTTGTCGATCGGCGTGATCCCCTGACGTCCGTTCGTGACCTTCTGACCAGCGATCGTGATCTGATCGCCGTTGATGACTAGGCGCCCGACGATCTCACCGAAGGCGAGCGTCACGATCGCGATGTAGTCCCCGCGCAATCGAAGCGTGGGTAAACCGATCAGCATGCCGGCGATCGTGGTCACGCCGACGGCGATTATCAGGACCAATAAGAAGTTGACGTGGATGCCCGGCAAGACGGAGGCCGGCTCGCCCACGAACAGCGAGAAGCCCTCGCCCCCACCGGCGTCCACGAAGAAGCCCGACATGAACCAGCCGGCCGTGAGCGCGCCGAGCGCGTAGAAGGCCACGTAGCCGAGGTCGAGCAAACCCGCGAACCCGACGATGATGTTCAGCCCGAGCGCCATCACCGCATAGGCCAGCGCGAGGGTCGCGTCCTCGATGAAGCCGGCGCCCTCGTCGTGGAAGAACGGCAGCACGATCGCCCAGATCAAAAGCGCGATCACCGTCGCTCGCGTGACGACCGTGTTTTCGTGGAAGACGGTACGCACGGCGATCAGCACCCAGAGGATGAGCGCCATGAAGATGCTCATCTCGATCTCGCTGGCCATCCACACCGTGATCACAAGGGCCGCTCCGAGCACGACGAGCGTGCGCGTGTCGGTCTTCAGACCGGCTCGAGGCGGCTCTGTTGCGACCGCCATCATCCGGCCTCCCGCGTCTGCTCGCCCAGCAAGCCCTGCGGGCGGAAGACCATGATCAGCACGAGGTACGCGAAGACGATCGCCGGCGTCCACTCGCCGCCGATCCGGTTGTCGGAGATCTGCTGGATGATGCCGATGATGAAGCCACCGAGCACGGCGCCCCAGAGGTTGCCGATGCCGCCCATCACCGCGGCGGTGAACGCGATCAGCCCGGCCTGGAAGCCCTGGAAGAACCAGATCGTCGTCTGGTAGAGCGCGTAGATGAGTCCTGCCGCGCCGGCCATGAGCCCGCCGAGCAGGAAGGTGGCGGAGATCGTGGTGTCCACGTTGATGCCCATCAGCCGGGCGGCCTCGGGGTCCTGGGCCGTGGCGCGCATCGCCTTGCCGAGCCGGCTCTGGTTGATGAAGCCCACCAGCAGGAAGACCAGCGGGATCGTCGCCGCTAGGGCCAGCACGTCGCCCTGCGACACCGATATCCCGCCGATGTTGAAGAGCTCCTTCTGCGCGTTGATCAGGTCGGGAATGCCCTCGGGTGAGCCGCCGATCCACAGGACTCCGACGTTCTGGAGGATGAAGCTGAAGCCGACCGCTGTGATCAGCGGCGCCAGCTTTGGCGCCGATCTCAACGGCCGGTAGGCCACCCGCTCGATCATCACGTTGAGCGAGCCGCTGGCGAGCATCGCCAGGATCAGCGTGAGCAGCAACCCGAGGATCAGGCCGCCGGTGCCCGTTGCGGCCGTGAGGCCGATGGTCCCGAAGAACCCCGCCGAGACCAGCGAGCCGATCATGAACACCTCGCCGTGCGCGAAGTTGATCAGCTCGATGATTCCGTAGACGAGCGTGTAGCCGAGCGCGACCAGCGCCCAGATGGCGCCGTTGGAGAGCCCGTCAACAATGTTGTTGCCGAGCCGGGCGAGGCTCCCGTCGTCCGAGATGTCCTGAATTCCGTAGACGACCGGCATCACGAGCAGCAGGGCGATCAGCCCGTAATCGCCGATGTACTTTCTGACCCGGTCCCAGGCGTTGGTCCGGACGGGCACGCGTGCGGCTTCGGTACTGGCCTCCAAGGCATCCCCCCTCGGGTGAGCCCATCCAATCAGAAACGGGGGGTCCGCGACAAGGTCGCGGACCCCCCGCATCCAATCATGCAGCGACTCGGATCAGCCGCCTGCGGCCTGAATGGTCTGGTCGAACGTCAGCTCGCCATCCTTGATCTGGTAGATGCCGTAGTCGGTGAGCGTGGTGTCACCGTTCTCGTCGATGTCGTACGTGCCGAGCACCGACTCACGGCCCTTGGTCTGGAACAGCGCGTCGATCATCGCCTGCTTGTCGGTGCACTCCGCACCGAGCTTCTTGCAGGTGTCGAGGACCAGGCTCATCGCCTCGAAGCCGTAGATGGAATACGGATCCGGGTTCGGCTCGCCGTACTCCTTCTCGAAGTCCGCGAAGAACGCCTTGCCCGCCGGCGGGTACTCGTCCGGGTCCAGGGTCGCCACTGAGACCTTGATCCGGTTCCCGACGTCGACCGGGACGCCGCCCTCCTTCGGATCGGCGAAGCCGGACTCCGCCACGCCGTCGGGCCCGTAGAGCTTCGCGTCGGGCAGCGCTGCTGCGACGTCCTTGTACAGCTGCACCGCGCCGTTCGCGGTGATGCCGCTGAAGACGAAGCACTCGGCGCCGTCCGACTTCATCGTGGCCGCCTGGGAGCGGAAGTTCGGCGCCTTCGGGTCGATGCCCTCGTTCGCCAGGACCTCGACCCCTTGCGCCTTGGCCGAGCTCTCGATGTTCCGCGACAGGCCCGCCCCGTAGACCTCCTTGTCGTTCAGGATGTAGACGTTCCCGCATTCCTCCGCCTTCATGAGGGAGGCGAGAGCAGCACCCTGGATCGTGTCCTTGGGGACGATCCGCATGTAGTTGCGGTCCCCCGTGGGGTAGTACTTGTCGGGCTCGCCCTCGTCGGCGCCGGGCTCGTCCGTGGTAAGGCCAACCGCGGTGTTCGCCGGACTGAGCTGTGCGATCGGCACCTCGTTCAGGATCGGAAGCGAGATCGCGGTCGCGCCCGAGTTGAACTCGCCGATGTAGACGATCGCGCTGTCGTCCTGCGCCACCTTGCGCGCGTTTGCGGACGTGGCCTCGGGGGTCCACGTGCCGGCCTGAGCCGTCGAATCGTCGAGCGACGTGTACTCGATCGTCACGTCACCCGCCTTGTTGCCGGCCTCCTTGAGCGCGAGCTTGATGCCGTCGACAAGGGCGGTCGTCTGAGGCCGCGACGCACCCTGAAGCGGGAGCGACGAATAGACGTTCGCGGTGCTGCCCCCGCCACCACCACCGCCGCCGCCGCCGTCATCGTCGTCGTCGCCGCACGCGGTCATGCCTACGGCGAAGGCTCCGAGCAGGCAAGCGAAAATTGCCAGCCAACGTACCTTCAAGATGTCCCTCCTATGGAGATAGCTCCAACCTGCCGCGGGCATCCTAGGCCTGGATCGGGCGATCTGCCATGCGGCCGGGCGCGCCTTAACGCGGAGAAAATCTGCCGGCAACGCGGACTTGACACCGCTCAATCCTCCATTCGCACGTACTCGAAGCGCCCGCGGTGGAGCGCGTAGAGCGCGAACCGCTCGCCCTCCACGTCTCCGGTGCCCCGCAGCCGGTAGCGCCCCAGAGCCGAGCGGCGCTCACGCATCCCGAGCGCGGCGGCCGCGACCCGGGCGCGGTCGCGCCCGCCGACGTCGATCGCGTCCAGGATGAGGCGCATCGCCTCGTAGCCGTAGACCGCCTCCGGCCGCGCCGTTGCGGCGCCATTCTGCCGGCCGGCGCGCCTCATGATCTCCCGGCCCTGGGGCGGGAGCTGCTGCCGCGGCAGTACCGGCGTGAGCGCCTCCACGCTGATCGGGGCATCCGGTATCGGCATCCCGCGGTCGCGCTCGAGGACGCCGCTCGTGGCGTAGACCGGAACGCCGGGGAGGCGGGTGTCGACCGCGGCGAGCAGACGCCCGGTGCCCGGCCCGGCGACACCGGCGAGGACGACCGCGTCAGGGCGGCCCTCCGCCACCTTGTCCACGATGTCCGGGATCTCCTCGACCTTCCCGCGGTACTCCTCGGTGTTCAGCGGCTCCGGACCGTCGCGGCGGGCGCGCGCCACCACCTGCGCGGCGAGCTCACGCCCGTAGACCTCCTGGTCGAAGATCACCGCCAGTCGCTCAAGTCCGCGCTCGCGCATCAGCTTCAGCAGAAGCTCCACCTGCAGCAGGTCGCTCGGCACGAGGCGCACGAAGTTGCGCTCCACCTCGGGCCGGAGCCGGACCGGGTCCGAGCGCGGCCGGCCGGGCGGCGTCCGGGTCAGGCTCGTCAGACCGTCGGTGGGCGATACCTGCAGGAGGCGGGCCGCGTTCGTGACCGGCAGGGACACCACCGAGGCGCCGTAGCCGAGCTCGCCTAGGTAGGCGATCGCGTGCGGGTCCTCGACCGCATCCTCGGCGTTCGAGTTGACCAGGTCGGGCTCCCAGGGCTCCGCATCGGGCTCGGTCGAGGAGACCGGCCGCAGCCGGATGGCGAGGCCGCCGGCCCGGCCGCCGGCATCTGCCAGCGCGAGTCGCGCGCCCGCCTCCACGGCGCTACCCGCGGGCGCCCCCGGGCCGTGGCGGGCCGTGCTCAGGTACACGGTCGCCGCGTCGCCCTCGACGCGGGCGGGCTCGTTGCTCGCGTCGCCGAGGCAGCCGGCGAAGGCAAACAGGAGGAGAAGCGGTGTGAGCTTGCGGGGCAAGACGAGGATTCTGACGCGCCCTGTTTAACTTCCCCGCCGTGCGGATCGGCGTGCTCACGGGCGGAGGCGACTGTCCCGGTCTCAACGCCGTCATCCGCGCGATCGTCCGCCGCGGTATCGACGGCCACGGGCACGCGATCGTGGGCTTCCGCGACGGCTGGCGCGGGCCGCTCGAGAACGCGTACGAGGAGCTGACGATCGAATCGACGCGCGGGATCCTGCCGCGCGGCGGCACGATCCTGCGCTCCTCCCGGACCAACCCGTTCAAGCGCGACGACGGGCCCGCGCGCGTGCGCGAGCACATGGAGACGCTCAACCTGAACGGCCTGATCGCCATCGGGGGCGAGGACACACTGGGCGCCGCCGCCCGCCTCTTCGATGAGCACGGTCTGTCGGTGCTGGGCGTGCCGAAGACGATCGACAACGACCTCGGCGGCACCGATATGACCTTCGGCTACGACACCGCCGTGCAGATCGCGACCGACGCCATCGACCGGCTGCACACGACCGCCGAGTCGCACAACCGCGTGATGATCGTCGAGGTCATGGGCCGCCACGCGGGCTGGATCGCGCTCCACTCCGGCCTGGCCGGAGGCGCCGACGTGATCCTGATCCCGGAGCGCCCGTTCGACATCGAGGAGGTCTGCCGGCTGATCCGTCGCCGCCACTCGCGCGGCCGCTACTTCTCGATCGTGGTGGTGGCCGAGGGCGCCGTGCCCAAGGAGGGCACGATGGAGACGATCAAGGGCGAGGAGGACGAGTTCGGCCACGTGCGGCTGGGCGGGATCGGGCAACGCCTCGAGCATGAGATCGAGACGCGGACCGGCTTCGAGTCCCGCGCGACCGTGCTCGGCCACATCCAGCGCGGGGGCACCCCGACGGCCTTCGACCGGGTGCTCGCCACACGACTCGGCGTGGCCGCGATCGACGCCGCGAACGACGGGAGCTGGGGCCACATGCCCGCCCTCCGCGGCACCCGCATCGTGCTGGTGCCGCTGTCAGAGGCCGTGGCGAAGCTGCGCACCGTCCCTCCAGAGGACTACGAGGCTGCCGAGACGTTCTTCGGCTAGCGCGCCGCGCCGCGGTCTTCGAGCGGCTCCGGCTGGCGGCCCATCATCCTGTCGACGAACGGCTTGACGATCACGAACGTGGCGGCGGTGATCGTCATGAGCACGGTGAGCAGGAAGGCATCAAAGGCCTTGATGCCGAACGCCCACGCGCAGACCCACCAGACCAGGCCAACCGTGAAGGTCACGAGGACCGCCATCAGGCGCCGGCGCCCTCCGGGCCGCCCGTTCGCTCGGTGATGGCCTTGCGCGCCTTGGTCAGCGCGTTGAACGCGCCCTTCATCGCGCGCTCGGCGCCGGAGTCCTGCGGCGGGAACATCCCGACCTGGCGCGCGAAGGCCATGCCGTCGTAGTAGGCCGTGTTGCTGACAATCTCGCCGTCCTCGATCTCGAGCATGTCCATCCCGCGGACCTCGACGGGCTTGCTGGTGGGGTCGATCCCCTGGAACTGGGCGCCGCTGAACGTGCCTGACATGCGCCACTCGACAGCGGCGAGCTGCTCGCCGGCAACGACCCGCACCAGCGTCGTCTCGGCGTCGGGCATGGCGGCGAAGACCGAGCTGAAGAAGTCCTTGATCTCCTGGCGGCCGCGCAGCATGCCGATCGGGACGAGGTCCTCGACCCCGTCCTCGCGCCAGTGCTCGCCAACCGCATCGACATCGCGGCGTCCGAGGGCGTCGAGATAGGAGCGCGCATGCTGTTCGACGGCCTTGCGCTTGGTCACGCGCTTCGGCTTTGCCGGAGCGTCGCTCTCGACCGCGTCGTTCTTTTCGGTCGTCTCGGCCATGTGGCCACCCTACCAGCGCGATATCGGTCAGCGCAGCGCGTCTGCGAGCTCGCCGACGAGGCCGCCCACCGCTTCGGGCCCGCCCTCCCCGGCCGCCCTCACGAGCCGGCTTCCGACGACCACGCCGTCGGCGATCTCGGCGACCGCGCGCGCCTGCTCGGGCGTCGAGATCCCGAAGCCCACCGCCACCGGCGTGCTGGTGGCCGAGCGCACGCGGGCGATCGTGTCCTCGAGCCCCGGCGCCAGCTCGCTGCGCTCGCCGGTCGTGCCTCTGAGCGAGACCGTGTAGACGAAGCCGCGGGCCACCGCGCCGATCTCCGAGATCCGCTCTGGGGTGGTGGTCGGTGCCACCAGCGGGATGAGCGCCAGGCCCTCGGCGTCGCAGGCGGCGCGGACCTCGCCGGCCTCGTCGTGGGGCAGGTCCGGCACGATCAGGCCCGACGCCCCGGCGGACGCGGCACGCAGCGCGAAGCGCTCCGGGCCCGCTGTCAGGACGACGTTCGCGTACACCAGCAGCACCACGGGGAGCCGCCCCGCCAGGCGCTCGCAGACCCCCAGCACCCCGTGCAGCGTGACTCCCGCCGCGAGCGCCTCGGTGGCGGCTGCATGGATCACCGGACCGTCCGCGAGCGGATCGGAGAACGGAACGCCGAGCTCGATCAGGTCCGCGCCGGCGTCGGCCGCCGCCAGCCCGGCCTCCATCGACGCGTCGAGACCGGGATAGCCGCCCATCAGGTACGGCATGAGCGCCGCGTTCTTGTCGTGGCCGGCGAACGCGGCGGCGATGCGGTCGACCCCGGTGGCCGCGACGCTCACGATCCGCCCTCGATGCCGAGCACCTCGGCCAGGTCCTTGTCGCCGCGTCCCGACAGCGTCACGAGGTCCACGCCCGGCCCCGGGTTCGCGAGCACCCAGGCGACGGCGTGCGAGGACTCGAGAGCCGGGAGGATCCCCTCGAGCTCTGCCACCCGGCGGAACGCGGCCAGCGCGGCGCCGTCGTCCACGGCCTCGTAGCGCACGCGCCCCGTGTCACGGAGCCAGGCGTGCTCCGGCCCGACGCCGGGGTAGTCGAGGCCCGCCGAGACGGAGTGCGCCTCCAGGATCTGCCCCTCCTCGTCCTGCAGCACCGCCGACATCGCCCCGTGCAGCACCCCGCGGGCCCCTGTGGTGAGGGGCGCCGAATGACGCAGCGTCGCGAGTCCCTCCCCACCCGCCTCCACGCCGATCAGCTCGACGTCGTCGTCCACGAACGGGATGAAGGTGCCGATCGCGTTCGAGCCTCCGCCCACGCACGCGATCGCGCGGTCCGGCAGGCGCCCTGCGCGCTCCAGCAGCTGGGCCCTAGCTTCGTCTCCGATCCGGCGCTGGAGGTCGCGCACCAGCGCGGGGTAGGGCGCCGGGCCCACGCAGGAGCCGATCACGTAGTGGGTGGTCTCGACGTTCGTGACCCAATCGCGGATCGCCTCCGACACGGCCTCCTTCAGCGTGCGCGCGCCAGCCTCCACGGGCACCACCTCGGCCCCGAGCAGCCGCATGCGCTGCACGTTCGGCTGCTGGCGGCGCATGTCCTCGGTGCCCATGTAGACGATGCACTCGAGCCCGAGCAGCGCGCAGGCGGTTGCGGCCGCCACGCCGTGCTGGCCCGCCCCAGTCTCGGCGATCACGCGTGGCTTGCGCATCCGGCGCGCCAGCAGCGCCTGGCCGAGCGCGTTGTTGATCTTGTGCGAGCCGGTATGCGCGAGATCCTCGCGCTTGAGCCACACCTCGCCGCCCGTGACCTCCGAGAGCCGCCGCGCGAGGTAGATCGGCGTCGGGCGCCCGACGTAGTCGCGCAGCAGGAGGTCGAGCTCGTCCGTGAAGGAGGGGTCCGAGCGCGCCGCCAGCCACTCGCGCTCGAGCTCGTCGAGCGCGGGAATCAACGTCTCCGGCACGTAGCGGCCGCCGTAGGGGCCGAAGCGCCGCTCGACCGCCGGGGCGCTCATGCGGCCGGCGCGAGATGCGCGTCGGCGGCCTCGACTGCCCGGAAGAAGGCCTCGAGCTTCGCGGGGTCCTTGCGGCCCGGCTCGGACTCGGTGCCACTCGCCGTGTCCACCGCGAACGGGCGCGCCTGCGCGATCGCCTGCCCGACGTTGTCGGGCGTGAGCCCGCCCGAGAGCACCACCGGCGGGGTGCGCGGGTGCAGGGTGGCCAGCTCCCAGTCGAAGCTCTCGCCCGTGCCGCCGGGAGCGCGGGGCGAGTACGCGTCGAGAAGATGGAAGTCGGTCGCGTACCGCCTGAGCGCCTGGACCTGGGCGGCGTCGTGCACGCGCGCGGCCTTCATCACCTTGCAGCCGGTCCGGCGGGCGACCTCGCGGCAGTAGGCCGGCCCCTCGTCGCCGTGGAGCTGGAGCATCCCCAGCCGGCAGCGGTCGGCCGTCTCGGCGAGCTCGTCGAGCGTCGCGTTCACGAACACACCGGTCAGCTCGGCCTTCCGGTGCAGCTCCGCGCCAATCAGCTCCGCCTCCTCGACGCTGCAGCGGCGCGGACTCCCGGGCCAGAAGATCATCCCGAGCGCCCAAGCGCCCAACGAAACGGCCCGGAGGGCGTCCTCCGGGCCGGTGATTCCACAGATCTTGACGCGGGTCATCGCCCGCCTATGGTCGCAGGCCAGGGCTCGGCTCAGGGCAGCGGGAACAGCCCGCCCCCGTCGTCCTCCTCGGGCTGAGCAGGCTCGGCCTGCTCGTCGAGCGACGCCGGGCGCTCGCCGAGCTCGACCTCGGCCGTCTCCTTGTCGTCGCCGCGGTAGTACTCGACCTCGACCTTGTCGCCGGGCTGCTTGCCCGCGATTGCCGCCGCGAGCTCGTCGCCCGTCTCTATCTCCTGGCCGTCGATCGCCACGATCAGGTCGCCGCCCTCGCCCGTCTGGGGATCGCCGCCGCGCAGGCCGGCGTCATCGGCGGGGCCGCCCTGGGTGGCCTCGACGACGAGCGCGCCCTTGTCGACCGGCAGGTCGAGCTCCTTGGCCACGTCCGCGGTCACATCGCTCATCTGGACGCCGAACCAGGCGCGCTCGATGTCGCCGCCCTCGCGCAGCTGCGGCAGCAGCTCCTTGGCGGTGTTGACCGGCACTGCGAAGCCGATGCCGACGGAGCCCTGGCCGCCGCCGGTCGCGATCTGCGAGTTGATCCCGATCACGCGGCCCTCCGCGTCGAGCAGCGGACCGCCGGAGTTGCCGGGGTTGATCGACGCGTCCGTCTGGATCACGTTCGAGATCTGGAAGCCGTCCGGCGCGGTGATCTCGCGCTGGAGAGCGGACACGATCCCGGTGGTCACCGTCCGGCTGAGGCCGAACGGGTTCCCGATCGCGACGACCGGATCGCCGACCTCGGCCTTCGAGGAGTCGCCGAGCGGAAGCACCTCGAGGTGGTCCACGTCGGACGGGTCGATCTTGAGCGCCGCGAGGTCAGACGACGTGTCGACGCCCTTGACCTCGGCGGGGATCTCCTCGCCGCCGTCCTCGAAGCTCACTGTCACCTCGTCCGCCCCGTCGACGACGTGGGCATTCGTGAGGATCGTGCCGTCCTTGTCGACCACGAAGCCAGAGCCCGTGGCCTCGCCCTCCTGCGGCGCGCCGAACGGACTCGACCCCTCCGAGCTCACGCCCTTCGCCGAGATGAAGGCCACGCCGCGGCCCTCCTCGGCGTAGATGTCGTGAACGCTCCGGCCGCCTCCGTCGCCGTCGTCGGAGGTGGGCTGGGTCATTGGTGACTGGCGCTGGACGACCGTCCGCGAGTCGCCAGTGTCGATGACGTCGGTAGAGATGAGGACCGCGCCCAGGACCAGCACGATCAGGCCGCCGAGCAGGCCGGAGAAGATGTTCGCGTTCATGGAGACGAGTGTGGAAGGGCAACCTTAGAGTCGCCTAAAAGCCTCTCCAGGCCCGGCCCTGCCTGGTGCTAGGGACGCGGGGCGCCGGGCGGCATCGCCAGCAGGCCGCGGAGGCGGTCGCGAATGCTCCCGCGGCTCAGCTCGCGGCGCACGGCGCTGCGCTCGCCGAGGCCTGGACCGGCGGGCTCGCGCGGGTCATAGCGGTTCGCGCGCAGCGCGCCCGCGTAGGCTGCCGAGGCGGGCCCGGCCGAGCGGCCCAGACGCCGCTCCAGCGTGAGCAGCGTCGTGGCCACGGGCACGTCCCACCCGAGCCGCGCGAGCGCCGCCCGCAGCTCGCTCAGCTGCACCTCCGCGCGCTCCGCCGGGCCGAGCGCATGGACTCGCCTCACCCGGCGGGCCGCGAGGAGGCCGGCGCCGCCGATGACCCCGAGCGCGAGCAGCGGCAGCGTGAGCACGAGCCAACCGGAGCCGCCGTCCCCGCCCGTGGCGACCGCACCCGGCTCGGTGACACGCTCGGCGGCCACTCCCGCGCGGCGGGCGTTGACCTCGCCGGCGTTGGCGGCCGCCGCGCTCGCGGCGGCCGCGGTCGCTTGGGCCTCGGCCGGCGAGATCGCCGGTGTCGGATCGAAGGGCACCCAGCCGATCCCGGTGAACCACACCTCCACCCACGAGTGGGCGTCGAGGTCACGCACGCGGTACTCGCGCGAGTCCTTGTTGAAGGAGCCGGGTGAGAAGCCGGCCGCCACACGCGCTGGGATACCTGACATCCGCAGCATCAGGGCCATCGCGCCGGAGAACTGCTGGCAGTAGCCGCGGCGGTCCTCGAACAGGAAGCCCATCAGCGGCAGCGGCCGCGTGGGGACGCGCTCGCTGTAGATGTAGTTCTCCTGCAGATGCCGCTCGATCGCCTTGACGGCGTCGTAGTCCGTCGGCGCGTTCGCCGTGAGCTCCTGTGTCAGTGCATACATGTCGGCGTAGCGCGAGCTCTCGAGCGCCTCGAGCGCCTGCCGCCCGTCGCCTGAGATCGGATCGCCGCGTAGCGGTACGAATATTTGCGGGCGCACGTCCGCCGCCGCCTGGCGGGCGACGTCACCCTGCAGGCCGACCCCCTCGGTGGCGCTCTCGCCGGGCTCGGGCAGACGGATTGCGGTGTAGGAGATCAAGCCGCCGGCGTAGCCCGCGGGCGCGCCGCGCATCTGCTCGGCGGTGGGGTCGGGCGCGTATGCGTCGACCGTGTAGGTGTCGCCCTTCCGGAGCACCTCGCCCGGGAACATGCGCGTGGTGCCGTCGGCGCTCGGGGGCAATGTGCGAGCCCCGTCGACCGCGTAGGTCACGCCGGCTCCGACCACGAAGTCGCTCGACAGCGAGCGCACGCTGAAGTCGATCGTCTCGTCCCAGTCGCGGTTGTACTCGAAGTAGTTCCAGCGCTTGCCCTCCTCCTTGAAGCCGACGAAGGGCAGCTCGCCGCCCGTCCTCCCCTGGTCGCGGGTGGTCGAGCGGAACCAGCGGAAGCCGTCGAACGCGTCGAGGGCCTCGGCCTTCCAGTAGTGCGGGCGGTCGGCGCTCACGTTCATGAGCGTCGTGCCCTGCCTGGGCCATTCGAGCGGGCCGTACTCGTGCGTCCACTCGAAGGTCACGACCTTGCCCGCGCCGAACCAGCTCCACGCGCGGTAGTCCCACCACGGGCGGTCGCCGTCGAGCGCGGCGGCGAACGGCAGCGACAGCACGCCGACGACCGCCACGACGGCGGCGCCCACCGCCGCCTCGCGCGCCGGGAGGCGCGGCAGGCACAGGTAAGCGGCCACCAGCAGCAGGAGCACGAGACCGCGTCCGAGCGGCTCGCCCGGATCGTGCTCGGTCACCGCTGCTCCGTAGAGAAGCAGGAGAGTCACGAGTCCCGCGCACCCGCAGGACCGGCGCGGCGCGGCGCGCGGGCCAGAAGGCGAGCGTGGCCGCAATAGCCAGCAGGAGCGGCGCGCCGAGCAGAATCGTCAGCCGGATCCAAGGGTCGGGCCCGTCGTAGGGCCACTCGACGCCCTGGACGCCGGCGAGGCCGCGGTCGAGGCCGTCGGCAAGCTCGCTCCAGTGCTCGGGAAGCAGGAGCCGTCCCGGCAGGCCGGCCGCCATCAGGCCGAGCAGCAGGGTCGCGACGCCGACGAGCGCGGCGAGCGCCCACACGGCGGGACGCGGGAGCACCGGCGGCAGGCGCCCCAGCAGCGCAAGCGCCCCGGCGCCGCCGAGCGCGGTGAGGACTACGAGCAGGGTGCGCCCGACCGGCGCGTCCTGGACGAGCAGCACCCAGTGCGCGGCACCGAAGGCCGCAAGCGCCGTGAACGCCGTCAGCCGCAGCGCCAGCGAGTCGCGCGGTGCCGCGGCTGCCCGTGCGGCGGTGGCGGTTGAGGGCGGCGCTCCGGCTCCGGAGGTGGCGGGCGCGGGGCGAGGACCGAACGGGCCGCTCATGCCGCCACGCTCCCGCGCACCCTCTCCACGAGACAGCCGGTGCAGCCCGCCACCTCGAAAGCGGGCCGCGCGCCGGGGAGCGGCCCCGGCGTGACCACGTAGCGGGCACCCGCGGGGACGCGCTCGAGCGTGCGCGGCGCCGCCCTGAGGTCGGCGCCGGTGACCCACACGACCGCGCCAGCCGCGAGGTCCGAGCGTCGACGCCGGGGGAGCGGGCCCCTCCTCCACGAGCGCGAGGCGCATGTGCACCGCGTGCCACCCACCCAGCTCGTGACCCACCTCGATCGGGCGCCGGTCACCCGGGAGCAGGATCGAGCAGCCGCCCTCGCGCGCGAGCCACACGAAGAGCGAGGCGGCGGCGCGCACGGCCATGTCGAGCGCCTCCTCACTCTGCGGCGACGACGGATCCAGCACGATGAGAGGCGCGGAGTCGAGCTCCGCGACGAGCCGGCGCTCGAGCATCTCCCCGGTGCGCGCCACAGTTGGCCAATGGATGCGCGACGCGGGCGCGCCGTCCCTGTAGGGCCGCAGGCCGTCGATCTCGAGCTCCGCGATCGAGGCGTCGAGGCGCCGGCCGGACAGCCCGGGAGCGGCCCCGAGCCCGCCCCTTGCGCCCGCGCCGGCGCCGCCGCTGCCCGGTGCAAGGACGGGCTCGACGCGCGGCAGGATCAGCACCTCCTCGCCGCCGGTGGCAGTCAGCTCACGGCTGAATAGCCGTAGCGGGTCGCGGATGACGAGGATGGCCGGCTCCAGCAGGCGGCGCCCGCGGCGTGCGAACCGGACGTTGATCCGGAGCCGGCGCGACCAGCGGCCCGCGATCGGGACCGGCCAGCCGAGCAGCGGCTCGAGTAACTCCCCACCGGGAGGCGGGGCGAGCCCGCTCCGGACCTCGATGCGCAGCGGGTAGGGCTCCTCCTCGACAACCGTGTGCGGGCCGGGCGTGCGGGTGATGGTGGCGCCTTGCGCGGCGAGCAGCACCCAGCCCACAGCTCCGACAGCGAGCGCCAGGAGGCCGACGCCGGGCACGTACAGCGAGGCAGAGTCGAACGTCGCCCCGGCCAGGCACAGCGCCACTCCGAGCAGCGCCGTGACGACCGGTCGGAGCATCGTGATCAGAGCGCCGGTACCCGCTCCAGGGCGTCGCGGACGACGGCCGCCCGCTCGTCGCCGGTCGATCCGGGAGAGAGCAGCAAGCGGTGGGTCAGGACAGCGCCCGCAAGCTTCTGGACGTCGTCGGGCAGCGCATGGTCTCGGGCGTCGAGCGCCGCGTAGGCCTTGGCCGCGCGGAACAGCATCAGGCCGGCGCGCGGGCTCGCCCCCAGCTCCACGCGCGGGTCGGCGCGGGTGGCGTCGAGAATCGAGACCACGTAACGCCGCAGCGCGTCACTGCCGTGCACGGCCCCGGCCGCCGCCTGCCCGGCGAGCACGTCCCCGACGTCCGCGACCGGGCCGAGGTCGAGCACGCGGTCGCTCTCGGCGTGGTCGAGCAGCATCGACGACTCCTGGTCCGCGGATGGATAGCCGAGCGACACCCGCACCATGAAGCGGTCGAGCTGGGCCTCGGGCAGCGGGTACGTGCCCTCGTACTCGATCGGGTTCTGGGTGGCCACGACGATGAAGGGCCGCGCGATCTCGTGAGTGTGCTTGTCCACGGTCACGTGGCGCTCCTGCATGCACTCGAGCAGGCCGGATTGGGTCTTGGGCGAGGCACGGTTGACCTCGTCCACGAGCACGACGTTCGCGAACACCGGGCCGGGCCGGAACTCGAAGCGGTTCTCGCGCTGGTTGTAGACGTTCGTGCCGACCACGTCCGCCGGCAGCAGGTCGGCCGTGCACTGGACGCGGGCGTACTCGGCGTCGATCGAGCGGGCGAGCGCCCGCGCGAGCGCGGTTTTCCCGACGCCGGGGTAGTCCTCGATCAACACGTGGCCCTCGGCGAACAGGGCCACGAGCACGTCCCTCAGCACGCGCTCGGGCGCCTTTACGGCACGCGCGATGTTGTCGCGCAGCCGGGCGCCGAGCTCCGCTACCTGAGGCGGGTCGAGGTCAGGCACGGTGGCCATGCAGCACCATGGTAGGGGTACGGCTCATCCGGCCCATACGTTCCCGCGCCAGGGTCGCCCTAAGCCTGGATCCACCGGGACTGGCGAGCGGTTGCGCGCCGGAGGCCGAGCCAGGCGCCGCCGGCGAACGGAGCGAGGGTGAACCCTCGCGAGTGAGCCGGTGGCGGATGGCGAAGGCATTCCGGTGGGCAACCGCCGTCAGGATCGGTGGATCCAGGCTAAGCCTGGGTCGGTTCCTCCGAACGCGTGAGCTCGCGCACCGCCGCCTCCGGGTCCGGGGCGCGCATCAGCGCCTCCCCGATCAGCACGGCATCGACCCCGACCTGCTCCAGCTCCTCGATCTGCCAGCGCTCGTGGATGCCGGATTCCGATACCACGACCTTGCCGGCGGGCACGTCGGACAGCAGGTCGAAGGTGCGGTCGATGTCGACACTGAAATCCTCGAGATCGCGGTTGTTGATCCCGATCACGTCGCAGTCGACCGCGAGCGCGCGCTCGAGCTCCTCGTCGTCGTGGATCTCGACGATCGCGTCGAGGTCGATCTCGTTCGCGAGCGACCACAGCTCGGCCAGCTCGCGATCGTCCAGGGAGCCCACGACCAGCAGCACGGCGTCGGCGCCGGCCGCCTTGGCCTCGTAGAGCTGGTACGGGTCGATCGTGAAGTCCTTGCGGAGGATCGGAAGGTCACAGGCCGCGCGCGCCTCGCGCAGGTCCGCGAGCGAGCCGCCGAAGTGAGCCTCCTCGGTCAGGATCGAGAGCGCCGCGGCGCCGCCACGCTCGTAGGCGCGCACGATCTCGGTGCAGCTCGCCCCTTCGCGGATCGTGCCGGCCGACGGCGATCGGCGCTTGTGCTCGGCGACCAGGGAGGTGCCGGGCCGCATCAGCGCCTCGGCGAACGGGCGCCCCTCGCGACCGACGTCGATCTGGCCCTCGAGCTGTGACAGCGGCTGCTCGCGCTTGCGCACGGCGAGCGCGTGGCGGGTCGCATCGACCAACTCGTCGAGGCGCGGGCTCATGCCCGCGTGGCCTCCACCCAGCGGCCGAGCACATCCGCCGCTGCACCCGAGTCGATCGCCTGCTCAGCCCTCGTCACGCCCTCCGCGAGCGACTCGGCCCGGCCGGCCACCTGGATCGCGGCGGCCGCGTTCAACACCGCGAGCGCGCGCTCCGGCCCGGGCTCGCCGTCGAGCACGCCGCGCAGCACCCGCGCGTTCTCGTCGGGGCTGCCGGCGCGCACGGAGCCGTCGGGCACCGGGTCGAGTCCGACCTCGGTCGAAGTCACGTCGTATGTCTCGAGCCGGCCGTCCCTCAACTCGACAACGTGGGTCGCGCCGGAGACCGAGAACTCGTCGAGACCATCGGCGCTCGACACTACCAGGGCCCTTTCGGTCCCGAGTTCACCGAGCGCGGCGGCCATCGTCTCGAGCTTGCCCGGGTCCGAGACGCCGATCACCTGGCGCTTCGCGCCCGCCGGATTCGTCAGCGGCCCGAGCAGGTTGAAGATCGTCCGAACCCCGAGCTCCTTGCGCACGGGCACCACGTGCTTCATCGCCGCGTGGTGCCTCGGCGCGAACATGAAGCCGAACCCGACGCCGTCGATGCAGGCCGCAACGTCGTCGGGGTCGAGGTCGATGCGGGCGCCGAGCGCCTCCAGCACGTCGGCCGACCCGCACTGGCTCGTGGCTGAGCGGTTGCCGTGCTTCGCCACTCGGCACCCGCCGCCCGCCGCGATGAAGGCGGCCGTCGTCGAGACGTTGAAGGTGGGGCGGCCGCCGCCTGTGCCGGCGGTGTCGACGAGGTCGTCGCCGGCGTCCACGCGCAGCGCGAACGAGCGCATGGCGCTCGCCAGCCCGGCGATCTCGTGAACGGTCTCGCCCTTGGTGCGCAGGGCGATGAGGAACGCGGCCGTCTGCGCCTCGGAGGCGTTGCCCTCCATCACCTCGGCGAGCACGCGCTCAGCCTCGCCGGCGGACAGGTCATCGCCCCCGGCCAACCGGTCGATGGCGTCTGTGAGAACGGAGTTGGGCACCGGGTCAGCTGGACGGCGAGCACGCGGTGCGTGCGAGCCCTTTCCATCTCAGGAAGTTGCGAAGCAGCTCTTTGCCGTGCGGCGTGAGCACGGACTCGGGATGGAACTGGACCCCTTCGAGCGGCAGCTCGCGGTGGCGCAGCCCCATGATCACGTCGCCCGCCCGGGCGGAGACCTCGAGCTCGTCCGGGAGGGCTTCCGGGCGCACGACCAGCGAGTGGTAGCGACCGACCACGAGCGGTGATTCGAGGCCCTCGTAGATGGTCCTGCCGTCGTGCTCGGCCTCGGCCGTCTTGCCGTGCACGGGCTCGCCGCGCACGACCGTGCCGCCGAACTCGGCGGCCAGCGCCTGGTGGCCGAGGCACACGCCCAGCACCGGAACGCCCGCCTCCGCGTAGTGGCGCGTCGCGCGCTTGGACAGGCCGGCCTCCTCCGGCGTGCACGGCCCCGGCGAGACGATCACCCGGTCCGGCTCCCGCTCGAGCAGCTCCGGGACGTCGTTGCGTACGACGTCGACCTCGGCCCCGAGCTCGCCCAGGTACTGGACAAGGTTGTAGGTGAACGAGTCGTAGTTGTCGACCACGAGAATTCTCAAGCCCAGTCTCCCTGCTCGCACGCCAGCCGAATCGCGTCCATCACCGCTCCCGCTTTCGCCTCGATCTCGCGCACCTCATAGTCGGGCTCCGAGTCGGCCACGATCCCGCCACCCGCCTGCACGTGCACGCGGCCATCCTTGATTAGTGCGGAGCGGATGTAGATGCAGGTGTCGAGCTCGCCCGTGTAGGACAGGTAGCCCACCGCACCGCCGTACGGCCCGCGCTTCGTCGGCTCGAGCTCGTCGATGATCTGCATCGCCCGGATCTTCGGCGCGCCCGACAGCGTGCCCGCCGGCAGCGAGGCACGCAGCGCGTCCATCGGCGAGATGCCCTCGCGCAGCCTGCCCGAGACGGCGGAGACGATGTGCATCAGGTGCGAGTAGGTCTCGATCGCCATCAGCTCGTCGACCTGCACGCTGCCGTACTCGCAGACCCGGCCGAGGTCGTTGCGGCCGAGGTCCACCAGCATCACGTGCTCCGCCCGCTCCTTGGCATCGGCGAGCAGCTCGCGCGCGCGGCGCACGTCCTCCTCGGTCGAGCCCGCACGCGGCCGCGTGCCGGCGATCGGGCGCTGCTCCACGTGCCTGCCGGTGACCTTTACGAGCGATTCGGGCGAGGCCCCCACGATCTCGAAGTCCTCGAAGTCGAGGAAGTACATGTAGGGGCTCGGGTTGATCGCCCTCAGGCCGCGGTAGATCGAGAACGCGTCCACCGGGCAGTTCGCGGTCCAACGCTGGCTCGGGACCACCTGATAGACGTCGCCCGCGCGGATGTACTCCTTCGCCTTCTCGACCGCCGCGGCGTAGCCGCCCGGGCCCAGGTTCGCGAAGAACTCCGGCGGCTCACGGCGGCCCCTGGCCGCCACCGGCACCGGCTCGCGCAAGCGCTCGCGCACCTCGGAGATCGCTGCCGCGGCTTCCTCGTATGCCCGCTCGACATCGCCCCCCGTCGCCACGTTCGCCAACACGGTCAGCTCGTGACGCAGGTGGTCGAACGCAAGGAGGACATCGGTGACCATCACCGCCAGCTCCGGCACGCCGGTCTCGTCGCGGTTCGGCGCGCCGACGGTCGGCTCGAAGGTCCGCACCAGGTCATAGCCGAACATGCCGACCGCGCCGCCCGCGAACGGCGGCAGCCCGTCGAGCTGGGCGATCCGATCACGCTCGAGCGCCTCGGTCACGAGCGAGTATGGATCCTCCTGCTCGCCGCGCCCCATCCGGATGACCGTGCGCGGGCGGAACCCGAGGAAAGACCAGCGCCCAACCCGCTGTCCCTGCTCGGCCGATTCGAGCAGGAATGACGGCCCGTCGCCGCGCAGCTTCAGATACGCCGAGACCGGCGTCTCGCAGTCGGCGATGAACGTGTGCCGAAGCGGCACGAGCGTGTGCCCGCGCGCCAGCCGGCGCACCTCGTCGAGCGACGGGGTCAGCTCGAGATCAACGGCGACGCTCACCCAGCACCTCGTAGGCATCGGCCAGCGACAGGCCGCGCGAGGCCAGCAGGACGGTCAGGTGGTAGAGCACGTCCGCGGCCTCCTCGGCCACGCGCTCGTCCGGCTCATCGCGGGCGGCGCGGGCCACCTCCTCGGCCTCCTCCTCCACCTTGGCACGCAGCAGCTCGGGGTCGGCGAGGAGCTTGGCGGTATAGCTCCGCTCGGGGTCGGCGGAGCGCCGCTCGGCGATCGTGCGCTCGAGCGCCGGCAGCGCCTCGGCGGGCTGCAGCTCCATCTCGCCGCGGTGGAAGCAGGTGCGCTCGCCGGTGTGGCAGGCCGGGCCGGCCGGATCGACGAGGGCGATCCACGCGTCCGCGTCGCAGTCGTAGCGAAGCGCGCGGAGCTTCTGGACGTTGCCGGAGGTCGCACCCTTGCGCCAGAGCTCGTCGCGCGAGCGCGACCAGAACCACATCTCGCCGGTCTCGCGTGTGCGCGCGAGCGACTCCTCGTTCACGTACGCCAGTGTCAGGACCTCGCCGGTGCGCGAGTCCTGGACTATGCAGGGAAACAGCTCCACCGCCTGATTATGGCCGGGCGCTGCTCAACGGCAGCTTCAGGAACTCGTGCACCGACCCGATCGCGTCGAACCCGAGCCTCCGGTAGAGCTGCTGGGGCCAGTCGTTCGCGTCCGTGAGCAGGAAGATGGGCCGCCGGCCGACCGCCGCGGCGTGGCCGCTTGCGGCCAGCACGGCCGCGCTCGCATGACCGCGGCGGCGGCGCGCCTCGACGGTGCCGACCTCGTCGATCTGCGCGAGCTCGCCGTCGGAGTAGAGGCGACAGGCGCAGGCGGGCTCCCCGGGCGGCGAGCCGAAGTCATGCGCCTCGAGCGCGCCCCCGTAGCGCTCGTCCATCGCTCCGAGCTGTCGCACGGCCTCCTCCTGCCAGCCGAACGGCTGCTCGCGCCGGAAGGCGGCGAGCGCGGCAGCCCCCTCGGCGCGCGAAATCTCGCCCCCGGCGCCGGGCGGCACCCGCCGCTCGGCCGGCCGCCGCTGCACCATCACGAGCAGGCGGAACATGTTCCAGCCCATCGCCTCGAGCCGCGGCGCCAACCGGGCTCCGAGCGCCTCGTCGTGCACCACGAGCTTGCGGTGCGAGAACGCGCCCTGCACCTCCTCAGCCTCGCGGACGAGGGCCTCGACGCGAGCGTTCTCGTCGTCAACGTGGATCGAGTTGAGCTGCCAGACGAGCGGCAGGCTCGGGGTCAGCATCGCCGCGCCGTGCGCTGTCGGCTGCACGCTGTCGCAGACGGCCTCCTCGGTGGCCCGCAGGAAGTGCAGTATCTGCGCAAGCTCGGCGGAGGCCGGCGCGGGTGGCGGCTGCGCGGCCGAGGCGCTCACTCGATTCCCAGCCGGTCGAGAAGTCCCTCGTCGCGACGCCAGCCCTTGCGCACGCGGACGTTCAGGTCGAGGTGGACGCGGCGGCCGAGCATCCGCTCGATCTCCTTGCGCGCAGCGGTCCCGACCGCCCGGACCATCCGGCCTCCGCTACCCACCAGGATGCCCTTCTGGGACTCGGTCTCCGCCCACACGCGGGCGCGCACCACGAGCAACCCGTCCTCGCGTTCCTCGAGCTCGTCGACCTCGACCTCGACCGAGTGCGGCACCTCCTCACGCGTGCGCAGCAGCACCTGTTCGCGCACGAGCTCGGCGATCCGGACCTCGACCGAGAGGTCGCTCTTCTCCTCCGGCGGGTAGAGGAACGGACCCTCCGGGAGGAGCTCGACGAGATGGGTAACGAGCTCCTCCACGCCGGCGCCGTCGAGCGCGCTCACCGGGAACAGCTCGCCCTGAACCTCCAGGCGGGCGGCTGCCTCGAGCGCGGCCGCGGTGCGCGCCCGGTCGAGCCGGTCGACCTTGTTGAGCGCCGTAACGCAGGGCAGGCCCACGCTCCGGATAGCCCGGGCGATGAAGCGGTCACCCGGGCCGATCTCCTGCTCGCCGTTCAGCAGGAAGAGGATGGCGTCGGCCTCTGCCAGCGAGCGCTCGACCCGCCGCTGCATGCGCTCGGTGAGTGGGTCGAGCGGGCGCTGCACGCCCGGAAGGTCGACGAGCACCATCTGCCAGTCCTCAGCGCTGGCGATGCCGCGGATCTCACGGCGGGTGGTCTGCGGCTTGTCGGAGACGATCGCGACCTTGCCCCCGACGATCCGGTTGACGAGCGTGGACTTGCCGGCGTTCGGCCGGCCCGCGAGCGCGACGAAACCCGAGCGGGTCACAGGCTCTCCGTGACACGGTCCTGCAGGGCGAGCATCTCGCCCTCATCGGCCTCGTGGTCGTATCCGCAGAGGTGGAGCACCCCGTGCACGACCGCCTCGGCGAGGTCGCGAGTGTGCTCGGGGCAGATAACGACGTCGCCAAGCTCGCGCGGCCCGGCGGAGAGCCCGCTCTCGTCGACCGGAAACGACAGAACGTCGGTGGGCCGGTCGATCCCACGGTGCTCGCGGTTGAGCGTGCGGATCCGCTCCTCGTCGACGAGCGCGATGGCGAGATGCCCCTCCTCGACTCCGGCCGCGGCGAGCGCGGCGAGGGCGGGCCGGCGAAGCAGCTCCGGAGCACCGATCAGCTCGAGCTCGATCAGCCCTGCTGCCGCCTGGCCTCGCGCAGCGCGGGCGCCTGCTGCTCGGCGTACTCGTTGTACGCGGCCACGATCCGCTGCACCAGCTTGTGGCGCACCACGTCCTCGCCGCCGAAGCGCACGAACTCGATGCCCTCGACCCGGTCGAGGATCTCGCCGATGATCACGAGTCCCGAGCGCTGGTCCTTCGGCAGGTCGATCTGGGTGATGTCGCCCGTCACAACCATCTTCGAGTTGAACCCGAGCCGGGTGAGGAACATCTTGATCTGCTCCGGGCTCGTGTTCTGGGCCTCGTCGAGGATGATGAAGCTGTCGTTCAGGGTGTTGTGCGTGACGAGGAAGTCATCGGTCACGTACAGAGAATCCTCCGCTGCCACTTGGATGCAGACCGTTTCCGCTTCACCCATCGGCTCGATGCTCTCCACGAATCGCATTGGCCGGCCGCCGCCGTGCTTGTTGTAGAGGTCGCGCTTGCGGCCGAGCCGGAATGGCTCGATTCCAGCCGGTAGCCGGATGTCCAGGATGAATGCGTCGTGGCGATGGTGGACTGGACGGCCCCTCGCACGTCCCGGTGGCCGCCCCTTAGCTGCCCTCCGCCCGCGATACGCGACCCCTCCGAGTGAGCGCACCAAGAACACCACATCGCTGGCAAGCCTCTTCGAGCAGGTCGAGTACTGAATACGGCAGCTTCGTCCCTGCTGAGTGACGGGACCACCGTCGGCGTCGAGC
The DNA here is from genome assembly GCA_963751835.1 of uncultured Thermoleophilaceae bacterium. Classification (GTDB taxonomy): domain Bacteria; phylum Actinomycetota; class Thermoleophilia; order Solirubrobacterales; family Thermoleophilaceae; genus JACVRW01. The sequence continues at coordinate 98,664 of CAVVWD010000019.1, read as the reverse complement.
AGCCCCTGCAAAACGCCCAGGCGAATGTCGGTCGAGTTGTAGAGATATTCCGTCGGGATGAACTTCGAGTGCGAGCGCACGCCGGCCAGGCCGAGCTTGCGGAGCACGACGGTGACCGGATTGGAGACGATAACGCCGCCCCGGTGGCCGTCGATATGACGCAGGATGTAGTCGACCGGGCCCTTGCGTCGCAGCTCGATCCTGGGAAGAGCCGCCTCGAGGGCGGTTGCCAACTCGGGATCGGCGGTCGTGAAGCTGGGCGTGGTCTTCGTGGTCAGGCAGCCGTCGCCGAGCAGTAGTCCAAGCGCGTACGGGTCCATCGGGACCTCAGACGGCTCCATCTCGACGGGCGAGGCGAGCGGGAGCTCGAAGCGACGCTGGTGGTGACGCCGGAGGCGACCGACCATGTCCTTCGTCTGGAGAACGCGACCGGGCTTGCCGTGCTTGCGGTCGTCGGGTGTCGTGACGAACCAGAGATGTTCGCCGCAGCACACAGTGCTCGCGCCGTCCTGGGCGCGCACGCGGAATACCTCTCTGCGACCCTGCGGAAAGACCCCGAGCACCGGAGTGGGCTGACCGTCGGAGCCGGTGACGAGGTCGCCGACTCGCAACGAGCCGATCTGCTCGAACCCGCGCGGAGTGAGGACAAGGCGCTCGACCGGTTGCGCGCGGCCGCGCATGAATGCCAGCGGCGCCACCTCGATCACGCCGCGCTCGAGATGCTGGTTTACGCGCTCGGGCTCGAGCATGTCGTAGAGCGCGTCGAAGAGCGGCCGCAGGTAGGGATCGACCTTGGCGGCGATGTCACCGGGTAGGAAGCCGAGCCGCTCGCCCGCCTCGACAGCGGGCCGGGTCAGGACGATGCGGTTGACCTCGCGGCGTGAGAGCGCCGCCACGGCCATCGCCACGGCGAGGAACGACTTGCCGGTCCCGGCCGGGCCGATGCCGACGGTGATCGTCGAGTTCCGGATCGCGTCGACGTAGCGCTTCTGGTTGACCGTCTTCGGCGCCACCTTCACGCCGCGGTGGCGCCAAACAACGTCCTCGAGGATCCGGCTCGGCGACTCGTGGCGGTCGAGCGCGCCGGCGATCGCCTCGATCGTCCCCGGGGCGATCTCGTGCCCCTGGCGCACCAGGTCGGACAGCTCGCGCACGACCGTGCGGCCCATGGTCACGTCGTCCTGGTCACCGTCGAGGGTGAGCACGTTGCCGCGCAGGAACACCTCGCAGTCGAGATGCTCCTCGAGCGTCTTCATCACCAGGTCGCCCGGGCCCGCGAGCTCGGCGGCCACCTCGTTGGGGAGCTCGAGCTGGATGCGCACTACGGCGTCAGCTTCTCCTTCACCGCGGCGCTCACCCGCTTGCCGTCCGCGCGTCCCTTGACCTTCGGCATCACGAGGGCCATCACCTTGCCCATCTCCTGCGGCGAGGAGGCACCGGACTCCGCCACGGCGTCGCCGACGATGGCTCCGAGCTCGTCGTCCGAGAGCTGCGCGGGCATGTAGGACGTGATGATCTCAGCCTCGCGCTCCTCGGCCTCCGCGAGGTCAGTCCGGCCGCCGTCACGATAGGCCTCGGCGGCCTCGAGCCGGCGCTTGCGCTCGCGCTGGAGCACTTCGACGTCGTCGGCGCCGTTCTCCTTGGCGGACTTCTCGAGCTCGTTGGCGATCAGGCGGAGCGCATGCACGCGATCCTTCTCGCCCGCCTTGAGGGCGCTCTTCACGTCGTCCTTGACCTGCTCGAGCAGGGACACCCTCAGAGAGTGTAGGTGGGCTGGGGGATCGCGACGCTCACACCGCCGCGAGAATGCTCCGCATGAGGAGTCGTCACTCGGGCAAGAGGGCGACCACGCGCGCCGGCGCGGCGCTGGCGCCCACGATCGGCAGCGGGAAGCAGGCCACCTGGAAGCCGCTCGGCGGCAGCTCGGCGAGGTTGGCGAGGCGCTCGATCTGGGAGTAGGGAAGATCGGCTTGGTGGGCGGCCCAGAAGATCCCGGGCTCGTCGCGCTCGAGCGCGTCGTGGGACTGCCGGTGAAGCGGGCCGTCCCAGCCCCAGGCGTCGATGCCCATCACCCTCACCCCGTGCTCGTAGAGCCAGCGGGTCGCGCCCTCGGTCATGCTCGGCCCGAGCGCGACGTACGCGGCGTCCTCCAGCCTGGCGTCGCGGCCTGTTCGGACGAGGACGATGTCGCGCTCGCCGAGCACGTGGCCGATGCGATCGAGCTCTGTCTCGACGTCCGCCACGTCGACCTGCTCGCCGTCCTGCTTGGCGGTCATGTCGAGCACCACGCCCGGGCCGAAGAACCATTCGAGCGGCAGCTCGTCGATCGTCGCCGCCGGGGCTCCCCCGATGCGCGAGTTGTAGTGCCAGGGCGCGTCGACGTGCGTCGAGTTGTGGGTGCCGAAACGGGTGAACGTCTCGGTCGCCCAGCCCTCCCCGTCGCGCAGGAGCCGGGCCGGCACGCCGAGCATCGCCTCGATCTGGGCGGCGCCCTCCGCGTGACCCGAGAACTCGATGTCGGTACGGAACGGCGCCGGGGTCTCGGGCGGGCTCTGGCGAATGGGCGCCGAGAGGTCGACGAGGCGCATGGCCGGCAGCGTATCTCGACGGATGTTCTACGCAGCAGGGAAGCAGCGCCGCCGATAGAGCTCCTGACTGCTAAGGCGGAGTACTCCCGGCAGGTCCTGACGACTGGGGGCAGTCTCAGGGCCGTTTCAACAGCAGGGCGCTCCACCCCTGTAGTCGCAGGCGACGGTGTTCGCGCATTGGCGCGAACGCCGCCGCCGCCTGATCCTCCTCACCCTCGAGCAGCCCGGAGACGACCATCGTCTCCGGGCTCTCGACTACCCGCTGGGCGAGCCGCAGCAGAAGTGGGCGCACGAGGTTGGCGGTGACGGTCGGGGCTGCCGGCACGGGTGCGTCACGGAGGTCGAGGCGTTCGACACGCGCGAGCTCCACCCCGTTGGCCCGCGCGTTTGCGAGCGTCGCCTCGACCGCCGCGGGATCGTTGTCGACCGCCGACGACCGGCCCGAAGCCGAGCCGCGCGGCGGCGATTGCGAGGACGCCGGAGCCGCAGCCGAGATCCGCAAGCGGACCGCGCGGCTCCAGGCCGAGCAGCAACTCGAGGCTCAGCCGCGTCGTCGGATGGGCGCCGGTGCCGAAGGCCTGGGCCGGGTCGATAACGAGGTCGATCGCGCCGGGCCGTGGCTCCGCCCAGGGCGGGCGGACCCAGACGCGGTCGCCCACCAGCACCGGCTCGTGGAACTCGCGCCAGCGCTCCGCCCAGTCGTCGGCCAGCTCGGTGCCGGCCACGGTCACGCGGACGCCGCCCAGCTCCGCTGGGCCGCGCGGGAACGAGGGCAGCTCCCCCGGCGCGCCGTAGAGCGCGAACTCGACCCAACCGTCCCCGTCAACCTGCTCGAAGCCCGCGGGCGCCAGCTCGAGCAGGGCCGCCAGCACCCGCTCGGCCTCGGCCGCGGGAGTGCGGATCGCGAGGCGGATCAGCGGAAGGCTCGCCTCACCTTCGAGAGCAGGGACTCGTCGGCCTCTTCGAGGTTGTGCTCGGTGATCGACGAGCGCAGCTCCTCGAGCAGCTCACGTTGACGCGGGGTCAGGTTGCGCGGGATCACCACGTTCAGGACAACCCGTTGGTCGCCGCGGCGGCCCCGGCCGATGGTGGGCATGCCGCGCCCCCGCAGGGTCACGACGGCGCCCGGCTGCGTGCCCGCCGCCACCTCGACCTCCTCGTCCCCGTCGAGCGTCGGCACGCTTACGGTCGTGCCGAGCGCGGCCGCCGGGGCCGGGACGTCTACGACCGTCACGAGATCGCTGCCGTCGCGCAGAAAGCGCTCGTCCTGCGCCACGCGCACGAGCACGTACAGATCGCCGGGCGGGCCCCCGCGCTCGCCCGCGTGGCCGCGGCCGCTGAGCCGGATGCGCTGCTCGTCCGCGATCCCCGCCGGGACGTCAACCTGGAGCGACTTGCGGATCGCCCGGCGCCCCTGGCCCTGGCACTGCGCGCAGGGCTGCGACGGCACCTTGCCCTCGCCCCCGCAGACGTCGCACGCCTGCTCACGGACGAGCTGCCCGAAGGCCGTGCGCGTGACGGCCCGGAGCCTGCCTGCCCCGCCACAGCGCTCGCAGGTCTCGATAGGCGTGCCGGGCTCCGCCCCGTTGCCGCGGCAGTGTTCGCACACGTCCACGAGGTCGTAGGCCACATCGACCTGCACCCCGCGTGCGGCCTCGTCGAGCGAGATCTCGACCTCCACCGCCAGGTCTCCTCCCTGGACGCGCCCCGCCCCGCGGCCGAACGAACCGCCGAAGGGGTCGCCTCCGAAGAACGCGTCGAAGATGTCCGCGAACGAGCCGAAGCCGTGCGCCTGCGAGGCGAAGCCGCGCGAGTCGAGGCCCTCGAAGCCGTAGCGGTCGTAGGTCGTCCGGCGCTCGGCGTCCGAGAGGATCTCGTACGCCTCGGCGGCCTCCTTGAACTTCTCCTCGGCCTCCGGGTCGTGGCGGTTGACGTCCGGGTGCAGCTCGCGTGCCAGCCGCCGGAAAGTCCTCTTGATCTCCGAGTCGTCGGCGTCGCGGGCCACGCCGAGGACCTCATACGGGTCCCGCCTCACTCGTCGTACACCTCCGCCACGAAGCGGGACAGCTCACGCGCGGCCTGGCGCACCGAGATGATCGCCTGCCGGTAGTCCATCCGCATCGGGCCGATCACCGACACCGCGCCGAGGTTGCGGCGGGCCAGCCCGTAGTTGGCCGCGACGAGGCTGAGCGAGCGCATCTCCGGAGTCGGGTTCTCGCTGCCGATTCGCAGGTAGACGCTCGGCTCGAGGAGCGAGTCGCGAAGCACCCCGAGCAGCGCGCGGCGGTGCTCCAGCACCTCCATGAGCGCGCCGAGCTGGGAGACCTCCTGGAAGCGGTGCTCGCGTGAGCAGCCGCGCCGCCCCGTCCATGTAAACCGTGTTGCCGGCGCTGTCCTCGAGCTCCGTGAAGGCGGACGAGAGCGTGTTGAGGAAGCCCCGCTCGCGCGGGCTGAGCTCCGGCTCGGTCAGACGCATCTGGAGCATGCGCGATCCCACGTCGAGGCCGCCCACCGCCTCGTTGAGATAGCTGACCGCCCAATCCACGAGGCCGGCGTCGACCGGTTCGTCGTAGGAGATCACGCGCTTTGTCACACCCCCCGTCGAGGTGATCACCACCACCATCGCCACCTGCGGCTGCAGCAGCAGCACCTCGACGCGGCGGACGGTAGCGGCCTCCGGCCGGGGCGCCGTGACCAGCGCAAGCAGGTTCGTCACTTGCGACAGTTGCTCGGAGGTGGCCCGCATGGCCTCGTCCAGCTCGCGGCGCATGGTGGTGAGCTCGAGCGGCTTGCGCGGGACCGGAAGCTGGCCCTCGCCGATGATCTCGTCCACGTAGAGGCGATAGCCCCGGTCGGTCGGCACCCGTCCCGCCGAGGTATGCGGATGCTCGAGCAGCCCCGCCTCCTCGAGCCGCGCCAGCTCCGCGCGCACAGTCGACGGCCCCCAGGGGATCTCGTCGAGCTCGGCGAGCCACTTCGATCCCACGGGCTGGTCGAGCTCGACGTGCGATTCGACCACCTTTCGCAGGATGAAGCTCTGGCGGGGCGAAATGTCCACGCCAAAAATATGGCAGCCCGCAGTGCGCCCGTCCCGGGCTAGCGGGAAGTGTCGAGCTCGGCCTCGGCGTTCCGGATGATCCGGTTGTTGCCCTGCACCGCCTCTGCCGCCACGACCACGCGCCCGTCGCCCTCGTCCTTGACCGAGCCCGTGACCACGATCTCCTGCTCCGGCAGGCCCATGCCGCGGAACTGCACGGACAGGCGCCGCAGGCTGCGTGGGTCGCCCCCGGCCGCGTTGGTGCAGGCACGCGCCACCTGGGCCATCGAATACAGCCCGTGCAGGATGTTCTGCGGCAAGCCGACCGACTTGGCGAACTCGACATCGATGTGGATCGGGTTGAAGTCTCCGCTCGCGCCCGCGTAGCGGTGCGGCAGGTACTTGTCGGGCGTGACCCTCAGCTCGACGTTCACGAGACTCCTCTGACGATGTTCGTCCAGGTCCCGCGCACTACCTCCTGGCCCTCCTGGTTGCGAGACACGGACTCGAACACGTAGAAGCCCATCCCGCCCTTCTCCGAGATGTCCTTGACGCTCGTCTCGGTGGTGATCCGATCGCCGGCACAGACGGGCTCGCCCCAGACGAACTCCTGGCCGCCATGCACCATCATCGCGAAGTTGATCCCGACCTCCGGGTCGAAGATGGCGGGGGCCACCGATCCGGACGAGTAGACGACGGCGAACATCGGCGGCGCCGGCACGTCCCGGAAACCGGCGGCCCTTGCCTGCTCACGGTCGAAGTAGACCGGGTTGTCCTCGCCCACCGCCCGGGCGTACTCGCCGATCTTCTCCTTGCCCACCTCATACTCGAAAGGCGAGAACTGCTTGCCGATCGCCGCTTGGTTGACCGCCACGGCGCGTGAGAATAGGGGCTGGCCCTAGGCCGCGTCGCGGAGCGCCTGCGCCTCGGCCAGCGTGGAGAGCTTGCGGAGCGCCGCCTCCTCGATCTGGCGGGTGCGCTCGCGCGTGAGCTTGAAGATCCGGGCGACCTTGTCGAGCGTCTGGGCCGGCTCGCCGTTGAGGCCGTAGCGCAGCTCCAGGATGCGGCGGTCGCGGTAGGGCAGGTTGTCGAGAACGCTGTAGAGGCGCTCGTCGCGCATGCGCTCGACGGCCTCCTCGAAGGGCGATGCCGTCGACTCGTCCGGGATCAGGTCCCCGAACAGGGCGGCGTCGCCGTCGTCGCCGACCGGCTTGTCGAGCGAGACCAGCTGCTGGGCCGCGCGCATGATCACGTCGGCCTCCTCGACGTCGACGCCGGCGAGCTCCGCGATTTCCTCGATCGTGGCGTCGCGGTCGCCGTTCGCCTCGAGCTTGCGCTGGGCGCCGTCGAGCTTCTTGAGGATGTTGTCGATGTGGATCGGGATCCGGATGGTCCGGGCCTTGTCGGCGATGGCGCGCGAGATGGCCTGCCGGATCCACCAAGTGGCATAGGTCGAGAACTTGAAGCCCTTGCGGTGGTCGAACTTCTCGACCGCGCGAATGAGCCCGACGGTGCCCTCCTGGATGAGATCGAGGAAGGGCAGTCCCTGGTTGCGGTAGCGCTTGGCGATCGAGACCACGAGCCGGAGGTTCGCGCGCGTCATGTGGTCCTTGGCCTCGAGGTCGCCACGCTCGATCCGCTTGGCCAGCGCGATCTCCTCCTCGGCCGTCAGGAGTGGCGTCGTGGCGATCCCGTCCAGGAACTGCTGAAGCGCGTCGACGGTCGGATCGGGCGCGGTCGGGTTGAGGGCCTCGATGCTCACGGCGTCCAACCTACGACCGCCGTCTAAGACTTCCCTAAATCCTGCAATCCGGCTTGTGGAGCGGGCTATGCGGCTCTGGCCACCACCACCAGGCGGCTCGAGCCGAGCTCGAACGGAACTCGCTCGCTCGGGTCGCCGAGCAGCTCCTCCACCTCGAAGCGGGCCGCCTCGAGCAGACGCACCAACTCGGCGACCGTGTGGACGTGGTGGACGACGGTGCTGGTCTCCGGCTCGGCGCCGGGCGCCGAGAACTCGAGTTGCGTGAGGAGCCGCCCACGGGCGCTGTCATAGACCTGGCGGCCGCGCATGCGCACCTCGCCGAGGTCATAGTCGAGCTCCTCCTTGAACCGGCCGAAGATCAGCTCCGCGGCCGTCGCGGTGTCGAGCACGAGCCGCCCACCCTCGCGCAGCGCGCGGCGGCAAGCCGCAAGGTGGGCCCGGTTCTCGTCATGGGGCATGTAGCCGAAGCTGTTGCCCCAGAGCACGACGGCGTCGAAGTCGTCGGCGGGCGCGTCGCGTACGTCGCGCACCTCGAAGCGGGCGTCGACGCCGCGCTCCGCCGCGGCGCGCCGGGCCTCCTCCACCTCCGGCGCGGAGATGTCGATTCCCATGACCTTGAGTCCGCGCTCCGCGAGGCGCACGGCGATGCGGCCGGCGCCGCAGGGTGCGTCCAGCACTCGCGCGCCGGCGGGCAGGTCGAGGATCGCGGCGATCGCGGCCGCCTCGTCGTCGGCCCACGGCTCCGAGGCCGCTCGCCAGAACTTCGCCTTCAGTCCTTGCTGGAAGCCGACGAACCAGTCGTCGGCCGGCTGCTGAGGCCCGAAGCAGCCGGCTCGGCCGGCTGCGCAGGGATTTGGATTCCGCACTTCGGGTACTTCCTTTCGGCTCGTTGCGAGAGAACGCTGGTTGGAATCAGCGCGCCGAGCCGGCGGCGAGGTGCTGCGCGAGAGCTGTCCGAGCTTGCGGAAGCAGAGGCGTCGCGGCCGAGGCTAGCGGGCGAGGAACTCGCGCACAAGCCGCGCGGTCTCGTCCGGGCGCTCGAGCGAGGGCAGATGCGTCACGCCCTCCATCACCACGAGCTCGGCGTCCGGGATCTCGGCGGCGAGTCGCTCGGCGATCGCGCGGAAGTCCGCCTTGTCGAGCTCGCCCACGACCACCAGCGTCCGCGCCTCGATCGCTGCGAGGTCGATGCGCTCGGGCTGCACGTCCTCGGCCGCCGAGCTGACCATCAGCTCGAACGAGCGCCGCTGCATGGGACGCACTCGCTCGGCGACCGCGGTCGCCCAGAAGCGCACGTTCAGCTCCGTGGCGGCGTCGAGGTCGCCCTCCTCGAACAGGCGGTCCTCCTCCTCCGCGAAGGCGACGATCTCGTCCGACCAGGCGTGGTCAGGCAGGCGGGCGTCGAGCAGGATCAGCTCGGTCACGAGCTCCGGCCGCCGCGCCGCGACCTCGAGGCAGACCTGGCCGCCGAACGACGCGCCAACGAGCGTGGAGGGCTCGTCGCCGAGACGCGCCTCGAGGTCGTCGGCGTGAGAGAACTCCCCGGACTCCGGCAGCGGGGTGTCGCCGAAGCCGCGCAGCTCATGGCGCACCGCCCCCGGCAGCTCGAAGCCGTCCCACATCGAGGCGTCGCAGATGCCGGCGTGGACGAGGACGATCAACGCTTGCCGTCGCCGTCGCCCGACAGCTCGAGCACGGCGAGGAATGCCTCCTGCGGCACCTCCACGCGGCCGACCTGCTTCATGCGCTTCTTGCCCGACTTCTGCCTCTCGAGCAGCTTGCGCTTGCGGGTGATGTCGCCGCCGTAGCACTTGGCGATCACGTCCTTGCGCACGGGCGCGACCGACTCGCGCGCGATGATCTTCGAGCCGATCGCGGCCTGGATCGCCACCTCGAACTGCTGGCGCGGGATCTGCTTGCGCAGGCGCTCGGCCAGGCCGCGACCGGCCGGATACGCCTTGTCGCGGTGGACGATCATGGAGAGCGCGTCGACCTTGTCGCCCGCCAGCAGGATGTCGAGCTTCACGAGGTCCCCCTCGCGCATGCCGAGCACCTCGTAGTCGAGCGAGGCGTAGCCCTTGGTGCGGGATTTCAGCTGATCGAAGAAGTCCAGGACGATCTCGGCGAGCGGCAGGTCGTAGTGCAGCTGGACCCTTTCCTGCGAGAGGAAGGTCATGTCGATGTGCGTCCCGCGGCGCTCCTGGCAGAGCTCCATGACCGCACCGACGAACTCCTTGGGGCAGAGGATCGTCGCGCGGATGTAGGGCTCCTCGATCGACGCGACGATGGCCCGGTCCGGCATGTCCGCGGGCGAGTGCACCACCACGTCGGTGCCGTCGGTCAGGTGCACCTCGTATTCGACGGTCGGGGCGGTCGCGAGCAGCTCGAGGTCGTACTCGCGCTCGAGCCGCTCGCGCACGATGTCCATGTGCAGGAGGCCGAGGAAGCCGCAGCGGAAGCCGAAGCCGAGCGCCTCGCTCGTCTCCGGCTCCCAGGTGAGCGCGGCATCGTTCAGCGAGAGCTTCTCGAGCGCGTCGCGCAGCTCCGGGAACTGATTGGTCTCGACGGTGAACAGGCCGCAGAAGACCATCGGCTTGATCTCGCGGTAACCGGGCAGCGGCTCCGTCGCGGCGCCCGCCCGCGAGGTGAGCGTGTCGCCCACGCGCAGCTGCGAGACGTCCTTGACCCCGGTGATCACATAACCGACCTCTCCCGCCCGCAGCTGGTCCACCGGCGTCATGGCCGGCCCGAAGAAGCCGATCTCGTCGATGTCCGCCAGCGTTCCGGCCTGCATCGCGAGGATGGCGTCGTTCTTTCGCAGGGTCCCGTCGACCACGCGCACGTAGGCCACGACGCCTCGGTACTGGTCGAACTCGGAGTCGAAGATGAGCGCACGTGGAGGCGCCTCGAGGTCGCCCTCGGGCGGCGGGATGCGCTCGACCAGCGCGTCGAGCAGCTCTGTCACGCCCTCGCCGGTCTTGGCGGAGAGGCGGATCACGGAGTCCGGATCCTCGCCAAGCAGCTCGCCGATCTCGCCGGCCACGCGCTCGGGCTCGGCGCCCGGCAGGTCGATCTTGTTCATCGCCGGGATCAGCTCGAGCCCGGAGTCGACCGCCAGGTAGGTGTTCGCGACCGTCTGCGCCTCGACCCCCTGGGACGCGTCGACGAGCAGCAGCGCCCCGTCACAGGCGGCGAGCGAGCGCGACACCTCGTAGGTGAAGTCCACGTGGCCGGGTGTGTCGATCAGATGCAGCCGATAGAGCTGGCCGTCGCCGGCGGTGTACTCCACGCGCACGGCCTGGGCCTTGATCGTGATGCCACGCTCGCGTTCCAGGTCCATCGAGTCGAGCAGCTGCGGACGATGGTCGCGCGCGTCGACGGCGCCGGTGATCTCGAGGATGCGGTCGGCCAGCGTCGACTTCCCATGGTCGATATGGGCGATGATCGAGAAGTTGCGGATGTTCGCGGCGGGCGCACGCACGACCGCCTGAGTATGCCCATTGCACCCATGGTGCAGAAATTGCACCCATCGTGCAGAATCCCCGCCGGGGGGTCTGTGGGAAGGATGGACATCGAAGTCGTGCGGGAGGTCTTCGTGGCGTTTGCCGCTCGCGACGTCGAGGGCGTCCTCGCCCTCGTGGACCCGGACGTGGTCTTCACGGCGGTGACCGGCGGGGTCGTCGGCAAGGCGGAGCCATACAGGGGCCATGAGGGGATACGCGAGTACTTCCGTGACGTCGCCGACGTCTGGGACGAGCTCGTCCTGACCCCGCGGGAGTTCCGCCAGGTCGGCGACGCCATCCTCGTGACCGGCAAGGTCAACGCCCGCTCGCCCGCGCGGGTGGTGAGCGGCACGACCGGCTGGGTATGGCGGGTGCGCGATGGCCGGGTGGTCTACGGGCACGTCTACCCATCGGCCGCCGACGCGATCGCAGCCGTTGAGGGGGAGGACCGCTAGGGGCGTCGGCGTGCGCGGAGCAGATAGTCCACCTGCTCCTGCTTTCGCATGATCATGTGCTCGAGGCGGTGTTCCACGGCCTCCGAGGCTGCCTCCCGACCGGTCGGTTCGATGGCGGCCTGGAGCGCCTCGAGAACCTCGCCCTCGGCCTCGATCAGCTGATCGATCGCCTCTGCGGCGTCGGTGGTGAAGCTGACCGGGGCGATGTCCGTCGTCGGCTCGCCGCCCAGCGCCGTGATCTTCTCCACCAGGCGCGTGGCGTCCTCGAGCTCGGCGAGCGCGTGCTCCTTCATCTTGTCGGCGTGTGCCTGGTACTCGAGGCCGATAACGCTGCCGGATACGAGCGAGTAGTGGAGCACCGAGCGGTGCTGTAGGCGCAGGGCGCGGTTGAGGCACTCGATCTGCTCGTCGACGTCCATCCTCTCCTGTGGCGGCATGGGCGCCTCTTACCCCCCGCTGCGCCCGCGTGTAACGAGGAGGCGGCCGATTTGGTGCGCCTCGGGCACGCGGAGCGCCCAGACGACCGCGGCGTAGATCGCGAAACCCGCCGCGACCGCCGCCAGCACCGAGACGATCTGGGCCAGCAGCCCGCGGCCGAGCGCCTCGTCGAGCCCGTACCAGACCCCGTAAGACACCGCCCCCAGCAGCGCGGCCGCCGCGAGCATCCGAACGCCGGCCGAGACCAGCTTCGTCCCCTCGAGCCCACCCAGGTCGCGGCGCAGGATCGCGCCCTGCGCCACGCACATCACCACGGTGCCCGCCACCGTGCCGAGCACGATGCCGGCGATCTCGAAGGGCCCGTAGAGCAGGGCGGCGAGCGCCGCGTTGACCACGAGGTTGAGCCCTGCGAGCGCCGTGGTTGCCCAGGGCCGCTGGAGCGAGAAGAACGTCCGCGAGAACAGCAGGCTCACGCCCTGGAAGGGCAGCGACAGCGACCACCAGAACATCGCCGTCGAGGTGAGGTCCGTCGCCTCGGTGCCGAAGGCCCCGCGCTCGTAGACGAGCCGGGTTATCGGCTCGGCCAGAACTGCCATCAGCACGGCGCTCGGGATCAGGAGCAGGCAGATCTGGCGCACGCCGTTCCCCATCGTGCGGCGCATGTCGTCGCGCGCTCCGCGCGCCGCGAAGCGCGCCAGTGTCGGGAACAGGATCGTGGCGATCGAGATAGAGAACAGGCCCTGCGGGAGCTGGTAGATGCGAAACGCCTTGTCGATCGCCGCCGGCGCCTGGTCGGACACGAGCGTGCCGAACAGCGAGTTGATCAGGAGGCTCAGGTTGATCAGACCGAGCGCGATCGTCACCGGCAGCATGAGCTTGAGCACGCGCCGTACGCGCTCGTTGCGCCAGTCGAGCCTCAGCGTGAAGTGTCCGCCGCGCCCGCGCAGCCAGGGCAACGGGAGCAGGAACTGGACGATCGTGCCGGCGAGGACACCGATCGCGTAGGCGTAGATCTCGTCGTCCTCGGGCAGCACCGGCACGAGTCCGACGAGCGTGAGGATGATCACCGCGTTCCAGGCGACGGGAGCGAGCGCCGGCACGGCGAAGTGCTCGAACGAGTTGAGCATCCCGACCACGAGCCCTGACAGCGCCAGCAGCATGACGATCGGGAACATGAGCCGCGCGAGGTTGACGGTCAGGTCCTTGAGGGCCGGCTGGTCGTCGAAGCCCGGCGCGAACAGGCTCATCAGCGGCTCGGCTAGCAGCACGAACAGCGCCGTGAGCGCGCCGAGGATCAGGCAGATGAGGAAGAACAGCGACGAGGCGACCCGGAACGCCTCCTTGCGCTCCCCCTTCTCCAGCAGCTCCGTGAAGACCGGGACGAAGGCGCCCTGAAGAGCCGAGTCCGCGAACAGCGCGCGCACCAGGTTCGGCACCTGGAAGGCGATCGTGAACGCGGACATGGCGCCGCTGACGCCGAAATAGCTCGCCGCCACGACCTCCCGGGCGAGGCCGAACACGCGCGAAAGCCCGGTGGCGAACGAGAAGAACGCGGTATTTCGTGCGAGCCGGCCGGCGTGCCCGGACCGCTCGGGGGCGTCGGTGCTCACCGGACGCGCGCTACACTGGGCCTTCGCCGCGCCGGAACTGCCGGTCGCGGCGTCGGTTCGTCTATGGCCAACATCCGATCACAAGAAAAGCGGATCCACCGGGCGGAGCGCGAGCGGCTCGAGAATCGCCGGCGCACATCGCAGGTCAAGACCTGGTTCCGGCGGCTTGAGAACGCCGTCCGCGACGGCGACTCCGGACGCGCGGACGACGAGTTTCGCAGCCTGACCTCGCGGATCGACAAGGCCGTGAAGTCCGGGGCGCTTCATGGCAACAGCGGGTCGCGCAAGAAGGCCCGCGCGGCGCGCATCCGCAGCGGCCTCTCCTAGGCCTGGATCCAGGCCTGGCCTGGCCCGCCGGTTCCCGCCCGATTAGGGTCTCCGCAATGGAGACCCGGCTGCTCATCAACGGCGAGCAGGTGGCCGGCGACGGCGAAACCCTCGCGGTCGAGAACCCGGCCACCGAGGAGACGATCGCGGAGGTGGGCACGCCCTCCCCCGAGCAGGTCGATGCCGCCGTCCGGGCGGCCGGCGAGGCCGCGCGGGAGTGGTCGCCCATGCCTGCCGTCGAGCGCGCCGAGCTTCTGCACGAGGTGGCCACGCGGATGCGGGGCCGGACCGACGAGCTGGCACGGGTGATGACGCTCGAGGGCGGCAAGCCGCTCGTCGAGAACTCGGACGAGGTCAGTTGGACCGCCGCTGCGTTCGACTACTACGCGGAGATGGGCCGCAATTTCGCGGGGCGCGTGATCCCCTCGATCGAATCGACCCAGCTGGCGCTGGTCGTGAAGGAGCCGATCGGGGTGTGGGCTTGCATCGTCCCCTGGAACTACCCGCTGCTCCTGCTCGCCTGGAAGCTCGCCCCGGCGCTTGCCGCGGGCAACACCGTCGTGGCAAAGCCGTCCGAGCTGACCCCGATCTCGACGCTGATGCTGGCCGAGTGCTTCGACCATCTGCCGCCCGGCACGTTCAACGCGGTCGCCGGCGACGGGAGCGTCGGCGAGGCGATCATCCACGACGAGCGGGTGGCCGGAGTGGCGTTCACCGGCTCGGTGGAGACGGGCAAGCGCGTGGCGGCCGTGTGCTCGGAGCGCGTCGCGCACATGAACCTCGAGATGGGCGGCAAGGACCCGTTCATCGTCTGCGCCGACGTAGCCGGCGACGTCGAGGTGGCGGCGAAGGGCGGCGCCTGGGCTGCATACCTGAACGCCGGCCAGGTCTGCACCTCCGCGGAGCGCTTCTACGTCGCGCGCGAGGTCTACGACGACTTCGTCGCGGCGTTCGTCGACCACACGCGCACGCTGCAGGTGGGAGATCCGCTCGACGAGGCCACCGACGTCGGGCCGATGGTGTCCGCCCGCCAGCGCTCCAAGGTGGAGGACCAGGTCGAGGGCGCCGTCGCCGCGGGCGCACAGCTGGTGGTGGGGGGTGACCGGGCGGGCCGGGAGCGCGGCTACTACTTCTCGCCCGCGGTGGTGACCGGCGCGGCCGGCGACACCGACCTTCTGCGTGAGGAGACCTTCGGCCCGGTGGCGCCGATCGTGCCGGTCGACTCCCTTGACGAGGCCATCGAGCTCGCCAACTCGACCCGCTTCGGCCTCGGAGCGAACGTCTACACGCGCGACCTCGAGACCGCGGTGCGCTGCATGCGCGAGATCAAGGCCGGGACCGTGTGGATCAACGATCCGCTCACCGACAACGACGCGGGCCCGTTCGGGGGCATGAAGCAGTCCGGCCTCGGTCGCGAGCTCGGGCAGGAGGGGCTCGAGGCGTTCCAGGACACGAAGCACGTCCACATCGAGACGAAGATCGCCCCGAAGGAGTGGTGGTACCCGTACGGCGGCGGCTCGACGTCGCCGCACGGGGCCTGAGCGCGGCGCGTCAGCCCGCCGCGCGCCTCCCGCGCTCCCATCATCCCGCCGCGCGGGCGAGCGCCAGCGAGAAGGCGGCGTCCTCGTCGAGCTGGAGCTCCGCCCCGCCGCGCATCTCGATCTCGAGATCCGCGAACACGCACAGTGCGTTCTCCAGCATCTGGCGGTCCGCCTTCTTTGCGCGTGCGACGGTCTTCTTCGCCAGCCAGGGCGGCGCCTTGAGCGATTCGCTCACCTGCTGCTCCGGCATCCCGGTCTCGAGCAGGGCGGCGGCCCGGTGGACCTCGCGCAGCCGGCGGACGATCGGGAACACCAGGCGTCCGGGGCGCTCACCGTAGGACTCGAGCTCCGCGGCGAGTGAGAAAGTCGCGCGCAGGTCGCCTGCGACCAGCGCGTCCGCAAGCTCGTAGACCTGGGGCGCGCTGTCCGAGGCCGCCAGCTCATGCACCGCCGCCGCGCCGACGGCCGTGTCGGGGTGGAGCGCGAGGGCGATCTTCTCGAGCTCGCGCGAGAGGCGCTGCTGGCTCTGGCCCACCATGCCGACGAGCTCCTTTGCGGCATCCTGATCGAGCTGCAGCCCAAGCTCGCGGGCGCGCTCCACGCACCACTTCGGCAGCTGCCACGCCTTGGGCGCCGTGTACTCGCGCACCTCACCACCGGCATCCTCGACGGCCTTGGCGAGCTGCTTCGGCGCCTTTCCGCGAACGATCAGCACGAGGACGCTCTCGGGCGGCAGGCTCGCCAAGGCGGCCTCGACAGTTCCGAGCGCGCCGGCCTTCCAGGCGCCCACGTCGTCGACCAGCAGGTAGCGCGTGCCGCTTTCGAAGCTCAGCATCGACAGCGCGGCGACCACCTCCTCCGGGTCGCTCTGGCGGGCGTCGAAGGTCTCGAGTCCGCCGGGGCCACGCTCGTCTTCGGCGCGCCTCCGGACGCGGCTCCTCCAGGCGTCGATCTTCGCGTCGTCGTCGCCGCAGATGAGGTAGGCGGGCTTGAGATCGGCCACGTCCGCAGTGTACGAACGCGCTGGGCGGAGCCGGGCCGGGTCACCTCAGCTCAGCTCCGCGAACAAACCCGCCTTGGTGTCGCCACGCGACATTGAGTCGGGAACGTTCGGCAGCAGGCCGGGGTCAGCCCTCGGTCTCAACCCGCATCTCCTCGCCCCCGACCGTCAGGGTCACCGTTCCGTCCCGGTCCGTGCGGTAGACGCGGGTGGCCGCTCGCTCGAGCGCGGCGAGCGTCGCCGGAGCCGGGTGGCCGTACGTGTTTGAGCCGACCTCGATCGCCGCAAGCTGTGGCCGCAGGCGCTCGAGCAGCTCCGGTAGGCCCGGGTCGGAGCTGCCGTGATGAGGGACCTTGATCGCCTCGACCTCCGGCAGCTCGAGCGGCAGGAGCGTGGGGCTCTCGGCGTCCGCCGAGAGCAGCAGATCGAAGCTGCCGGCCCTGACGATCGCCACCACCGCCCGCGGGTTGGGGTCCTCGGGCGCGGGGCCGGGCGCGCGCGGCGGCGGCGAGAGGATGCGGATCTCGAGGCCGCCCGCGTGCAGGGTCATCGGCGCCGTGGCGGTCAGTGTTCGGACACGCTTCCGGGCGGCTCTCGCAAGCAGCGCGCGGAAGCCGGGGTCGGCGGTACCGTCGCCGCCGTCCAGCAGCGAGCCGACCTCGAAGCGGTCGAGCACCTCGAGCAGGCCGCCGTGATGGTCACGCGAGGCGTGGGTGGCCACCACGAGCGCGAGCCGCCGCACGCCGGCCTTCCTGAGCAGACGCGCGACGCCTCCCTCGGGCGGCCCTCCGTCGAACAGGACGGCGCTGCCGTCCGGATGCTGGATGAGCGTGGCGTCGCCCTGTCCGACATCGAGGAAGCGCACCGTCAGGGCCTCCGGCGGGGCCGCGGGACCGAACCAAGCCGCGACCAGCAGGACGATTGCGGCCAAAGCGGCGGCCGCGGCGGCGGCTCGCTCGGCGCGCGGCCGGCGGCGCCAAGCGGCAGCCAGCTCGGGGCCGCGAGGCGCCAGCTTGCGGGCCGCCCGCCGGACCGCGAGGGCGCCGAGCCCGAGCAGCGCGTACGCGGCGGGGACCCCGGCGCGCGAGCCGAGCGGGAGCGATACCTGTCCGTGCGGGAGGTCGGCGAAGACCTCCGCGAGCCGCCCGATGTAAGCGACGGGCAGCCGGGTGGGCGGGCCGAGCAGCGCGGCCACCCAGTCGGCCGCAGGCAGCGCGGGAGCGATCAGCCCGAGCCCGGCCTTGACCATCCCGAGCCACATCGCGGGCGCCACGGCAGGCAAGGCGAGGAGGTTCGCGGGCAGCCCCGCGACCGGCACCGAGCCGAAGTGGTGGGCAAGGAGCGGCGCCGTCGCGAGCGTGGCGGCGAGCGTGATCGCAGCGCCCTCGGCGACGCCGCGAGCCAGGGCCGCGGGAAGCGCGCCGGGGAAGAGACTCTCGCCTGCACGGACGAACGCGCGGCCGAGCGGCACGCCCAGGGTCAGGATCCCGATCACGGCCGCGAACGAGAGCTGCCAGCCGGGGTCTTCCCAGGCGCGTGGGTTGAGGGCAAGCGTCGCGGCGGCGGCGAGCAGCAGCGCATACCAGCGCGACGACGGTCGCGACAGCGTCATAGCGGCGATCCCCGCCGCGCCCATCACGCCCGCGCGCTGGAGCGAGGGTCCTGCCCCCGCCAGGGGGACGTATACCGCGACGAGGCCGAGAAGAGCGACCCCGCGGGCGCGTGGGCCGAGCCCGGCGAGCGCGACCAGCGGCATCGCCAGCGCCACCAGGAGCATCACGTTCTGCCCGCTCACGGCGAGCAGATGAGCCAGCCCGCTGTCGCGGAAGTCCTCACGCACCGCCGCGGCGATCGCTTCGTCCTGCCCGAGCACCATCCCGCGTTCGAGGGCGGCCTGGGGAGGCGGGAGCCCCGCCGCGACGGCCCGCTGCGCACGCCCCCGCATGCCGTCGAGCACGCCCGCGACACCGCCGCGGCGGCGGCCGGTCGCTCGGGCCCGGTCGAGCAGCAGCTCGCCCGCGATCCCACGGCGCCGAAGGTGGGCGGCGAAATCGAACGAGCCGTCGGGCGGCGGGCGCGGCTTTCGGAGCCGGCCGCGAATGAGCAGCTCGTCGCCCACGCGCGCGCCCGCGGGCAGCCGCGCCCAGCGCGGCACCCGGACCAGGAGACGGCCACCGCGCAGGCGCCCCGCCGACACCCCGATCTCGACGGAAGAGCCGAAAGCCGACGGCCTCGGGGGCGCGAGCAGGTGGCCCCGGACCTCGACGGTGCGGCCGTCTGAGACGAGTGTCGCCGCACGATCGAGCGCATGCAGCCGGACGTCGCCGAGCGCGGCGCCGGAGAGCACAAGCGCCGCACACAGCACGCCTAGGGCCACGGCGCGACACGCGGCGAGCAGCGCGAAAGCCACCGCAGCCGCGACGAGGGCGCTCGCCCGCGGGCCGCCCGCCAACGCCAGCCCGGCCGCGAGGGCGGCAACCGCGAGATGCCACGGCCGGGCCGCGGGGAGGGCGGCGATACGGGCAAGCCCGGACGGCGCGTCCGGACCGTCGCGGGGGAGGGCCGGCGCAGCTGGGGGCACCTCAGGCGCCCCGGGCACGCCTTCCGTTCGGGCTTCGGCGATGCCGCTGCTCATCAGGGCTGCACGGCCTCGCGCAATGTCGCGAACCGCTTTTCGCCGATGCCGTCGACCTCGCGGAGCTGCTCGACGCTTCGGAAACCGCCGTGCGCGTCGCGGTACTCGATGATCCGCCCGGCGAGTGTCGGGCCGATCCCGTCGAGCTCCTCCAGCTGGTCGACGGTCGCGGCGGCCAGGCTCAGCTTGACGCCGGCGGCGCCCGGAACGGCGCCTGCAGAACCCGGAGCGGCGCCGGCAGTGCCCGGACTCGCGCGCGCCCCGGCGGCGCCTGCGACCGGAACGGCGCCGGCCGCCGGCACCACGACCTGCTGGCCGTCCTCCATCCGCGCGGCCAGGTTCACCGCCGCGAGCTCCGCGCGACGAAGCGGCCCACCGGCCCGCTCGAGCGCCTCCGCCACGCGCGCGGCTGAGCGCACGCGATAGAGACCGGGTCGGCGGACCGCCCCGGCCACGTGCACGAAGATGTCCTGCCCGCCGGCCCCGCCGGCCGTGCTGGCGCCACGTCCCGACCGGCCCGCTCCCGGCGGACCCGTCGTCCCGGCGGCCTCGCCGTCGATCCTCAGCGGCGGCGGCTCGGGCCCGCCGCCGCCCAGCAGGCGCACGGCCGCGAGCGTCGCAAGCACCGCGGCGACCACCCAGGTGAGCACTGTTCCACGGGATGCGTCGAGCACCCGGTGACCGTACGAGCGCCCGCGTTACGCGTGGGTGCCAAACGCAAAAACAGGGCTACGATGCGGCCCGTGGAGAGCTTCAGAGCCGTGCTCGGCGGCGCCGAAGGCGAGGCGCCGACGGTCGAGCTTCCTTTCGACGCCAAGGAGCGCTTCGGAAAGGCGCGCGCCCCCGTCCGCGGCAGCGTCAACGGCGCGGAGTTCCGGACGACGGTGGCGGTCTACGGTGGGGTCCACCTGATCGGCTTCAACAAGGACGTCCGCGAGCGCGCGGGCATCGCGATCGGCGACGAAGTCGAGGTCAGGCTCGAGCGCGACGACGAGCCGCGCACGGTGGATATCCCGCCCGCGCTCGCGGCGGCCCTCGAGGAGGACGGCGAGGCGAAGGCGGCGTTCGAGGGCCTCTCCTACACCCACCGGCGCGAGTACGCCGAATGGATAGCGGAGGCGAAGCGCGAGGAGACCCGCGTGCGCCGGGTCGCCAAGGCGGTGGAGATGCTCCGCGACGGCGAGCGCTCGCCCTGACCAGAAGCCCTCAGCGCACCTCGAACCGTGCGAGCCCCTCCGGGCGCTCCTCGTCCACCTCCACCCGAGAGACGTCCGCGCCGCGCGGCCCGTGGCGGCACCAGTCGATGAGCGCGGCAACCGCGTCGGGATCGCCCTCGAACACGGCCTCCACCGTGCCGTCGGCGCAATTCCGGACCCACCCCGTCACGCCGCGCTCCGCCGCCTTGCGGCGGGCCGTGTCACGGAAGAACACTCCCTGCACGTAGCCGTGGACGACCACGCGCCGCCGGATGCGCTCGCTCATCGCCCGCCCTCCAGCGCCACCCGGAGCGTCCGCAGCTCCCGGTCGCTCGCCCCGCGGAGGCTTCCCCCCTGGGCGAGCGTCTGCGCGATGTAGTCGAGGGTCTCGGCCGTGAGGCGCTCGCCGGGAAGCACGTTCGGGATTCCCGGCGGATAGGCGGCGAGCGACTCGGCGGCGACGCGGCCGACGGCCTCGGCGGTCGGCACGACCTCCTGCGGTCCGAGGAAGGCCTCGCGCGGCGTCATCACAAGCTCGCCCCAGGGTGGCGGCGGCGCGAACTCGGCATGCGCGACGGCGCCGGGCTGCTCGCTTACGGTGTCGACCGCTTCGCGGAGCGAATGCACGAGCCGCTCGGCGGCGGTGCCCGCGTCCTCACCCATGCCGAACACGGCCACCATCACGTTCTCGCCGGCCAGCTCGAGGAGCACGTCGTTCTGCACGCGCACGAGCCGGGCCAGCTCGAACCCGCTGACGCTCGTCCCGCGCACGTCGATCGCGAGCCGCAGCGGGTCGTAGTCGAAGACGCCGGGTGCGCCGGCGAGCCGCTCATCGAGGACGTCGAGCCCGGGGATCTCGCGCACGGCCTCGCGGGCGCGGCCCAGTGCCGCCAGCGTCTCACTCAGAAGCTCGCGTCCGCGCACCGCCGCGCTGCGGCGCGCCGCGTCGAGCGAGCTGAACAGCAGCGAGTTGGGGCTGGTCGACTCGATCAGCGTGATGGAGCGGGCCACGACGTTCTCCTCGATGAGGTCGCCGTGCCCGAGGTGGATCATCGCCGACTGCGTGAGGCTCCCCACGATCTTGTGGATGCTCGAGATCACGAGGTCGGCCCCGAGCGCGAGCGCGTGGGTGGGCAGGTCCGGGTGGAAGGGCAGGTGCGCCCCCCAGGCCTCGTCGACGACGAGCGGCACCTCGTGGCGGTGGGCCACCTCGACGAGCCCGGCGATGTCGGCGACCGCGCCGAAGTAGGTGGGCGAGACGACCGTGGCCCCCACGGCATCGGGTGTGTCGGCGAGCGCGCGCTCGAGCGCCTCCGGCGTCATGCAGTGGGCGATGTGAAGCTCGGGGTCGAGCTCGGGAGCCACGAAGGTCGGCCGCAGGCCCGACACCACCAGCGCGTCGATGGTGCTCGAGTGCGCGTTCCGCTGCGTCACGACCCGGTTCCCGCGGTGGGCAAGCGTGAGCAGCGCCGCGTGGTTTCCCTGGGACGCCCCGTTCACGAGCCACCAGGTTCGGCGTGCCCCCCAGGCCTCGGCGGCGAGGCGCTGGGCGTCCTCGAAGGGCGTGGGCTCCTCTCCCACGTCGATCCCCCAGGTGAGCGCGGGAATGTCGAGCGCGAGCGCGGCCGGGCCGATCGCCTCCACCAGGCCCGGATCGGCGCCCGGCCCGCCCTTGTGGCCGGGCACGTGCAGGCGCCCGGGCGCACGCTCTGCGAAGGCAAGGAGCGCATCGAGGTAGGGGGTGTCGGCCTGGCGCGCGGTCACGAGCGCGCCGAGTCTAGGACCACTAGGGCTCGCCGAGCGCGGCGAGCGCCGCCGCGACCGCCTCTTCGGGCGTACTCGCCGCCGTCAGTCCGTCGATCTCCCAGGACCCGAGGCCCACCACCGGCTTGCCGGCCTTGAGGCCGAGCGCGATCTCGGAGAGCGTGCCGTAGCCACCGCCCACCGCCACGACTGCGTCCGCCGAGCGCACCACGAGCGCGTTGCGCGCCTCGCCCAGCCCGGTGGGGATCGCCAGGTCCACGTAGGGGTTCGCGGCCGAGCGGTCGGTACCGGGGAGGATCCCGACGGTGGCGCCGCCCGCCTCGCTCGCCCCTCGGCACGCCGCCTCCATCGCCCCGCCGAGCCCGCCACAGACGAGCACGGCGCCTCGGAGCGCCAGCTCGCGACCGACCGCCTCGGCCGCCGTCAGCTCGTCCGCTCCGGCGTCACCCGGACCGACGACCGCCACGTGGGGCCGCGCGTTCAGGGCTTCTCGGGCGCGTTCGGCTCGTCGGCCGCCGAGCCGGCCCGACGGGCGGGCTCCCTGACGGTCTCCGCCTCGTGATCGACAGGCGCCGCGCCCGTGCCCGCGGCGGCCGGCCCCGGGGTGCGCTCGCGCGGCTCAATCGCGAGCGAGATGTGAGCGGTCGCTAGGAACGCTCCCGCCGCCATCAGGAGGGTGCCCGCCACCGCCAGCCAGATGCCGATGTCGCGATCGGGCCCGGTGCGGCCGGCGACGGCGGGCGGATCGTTGAGCAGCTGCGTGAGCACCACGCCCAGCGCGAAGAGCGCCACGATCAGCGCGACGGCGGGCGACGCAGGCGGCTTGATCAGGCCCATGCCCCCGGCGAGTTGCACCACGATCAGGAGCGCGCAGACGACGAGCAGGATGTCGACGAACTCGAAGACGGTGAAGGCGGTGAGGCCCTCGTACCAGTCGAGGAAGAGGCTCACCAGCAGCATCACGGCGCCGATGGCCGCCACCAGCGGCCCCACCGGTACGCGCGTACCCGAGGACGCAGCGCTCATTGGGCCACGAAGTTGACGAGCTTGCCGGGCACCACGATTGCCTTCACGATCTCCCTCCCGTTGAGTCGCGAAGCGAGCTTCTCGGAGCCGCGCGCGATCTCCTCGAGCTGGTCTCGGGAGGCCTGCGCGGGGGCGGGCAGGCGATCAATCAGCTTGCCGTTCAGCTGAATGACGAGCTGGATCTCGTCGCCGACGAGCAGCGCGGGGTCGGCCTGCGGCCACGGTTCCTCCCACACACGTCGCCCCGTCATGCGCTCGTAGACCTCGGTGCCCAGGTGGGGCGCGAACGGGAAGATCAGCGAGCCGGCGGTGGCCACGGCGAAGCGCACGTGCGACGCGGGCACGGAGTCGCGGCGGCGATAGATCTCGTTGACGAGCTCCATGACGGCGGCAATCGCGGTATTGAACGCGAAGCGGTCCTGCATGTCGGACGTGACCTTGTGGATCGCCCAGTGCGCCTTGCGGACCAGGTCGGAGGGCTCGCCCTCCGGCTCGGAGTCCCCGTCCGGCGCTTCGACGGCGGCGGTCCAGAGACGCGAGAGGAAGCGATACACACCGCCGACGCCCTCGTCCTGCCAGTCGGCGTCGTCGCGCGGGGCGGCCAGGAAGAGGATGTAGCAGCGGGCGGAGTCCGCCCCGTAGCGCTCCACGATCTCGCGCGGGGAGACGACGTTGCCCTTCGACTTCGACATCTTGTCGCCGTCGCGCAGGATCATTCCCTGGGTGAAGAGCCGCGCGAACGGCTCCTGCACATCGAGCAGGTCCATGTCGGCGAGCGCCTTCACGAAGAAGCGCGCGTACATCAGGTGCAGGATCGCGTGCTCGACGCCGCCGATGTACTGGTCGACCGGCATCCAGCGCCGCAGGATCTCGCGGTCCCAGGGCGCCTCGTCGTTGTCCGGGTCGCAGTAGCGGAGGAAGTACCAGGAGGAGTCGACGAACGTGTCCATCGTGTCCGTCTCGCGACGCGCGGGACCGCCGCAGCGCGGGCAGGGCGTGTTGACCCAGTCCTCGGCAGCCGCGAGCGGCGACTTCCCCTTGGGCGCGTAGTCCTCGACATCGGGGAGCTCGACCGGGAGCTGGTCATCCGGGACGGGAACGAGCCCGCAGTCCCCGCAGTGCACGATCGGGATCGGGCAGCCCCAGTAGCGCTGGCGCGACAGCAGCCAGTCACGCAGCCGGTAGTTGACGGTCGGCCTGCCGAGGCCGCGCTCCTCGAGCCAGGCGACGATCGCCCGCGCTCCCTCCGGCGCGGGCATCCCGGTGAACTGCTCGCTGTTCACGAGCCGCTCGCCCTCGGTATGCACGACGAAGGCCTCCCCCTCGGGCGCCGGCTCGTCGCCCTCCACGACCTGCCGGATCTCGAGCCCGAACTTGGTCGCGAACTCGTAGTCGCGCTGGTCGTGCGCCGGCACCCCCATCACGGCGCCGGTGCCGTACTCCATCAGCACGTAGTCGGCCACGAACATCGGGATCTGCTCCCCTGTTGCGGGGTTGGTGACCGTGCGGCCGAGCGGCACGCCCGTCTTCTCGCGCGCCTCGTCGCCGCGCTCCTCGGGCGTCTCGTTCAGCGCCCTGTTCACGTACTCGTGCACCTCGGGCGAGTCGTTGAGCTTGAACACGTCCGGGTGCTCGGGGGCGAGCACGAAGAAGGTCGCGCCGAACAGCGTGTCGGGGCGCGTTGTGAACACCGGATAGTCGAAGCCGAGCTCCTCGCAGCGGAATACGAGCTCCGCGCCCTCGGAGCGGCCGATCCAGTTCTCCTGCATCGTCACGACGTACGCCGGCCACTCGATCGTCTTCATGTCCTCGAGGAGCCGGTCGGCGTAGTCGGTGATGCGGAAGAACCACTGCTCGAGCTGCCTCACCTCGACCACGAACCCGCAGCGCTCGCAGCGGCCGTCGATCACCTGCTCGTTGGCGAGCACGGTCTGGTCGTTGGGGCACCACTTGACGGCCGCCTCCTTGCGGTAGGCGAGGCCGCGCTCGTAGAGCCGCAGGAAGATCCACTGCGTCCAGCGGTAGATGCGCGGCTCGTGGGTGCCGAACTCGCGCGTCCAGTCGATCGAGATGCCCCAGTCGCGGAAATCCCGCTGGAACTCGGCGATCGATGCCTCAGTGGACTCGCGCGGGTTCTGGCCGGTCTTGATCGCATGGTTCTCGGCCGGCAGGCCGAAGGCGTCGTAGCCCATCGGATGGAGCACGCGGTGACCGTGGCGGCGCTGGAAATGCGCGATCGCATCACCAAGGGCGTAGTTCTTCAGATGCCCGATGTGCGGCTCGCCGCTCGCGTACGGCAGCATCTCGAGCACGTAGTACTTCGACTGGGGGTCGGCCTCGTCGTTCGAGACCTCCCAGGTGTGCTCGTCGGCCCAAACGCGCTGCCATTTGGGCTCGATCGTCTTCGGGTCGTAGCGCTCCGCCATCGAATCGGGGAGGTTAGTGGGGTACGAGGCGCGTGGCCGCCGCCTTCCAGCTCGCCGTCACGCGCGCGCCCGCGCTTAGTGCGAGCCGCTCCGCGGAGGCGGCCGTGATCTCGGCGGCGAGCGGCTGCGGCCCGGCCAGGCCGAGCCGGACGCGGTTTCCGACCGTCGTGATCGAGACGACCTCGGCGGAGATGTGGTTCTGCGCCGAGCCGTGCGGTCGCTCGTCCGCGGGCTCGATCGCGATCTCCCAGGGGTAGACGGTCACGGCGACTGCGCCCTCGCCGCCGTCGGTGCTCGTGACGGCCCCGCCGCCGTCGAGCTCGACGTGGGTGAGCCCGTCCGCGCCGGCGCGGGCGATCCCGGTGAGGACGACGGCACCGGTGAAGTCGGCGACGAAGGCCGAGCGCGGGGCGGCCGCCAGCTCGCTCGGGGTGCCCTCCTGGACGATCCGGCCCGCGTCGATCACGCCGACGCGGTCGCCCAGCTGCGCGGCCTCGCTGAAATCGTGGGTCACGAGCAGGGCCGGGGCGTCGACCTCGCGCAACACCGTGGCGAGCTCGCGCGCCGCGCCCGCGCGGGTGCGGGCGTCGAGCGCGGAGAGCGGCTCGTCGAGGAGCAGGACGCTGGGCTCGCGCGCCAGCACGCGGGCGAGCGCGACGCGCTGGCGCTCGCCCCCCGAGAGCGTGCGCGGGCGGGCGTCCGCGAGCGCGCCGAGGCCGAAGCGCTCGAGCAGCTCCTGTGCGCGGGCGCGCCGCTGCCGCGCGCGGGAGGCCGCGCAGCGGATAGGCCACGTTCTGCCACGCGCTCAGGTGCGGGAAGAGCGCGTACTCCTGGAACACGTAGCCGCAGCGGCGCTCCTCGGGGGGGACGTCGATGCCGCGCTCGGTGTCGAGCCAGGTCTCGCCGTTCGCCGACACCACGCCGCGCTGCGGGTGCACGAGGCCGGCCGCCACGCGCAGGACGCTCGTCTTGCCGGCGCCCGAGAGCCCGGCCAGCGCCACACACTCGTCGGCGGCGACCTCGATGGAGACGTCGAGCTCGAGAGCGCCGAGACGGGTCTGCACGTCAACGTGGAGCACGGGCCTCGCCCCAGCCGCCGAGCGCGTCGTCTCCCGGCACGAGCTTCACTGCGAGGAGGATCGCGGCGGACACGGCGACCAGGATGGCGGATAGCGCGAGGGCCGAGTCGAAATTGGTCGAGAAGCGGTCGTAGATGGCGAGCGGGACGGTCTGGGTGATGCCCTGGAAGGAGCCGGCGAACATCAGCGTGGCGCCGAACTCCCCGAGCGCCCTGCCGAGCGCCAGCGCGCCGCCGGCGGCGAGCCCGGGGAGCGCGGCGGGGATCATCACGCGCGCGAAGCCGCGCGCCTCTGAGGCGCCGAGCGTGCGCGAGGCGTCGAGGAGGGTGCGGTCGACGGAGGCGAACGCGGCCATCGCCTGACGCACGTAGAACGGCGAGGCGACGAAGGTGAGCGCCACTACGACGCCGGCCGTCGCAAGCGCGAGCTCGATGCCGGCCGCCTCGATCGTCCCGCCGAGGATTCCGGCCGGCCCGACCGCCGCAAGCAAGGCGATCCCGGCCACGGCGGGCGGCAGTACGAGAGGCAGCTCGACGAGCGTGACCACGAGCGCCTTGCCGCGGAACGAGCGAGTGGCGAGCATGTAGGCG
Source organism: uncultured Thermoleophilaceae bacterium (assembly GCA_963751835.1). GTDB lineage: Bacteria > Actinomycetota > Thermoleophilia > Solirubrobacterales > Thermoleophilaceae > JACVRW01. The sequence continues at coordinate 71,687 of CAVVWD010000019.1, read as the reverse complement.
GCGGGCGTTCCCACCGCGACGATAATCAGCATCGATACGGCCGTCGTGCGGAGGCTCAGCCAGAGCGCGTCGAGGGCGCCCTCCTCGCCCAGGCTCGAGATGAGCTCCCCCGGGCTCTGGTCGACGAAGATGGCGACCACGGGCAGGGTGAGGAACGTGAGCGTCACCGCGAGCGCGAGCGCCAGCAGCGCCGGGAACCAGATGCGGCGTAACGTCACGGGGCGGGCCCGAAGCCGGCCTCCTCGAGCGCGTCCGCGCACGGGCCGTCCGTCAGACCGTCGACGAATGCCTGGCCCTTGTCCGGCTGCTTCGCACCCTTGACGACCGCCGCTCCGTAGGTCACCTCCGGCTCGAGCTCCGCCGGGAGCTCGATCGCCTCGAGCTCGCCGCCGGTGGCGTTGACGTCCGTCACGTAGACGAAGCCGGCGTCCGCCGCGCCCTGGGTCAGCTTGCCGACGATGCCCTTCACGTCCGGCTCGTTCGAGCGCACGTTGTCGAGGATCGCCTTCTCCTGCGCCGGCGGCAGCTTGGCGAGCGTCTCACGCGTGTATTCACCGATCGGAACCGACTCCGAGCCGATCACGACCTTGACCCCGTCCTCCGTGAGATCCTCGATCGAGCCGATGTCAGAGCCCGTCGGCACCGCCAGCACGAACTCGTTGGTCGCGAACTCCACCGGCTTCTCGATCAGCCCTTCGTCGTACAGCTCGTCCGGAATCCGCGTGTTGGCGGCGGCGTACACGTCCGGCTTCACGCCCTGGCGGATTTGGGCCGCAAGCTCGTCCGAGCCCGCGAAGCTGAGCCGCACGTCGGCGTTCTCCTGCTCGCCGAAGTCGGGGGCGCAGGCCTCGAGCGCCTCGGTCATCGACGCGGCCGCGGAGACCACGAGCCGCGTCGGCTCGCCGCCTTGGGCCGTGGCGGCGTTTCCGTCCTCGTCGTCATCCCCGCAACCGGCGCCCAGCGCGGCCACTGCCAGGACCAACGCCAGCGCGCGTCTCATTCGCGTCCCCTCTCGATCATCACCGACGTCGCCTTGACCGCCGCCGTGGCGGCCACTCCCGGCGCGAGCCCGAGCTCCTCGACGGCGTCGCGCGTGACCGCCGCGGTCACGAGGTGCGGGCCGGCCTCGATCTCGACGAGGGCCATCACGCCGTCGACCTCGACCGAGCGGACCACGCCCGGGAAGCGGTTGCGCGCCGAGAGCGCGTCGCCCGCGGCGTGGCGCTCGGGCCGGCCGCCGAGCCGCTCTATCTCGCGCCGCGCGACACGCCTGCGGTTGGCGTGATCGCGCGAGGTGCGCAGCTTGCCGGAGCGCTCCCAGCGCCGCAGGGTGTCGGGGCTGACGCCGAGCGCGCGGGCGGCGTCGCCCAGGAGAAGTCCTTCCTCACGAGCCATGTGCCTAAGCATTGCATAGGCACGGACCAGGAGCGTGGGTCACCGATCGGCGGCGATCTGCTCGGAGCGCCTGCGATAGTCGATGGGGCCTCATGAGCGTCGTGGAGGAACGGGACGAGGTCGACGAGGAGCAGGCGGATGCGGGCGAGAAGCGCGTCGCCCCGCTCGAGCTGTTCTTCGACCTGGTCTTCGTCTTCGCGCTCACCCAGATCACCTACCTGATGTCGGAGGACCCGACCTGGGGAGGGCTCGGAGAGGGGATGCTGGTGCTGGCGGCGCTCTGGTGGGCATGGGGCGCCTATGCCTGGCTGACGAACTACATCGACACGGAGCAGGACCTCGAGCGCCTGCTCATGCTCGCCGCGATGGGCGCGATGCTGGTGGCGGCGCTCGCCACGCCGCACGCGTTCGGCGACGACGCCCTCATCTTCGGCATCTCCTACGCCGCTGTGCGCTGGCTGCACATCTTCATCTTCGCCGAGGCGAATGAGGACGTGGACACAGCCACCGCCGTGCGGACACTTGCGCGGACCGCCCTGCCGGCGCCGCTGCTGCTCATCGCCGCGGCGTTCTTCGACGGCGCCGCGCAGGCGGCCGTATGGATCGTTGCGCTCGCGATCGACTTCTCGGGCCCGTTCCTCTTCGGGGTGCGCGGCTTCCGGGTGTCCGCGGGCCATTTCTCGGAGCGCTTCGGGCTGATCGTGATCATCGCGCTCGGCGAGTCGATCGTCGCGATCGGCGCCGGGATAGCGGGCGTGGACCTCGACGCCGGGCTGATCGTGGGAGCGGTGCTGGGGATCGTGCTTGCGGCAGCGCTCTGGTGGGCGTACTTCGACGTCGTGGCGATCGCGGCCGAGCGTCGCTTCCGCGAGCTGCGGGGCCATGCCCGCGCCCGGATGGCGCGCGACTCATACGCCTACCTGCACCTGCCGATGATCGCCGGGATTGTTCTCGTGGCGCTCGGCGTGAAGAAGACGCTGGGCGACGTCGACGAGCCGCTCAAGACGGTGCCGGCGGTCGCGCTGTTCGGCGGCATCGCGCTCTATTACGCCGCGCATGTGGGCTTCCGCCTGCGCAACCTCGGCACGCTGAGCCGGCCACGGGTCGTGGCCGCGCTGGCGTCTCTGGCGCTCATCCCGCTTGCAACGGAGGTCGACTCCCTCGCGGCGCTCGGAATCGCGGCCGCACTGGCAGCGCTGGTAATCGCCTACGAGACCACCCGCTACGCCGAGGCGCGGCGCCGCATGCGCGCGACGCACGCGCATGGCTAGGCGCAGGCTTCACCGGTTTTTCACGACCTCGGGTCCACGCACCCCTACCGTCACCGGCATGGGTGGGTCCTTCACCCTTCGGGCTCGCTCCGCGGCCAGCGGCATCGTGGGTGAGAGCGCGAGCGGGCGACTGGCGCGGCTCGTCGGCCGCCGGCCCGCCTACGGCGAGCTCTACGACCTGCTCGGCCGGGCTGGCCGCAACGTCGAGCTCTCCACCTCGCTGCTGCGCGAGCTGATGCGCAGCTGGCCCGACGGAGCGGAGACCCGGCTCGAGCTCGTCGACGTCGAACACGCCAACGACGGCGTGACGCACGACATCTTCCACCACCTGCACGCGCGGCTCGCGGTGCCCTTCGACCGCAGCGACGTGCTCGCGCTCGCCTCCGGGCTGGACGACGTGGTCGACTACGCGGAAGAGGTCGCCGACTACCTCGGCCTCTACCAGGTCGAAGCGCCGATGGACCAGGCGATCGAGCTGGCGGATACGTTCGCTGCCGCCGGCTCGGAGGTGGCGCTCGCGCTCGGCGCGCTGGACAGCGGCGCCGACCTCGACGACGCCTTCCGGCACCTTGCCGAGATCGACAGGCTCGAGGACGAAGGCGACCGCATCCTGCGCGACGGCCTGACGGCGCTCTTCGAAGGCGGCGTCGACCCCATGGCCGTGATCCGCTGGAAGGACATCTTCGAGCGGGTCGAGGACGGGATCGACGCGTGCGACCGCGTGGCGTCACATAGTGCGCGGGATGGCTGTCAAGGGGGCGTAGCGCCGCCTCCGGGCCCGGCCGAGGGAGTGGAGCTGAGGGGACTCGAACCCCTGACCTACGCGCTGCCAGCGCGTCGCTCTTCCAGCTGAGCTACAGCCCCTTGGCCCGGAGAAGGTAGCAGCGGCCAGGGCCCGCGGGGGACACCCGCGCTACGTTGACGGCGATTATTAACGGCAACGTAGCGCGCGTCCGGTACTCGGCGATGTCGGCCGCACGGGACCTCAGCCCACGCTGCGCGCCGGCGCCTCTCCCCAGAGGGTCTCGAGGCGGTAGTACTCGCGCGCGTCGGGCGTGAAGACGTGGACGATCACGTCCCAGTAGTCGAGCAGGATCCAGCGGGCGTCGCGCACGCCCTCGGTGCGGCGCGGCAGCAGGCGGTCGCGGTCGTGCTTCAGGTCCTCGTAGATGGCGTCGTGGATCGCCTTCGTCTGACGCTCGGTGTTGCCCGAGCAGATCACGAAGAAGTCGGTGTAGGAGACGATCCCGCGGAGGTCGATGACGCGGATGTCCGCCGCCTTTCGATCCGAGGCCACGGCGGCGATCCGCTCTGCCAGCGCGGCCGAGTCGAACTCCGGAGCGTTCACGCGCTCGCCGCCTTGACCTCGGCGCGGTAGAGGTCGTGGCCGGCGATGTACTCCTCGACCGTGGCGGGCACCAGGTAGCGGATCGGCTTCCCTTCACGCACGCGACGGCGGATTCCGGTCGAGGAGATCTGGATCAGCGGCATGTCGAGGTAGCGCACGCGGTCCGACCCTCGCAGGCGGGCGAGCTGGATGCCGATCGCGCTGCGGCTCCACCCCACACGCTCCACCGCCGCGACCGTGGCCAGCTCGAGCACCTTCTCGGGCTCATGCCAGGTCGGCAGAGACGCCGCCTGGTCGCCGCCGAGGATCAGGAAGCGCTCGTCGTCCGGAGCCTCCGAGCTCAGCTGCTCGAGCGTTAGCGACGTGTACGACGGCCCCTCGCGATCGAGTTCCAGGCGCGAGGCCGCGAAGCGCTCGTCGCCCGCGATCGCGAGCTCGACCATCTCGAGCCGAGCCTCACCGCCGGGATCGTCGTCGAACTGGCGGTGCGGGGGCTCTCCCACCGGCACGAACAGCACCCGCTCGAGCTCCAGCTGCAGGAGCACCTCCTGGGCGCAGACCAGGTGGCCCAGGTGCGGCGGGTTGAACGCTCCTCCGAAGACTCCTACGCGCAAGCGCTACAGCACCTACTCGCGGACCTGCCCGGAGCCCTCGACCACGAACTTGTAGGTCGTCAGCTCGCGCAGCCCGATCGGCCCGCGGGCGTGCAGCTTCTGGGTCGAGTTGCCGATCTCGGCGCCCATCCCGAACACGCCGCCGTCCGTGAAGCGGGTGGAGGCGTTGACGTAGACCGCCGCCGCGTCGACGCCGCCGGTGAACGCCTGGGCCGATCGGGTCGAGTCGGTCACGATCGCCTCGGAGTGGCCCGAGCTGTAGCGGTTCACGTGCTCGATCGCATCCGCCAACGAGTCCACGACCTTCACGGCGAGGATCAGCGCGTGGTACTCCGTGGCCCAGTCCTCCTCGGTGGCGTCGGACAGCGAGTCCGCCAGCTCGCCGGCGAGCGAGCGCGTGCGGCCGTCCACGCGGAGCTCTACGCCCGACTCGCGCAGCTCGGGCAGGACGCGCGGCAGGAACTCGGCCGCGACGTCCGCGTGCACCAGCAGGGTCTCCGCGGCGTTGCAGGTCGAGGGGCGCTGGACCTTCGCGTTCACCGTGATGGCAACGGCATCGTCGAGGTCGGCGCTCGCGTCGACGAACACGTGGCCGTTCCCGCCCGCCGCGTAGATCACCGGCACCGTGGCGTGCTCCTTGAGCGCGGCCTTCAGACCCTCTCCCCCGCGCGGGATCACGAGATCGACCACTCCGTCCATGGTCGCTATCTGGCGCAGCTCGTCACGGTCGCCGCCCGTGACGATCGAGATCGCCCCCTCCGGCACTCCCGCCCCGCGTGCCGCGTGCGAGACCACCTGGGCGAGAACGGCGTTCGACTGCGCCGCGGTCGACGACCCGCGCAGGACGATCGCGTTGCCCGACTTGAGGCACAGCGCCGAGCAGTCGACGGTCACGTTGGGGCGCGCCTCGTAGACCACGGCGACCACGCCGAGCGGCACCCGCACACGCCTGACGTCGAGCCCGTTCTCGAGCCTGTGGCCCTCGATCGTCTCGCCCACCGGGTCGGGCAGCGCGGCGATCGCGCGAACGTCCCGCGCTATCCCGGCCAGCCGCTCCTCGTCGAGCTTCAGGCGGTCCATCAGGCCCGAGTGGAGCCCGGCCTCCTCGCCGGCCTCCATGTCGCGCGCGTTGGCGTCGAGGATCTCGTCGGAGCGCGCGTCGAGCGCGTCCGCCATGGCCTCGAGCGCGGCGTTCTTGGTGCCCGTGCTCAGGGTGGCGAGCTCGCGCGCGGCGCGCTTCGCCTGCGCGCATATATCCGCTACCGACTGGGCGGTCGTGGCCATGCGGGCAAGGGTACCGAGCCTAGGCTGGGAGGCCGTGCCGTTCGCCTTCAACTGCCGGCTTTGCGGCGAGCCGATCGACGTGCGCTCGTCGACGGCCTTTCGTCGCCCGGACCTCATGCCGGCACCCGCGTCGTAGCGCCCGTCACCGCCCAGCGCCGGCCGGCGAACCGCCACGCACAGGTGGCGAGCCGCGCGGCGATCAGGCCCACGAGGCCGCACCACACGCCGACGATTCCCCAGTCGAACGCGAGCGAGGCGACGGTCACCGGAACGAACACGCCGAACGTCGCGAACAGCATTCCCCACATGAGGAAGCGCGTGTCGCCGGCGCCGATCAGGATCCCGTCGAGCGCGAACACCGCCCCGTTCGCCGGCTGCATCAGCGCGAACAGCAGCCAGATCTCCTGCGCGCGCTCGACCACGGCCGGATCGTCGGTGAACGCGTGCGGCACGACGTCGATCAGAGCCAGCATGACGACCGCGAAGAGGGCGCCCGCCACCACGGCCCACTCGATCATCCGGAGCGCGGCCCGGTAGGCCTCCTCGGAGTCGCCCGCCCCGAGCGAGCGCCCCACGATCACCTGCCCGGCGATCGCGATCGCGTCGAGCACGAGGGCCAGGAAGACGAACAGCTGGAAGGCGATCTGGTGGGCGCCGAGCGAAGCGTCGCCCACCCTCGCGAGCACCGCGCTCGCCACCACGAAGGAGGCATAGAGAGAAGCGGTACGAACGAAGATCTGGCCCCCGATCCGCGCCAGCGGGCGCATCGCGGCGAGCGACGGCCGGCGCGAGTCGGCGGGGTGGCGGAGCAGCACGGCCACGAACGCCGCGCCCATGCCGAGCTGTGCGACCACGGTCGCCCAGGCGGAACCGGCCAGGCCCCAGCCGAAGCCGTAGATGAACAGCACGTTCAGGGCGACGTTGGCCGCGTTCGCCGCGACGACGATGATGAGCGGCGTGCGCAGGTCCGAGACGCCGCGCAGGAAGCCCTGCCCGGACAGCGCGATCAATGCGAACGGCAGCCCGAGCGAGCCGATCCGGAGATAGGTCACGGCCAGCTCCCCGACCCTCCCCTCGCCGCCCATGAGCTCGACGAGCGGCACCGCGAGCGCGGCGATCGCGGCGGTGAGGACGACGCCGATCCCCGACGCCAGCCAGAGCGCCTGGGCGGCGAGCCGCCCGGCCTGGGCGTGCTCGGCCGCCCCCGAGAGTCGCGCCACCTGCGCGGTCGTGCCGTAGGTGAGGAAGTTGAAGAGCGTGAAGGCGCCCACGAGCAGCGTCGCGGCAATCGCGAGCGCGGCGAGCTCCTCCGTACCGAGGTGCCCGACCATCGCGGTGTCGACGAGCAGGTAGAGCGGCTCGGCGGCGAGCGCGCCGAGCGCGGGCACCGCAAGCTTGAGGATCTCCCGGTCGTAGGCGGAGCGCAGCCGCATCCGCGCCGAGTCAAGCAGGCGGGCTGAGGCTCAGCGTCAGCAGGCGGGTCCGGCCAGCGGGCCGAACACCGAGGGGCAGCCGAGGATCACGCGGCGGTGGCGGCTGCCGAAGACGGCTTAGCCGGTCACGCCCGGCGGTCGGCCGACCAAGACGCGCACAACTTGGGAGGCTCTGGCCACACGCACCCCGTCGAACCGCACGGTCGCCACGTTCCTGAGGCGCGGGCGACTGTTCGAGGTCACGCTTGCCACCACGCGGCGACGAACGCTGCTGCCTCGAGGCGAGCCGGCGGATACTCCAGCAGGCCGCCCCTCTTCGAATGCGCCCGCCCTGGGCGCGCGTCGCAGCATCAGCCCGCGCCCGGGACGGTCGCACAGCACGACGTTACGGGCCGTGCCGGGGCCGCCGTTTCGCAGCCGCAGCGTGTAGGTGAGGGTGTCCCCCCTCTCCGCCGTGCTGCGCGTTGACGGTCTTGCTCACCGTCAGCGCCGGCGCCAGCGTCGAGCTCGGGCGGTCGCGGTTGTTGGCCGCGGCCGGGTCGGGCTGCGCGGCATCGGCGACGATCGAGTTGCGCAGCGTGCCGGCCTTGCTGCCCACGCTCAGCCTCGCCACGATCGCGGTCTCGACCGAGCGGGGGGCGCGCAGCTCACCGAGCCGGCAGGTCACGACGCGCCCCTTGACCGTGCACCGTCCCGCTCCCGTGGCGCGCAAGTAGCGTGCGCCCTCCGGGAGGGTGTCGCGGATCGTCACGTTCGTCGCGGTGGATGGGCCGTGGTTGGTGGTGCGAATGCGCCAGGTCGCCCTCCCGTTGCGCGCCGAGCGGCTCCGGGGTCGCCACCTTGGCCACGCCCACATCCGCAGCGGGGCGAACGACCTCGCCGGGTGGCGTTGCGGCGCCGGTCGCAAGCGGTGGCAGGAGCGGGCCGAGTGGTCCGGGCGAGCCGGGCGGCACCGCGGCGGCACCGGTGGGGCTGGCGCTCCCGGTGGCGGTGGCGGCGTGGGCGGGGCGAACCGCGGCGCGGCCGCGGAATCCGACCGGGAACCTCACCCTGCTGGATCTGGATGCCGTTGAGCAACTGTGCGGCCGCCGCGTTCGAGCGCAGCGTCCCGGTGACCGATATCTCCGCCCGGCCGCCCGCGGCGATCTCCGGCAGCGCGCAGCTCAGAGTGCGCTCGGCAATCTGGCACGAGCCGCCCGCCACTGTGGCGCTCGCGTTCTGGACGACCTCGGGCAGCACGTCAACGAAATCCGCTCCGATACTCGCGTGCGGGCCCGCGTTCTGCACCGTCACCGTCCAGCGCACCGGCTGCCCCGCCCTTGGCGTGCCGTCGAGGCGCTTCGAGGCCTCCAGGCGAGCCGTCCGTCGGACCTCGAAGGTCCCCGTATCGGTGTTGTCCGCTTGGACCGGGTCGTCGAGTGGGCCGCTGACCGTCGCGGTGTTCGTCACCGTGCCGGGCGCCACCTGATCGCCGATCCTGGCGCGGATCCGCACCCGCGCAGACCCAAACGCGGGAATCGTGCCCAGCGAGCAGTTCACGGCGGCATCGCATGTTCCCTGGTCGAGCGCCTCGGCGGACACGAGCGTCAGGCCAGGCGGCAGTGGGTCGGTCAGCTGCACGGAGTCTGCCGGGGTCGCGCTGCTCCTGTTCCCGACCGTGAGCAGGTAGGTCACCTCATCGCCGGGCGCGACGGCGTCCGGCGTGACCTGCTTCTCGACGGCAAGCGACGGCTGTGGCCGGAAGATGGTGTCGGTGTTGTTGGACTTATTCACGTCGCCGCCGCCATCTACCACGGCAGTGTTCGAAACGAGGGCGACGGAGATCAGGGCGGTGACGACCCAGCTCTGGCCCGGGGCCAGCGAGTCCGAGCGCTCGCAGCGAAGCGTGACCCCTCCGGTGCAGCTGAAGCCCCCTGGATTGACGACCGTGACGATGCCCGCCGGCGGAGCGTCGGTCACGACGACCGGTCCCCGACTGGGAGCATCGCCGACATTTGTGACCGTGAACCCATAGGTGCCCGGCGCGATGATTCCGAAGCTCTTGTTCATCGCGAGATCGGGCGCCTCTCGTCGTCAGGCTTGTTTCGTTCGTGGTCTTCTCGACCGGGAAGTTGAGGGTCTCCGCGAGGAAGCTCACGCGCGCCTGATTGGTGATCACGGTGCCGGACGGCGTCCCGGCCGCCACGCGCACCCGGTAGCGCACCTCGTAGGTCTCGTTCGGCGCGAGGCGCCCGCCGGCGAGGGTCCCGGCGCCCGCTCCCACCCGGAAGACGACCTGGCCGGCGCTCGCGTCGAACTCGGCCGCATCGTCGCCCGCGGCATCGCTCCGCGGCCCAGCGCCCGCGCCTCCGGTGACCCGCAGCGAGCCCGGCACGAAGCCCGTGTTCGCCGGCACCGGATCCGCCACGACGGTGTTGAGGGCCGCGTCCTGGCCCCGGTTGGTACCGGTGATCACATACTCGAGCTCATCCCCCGGCTCTACCAGTCCGGCGTTGAGATCGGTCACCGATTTGCTCGACTGGACATCCGGTGCGAACAGGTCGGTCACAAACCACCCCACGCCCGGCAGGTAGGTGTCGCCGGTCGTCTCCAGCCTGATCGCGGCGCTCGTGGCGCCGTTGGGGAGCACCCCTGTGGTATTGAGCACCTGGGCGTCGAAGCCGAGCTGGTTGTCGTAGTTCGGCGTCTTGGTGGTGACCGCTTGGCCAAACCGGCTGATGCGCGAGCTGAACAGGTTGTCCTGGCTCTTCGTCGTGTTCAGGGAGCCGTTGTCGCCCGGGATCTGGCGATCGCCCTCGTAGACCACAAAGCCGAGCGCCGAACGCACGGGGCCGGAGGGCGGCGTGCGGAACCCGCTTACTGACAACTCACGCGGCGCGGCGCCGTTGTTGACGGTCTCGAAGCCGTCGAAGACCGTCATGTTGCGGGGCGACGCGCTGGGGGAGTGATACGCCACAACGAGCGACCAGCCGGCGAGGCGATCCTTCCCTCTGCCGGCCTGCACGTTGGCCATCGTGTAGGCGCCGGCACCGCCCGCGCTCACAAGCGCTTTCACATCCGCGAACGCGTGATACGCGCCGGCCTGCGAGCCCGCCGCGGCATCGTCGAAGCTATCCGCGTCCCTGTGGACCGCCTCCTCGGTCGCCCGCGGCAGCACCTCGCGCACCTCGTCCGTCTTCATGCCCTTGATCCGGCGCAGCTCGGCGGCCGAGTAGCCGACGATCCCCTTGCCGACGGCGCGGCCGTCGCAGCGCACCTCGACGGCGTCGCCGGCCTCGAACTCGCCCTCGACGTCAACGACCCCCACCGGCAGCAGGCTGGTGCCGCGCTCGCGCAGCGCGTGCTCCGCCCCCTCGTCGATCACGAGCCGCCCCTGCGTCGGCTTCGCGTACTTGAGCCAGAGCTTGAAGCTCGAGACGCGGCCGGCCTGCGGGTGGAAGCGCGTGCCGCCCGTTTCGCCCGCCAGCACCGCCGCGACCGCCGACCGGTCGACCCCGCTCGTGATCGTTACGGGGATGCCGGCGGCCGTCGCCATCTCCGCGGCCACGACCTTGGAGCGCATGCCCCCCGACCCGAGCGGCGAGGTCGAGAGCCCGATCTCGTAGCCCTCGAGCTCGTCGAGCCGGCGCACGTCGGTGATCAGCTCGGCCGCGGCGTCGTGCCGCGGGTCGGCGCTGTAGAGCCCGCCCGTGTCGGTCAGCAGCACGAGCAGGTCGGCCCCGAGGAGGATCGCGACCTGAGCCGCGAGGAAGTCGTTGTCGCCGAACGAGATCTCGTCGGTCGTGGTGGTGTCGTTCTCGTTGATCACCGGCACGACCCGCCAGCGCAGCAACGTCTGCAGGGTGTGCCGCGCGTTCAGGTAGTGAGTTCGCGCCGACATGTCGAAGAAGGTCAGCAGCACCTGAGCCGAGCGCACCCCGGCCGCCTGCAGCATCTCGTCGTAGCTTCGGTAGAGCTTGCCCTGGCCTACCGCCGAGGCCGCTTGCAGCCCCTCCATCGCCGTGGGCCGCATGGGCAGCTCCATCAGCCGCATCCCGCGAGCGATCGCGCCGGAGGTCACCACCACCACGTCGTCGCCCGCGAGGTGACGAGCCGCCACCTCCCCGCAGACCCCCTCGAGCACGGCCGAGCGCAGCTCGCCGGCGTCGTCGGCGACGATGCTCGATCCGAGCTTGACCACCACGGTCGCCATCGCCGGGGAAGGTTAAGCCTGCTTGCCCACTACCCGCCGCCGCCGGCCAGCTTCCACTTGCCGTCCTCCTTCTCCAGGCGCAGGGTCTGTGGCCTCGAGTCGCCCTGCGTCTCGATCACCGCGCGCACCGTGGCCGAGTCGCCGTCCACCTCCGTCTTGCTGATCTCGACCAGCTCGACCTCGAGCCCCTCGATCGCCTCGAGCTGGCGCTTGCACTCGTCCTCCGCCTCGTCGCCCGTGGCCCCGGTCGACTGCTCGAGGAACTCCTGGGTCACGATCTCGCCGCAGAATGTGTCGGCATCGCGGTCGTTGGTGGCGCTGACGAAGTCGCGCACCGTTTGCTCGATGTCCTCCTTGTCGTCCCCGCCGCCGCATGCCGACAGGGCGAGCGCCGGAACCGCGAGCAATAGGGCGAACCGGCGGGACACGGGCGGGCTTTGTATCACCCGAAGGGGGCTCCGGGATCGAGCTCGAAGACGACGCCGCCGATCTCGACGTCGTCACCCGGCTCGAAGCCCTCCGCCTCGAGCGCCTTGATCACTCCCAGCGTCCGCAGCCGCTCCTCGACGTAGCGAAGGGCCTCGTCGTTGTCCAGGTCGTGGCGGGCGATCAGCCGCTCGATGCCCTCGCCGGCCACGCGGAACGCGCCCGACGAGCTCCGGTCGATCCGGAAGGCATCGCCCAGGCCGGGCCTGTAGATGCGGTGGGTCGCGGGAGTCTCGGCGGCCGCATCGTTGGCGAGGGCCGCCGCGGGGACGTGGGCGAAGATCGCGGCGGCGAGCTCGTCGAGGCCCTCGCCCGTGGCCGCGGAGGTGGCGAGCACGTCGAGCACGGAATCGCCCAGCTGCGCTCTCCACTCATCGACGGCCGCGCGTGCCTCCTCTTCGGGGACGAGGTCGGCTTTGGAGAGACACAGAAGCCGCGGCAGGTCCGCGAGGCCGTGGCCGTGAAGCCGGAGCTCGGCCTCGACGGTCGCGTGGTTCTCGACCGGGTCGGAGCCGTCGAGCGGAGCGAGATCGAGCACGTGCAGGAGCAGGCGGCAGCGCTCGACGTGCGCGAGGAACTCGTGGCCGAGCCCGGCGCCGGCGCTCGCGCCCTCGATCAGGCCGGGGATGTCGGCGAGCACGAGCTGGCGGTCGTCCCGCTCGAGCGTCCCCAGCACGGGCTCGACGGTGGTGAACGGATAGTCGGCGACCTTGGGCTGCGCTCGTGTGAGGCGGGCGAGGAGCGAGGACTTGCCCGCGTTGGGGAGGCCGACCAGCCCGGCGTCGGCGAGCAGCCTGAGGCGCAGCTCGAGCCGGCGCTCCTCCCCGGAAAGCCCGCGCTCGGCGAAGCGGGGCGACTGGCGCGTGGCGGTCGTGAACTGCCGGTTGCCGCGGCCGCCCGCGCCCCCGCGCGCCACGACGGCGCGCTGGCCGCCTTCCGTCAGGTCCCAGCGATCGCCCGAGTCGGGATCCTCGGCGACGGTGCCGGGCGGCACGCGGACCTCGAGCGGGTCCGGCGTGGCGCCGTGCTTGTTCGCGCCCTGGCCGTGCCCGCCGCGCTTTGCCTTGAACTGGGCGCCGCGGCGAAACGACGAGAGGTCGCGAAGCGAGGGGTCGCACACGAGCACCACGTCTCCCCCGCGGCCGCCATCGCCCCCGTCCGGTCCGCCCTTCGGCACATGAGCCTCACGCCGGAAGGAGACGACGCCGTTGCCGCCGTCACCGCCCTTTGCCTGGATGCGGGCCCGGTCGTGGAACACGCCGGGTCAGGGCCGGCCGGGCTCCCGCGGCAACTCGGCGGGGCCCCGCGACGGCTCGGCGGGCGCCGGCGGCAGCCCCGCGGGCGCCGACTCGGCCCGCGTGCCGACGAGCCGCGCGATCAGCTGGCCGTCGTCCGGGAAGAGGCCGGCCGCCGGCAGCCGTTCCAGCAGCTCGGCGAAGCCCGGACCGGCTGCGAACACCCTGCGCAGGATCGGGGTCGCCTCCTGCTCGCTGCCGTTCGCGGCGAGCGCTGCCCCGTGCCAGAAGGCAAGCTCGAGATTGTCCGGCCGCGAGGCGTGCGCCGCCGCGTACTCGCGCAGCGCTCCCGGCAAGTCCCCGGCGGCGGCGAGCTGGTCGCCGGCATCGGCGCGCGCGTAGGCGCGCTGGAGCTCGAGCAGCCGGCGGAGCTCGGCGAGCGGGTCGCCGTGGTCCTCCACGCGCAGGTCCACGAGCCGGTCCTCGGTCGGTTGGCCGCTCGCGCGAGCGGCGACCACCACGAGCGCGGCCGACTGGCGGCCGCGCAGGTCGCCGCCCTCGCCCTCCGCGGCGTCGAGCGCGGCGAGCAGCCGTTCGGGGAGCTCGCCCGGCGCCGCGTCGTAGGCGCGCACCATGGCTCGCGGGACGGTCTCGCTCCTCATGATGTTCGCCTGGGCGCTCACCTGGTTGCCGACAGCGTGCCCGGCGTGGTCGATGCAACCCGGCCCGCTGTGCACCGCCACGCGGCCCGCCCGGTCGACCATCGCGACCTGGCGGACCCTCTCCTGCGGGTCCGCCGACAACAACTCGTGCAGCACCTGGGGGGCATTCTTGCCGGCCCGCATCAGCTCCAGCCCGCGCGGTCCGTAGGCCGGCTCGACGGTCGATTGGGTGGCCACCGCCCCCACGCCGGCCTCGGCCCAGCTCACGAGCGAGCCGACCCCGAAGTAGTGCGACTGGACTGCCACGCCGAGCGCCCCGCTCGACGGGTCACGGGCAACGATCGAGTAGGTCAGGGCTGGGAGGCTACTCGGACGGCTCGACCGAGATGACGCGGCCGCGGCGCCCGGCGGAGAACTGAACCGTGCCCGGACGGGTGGCGAAGATCGTGTCGTCGCGGCCGAGACCGACGCCCTCGCCCGGCTTGAAACGCGTGCCGCGCTGGCGCACGATGATCTCGCCGCCGCTGACCTCCTGGCCCGCGAACACCTTCACGCCGAGGCGCTTGGCGTTCGAGTCGCGGCCGTTGCGGCTGGAGCCGAGGCCCTTCTTATGAGCCATCCCCGTCCTCCTCCTTCTTCGCCGTGGCCTTGCGCGTGCCGGCGCTCGCCTTGATCGAGCTGATCTCGAGCCGGGTCAGGTGAGCGCGGGCGCCGTAGCGGCGCTTGTAGCCGCGCTTGGGCTTGAACTTGAGCCCGTGGATCTTCTTGCCGCGCTCGTGGCCCGTGACGGTGGCCTGGACCTTGACCTTGGCAAGCTCGTCCCCGCCGAGCAGGGACTTGTCGCCGTCGGCGAAGAGCAACGGCTCGAGGTCGACCTTGTCGCCCTCGGTCGCGGACAGGCGATCGACGACGATCGAGTCGCCCTCCTCAACGCGGTACTGCTTACCGCCGACCTTTACGACTGCGTAGCTCATGACATGGAAACGGCGGCCACTGGGGTGTGGACGCCGAGTAGGCGAGTGTAGCGAGTCAAGGGCCTTTCTACGCGGCGCTGCGGCGTCCCGAGCCTGCCGTGGCGAGGACCGGCTCGCACTCGGCATGCGCCTCCTGCTCCGGGGCGCCCGGACGGCCGGTCTGGGCGATGAGGAGGCCCGCCGCCACCAGCGCCGCGCCGGCCAGCGCGCGCCAGGTGATCGCCTCGTCGTAGAGAACCGCGCCGAAGACGAGGGCGCCGAACGGCAACAGCATCGCCAGGAACGACAGCGCCTGGGCCGTCAGATACCGCAACAGGACCGTAAGTCCGACGAACGTGATCGCCGACCCGATGATCGCGAGGTACGCGATCGACCCGAGCGACTCCGGGGTCCAGGCAAAATCACCCCAGCTCTCGCCGGCGGCCGACGCGAGCAGGAGCAGGACTCCGCCGCCCAGCATTCCCCAGCCGTTCAGCACCACCGGGTCGAGCTCGGCCGCCCTGAGCTTCTGAGCGATGCTCCCCACCGCCGCTCCGAGCGGCGAGAGGGCGAGCGCCGCCGCGCCCGCGAGGGCAAGCTCGTCGTCGCCCAGCTCGAGGCTCTCCGCGAAGGCCAGCGCCAGCCCGGCGATCGCCACCAGCACCCCGAGCAGGAGTCGCGCCCGCAGCGGCTCCTCGGGCAGGAAGATTCCGGCGAGCACGCCGGTGTAGAGCGGCAGCACGCCGAACAGCACGGCGGCGAGCCCGGACGGGATGTGCTGCTCGCCCCAGTAGACGAGGCCGTAGGCGAACGCGAACGGCATCAGCGCGAGGATGGCCGCCAGAAGCCAGTCGGTGCGAAGCGAGCGCCGCGAGATCAACGCGAACGCCAGCAGCACGAGCCCGGCGAGCGCGAACCGCGCGCCGGCGCCGAGCAGCGGGGGTGAGTCCTCGAGCCCGAACTTGATGGCGACCCAGGTGCTCGACCAGATGAGGACGAGCAGTGCGTAGAGCGCGTAGACGGCGGAGCGCGACACGGCTCCCGACACTAGAGCCCGACGCCGGGTCAGCTCGCCGCGGCGGCCACCTCCGGGGAGGCGTTGGCCGGAGGCTTGCCGAGACCGTCCAAGAGCGCCCCGGCGATCGTGAGCCATTCGGAACGGGGATCAGGGCCGAGCAGGCCCAGGTTCTCGAACTCGGCCAAGCCGTGGACCACGGCGCGCATGTTGGACGACCACATCCTCGACGTCGCGGCCGGGCAGCAGGCCGGCGTCATGGCAGCGGGTCACAGCCTGGCGCACCTCCTCGAGCGCCGCGCGCGCAACGGCCAGACCCTCGTCCGAGCGCGGTGCCGCTTGCGGGCCGAGGAAGCGGTGGATCGCGATCGCGTAGCGCTGCGGGCGCTCGGTTGCCCAGCGCCTGTAGGCGAGCGCCAGCTCGATCAGGTCGCGGCGCGGATCCTCCTTGCGCTCGCGGCCCTGGGAAAGATCGCGCAGGCGTAGGAACATGGCCTCATGCAGCGCGTGCTCGAGTCCCTCCTTGGAGCCGAACAGGGCGTACACGGCGCGCGTGCTCGTGCCCGCCTCCTCCGCCACCCGGCGCACGGTCACCGCCTCCCAGCCGTCGCTGGCGGACACGCGCTCGGCAGCCTCGAGCAGCCGCTCGCCTGTCTCCTCGTCGTGCTCCCGCGGGCGCCCCATGCCTTGACACCGTATCATAACGGTGTTACGTTTCGCTGTATCGAAACGTTGTCCCGAAATTACAGGAGTGCTCGGTGACCAGGCTCGCACCCACCATCCACCGCGGTCCCGAGGCCCTCGGCCCGCTGGAGACCGTCCCCGCTCTGGCCCTCCGCCGCGCTGTCGAGGACCCCACGGCCCTCGCGGTCATCGACGGCGCCACGGGCGAGACGCTCACGCGCGGGGAGCTCGCCGCGCGGTCGGCCGCGCTGGCGGCCGGCCTGCGCGTCCGCGGAGTCGGCGCGGGCGATCTCGTCGCGCTCGCCCTGCCCAACCTCGCCTGGTGGCCGGTGGCGGCGCTCGGCGTGTGGCGCGCAGGCGCGGCGATCGTCCCGCTCAGCCCACTGTGGACGGCACCCGAGGCCGCCCGGGTGCTCGCGCCCGTCCGCCCGCGGCTCGGCATCGCCTTCGGGCCCTTCGCCCCGCTCGTGCGCGCCGCCTTCGACGAGGCGGGGATCGAAGCCGAGCTCTTCGTCGTCGGAGACAGCGGCTCAGGCGCCTCCGTCGCCGACCTTCTGACGGAGCCGGCCGGCGACGCAATCGACGCTCCGGCGCTCGAACTCGGGGATCTTGCGGCCGTCCCGTTCTCGAGCGGCACCGGCGGCCTGCCGAAGGGCGTCCGCCTTACGCACGGGAACGTCGCCGCCTCGGCCGGCACGGCGATGGAGTCGCTGGGCTGTGTGTCGGCGGTCGACGACCGCTCTACCGTCCTTGCCTGCGCTCCGTTCTTCCATTCGCTCGGGATGTCTGCTCACGCTCACCGGCCCACTGAGCGTGGGCGCGCGCATCGTGACGCTCCCGAGGCCGCAGCTCGAGCCGGTCCTCGGCCTTGCGGCCAAGCACCGCGTGACCCACATGGCCGTGCCGCCGCCGATGGTCGAGGGCTTCGCGCGCGACCCACGGGTCGACGAGCACGACCTCTCCAGCCTGGCCACCGTCGCGACCGGTGGAGCCGCGGTCCCGCCGCACCTCCTAAACGAGGCGAGCGCCCGGCTGGATGCACTGGTCGCCGAGGGCTACGGGATCACGGAGGCCACCTGCATGGTCAGCGGCCCGTTGGGCCGACCCAGCACGCCCGGCACGACCGGCTGGCTCGTCCGTGGCACCGAGGCGCGCGTGGTCGACCCCGAGACGGGCGCGGACCTGCCGGACGGCGAACCAGGCGAGCTGCTGGTCCGCAGCCCGCAGATCATGGAGGGCTACCACGGCCTCCCGGAAGAGACCGCCGCGACCCTTGACACGGACGGCTGGATGCGCACGGGCGACCTGGTGGCGATCCGGCCCGACGGGCAGCTCGAGATCCGCGACCGCCTGAAGGAGCTCATCAAGGTGGGCGGCGCGTCCGTCGCGCCCGCTGAGCTCGAGCTCGTCCTGCGCGAGCACCCGGCGGTGCGCGACGCGGGCGTGATCGGCCGCCCGGACCCGCAGCAGGGCGAGGTGCCGGTCGCGTTCGTATCGCTGGCCGCGGAGGCGGAGCCGGGCGAGCTCCGCGCGTTCGTCGCCGAGCGCGTGGCCGCCTACAAGCAACTGAGCGAGGTGCACCTGGTGGAGGAGCTGCCGCGGCTGCCGACCGGGAAGCTGCTGCGCCGGGCGCTGCGCGAGCGCGCCGGGTCGGCTGCGCCCGCCTAGCCCTCGTCGCGGTGCACCGTGGCCGGCGAGAAGGCCGGCAGGCACACCGACACGTACTCGGCGTCCCCGTTCGGCGTCGAGTAGCGCACCCATTCGCCGGCGCGGGTGAGCACGGCCTGGCCGGTGGCCACTTCGAGACTTCCGTCCTCTGTCTCGACGGTCAGGGCGCCCGCGAGCACCAGCGTGTACTCGTCGAACTCGGGCCGTTGGCCCGGCTCGCTCCAGCCGGCCGGCGAGCGCATCCGCGCCACGCTCAGCCGCTCTTCGCCGTTGCTCGCGCGCCCGGCGAACTCCTCGATCAGCTTTGGAGGCTCGCCCGCCGCGTCCACTCGCGGGTGACTCGATCAGCTCCGGCATCGATGGGAGCCTAGGGCCTATCCCGGTTGGCGTGCATCCGGACGTTCCAGGACCAAGCTGGGCGCCGCACGGGGCTGAGCCGATAGCAGCGCTATCGGCGAGGCCGCGGGTGGCGATCCAGCGCAGGTACTGGGACGTATCCGGATGTGCGTCCAAGCGGGATAGGTCCTATGCCACGACCCGCAGGTGTCGGAAGGGCCGCCCGCGCAGGTCTCGTATTACTGCGTCGAGGAGCCGCTCCTCGTCGCGGACCTGACCGTCCGTCACGGCATCGATGACGCTGCGCTTGCGCTCGAGCACCTGGGCCATCGTCTCGTCGATCGTGGCCGGTGCCAGCAGGTACCAGGCCGTGACGGCGCTCTCCTGGCCGATCCGGTGCAGCCGGTCCTCGGCCTGATCGTGGCGCGCGGGGGTCCAGTCGAGCTCCAGGAACGCGACGTTCGAGGCACGCGTGAGCGTGATGCCCTGCGACGCCGCGCGCATCGAGCCCACGAGCAGCTGTGGCCCGTCGTCGCGCTGGAACTCGTCAACGGCGCGCTGGCGATCTGAGGTGGCGTCCGCGCCGAGGATGTGCACGGCGCCGGGGAAGCGCTCAAGCACGGCTCGCTGGATCGCCACGTGCTCGGCGAACACCACCAGCGGCTCGCCGGACTCGAGGAAATCTCCGATCCAAGCGAGCGCGGTCGGCAGCTTCCCGCGCGCTGCAAGCTGGCGCAGGTTGTTCAGCCGCACGAGCTGCTCGGCGCGGAGGGCCGCGGCGACCTTCGCGTCGATCGTCCGCAGGTCGAGCGGCAAGGTCTGCAGCCAGGCGATCACGTCGTTCTCGGCGAGCCGGTACTCCTCCTCGTTGGAGAGCAGGATCGGCACGGTGTCGTGGCGCTTGGACGGAAGCTGGGGCAGCACCTGCTGTTTGGTCCGGCGCACGTAGCAACGCGCGCGCAGGTTCCAGTGCAGCCGGTCGTCGCTCCCCGCCGAGCGGAAGCGGCGGGTCAGCCTGGCCCCGCTGCCGAACTCGGATAGCCGCCCCAGCACCCGCAGCTGGGAGACGAGCTCTTCCGGCCTATTCAGGATCGGCGTGCCGGTGAGGGCGAGCCGCAGGGCACAGTCGGGCAGCCGCTCGGACAGCTCGAGCGCCGTTTTTGTCCGCTGAGCGCCCGGGTTCTTCACGTAGTGCGACTCGTCGAGCACGAAGGCGCGCGGCGCCCGCGCGGCGATCCGCTCAGCGTGCGCCTCGAGGATGTCGTAGTTGAGGACCGTGATCTCGGCCGCCTCGGTCTCGGGGGTCCAGGTGGCGTCGGTGCGCCCGTCCAGGACCGCGACGCTGCGCTGCGGGAGCCAGTGGCGGCTCTCGCGCTCCCAGGTGAGCTTCATGCTCGCCGGGCACACCACCACCGCCGGGAACGCGCCGTCCACTTCGAGGGTCGCGAGCGCCTGCACCGTCTTGCCGAGCCCCTGCTCGTCGGCGATGAAGGTGCGTCGCCGCTCCAGGGCGTAGCGAACGCCGGCGCGCTGGAAGGGATGGAGCTCACCGCCGAGGACGAGCCCGTCGAGGTCGGCGTCCTCGGCGTACGACAGTGCAACCGTGGCGGCGGCGCGATCGTGCTCGGCGGTCAGCTCCTCGAGCAGCTCGCGAACCCGGCCCTCCACACGGACCTCGGGATGGGCCGCGGCGAAGCCCGTGAGTTCCCTGGCGAGCGCGGGGTCGGCCGGCACGCCCACCCCCCACGTCGCGTCGCGGCGGAAGAAGCGCCCGGGACGGAACACGGGGCGCGCCTCGGGCAGCAGCTTGAAGGCGCGCGCCGGCGCGGGGTCCCAGATGCTGAAGAGGCAGAGCTCCGGCTCCCCGGTGTCGCCGATCTCGAGCGTCAGCTCGGCAGCCGCCGGCACCCGGCCGGCCTCGAGCTCGCGGGCGCAGGGCGCCGCGAGGTCGTCGAGCTCCGCGCCCTCGAGCCGCCTCAGCCGCGCCGCGGTCTCCGCGTCGAACGGGAGCACGAGCCTCCCCTCTCCCAGACTCGTGTCCCCGTCGAGATCGGCCGGAGGCTCGCCCGAGACCGTTCGCAGGACGAAGGCACCGTTCCCGGCCTGCGCCACAACGGTCACCAGCGCCCGCCAGCGCCCGGAGTCGCTCAACCAGGCCAGCACCTCGGGCGCCGGAACGAGCTCCGGAAAGCGCGCGAGCAGTGCCTCAACCGTCTTGGCGAGCCGCGGGTCGGCGGGAACGCGCCAATTGCGCCGGCGCCAGTCGAACCAGCGCCGTGGCAGCTGCTTGACCGCCTCGTTCAGCTCCTCGTTGAAGGGGAAGTCGAAGACGAGCTCGGGCTCACGCGGTTCGGCGAGCAGCCAGACCCGGCCGTGGGCGGGGGTGGAATCGGTCCGGGTCGGTTCGCTCATCAACCGAACGAGACTAGCCGCCCGCCCGGCCTTCATCCACCTTTCGAGACCAGGCTCACGCTCGGCCGCGCCACGCGCTCCACCACCCCACCCTCCATGCTCAGGATCGTCCGCGATGAGCCGGGGTTCGTCACGCGCAGGATCGTTATAGGGCTCTCGGTGATGTCGCCGCGCCGGTCGAATGTGAAATCGCCGAGCAGCCCGTCTCGCACGCGCGTGCGGAAGAGCTCGTCGAGGACCGATGCGCGCGTCCCGTCCGAGCGCGCGATCGCGTCCAGCACCACCTCCGCCGCCTGCGCGGCGTAGACCGCGGATGGCTCGACCTCGGCACCCGCCTGGGTCCGTGCGAACCGCCGCACGAACTCGGCGCCGCCGCGGGGGAGGCTCTCTGTCACGACTCCCCCCAGGCTTACGAACATGCCGCGCGCCGCGCCACCGCTGGCATCGACGAGAAGCGGGAGCGGCGTCAGCCCGTCGTGGGCGAGCAGGTCGATGGCCGACCTGATCGCGAACTTCGGCGGGCCGCGGCGGACGCCGGGCGAGTCCGTCGAGGCGCTTGACGAGGCCGTGGATCTGATCAGGCTCTTGTGGTCCGAGGAACGGTCTGTGTCATTCGAGGGAAGCACTACCGGCTCGACGACGCTCGCCCCGGCCCGCGACCCGCGCACCCGATCGGGATCTGGGTGGGGGCGTTCAAACCACGGATGCTTCGCCTCGTCGGTCGGAAGGCCGACGGCTGGCTGCCGTCGCTCGGAGTGCTCACGCGCACCGAGCTGCGCGCCGGCCACGAAACGATCGACGCCGCGGCCGAGAAGGCGGGGCGCGACCCGGGCTCGATCCGTCGGATCATCAACGTGCAGGGCCTGATCGGCGACAGGCCCGCGCCATCCCGGTCTGAGTCCCGGTCGGATATCTGGCCGGCGAACCGCTCGCCGGACCGCCGGACTGGTGGGTCGAGACGGTCGCCGGTTTCGTCGAGGACCGGTTCGACACGCTCGTGTTCTGGCCGGTGGACACCAAGCCCGCTCAGGTGGAGGCCTTCGCCGCCGAGGTTGCACCGCACTTCCGCCGGTCCGGCTGATGCCTCAGAACGCTCCCAGGCGATCGAGGCGACGCATCGTGGGACCGGCACCCCGCTCCTCGTAGTCGAGGTGCTCCAGCAGATGGACGTGGAGATCCTGCAGGCCGTCGATCACGCGCTGCCGGGCGTCACCGGCGTCGGTGTCGGTCAGCGCCCGCGCCGCGGCCTCTACAACGTCGAGCAGGTCCGACACCCGGACATGGTCGGCCTCGAGCCGGTCCACGACCGGAGCGATCGCAGGGTCGGATGCGCGGAGCGCGGGGAACAGCAGCACGTCCTCGGCGCCGTGGTGAGCGTGGACGTGGCTGCAGTAGCGCAGGCAGCTCACCTTCAGCCGCCACAGCGGGCCGTTGGTCTTGAGCTCTCCCAGAGCGGCCTCGACCGCCTGGCCTGGCAATCCGTCGCCCACGTCCGCCGCGAGCTGCTCGACGAACTCAAGGTCGCGGCGGATGATCGAGTGGACCCAGAGAAGTTCCTCGAAAAGCGCCCTGCCTCGGTCGGTCTCGGGGCCCTTGGCCGAGTAGCCGCGGTCTGGTGTCACACCTCGATGCCGTCGGTCGGGGCCCCCGCCGGATACGACTCGTCGCGGATCCCTGCGCGACCGGCGGCCGTGGCTTTCCGCCCCGCGGCGGGCACCAGGCTCGTAGCCATACCGAGACCGATGGGCGGCATGTTGTTGTAGACGCACTCGTAACGGCCGGCCGGCACGAGGTAGGTCTCATGCCAGATACCGACGTCGCCGTTCGATCCGACGCGCTTGTTGAAGGCCACCCACGCCGGCCAATGAGCAGCGTCGCGGCTGCGTGCATAGGTTTCGAGGTGCTCGAATGAACGCCAGTACTGGACGAGCATCGGTCGCCGGGGGCTGCCGATGTACTGGTTGGCTCCGAGGAAGCCGGAATCCGCGTTCTGCTCGAGTTCGCGGAGCATCCTTGGCATCGCCACAAAGGTGGGCAGCCATTTCCAGACCTTCCACAGCTTGTTGATCCGCATGCCGATCAGGAAGACGACGAAGTCGCCTTCGATGGCCGCCGCTACGCGCTTGGGGATTACCTGTGACATGGCGATGCACACTCTCGCGTACTGAGCACAGAGGCGCTAGAGGCCGCGGAGCGCGGGCGCTTCGAGGGCCAGGTCGTGGACGATCATGGCCGCGGCGCTCGACCCCGCTGCGACGGCGTTGGCCACGGACGGCATCTGTCCGCTCAGGTCGCCCGCGGCCGAGAGCCCGGGCGCGCTGGTGTGGAAAGCCTGATCGAGCTCGAGGCCGTCGACGACCACGGGACCCGGGTCGGCGGCGACGGCGCCGAGCTGCTCGGCGAGCGTCGAGCGTTGGTGCAGGGTCACCGGCACGAGCAGCCCGCCACACGGGCGTTCCTCGCCGTCGGCAAACCCGACGGCTGTCAGGGTGCTGCCGGGGCCACGCAGCTCGGTGACGCGGCGCTCGTCGATCACCACCCCCGCCGCGCTCAGCCGCTCCGCATCCTCGGCCTCCAATTCGGCGGGCCCGTTGGCGAGCAGGGTCACGTCGTCGCTCCAGACGCGCAGGAGGAGCGGATGCACCTCCACCCCTGAGCCGAACATTCCCGTCTCTGTGTCGCGTGACGACAGCGAGCCGGGTTCGTTCCGGACGAACGCGGAAAGATGTGGGGCATGGACGTCACCATCATCGGCACAGGCAACATGGCACGCGGCATCGGCAGCCGAGTGCTCGCCGGCGGTCACAACCTCACCGTCGTCGGCAAGGACTCGGAGAGCGCGGAGGCGGTGGCCGCTGACCTCGGCGGGGGCGACTCGGTCAAGACCGCCGTCACGGGCGATCCCGTCGAAGGCGACGTCGTCGTCCTCGCGGTGTACTACCCCGACGCTCGCGCCGCGGTCGAGCAGTACGGCGACGCGCTGGCGGACAAGGTCGTCGTGGACATCACGAATCCGGTGAACGAGACCTTCGACGGCCTCGTGGTCCCGCCCGACGGATCGGCCACGCAGGAGCTCGCAAGCCTCGGCAGCGGGGCGCGGTTCGTGAAGGCGTTCAACATCACCTTCGCGAACACGCTGACCGCCGGCGAAGTCGCGGGCCAGAAGCTCGACGTCCTGATCGCCGGCGACGACGAAGATGCCAAGGCCGCGGTCGCGACGCTGGCGCGCGACGGTGGCCTCAACCCGATCGATGCCGGCCCGCAGAAGCGCGCCCGGGAGCTCGAAGCCCTGGGCCTGCTCCACATGGGCCTGCAGAGCACGCTCAATACCGGGTTCGCAAGCACGGTAAAGATCATCGCCTGATCCTGCCGCGGCGCATGGCGGCGGCCCGCCGCACACACAACCAGGAGAACGACATGCAGCTCACTAGGAGCTCCATCGAGACCATTGCTGGACCGAGCGAGTGGTTCACCGGCGCGGTCTACGTCGACACGGTCACGACGCCGACAGCGCCGTCGCGCCTACAGGCGAGCAGCGTCCACTTCACACCGGGTGCGCGGACGGCGTGGCACACACATCCCAACGGCCAGACCATCTACGTCACCGAGGGCGTCGGCCGGTGCCAGCGCCGCGGTGGCCCGATCGAGGTCATCCGACCCGGGGACCGCGTCTTCTTCGAGCCCGGCGAGGATCACTGGCACGGTGCCGCCCCGAACCGGTTCATGACCCACCTCGCGATGCTCGAGGTCGACGACGAAGGCAACAACGCGGCCTGGGGCGAGCAGATCACCGACGAGGAGTACAACTCCGCTCCGGCGTCATAGCCGCCCGCGAAACGCGCCGAAGAGGCGCGGGAACCACACCGCTCGCCAGGCGGGGCCGGTCCGGAACCGGACCGTTACCGTCATGCCCGTGCGAATCGCAACCTGGAACGTCAACTCCGTCAAGCAGCGTCTGCCGCGGCTGCTGCCCTGGTTGGACGAGCGTCGGCCGGACGTGGTCTGCCTGCAGGAGACCAAGCTCGCGGACGATGCGTTCCTCGACCTGCTCGGCACGGAACTCGAGGCCCGCGATTATGAGGTCGCGCTTCACGGCGAGGCCGCCTGGAACGGGGTCGCCATCCTCTCGCGTGTCGGGCTGGACGACGTGGTCGCGGGAGTGGCCGGCGCGCCGGGCTTCCCGCATCCGGAGGCACGGGCGGTGTCGGCCACCTGCGACGGGATCCGGGTGGTCTCGGTGTACGTGCCGAATGGGCGCGTGCCGGACTCGGAGCATTACCAATACAAGCTCGCCTGGCTCGCCTCGCTGCGGGACATGCTCGCCGCCCGCCCTGAGGCCACGATCGTGTGCGGCGACATGAACATCGCGCCGACCGACGACGACGTGTTCGATCCCGACGCCTACATCGGGCAGACCCACGTGACCCAACCCGAGCGCGCGGCCCTGCAGGAGCTGCAGTCACTGGGCCTGCGTGACGTCGTGCGCGACCGCTGGCCGAACGAGCGGGTGTTCACGTACTGGGACTACCGGGCGGGGATGTTCCACCAGGATCTCGGCATGCGGATCGACCTGGTGCTGGCGAGCCCGACCGTCGCCGACCGCGTCAAGGCGGCATGGGTGGACCGGAAGGCTCGCAAGGGCAAGGGACCGAGCGATCACGCGCCGGTGATCATCGACCTGGACGAGGCCCCGGACGGGAACATCGGTCCGGTCGTGCCGCCACCCTCCGCGCCGGTGACCAAACGCGGCGCGGCAAAGCTGCCGCAATCGCCGTAACGGCCGGAGCGACCCCCACCCCCGCCCCGCGACCCTCACCCCGACCGCGCCCCGAGCGCGGGTGGCCGGCAGAGCACACTCTCGCGCACCAGCGGAGCGAGGGTGCGCGAAAGGAAATTTGCCGGACAGGACCCGCGCCCTGGGCGGAACGGACCTAAACAGGGTCCGCGCTAATCGTCATTAGCCTCATCCTCCTCGTCGTGGTTCTCGTCTGAGTCGTCGCCGTTACCGCCTCCGGTCGTGCATTCCTCCGGCGCCGTGCCGGGGATGATGTGGGTCGCGGAACCGGGCGGCAGCATGTAAACCGGGTAGAAGTCCGCCCCGGATGCTCCTGCGACCGCGCGATGGATATGGCCGAACCCGCGATCGAAGAAGCCTTCGCCCGCCTCGTACGTGATCCGCCTACAGTCGCCATGTTCTGCGGCCTCGTAGGTGAGCGACCCCTTGACGACCTCGACGAAGACGGGGCCCGGGTGCGTGTGCCAGGCCGTTGCCTCGTTCCCGGCGAGGCGGACGTGCTGGATGAAGACATCCGCCCTGCCTCGATCGACCGCTCGCGCGATCGAGGACAGTCGAATGTTTTCGACCTTGGTGTGCGCGGCCACGAAGCCGGTCGGCACGGTCGCAGGATCGACCTGGGTTACGTGCGACGCGAGTGCCGCTCCGGCACCGCAGACGGTGGCCACGCCGGCGACCGCCAACATGCGCGTTCGCTTCATGAGTACCTCCTCCTTCGGGGTCCTGTGCATCATGTGCCCTGGCGGTTAACGTCCGTGGTGAAGACTGGTAGACCTCGGTAAATTCGGCCGCCCCGTCGCGGCCTGCGCGAGTGCGGGTGCTTCGGTGCTACGGTCGCTGTGACTCGACGGGCGACCGCAGGTGGAATTCCGTCTTCTTGGCCCACTGGAGGTGATCGAACGCGGTCGGGTGCTCGCGCTCGGCGGCGGTCGACAGCGTTCTCTCTTTGGGGCTCTGCTGTTGCATGCGAACGAGGTGGTCTCGATCGACCGCCTGATCGATGCCCTATGGGGTCAGACGCCGCCGGTGACGGCTCCGAAGAGCATCCAGGTCTACGTGTCGAGGCTTCGGAAGGAGCTCGGGGAGGGCCGGCTCCTCACTCAGGCACCGGGGTACGTACTGAAGGTCGAGCGCTCGGAACTCGATCTCCGGCGCTTCGAGCAGCTCTTGGCGGACGCCAGAAGTGCCGATCCCTCTAGCGCGGCGCAGAAGCTGCGCCGCGCGCTGGCGCTCTGGCGCGGACCGGCGCTGGCCGACCTGGGGTACGAGCCGTTTGTCCAGGCTGATATTGCGCGGCTCGAGGAGCTGCGCTGGGTAGCGCTCGAGCAGCGAATCGAGGCCGATCTCGCCAGCGGCCGCCACGCGGAGCTCGTCGGCGAGCTGGAGGCGCTCGTCGCCGAACATCCGCTCAGGGAGCGCCTACGCTGCCTACTCATGCTCGCGCTGTACCGGTCGGCCCGGCAAGCCGAGGCGCTCGACACTTACCGCCACGCCCGGCGCGACCTCTCCGAGCAGCTCGGCCTGGAGCCGAGCGATGAGCTGAAGCGGCTTGAGCAGGCGATCCTGCGTCAGGATCCGGCGCTCGACCTGGTGGAGAACGCGCCGAGGCCATTGCCCGCGACGCAGATTCGGGCGCCCGATGGATCGTTGCTGATCGTCCCGGTGCGGCTTGAACGCGTCGAGGCGCTAGTGCGCCTGGCGGCGCCGCTTGCGGCGTCCGAGCACCCTCGCGAGCTGATCATCGCGCGCGTGGTCGAGAAGGCAGATCTCGCGGCCGCGACGACGGCGCTCGCCGAGCTCCGTGCCGACCTCCTAACCGAGGGCCTCGCAGTGAGGACCGCCGCGTTCTCGTCGCCGGCGCCGGCAGAGGACGTCGTTCGTCTCGCCTCCCGGGAGGACGTCGACCTGTTGCTCATGGATGCGAACCGCTCGCCGCTGGAGGGCGAAGTCGGCCTCGTCCTCGAGCACGCTGCCTGCGACGTGGCCATGCTCGTCGAAGCGGGCGGCTCACTCCGCGCAGGGCCGGTACTGGTTCCCTTCGGCGCCGCCTGGCACGATTGGGCGGCGCTCGAGCTCGGCGCCTGGATCGCGCGCGCTACTGGCGCTCCGCTGCGGCTGATCGGCGCGGCGTCGGATGACCGTAAGCGCGGCCGCGACGCGAGCCGCCTCCTTGCCGACGCCTCCCTCATCGTCCAGCGGATCGCAGGCGTCGCGGCCGAGCCGGTCCTGGCCCACCCGGGACGCGAGGAAGTCATCGCCCTCGCCGAGGGAGCCGGGCTTCTGGTCGCCGGCCTTTCCGAGCGCTGGCGGCAGGAGGGGCTCGGCCGGATGCGCGACGCGCTGGTCGAGTCCCCGCCCGCCCCAACCGTGCTGGTCCGCAGAGGGCCGCGGCCGGGTGGGCTGGCGCCGGCGGAGACGCTCACTCGCTTCGGCTGGTCGATGACGGCGAACGGGTCGTGAGCGTCGCTCTCGGTCCCGGCTCGACCTTCGCCGGCTACCGGATTGAGTCGCTGCTGGGGCGCGGCGGGATGGGGGTCGTGTTCAGGGCAACGGACCTCTCGCTGGACCGCCCGGTGGCGCTCAAGCTGATCGCGCCCGAGCTCGCGGACGACGAGCGCTTTCGCAGCCGCTTCCTGAGGGAGCCTCGGCTCGCGGCCGCGCTCGATCACCCGCACGTCGTGCCGATCTACGAGGCGGGCGAGTACGAGGGGCAGCTCTTCCTAGCGATGCGCTACGTCGAGGGAGCGGACCTGAAAAGCGTGCTCGAGCGCGAGGGGAGGCTGGCGCCCGAGCGGGCGCTGGCGGTGCTCGCCCAGGTAGCCGATGCGCTGGACGCGGCTCACCGGCGCAGCCTTGTTCACCGCGACGTGAAGCCCGCCAACGTGCTGCTCGACGAGGACGGGCACGCGTACCTGACCGACTTCGGCATCAGCAAGCAGCTCGGCGACGCCTCGACCGACACCCGGCGGGTTGTTGGAACACTCGACTACCTTGCGCCCGAGCAGATCCGGGGCGAGAAGGTGGACGGTCGCACGGACTGCTATGCGCTCGCCTGCGTGCTGTACGAGTGCCTGGACGGCGCGCCGCCGTTCCGGCACGAGACGGAGGCCGAGACGCTCTGGGCCCATATGCAGGAGCCGCCGCCCACCGTGCGCGGCTATCCGGGGCTCGACCCCGTGCTCGAAAGGGCGCTCGCCAAGGAGAAGGAGGAACGCTATTCAAGTTGCGGCGACTTCCTCGCCGCTGCGTCGTCGGCGCTCGGCTTCGAGCCGCCGGCTCGCCGCGCGAAGCGCGTTCGCGTCGGCCGGCGGCTCGTGCTGGCCGGCGCCGTACTGGTAGTTGCCGCGGCGGCAGCGGCGGGAGTGCGCGAGCTGACGCGGGACAGCGACACCGCGGGCGGGCTCGCCAAAGTCGCGCCGGACTCGGTGGCGGTCTTCGACCCAGGATCGAACCGCGTCGTTGATCAGGTGGCCATCCCCGCCCAACCGTCGCTCGTCGCCGCGCACGGGCGATCGATCTGGGTCACCAGCAGCGCCAGCCGAACGATCTCTCGCATCAACGGCCGCACGCGCACGGTGACGAAGGTCGTTCCCACGAACGCCACGCCCGATGACCTCGTGGCGACCAAGGACGCGGTCTGGCTGCTCGACCTGGAAGGGCGCGTGCTCGTCAAGGTGGATGCCGCGTACGGGTCCGTGGCGAAGCGGCGTGCGCTGCGAGCCCAGAAGCGGCCGGCATTTCAGTCTGGCGCGGGCGTGGACGCCGGGCGAGGCGCGCTATGGGTCGCGGCAGGGACGACGCGGCTCCTGAAGCTCGATCAGCGGGACGCGAGCGTCATCAGGGCCTTCGATACGCGGCAGCCGCTCGATGACGTCGCGGTCGGCGCGGGGGCGGTCTGGGCGATCAGCAGCGCGTCGGCGAGGGCGCTCCAGCTCGATCCGGGGAGCGGATCGGTCCGCGCGCGCATCCCCATAGTCGGACGCCCCGGCCTGACGAGACCCGTTCCCGTCGCCGTCGCTGCCGGCGAAGGCGCGGTCTGGGTACTGAATCAAAACGTTCCGAGCGTCACGCGCATCGACCCGCAGCTCAGCGCGGTGACAGCGACGATCCCGCTCGGCGTGGGCAGCACTCCGAGCGCGATCGCGACCGGAGCAGGCGCGGTCTGGGTTGCGCTGAGCGGCGAGGGAACCGTCGCGCGAATCGAGCCGAACACCGGCGCTGTTCGCTCGATTCACGTAGGTGGCGCTCCGACCGGCGTGGCCGTGAGCCAGGGAAAGGTATGGATATCCGTCCAGCCCGGTTTCAGGGCCGGACCCGCCGCTCGAGGACGAAGGGTCCGGGTGCCGGGCGCGATCTCACAGAGCTTCTGCACTCCGGTCGAGTTCGCAGAGAACGGGTCGCCACGGTTCCTGATCGTGTCCGACCTCCCGCTGCAGGCGCCCCCCAGCCTCGTCCAGTCCCTGCAGTTCAGCGATGCGGTGCGCTTCGTGCTCGCTCGGCACCACTTCAGGGCGGGACGCTTTAGCATCGGGTATCAGTCCTGCGACGCGTCGAGCGTTGCCAGCGTCTTTGCGGGAACACCCCCGACGTGCCGCAGGAATGCGCGGGCCTTTGCGAACGCGCCTAAGGTGCTCGGGGTCGTCGGCCCGTTCACCTCGGGCTGCGCAGCGGTCGAGCTGCCGATACTGAACACCGCCCGCGGCGGCCCGCTCGCCGCGATCAACGCGTCCGCCACCGTCGTCGGCCTTACCCACGAGGGCCCCGGCACCATGCCCGGAGAGCCCCAGTCGTACTACCCCCGTGGTGTGCGCAACTTCGCGCGTGTCGTGGCCGCGGACGACGTCCAGGGCGCCGCCGACGCCCTGATGGCCAAGCAGCTGGGCGTCAGGAGCCTGTACGTCCTGAATGACCAGGAGCCGTACGGAATCGCGATCGCCGCGAGTGTCCAAAAAACCGCGAGGAAGCTTGGAGTCGCTGTCGCCGGGTCGGACGGCTACGAGCTTCGCGGCCGTAGCTTCAAGGGGCTCGCGAAGCGGATCGAGAGGTCCGGGGCCGACGGTGTCTTTCTCGGTGGCGCTCTCGCCGGAAACGAAGGGAGGCTCCTGAGAGATCTGCGCGCAGTACTCGGCCAGCGGCTCAGGCTCCTAGCGCCGGACGGCTACAGCGCATTTGACACGCTTATCCGAAACGCCGGTCGCGCCGCGGAGGGCCTCGTGGTCAGCTTCCCGACGGTGCCCCCACGGCACCTGCCGGTCTCGGGGCGCCGCTTCGTCGAAGAATTCGAGCAGGCGATCGAGGGCCAGGCAGCGCCGTACTCGGCCCCCACGGCGCAGGCCACCGAGGTGCTGCTCGACGCGATCGCGGCCTCCGACGGGACGCGGGCCTCGGTCACGAGGAACCTGCTTCGGACGCGCGTCAAGGACGGCATCCTCGGCAGTTTCAAGTTCGATGCGAACGGCGACACGACGGCGGGAGGGGTGACGATGTACCGCATCGAGAAGGGCAAGCCGCGCGTCGTTGATGTGATCACCCCGCCCAAGAGCCTCGCTCCCTGACCAGCCAGCGTCTCGCCTATCGACATCACCGCCTCCAGGTCGTCCGGGCATCACGATCGTCCGGGGGATGTACCGACCGAGCCTTTTCACGCACGCGCGGGCGGCCCGCAAAGCGGGGCGTCTAGGCTCCTCGGCCTCGACGTAGACTCTGTCGATGCCGCCGCTGCCGATGCGAGTTGGCGACCGTCCGCGCACGACACCGACCAACCCGCACACCCAGCTCGATCAGCAGCCAACTGACTTGCGTTTGTCTGAGGAGCTGGCACGCCGTGGCTTTGCACTCCCCGGCGTTGTCGAGGAACCCAGCCGCATTTCCGTGCCGGGCGCTCGGGCGCTCGTGCTGGCACCCGGCGAGCCGGTCGGGCCGCCGGAGGCGTTCCTTATCGATCGGGAGTTCGCCCATCTTCATCCGGCCCCAGATCACAGTCTGCACGCGATGCTTCCGACTGAGACGGTCACCGAGGCCGTCGCCGCCGGCTGGGCAGAGCCCCACCCGGTCGCCCTGAGAGGCCTCATCCCGCCGACCGCGGTGATGCTCTACGCCCCACGCGATGACGCGGAACTGGAGGTCATCGAAAGCCTCGTTCGGGCCTCGCACGCATTCGCGCGCCCCGGCGCGCGGGGTTAGACGTTCTGCTTCGAGCTCTACCGTGCGCTCGCCGACAACAAGTGGACAGCGCCTCGGCGCTGATCGCCGGTTCGAGGGCCCAGCCCCTGAGATCGGGTGGCGGTAGGGTCAGTCCGTGGTCGACGAGCCAAAGGTCATCATCGAGTTGGCGCGCGGCGGCGCAGTCGACCGACAGTTCAGTGCGCGACCGCCGCAGAGCGTCACGAATGGTGCGGTCGTGGTCGAGCACGGCCCGACCGACTCCCGGGGCCACCTCGAGCCGCCCGGCGCGGGCGAGGTCGTGCTGTCCCTGCCCTCGCCCGAAGGGCTGGCGCGCGAGGCCGCCGAGGTTCGCCGAGTGATCACGCGCGCGGGTACCGGCGTCGAGCCGCTAGTCGTTGTCGTGGAGGCCGCCGAGGAGCTGCGCGAAGACGAACTGGCCACGATCGTCGATGCGGCGGGCCACACATCCCGCGCTGTGATCCTGCGCATCTTGCGCGACGTCTGATCGCCGCCTTCCCGTCCGGGAGGGAAGCGACGTCCATCGTCAGTCCTCTCACTCCCGGCCCGCAAGCCGGGTCTTGACCTCCTGGAGCAGCCACGTGTTGCCATCGGGATCGCTGAACGAGGCATAGGTGAGGTAGGAGCGACGTTCGGGGTCCGGGCCCTGAACAATCTGCGCCCCGTCGCGGTGGAACAGCTCGCTCACCTCGACGCCGCGGCTGATGAGGTCCTCGCGCGCCGCGTCGATGTCGTTGACGACCAGCTCGAAGCGCTGAGCGGAGCCAGGCTCGGCAGTCGTGAGGCCCTTCCCGAATGCGACCGAGCACCCCGAGTCAGGCGGTGTCAGCTGGACCGCCCGGACGTCGTCGCCTAAGACGAGGTCGGCGTCCAGCCGCCATCCGAGACTCTGGTAGAAGCGTTTTGCCCGTTCGACATCGGAGACGGGCAACGTCACAACCTCGAGCTTCATGGCGATGGTCCCCGGTTCTGGGACCTCCGCCGAAGTATCGGTGCTGCTCATGTTGACCTCCATCGGTCGCGTTGCGCCGTGCTGGTCAAGCATCTCGTGCGGCTCAGCGGGGAGTATCACCCGATACGGGTGATGCGCAACCGATCCCCGCCGCCGCGTCGCCTGCCGCGTGCCGCTTCGGTCTGAAGCAGGCAGCGCAGCGTGTCTATGACGACGCCCCGCTTCCGCCCGATCGAGCCGACGCGCTCGCGGCGTCGGGCGGCTCGGCCAACGCGATCTCGTTCCCATCCGGATCGGGGACGTTTACGTGGCGGACACCGTTCGAGTAGGTCTCGACCGGTTCGTGCTCGATGCGCTGGGTAACGAGCCGCTCGAGGAGCGCGTCGAGCCCAGCGACGGCGAGCGTGATCCGGCCCGCGCCCGCCCGCGCGGCGTTCGGCTCGATGAAGAGCGTGGCGTGCTCGTCGATCTCCCAGAGAATCTCGTCCCCAACGCGAACGTCTGGGGGCCGGCCGAAGAAGCGCGTGTACCAATCGACGCTCGCGTCGAGATCGGACACCGGGACACCGGCGAAGAGCTGCGTGATCGCGCTCATCTCAGCGCGCCAGGGAAGGATCTCGCTCAGTCATGTCCCTATGACAATCGCGCCGCGCGAAACTCATCGCTCGACCAGCGGGGGCGATCCAGCGCTGCCGCCTCCACAGACGGCAGGGTCGGTGACGTGGCCGTCTGCTGACGCGCGTGGCGCGGCGTGTAGGAGGCGCTTCGCGTCCCTCCGGCTGCGCCGCGTCCGAGGTCAGTCGGAGCGGTGGGAGAGGACGTTCACGGTCGTGCCGCTCGGCTCGCGAAGCATGAAGCGTCGAACGCCCCACTCCTCGTCGCGCAGGGGATAGGAGATCTCGAGGCCCCGCTCCGCCGCCCTGGCGTGGATCGCGTCGACGTCATCGACCTCGATCGAGATGCCGGGCGCGGCGGGGTCGTCGTTGCCGACGATCGTTACCTGGGCCGAGGGGTTGGTCGGCGATGCGACGGTCACGACCCAGCCGAGGTCCATGGCCACCTCGCAGCCGAGCAATCCTGTGAAGAAATCGCGCGTCTCGGCGGGACGGTCTGACCTTATGTTCGGGACCGTCCTCGCGATCGTGGGCGCCTTCGTCCGCTCCGCCTCGTTCACCGTCGCCTCCTGGTCAGCCATCGCCATCTCCCTTCGTCCGTTGTCGAGGTGCTCACCCGGAGGCTAGGAGCCCGCCCGGGCCCAGTCTTGGACGAATCTGACCGGCGCGGTCAGGGAGTCGACCGGCCGCAGCGAACGAACGCCGCGCCCACGCGGGCGTGCGCCGGCACGCGATCGGTGCCCCCGCCAGTGCTGGATCTGTGGAAACGGAGCGCCGCTCCCGGTCTGCCTAGGGAAGCGGCTGCCAGTCCGGAAACAGCTCCGGAAGGCGGTTGTCCGTGACCCTGATCAGGTCTCCGCCGTCGGTCGCCATCGTGTAGAGCTCGAAGGCGCGCCCGAGGCGCTGCTTCGACAGATTCCGGTTGTCGCGATCTCCGGTGAAGGCGATCCGTGTCCCGTCCGGCGAGAAGACGGGGTTTGTCTCGAAGAACTTGCTCTTGGTCAGCCGCTGCTTGCCGGACCCGTCGGCGTTCATGCGCCAGATGTCGGACTGTCTCAGGTCGAAGAGTTTGTTCACCTCGAAGGCGATCTTTGTGCCGTCCGGGGACCAGTTCGGATTGAGCTCGTCGCGCTCGCCGCGGGGGGTCAGGCGGCGCAAGTTGCCGCCGTCGTCGGCGTCAATCAGCGCGATGCCGGAGTCGAACGCACGGGGCGTATCCCCGGCCTTGATAAGCGCGACTGCGATGGTGGCGCCGTCGGGTGACCACTGAGGATCCGTGTAGGAGTACGTTCCCCTGCGGTTCCGGGTGAGCAACTGCTTGCCCGACCCGTCGGCGTTCATGACATAGAGCCGGAGATGGTCGCCCGCCCCCTTGACGGTCGAGTACACGATCTTGGTCCCGTCTGGCGACCAGGCGGGGGCGATGCTGAACGTGCCGTGGCGCGTGAGCTGCGTGAACCCACTGCCGTCGGCATTTATTCCACAGATCTCGAAGGAGCCTTGCTCCGGGTTCTTGGCGCAGGCGAAGGCGATCTTGCTGCCGTCTGGCGACCAGCTCGAATCGCCCTCGACGCCCTTGCGGTTGGTGAGCCTGGTCAAGCCCGACCCATCGGGCGCCACCGAGAAGAGATTCGCACCGTCCCTCGTCGGCCGCTCGAAGACGAGCCTACCGTTGGTCCCTGGAAAGGTTGCAGCGGCAGGCACGGCCAGGGCGGCTCCTCCGGCGGCAACGGCCACGAGTGCGGACCAGCGCATCGCAAGGCCGATCCTCTGCCACTCTGTCTACCAAGTCAAGTTGGACTGTCGTGCGCGACGTCCTCGATGCGCGCTCCCGGGTGCCGGTCGGGAGGAGGAGCGAAGAAGGCGACGACGACCCGTGGCTGGACTCGCCGAGCTAAGCAAGCAGCGGCACGTCTGCCGTCAGCACCTCGTTGCCGTCGTCGGTGACCAGGACGTTGTTTTCGATGCGGATGCCGCCGAAGCCGAGCATGGCTTCGGCTCGCTCCCAGTCGACGGCATCACGGTGTCGCTTGCGGAGGTCGGCGTCGTCCAGGAGGGCGGGCACGAAGTAGATCCCGGGCTCGACCGTGAAGACGTGGCCCGGCAGCAACGGCAGGTCCACGCGTAGACGCGGGAACTCGTCCTCCGGCGGCTCACGCCCGCGCAGAACATCGCCGGCGTCGCGGACACCGAGGCCGACCATGTGGCCGACGCCGTGCGGGAAGAACAGCGCCTGCGCGCCGCGCTCGACGAGGCCCTCCGGCTCGCCCCGCAGCAGCCCGAGCTCGACCAAGCCCTCGGCGATGACGAGCGCCGCCGTGCGGTGCACATCGCGCCATTCGCTACCGGCGGTGCAGCGCTCAGTCGCGCGATCGCTCGCCGCCGCGACGATCGCGAACAGCTCCTGCTGCTCCGGCGTGAATCGACCGGAGGCCGAGTAGGTGCGGGTGATGTCAGGAGCGAGACCATGCCGCGCCGCGTGAGAGGCTGACCCCGGTGAACTTCCGGCCTGCAACGGCGAGTGACCTTGCCGATGAGTTCGAGGTCTTCGGACGTGCGCAACGTGAGCTCTACGAGCGTCGCGGCGCCGAGTGGGCCGGCCGCGATTTCTCCGAATGGGAGCGGCTTCAGCGTCACCTACTCGATCACGACGGCGCCCGCTCTTTCGTCGCGGAGGAGACCGGTCGCGTTGTCGGGTTCGTCGCTGCCTGGGTCAGGGGCGAGGTCTGGTTCCTGTCGGCGCTGTTCGTCCGCCCGGAGTGGCAGGGGCGGGGGATCGGGAAGCGACTCCTAGGCCTGGCCTGGGGCGAGGGCCACAGGCGTCGGATCACGATCACCGAAGCCCTCCAGCCGGTATCGACGGCGAGCTACGCGCGACGCGGGCTGATCCCGACGACGCCGATCCTCAGTTTCGAAGGCGAACCGCGCAGCACGGAACATGAGCAACTCGAGCCTGCTCGACTCGATCCGGGCGCGCTGTTGATCCTCGACCAGGCCGCTTATGGCTTCGACCGAGCCGTCGATCACACGCTGTGGAAGGAAACAGCCGAAAGCGGCGCCTTGTGGCTGGTCAACGGAGAGCCTGCGGCCTACTCGTACGTGAGCGCCACGGGTCAGATAGGGCCGCTCGCCGGCCGAGACGAAGCGAGCGCGGCGAACGCTCTCCGCGCAGAGCTCGCGCGCCTCGCCGGCCGCACAGTCTCTATTGCCATTCCCGGAAGCTCGGCACAGCTCGTCGAGGTTGCGCTGGGGTCGGGCCTACGCATGCAGGATCCCGCGCTCCTACTGCTCTGCCCGCCGGGTGACCCACCTCGCGCCTTCGCGATTCACAGCCACTGGTTGCTCTAGGTCGTGGACTCCGCCTTCCTGCGCCGCCCGCGCCCGCCGCGACGTCCGCGCCGCCGGCGGCGGCCGTTCGAGGACGACTCGGCCTCGGGAGGGGTCGTGACCAGGCCCTCGGGCGGGTCGACGAGCGACGCCTGGGCCGCGGAGCGCCCTACCTTCTCGATCCGCACCAGCATCTTCTCGCCCACCAGCGGAGCCGCCCCGAAGACCGACACGATGTAGCCGTCCAGCTTGGCCACCGCGTCGTCCTCGTTGTACATGTGCGGCTCCTCGATGTGGACCAGCACCTCCTCGCCCTCGCGGAACGGGAGCGCGCGCTGCTCGACCTCCTCCCGGGTCCCCTCCAGCACCACGTCGAAGAAGTCGATCGGCAGCGCCTCGGTGCCCTCGAAGTGGAAGTGCCTGCCGGTCTCCTTCTCGATCTCGTGGATCGGGCCCTCGACACCGTGCCCGCCCACCAGGATCGAGGCCACCTTGGGGTGGACCCGGATCAGGAAAGCCGGCGCGTCTGGCCGCTCGGCGACCAGGTCGTGCAGCCAGCGGTCGACCTCGAACGCGACGGTCTCCTCGGACAGCACGACGCCCTCGCCCTCGCAGGTCGGGCAGGTCTTGGTGAGGATCTCGCGCACGCCGTCGGTCACGTTCTGGCGCGTCATCTCGACCAGCCCGAGCGGCGAGATCTCGACCACGTAGGTCTTCGTGCGGTCCTCGTCGAGTGCCT
This sequence comes from uncultured Thermoleophilaceae bacterium, assembly GCA_963751835.1. Taxonomy (GTDB): domain Bacteria; phylum Actinomycetota; class Thermoleophilia; order Solirubrobacterales; family Thermoleophilaceae; genus JACVRW01. The sequence continues at coordinate 34,089 of CAVVWD010000019.1, read as the reverse complement.
TGCGCAGCGTCTTCAGCACCGTGTCGCGGTTGCGCGCGCGCGACATGTCGATGAAGTCGATGACGATGATCCCGCCGATGTCGCGCAGACGCAGCTGGCGAACCACCTCCTCGGCGGCCTCGAGATTCGTCCGGGTGATCGTGTCCTCGAGCTTGGCGCCCTTGCCGCGACCTGTGAACGAGCCCGAGTTGATGTCGATGACCGTCATCGCCTCGGCGTAGTCGATGATCAGGTAGCCGCCGCTCGGGAGGTCGACGCGGCGCCTGAGCACCGACTGGATCGCCTCCTCGACGCCGTACCGCTCGAACAGCGGCTCGTCGCGGTCTTCGTAGAACTCGAGCCGGTCGAGCAGCTCCGGCGCGGTCCTGTTGAAGAACGACTCGAGGCGGTGGTGCTGCTTCTTGTCGTCGACGATCGCCCTCTCGAACTCGCCCGAGAAGATGTCGCGGGCCACGCGCACGGACAGGTCGGCCTCCTGGAAGACCATCGCCGGCGCCGGGGTCTCCTGGGCGCGCTTCTGCAGCACCTCGTGCAGCTTGTGCAGGTACTTGATCTCGCGCTCGAAGTCCTCGCGCGTGGCGCCCTGCGCGGCGGTGCGCACGATCACGCCGCCCTCACCGAGGTCGGCCTTGGAGGCGGCGCGCCGCACCCGGTCGCGCTCGCGGTCGTCGAGGCGCCGCGACACGCCCACGCCCTCGCCCTGGGGCACGTACACGAGGTAGCGGCCCGCGATCGAGAGCTGCATGGACAGGCGTGGGCCCTTCGTCTTCAGCGGGTCCTTGACCGCCTGGACGAGGATCTCCTGGCCGGGCTTGAGCAGCTCGGTGATGCGCTTGCCCTTCTGGCCGCGCCCGCCGCGGCCGCGGCGAGCGACCTCCACGCCCGGGAAGACGATGTCGTCCGCGTGCAGGAAGCCGTTCTTGTCGAGGCCGATGTCCACGAAGGCGGCCTCGAGGCCGGGCAGGACGTTGTCGACCTTGCCCTTGTAGACGTTTCCGACGATCGACCGGTTGCCCTTGCGCTCGATGTAGAGCTCGGCAACCCGCCAGTCGTCCTGTTTCTGGGTTTGACCCCTGCGACCCCGCTTCGGGCCGCCGTCAGGGCTGCCCTCCGATTCCAGGATCGCGACTCTGGTTTCGCCACGGTCCACCGTGACGAGCAACTGCTTTCTCAAGGAAGTTTCCCTTCATAGTCATATGGCCTTGGCGGCAGCCGTTTCGCGCGCTCGCGCGTGTATCGACTGCAGCACTCCAATGGCCATCAATGTCGTTATCACCGACGAGCCGCCATAGCTCATGAGCGGCAGCGGAATGCCGGTGATGGGCATGATCCCGATGGTCATGCCCACGTTGACGAAGACCTCGAACATCAGCATCGCGGTGATGCCGCCGGCGACTAGAGCGCCGTAGAAGTTCTTCGCCATGGTCAGTGTTCTGAGGCCTCGCCAGATCAACAGCGCGAACAGGGACAGCACGAGCGCCGCCCCCACGAAGCCGAACTCCTCCCCCACCACGCTGAACACGAAGTCCGTGTGATGCTCGGGCAGGAAGTCGAGCCGCGTCTGGGTCGCTTCGTCACCGCGACCGGTCTTCCCCCCGGAGCCAATCGCTGTGAGCGACTGGTTGATCTGGTAGCCCTCCTCGCGGGGATCCGAGGTTGGATTGAGGAAGGCAGTGAGGCGGTCCATCTGATAGGGCTTCAGCACCTCGACCCCGGCCGCCGGGGCCACCACGAGCACCACCGCGATCGCCACCGCCGCCACGCCTGCCAGGCCGGCGAAGTGGGTCCACGGCGTGCCGGCCACGAACAGGACGGCCACGAGGATCGCCAGATAGACGAGCCCGGAGCCGAGGTCCGGCTGAGCAACTACCAGTATCGCAGGCACCAGCGCCAGCAGCGCGATCCGGCTGGTGGTCTCACGATCGGTCAGCCGCCGCATGCGATCGACCATGAATGCCGACAGCGTTACCGCGAGCAGCAGCTTGCCGAGCTCGGACGCCTGGAAATTGAAGAGGCCGAACTCGATCGCGCGGCGCGACCCACGGGCGGAGAAGCCGAGGGCGTAGACCAGCACGATCGAGACGATCATGAACCCGTAGATCCCGATCTTCCACTCGCGCAGTCGCGAGTAGTCGAAGCGCGAGAGCAGGAACATCAGGACGAGCCCGACGCCCGCGTAGAGCGCCTGCCGGTACGCGAAATAGTTCGGGTCCCCGGGGATGTCGTCTTGGCTCGCCGTGCCGACCGTGTAGATGCTCGCCGCGATCAGCCCGAGCGTGGCCAGCAGCATCAGCGGATCGATCCACAGGACGCGCACCCCGGCATCGCGGAAGTCCCTCACCGGTGACGAGGCCGAGGCGTTCATCAGTCGGATGCCCCTCCGCCGGCCACGAGCCGGTTCTCGTCCACGTTGAACAGCTCGGCCAGGATCCGCCGCGTCATCGGCGCCGCGGTGTCCGCGCCGAAGCCGCCCGCCTCGTCGGTCACCGCGACCACGTACTTCGGGTTCGGGTACGGCGCCACCGCGACGTACCAGGACTGGTCCGGGCGGAACGCTCCCTTCTCGGCCGTTCCCGTCTTGCCGGCGATGTCGATCGGGAAGCCCTCGAAGACCGGCGTCGAGGTGCCGCCCGCCTCGTTGGCGGCGCCAAAGATCCCGTCGAGAATTGCCTGGCGGTTGGGTTCCGAGAGCTTGATGCGGCGCGCGGTGGGCGCCTCGAGCTGCTGTAGCGCCCGCCCCGAGGCGTCCTCGATCCGCATGCCGAGTCGCGGCCGCAGCACGCGCCCGCCGTTCGCCACCGCGGCGTAGGCCACCGCCATCTGCAGCGGGTTGGCGGCGATGTCGCCCTGCCCGACTGACAGGTTGATGTTGTCGCCGACGCTCCAGGGGCGGTCGATGAAGCCGCACACTCCTTCGGAGATCTCGACCGGCGACGGGTCCTTGCGCTTTACGCAGCGGCTGAAGTGCGCGTAGCCGCGGTTGCGCCACGCGGGCGTCGGGATCCGCCCGGGCAGCTCGTCGGGCAGGTCGATGCCGGTCTCGTGACCCACGCCCAGCCGCCGCGACCAGCGCTGGAGCAGGAGCCCGTCGGCCGCCGTGTTCATCTGCTGGCCGAGTTGGTAGAAGAACACGTCGCTGGAGACGGTGAGGGCTTGGCGCAGCGCGAGCGCCCCGTGTGCGACGTTCCCGGCGTTCCGGAACTCCTGGGTGCCAACGGTGAGCACGCCCGGGTCGTTGAGGACGGTGTCGGGCGTGATCACGCCGCCCTCCAGGGCGGCCACCGCGGTCACGAGCTTGAAGGTCGAGCCGGTCGGGTAGCCGCCCTGCACGGCCCGGTTCGAGAGCGGCGCGTTCTCGTCCTTGCGCAGCCGCGTGTAGTCCTTGGCGAAGCGGTTGGCATCGAACGAGGGCGCGGAGCCGAGCGCCACGACCTCGCCGTTGTTCACGTCCATGACTGCGAACGCGCCCTTGCCGGTCCCGCCCGCGAGCGCCTCCTGGCCCGCCCGCTGAACGTCGAGATCGACCGACAGGCGCAGCTGCCGACCCTGCTGCGGCGGGTCGTCGCGCAGCGGCCGGCTGATGCTGCCGAGCGCGTCGACCTCGACCTTGGTGGCGCCGTTGATCCCGCGCAGGAAGCGGTCGTACTCCGCCTCGATCCCCGTCTGCCCGATGCGGTCGCCCATCTCGACGCCGCGGTTGCGTTCGTCGTCGAGCTGCTCCTTCGTTACTTCGCCGACGGTTCCGAACAGGTGTGCGCCGATCTCCCCGTGCGGGTACTTGCGCACGAACTGGCGCTCGACCTCGACCCCCTGGAAGCGGTCGAGGCGTTCGAGCACGTAGGCCGCGATCTCGTCGGGCACGTCGGACTTGACCGTCGCGGACGAGAACGGCAGCGTCTTGAGGTCGCGCTCCGCGCGCCGCTCGATGCGGGCGGCCTTCATGCGCAGCAGCTTGCCGAGCCGTTCGTACACCTCGCGCCGCTCGGCGCGATCGTCCGAGAGCTTGTCCGGGCTCACCACGAGCGCGAGCCCGCTGCGGTTGTCCACCAGCACGTTGCCGTTGCGGTCGACGATCTCGCCGCGCGGCGCCTGCACCTTGATCTCGCGCACGACGTTGCCGCGCGCCTGCGCGGCGTACTTGTCGCCTGAGAGCACCTGCAGGTACCAGAGCCGGAAGAACACGATCGCGAAGAACATCAGCGCCACGCCGCCGATCACGGCGACGCGGAACGCGAGCTGGGGAGTGAGCGTCGGGCGGCGTTCGTTGTCGAGGTACACGCGCCTCAGACCTCCAGCCCGCGTAGCCCGATCGGCCCGGTGTCCCGCGACGGGCGCCGGCGCGCGCTTCGGTCGAACGGATCGACGGCGAGCACCGGCCGCAGCAGCTTGCGGCAGCCGATGAACACCGGCAGGGCGAGCAGCGTGTTCAAGAGCACGGTCACGAGCATGTCGCGCAGCACCAGCGGGCTCACCGTTGCACCCACGTCGAGCATGAACGACACGGCGGCGAACGCTAGTACCCACGCGCCGGTGGCAACCGCGCCGACCGCCAGCGGCAGCAGCCCGTGGCTCGGATCGCGGACCTCGCTGAAGCGGCCCACGCCGTAGCCCACGGCAGTGAGCAGGAGCGAAGACACCCCCATCGTCGCGCCGCTCAACAGGTCGAGCAGGAACCCGGCGGCGAAGCCGACCGCGCAGCCGGAAATCGCACCGGCGTAGTAGGCGACCGCCGCCACGACCAGGACGACGATGTCGAACTGGCCGCCGAGGATCGGCATCTGGCTGAAGGTCGAGAGCTGCAGGACCACGGCGAGGACGAGCGCGAGCCCGACGCGGACGAAGCTGCCCGGTCCGATCCTCACGGCTGGATCACCCCGGCAGTCTGCGCCGGCGTGCCCCTGCGGGTGAGCACCTGGACGATGTCGATCCGCCTGAGGTCAGCGAACGGGCGGAGATGAACGCGCTGGTAGATCTCGACCTCGTCGAGGTCCACGTCGCTGACGCGCCCGATCGGGATGCCGCGCGGGAACAGCGACTCCCCGACGGCGGTCTTGAATCCCGACGTCACGACGATCGCGTTCTCCGTGACGCGGCCCCCGTGCACGAGGTCGAGCAGCAGGTCACGGGGATCGCCCACCTCGGGGCGCACGACCCCGGCCGCGCCCGCGGGCATCACCTGCGCGCCGACCCCGATCGAGGCGTCGGTGATCAGCGTGACCTCGGCGGTCCCACCGGTCACACGCGTGATCTTGCCGGCCAGCCCGCCGGCGGACGGGCCGGAGTCGTCGGAGCTGGCGGCGATCACCGGCTGGTCGAGCTCGACGCCGTCGCTCGAGCCCTTGTCGATCTTGATGCTCGAGTACCAGACGTTGGGCGAACGGGCGATCACGCGGGCCGCGACGGGCTTCGTGCCCTGCGGGAAGCCCTCCTCCTTGTGCAGCCCCACCAGGCCCTTGAGCTGGCTCGCGTCGCGCTGGGCCGTACGCGTCCTGGCCAGCTCCGCACGGAGCTCGTCGACCTCGCGTTCGAGCTCCGCGTTCTCGTCCTTGGCGTCGACCGTGTCGCCGACCCACCCGAACAGGTCGCGGACAGGCTTGAGCGCCCGGCTCGCGCCGGTCTCGATCGGGGCGAACGTCTCCTGGGCGCCGCGTTGGAGCGCATGGAAGAAGCCGCCACCCGACTCGCCGAAGTACGCGGTCAGGATCGCGATCGACAGCGCGACGAAGACGGCGAGCCCTGCCCGCCGCCTGCGGATCGCCTTCCTGTCTTGCACCTGGCGCCCCTCCTGGGCCGCGGCGTTTACCGCCGCCGGCTCGTTCGGGAATTCCTGTTGGCGCGGTGGATGGCCTCGAATTCCTCGAGGCTGCGACCGGACCCGACCGCCACACACGTCAGCGGGGATTCCGCCAGGTGCGCGGGCATCTGAGTCTCGTCGCGCAGGCGCTCGTCGAGACCCTGGAGTAGCGCGCCGCCGCCGGCGAGCATGATGCCGCGGTCCATGATGTCCGAGGCGAGCTCCGGTGGCGTGCGGTCGAGGGTCTCTTTGACGGCGTCGATGATCTGCTGGAGCGGTTCCTCGAGGGCCATGCGGACCTCCTCGCTCGTCAGCACGATCGTCTTGGGAAGGCCCGAGACGAGGTCGCGTCCGCGGATCTCCGCCTGGACCTCCTCCTCGAGCGGGAAGGCCGAGCCGATCTCGAGCTTGACCTCCTCCGAAGTCTGCTGGCCGATCATCAGCTTGTACTCGCGCTTGACGTAGTTGATGATCGCCTCGTCCAGCTCGTCGCCGCCGATGCGGATCGACTGCGAGACAACGATTCCGCCGAGCGAGATCACCGCAACCTCGCTCGTGCCGCCGCCGACGTCGACGACCATGTTGCCCGTCGGCTCGCCCACGGGCAGGCCCGCGCCGATGGCCGCCGCCATGGGCTCCTCGATCAGGTAGGCCTGGCGCGCGCCGGCGCTCAGGCAGGCCTCTTCGACCGCGCGCTTCTCCACACCGGTAACGCCGCTCGGCACGCAAACCACCACGCGCGGGTGCGCCCAGCGGTTCTGGTGCACCTTCTGGATGAAGTGGCGCAGCATCTGCTCCGTCACGTCGAAGTCGGCGATAACGCCGTCCTTGAGCGGACGGATCGCCTGGATCGTGCCGGGGGTGCGCCCGAGCATGCGCTTGGCCTCGATCCCCACCGCATGCACCTCGCTGGTACGCGAGTCGATCGCGACCACGGAGGGCTCGGAGAGCACTATGCCGCGGCCGCGTACGTAGACGAGCGTGTTGGCGGTCCCGAGATCGACGGCCATGTCTCGGCCGCCCATCCCGGTTAGATACGAGAAAAAGCCCATTCGCGGTGTGGAAGATGAGGATAGGCGCCGGGGCGGAAGCACAGGATTCCGGGCGCCGCGCGCGAGGCGGGCGCCGGCGCGCCGCCGGCCGGCGTGCACCAGTCTAGCCGACAGGTTTCCGCTCGCGGGAGGGCTGCAGGGGGGTGCCCGTGCGTGTCAGACGGCACGAAATCGCTGGAAATTGCGCGGTCGGCTGCCGGCTCAGCCGAGCAGGTCCGGCACGAGCCCGAGCAGGGCGGGCACCGGGAGACCGACGACGTTCCAGTAATCGCCCTCGATTTCCTCCACGAGCGCGGCGCCCTTCCCCTGGATCGCGTAGCCACCGGCGCAGTCGCCCCACTCGCCGCGCGACACGTACCAGTCGATCGCCCGGGGGTCGAGGTCGCGGAAGCGCACGCGCGTGACGCCGACATCCGAGCGCTCGCCAGCGTTGTCGCGCAGCGTGATCCCGCTCATGACCTCGTGATCACGGCCCGAGAGCATGCGCAGGAAGCGCTCTGCCTCCCGGGCGTCGTGAGGCTTGCCCAGGGCACGGCCGTCGAGCACGACCGCCGTGTCGACGCCGAGGACCCGCTCACCCTCGACCGCCGCGGCCTTGCGGCGCGCGTTCTCGAGGACGAGCGCACGCGGATCGCCCTCGTCGAGCTCGTCGACTTCGGGCGGCTCGACGCGGAACTCCACGCCGAGCTGCTCGAGGATCGCCCGCCGCCGTGGTGAGCGCGAGGCCAGGGTGAGCACCGGCACTACGCCTGGAGCTCCGGGAAGAAGAGCGCGGTCTCGCGCGCGGCGGAGTCGTTCGAGTCCGAGCCGTGGACGAGGTTCGTCTGCACCTCGAGCCCGTGGTCGCCGCGAATCGAGCCGGGCGCCGCCTCCAGCGGGTTGGTGGCCCCGATCACCTGGCGAGCGGCGGTCACCGCCTCGTATCCCTCGAGCACGAAGGCGACCAGCGGTCCGCCGGTGATGAACTGCACAAGGTCGCCGAAGAAGGGCTTCTCGCGGTGCTCGGCGTAGTGCTGCTCGGCGAGCTCGCGCGTGACTGTCATGTGCTTCATCGCGACGATCGCGAGCCCCTTGCGCTCGAAGCGGGCGATGATCTCGCCGGTCAGTCCGCGCTCGAACGCATCCGGCTTGACCAGGATCAGGGTCCGGTCCATCAAGTCTCCTCTCGTGCGTATTCCCGTGCGCCCGAGCCGGGCGTCAGGCCGGAGAGGCTATTCAGCCTGCCGACTGGGGCCGCTCGCGGCGCGCGCGGGCCGGGCGCTCGGCGGCCGAAGCGGCGTCCGCGGACCGGGGCTGTTGCCTGGCGGCGGACGCCGGACGCGGCGCCGCGCCGCCCCCGGCCGCCGCGGCGGCGGCAGCCCGCCTTGGCCTCCGGCGCACCTCGGCCGGCGCCTGGCCGACCTCGGCCTCGCAGTAGGGGCAGATCTTCCAGCGGGGGTCGAGCGGCTTGCCGCACACCACACACGGCTCCTTCAGCCGGCGCAGACAGCTCGGGCAGCGCAGGAAGGCCTTCTCGACCTCAAAGCCGCAGTACTGGCAGTGGAGATGCTCGACGCTCTCGAGCCGGGCCTGGGCGGCGGCGATCTCGAGGTCGCGCTCGCGCACGTCCTCCAGGTACTCCGGTGGCCGCACGATCAGGTAGATGATCGTCCCCACGAACGGGAACAGGGAGGCCGCCGTGGCGCAGCCGACAAGCATCGGGTCGGCGATGCGGCGGCGTGCGTCGGCGAAGGTCCAGTAGACCAGCGCCAGCCAGATGACGACGAGGAACAGCAGCAGTAGGTTGACCGCGAGGTTCAGCCCGTCGTTCTCGATACCGAAGACGGCGAGAGCGCTCATCGAGGGGCGAGTGTAGCCGTCCCGGATTACAGAAAGAGCCGGCCGAGGGCGTAGCCGATCCCGAAGAACACCAGGATGACGGTCGCCACGACCACGGCGACCAGGCCGATCATCGTTCCAAATCGCGGTCCATCGCCGTCCATGTGTGGACATCCTAAGCATGCGCAGCCACCCGTCACTTGCGGCCGGGGTAGATCTCCTTTCGCGCCCGCGCGCCCGACTCCTTGTAACCATCCATGGGATGGACGCCGATCAGGTTCTCGCCTTCCGGCTGGCCCGCTCCGGGCTTGCCGTGCGCAGCGCCCGCGGTCTCGCCGAAGCGGCCGCCTGCCCCGCCTCGGACTTCGCCCGCGACGCGGCGCTGCTGGCGCTGGCGGCGCGAGCCGAGGGCGTCTCCCGAGAGGCCTACCGGCGCGCGGTCGACGCCGGCGACCTCGTCGTCGCCCACGTCGTCCGCGGCGCCATCCACGCGCTCGCGCCCGGCGACCTCGCTCTCTACGGGCGCGCCCTGATCGCCCGCAACGACGCTGAGCTGGGGGCACAACTCGGCCGGCAGGTCCAGCGTCTCGCCGCCGAGAAGGGATTCTCCCCCGGCAACGCCCTCGAGGAGGTGGCGACGGCCACGAAGGACTCACTCGCGAACGGCCGGGCGCTCCACAGGAACGAGCTGCACGAGGAGCTGAGAAACCGCGTCAGCCCCGACCTGATGCCCTGGTGCAAGGGCTGTCTGAGCCACCACGTCGCTCCGATGCTGTGGCGCTATGCGACGGTGAAGGCGGGTGTCCGGCTCGACTCGGAGCGCCGCTACCGGAAAGGCAAACCGGGCCGGGCCCCGGCCGCGAGCGAGGCCGTTCGCCGCTTCCTCGGCTTCTACGGACCGGCCAAGCCGAGCGACTTCGCCGAGTGGGCCGGGCTCGCAAGGCCCCATGCCCAGCGCCTATGGGACGAGGCGGCGGGCGAGCTCGCCGAGGTGCGGGTCGCGGGGAGCATGGGGTGGTTCATGAGTGAGGACATGGCCGCGCTCGAGTCGCCACCCTCCGCGGACGGCATCCGCCTGATACCGCCGGGCGACCCCTATCTGCAGAAGCCCAACCGGCCGCTCCTCACCCCGGATCCAGAGCTGCGCAAGCGTCTGTTCCGGCCCGTGGCGAGCCCCGGAGCCGTGCTGAGGGACGGCCGCCTGACCGGCCTGTGGCGGGTCAAGACGAAGGGAAGGAAGGCCGAGGTGACCGTCGAGAAGCTCAGCCGGATCCCGCGCGAGGATCTCGAGGAGCAGGCCCTGCGCCTGGCGGAGCTGCGCGGAGCCGCCGAAGCCGCGCTCGTGCTCGCCTGACCGCCCGTTCGGGGGACTTCGTTTGACGCCGTGCGAACGCGGCCTTAGGTTGGGCGACTTGGTACTCGAGGACGAGGTCGGCGCATGAGTGAGCAGGAGACGGCGGCGGGCGAGCGCGCGGCGGTGAAGCCTGACGCGATCATGGAGCTGGGAATGGCGTTCTGGGGCTCGAAAACGCTCCTGAGCGCAGTCGAGCTCGGGGTCTTTTCGGAGCTGGCGGGGCCGGACGGGCTCGAGGGCGAGGTGCTGCGCGAGCGCCTGGGGCTCCACCCGCGGAGTGCCACGGACTTCTTCGACGCGCTGGTCGCGCTCGGCATGCTCGAGCGCCACAACGGCCGTTACGCCAACACTCCGGCGACGGAGGTTTTCCTCGACCGGGCCAAGCCTTCGTACATCGGCGGCATCCTGGAGATGGCGAACGCCCGCCTATTCGGCTTCTGGGGATCGCTGACCGAGGGGCTCCGGACCGGAGCCCCTCAAAACGAGATCAAGGACGACCGGGATTTCTTCGGGGCGCTCTACGCCGATCCGGCGCGGCTCGAGCAGTTCGCAAAGGCGATGAGCGGCCTCAGCGGCGGAGCCGGACAGGCGATCGCGGCCAAGTTTCCCTGGCGCGACCACCGCAGCGTGATCGACATCGGCTGCGCCGAGGGCGCCGTGCCCGCCCAGATCGCGCTGGCGCACGAGCACATCACGGGCGGCGGCTTCGACCTCCCAGCGCTCGAGCCGATCTTCGATGCCTATGTCGGTCGCCTCGGGCTCGGCGAGCGGCTGAGCTTCACCGCCGGTGACTTCTTCGCCGATCCGTTGCCGCCGGCGGACGTGCTCGTGATGGGCCACATCCTGCACGACTGGGACCTGGACGAGAAGCGCCAGTTGCTGCAGAAGGCCTACGACGCGCTGCCCGACGGCGGCGCGCTGATCGTCTATGACGCGATCATCGACGACGAGCGGCGCAGAAACGCATTCGGCCTGCTGATGAGCCTCAACATGCTGATCGAGACGCCCGGGGGCTTCGACTACACGGGCGCCGACTGCTGCGCCTGGATGCAGGAGACAGGCTTCCGAGACAGCTACGTCGAGCATCTGATCGGACCCGATTCGATGGTCGTCGGGATCAAGTAGCGCTAGCGCCGCGGCCGGACGCGCAGCTCGCCCCGGGCAGCCGCCCGCAGCGTCCTCATGAGCGCCGGGACCGGTCCGGTCGCCGGCAGCTCGACCTCGAGCTCGACGGTGCCCGCCTGATGGTCCTTGACCTCGAGCGACCCGAGCTCGGCGATCATGTCGAGCATCTGGCGGTTGTCGCTGAGGACGATCGCGCTGAAGCGGCGCACGCCCTCCTCCCGGGCGCGCTCGGTGAGCTCTCTAGCAGGGCCGTCCCGACCCCGCGCCCATGCCAGTCGTCCGCGACCGCGATGGCGAACTCCGCCGCCTCGAGATCGTCCGGCCAGCGCACAAAGCGCGCGACGGCGAGGCCCTCCCCGGTCTCCAGCTCGAGCGCCACGAGGGCCTCGTGATCCCTGTGGTCGACGACCGTCAGGTAGTCGAGCTCGGCCTCCGACAGCTCGTCGGTGGCGCAAAGGAAGCGGCGGTAGCGCGAGTCGGGACTCAGCCGCCGCATCCCCGCCGCCAGGTCGTCCCGGTCCTCGGGGCGGATCGGGCGGATCTCGATACGCGTGCCGTCTCGAAGATCGGCGACCACGCCGCTAGAGCGTCGATGCCCTGGCGTCAGCGACATCTCGGACCAGGTCCGCGATCAGGTAGATCGAGCCGGTCGCGACCACGCCCCCTTGTGGCCCGGCCAGCTCGCGGGCGCGGGCGAGCGCGGCGCGCGGGTCCGCGACCGTCTCGGCCGGCGGGCCGCCGAGCTTCTCCTCGAGCGTCGTGAGCGTCCCGGGCGAGAGCGAGCGCGGGTTCTGGGAGCGGGTGAAGATGACACGGTCCACGTGCGGCAGGAGCGCCTCGAGCATTCCGGTTGCGTCCTTGTCGTCGAGGACGCCGATCACGGCCACGCGTGGGCGGCGCTCGCCCAGCACACCGTCGAGGGAGGCGGCGAGCGCCCGGGCGCCCGAGGGGTTGTGGGCGCCGTCGAGCACGGTCAGCGGTCGCTCCGAGACGACCTCGAGCCGGCCCGGCACTACGGTCTCCGCGGCAGCCGCCTCGAGGGCGGCGCGCTCGAGTGGGCGGCCGAGGAAAGCCTCGGCGGCCGCCGCGGCCAGCGCGAAGTTGCCGCGCTGGAAGCCGCCGGCGGCGCGCAGCGGCAGGTCCCCAGCGGCCGCCGGCCGGACCAGGCGGGCGTGCCGCTCGGCGACGACCCGCTCGGCCACCGCGAGCGAGTCGGGGTCGAGCTCACCGGTCACGAGCGTCCCGTGGCCGGGGACGACGGCGAGCTTCTCCGCGGCTATGTCGGCGTGGGTCGGGCCGAGCCAGCGCGTGTGCTCGAGGCTGACGGTGGTCAGCACCTGGACCTTGGACGGGATCACGTTGGTCGCGTCGTAGCGGCCGCCAAGGCCCGCTTCGATCACAGCGACCTCGACGCCGCGGCGTGCCAGCTCGTGGTAGGTGGCGGCCGTGAGGGCCTCGAACTGGGTCACGCGGTCGTCGGGGCCGGCCGTGCGGTTGACGAGCTCGGCCGCGTGCGCCGCGCGCTCGACCGCCGCCGCGAAGTCCGCCTCCGACACCGGCTCCTCTCCCACCTCGATCCGCTCGCGAAAGGAACGTAGGTGGGGCGAGGTGTAGCTGCCGGTGCGCAGGCCGTGCCGCTGGAGAATCGCCGCCGTGAAGCGCACCGTGGACGATTTGCCGTTCGAGCCGACCACGTGAATCGAGGCGAAACGGCGCTGCGGCAGCCCCAGCACCGTCATGAGCCGGTGCATGCGGTCGAGCCCGAAGCGCATGCCGAACAGCTCGAGGCCGAGCAGGTACTCCTCGGCCTCCCTGAAGGTCACGCGCCCTCCATCCGGCGCAGCGCCTCGCGGTACTCCTCGAGCTTGCGCCGCTCCTCCTCCACCACCGCCGCCGGCGCCTTGGCCACGAAGCCCTCGTTGGCAAGCTTGCGCTCCGCCCGCTCGATCTCGCCGCGGAGCTGCTCGCGCCGCTTCTCGATCCGGGCCCGCGCCTCGGCGGCGTCGAAGGCGTCGGAGGGCAGCACCTGCACGCCGCCGCCCGGGATCGGCACCGTGGCGAGGACATCGCCGTCCGGCGACCCGTCGTCCACCCACTCGAAGCGCGACAGCCGGGCGATCTGGTCGCGCACCGTGTCGTAGCCCCCGGCCACAAGCCGTCCGCGGACCGCGGAGCCCGCCTTTGCGCCGACCTCGTCGCGAAAGCGGCGCAGCGAGGTCACCGCCCCGATCAGCCGCTCGAGCTCGGCCTCGGCCGCCTCGTCGTAGCGCCCAGTGTCGGCGTCGGGCCAGTCCGCCACGGCCAGCAGGCCGCGCTCCGCGCCCGGCATCAGCGACCAGATCTCCTCGGTTGCGAACGGCATGACCGGGTGGAGGAGCCGCAGCGTCCGCTCGAGCGCCCAGAGCAGCACGGCCGAGACCTCGGAGTTGTCCTCCTCATAGAGCCGCGGCTTGGCGAGCTCGAGGTACCAGTCGCAGAGCTCCGACCAGAATGCCGTGTACAGGTCGAGGGCGGCATGGGAGAAGCGGAAGTCGTCGAGCAGCGCGCTCACGCGCTCGGTGTGGCGTTCGAGGCGAGAGACGATCCAGCGATCCTCGACTGTGCTTGCCGCCTGGGGGTCCGGCTTGACGTCGGACACGCGCAACAGGATCAGCCGCGACGCGTTCCAGAGCTTGTTGGCGAGGTCGCGCCCCTGCCGGACGCGCTCCTCGTTGAAGCGGACGTCCTGCGAGGAGGACATCGCGAGCAGCCCGAAGCGCAGTGCGTCGGCCCCGTAAGCGGGGAAGTCGCCGCCGCCGGTGAACACCGGCGGCCGTGCACCACCCGCTATGAGCTCGGAGGGATCGATGCCGGTGCCAAGCGACTTCGACATCCGGCGCCCGTCGGGCGCCTGGATCACCGAGTGGATGTTCACGTCGGTGAAGGGGTCGCGGCCGGTCAGCTCGATGCCGAACATCACCATGCGGGCGACCCAGAGGAAGATGATGTCGCGCGCCGTGGAGAGCACATCCGTGGGGTAGAAGGCGCGCAGCTGGGGCGTGTCCGCGGGCCAGCCGAGCGTGGCGAACGGCCAGAGCCCGGACGAGAACCAGGTGTCGAGCACGTCGGGGTCGCGCTCCCAGCCCTCTCCCTCCGGCGCCGTCTCGCCTACGAAAGTCTCGTCGGCGCGATACCAGACGGGCAGCTGATGTCCCCACCAGAGCTGGCGTGAGATGCACCAGGGGCGGATCTTCTCGAGCCAGTCCAGGTAGTCGTCGGCCTTGCCCGCAGGGTGGAAGCGAATCCGGCCCTCGCGCACCGCCTCGATCGCGGGCCGCGCCAGCTCGTTCATGTCGCAGAACCACTGCAGCGAGATGAGCGGCTCGATGCGCCGCCCCGATCGGTGCGAGTGCGGGACGTCGTGCTCGTACGGCTGCGAGCCGGAGATGAGGCCCTCGCCGCGCAGCGCGGCCACGACGGCAGCGCGCGCCTCATCCGCCTCGAGCCCGCGGAAGCGCTCGGGGGCGGCGTCCGTGATGCGGCCGTCCTCGCCGATCACCGTGATCTCGTCGAGTCGGTGCTTGCGGCCGATCTCGAAGTCGCTCGGGTCGTGCCCGGGGGTGATCTTGAGCGCGCCGGTGCCGAACTCGGGGTCCACGTACTCGTCGGCGAGGATCGGCAGCCGGCGCCCGACGAGCGGCAGGATCGCGGTCTCGCCGATGAGCCTCGAGTAGCGCTCGTCCTCGGGGTGCACCGCGATCGCGGTATCGGCCAGCATCGTCTCGGGGCGCACCGTCGCCACCGTGAGCGAGCCCGACCCGGACTCGAGCGGGTAGTCGATCATGTAGAGCGTGTCCTCGACAGTCCGCTGCTCGACCTCGAGGTCGGAGATCGCCGTGCGCAGGCCGGGGTCCCAGTTGACCATGTAGTTGTCGCGGTAGACCAGCCCCTTCTCGTGAAGGCGCACGAACACGTGGGTGACCGCCCGGACGTAGTCGTCGTCCATCGTGAAGCGCTCGTCCGCGTAGTCGAGCGAGGCGCCGAGCGCCCGGAACTGGCGCTTGATCGTGTCGCCGTACTCCTCTCGCCATTGCCACACGCGGCGGACGAACTCCTCGCGGCCGATCTCCTCGCGGCTCGTGCCCTCACTCTCGAGCTGTTTCTCGACCTGGCGCTGGGTGGCGATGCCCGCGTGGTCGGTGCCGAAGATCCACTTGGCGCGCCGCCCGCGCATGCGCGCCAGCCGGATGCAGGTGTCCTGAATCGACGCGTTAAGCGCGTGTCCCATGTGCAGGCTGCCGGTGACGTTCGGCGGCGGGACGGCTATCGAGAAGTTCTCGGACGAGTCGCCCTTTGGCTCGGGGCTGAAGATCCCCGCCTCCTCCCAGCGCGAGAACACCCGTGCCTCGACCTCGGTGGGGTCGTAGAGGGTGCGCTCCTCGAGCGTCTTGAGACGGTCGACTGCCATGGAGTGGCAAGTGTGCCAGCCGCGCGGCACGAGATACTCATGCCGTGGCGGCTCGTAACTCCGAGCTCGTCCGACAGGCCTATGCCGCGCTCGGCAGAGGCGACGTCGAGAGCTTCCTCGAGGTCGTGGACCCCGAGGCGGTGTGGTACTGGCCCAGGGGCATGGCGGACGCCGCCGTGTATAGAGGAAAGGACGAGATGCGTCGAGGCCTCGAGACGTGGACCGAGCCCTGGACCGACTTCCGCATGGAGCCGGCCGAGGTCCTCGAGCGCGGCGAGGAGGTCCTCGTGATCGCCCGCTACACGGGACGCGGCCGCGTCAGCGGCGTGGAGCTCGACGAGCGCGTGGCGCACCTCTGGGAGTTCCGCGACGGGCTCGCCGTTCAGGTGCGCATGTTCGGAGACGAGGAGAAGGCGAAGCGCCGCTTCACGGGCGGCTAGGACCCCCCTCTCGACAGCGGCCGTTGCGCTCCTTCCCGGCGAATGATCGTCGGCTGATCCCAGATCCTCTCGAAAGGGTGCCGCGGTGCGGCCTCGGCGACCTTCGCGGGCTGCTCGGCGAACGGCACGTCCTGCTCCCCCACCCAGTACGGGATGGGGAGCTTGCCGCAGACCTCGTCCGAAGCGCCCTGGTGGTCGGGGTGGGCGTGGGTCAGCGCATGCGCGCTGTCTCACGCCCGGACGCCCGGGTCAGGCGGACTCGGCCTGCGCCGCGCCCGGCTCGTCCTCGTCGTCGGCGACCGCCTCGGTCACGAGCGTGGGCTTGAGCTGCTTCTCGATCGTGTCCTTGGTCACGACGCACTTCTTCACGTCGCGCCGCGAGGGCAGCTCGAACTGGACGTCGAGGAGCGTCTCCTCGAGGATCGAGCGTAGACCGCGGGCGCCGGTCTCGCGGTCGAGCGCCTTGTTGGCGATCGCCTCGAGCGAGTCGTCGGCGAAGACGAGCTCGATGCCGTCGAACTGGAAGAAGCGCTGGAACTGCTTGACGAGCGCGTTGCGCGGCTCGGTGAGGATGGTCACGAGGTCATCACGGGTGAGCTGGTGGATCACGGAGGCGACGGGGAGCCGGCCGATGAACTCGGGAATCAGGCCGTACTCGACGAGGTCCTCCGGCAGCACCCGCTCGAACAGGTCGCCGGTGTCCTTGTTGTGCTTCGACGACACGGTCGCGCCGAAGCCGACGCCCTTGTGGCCGATCCTGCGCTCGACCACGCGGTCGAGGTCCGCGAACGCCCCGCCGCAGATGAACAGGACGTTCGTCGTGTCGATTGTGAGGAACTCCTGGTGGGGGTGCTTGCGCCCGCCCTGCGGCGGCACGCTCGCCACCGTCCCCTCCAGGATCTTCAGGAGCGCCTGCTGGACGCCCTCGCCCGAAACGTCGCGAGTGATCGACGGGTTGTCCGCCTTGCGCGCGATCTTGTCGACCTCGTCGATGTAGATGATCCCGGTCTCCGCCTTCTTGACGTCGAAGTCGGCGGCCTGGATCAGCTTGAGGAGGATGTTCTCGACGTCCTCGCCGACGTAGCCGGCCTCGGTCAGCGCGGTGGCGTCGGCGATCGCGAACGGGACGTTGAGGATCTTGGCGAGCGTCTGCGCCAGCAGCGTCTTGCCGCAGCCTGTCGGCCCGAGCAGCAGGATGTTCGACTTCTGCAGCTCGAGCTCCTGCTCGCCCTCCGACTGCATCATCTGGACGCGCTTGTAGTGGTTGTAGACCGCAACCGAAAGCGTGCGTTTGGCGGGCTCCTGGCCGACCACGTACTCCTGCAGGACCGAGTAGATCTCCTTCGGCTTGGGGAGGTTCTCGAGGTCGAAGGTCGGAGCGCCTGTGAGCTCCTCGTCGATGATCTCGTTGCAGAGATCGATGCACTCGTCGCAGATGTAGACGCCCGGCCCGGCGATCAGCTTCTTTACCTGCCGCTGCGACTTCCCGCAGAAGCTGCAGAGGAGCTGTTCGTTGGAATCGGTGGGTCGGGCCACAGGTCTCTCCTCGTCGGCGAGGGTATCAGTGAGGCTTCGCCCAGGTAGATACTCGACGGATCCCTACGTCCCTGCAAGAGGGAGGTGGGTTTCGCCGGCCTAGTGCTTGGAGATCACCCTGTCGATGAGGTTGTAGTCCTTCGCCTCGTCGGCGGACATGAAGTAGTCGCGCTCGGTGTCGCGCGTGACCTTCTCGAAGTCCTGGCCGGTGTGGAGGGCGAGGATCTTGTCGAGCCGCTGGCGCACGTCGATGATCTCGCGCGCGTGGATCTCGATGTCGGTGGCCTGGCCCTGGAAGCCGGAGCTCACTTGGTGGATCAGGATCTTGGCGTTCGGCAGCGCCATGCGCTTGCCGGCCGCGCCGCCCGAGAGCAGGAGCGCCCCCATCGACATCGCGATCCCGACGCAGATCGTCTGCACGTCGGGCTTGATGAACTGCATCGTGTCGTAGATCGCGAGCCCGGCGTACACCGATCCGCCCGGCGAGTTGATGTACAGCGAGATGTCCTTGTCCGGGTCCTCCGACTCGAGGTGGAGGAGCTGGGCGACGATGAGGTTGGCGATGTCATCGGTCACCGGGGTGCCGAGGAAGACGATCCGCTCGTTGAGGAGGCGCGAGTAGATGTCGAAGGCGCGCTCCCCCCGAGACGTCTGCTCGACCACCATTGGAACGAGTGGGCTCATGGATGCGCGAGTCTAGCGGGGGGCAGCTGCGTGCCGGGCGGCCAGCAGGGCCTCCAGTTTCGAGGCCACCGCGTGCGGCTGCTCCACGACCTGCCGCCAGGTGAAGGGAACCACGGTGAACCCGGCGAGCGCAAGGCGCTGATCGCGAAGCCGATCTGCCCCGAAGGCTCGTCGGCTGGTGTGAAACGCCCGGCCCTCCGTTTCCACAATGAGGCTCTCACGGCGCCACAGGAAGTCGACTCGCAGCGCTGGGCCGTCGCTCAGCGTGATCCAGACGTTGACCGCCGGTCGCGGAAGGCCGACTTTGTCGACGAGCACGAGCATGCGCTCCTCGAGCTCGCTCTCGGTGATCGCCGGCGCGTTGTACGCGGCGAGCACGCGGCGCAGCATTCCCGCGCCACGCCGAGGCCCGGCGCGCTCGAGGGCGTCCTCGACCGCAGTCAGGTCGAACAGCCCGAGCACCTCGGCCTGGTCCACGCCGCGCTCGACCATTCGGCGTGGCTCGCAGTCACCCAGGTCGACAAGCGTTCGAGCGACCGACGTGCACGGGATGCCGTCGACGACCGCGAAGTCGGCGGCGACGAGCGTGACGCTCGAGTGCGTGCGAATGCCTTTCTGTTGCCGCCCCGAGCGGACCGGCAGCGTGACGTCCGTGACCGCCCGGGTATCCGGCAGCAGCCCGTGCAGGGCCGCCGCCGAGCGATGCGAGACCGCGGCGCCAGGGCCACACGCGAGGACGGCGGCCATCCGCCTGCCGGCGGCGGTCAGGTCCGGCCGCCCGACGCCGTACACGCCGTGGTGGTGCCGGAATAGGCGCCCGTCCTTCGCCCGCCTCGCCACCGCCGATTTGCCTAGACCAAATGCGCGCAGCTCCGCCGTCGTTACCAGGCCGTGTCGGGTTGCGGCGAAGGCCTGGATCGCGAGGTCCCGTGGAAGCTCTCGACAAAAGTCCACTCCTGGTTGACTTTTGTCGAGAGCCTCGGGCACCCCCGGCAGTCTGGCCCGATGCCTGTGACGCGTGGGCTACGAGTGCAACGGCTGTGTGACCGCCGCGTGCCGGATCAGGAACCCGGCGTCCAGATCTCGCCGGAGCGCGCGCCGGACTCTTCCTTCTCCGGCGTCCAGAGCGCCTCGCGGGCGGCAGCCTGCTCGAGCGGGATCGCCTTCGCGTGCTCGACCACGAGGTCGACCGCCTTGCGCATCGCGATGTCCTCGCGGAGCGCGTCGTCGGCGCCCTGTGAGCGCGCGCGCTTCAGCGCCCGCTTGAGCTGCTTCTCGCTCGCGTCGGGCGGGGCGGCGGCGCGCAGTGCCTCGTTCAACTCGTCGTCGGACACCTCGATGCCCTCGGCGTCGACGATCGCCGCCAGCACGGCCTCGCGCTTCAGCGCCAGCTCGGCGTCGGACTCGGACTCGACGGCGAGCTCCTCCTCGGTCTTGCCGGCGAGCTCGAGGTAACGCTGCGGGTCGACGCCCTGCGCCGCGAGCCGGCGTGCGGTGCGGTGCCACATCTCGTGGGCCTTCGAGTGGACGAGCTCGTGCGGGATCTCGATCTTCGAGCCCGCCACGACGGCGTCGACGGCCGCCTCGCGGAACTCGCCCTCGATCGCGCGCTCCTCGGCCTCCTTGATGCGCTCCTCGATCTCCGCGCGCAGCTCGTCGAGGGAGTCGTACCCGCCTGCCTCGACCGCGAAGTCGTCGTCGAGCTCGGGCAGCCGCTTCTCCTTGACCTCCTTGACGTCGACGGCGAAGACGGCGTCCTTGCCGGCCAGGTGCTCGGCCTGGTAGTCGTCGGGGAAGGTGACCTTGACCTCGCGCTGCTCGCCGGCCGTGACGCCGCGCAGCTGCTCCTCGAAGCCCGGGATCAGCCGGCCGGCACCGAGCTCGGCGACGTGACCGCGCGCGTCGCCGCCCGCGAACTCCTCGCCGTCGACCCGGCCGACGAAGTCCATCACGACGAAGTCACCGTCGACCGCGTCCCGCTCCACCGTCTCGAGCGAGGCGAGCGACTCGCGCAGGCGGTCGAGCTCCGTCTGCACCTCGTCCGCGCTTGCCAGCGGCTCCCGGCGCCCGACCTCGACGCCCTTGTACTCGCCGAGCCGCGCGGGCGGCACCACGCCGACCTCGAAGGAGAACGCGAGCGGTGAGCCCTTCTCCGGGAGGTCCGCGAGGTCGATCTTTGGATCGCCGACCGTCGTGACGCCCGCCTCCTGGATCGCCTCCTCGTACCACGCGGGAAGCCCCCGGCGGACTGCTTCGTCGAGCACGGCCTCGCGCCCGACCTGACGGATCACCACCTGCGCGGGAACCTTGCCGCTGCGGAAGCCGGGCACGCGCATCTCCCTGCCGATCGCCGCCGCCGCGGTCTCCATCTCGCGCTCGAGCGCCCCGCTCTCGACCTCGACGTCCACGCGCACGCGCGAGTCGCCGAGCTCTGTGGTCTTTGTCTTGACGGCGGTGGCCATGGAGCGATGACGATAGCCGCTGGTAGCGTGCCGCCGGGTGGCCAGTGACCTGAGTCGGAAGTTCGGCGTCAGCTTCCCGCGCGGCTGGGCGTGGCTGGCGACGCACAGGGGATGAGTCGATGCCGAGGCATCGGCGATTCCCGTGGGTGGCGCCAGGCGCGTCCAGACGCCGGGAAGGTGCGCGCGAACTGACGACTCAGGTCACTAGGCTCAGACGCGATCCCGTCGAACGCGCTCAGGCGTGGCTCGTGACCGGCCCGCTCGGGCACCTATGGAGCGCGCTCGCGGACGTTGCGGTTGCGCTCGCGCGCTACGGCTTCTCGCGGCTGCGGCGCCGGGGCGCTTAGTCACTAGCGCATGCTCGCCGGAGCCGGCAGGCCCCTGAGCGCGCGGCGATAGGCGTCCATCACCGGCTTCGGGAAGTCCCCGTGGGTCTGCGTGCGCAGCGGCGCGACCCGCTCGCGGTGAAAGGGGCTCGAGCGGTTCTCGTTGTGCCCGATCACGTTGCGCGTGGCAATCCCATGGCGGCCCTGGAGCATTCGCGTGAGGCGGAGCGACGCGGCGAGCTGGGCACCGTTGCCCATCACCTGCGCGTCGCTGCGGCCGACGTGCTCGATGCCGATCGCCGTGTAGTTGAGCCCGACCGTGTGGCGGCACATGATGCGCGGGGGCACCAGCTCGTAGATCGTGCCGTCGCGGTCGATCACGTAGTGCGAACAGACGCCCGGCAGCTCGTTCAGCTCGGGATCGGGCTGGTTGACCGAGAAGTAGTCGAACACGGGCTGGAACGTGTCCGTGACGGTGTAGTGCTGGACGATCACCTGAGGGTTACTGAGGCGGTAGTCGTCGATCCCGTAATGACGCCGTGCATAGGCCGCCATCTGCTCACGCCGCTCCGGCCCATACGGGATCGGCTTGCGGGTCACGCGCGCGGGCGCGATCGCGCGCGCGAGCGCGAGGACGGCGAGGGAGTGCCGGCGCGTGCCCGCTGCATCGAGGCTCCCGCCCGGTAGCTCGACCACGAACGCCGAGTCGCCCTCGAACTCATGGTTCTGCCAGGAGGTGGCGGTGCCGTGGTACGGCGGAAGGCTCTTGCGCGGCAGTCTGGAGCGGCGCGCGTACAGCCGCTCGAGCGCCGCATCGCCGTCGGCCTCGACGACCATGCGGAGCGCCTGGTGGTACCAGAGCGTCACGCGCGGGCGCTCGCGCTCGATGAACCGCTGCAATGCCTGCGTCTCGGGCTCGGACGCGGGGCCGGGGCCCGACTCGTAGAGGCCGTCCTGAGGCTGCCACCGGTACGGGAAGTTGCGGTTGAGATCGACGCCGTTCGCGTTGTGGCGGGAGTTCTGCGCCGAGCCGTCCGGGTTGGCGTCATCGACGATCCAGAGCGCGGTGCCGCGCGGCGGGCGAACGCGGCGCAGCCGGCGCGTGATTGACGTGCCCGCCTGCTCGTTGCCGTGCAGCGTGCCCACCACGAGCAGCTTCACCGGGGCGCGCGGGCTGCCCACGAGCTCAGCGCGGATCGGCCTGCCCTCGGCGGACGTCCCGATGACCTCCGGGGAGGCGGACGGGAGCACCGGCGTCGGGCGTGGGGCGAGCGCCGGCTGGGGCGCGAGCGCCGCGAGGGCGGCGAGGATCGAGGCAAGGAGCACGCTCGCGAGTATTACGGCAGACGGGCGGGGGCCGGTCCCAGGTCAGCTAGGGTCAGATCGCCATGGAGGGGCTCTACATCTGGCTGATTTGCGCGGGCGTCCCGCTGCTGTTCGGGCTGTGGGCGCAGATGCGCGTCAAGAGCACGTTCAACCGTTACAGCAAGGTGCCGACGCGCAACGGCCTGACCGGCGCGCAGGCGGCCGAGGCCGTGGTCCGCTACTCCGGCCTCGAGGGCGTGACCGTCCGCCCGGTGGCGGGCAACCTCACCGATCACTACGACCCCCGCTCACGCACGCTCAACCTTTCGGAGAGCGTCGGCCAGGCCGCAACCGTAGCGGCGCTCGGGGTGGCCGCCCACGAAGCCGGCCACGCGATCCAGGACGCGCGCAACTACGCGCCGATGCGCCTGCGCCAGACCGTGCTGCCGGCGGCGCAGTTCGGGCAGTCGCTCTGGTTCCTGCCGGTGCTGATCGGCCTGGTCATCGGCGCCACGGGTCTCGTGACCGTGGGACTGATCCTTTTCTCCGCAGTCGTGCTCTTCCAGCTCGTCACGCTGCCGGTCGAGTTCGATGCCTCGAAGCGCGCGCTCGTGGCCCTCGACTCGCAGGGCTTGCTGGCTCCCGACGAGGTGGACGGCGCCCGCGCGGTGCTGCGCGCGGCCGCGCTGACCTACGTCGCGGGCTTCGTGGCGTCGCTGGGCCAGCTCATCTACTTCTTCCTGATCTCGCGGCGCTGACCCAGGCGCCGAGCATTAGGGTCAAGTCGTTGTGATTCCTGAGCTTGCCGAGCGCGCCGCCGCCGGCGGGCGGCTCGCCATCGACACGGAGTTCGTCTCCGAGCGCCGCTACCAGGCGCTGCTCTGCCTCGCCCAGGTGGCGGTGCCAGATGCCTCGGCTCCCGGCGGAGTCCGGACCGAGGTGCTCGACCCGATCGAGCACGACCTCGACCCGCGGCCGCTGGCGCGGGTGCTGGCCGACCCGGCCGTCGAGATCGTGGTGCACGCCGGCCGGCAGGACGTGGGGATCCTGCGCCGCAGCTGGCAAACGGACGTCACGAACGTGTTCGACACCCAGGTGGCGGCCGGCTTCCTCGGCTTCGGGAACCAGGAGGGCTACGAGTCGCTCGTGCGGAAGGTGCTGAACGTCAAGCTCAAGGGGAGCGAGGGCTTCACCCGCTGGGACCGCCGGCCCCTCAGCGCTCAGCAGCTCGAGTACGCCGCCGACGACGCCCGGCTGCTGCTGGAGCTCGGCACCGAGATCGAGCGCCGGCTGCTGGAGCGCGGCCGGCTCGACTGGGCCCGTGAGGAATGCCAGGCGGTGGCCGAGTCGAGCGACGAGCGCAGCGCGGAGCGCGCCTACGAGCGGCTTCCCCGGCTCGGCCGCCTGGGCGACTCCGCGCGCGCGGTCGCACGCGAGCTCGCCGAGTGGCGCGAGGAGAGCGCCCGCTCGGCCGATCGTCCGCCCAGCACGGTGCTGCCCGACCAGGCCCTGATCGAGCTCGCCCGCCGCACGCCGCGCGACCGCCACGGCCTCGAGCAGATCCGCGGACTGCCGCCGCAGACGCTGCACCGCCGCGGCGACACCCTCCTCCAGGCGATCGCGCGCGGGCGTGAGCGCACACCACCCCCTCCGCCTCCGGAGCCGCCGCCGCGCGACTCCTCGGACGCGCCCGTGGTCTCGCTCGCCCAGGCGCTCGTCCGCCATCGCTCGATGGAGTCCGGGGTTGCCGTGGAGCTGATCGCCACCCAGGCCGAGCTCGCGTCACTGATGTCCGCCCTGCGGCGCGGCGAGGACGGCGACCACCTGCGGGTCGCCCAAGGCTGGCGCCGCGAGCTCGTGGGCGACGAGCTCCGCGAGCTGGCGGCGGGCCGGCGCAGCCTGCGCGTGACGGAGGGCGGCCGCCTGCGCGTGGACGAGGTCTAGGGGGCCCCGTTTCCGGCGCGGCTCGGGTGGTGGCGCCGGGTCGGTCTCGCGTATGGGGCTGGGGAAGGAGATGTGGCGATCAGTCCTGGATCGGGGGGCCAGGAGCCCCTCCGGGCAGGACGGATGGCGCCGGATCCGGGGGGCGTCCCCCACCGCGAACGACCGCGGCGAGAGGCCTCTAGCCGGGGGAGGGCAGCCGCAGCCCGCTCGGCACCACGCCGTCGTCGATCAGACGGCGGATGTCGCCGCTCCGCTTCGGGTTGAGGCAGACGTGGCGCTGGCCCACGCTCGGCTTCTCCGAGAGGAGGCCCGCCTCGAGCAGGGCCTCGCCGATCTCGTTCGCGAGCCCGCGCTCGTTGCCCGCGAAGCCGCGCGCGAGATGGTCGAAGGCCGTGTGGTACCCGCCCCACTTCCCCATGCCGTCCAGCCGCTGCAGGATCCGGCGCGCCACCCGCCGCCCCGGGTCGGCGTCCTCGTGGGCGCGAGCGACCGACCCAGCCGGCTCGAGCAGCTGCACGAGCTGCGGCTCGAGCGCCTCCAAGCTCGCCTCGTCGAGCGGGGACCCGCCGAGGCGCGTGACCGCCTCCGCCACGCGCAGCGGGTGGGTGGCGCCGAGCGGCGGGCGCATGTCGTCGATCCCCTCGAGCGCGTGCCCCGGGAGCAGGTGCGCGCGTGCGCGCAGGCGGTCGATCCGCTTGTGCTCGAAGTCGTAGTTGAGCGCCTCCTGCGCGTACTCGGCCGCCTCGAGGGGGGCGGCGGCCGGGTAGGAGAGCGCGAGCATCGCGCCGAGCCCTCCCAGCTCGAGCCCGAGGTCGGCGGCTGTGCCGGGTAGGCCCGGCGAAGCCCCCTCGACGAGCTGCTCGACTGCGGCGGCGGCCAGCGCAGCAGCCCGGTCACCGACCACGCCCGTGTCGGCGCGCAGCTCCTTCGGCACGGGCAGCACCCCGAGTACGACGCCCTCGCCGGGCGCCACCGCGACCGCGACCGGTGACCCGTAGCCGCTGCGCCTCTCCTCGAGCTCGGCCGCACCGCGCCGTAGCTCGGCGTCGAGGAGCAAGCGCAGGCGCGCCGAGAATTCGCGCGGAGCGGCCGCGCCGCCGGCGTCCGCGAGCGCCCGCTCGAGCTCGGTCGGCCGCTCGGCCATCACGGCAGCGTCGCATTTTCTCCGCGTAAGCGGGTACGTTCGGAATCCAATGAACAAGAAGCTCCTCGGCATCTACCTGAACGACCATCTGGCCGGCTCGACCGTCGGCCTCGAGCTCGCGAAGCGAGCACGAGGTCAGAACCGGAACAGCGCGTACGGCGATTTCCTGGACACGCTCGCCGAGGAGATCGAAGAGGACCGCGAGACGCTCAAGGGGATCATGGAGGACCTCGGGATCCGTAAGGATCCCGCCAAGGTCGCAGCCGGCTGGATCGGAGAGAAGGCCGGGCGGCTCAAGCTGAACGGTCAGCTCACCGGCTACTCACCCCTCAGCCGGCTGGTCGAGCTCGAGGGGCTCGCCCTCGGTGTGACGGGCAAGCTCGCGCTCTGGAAGGCGCTGCGGCTGGCCGACACCGAGCCCGCGCTCGACGGCCCCACCCTGGAACGGCTGATCGAGCGCGCCGAGCGCCACCAGCGCGGGCTCGAGGAGCGGCGGCTGACCGCGGCGAGGGAGGCCCTCGGCGCCGAAGCCTGAGCCGGGCGCGGGGTAGCCTCCCGCGCCGATGAGCTGGGAGCCGGAGCTCGAGGAGCTGCGCCGCCGCGAGGAGCTCGCCCGCCGCCTCGGCGGCGAGGAGCGGGTCGCGCGCCAGCACGCCTCCGGCCGGCTGACCGTGCGCGAACGGATCGAGCGCCTCTTCGACGCCGGCAGCTTCCACGAGACCGGCGCGCTCGCGGGCCGCGGCAGCTACGACGAGCACGGGGAGCTGAGCGATTTCGTGCCCGCGAACACCGTCGTCGGCCAGGGCCGGCTCGACGGGCGCCGGGCGGCGGTCCAGGGCGACGACTTCACGATCCGGGGCGGCGCCGCGGACGCCGCGATCTGGGAGAAGGCGGTCTACGCCGAGCGCCTCGCCCACGACCTGCGAATCCCGCTCGTCCGGCTCGTGGACGGCACCGGCGGCGGCGGCTCTGTCAAGACGCTCGAGCAGATGGGCTTCTCCTACGTGCCGCCGCTGCCTGGCTTCGACCTGGTCGTACGGAACCTGTCGGTCGTCCCCGTCGTCGCCGCGGCGCTCGGCCCGGCCGCGGGGCTCGGCGCGGCCCGCGTCGTCTGCTCGCACTTCTCGGTGATCGTGGAGGGGACGGCGCAGCTGTTCGTCGCGGGTCCGCCGGTGGTGGCGATGGCGGGAATGGGCGAGGCGCCGGACAAGGAGGAGCTCGGCGGCGCCCGCCTGCAGGCGCGCGCGGGCGGCGTCGACAACGTCGCGCAGGACGAAGACGACGCGCTCGACCAGCTCAGGCGCTATCTCGCCTACCTGCCCGCCAACGTCTGGGAGGCGCCGCCGGTGGCGCCGGCGAGCGACCCTGCCGAGCGCCGCGAGGAGGAGCTCGTCTCGATCGTCCCTCGCGACCCCCGCCGGCCCTACAAGATGCGCGCGATCCTCGGGCACGTGCTCGACCGCGGCTCCATCTTCGAGCTCGGCGCCGCGTTCGGGCGGCCGACGATCACGTGCCTGGCGCGGCTGGGTGGGCGGCCGGTGGGAGTGCTCGCTTCCGATCCCGACCACTACGGCGGCGGCGTCACCGGCGATGCCGCCGACAAGACCGCCCGCTTCGTGGACGTCTGCGACCAGTTCCACCTGCCGGTCGTCAACTTCGTGGACGTGCCGGGCTTCGTGATCGGCAGCGCCGCCGAGCGCGCCGGGACGATCCGGCGCGGGGCGCGAGGGCTGTTCTCCGTGATGCAGGCGAGCGTGCCCTGGGTGTCGATCCTCGTGCGCAAGGTCTACGGCGTCGCCGGCGCCGGACACGGCGACGGCTCGCGGCTCAACCTGCGCTTCGCGTGGCCGTCGGGCAACTGGGGCTCGCTGCCGGTGGCGGGCGGGCTCGAGGCGGCCTACCGGCGCGAGCTCGAGGCCGCGGACGACCCCGCCGCGCTGCGAGCCGAGATCGCGGCCAGGCTCGAGGCCGTGACCTCCCCCTTCCGCACCGCCGAGCGCTTCAGCGTGGAGGAGATCATCGACCCACGCGACACTCGCCCGATCCTGTGCGACTGGGCCGAGCGCGCGCACGAGCTTGTCCGCCACGAGCTGCACGCGGGTCCGAAGGCACGCGGGCTGCGGCCGTGAGCGGCTTTGCGGCGCTGCTCAGGGTCGGGCTGAAAGACAGCTGGTGAGGGGGTTGCTCGGCCGACTCGGCGCCGTCGGTTGGCCGCGGTCGCCGGGGGTGTCTGACGAGTTAGTTGCGCATAGCGCGACTTTCGCGTCAAACCCCCTACTCGACACTCGTCCCTCGCCCTCTTAGCCGTCGTTCGCTCGACGAAAAGGCGCACCGTGATATAGTTGCGCGAGCAATCACTTCGAGGGAGAACGCGATGAAGCTGAACGGGGTCCATCACATCACGGCGATCACGGCCGACGCCCAGGCCAACGTCGACTTCTACACGGGCGTACTCGGCCTGCGGATGGTCAAGCGGTCCGTCAACCAGGACGACCCGACCGTCTACCACCTCTTCTACGGGGACGAGCACGCGAAGCCCGGTCTCGACTTGACGTTCTTCGAGTATCCGGGTGCAGCGCGCGGCCGTGCGGGCGAGGGCATGGTCCACAGGATCGTCTGGCGCGTCGGCGGGCCCGCGGCGCTCGACTTCTGGGCCACGCGGCTCGGCGACGCGGGCATCGAGACCGAGCGCGACGGCGAGCGCCTGCGCTTCCGCGACCCCGAGGGCCTCGAGCACGAGCTCGGCGTCTTCGACGTCCCGGACGAGCCGCTGATCGCGGAGCACCCCGAGGTTCCGGCCGAGCACGCGCTCCAGGGCTTCCACGGCGTTCGCGCCTACAGCTCGAGCCCCGATCGGAGCCGCTACCTGCTCGAGCAGGGGATGGGCTTCGTGCCCAACGCCGACGGTTGGGAGACGCGCGGCGAGAGCCGCCGCGGCGAATACGCGTACGACGCTCCGCCGGCGGAGCGCGGGCTGCAGGGCGCGGGCACCGTCCATCACGTGGCCTGGGGGTCGACCGACGAGGAGCACCCGGCCTGGCGCGAGCAGATCCGCACACACGGCGGGCACCCCACCGAGGTGATCGACCGCCACTACTTCCGCTCGATCTACTTCCGCGAGCCGAGCGGCGTGCTGTTCGAGCTGGCCACGCCGAGCCCGGGCTTCACGATCGACGAGCCGCTCGAGACGCTCGGTGAGAAGCTCTCGATCCCCCCGTTCCTCGAGTCGCGAAGGGCGGACATCGAGGCGGCGGTCAAGCCGCTCCACTACAAGCGGCCCGTGTCCTCGGGCTCGTAGAACAGGGCGCGCCGGCGTCGGCTCGGCGAAGATCCCGCTCGTGAACTCGTTGTTCGAGGGCGGGACGGTGCGGACGCTCGATCCGGAGCGGCCGGTCGCGCGCGCGCTCGCCGTGACCGGCGGTGTCGTGACCGACCGGGCCGCGCCGGACGCCGCCCGTATCGACCTGGGCGGGCGCTGCGTGCTGCCGGGATTCGCCGACGCCCACGTCCACTTCCCGACCTGGTCGCTCGGCCTCCGCCAGGCCCGCCTCCAGGGCGCGCGCTCCCGCGACGAGGCGCTCGCGAGGGTGGCGGCGGCGCTCGAGCAGGTGCCGCCGGGCGGCTGGCTGCGCGGCCTCGGCTGGCGCGAGGGCGACTGGGCGGAGCCGCCCGACAGGCATTCACTCGACCGCGTGACCGGCCGCGTTCCGGCCGCGCTCATGTCGAGGGACTACCACTCGCTGTGGGTGAACAGCGCGGGGCTCGAGCGCGCGGGCGAGCTCCCCGATGGCCCCGGCGGCGTGGTCGAGCGCGACGAGGATGGGCAGCCCACCGGCGTCCTGCGCGAGACAGCGGCATGGTCGTTCCGCGACCGCCACGTGCGCCCGACGCTCGCCGAGATGGTCGACGCCTCGCGCACGGGCATGCGGATCGCGGCCGCGCGCGGCGTGACCGCGGTGCATGACAAGGACGGCTGGCTCGGATCGTTCGAGGTCCACCAGCGCCTGCTCGCGGACGGCGACCTGCGTGTGCGGATCTGGCAGTCGTTCCCCTGGGAGCGCCTGGAGGAGCTCGCCTCCCTCGGCTTCCGGTCCGGGTTCGGCAACGACATGCTGCGGCTCGGCTACCTCAAGGGCTTCATGGACGGCACGCTGGGCTCGGCAACGGCGAAGCTGCTGGACGGCTCGGGGGTGGAGATCACGAGCCGCGCGGAGCTCGAGGAGTTCGTCCGGCGCGCCGCCGCGGCTGGCTGGCCGGTGGCGGTGCACGCGATCGGCGACGGCGCGAACCGCGCGGCGCTCGACGCCTTCGAGTCCACGCGCGGAGACTGGCAGCCGCGCGGGCTGCGCCCGCGCATCGAGCACGCCCAGCTGCTCGCGCCGGAGGACATGGCGCGCTTCGGGGAGCTCGGGGTGGCGGCCTCGGTCCAGTTCAGCCATGCGCCCTCGGACCGCGACCTCGCCGACAGGCTCTGGGAGGGCAGAGAGGGGGCCTACGCGTATCGCTCGCTGCTCGACGGGGGCGCGCGCCTGGCGAACGGCTCCGATGCCCCGGTCGAGGAGCTCGACCCGCTCGCGGGGCTGGTGGCCGGCGTGCTGCGCACGCTCGACGAGCGGCCGGCCTGGCGGCCCGAGCAGAAGCTGACCCTCGAGGAGGCCCTGCACGCCACATGTGTCGCGCCGGCCTGGCTCGAGCACCAGGAGCATCGCCGTGGGATGCTGCGCCCCGGCATGCTGGCCGACCTCGTCGTGCTCGACCGCGATCCGTTCGACTGCCCGCCCGAGGAGCTGCCCGAGATCCGGGTGGTCGCGACGATGCTCGGCGGACGCTGGACGCACACGGGCGAGGACTGGGAGCCGGCTTGAGCGCCACGCGTGACCTCGAGCGCCGGGCCGAGAAGCTGTCCGGTGCGATCTACGGCACGATCATCGTCGCCGGCCTCCTTGCGGCCACCGGTCCCGACGACAACCCCGAGATCTGGCCCACGGCGCTCTGGGTGCTCGTGACCGTCGTTGTGTTCTGGCTCGCCCACTCCTGGTCGCTATCGATCGCCCGCCGCGCCACGGGCCTCGCCCCCCAGGGCGGGCTGAAGCAATCGCTCGTTCACCACTGGCCGCTCGTGCAGTCGGCCTTCCCGCCGCTGGCGGTGATGCTCGGGGCCGCCCTGCTCGGCGCGGACGACGAGGAGGCCATCCTTCTCGCCGCGTGGTCGTGCGTGCTGCTGCTCGGCGCCTGGGGCTTCGTGGTGGGACGCCAGGAGCACGACTCGCCGGCTCGCATCGCGCTGACCTCGCTCGGCTGCGCCGCGCTCGGCCTGCTGATGGTGGTGCTCAAGATCGTCATCCATTGACGGCGCTCGGCTGTCACCCTGAGTGGACTGACGTCATCTGACGGGTGACCCCGAACAGGAGATCCGAGTGTCCGACACCACCCCCTCCACCATCGACCTTCAGGGACTGAGCCGCAGCCTCGACGGCGACGCCGTGCTTCCGGGCGAGGAGACCTGGGACAGCGCCCGCCAGGCCTGGAACCTGGCCGTGGACCAGCACCCGGCCGCGGTGGCCCATGCGGCTGACGCCGCGGATGTGGCGCGCGTGGTCGATTTCGCCCGCCAGCACGGCCTGCGCGTGGCCGTGCAGGCCACCGGCCACGGCGCAGGCGCCATGGGCCCCCTGGAGGACACGATCCTGCTGAAGACGGACCGCATGACCGGGGTCGAGATCGACCCCGCCGCCAGCCGCGCCCGCATCGAGGCCGGGACGCTGTCGGCGGAGGTCGCGGTCGGCGCCGGCGAGGCCGGGCTGGCCGCCCTGCTCGGCTCCTCGCCCGACACGGGCGTCATCGGCTTCACGCTCGGAGGCGGCGCCGGCTGGCTCGGGCGCCGCTATGGCCTAGCCGCAAACGCGGTGACGGCGATCGAGGTCGTGACCGCGGACGGCCGGCTGCGCCGCGTCGATCCCGAGAACGACGCCGAGCTCTTCTTCGCGCTCCGGGGAGGCGGCGGCTCGTTCGGCGCGGTCACGGCGATCGAGGTCGAGCTCTACCCGGTGGCCGAGGTCTACGCGGGCACCGTCGCGTGGCCGGTGGAGATGGCCGGCGAGATCGCGCACGCCTATCGCGACTGGCTTGCGAGCGCTCCCGAGGAGATCACCGCCCAGCTCCGCTTCCTCAATCTGCCGCCGCTCCCGGACCTGCCCGAGCCGCTCCGCGGGCGCTCGCTCGTCGACGTGACCGGCGCCCACGTGGGCGACCCGGCCGCTGGCGAGGAGCTGATGCGGCCGCTGCGCGAGATCGGCGGCGCGGTGTGGGATACCTGGGGCGTCCAGCCCGCCGCGGCGCTGCGACAGCTCGCGATGGATCCCGAGCAGCCGGTGCCCGGGGTCGGCGACCACGTGCTGCTGGGCGAGCTGACCCCCGAGCTCGCCGACGCCCTGGTGCGTGTGGGCGGCGCGGATTCCGGCAGCCCGCTGCTCGGCCTCCAGATCCGCCAGCTCGGCGGCGCGCTGGGTCGCGAGCCGGACGGAGCGGGCGCGCTCGGCAGCCTTGACGGTGAGCACGTCGTCTTCGGCGTCGGCGCCGTGTTCGACGAGGCCGCCAGGGCGGCGGTCGACGAGCACCTGGATCTCATGATCAGCGAGCTGGCGCCGTACTCGACCGGTCGCCGCTTCCTGAACTTCGCCGACCGGCCGGGCGACGTGTCGGCGTTCTTCAGCCCGGAGGTCTGGCGACGGCTGACCGCGGCCAAGGCCGAGTACGACCCGGGCGATCTGTTCCGGGCGAACCACCCGATTCCGCGGGCGGGTTAGAGGAAGTCAGTTCGTCGTAGCGAGCTCGAACCAGACGTGCGTGCGGCCGTCGTGGAGCACGCCCCAGCGTTCTGCTATCTGGTCCACCAGGACGAGCCCCCAGCCACCCGGCTCGTCGAGCGGGCCCTCGCGGCGGGTGGGTGCGAAGCCGGGGCCGGGGTCGCTCACGGCGACCCCCACCCCGCTCGCCGTCTCGTGCAGCTCGAGCTCGATCAGCTCGCGGTGGCCGGCGCCTCCGTGTCGGACGGCGTTGTTGACGAGCTCGGACACCAGCAGCGCCAGGGTCTGCTCGCTCTCGCGGTCGAGCCAGCGTGCCACGTTCTGCAGCCAGGCACGGGCGCGCTCGGGCGCCTGCTCACCGCCCGCCATCGCGAGACGGCGGCGTGGGCCGTCGGCGGACGGCCTGTGGTGAACTGCGGTCGTGGTGAGTGCCATCGGGGCGGGTCACCCCTGTGGTCGGGGCCAGGTCTGGGTCCTCGGGCCTCTTCGGCTTATACGCGCGAGGCCTTGAGATATTTCAAACCCGAGTCTGCCCGCCGGTGTTACGCCCCTGCTACGAACTCTTTGGCCTTCCGTTAGACCAGGCGCGTGGACACCTCGAGCGCGTTAGGCGCCGAGTCCCTTCAGCTCGCGCCAGCGCTCGCGGGCGCGGATCACGAGGAGCGCGATCTCACCGAGTTCGTCACCCTGCTCGACGAAGGCGGGAAGGGTGAAGGTCGCCTGCTCGCCGTCTGTCTTGCGCTCCAGCGTGATCTCGTGGTCGCCGCTGGCCTCATCCCGGCGGAACGGAAGGTAGTACCAGCCGTCGGCGCCGGCCACGGGCACGCGTCCCCGGTCGTCCATCGGGCTGACGTCGCGGTTGACGGGATCCTCGTCCGACATGCCTCAGGCCCTCGGCCCGGCGCCGTCGCCCGCCGTTTCCCCGGGCTCGGGCGGAGCCTCACGTTCCTGCACAAATTGGAAGCCAAACCGGCCCTTGATGCACAGGTTGCCGCTCGTGATGTCATGGTCCAGCGGCGAGGTCACCTTCACGATCTCGTTGTCCTGCTCGTGGAGCACGAGGTTGCAGCCCACGCCGCAGAACGTGCAGATCGTGGTCGTCTGGGTCTGGCGGTCCTCGTCCCAGGTGCCCTCGTCGCGCATGTCGTGCTCGCTCTTGAACATCAGCGCGCCGGTGGGGCAGACCGCGATGCAGTTGCCGCAGTAGACGCACGCCGAGTCGGGCAGAGGGTTGGCGAACTCGGTCGCGATCCGGGCGTCGAAGCCGCGCCCGGCGACCGCGATCGCGAATGTGTTCTGCCAGTCGGTGCCGCAGCCCTCGACGCACTTGTAACAGAGGATGCACTTCGAGTAGTCGCGCACATAGAGGTCGTTGTCGACCTTCACCGGCTGGTGCACCGTCGCCGCGTGCTCGCCATCGGGGATCTCGTGGTGGCCGGCGCGCAGGCGGTCGCGCTCCCCCTCCTCGAAGGGCGGCGCGGGCGGTCCGTAGCGCTCGGGGTCGGCCCCGTACTCCTCGATCCAGCGGTCGACGTTGGGCATGACCGAGAGATCGACCGAGGAGGCGAGGAACTCGATGACCATCTTGCGGCTGAGGTTCACGCGCTCGGAGTGCGTCTCGACCTGCATGCCCTCCTCGGCCTTCCTCGCGCAGGACGGGGCGAGGACCCGTGCGCCGATGTCGACCACGCATACGCGGCAGGCGTTCACCGGCGTCAGCGTGCGCTCCCAGCACATGGTCGGGATGTCGATTCCCTCCTGCTGGGCGACCTCGAGGATCGTCATCCCCTCGCGCGCCTCGACGGTCTTTCCGTTGAGCTGCAGCTCCATGGTGCGCGGGGGGGCGCCGGTC
>CAVVWD010000018.1:0-17347 GCA_963751835.1 uncultured Thermoleophilaceae bacterium | reverse complement strand
AGCGAGTATGGGGGGAAACCTCCATCGAGGGTTCGAATCCCTCCCTCTCCGTTTCGGCCTATCCGAGGACCCCCTCCAGGCGGAGCAGGTACTCCTTGCGCTCGATGCCGCCCGTGTAGCCGCCGAGTGCGCCGCCCGTGCGGAGCACGCGATGGCAGGGCACGATCACCGGCATCGGGTTCGCCCCGAGGGCGTTGCCCGCCGCTCGCATCGCGCGCGGGCTGCCCGCGCGTAAGGCGACGCCCGCGTAGGTGCTCGTCTCGCCGAAGCCGATGCCCGCCGTCGCACGCAGCACCTTGCGCGTGAAGCCGGCCAGGTGGGACCAGTCGATCGGCGTCTCGAACTCGGTGCGGCGGCCGGCGAAGTACTCGTCGAGCTCGCGCCGGACGGGGTCGAGCCGGGCGGGCGCCTCGAGCACGCGCGGCGAGATGCGCTCGGCCAGCTCCTCGATCACGTGGTCGGGCCCGCGGGGGTCGGTGTAGGACACGCGCACGAGGCCCTTCGGCGAGGCCGCCACGAGCAACGGCCCGAGCGGCGAGTCGACCGACGTGTAGGCCACGTCGACAAGCCCCTCTGTTTCCGCCCGCCCGCTCAGCTCCGGAGGGGCGCTGGGCAGCCGCTCCGCCGCTCGGCGCAGCGTCGTCTCGATGTTGTTCATGACTTCCACTCCCGTCTCAATCTCGTCAGGCCTTCGTGGACGTTGCGCCGCGCCGCCTCCTCGGAGGAATCAAGCAACACGGCGAGCTCCCCGTAGGGCATGCCGAGCACGGCGCGGCAGAAGACCGCCGTCCGCTGCTTCGGCGGCAGCTCCCGCACCCGCTCCCAGAGTTCCGGCTCGCCATCCAGCGAGCTTGTGGGCGCGCGCGGTGACTTGGCGCCCGCCGGCTCCGGCGGGTCGGCCACGGGAAGCGCTCGCCGCCCGCGCGCCCGGTGTGCGTCGATCGCCTTGTTCTGGGCGATCCGGAACAGCCAGGCACGGAGGTTGTCCGGGCGGCGCAAACGCGGGTACGCGCGCAGCGCAGCAATCCAGGTCTCCTGGTAGACGTCGTCGGCCTCGACTGGCCCGGCGGTCGCCACGAGGTAGCGGTAGAGATCGACCCGGTGCTCGTCCAGAAGGACCTGAAAGGGCGGCAGCTTCACACTCACTTGAACGTCACGGGTCCTCCTGCCGTGAGGTTACGAGCGTACGAAGACCGGGGCCCCGAGCGGGATCGTCTCGATCAGCCAGCGGACCTGGCGCGGGCCGGCGCGCAGGCAGCCGAGACTTGCGGCCTGGCCGATGCTGGCGAGGTCCTGCGTGGCATGGACCGCCAGCCGGTCCCCGCCGGTCCATGTCGC
Source organism: uncultured Thermoleophilaceae bacterium (assembly GCA_963751835.1). GTDB lineage: Bacteria > Actinomycetota > Thermoleophilia > Solirubrobacterales > Thermoleophilaceae > JACVRW01. The sequence goes on along the minus strand of CAVVWD010000018.1, from coordinate 16,009 downwards.
GGGGAGGTTCACCTGGTGGCCGCTCAGCGCGAGGACGCAACAGCCGTAGGGGGAGCTCGGATCGGTCACGCGCAGCTTGTCGGTGACGGAGAAGCGGCCCATGGGCGTGTCGTTCCCTGGGCGGCCGACCGCCACCGCCAGCCGGCGAACGGTGCGGCCCTCGCGGCGCACGAGCAGCTTGCGCTCGGAGAGGTCGGCGTGCAACGACCAGGTTGTGCAGTCGAGCCGCGCCGCGCGCGCGGGGAGCCAGCCGACCTCGCCGTTCGGGAGGTCCGCTGCCTGAACGCCGAGCCAGTCTCCCTTCCGCCGCGCGACGCCGAAGACGCGCGGCGATTTCCACTCCGTGCGGGCCGGCACCCTCATCAGCGGCGTGCCGCCGGGCTTGCGGTAGAGCGTGACCGGGCGTGCCCACGGAGGCGATCGTGTGGCAGGGGAGCTTCCGGGGCTCCGTCGTGGGAGGCTCCGACGGGAGCGGCTCCGCCCGCGGACCGGTCCCCTCGGCGACGAAGTGGCGCGTGCCGCCGTCGCTGCGCGAGCCCACCACGGCCGCCTGCTCGCCATCGCCAAGCCCGGCGACGGCGACAAGCGCTATCGCACCGAGCAACGACGCGATTCCGATAACGAAGAGGGCCAGTGCGAGGCGGGGTATGCGTCCAAGCGTAGCGCGAGAGGTTGGCGGCTTTGCCATGCCGCCACACCCCAAATTGTGATTGGCCAGCGGGCGCCCGCCGGGCGGCCGCGGCCTGCTCAGTAGAGCGTGTTCTCGTAGCTCTCCCGCAGCCTCGCGGCGACGTCCTCAGTGCTCACTTCAGGGATGTCGACGTGATCGCGCAGGATCGCCGAGGCCGAGGGGAGCTCCTCGGGCCAGGTCTCCGGCTGCCACAGACCCGAGCGGATGAACGCCTTGGCGCAGTGGATGAAGGCCTCCTCGACCTCGAGCCCGATTCCGAGCTTCGGCGCGCGCCCGTTGACGCCGAGGCCGGCGAGCAATCCCTCGTCGCGCGTGATGCACGCCCTGCCCGCCACCCGCAGCGTCTCGCGCAGCCCGGGGATGGTGAACAGCATCGCAGCGCGCGGGTTCTCGAGCAGGTTGCGATGCGAGTCGGCGCGCCGGTTCCCGGGGTACTCCGGGACGAGCAGCCGCCGCTCGTCGAGCACCCGCACGAAGCCGGGCGGCCCGCCTCGCGGTGACGCGTCGCAGTCTCCTGCGGCGCTCGAGGTGGCGAGCAGAAAGAACGGCGCCCGGGCGATGAAGTCACGGCAGTGCTCGTCGAGGTGGTCGATCTGCTTACGCAGCGCGGGCGCGCCCTCGGGCGGGGCCGGAACGACCTCGCGCAGCTCGTCCTCGCTCGTGACCAGGTCGCCAAAGGAGTCCATGGGCCCAAGATAACGTCGGCTACTCGGGGAGCAGCGTGAGAGCCGACACATGCCTGGGTTGCACGACGCCGAAGTGACGGTGATCCAGCGTCGCGAGCTTGCGTTCCTCGAGCATCTCGCTGGCGGCGACCACCGTCGCGTCGACGAGCCCGAGCGGCAGGTCTCTGTAGCGATCGACGAGCTCGCCGGCGCGGGCCAGCCAGCGTAAAGGCAGATCGAGCAGGTCGAGCGCCCCGCTACCGAAATCGGCAACCAGCGCGGCGAAGGCACCGGGCCAGGGCCTAACCATGTACTCGACCTCCACGAGCACGCAGACCGGGACCACCCGCGGCTCGTCCGTCCCTTGGAGCAGCTCCTCACAACGCTCGTGATCCGGATCCGTGGCATCAAGAAGCGCCACGAGCGGGCCGGTATCGACGATCAGCGCCACACGTCGGGCTCGTAGGCACGCTCCCGCGCGCGCCCTCCGGTGCTGATCACGCCCGAACAGGACAGCCGGCGAGGCGGGGCCGCCCTCGTGGCCAGCTCGTGCTCGAGCGCCTCGCGAACGAGCTGCGGAAACGTGACCCCGCGCTCGCGCGCCGCGCGCCGAGCCCGCTCGAGCAGCGCCCGGTCAGCCTGGATCATCACCCTCTCCATGAGTGCTAGCAATGCTAGCATTGACGCGCACGGGCGATTTCTAGTGCTCGCCGCAAATCGGACACGGTCCTGTCGGCCATCGCCCCGACGAGTGCCAGGGCAGCGCTGACCGTCTCGGCGCCGGCCGCTTCGGCAACAGGCCGGACCGAGCCGGTGAGCATCTCGATCAGTACCTCAGCCGGACTCTCACCTGGGAACGCATCGTCCGGCATGTCGTCGAGAAGGCCGCTGAGGACGTCGGTGAACATGAGACCGGTCCGCAGCAACTCCTCGACCAAGACGCGGACTTCGTCGCCCGCGGGCACAGCACGTTTGCCTCTCATGCAGGGATGAAGCGGGGAGGGATGAAATCCCTCCCCCTCCGCTTCGGGACGCCCGCCTGGCAAGGAAGAGGGGTGCGACGCGTGCTACGCACGCGAGCACCCCGATGACACAGCCAGGCGATGCGGATCCGGAGCGGAGGGGGAGGGATTCGAACCCCCGGACCTCGTGAGAGGCCGGCTGCTTTCAAGGCAGCTGCAATCGACCGGACTCTGCCACCCCTCCGGGCGGTCACAATCCTAGGCCGCGCGGACCGGGCTCCGCCGGACGCGTTATGCGGATGTTCCGGCGCCGGCGCCCGCCTGAATCTCGGCGGGCGCCCCGAACGGGTGCAGCACCGCCGGGATCTCGACCGTTCCGTCGTCGCGCTGGTGGTTCTCGGCGATCGCGATGATCGTGCGCCCCACGGCCACCGCGGTGCCGTTGAGTGTGTGGACGTGCCGGGGCGCCGCGCCCTCGGCAGGGCGCTGGCGGATGTCGAGGCGGCGGGCCTGGAAGTCGGTCGTGTTGGAGGTGGAGGTCAGCTCACGGAAGCGTCCCTGCCCGGGCAGCCACGCCTCGAGGTCGTACTTCTTGGCCGCCGACGCGCCCAGGTCGTCCACGGCGATGTTCACAACGCGGTAGGGCACCTCGAGCGCGCCGAGGATCTCCTCCTCTATCGAGAGCAGGCGCTCGTGCTCCCCGACGGAGGCATCGGGCTCGACGAACGAGAACATCTCGACCTTGTCGAACTGATGCACGCGGAAGATCCCGCGCGTGTCCTTGCCGGCCGCGCCCGCCTCCCGGCGGAAGCAGGTGGAGACGCCCGCGTAGCGGAGCGGCAGCTCCCCCGGTCCGAGGATCTCGCCCCCGTGAAGCGATGCGAGCGGCACCTCCGAGGTGCCGGCCAGGTACAGGTCGTCGTCCGGCACGACGTAGATCTGCTGCTCGGTGTCGGGGAGCATGCCCGTTCCGAGGAGCGCCTGCTCGCGGACCAGCACCGGCGGCACGACCGGCGTGAAGCCCCTCTCCCCCAGCAGCTCGAGTGCCCACTGGACGAGGGCGAACTGCAGCCTGACGACGGGCCCCTTGAGATACACGAAGCGCGAGCCGGCCACGCGGGCCCCCGCCTCGAGGTCGATGAGGTCGCCGAGCAGCTCGACATGGTCGCGTCCCTCCGCGCCCGGCTCGCCGACCACGCGCAGCACCTCGTCGGCGGGCGGTGCGCTCGGGTCGGGCAGGTTGGGGAGCGCCGCGAGCGCCGCCGCGCGGCGCTCCTCGACCGACCTCAGCTCCTCGGCGAGCTCCTTCTCCCGGCCGGAGGCACTGCGGACCTCGGCGATCGCCTCGGAGGCGTCCTCATCCGAGCGCTGCAGCTCGCCGATCCGCTTGGAGGCCTCGTTCTTGCGCCGGCGGAGCTCCTCGAGCTCGGGGAGCAGCGCTCGGCGGCGCTCGTCGAGCTCGAGCGCCTCGTCGAGGACCGCCGGGTCGACCCCGCGTCGCGCGAGCGCTTCGCGCGCGGGGCCGGGGTCCTCCCGGATCTGTCTCAGGTCGAGCACGGCGGGGTCTCGCCCCCGCCTACTTGCCCGAGTACTCAGCGAGGAAGTCCGCCACGAGCTCGGCGTCCTCGCCGACCACGATGTTCGCGGGCATGATCGCGCCCGAGAAGCCGCCGTTGCGGATGGCGAACAGGACGTCGTCGCGGCTCTCCGTGCGCACGTTGAAGTCCGGCCCGTTGGTGCGCTCGCCGCCCTGCAGCTGGCCCTCCGGCTTCGAGCCGTAGGCGTTGGCCGCGTCGAGCGAGTGGCACCCCGAGCAGCGCTCGTTGAAGAGAACCGCCCCGCGGTGGGCGACCGGCTCGTCCTCAGGGACCTCGATCTCACCGCCGCAGGCGGCGAGCAGGCCGGCGGCAGCGGCGCAGGCAATGGCGAGCGGACGGCGCACGGGCGGCCATAGTAATACTGGCTTCGCCGGTCACGGGAGGACCCGGCGGCAGCGCGGCGAATCTAGCTCTGCCCCGGCGACGGCCGGTGACGACCTCCCGCAGCGAAGGTTTCGCTCGGCGGTCGTCCTCTTTCGGCGGCGAATGGCCGCCGTCGGGGCGCCACAGCTCAGATCGCCGGCCGCTTCGAGATTCGCAGGAGCGTCCCGGTAAGGCCCGGCCGGAGATCCACCTCGTCCATGAGCAGGCGCATGAACTCGAGCCCGCGGCCGGACTCGGGAAGGACACCGCGCCGAACGCGCGGACGGAAGCGCCCCGTGTCGATCACCTCGAACACGAGCGCTCCCGACTCCTCGGCCACGACGATCCTGATCGGGTCGGTGGGCGAGGACGAACCATGCTGGATCGCGTTCGTGACGGCCTCGCTGATCGCCAGCTTGACCTGGTAGCTGTCGTCGTCGCTCAGGCCGAACTCGCGGGCCGCGCGCTCGGCGAAGTCGCGCGCCTCCTTGAGGCGCGACACGTCGGCGCTGATCGAATGCTCACGGGGAGTGAAATCGGCCATCTACAGGTCCAAACGACTTCGTCTGGGAAGTCTTACGTCCGAGTTGGACGCCCGGATCGCAGGAACGACCCCACTGCGAGTGGGTCGCAGTTACGACTCAGCCGCAGATAGTGGTGATTTGCAGGAAGTCTGTGTGTGATCCGACTCACGGGATCGCGCGAATGACCGCTCAGTGAGTGCCCGGGAGACCCCCCTGGCCCAAACCATCACTGAGGAGCTCTACATGAAGAGGCTCTCGTTTCTCGCGGCCTTGCTGGCCGTGGCGGTCGCGGTGCCCTTGAGCATCGGCTCGAGTCACCGCGAAGCGCCGAACATCCTGAAGGATCCCACGGCGGACAACACGGACGTCTGGGCCTACACGGCGTCTGACGCCCCGGGCAGCCTGACGGTCGTTTCCAACTGGATCCCGCTCGCGGATCCCGCCGGCGGACCGAATTTCTATCCGCTGGATGAGAACGCCCGGTACTACGTCAAGATCGACAACACGGGCGACGGTTACGAGGACGTTGCGTACCGCTGGGACTTCAAGACCCGGTTCCGCAACCCCAACTCGTTCCTGTACGCGGCACCGACGGTCGACTCGGTCAACGATCCGGACATCAACCTCGTCCAGACCTACGACCTCTACAAGGAGACCTACAACAAGGACCGCAAGCTCGTCGCCTCCAAGCGCATCGCCAACGATGCGCCGGTGGTGCCGGACAACGTCGGTCCGAAGACGATCCCGAACTTCGCCAACGTGGAGGCCGGTGGAGTCACCCCGCTGAAGGGCGGCGGCAAGACGATCGTCACGCCCGCGGACGATGCGTTCTTCGTCGATCTCGGTTCGATCTTCGACGGGATCAACATCGACAAGCCCGGCCGTCCGATGATCGGCCTAGGCAACCAGGGCGGCGGCAAGGACGACGTGGCGGGCTACAACACGAAGTCGTTCGTGCTGCAGGTGCCGGAGCGCGAAGTCACGCGCGACGGCAAGCAGGTGGCCGACATGAAGGCCGGCAACGCAGTCGTCGGCGTATGGTCGACCACCGAGCGCAAGCGCGGCTCCGTCCTCGCGTCGGGCAAGCGCGGCAAGCGCTCGAAGGACGACGGTTACGTGCAGGTCAGCCGGCTGGGCAATCCCCTCATCAACGAGGTGATCATCCCGATCGGCATGAAGGACAAGTTCAACGCGACGTCGCCCGCGAACGACGCGAAGAACTTCGGCAAGTTCGCTCTGAACCCGGAGCCGGCGCGCATCCTTAACGCGCTGTTCGGCCTCGGCATCCAGGAGACGAACCGGACCGACATCGTCCAGGCGCTCCTGACCGGCGTGCCCGGGCTGACGCAGATCGGCAAGAACCCGGCTGCGGCCGACACGCTCAAGCTGAACCTGGGCGTTGCGCCGTCTGCCAGTCCGAACCGCTTCGGCGTCCTGGCGGGTGACCTCGCCGGGTTCCCGAACGGCCGGCGTCTGACCGACGACGTCGTCGACATCGAGCTCCGCGTGATCGCGGGCGCTCTGCTGTCGCCCCCGAAGAACATCCCGCTCGGGGACGGCGTCGACCGGAACGACAAGGCGTTCCGAGCTCAGTTCCCGTACGTCGGCCTCGCCAACGACGGGTTCAACAGCACGCTCAAGCGGATCGAGCCGCAGCACGCACCAGTGCCGCAGCCGCCGACGCCGTAACCACCCCCGGCTCTCGGCCTGCCCGCCCGCCACTCCGGCGGGCGGGAGGCCGGGACGCCGGCCCCACTCTCCCCGACTCCCCACTCCCCATACCTACACAGCGATGACAGCGATCCGATCAAATCTCCTCCTCAAGCTTCTGGCGCCGCTCGTCGCCTTCGGCGTTACGCTCGCCCTCCTCGTCTCGTTCGGAGGCGGCCGCGAGCTCGAACTGCCGGAAAGGTCCGCCGGCGCCCCCGTGGACATCTCGCCCGACGCCTCGACCGACCAGCGCATCGCGGTCCTCCAGCGCGCGCTACGCGACGGCTCCGGAAGCGCGGGTGGCTACGCGTCGCTCGGCGACGCCTACCTGCAGAAGGCCCGCGAGACCGGCGACCCCGGCTATTACACGCGCGCGGAGCGCGGCTTCGACGCCGCCCTGCGGCGCGACAGCCGCAACATCAGCGCCGTGCTCGGCGCCGGCACGCTGGCCGGACTGCGCCACGACTTCGGCGAGCAGCTGCGGCTCGGGCTCGAGGCGCGACGCCTGATGCCTGAGCTCGTCAGCCCCTACCCGGTGATCGCCGACGCCCAGATCGAGCTGGGGCGCTACGCCGCGGCCGAGCGCACGCTTCAGCGCCTGCTCGACCGCAAGCCGAACCTGACCGCCTACTCCCGGGTCTCCTACTACCGCGAGCTGCGCGGTGACCTCGACGGTGCGGTCGAGTCGATGCGGCTTGCCGCGTCCGCCGGCGCCGGCGCCCCCGAGAACCTGGCCTACGTCCAGGTGCTGCTCGGCGATCTCGAGCTTCAGCGTGGGCAAACCGGTGCGGCCCGGCTCGCCTACACAGCTGCGCTCCGATCACTGCCCGGCTACCCGGCCGGCATGGTCGGTCTCGCGCGCGCCGACGCGGCGAGCGGCGATCTGGGGAGAGCCGCCGCTCGCCTGCGTCGCGCCTCCGCACGCCTGCCCCTCACCGGCACGCTGACCCTGCTCGCCCAGACCGAACGGGCCCTCGGGCGCCCCGCCGCGGCTACCGCCGCGCTCGACGGCGCACGCGCCCAGCAGCAGCTCTACATGGCCGCCGCGACGGAACCCGACGCTGAGACCGTGTTGTTCGAGGCGGACTATGGCGACCCGCAGCGCGCCGTCACGCTGGGCCGGCAGGTCTGGAAGCGCGCCCCGAGCATCCGCTCCGCGGACGCGCTCGCGTGGGCGCACGTGCGCGCGGGCGAGCCCGGCGCGGGCGTCTCCTGGGCGCGCCGTGCGCTGCGCACCGGCTCGCGCGATCCGCTCTTCAACCTGCACGCCGCCGTCGCCCTCGAGCGGGCCGGGCGGACCGGACAGGCTGACCGCCACTACGACGTCGCCCGGCGCGGCCGGGCCGCGCTGTCGCCCTCGGCGGCGGCGCTGCTCGAGGAGGGACTGCGATGAAGGTACGACTGACCATCCTGGCCGTGATTGCCGCGGCGGTGCTGGCGCTGGCCGCGCCGAGCGTCCAGGCCCACCCGCTCGGCAACTTCTCGATCAACCACGCGTCGACGGTCTCGATCTCGGACGACAGGGTGGACGTCCGCTACGTCCTCGACCAGGCGGAGATCCCGACCGTGCAGGAACGAGGTGTGCCGCGCGCCGAGCTGCTCGAGCGCAAGCTCGCCGAGGTGAAGAGCGGACTCGCGCTGCGCGTCGACGGCCGGGCCGTCGGGCTGCGCACCGTCGGCGACCCGAGCCTGAGCTTTCCTGCCGGCGCGGGTGGCCTCAAGACGACGCGGCTCGAAGTCCGTTTGCGGGCGACCGTAGACCGGCCCCGGCGGGTGTCGCTCCGGGACGACACCTTCGAGGACCGGGTGGGTTGGAAGGCGATCGTGGCCGCACCCGGCGATGGCACCGCGGTGCGCACCCAGGCGCCGAGCGGTGATCCCACGAACGGCCTTCGCCGCTATCCCGAGGACCTCCTGAACAGTCCGCTCGACCGGCGCGAGGCCTCGTTCTCGGTCTCCCCCGGTGACGGTTCGCTGGTGGCGCCGCGCTCGGAGGGTGGCGACCGGGTCACGACAAGCCGCACCGGTGGCGATGGCTTCGCGGCCATCTTCGAGCGGGCGGCGGCCGGCGAGGGCGTGCTGTTCGTCCTCCTTCTGGCGGCCTTCGGGTGGGGCGCCGTGCACGCCCTCTCGCCGGGACACGGGAAGGCGATGGTTGCCGCCTACCTGGTCGGCACGAAGGGCAAGCCGCGGCACGCGGTGGCGCTGGGGGCGACCGTGACCGTCGCGCACACGATCGGCGTCTTCATGCTCGGCTTCGTGACGCTTGCGTTGTCGCAGTACGTGCTGCCGGAGGACCTCTACCCGTGGCTGAACCTGGTCTCAGGGGCGCTCGTGGTGGCGATCGGACTCGGGGTCCTGCGCTCACGCGTGCGCTGGGCCGGCCACGCGCACCACCAGCACGACGATGGGCACCACCCCGATCACGATCACGGCCACCACCACGAGCACGCGCACTCCCAGTCCTTCACGCGCGCGGGGTTCGAGCACTTCATGGACCACCTGCGCCGCCGCGAGCACGACCACGGGGCCGGTGGCCACAGCCACCACCCTCATCATCATCACGACCATCCCGATCACGGGCCCGCCGAGGACCACACCGTCACCAATCGCAGCCTGCTCGGGCTTGGAGCGGCGGCCGGGATCATCCCGTGCCCGTCGGCGCTCGTGGTGCTGCTCGGCGCGATCTCGCAGCACGAGGTGGCGCTCGGGCTGCTCCTCATAGTGGCCTTCAGCCTCGGCCTTGCGGGCACGCTCACCGTGCTCGGCCTGGCCGTGGTCTACGCGCGCAAGCTGCTTCCGCGGCTTGGCCGCCCGGGTGGGCGGGGCCTGAGCCGCGTCGTGGCCGCGCTGCCGGCGGCCTCCGCCGTCGTCATCGTCGGAGTGGGCTGCCTCCTCACCGCCAACGCCGTTCCAGGCGTTGTGTGAATCGCTCGCAGTTGCGAGTGATCCGATCGAAGCTCCGCGGCGCAAGGCCTCATTGAAATGACCGCTCCGCTTTCAGGTCCTTCGCTCGCAGCGCACGACGTCGAGGCCGCGGTGGACATACTGCGCTCGAAGGGCCTGCGGATCTCCGCGGCCCGGCGCCTCGTGCTCGAGGCGCTGTACGCGGCCGACGCGCCGATCTCGGCTGAGCAGGTCGCCGACGGCCTCTCGGGACGTCTGCCCCGCTCGGATCTGGCCTCGGTCTATCGCAACCTCGAGACCCTGCAGCAGGTCGGATTGGTGCGTCACTGCCATCTCGGCCACGGCCCGGGTCTCTACGCGCCGGCCGACGCCCGGGAGCGCGAGTACCTCGTGTGCGACTCCTGCAGCGCCGTCCTCGCGGTCGAGCCGTCCGAGATGGATGCGGTGCGGGAGTTGATCCAGGAACGCTTCGGCTACGAGGCGCGCTTCAGCCATTTCCCGATCCTTGGACTCTGCGCGGATTGCGCCCGCGAGGCGTCCTGAGCCCGTACTGAGAGAGGAGACCGCGCATGCTCGACCTTCCGATAGCCCTCCATATCCCGGACGGCTTCCTGAGCGGCGGCGTTGCGCTCGCCTGCGGCGTGCTGGCCATCGCCGCCGTGACCTACGCGCTGCGCATCGCGAACGTGGAGCTCGACGAAGCCCGCGTGCCGCTGCTCGGTGTCCTCGCCGCGTTCATATTCGCGGCGCAGATGCTCAACTTCCCGATCGCCGGCGGGACGAGCGGCCACTTCCTCGGCGCGACGCTGGCGGCCGTTCTGCTCGGACCCTGGCTCGCGTGCCTCGTGATGGCCGTGGTGATCGCAGTCCAGGCCTTCGCGTTCGCCGACGGCGGCATCTCGGCGCTCGGGGCGAACGTGCTCAACATGGGTGTCCTCGGAGCACTGCTCGCCGGCCTGCTCGTGGCCGGGGCAATGAAGGCGCTACCTCACACCCGGGCAGCGTTCCTGGGCGTCGTGGCGATTGTCTCCTGGCTCGCGGTCATGGTCGGCGCCGCGGCGACGAGCGTCGAGCTCGCCGTGTCCGACACGGTTCCGCTCGCGACCTCGCTGCCGGCGATGCTCGGCGTGCACACGCTGATTGGAATCGGCGAGGCGGTGATCACCGCCGCCGCCGTGAGCGCGGTGCTCGCGTCGCGGCCGGACCTCGTGGCGCTCGCGCCAGAAGAGCTCAAGCAACCGGCCGTCGCCGCGCCGCTTCGGCGGCCCATCGGAGGGGAGGCCTGAGATGAGGAGAATTCCGACAGGAGTCTTCGTCGCGCTGGCGCTTGCGCTGGCCGTCGGCCTGGCAACCGCCGTCTCGCCGTTCGCGTCTCCGAATCCCGACGGCCTCGAGAGGGTCGCCGAGGACAAGGCCTTCCTCGAGCAGGGAGAGCTGGCCGGCATCCAGGAGGACTCGCCGATCCCCGACTATGCGTTCCCGGGCGTGGAGAACGAGCGCGTCGCGACCGGCCTTGCCGGCTTCGTCGGCACGCTGGCCGTCTTCGCCATCGGGCTCGGCCTCGCGTGGCTCGTCAGGCGGCGTCCGCGCACGGCCGGCCCCAGGGGAGCGCCCGCCTGAGGGCGGCGGCCGGTGGGCGCTCTCTGCAACCACTCGCTCGAGCTGACCGGGCTGGCGGGCGATCCCGCCAGCCCGGTGCACCGACTCGACCCGCGAGCCAAGATCGTCGGCCTCGTGGCCGTGACCGTGGTCGCCGTGTCGACCCCGATCGAGGCCTGGCCCGTCTACCTTGCCGCCGCGCTCGTTCTCGCCGGAGTGGCCGCGCGGGCGCGCATCAAGCCGGGCGAGATCTGGCGGCGGGCGCGCTTCGTCCTCCCGCCGGTGGTGCTCGCGGCGCTCTTCATCCCGCTCGTCCGAGAGGGGGGTGACACGTACGCGTTCGGGCCGCTGACCGTGCACGAGGCCGGCCTGGAGACGCTGGCCGCGGTGGCGGCCAAGGCGACCATCGGCACGGTGTCGGCCGTGCTGCTGGCGGCCACCACCACATTCCCGTCGGTGCTGCGAGGACTCGAAGCGCTGCGTGTGCCGCGCATCCTGATCCTGATCGCGGCCTTCATGTACCGCTACCTGTTCGTGATCGTCGAGGAGGTAGGGCGAATGCGCGCCGCCCTCGCGTCGCGCGGCTACAGCCCGCGCAACGCCCTGCACGCGGGAGCCCTCGGCCGGGTGGCCACCGCGCTGTTCCTTCGTACCTACTCGCGCGGAGAGCGCGTGTACCTCGCGATGCTCGCGCGCGGGTATGACGGCCGGATGCGCCGCCTCGTCCCGCTCGCATTCGGCTCGGGCGGACGCTGCTTTCGTGCTAGCGGTGCTGGGTCTGCTCGTGCCGCTGCGCCTCGCGGCCGGGGTGGCGACGTGAGCTGCGCCGTCCGCGCCGTCGGGCTGAGCTACAGCTACCCGAACGGCCAACCCGCCCTCCGCGGCGTGGACCTGCACGTGAAGCACGGTGAGCGGGTGGCGATCCTCGGGCCGAACGGCGCCGGCAAGACGACGCTGATGCTGCACCTGAACGGCCTTACGCGAGGCAGCGGCAGGCTGGAGGTCACGGGACTCGAGGTCGGCGACGGGACGCTCGCCGAACTGCGTGCGCGGGTCGGCCTCGTCTTCCAGGATCCCGATGACCAGCTCTTCATGCCCACCGTGGGGGAGGACGTGGCGTTCGGTCCGCTCAATCAGGATCTCCCCCGCGAGGAGGTCGAGCGACGCGTCCACGAGGCGCTCGCCTCGGTCCGCATGGAGGGCGCGGCCCAGCGCGCCCCCTACCAGCTCTCCATGGGAGAACGCAGGCGGGTGGCGATCGCAACCGTGCTCGCGACGAGCCCGCAGCCTGCTGGTGCTCGACGAGCCGTCCGCCAACCTCGACCCGCGGGCGCGACGCGAGCTGTTGGACGTCCTCACGAGCATCGACCGCACGATGCTGCTCACGACCCACGACCTCCCCCTGGCCGCCGAGCTGTGCGAGCGCGCGGTGATCCTCGCCGGGGGGCGGATAGTGGCCGACGGCGGCTGCCACGAGCTCCTGGCCGACACCGAGCTGCTGGCCGAGTACGACCTCGAGCTGCCGGCCGGCTTCGACCTCGACCTCGTCAGCCTCCGGCCCCGACCCGGGCGGGCGGAAGCGGCGACCGCGGCCGCGTAGTCCGGCCCCCTCTCGCCTTCCGTTGTGTGGTGGCGCCGCGGATGATCCGCGCATCAATCGAGCGGAGCCTGAGGAGGTCCCTGTAAGCGCTGGCGCTCGCTGGGTGTGGTTCTCACCCAAGGCGGACAGCGCCCACACGGCGAGCGCTACGGTGCTGATCCCTGCGCCGAGCAGGCAGACACCGGTCCAGCCGGCCCAGGCATAGGTCGCCGTGGCGGCGATCGACCCCGCCGCGCTGCCGGCCGAGTAGAAGACCATGTAGACGCCTACTAGCCGGCTGCGCGCCGCCGGATCGAGCGCGTAGATCATCGTCTGGCTCGTGACGTGGACGGCCTGCAGGGCGACGTCCACGAGCAGCAGCCCGATCACGAACGCGACGATCGACTCGTGGACGAGCGCGATCGGCAGCCATGCCACCAGCATCAGCGCGAGCGCGCCGCCGGTCGTGGCCTGGCCGCGGCCCCGGTCGGCGCGCCGCCCCGCTCGCACGGCCGCTACCGCGCCCGCGACGCCGACGAGGCCGAGCGTCCCGATCGTGCCCGGTGAAAGAGCCAGCGGCGGCGCGCTGAGCGGCAGCACGAGCGAGCTCCACAGCACGCTGAAGGTCGCGAAGATCAGGAACGCGAGCGCCGCGCGGGCACGCAGGACCGGCTCGCCGCGGTAGAGCGCGAGGAGCGAGCGCAGCAGGCGACCGTATGTCGTGGCCGTGGCGGGCCGGTCGCCGCTCGGAAGCGCGCGCAGCAGCAGGATCGCGACCACCAGCGTCAGCACCGCCGAGCCGATGTACACCGCTCTCCAGCCCCAGAGATCGGTGACCAGGCCCGCGGCGGTGCGCGCGAGCACGATGCCGGCCACGACGCCGCTGGTCACCAGGCCGACGACGCGGCCGCGATCCGTGTGCCCTACCAGCGTGGCCGCGTAGGCGACGAGTACCTGGATGACGACCGCGAACGCGCCGACCGCCGTCGTGCCGGCCAGCAGCACCGCGGTCGAGGACGCGGTGCCGACGACCGCGAGCGCGGCGACCGACAGCAGCGACAGGGTCACGATCAGCCGTCTGCGGTCGAGCATGTCGCCGAGCGGCACGAGCAGGATCAGCCCAAGGGCGTAGCCGACCTGCGTCCCGGTGACCACCACGCCCACGGCCGCCGTGCTGATCCCGAAGCTGCGGGCGATCTCGACCAGCAAGGGCTGGGCGTAGTAGATGTTCGCCACGGCCAGCCCGCACGCGATCGCGAACAGCAGGATCAGCGAGCGCGGCATCGGCGCGCTCAGAGGACTCTGTCGAGGAACGCGCGGACGCGCGACGTGATGTCCTCGCCCGCGGTCTCGAGCGCGTAGTGGCCGGCGTCGAGCAGCTGGATCTCGGCCTGGGGAAGGTCGCGGGCGAATGCGAGCGCGCCGTCCGGGCCGAAGATCTCGTCGTGCTCGCCCCACGCGACGAGCGTCGGCGGCTGGTGGGCGCGGAAATACTCCTGGAACGCGGGATAGAGATCGAGGTTGAACCGGTAGTCCCGGAACAGCGCCAGCTGGACCTCCTTGTTGCCGCGGCGCTCGAGGCCGGCCTGGTCGAGCGTCCACGTATCGGGCGAGAGCCGGTCGCGCCGACCGTCCGGCACACCGTGTTCGTATACCCAGCGAGTTCCGGCCGGCTCGAGGCTGTCGCGGACCGCCTGGGCGTTGGTCACGCCGTCGGCCGCGTACGCGAACAGGCCGTCCCAGAACCGTGTCAGGCCCTCCACGTAGGCGTTGCCGTTCTGCGTGATCAGCGCGCTGATCCGCTCGGGATTCTGGCTCGCGATGCGGAAACCGATGGGTGCGCCGTAGTCCTGCACGTAGAGCGCAAAGCGATCGTGCCCGAGCTGGTCGAGTAGCTCGAGGGTGAGCTCGGCGAGCGCGTCGAACGTGTAGTCGAACTCCTCCACCGTGGGTGCGTCCGAGTGGCCGAAGCCGAGATGGTCCGGCGCGACCAGGTGATAGGCGTCGGCGAGGTCCGACATGAGCTCGCGGAACATGAACGAGCTGGCCGGAAACCCGTGCAGGAGGACCACCGTCGGACGCGAGGGATCTCCCGCCTCGCGGACGAAGAGCTTGTGGCCTCGAACCGTTTCGGTGCGGTAGCGAAGAGCGAAGGACGGCATCGTGACTCCCATCTGTAGAAAGTGGAGAACCATCGTTCTCCGGATTCCTGGTATAGTAGAGAACGTCAGTTCTCCGCGCAAGAGAAAGATCGAAAATGGATGACGAGACGGCCCAGGCGAAGATCCTGGAAGCCGCGGATCAGCTGTTCTACGCCCGCGGCATCCGTTCGGTCGGGATCGACGACATCCGCGACGCCTCCGGCGTCTCACTCAAGCGCCTCTATCGTCTATTCGGAGCGAAGGAGGACATCGCCGCGGCGGCGCTGCGCCAACGCAGCGACGCCTTCACCGAGGCGTTGCAGGCATCGATCGCCGGGTACGCCAGCCCGCGGGACAAGCTCCTCGGCGTCTTCGACTTTCTCTACGAGTGGTTCGACGAGCCAGACTTCCACGGCTGCCCGTTCATCAACGCGTTCGCCGAAGCGGACAACGCGGGTGCCGTGACCTGCGTGGTCGAGGACCAGAAACACGAGTTCGCGACCGTGCTCAGGGCGCTCGTGGCGGACGCGGGCGGCCCACCCGAACTCGCCGAGCAGCTCTTCATCCTCGCTCACGGCGCGATGGTCGTGGCCGCGATTCGGCGCTCGCCCGCCGCGGCTCGTGAAGCCCAGCGAGCGGCCGAGCGGGCTCATCGCCGCCCAGATGCGCCCGCATGACCCCAACCAGCCCGGGACGCCAATGCTTGAGCGGGTGTTGGCGCCACTACTCGAAGGCGGGTCGTGCCCGCACATGGCCGTGCTGCTCAAGCGTGAGGAGGACGTCATCCCGGTGCTTGCCTCGTTCTACGCGCTCGGCGCGAAGCGCGGCGCCTGGCTTGCACACCGGTCGGTTCGGGGCCAGGTCGAGCGGGATCGCGAGCGCCTCGCCCGGGCGGGGCTCCACGTCGAAGGACTCGAGGCCGACGAGCGGCTCGCGATGGTCGAATTCGATCCGGCCGAGGACGCCGCCGCTTCGCCGGCTCCCTGGCGGAAGGCACTAGACGAGGCGCTCGAGGGCGGCCTGACCGGGCTCTGGTACTCCCGCTTTGCCGTCGGCGCGGACGTGGAGCAGTTCTCAGGCGTCGCGGCCTTCGAGCGGGCTTGGGACGACGCCTTCCACGACCGGCCGGTAGTGACTCTCTGCCCTTACATCGTCGGCGGATTGAGCGCCGGTCGAACGCTCGACCGGCTCGCCGGCGTCTCCAGCTTCCACGACGGTGTGCTGGTGCCGAGCGAGGATACGGGCTTCCGACTGCTCCGGACTTAGCCGG
>CAVVWD010000017.1:0-89401 GCA_963751835.1 uncultured Thermoleophilaceae bacterium | reverse complement strand
GAACCCGCGACCTCCGGCGTGACAGGCCGGCGCTCTAACCATCTGAGCTACGCCCGCGTGGGGAGAGCCGAGGATAGCGGCCCGGCAGCCCCGGAGACTCGGCCGCTCGCGCCTGTGTCCCTCTGATCTAGGGGATGTCGCGCGGGACGTCCGGGTCCGGCGCGGGCTCGTCCGTATGCACGCCGTGCTCGAGGTGCGGTGGCTCCGGGTCGGGTCCCGGGAACTCGTTCGGCGGGTCGGGTACCCGCGGCGGCGTGTCCGGTGCGTCGGGATTCGCACGGCGGCGGCGCAGCAGGTCCCAGCAGCGGTCGAGCTCGCCGCGGATCGCCTCGAGCCGGGCGTGACCCGCATCGTCGAGCCCGGCCCTGCTCGGACTCGGCCCAGAGCCGATGCTCTTCGTCGACGAGCGCGTCGATGTGGTCAAGAATCGGGCTCTCTGCCATGGCGACGGAAGTGTACGGGCGCGCCCGAGGCAGGCGGTCCTCAGGAGACCGGCGGCGGGCTGCCCTCGGCGCTCGCCGAGAGGATCGGATCCCAAGCGCACACCACGCACGCGTGCTCGAACGCGGAGTGAGCGAACTCGAGGGCGAAGGCGTGTGGGTCGGCCGCTGCGCGGACGTCGTCCCAGTCGAGCAGGTAGATGCCGAGCTCCGATCCCCAGTGCGCGGCGTCGGGAGCCAGCGTTCCCTCCGAGTATCCATCCGGCGCCGGGTGGGCGTAGGCGAAGAAGGCCGCGGGGCTGTAGCGCGGATCACCCGGCCACCAACCGATCGTGATCTCCTGTGAGTCCATCGAGTTGCGCGTGATGAAGTCGTCCGCGGGTGGATCGGCCTCCCGGCCCGAGAAGAGGTTGACCGCGAGGTCGAAGGAGCCCCACCACGCGTTGACGGGCGTCGAGCGGCCGCGGTACGGCGCGCGGAACTCCGCGAGTACCAGCGCCGCTCGGGTGGCGGCGGCGAAGTAGGACGCCACCTGATCGGTGTCGTAGCGCGAGTGCTCGTAGTCCTCGGTCAGGGGAACGCTCCAGTGCGCCTCCTGGGGCTTCGGGTCGATCTCGAGAGCTCCGCCCAGATCACGGCACGCGTCCAGCAGGTCGCGGGTCACCTCCGCGACCGGCCGGTCGGGGGTGAGGGCGACGCGCACGGTGCGCCCGTCGCTGTGCTCGGCAACGGCCTCGTGGGTGTGCAGGTCGAGCGCCGCGCTCAGCGCTCCCGACCCGTCGGGCGCCGGCAGCGGAAGCGTCTCCCAGCCGCGCGCGCTGAGACGCAGGGCAGCGTGCTGAAGCTGGGGCTCGGGTGGGGCGAGCGCCACCGCGAGCTTGCCGAGCACCTGGGTGTGGGCGTGGAGCGTGTCGCACGTCTCGCTCCAGGCTTCATAATCGAGTGCAGGCCAATCGGCGGGCATGACCCGCACGCTAGCGAGCGACGCAAGTCCTAAAACGATCAGTCGTGGAGCGGGCAGTGGTTCGCGCCGCGGGTGCGCGGTTGAGGATCTCTGTTTTGGGCACGAGGTTCATGATGTGGACAGCGTGCCCGGACCCGGTCGAGTCGCGCCGCGCCGGTGGCCACTCGCGCTCGCCGTCATCGTCGCGGCAGCGATCCTGCCGGCGGCGGCGGGCCAGGCGGCCGGCGGGCCGCGGGACCTGACGCTACGGCTCTCGGACCTGGCTCCCGGCTATCTGGTCGGCGATGACAGCGGTTGCGGTCTCGGCCTGACCGGCGAGGGGGCGCCGCGCGAACTGCTCCGGCTCGAGCGCCATCGCCACCGCGGCTGCATCATGGAGTTCGAGCGGCTGTGGGCGCCGCCGGGTGAGGCCTCCGGTCCACCGCTCGTCGAGAGCGCCGCCTTCCGCTTCTCGGGCGAGGCCGGGGCCGTGGCGGGCTTCGCTACGGCGCGGGCGCTCGTGGCACACGTGCTTGGAGTGCGGCGTGGCTCGCTGGGGCCCCTCTCCGTGTCCGCTTCCATCGGCGACGCGGTCGCGGCGTTCCGGACGAATGACGCCCTGGTTGAAGGCCGTCCGCGTCAGCCTGGCGTGGCGGTCCTGTGGCGCGCCGGCCGCGTCCTCTCGCTCGTGTTCGCGGGTGGGCGGGGCGGGGTGGAGGGCGAGCAGGCGGCCATCCGCCTCGCGTTGCTCCAGCACGCTCGAATCCGGTCGCCGACCTCGCTCCGGCCCCGCGACAACGACGACCGTGAGGTTCCACTCGACAACCCTCGACTCGGAATCGAGATCCACTGGCTGGGCCGCCGGTTCCAGCCGGCCGGGCGACTGCCGGCGCTCGTGCTCGCCGATTCCTTCGGCCCGCTCGGGCGCGGGGACGGGCCGGGCTGGCTGGCCGAGCTCGACTACGAAGCGCGGGGCCGAGGCGCCGGTGTCAAGCTCGGGCTCTGGACGCCGAGCGCCTTCGCGCGCTTCGAGCGGTCGCGGCTCGGGCGGCTCGTGAGAGCTCATCACTGCGCCCGGTCAGAGCAGCTCGAGCTGCCCGCCGGACGAGCGGTGATCTATGCCGGCTACTCGGATCCACCGAAGCGCTGCCGCGCGCGAGCCCCCGACCGTTATCTCGCTCACGTCTTCCTGGACGGCCTGGTGGTGTCTGTGAACGTCCCGATCTGCTTCCTGTGCGTCGACGACGATCCCGACAACCCCGATCCCTACGACACCCTCGCGGGCATGCGGACGGTCGTGAAGGGTCTCCGGCCGCGGCCCCTCTCAGCCGGCCAGCGCACGCGCCAGCGCCGGCAGGTCGCCCGCGCTGACGTCCGGAGGGGCGAAGACCTCGGGGTACGGCTGTCCGTGGCTAGCGGCGGCCTCTCCGCTCGCGCACCTGGGTCACTATCAGCCAGGCGAGGAACACGACCACGGGGACGAAGTACGCGATCGTGGTCAGCCAGTGGCCTGCGTGCGCGATCAGGGTCACGGGCTCCCATCCTCGCAGGACGCCGGGGTCGCGGCGCCGCTGGATCCCGCCTCCGCTAGTCGAGCACCCGGTCGTCCCGGTGGCGCCCGAACTGCTCCGCGTAGCGGCGCGCCACCTTCTCCATGGTCGCCTCCTCGCGCGAGAGGCCGAAGACGGTGCGCGGGAAGTCCATGCTGTGCTGGACCGGCCAGAGCTCGTCGTGCTGGTCGGGCGGGAACAGTTCGGCCGGGTCGCCCACGGCGATCCAGCCGATCGGGACCGTCACGCCGGCGGCGAGCGAGCTGTTCACGTGCACGACAGCGTTGATGCGCACCTCGGCGCCGTGGCCTACGGTCGCGCCCGGGAACACCGATGCGCCCGTGCCGAGGAACGCCTCGTCCTCGATCGTTGCTCCGTTCACATGCGCGTGCGGACCAACCAGCACGTGTGCGCCGAGCGTGGCCGGGTGCCCTCGGCGACCGCGAACGAGGGCGTCTCCATCACGATCGAGCGGGCGCCGATCTCGACTCTCCCGCCCTCCGCGGTCAGCACCGCTCCGAACAGGATGCGCGCGTCCTCGCCGACCGCCACGTCGCCGCACAGCACGGCGTTGGGGGCCACATAGGCCGACTCCGCCAGCCGCGGGCTGCTGCCCTCGTGCTCGATCAGCACGACCTCTCCTTCGTCTCGGGGACAGGCTTCGATGCTACGCCCGCTCCGGTAGCGTCCGCGCCCTGCAGCTCGCGGGATCCACAGTTCTCCTCACGGGCGCGTCCGGTGGGCTCGGGTGCGCCATCGCACAGGCGCTGCACGCGCGCGGCGCGCGCCTGCTTCTGAGCGGCCGGCGGGCGGACGCGCTCGAGCAGGTCAGCGCGGTGCTCGGCGAGCCCGCCGAGGTTCTCGTGGCCGACCTCGCCGATGCCGGCGGCGCGGCCGACCTTGCCGAACGGGCTGGAGCCGTGGACGTGCTCGTGGCCAACGCTGGGCTCCCCGCGAGCGGCTCGGTGCTCGATTTCAGCCCCGACCAGCTCGATCGCGCGCTCGACGTGAACCTGCGCGCGCCGATCCAGCTCACGCGCGCGCTCCTGCCGGGGATGCTCGAGCGCGAACGCGGGCACCTCGTGTTCGTGTCCTCGCTGGCCGGGAAGGTCGCCACCGCCGGATCGTGTGTCTACTCGGCAACGAAGTTCGGACTCCGCGGCTTCGCGGCCGGAGTGCGCGAGGACCTGCACGGCACTGGTGTCGGGGTGAGCGTGGTGTTCCCCGGCTTCATCGCGGGTGCCGGCATGTTCGCCGACAGCGGGGTCGAGCTGCCGCCGGGCGTCGGCACACGCACGCCCGGCCACGTCGCCGACGCGATCGTGCGCGCGATCGAGGACGGGAAGGCCGAGATCGACGTGGCGCCGTTCGTGCTGCGCGCAGGTACGGCCGTTGCCACCGTTGCGCCACAGACCTCGGCGCGGGTTCAGCGCCGGCTCGGGTCCGCCCGGCTCGGCCGGGCGTTCGCGAACGCGCAGAGGACCAAGCGTTAGGTCGAGTCCCCGTCGCTGCCCGTTGGGACCTCTTGCGAGGTTGGTCTCTGCCGGCCGGGCCAGGGCTGGGAAGGGGTCGTTGACAAGGGCCACTGCCGACCTCCACGGCGAGGAGGCTTCGGAGGCGCCGGCCCTCTAGCCCTACATCATGGGCCGCTGCGCCGAGCTGTCGGGCTCGAGCTTGTCCTGCTCGAGATCGAGTGCGACCCGCACGATGCGCGCCTGCTCGCGCTTGTGCGCGGCCGAATAGCCCTCGCCCGAGGCGGCGCGCAGCTGGCGGCCGACGTAGTCGTAGGAGAGTCGCTCGGGGAGGATGCTCGCCATGCGGCGGCGCATGAACGCGCGCGCACCCATGTTGCGCGGCTCCTCCTGAACCCAGACGACCCGCTCGAGGTTCGGGTATTTGTCGAGCAGCTCGATCAGCTCGGTCTCCGGGAACGGGTAGAGCAGCTCGACGCGCGCCACCGCGATGTGGCCCTGCTCGTCGCGGTCCTCGTGCCCGGCGATGTCGTAATACACCTTGCCCGAGCAGAGGACGAGCTTCGTGACGCGGTCGCGATCGCCGTCGGCGAAGCGCGAATCGTCGATCACCCGCTGGAACGAGCCCTCGGCGAGCTCCTCCAGGGTCGAGGTCGCCGCGGGCAGGCGCAGCAGGCTCTTGGGGGTCATGAGGACGAGTGGGCGCGGCTTCGACACGAGCGCCTGCCGGCGCAGCAGGTGGAAGTACTGCGCGGGAGTCGTGCAGTTGGCCACGCGCATGTTGCCCTCGGCGGCCGCCTGCAGGAAGCGTTCGATGCGCGCGCTCGAGTGCTCGGGACCCGAGCCCTCGTAGCCGTGTGGCAGCAGCAGCGAGAGGCGTGAGGTCTGGCCCCACTTCGCGAGCCCCGAGGCGAGGAACTGGTCGACGATGACCTGCGCTGAGTTGACGAAGTCGCCGAACTGCGCCTCCCAGAGCACGAGCGCGTCGGGCGCCTGCACCGAGTACCCGTACTCGAAGCCGACGCAGGCCTGCTCTGAGAGCGGGCTGTTGTGGAGCTCGAAGGGCGCGTTGGCGTCACGCAGGTGCATGAGCGGGCACCAGCGCTCGCCGTTGACCGCGTCGTGCAGGACCGCGTGACGCTGGCTGAAGGTGCCGCGCTCGGTGTCCTGCCCGGTCAGCCGCACCGGCACCCCGAGGGCCAGCAGCGAGGCAAAGGCCAGCGCCTCCGCGTGCGCCCAATCCACGGTCGCGCCCTCCTCGAACACCGCCCTGCGGCGGTCGAGGAACGGCTTGAGCTTGCGGTGCACCGTGAAGCCCTCGGGCACCCGCAGCAGCTGCTCGCCGAGCGAGCGGAGCGTCTCCTCCGCCACCGTGGTGCGCGGCTCGCGGCTCATCGTGCGGTCGAGCTCGATCTCGCCGGTTTCGGGCGGGGCGCCCATCGACTGCCGGAGCTCGTTGTGTGCCTCGCCCACGCGCTGGTACGCCTTCTCGGCCATCTTCTCGGCGTCCTCGGCGCTCACGACGCCCTCCGCCTCGAGCCGCTCCGCATAGAGCTTGCGCGCGGGCGGATGCTTCTTGATCAGCTCGTACATCTGCGGCTGCGTGTACGCGGGCTCGTCCGTCTCGTTGTGGCCGAAGCGGCGATAGCCGATCAGGTCGATGAGCGCATCGCGGCCGAAGGTCTGTCGGAACGCCGTGGCGAGCCGCACCGCCGAGACGCATGCCTCGACGTCGTCGGCGTTCACGTGGATGATCGGCATGTCGAAGCCCTTGGCCGGGTCGGAGGCGTAGCGCGTCGAGCGGCTCTCCTCCGGGTCGGTCGTGAAACCGAGCTGGTTGTTCGCGATCAGGTGGATGGTGCCGCCGGTGCTGTAGCCCGCCAGCGCCTGCAGGTTGAGCGTCTCGGACACGATGCCCTGACCGGGGAAGGCCGCGTCGCCGTGGATCAACACCGGGACGACCGCCGCCGGGTCGTGGGTCAGCTCGCGCGCCTTGCGGCTCGTCTGGTCCGCGCGGGCGCGCCCCTCGATCACCGGGTTCACGTACTCGAGGTGGCTCGGGTTCGGCGAGAGCGTGACCGTGACGCCGCGACCCGTACTGGTCGCGTAGGTGCCGCTCGCGCCGTAGTGGTACTTGACGTCGCCGGTGCCGCCCTCGGGCGCCGCCGTGTCGACCGCAAGCGTCTGCTCTCCCTCGAACTCGGCAAGGATCGCCTCGTACGGCCGCCCGACCGTGTGGGCGAGCACGTTCAGGCGCCCGCGGTGCGCCATGCCGAGCACGACCTCGCGAGCGCCGGCGGCGGAGCTCAGCTCGATCACCTCGTCGAGCATCGGGACGAGTGAGTCGAGGCCCTCGATCGAGAACTGCTTCTTCCCGAGGAATGTCTTGTGGAGATAGTTCTCGAGCGCCTCGACCTCGGACAGGCGCTGCAGGAGCTGGCGGCGCGCCTCGTCCGGCAGCGGCTGGCGGTACTCGCCGCACTCGATGGCACGCCGCAGCCAGACGCGCTGCTCGTGGTCGGAGATGTGCTCGATCTCGTAGGCGATCGTCCCCGTGTAGGTCTCACGCAGGTGCGGCAGCGCGTCGGCGAAGGTGTCGCCGGGGACCGCCACGCGCAGCACCGACGCCGGGATGCGGCGCATCAGCTCCTCGGTCAGCTTGACCGTCTCGGGCTCGAGGGCCGGGTCGCC
This sequence comes from uncultured Thermoleophilaceae bacterium, assembly GCA_963751835.1. Lineage (GTDB taxonomy): Bacteria > Actinomycetota > Thermoleophilia > Solirubrobacterales > Thermoleophilaceae > JACVRW01. Next base: position 82,305 of record CAVVWD010000017.1, on the reverse strand, counting down.
GACCGCGGCCGAGCCGAGCGGGTCGAGCCGGGCGGCGAGGTGGCCGTGCATGCGGTGCGCCTTGACCAACGAGGTGGCCGCCTGAACGGCCTGCAGCAACGCGGCATCCGCAACCGGCGCGGCCGCCGGGACGGCCGCCGCGGGCACGGGCTCGTCGGCGGTGACCGGCCGCCTCGCTCATCGGGCCCTGCACCACGCTCGCCAGCCCGAGCGCGTCGAAGACGTTCTCGTAGAAGCGGTCCTCGCCCTGAAGCAGCTGCTCGATGCGGCGCAGGAAGGCACCCGACTCCGCACCCTGGATGACGCGATGGTCGTAGGTGCTCGTCATCGTCATGACCTTCTGCACCCCGAGCTCGCGGAGCCGCACCGGGTCGACAGCGGTCAGGCCGGGCGGGTAGCCGATCGCCCCCGTCGCCACGATCGTCCCCTGGCCGGGCATCAGCCGCGGCACGCTGGCGACCGTGCCGATCCCGCCGGGGTTGGTGAGCGTGATGTTGGCGCCCTGATAGGCGCTCGGCTGCAGGGTGTTGTCACGCGCGCCCGCGACGAGCTCGTCGTAGCGAGCCGCGAACGCGGCGAAGCCCATCTCGCTCGCGTCGCGCAGCACCGGCACCACGAGCGAGCGCGTACCGTCCTTGCGCTCGACGTCCACCGCCAGGCCCAGGCCGATCGTGCCCGGCACGACCCGCTGGGGCTTGCCGCCGTCCTCCGCGTAGCCGTGGGCCATCACCGGCATGTCGCGCGCGGCCTGGACGATCGCCCAGGCGATCAGGTGCGTGAACGAGAGCTTCCTTCCGCCCGCCTTGAGCTCCTTGCGGCGGGCGTCGAGAACGTCGACCGGCAGCGTGCGGAAGCTCGTGGCCGTCGGGATCGAGCGGCTGTCGTTCATGAACTTGACGAGCGTCGCGGCGGGCCCGCGGATGGGCTTCGCCTCGGGTCCGGCGGCGGGCGCCGGCGCGGCGGGCTCGGGCGCAGCCTGCGGGGCTCCGTTGCCCTCTGCGGCGGCCAGCACGTCCTCCTTGGTCACGCGTCCGCGCGGGCCGGTGCCGGCGACCGTGCTGAGGTCGATGCCGAGGTCGCTCGCGATGCGCGCGGCGACAGGGGTCGCGTTGCCCCCGTTGCCCGAGGGAGCGGCCGGGCGCGCGTCCGTGACCTCGGCGGCCGGCTGCGGCGGGCCGTCGGCCGCGGGAGACGGAGCGGCGGCCGCTCCGGCGGCGATGCGGCAGAGGATCGAGCCCACGGCCACCGTCTCATCGGGCCCGACCAGGATCTCCTGGATCGTTCCGGCCACTGGAGAGGGGACCTCGGCGTCGACCTTGTCGGTCGAGATCTCGACGAGCGGGTCGTCCACGGCGACGGTGTCGCCGGGCTTTACCCGCCACTCGAGCACGGTGCCCTCGGCCACCGAATCGCCCATCTCGGGGAAGGCGACATCGACGAGCTCGGCCGTTTCGGCGTCGGCCGGGGACGCCTCGGGGGTCGGGGGCGCCTCGGCGGGTGCCTCCGACGCGACGGGCTCGGCCGCGGGCGCCTCGGCGCCGGGCGCTTCGGCCGCCGGCGTCTCCGCGGGCGGCGCCTCGGCCGCCGGCGCCGCGCCATCCGACCCGTCGCCGTCGGTCTCGATCTCGCCCAGCACCGCGCCGACCTCGACCGTCGAGTCCGGCTCGGCGAGGATCTTCACGAGCGTGCCCGCGGCCGGGGCAGGCACCTCGGCGTCCACCTTGTCGGTCGAGATCTCGACGAGCGGCTCGTCGGCGTCGACATGGTCGCCCACCTGCTTCAGCCACTCGAGGACGGTGCCCTCGGTCACCGACTCGCCCATCTGGGGCATCGTTATTTGCACGGTCGTAGCCCGCGTGGCCATCCGAGCCTCAACTGTACCCCGCCAGGCGCAGGACCACATTCAGCGACCGCGCGGTCCCGGGCCAGTGCTCAGCCACGACCTCCGGGCCTGCCGAGCGCACGACGCCGCGCAGCACGGCGGCGGCGATCACGGCGTCGTCGAGCTGGCCGACAACGGGAATGAAGTCGGGGATCAGGTCGATCGGCGAAGCGAGGTAGCCGCCGAGCACGAACAGGCTCAGTCGCCGCAGAAGCGGCACGCGGCGGTCGCGCGCCAGCCGCAGGAACAGGGTCCCGAGCTCGGGGACGACGCGGGCGAGCTCTCTGACGCGGGACACGCCTCTAGTCTGGCTACTCGTTCCGCCGGATGCTGAGGCCGGCCAGATCGAGGCCGATCTCGCCCGAGGGCGCGCCTATTCACACCCTGAACTGGACGCCTGCGAAGCTGTCGACCCCGTGGTCACGACGCGGCGGCGCAAGTTCTGGGGTTGGGGCTTCGAGGACGAGCAGCCATCCCACGCGGAGGTCGAGCATGCGGCGGCGGACATCCGGGCACACCTGGGATTCGGCGCCGGCGAGGTGGAGCGCCCGGTGGGGCTCGAGGACATCGAGCTGCCGCGGCCGCGGCTCGTGCCGCCGAGAGCGCTCGCGGGCATCTGCCGCAGCGACACCTACGAGCGTGCTGCACACGCCTACGGCAAGTCGTACCGCGATCTCCTGCGGGCCTTTCGCGGGCGCTTCGACCATCCGCCCGACGTGGTGGCTCACCCGAGCGATGAGCGTGAGCTCGAGGCGGTGCTCGACTGGTGCGAGCGCGCGGGCGCGGCGGCGATCCCGTTCGGCGGCGGGACGAGCGTGGTCGGCGGGGTCGAGGCAGCGGTGGGCGACGACTACACGGGTGCCGTGACGATCGACCTCAAGCGCTTCAACCGCGTGCTCGAGGTCGATCCGGTGTCGCGGGCGGCGTGCATCCAGGCCGGTGCCACCGGGCCGGGCCTGGAGGCGCAGCTGGGCGAGCACGGCTTGACGCTGCGCCACTACCCCCAGTCGTTCGAGTACTCGACGCTCGGCGGCTGGATCGCCACGCGCGCAGGCGGCCATTTCGCCACGCTCGGCACGCACATCGACGACTTCGTGGAGTCGGTGCGGGCGCTGACGCCGCGCGGGGTGTGGGAGAGCCGGCGCCTGCCGGGCTCCGGTGCGGGGCCGAGCCCGGACCGCATGCTGATCGGCTCCGAGGGCATCCTCGGCGTGATCACGGAAGCGTGGGTCCGTGTGCGCGAGCGCCCGCGCTTCCGCGCCTCGGCCGGCGTGACGTTCGGCTCGTTCGAGGCGGGCGCGGACGCCGTGCGCGCGCTCGCCCAGTCGGAGCTCCACCCGTCGAACTGCCGGCTCCTCGACCCCGGCGAGGCGGCCCTGACCGGGGCGGCCCCCGAGGGGAGAGCGCTGCTCGTGCTCGGCTTCGAGTCCGCCGACCACCCGCTCGACGCCTGGATGGCGCGCGCCGTCGAGTTGTGTCGCGACCACGGCGGGGAGCTGCCGGTGGAGCCAAGCGTGGGCGAGCGCGCCGAGGCGGCGGAGACATGGCGCGACGCGTTCCTCCAGATGCCCTACCTGCGCGACACCTTCGTGGCCGGCGGAGTCCTCGCCGAGACGTTCGAGACCGCTATCACCTGGGACCGCCTCGTGGCGTTCGTCGAAGGCGTGCGCGAATGCACGGTCGAGGCGCTGGGAGTGGGGAGGGTCGCCTGCCGGCTGACCCACGCCTATCCCGACGGCGCCGCACCGTACTTCACGGTGCTGGCGCCTGCCCGGCGGGGCGCGGAGCTCGAGCAGTGGGACGAGGTCAAGGCCGCGGCGTCGGAGGCGATCCTGGCGGCGGGCGGCACGATCACCCACCACCACGCCGTCGGTCGCGACCATCGCCCGTGGTACGACCGCCAGCGGCCCGAGCCGTTCGCCGCCGCGCTGCGCGCGGCCAAGGGCGCCGTCGACCCGGCCGGGATCCTCAACCCGGGTGTGCTGATCGACCCTGCCTAGCGCAAGCGCCCGGCTCGGCCGGGCGCGCGGCGACGCGCTGCCAAGATTGGCGCGGTGACCACGCGGCGGCGAGAGCTGGCCCGCGCCGACCGGGTGCTCCCCGGACTATGGCGGCTGCGCCTGCCGCTGCCGTGGCCGGTGGTCCCGCACGGCAACGCGTACGCGATCGCGGCGGGCAATGGGGTCGTGCTCGTGGACACCGGGATCCACGAGCCCGGCTCGCTGCGCCAGCTCGAGCTCGCGCTCAGCCAGGTGGGCCTGAGGCTCGACCACGTGCGCCTGCTCGTCTGCACGCACGCGCACTCCGATCACTACGGACAGGCCGGGCCGATCGTCGAGGCGGCCGGCTGTGAGCTCTGGATGCATCCAAACCACGAGCACATGACGAGAGCAGCTGCGGATCCCACCACCGCGTTCGAGCGGCGCTTCGAGGTCGCGCGCCAGAGCGGGGTCCCGGCGGAGGCGCTGGCCGCCTACCGCGAGGCGCGGAGCGGCCAGGGCTTCGGCATCGCTTCGATAGTCGAGCCGGAACGCGATCTGGTCGCGGGCGTGGAGGTGGAGACCGACCTGGGCACCTGGCGGGCATACGAGACGCCGGGCCACGCGCCGTCGCACGTCGTGCTGCACCAGCCCGAGCGCGGCCTGCTGCTGTCGGGCGACCATCTGCTCGGCCGCGTCTCGCTCTACTACGACTACGGCTACACGCCCGACCCCGCTGGCGAGTTCCTGTCGAGCCTCGACGTGGTCGACGAGCTCGACGTGCAGCTCGTCCTCGCGGGCCACGGGCGCCCCGTTCGCGACGCCGGCTCACTCATCGAGGCCAACCGCCGCGCCGTTCACGAGCGTCTCGAGCGCGTCCGGACGGCGCTCGCGGGCGGCGAGCCGCGCACGGCGTTCGAGATCGTCCCCGAGATGCTCGACAGCGAGTTACCGGAGCCGATGATGATCGGCTGGGGGCTCGCGGAGGCGCTCTGCTACCTGCGCCACCTCGAGTTGCACGGTGAGGTCGAGCACCGCGACGGCGCCCAAGGCGCCGACCGCTGGGTGCTCACACGATCGCCTTAGCGCGCGTCCAGGGATGCGCCGCGCGCAGCGCCGCCAGGATCGCCCTGGTTGCCGGTGAACGGTTGAGGGTGTAGAAGTGGATGCCGGGCGCGCCCCGCGCCAGGAGATCGGAGCACTGGAGGGTCGCATAAGCGACCCCGAGCTCTGCAACCGCTTCCGGGTCGTCGGCGCGCCCGTCGAGCTGCGCGCCGAGCTCCTCGGGGATCGAGGCCCCGCACATCTCGGTGAAGCGCTTGATCTGGCCGTAGTTCGTGATCGGCATGATCCCTGGGATGATCGGCGTCTCGATGCCGGCCGCGCGGGCGTCCTCGACGAAGTCGAAGTAGAGCTCGTTGTCGAAGAACAGCTGGGTGATCAGGAAGGCCGCGCCGGCCTCGACCTTTTCGCGCGCGTAGCGCAGGTCGCTCGCGCGGTCCGCGGCGTCCGGGTGTACCTCGGGGAAGCAGGCGGCGCCCACGCAGAAGTCGAAGCGCTCGCGGATCAGGCGGATCAGCTCTACCGAGTAGGAGAGCCCGCCCGGATGCGGCTGCCATTCGGTCGCGCCCCGCGGCGGGTCGCCACGCAGGGCGAGCACGTTCTCGATCCCGGCCGAGTCGATCTCGCCGAGGATCTCGACCAGCCGCTCGGCGGGCTCGCCCACGCACGAGAGGTGGGCCATCGCCTCGATCTGCAGGTCCTGCTTGATCGACTTCGTGATCTCAACGGTGCGGTTGCGCGTGGTTCCGCCCGCGCCGTAGGTGACCGAGACGTAGTCCGGCTGGTCGTCCTTCAGGACCTCGAGGGTGCCCTCGAGCGTCCGTTGACCCTCGTCGGTCTTGGGCGGGAAGAACTCAAACGAGAAGACCGGTCGTCGCTGTTCGAGCAGCTGGCTGATCCGCATTCCGTGAGGCTAACAACCTTGACACGATTGTGTCAAGGTTGCCCGGGACTCGAGCGCAGCACGTCCGGGCGGCTCGGGGAGGGATCGCCGTCGCCGGGCTCGGCGGTCACCGCCAGGCCGGGGTAGAGGGCGGGATCGACCGCGGCGGCAAAGCGCACGCGCGAGCGCCCGTCCTCGTCCGGGTGGAAGGTGCCGGCCGAGATGCGGTCGGGGCGGCCCGGCCGGTCGCGCGGCCCCACGAACCAGAGCTCGTAGTACTCGCCCTTGGGCAGGATCGGAAGCTCGTCCGTCCGGAAGTCGATGACGCGCCCGATGCCGGTCTTCTGAACGGTGGCGCTGGCGATGGCGCCCCCGCCCGGCGCGATGAGCGTGGCCTCGACCTCGGGAGTACCGGGCAGGCCGCCGTCGCGGTCGATCGCCACTCCGGCGAGGACGCCCGCCGCGAGCGCAGCCGCGAGTCCGGCGCCGAACGCTACGCGCGGCAGCCGGAGCCAAGAGCGGGGAGTGGCGGGCGGCCGCACCCTGGCCGCCCGCCTCCCCGGGCCTGCGCCGTCCGGAACCGCCTCTGGGCGCGGGCCGGCACCGTCGGCCGCCGCCCGCACCGCCGCGAGCGTGCGCTGCTCGAGTCCGGCGGGGGGCGCCTGCCAAGGGCGCTCCGCGCGCGCGAGCAGGGCGGCCACGTCCTCGACCTGCCCGCGCTCCTCCGGCCGCAGGCCGTCGAGCAGTCTTGCTGGAACGTTCACGCGCTCAGGCAAGGAGCCCCCGATCCTCGAGCTCCACACGCAGCGCGCGCAGACCGTAGAAGGCGCGTGTCTTGACTGTGCCGACGGGGACACCGAGCCGCGCCGCGATCTCCGGCTGGCCCAGGTCCTCGTCGACCATCAGCTCGAGCACCTCGCGGTGCTTGGCGGACAGCGCCTGCAAAGCGTCGCGGACCTCGAGCCCCAGCACCAGAGCGTCGAAGGCCTCGCCGCCCGGCACGTCCTCCGGCTCGGCGGCGGTGTCGCCGGTGGGGAGCGGCCGTGAGGCGGTGCGGCGCAGCAGGTCGACCGCCACCCGCCGGGCGATCGTGAACATGAACGTGCGCACGCTGCCGCGGCTCGGGTCGAATGTGGGAGCGCTTCGCCACAGGCGCAGGAACGTCTCCTGCACGAGCTCCTCCGCCATGCCGCTCTCTCCGAGCAGCCGCAGGCCCAGGCCGTAGAGGCGGGGCGAGTAGCGGCGGTAGAGCACGACGAACGGATCGCCATGATCGCCCGCCGCCACGCGACCGAGGAGCTCTGCCTCCTCGGCCGTTGGGGCGAAGGTGGTCGTTTCGGCCGGCATGCGCAGGGGTCCTGACACCTGCTTTCGCAGGACCCCCGCGATCGGTTCACCTCCGGAAGGCTCAGTCGCCGCCCGGGGGAATGATCTCGAGCCCCGTGGCCACCGTCTCGCGGCTGCCGAGCCGGTACTGCACATCGACCGAGTCGTTCTTGCCGTAGGAGCCCCAGAGCCCGAAGAAGATCGCCGTCCAGCGGCCCATCCCGAGGCGCTCCTTCTCGAGCGGCCGGCTGAAGAGGAGCTCGCCGTCGCCGAGCTCGTAGTCCTGTCCCTCGCGCTGGGGCACGCCGTTGACGAACACCCGGTATGGGGGCTCGGCGCCGCGCGGAAGCGGCACGCGCCAGCGCTGTGCGGGTGCTGTCTCGCTCATCGCTCTCCGAGGGCCCGGCGCAGCGCGTCGTAGGCGGACTCGCGGCCCTGCTGCTCGACGAGCCTGCGCCGCAGGCGGCCGGTGAAGGCCTCGCTCGACCCGTCGCCGCGCACGTCCACGCCGGCCCGGAGCCGGCCGGGGCCGGACAGCTCGAGCCGGGCCACCACCTGCTGGACGGGGTCGAGCGTGCGGATAAAGGTGCCGCCGCGCGTCGGGGTGTCGGCCGTGCGCTCGATCTCGCGGCCGGTCCGCTCGATGGCCTGGAGTGCCGTGTCGAGCTCGCCGTAACGCTCGCGGGCCACCCGCGGACCTCTACGTATGGTCAGCGTGTACGGCACAGAGGGCAGCGTACTTTCGCGAGAACCGTCAGCTCTCCGTTCTACCCACCGTATAGGTGGGCAGAACGGCAAGGTGATCGCTCGGTTGTCAGCCGCCGATCGCCGACATCGTCCGCGGCGGCTGGCGGAAGCCGGGTTCGCCTACCCGGTGCTTCAGCTCCTTGCGCCAGACCGCATCGCGGATCACGCGCTCGAGCTCCGCGTCGCTCGCCCCGCCGCGAAGCTGTTCGCGCAGGTCGGTCTCGTGGATCGAGAACAGGCAGGTGCGGAGCTTGCCGTCCGCGGTCAGGCGGATGCGGTTGCAGTCGGCGCAGAACGGCTCGGAGACCGGGTTGATGAAACCGATCTCGCCCCGCCCGTCCTTGAAGCGGAACACGCGCGCGGTCGCGTGCGGCTCGCGCGGGCGCTCCTCGAGCGGATGGACGCGGTCGATGATCGCGCGGATCTCGTCCCCGGGCAGGACCCGGTCCTGTGACCACGCGTGGTCGCCGTCGAGCGGCATGAACTCGATGAAGCGCACCTGGTAGCTCGTCGAGCGGGCGAACTCGGCGAACGGCAGCGCCTCCGCCTCGGTGAAGCCGCGCAGCGCCACCGCGTTCACCTTGATCGGGTGCACCTGGGGGAAGGCGGCGATCGCCTCCAGGCCGCGCAGCACCCGCGGCAGCGAGTCGCGCCGGGTGAGCTGGAAGAAGCGGTCGCGCTGCAGCGAGTCGATGGAGACGTTCACGCGCTTGATGCCGGCGTCAACCAGCGCAGCCGCGTCGCGCTCGAGCAGATAGCCGTTCGTCGTGAGCGAGAGATCCTCGATCCCCTCGATCGGGGCGAGCATCGAGACGAGCCGCGGGAACTCGCGCCGCACGAGCGGCTCGCCGCCCGTCAGGCGCAGGTCGCTCACGCCCATGCGCGCCATGACGCGCACCACGCGCTCGATCTCCTCGAAGCGCAGGATCTCGTCGCGCTCGAGCCAGGGCAGGCCGTCGGCGGGCATGCAGTACTGGCAGCGGAAGTTGCAGCGGTCGGTGACCGACACGCGGAGGTCCGAGATACGGCGGCCGTGCCCGTCGTAGAGAGGCTCTAGGGTCACGAAGCCAAGGGTAACCCGTGGAGCTCCCCGAGATCGACATCCGCGCGCCGACGCGCGGCAACCGGCGCCTCGAGCGGCTGTTCGACGCGGCGAACGCCGACAAGCGGCTGCGCGCCTGGTGGTACATGCAGCAGGTCAACGCCGACCGGCGCGACATGTCGGACCACTCCGTGGTCCACATCCAGATCGTGGCCAACATCGCACTGCGGCTGTTCCGGCTGCTGAAGCGCGCCGGGGTGGAGCCCGCGATGGTGACCGAGCACGGCCTCAAGGCTCGCGACGCCGAGGTCGTGATCGCCGCCGCCTGCCTGTTCCACGACACCGGCATGTCGATCCACCGCGCCGATCACGAGCAATACAGCCTCTTCCTCGCGGCCGACCGGATGCCCCTGCTGCTCGAGGGCATCTACGACGAACCCGAGCTCACGGTCGTGATGTCAGAGGCGCTCCACGCCGTGATCGGCCACCGCCGCCGCGGCGACCCGGTCACGGTCGAGGCCGGCATCGTGCGCGTGGCCGACGCGCTCGACATGGCGAGCGGCCGCTCGCGGATCCCGTTCGAGACGAGAAGGCCGAACATCCACTCGATCTCCGCGGCCGCGATCGACGCGGTGAGGATCGAGCCGGGCGAGGAGAAGGCGGTGCGCGTCGAGATCGAGATGAACAACTCGTCCGGCCTGTTCCAGGTGGACGAGCTGCTCGCCACCAAGCTGCGCGGCTCCGGGATCGAGGAGCACATCGAGGTGGTGGCCGAGATAGACGCCGAGCACGAGAAGCGGCTAGTGCCGGTGTTCCGGATCTGAGGACGTAAACCGGGTTCGGTTTCCGTTTACTCCAATGCGGGCAAACGCACCCCGATGGGGCAGCGCCCGCTGGTCGAGCTCGATGACGTCCGGAAGAGCTTCGGGGACAACGTCGTTCTCGACGGCGTCGACATGGTGGTGGAGCGTGGCTCCGCCATCGTGATCGCCGGCCCGTCGGGGTCCGGCAAGTCGACGATGCTGCGCTGCATCAACGGGTTGGAGCCGGTAGACGAAGGCGAGGTGCGCTTCGACGGCGCGGCCCTCGACTACTCGGGCAAGGCGATCAGCCGGCTGCGGGCCGAGATCGGCATGGTCTTCCAGCAGTTCAACCTGTTCCCGCACATGACGGTGCTGGACAACGTCGTCCTCGGCCCCGTCAAGGCAAGGCACCTGCCGCGTGAGCAGGCCAGAGGCCGCGCTCGCGAGCTGCTCGAGCGGGTGGGCATCTCGGAGAAGGCCGGCGAGTACCCGGCCGACCTCTCGGGCGGCCAGCAGCAGCGCGTGGCCATCGCCCGCGCCCTGGCGATGGACCCCAAGCTGATGCTCTTCGACGAGCCGACCTCGGCGCTCGACCCGGAGATGATCCGCGAGGTCCTCGACGTCATGCGCGACCTCGCCCGAGACGGCATGACGATGATCGTCGTGACGCACGAGATGGGCTTCGCACGCGAGGTGTGCGACCGGATCGTGTTCATCGACGACGGCGAGATCGTCGAGGAGGGCCCGCCGGACGAGTTCTTCGGGGCGGCGAAGAGCCAGAGGGCGAAGGAGTTCGTGGACAAGATCATCCACCACTGAGGAGGGACACCGGATGACGAAGATGAAGCTTTGGCGCACGTTGCTGGCGATGGCGCTGGCGGTCGCCGCGCTGGCCGTGGCAGCTTGCGGCGACGATGACGACGATGACGGCGGCGGGAACGGCGGAGGCGGAGGCGGCGGCCAGACCGAGGAGGCCCAGCAGTTCCCGGCCGGCAGCACCATGGCGAAGATTCAGGACCGCGGCGAGATCACGATTGGCGTGAAGTACGACGTGCCTCCGTTCGGCCTAAAGAACCCGCAATCGGGTGAGATCGAGGGCTTCGACGTCGACATGGGCAACCTCATCGCCGAGGAGCTCGGCGTCGAGCCCAAATTCGTCGAGGCGATCTCGGACAACCGCATCCCGTTCCTGCAGCAGGGCGAGGTGGACCTGATCCTGTCCACGATGACCATCAACCAGGAGCGGGACACGGAGATCGAGTTCTCAGAGCCCTACTACGTCGCTCGCGGGCGGATCCTGGTTCCAGGTGACTCGGACATCAAGGGCGTCGACGATCTCGCCGGCAAGAAGGTCTGCACGGCGCTCGGGTCGACCTACGAGGAGACGCTGCGCGAGCAGGCCCCCGATGCCGACCTGACGCTCGTGGACACTTACTCCGAGTGCCTCGAGCTGCTCCAGAACGGGGCGATCGACGCGATCTCCACGGACGACGTGATCCTGACCGGCATGATCATCCAGGACGACACGCTCAAGATGGTGGGCGACGAGCTGACCACCGAGCCCTACGGCGCCGGGATCAAGGAGGGCGACAAGGAGTTCCAGACGTTCGTGAGCGACACGCTCGAGGCGGCGCAGGCGGACGGCCGCTGGGAGGAGGCCTTCCAGAAGTGGGTCGGCCAGTACACGAACCAGCAGACGCCGCCCCCCGACATGACGCTCAAGGAGGCGCTCGCGCTGGGCTAGCGGCGCTTCGGTGGTAGTGAGGTTCGCCGGTGACTGAGCTCTGGGAGGTCCTCAGCGAGCACTTCCCGGAGCTCAGCTCCGGCTTCTGGGTGACCGTGCGGCTGGTCGCGATCTCGTTCGTGATCGCGATGGTGGTCGGCACCGCCGTCGCTGCGCTGCGGATCGCGCCGCTCAAGCCGCTCAACTGGGTCGGCGGCCTGTTCGTCGAGCTGTTCCGCAACACGCCGCTCCTGGTCCTGCTGTTCATCTCCTACGCGGGGCTGCGGCGCGCCGGGGTCCCGGTCGACCCCTGGGTGGCCGGGACTGGGAGCCTCGGCCTGTACACGGCCGCCTACGTGGCGGAGGCGCTCCGTTCCGGCGTCTTTGCGGTGGGAAAGGGGCAGATCGAGGCGTCACTCTCGATCGGCCTCGACTACCCGCGGACGATGCGCTACATCATCCTGCCGCAGGCCTTTCGGACGGTGATCCCGCACCTCGGCAGCCTGACGATCGCGATGATCAAGAACTCGGCGATCGTCGGGGTCTCGCTGCTCGCGCTGCCCGACCTGCTGCACCAGGCCAGGCTCGTCAACTCGCGGACGTTCGCGACGAACGAGACCTTCTTCTGGGCGGCCGTCGGCTACCTGATCCTGACCTTGTTCGCGACGCTGGTCGTACGGCGGCTCGAGGTCCGCTACGCGATCCACAGGTGAGGCATGGGCTACCTGTTCAATCCGGACAACTGGGAGTGGCTCACCACCGGGAACAACCTGCGCTTCCTGCTCGAGGGATTCCTGGTCAACCTCGAGATAGCGGTGATCGCGATGGTCTTCTCGCTCTACTTCGGGTTGCTGCTCGCCATGCTCCGGCTCTCGAGGTTCAGGCTGGTGGCCGTGGCCGCCGGGGTCTGGGTCGACGTCTGGCGCAACCTGCCGCTGATCTTCATCATCCTCTACCTGGCGCTGGCGCTGCCGGCGCCGTGGAAGGACTTCTACGAGAGCAACGTGCCGGGCTTCTTCCCGGAGGCGCTCCAGTCCGGGCGTGTGTTCGCGGGCATCCTCGGGCTCGTGCTCTACAACTCGGCGGTGCTCGCCGAGATCATGCGCGCCGGCATCCTGTCGCTCGATCGCGGCCAGGGAGAGGCCGCCGCCTCGCTCGGCCTGACCTACCCGCAGCAGCTGCGCTACGTGATCCTTCCGCAGGGCCTCCGCCGGATGGTGCCGGCCACGGTCTCGCAGCTGATCACGCTCAACAAGGACACCACCCTGGTGAGCATCATCGCCATCCAGGAGGTGATGCGCCACGGCCGCATCCTGTCGAGCGGCTTCACGGCGTTCACGGGCGGTGGCGCGCAGCCGCCCCTGCTGCAGGTCTTCATCTTCATCGGCGCGCTGTTCGTGGTCACGAACTTCGCCCTCTCCCGGCTGTCACGGCGGCTCGAGGTCCGCGAGCGCAAGCGCACCGGCGGCACGGCGGGCCCGGTGATGGGCCTCGAGGATCAGACGGCGCTGGCCGCCGAGGCCTCGTAGCCGGCCCTCAGTTCTTGGCGGGGTCGATCAGGGTCGTCCCGGCGACCGGTTTGTCGGTGCGCTTCTCACGCGAGCCGATCTCGACGTAGTCCTGCTCGCGCGACCCCGTGTAGATCTGCCGCGGCCGGGCGATCTTGGTCTCCTCGTCGGTGACCATCTCGAGCCACTGCGCGACCCAGCCCGATGTGCGCGGGATGGCGAACATCACCGTGAACAAGTCGGCCGGGAGGTTGAGCGCCTCGTAGATGAGACCCGAGTAAAAGTCGACGTTCGGATAGAGCTTGCGCTCGATGAAGAAGTCGTCGTCGAGCGCACGCTTCTCGAGCTCGGTCGCGATGTCGAGCTTCGGGTTCTTGCCCGTGACCTCGAAGACCTCGTCCACGTGCTCCTTGATGATCTGCGCGCGCGGGTCGTAGTTCTTGTAGACGCGGTGGCCGAAGCCCATGAGCCGCTGCTCGCGGCGCTTGACGCCCTCGAGGAACTCAGGCACGTTGTCCACCGTCTCGATCCGCTCGAGCATTCGCAGGACGGCCTCGTTCGCGCCGCCGTGGAGCGGCCCGTAGAGGGCCGCCACGCCCGCGGCCACGGCCGAGTACGGATCCACCTGCGACGAGCCCACCCCGCGCACCGCGTTCGTCGAGCAGTTCTGCTCGTGGTCGGCGTGCAGGATCCAGAGGACGTCGAGGGCGCGCACGAGCCGCGGATCCGGCTCGTACTTGACCTCGGTCATCTTGAACATCATCGAGAGGAAGTTGCCGGGGTAGGACAGGTCGTTGTCCGGATAGACGTACGGCAGCCCCAGGTTGTGCCGGTAGGCGAACGCCGCCAGCGTGGGGACCTTCGCGATCAGCCGCACCGCGGCCATGTGCCGTTCGATCCGGTCGTCGATGTTCTTGGCGTCGGGATAGAAGGTCGACAGCGCGCCGACCGTGGCGAGCAGCATGCCCATCGGGTGGGCGTCGTAGCGGAAGCCCTCGACGAACTTCTTGATGTTCTCGTGGACGAACGTGTGGTGGGTGACCTCGAAGATCCACTCGTCCAGCTGGCTCTGCGTGGGGAGCTCGCCGTAGATGAGGAGGTACGCGACCTCGAGGTAGGTCGAGCGCTCACAGAGCTGGTCGATCGGGTACCCGCGGTATTCGAGGATGCCCGCCTCGCCGTCGATGAAGCAGACCGAGCTGCGGCATGACGCCGTGTTCGTGAAGGCCGGGTCGTAGGTCATGAGGCCGAAGTCGTCCTCGTCGACCTTGATCTGGCGGAAGTCCATCGCCTTGACCGTGCCGTCGCTGATCTCGACGTCGTAGGTCTCGCCGGTGCGGTTGTCGGTGACGCTGAGGGAGTTCTTGGCCGTGACTACGCCACCACCGTCCTCGCGCTGAGTGTGCTCCTCGGCCATCTCTCTCCTCGTCTCTCTCTGGGCGCTGTCTCCTTCTTCCCGATTTTGACGGAAAGGGATACTCCAGCGCATGCCGAGCTTCGAGAGCATCGAGGAGGACTTCCTGCGCATCAGCGCCGAGGTCGCCTGGGCGACGGTCGCCACGGTCGACTCGCGAGGCCGTCCGCGCACCCGGATGCTCCATCCGTACTGGGAGGTGGTCGACGGCCGGCCGGTCGGCTGGGTCGGCACCGTCCGCTCGCCGCTGAAGTCGAAGCACCTTGCCGCGAACCCCCACGTGTCGGTCTCGTACTGGTCGCCGAAGCAGGAGACCGCCCAAGCCGACTGCCGGGCGTCGTGGGCGGATGACGAGCGCGAGCGGGTCTGGAACCTCTTCCTCGAAGCGGAGCCGCCGCTCGGCTATGACCCGTCGACCCTTCCGCAATGGAAGGACGGACCGCTCGGCGGGATGTTCGCAGTGCTCCGTTTCGATCCCTGGCGCGTGATGATCCTCACCGCCGAGGATGTTGCCGAGGGCCGCTGGTACCAGCGCTACTGGCGAGAGGGCGAGTAGGTGACGTCGAGATGGCTGCTGCCGCTGCTGGCCTGCGCCATCGTGATACCGGTCGCGTGCGGCTCGTCCGATCCGAAGATGTTCGACGAGGAGGGCTTCGCGATCACCTTCGAGTATCCGGGTGACTTCGAGCGCACTACGGACGTGAACGCCGAGGAGGGCGTCGGCCGAGCCCAGAAGTCGGTCGCGCTCGCCATGTCCGAGGACAACGCGATCTTCGTCCAGCGCTACCGGCTGGGACGAACGGTGACCGCGGGCGACGCCGCTGCGGTCAAGGAGCAGCTCGACAAGGTACTCAGCGGGCTCGCCGGGACCGAAGTCAACGGGAAGCGGATCGACGCGGGGGGACTGCTCGCCTTCCGCTACGAGATCGAGAAGCTCCAGAAGCCCGAGGACGGACGCAGCACGATCGTCGCCGTGTTCGACGGCGACACGGAGTACTTCATCAACTGCCAGTCGGTGCCGGACGGGCGCCAGGAGCTCGACGAGGCCTGCGAGCGGGCGATCGAGACGCTGGCGCCGAAACGCCCTAGCGCTGCGTGAACGAGATCTCTCGCCCCGGGTTCGCCGACCAGCGGCCGTGCTGCCAGCCGATCCGGGTGCCGTCCGCGAGCCGGACGGCGCAGCGGCCGAGCGGCGGCTCGCCCCACAGGGTCGCCTCGAGCGGGCGCTCGCGCTCCGGCGTGTCGCCGAGCCCGCCCTGCACGTGCTCCGCGGGGTGGGTTACGACGATCGAGCCCGAGCGCACGAAGAGGGGGATGCGCTCGAGTGGCGCGGCCGCGAGGATCTCTCCGCCGCCTCGCAGGCGCTCGCCGCTCCAGAAGTCGATCCAGTCCCCGCGCGGGAGGGAAACCTCGCGCTCCGTGGCGCTGCGCTCGAGCACTGGGGCCACCCAGAGCGCGGGCCCGTAGCCGTACTGGTCGGCGAGCGCCCAGCCGCGCTCGTCGGACGGGTCGATCAGGAACAGCGGGCGCACGATCGGGAGCCCGGCGCGGGTCGCGATGGCCGGCGGCTGTTTACATCGAGTGAAGGAGTCAGGGGAGCGGCCTGCGGTACTCGACCAGCTCCATCCCGCCCCAGTGCTCCTCCGTGAATGGCGACGCGGCGGCGCTCCAGCCCTCGCGCTCGTAGAACCGCCTGGCCCGGACCTGCGCGAACGGCGTGAAGAGCCTGAAGGTCGAGAAGCCTCGCCGCGCCGCCTCCTCGACCGCGGCGCTGTGCAGGCTCGTTGCGATCCCTCCGCCCCAGTGCTCCTCGCGAACGAACAGCTGCCAGAGATGAGCAAGGGCCGGGTCGGGGTCGGGGACGCCGCCGTGGAGGGCAGCCGGCATCAGCGCCACGTGGCCCGCCATCTTCCCGTGCGCTTCCGCCACGCGGCACCAGACGTCCGGGTCGGCGAGGCGGACGCGGAAGGGCTCGCGTTCGGTCGGCGGCGGGGCCCAGCCCCCGGGCATGAACTCCCGATAGGTCTCGAATCCAAGCTCCATCGTCAGGGCGATCTCCTCGGCGTCGCCGGGCCCGCCGCGCCGTAAGCTGACCTCGTCCATTCCAGGGGCGACGCTAGCTGGTTCACAGTCACGTCACGCCACGTCCGCCGATAACGAAAAGGCGCTCGTTGCAGGCGAACTTGTTTCAAATGATCCGGACGCCGGTCACCAAAGTGGACCTGCACTGCCACTCGACGGCATCCCAGGAGTCGAAGCTCGGGGTGCAGCGGGCCCTCGGCCTGCCCGAGTGCGCCACGCCGCCCGCGGAGGTGTACGTCCGCCGTGTGCGAGCTGGCGAGCTCACCGGTGCTCCGCCGGCGTCTCGTGGAGGGCGGGCTCGCGGCCGTGCGCGCGCGGACCTGGGAGCGCGCGTTGGGTCAGCTCGCGGCCGGGTACGGCGCCGCGCTCGAGGCCCGCCCGCTCAGCGGCGGCGTAAGCCGCCGAACAGCCGCTTGACGGAACCGCCGACGGCGGATCCGCCCTCGGGCGGCCCGAGCCGGGCCACCTCGCCCGCGCTGATGTTCAAGGTGACCGCGCGTTCGGCGGTGCGCGCGACCTCGGGTGCGTCCACGAAACGGCGCGCGCCGTCGGTCGTCTCGATGACCAGGCCGTCGAAGATGTGCTCGCGGTAGTTGTCGAGCACCTCGACCACCTTTCCGACCTCCTGGCCGTCCGAACTGATCACACGTGTGCCGCGCTGAAGGGCGGTGTAGTGGACCGCAACTCCGTCGTCGTCGATCGCAGCCATGCCCTCAGCGTGGCAGAAGGAGCGCGGCTTCCTCGCCTTCGCCCTCTTCCTCCTCGGTGGCCGCGGTGTAGATGCCGCTTCCGATCGCCGCGACGGTCAGGATTATGGAGATGGCCGCCACCATCCGCGCCGCGCCGTCGGTGCTGGGGAAGTCCTCGCGCGTGACGCCGATGAAGGTCAGGACGAGCGCCCAAATCGCGAGCGCGATGCCGCAGAAGTGGAAGGCGTTCACGGCGGCCAAAGCTACCGGAATCGGGGGCGGGTTCACGAGGAAGTCACCGGCTGACGGCCGCCGTGTCCGAACCTACGTGGCGATGGCACCGTTGCTCGACAGCATCATCAGCGTGATGGGTTCCCCCCGAGGCAGAAGGCCGATCTGCGTGGTCTGCGGGCGCTCGATCACGAACGGCCAGGAGCTCATGCGGCTGCGCGGCGAGACGGTGGTGCATCGCCGCTGCGCCACCTACGAGATGCGCCGCCGCCGCGAGGGCGTAGAGCGGCTCGGCTACCCGCGCGCCCGCTGAGCTTCCGTCAGCGGTGCCCGGCGGGGACCCGCGGACGGCCGCGGGCGATACGCACGCGCGCCGCTGGCGCGGGCGCGGGAATCGCGTGCGGGCCGCGACGCGGAGGATGCGGGGGGCGCCCGCGTGGGTGCGGCCGTGGGTGGCGGTCAGAGCCGCCCCCGTCGCGGCGCTCGACCTCGGGCACGGGCGGGTCCTTGATCGCCCACCAGACGATCCACAGGAGCATCGCGACCGGGATCTTCAGCACAACCGCGATCCAGAAGACAGCCCAGAAGCCTCCACCCATCGCAGGCATCGTACCCCCAAACCGGCTCAGCGCCGTCCCCTGCCCGGTTCGGGCGATTTGACAAACCTTTTTGTCTATTGCAAACTGATGCCCGCAGTGCCTGCCACCGTCGACGTATCCCGCGCCAGGCTGTCCCCGCTCCGCCGCCGGGTACTCGAGGAACTGACCGCGCCGGCCTCGGCGGCCGCGCTCGCCGCGCGCCTCGGTGAGAGCCGGCAGCGCGTGAACTATCACGTGCGCGAGCTCGAGCGGGCGGGACTGGTCGAGCTCGTCGAGGAGCGCCGGCGCCGCGGCTGCATCGAGCGTGTGGTCCGCGCGACGGCCCGAGCGGTCGTTGTCGACCCCGAGGTGATCGGAGATCTCGACGCGATCGCCGAGACTCAGGATCGCTTTGCCGCCGACATGATGCTGGCGATCGCCGCGAGAGCCGTCGGTGACGTCGCGGCCATGCGCGAGAAGGCGGACGCGCAGGGCCGCCGCCTCGTGACCTTCGCCATAGAGGCCGACGTGGCTTTCGACCGCCCGGTCGACATCGAGCGCTTCGCCGACGCCCTAGCCGAGCGCGTGACCGAGCTCGCCGCGCAGTTCGACTCCGGCAGGGCCGGGCGGCGCTACCGGTTGATCGTCGGCGGCTATCCCAAACCGGGCACGAGGGAGGATGACCAGTGAGTGAGCAAAGGCCGTTCCGCGTGGAGGTCTTGGTCGAGGCGCCTCGGGAGCTCGTCTGGCGAGCCCTGACCGAGCCCGAGCGGATCGCCCGCTGGTTCGGCTGGGACTACGACGGGCTGCAGAGCGAGATCCAGTACATCTTCGTTGACCACGCGGTGCAGGATCCGCCGCGTCTCCTCGACCTTGACGACGGCGAGGACCGGCAGACGATCGAGTTGGTCGAGGACGGCCCGCGGACGATCGTGCGAGTGGTGCGGCCAGGGTCGCTCGAGGGGGCAGACTGGGACGACCTTTACGAGGACGTCAGGGAGGGCTGGCTGACCTTCCTCCACCAGCTTCGGCACTTCGTCGAGCGCCATCCCGACGAGGAGCGCAGGACGGTCCACATGACCGGGGAGGCACTACCCGAGCGGGTGCTCGCCGACCTCGAGGCGGTGGTCAGCGGCCCCGTCTGGAACGAGAATCGATTCCAGCGCGCGATAGCGGCCGGTGGGGAGGGAGACCTGTTGCTGAGCGTTCACTCGAAGGTGCCGCTCGACTCCGCAGAGCCCGGGTCGGTGGCGGTCACGATCACGAGCTATGGCCTCGACGACGCGTCGTTCGAGTCGATGCGCCGGCACTGGGAGTCGTGGTGGGCTACCCGGTCGGCACCGACTCGATCATCGTGATGCGCCGGAACATCTCGTAGCGGTCGTCGATCTCCTCGCGCGTGAGCTCCTGGCCGCGCTCCGAGCCGAACGCCTCGACCCAGAACGACGCGAGCGTCGAGCCGTAGGTCATGGCGCGGCGCAGCGTTCCCTCGTCGAGCGAGCGCCCGGCGGAGTCGAGGTAGCCGAGGAACCCGCCCGCGAACGAGTCGCCGGCGCCGGTCGGGTCGACGACGGTCTCGAGTGGGAAGGCCGGCAGGGCGAAGAAGGCGTCCTCGGTGAAGAGCGAGGCCCCGTACTCGCCCTGCTTTGCGACGACGACGCCCGGACCCATCTCCATCACCTTGCGGGTGGCTCGCACGAGGTTGGGCTCCTCGGTGAGCATCCGCAGCTCGGCGTCGTTGAGGAAAACGACGTCGACGGTCCCGATCGTCTTGACGAGCGAGTCGCGGGCCGACTCGATCCAGTAGTTCATCGAATCGAGCCCCACCACCTGGGCGCCGCTGCATTGCTCGCGCACCTCGCGCTGAAGGTCGGGCTGGATATTGGCCAGGAAGAGCATCTCCGAGCTCCGTGATCCGTCCGAGAGCTTCGGCTGGAAGTCTCCGAACACGTTCAGCTGCGTGTCGAGCGTCCTGGCCGAGTTGAGGTCGTACTCGTACTCACCGGCCCAGAAGAAGGTCCTGCCGCCTTCGACGTACTCGATGTCGTCGGTATTCACGCCCCGCGCGTGAAGCACGGCGTATTCGTCGTCGCCGAAGTCGTCCCCCACGGGACCGACCACGCGGACGTTCGTGAAGAAGCTCGCCGCGAGCGAGAAGTGGGTGGCGGCGCCGCCGAGGATGCGCTCGCGCTCGCCAAAGGGGGTCTTGATCGCGTCGAAGGCGATCGAACCTACAACCGTGAGAGACATGCCGGCGAGAGAGTAGCCTGCGCGCCCATGCGCGCAGTGCAGATCCAGGAGTTCGGCGGCCCGGAGGTCCTGCAGGTGGTGGACCTGCCGCGGCCGGAGCCCGGCGAAGGCCAGGTGGTGGTCGAGGTCTCCCGGGCCGGCATCAACTTCGCGGACACGCACCAGCGTGAGAACTCGTATCTCGCGCGCTACGAGGTGCCGCTCGTGCTCGGCGGCGAGGTGGCCGGGACCACGCCCGACGGCACCCGCGTGGTCGCGCTGGTGGCATCCGGCGGCTACGCCGAGTACGCGCTGGCCCACGAGTCGACGGTCTTTCCGATCCCCGACGGCGTCGATGACGGCACGGCGCTCGCGCTCGTGATCCAGGGGCTCACCGCTTGGCACCTGTTCAAGACGTCGGCGAAGCTCGCAGAGGGCGAGTCGGTGGTGGTGGTCTCGGGCGCGGGCGGGGTGGGCTCGCTGGCGGTTCAGCTCGCCAAGCCGTTTGGGGCCGGGAGGGTCATTGCGACGGCGTCCACCGAGGAGAAGCGGGCCTTGACTTTGGAGCTCGGCGCCGACGCCGCTGTGGATCCTTCTGTCGAGGACTTGAAGGCTGCGTTGATCGAGGCGAACGACGGCAACCAGGTGGATGTCGTGCTGGAGATGGCGGGCGGGCGGGTGTTCGACGGTTGTTTTGAGGCACTCGCGCCGTTCGGTCGCATCGTCGCGTACGGCATTGCGGGGCGGGAGCAGAACACCCTCGAGACGGGTCGGCTGATGCGGAAGAGCCGCGGCGTGATCGGCTTCTGGCTGATGCACTGCCTGGGGCGGCGGGACATGATGGAGGAGCCGCTCGCTGACCTGTTCGAGCGCGCGGCGCGCGGAGAGCTGCGCGCGCAGATGGGCCACACCTACCCGCTCTCCGACGTACGCCGGGCCCACGAGGACCTTCAAGGGCGGCGCACGACGGGCAAGCTGCTGCTGGATCCGTCGGCCTAGCCGTCACCGCTGAGCAGCCGGGCGAGCTGCGCCGCCACGTCGCGCGGCTCGCGGGCCAGACGGGCCCGGGTGATCCGCACCACCCGCCAGCCGGCCTCGACGAGCTGGGCGTCCTTGACCCGGTCTCGCTCGAATGCTCCGCGCCCACGGTGGGCGCTCCAGCCGTCGGTCTCGACGACAAGCCGCTGGCCGGGCCAGTGGAAGTCGACCTCCCAGCGCTCCACTTCGCCGTTGACCACGGGGCTCGGCACCCCGGCGCGGCGGCAGAGCGCGAGCATGCGTTCCTCGAGCTCGGACCGGGTCCAGGTGGTGCCGGCGAGGTGGTCGGCGAGGACCCCGGCCAGCCTCCCGGCACCCCGCCTCCCCGGGCGCGGCGAGAGTCCCGTCAGATCGAGGCCAAGGTAGGCGGCTTCGTCGAGGGTTCGTTCGAGGTCGCGGCGGGACAGGATGTCCGCCAGGTCGATCACGGTGCGGGCGGGAGTCGTGACCGGAATCCCGTCCTTCGTCGTTACATCGTCCGGTCCGAGAGGCGAGCGGTGCGGGATCACGAGCCGGTGCCTGCGACGGCCGCCTGGTGTGGGCACGGTTACGTCGATGCGCGGTCCGCGCGGCTTCCGTAGACCCCAAAGAACGCCTGCGCTCTCGTGACTCAGCACCGCTCCCGCACCGCAGGCAAAGACAGCAGCGAGGAAGCGGCCGTGCACGGTGAGGGTCGGATGGCCCGCCGCGTAGACGCCCCGGTGCCGGCGGTGCAGGCGGCCTGCCTGGACCCATCTCCAGATCGTGTCGTCGCTCAGTCCGATTTCGAGGAGCTGGGAGTACTCGACGACGCCGTGTTGCCGACCGGCAAGGTCGGCCACGAGTCTGCCCGCGGGGGGTTCGACGCATTCTTCGCGCATATCGCGGGTAAAGCGTCAAGCCCCCCGGGTTTCGCCCCCAGGCGGGCCGGCCAGGCCGTGCCGAGTACAGTCAAACGCCGCATGACGACGTTCGCCGACCTCGGCCTTTCCCCGAGCACGCTCGAGGTGCTCGCTCACCTCGGTTACGAGCGCCCGACTCCGATCCAGGAGCAGACGATTCCGCTGCTGCTCGCGGGCCGCGACGTGATGGGCCAGGCGCAGACGGGCACCGGCAAGACCGCCGCCTTCGGGCTGCCGATGATCGAGTACTCGGATCCGGACGATCCGGACGTCCAGGCGCTCGTGCTCACGCCGACGCGGGAGCTCTGCATCCAGGTGACCCAGGCGCTGCGGGCTTACGGGGCGGGCAAGGGGGTCGAGGTGGTCGCTGTGTTCGGCGGCGCGCCCATTCGCGACCAGGCCGCGCGTCTCAAGGACGCGCAGATCGTGGTCGGCACCGTCGGGCGTGTGATGGACATGATCGGCCGCCACCACCTCTTTCTCGACCAGGCCCGCTACGTGGTGCTCGACGAGGCGGACGAGATGCTCGACCTGGGCTTCCTCGAGGACGTCGAGGAGATCCTCAGGCGCGCCCCGATGGGTCGCCAGACCGCCCTCTTCAGCGCCACGGTGCCGACACCGATCCGCCGTCTCGCCGACACGTTCATGCACGACCCGGTGGAGATCCAGGTTCGGGCCGCCACGCTGACGATCGACACCGTCGACCAGTTCTACGTCGAGGTGCCCGACCGCGAGAAGCCGGACGCACTCGTGAACGTGCTCGAGCGGGAGCGCCCCGACCAGGCGATCGTGTTCGTGCGGACGAAGATCGGGGTCGACCGCTTGGCGCGGCGCCTCGGCGACGCCGGCGTGCGCGTCAAGACGCTGCACGGCGACATGACCCAGGGCCAGCGCGACGGTGTGATGATCGCCTTCAAGGGGGGCCGCGAGCGGCTCCTTGTGGCCACCGATGTGGCGGCGCGCGGACTCGACCTCACCGGCGTGAGCCACGTCGTCAACTACGACGTGCCCAACTCCCCGGACGTCTACGTCCACCGCATCGGGCGCACGGGCCGCGCCGGCGAGTCGGGCCGTGCGATCACGCTCATCACCCCGAAGCAGCGGCGCGACCTCCAGGGGATCGAGCGGCACGCGAAGATCGAGATTGAGCCTTGGGAGGCGGGCAACGGCAAGCCGGCCCGCCGGGAGCCTCGGCCCGAGCCGCGCGAGGTGCGCCGCCCGCGGCATACCAAGCCGCACAGCCGCGACGGCGTGCCTTACGCCAAGCTCGTGGTCGGCGCCGGCCGCCAGGAAGGCATCGAGCCCGCGGACGTGGTGGGCGCGGTGGTGGACAACACGCATCTGGAGAACGACGACGTGCGCAACGTGCGGGTGCTCGAGCGCTTCAGCTTCGTCGAGGTGCCGGCCGCGCGGGCGGAGGAGGTTGCGATCAAGGTGAGCGGACAGCGAGTCCGGGGCACGGAGCTCCGGTTGGAGGTTGCGAAACGCAAATGAGCACGGCAACGATGCACACCAATCACGGTCCCATCGAGCTGGAGCTGTTCGAGGCGGACGCTCCCAAGACGGTCGAGAACTTCGTGAAGCTCTCGGGGGACGGCTACTACGACGGGCTGATCTTTCACCGCGTGATCAAGGACTTCATGGTCCAGGGCGGCTGCCCGCACGGCACCGGCACGGGCGGCCCGGGCTACGAGTTCGAGGACGAGATCAACGAAAACAAGATCGTCCGCGGCGCGCTCGCGATGGCCAACCGCGGCCCGGACACCAACGGCAGCCAGTTCTTCATCGTCACGGTCGACGCCGCGCCCTGGCTCGACGGCAAGCACACGGTGTTCGGCCGCGTGGCCTCGGGGATGGAGGCGGTTGACGCGATCGAGGGCCTCGAGACCGGCCCCGGCGACCGTCCCGTCGAGGACGCGCGGATCGAGCGCGTGGAGATCCACGGGACGGAGTGAGCGAGGCTCCCGCGGTTGAGCTGCTCTGGTGGGAGGGCTGCCCCTCCCACCCCGATGCGCTGGCCGAGCTCGAGCGCATCCTCGGCGAGGAGGGCCTGCCGGCCGAGGTCGAGCGGGTCGAGATCGAGAGCGACGAGCAGGCCGTGCGGGAGCGCTTCCCGGGCTCGCCGACGATCCGGATCGGCGGCCGGGACATCGTTCCCCCGGGCGACGGCGAGCCGTTCTCGCTCACCTGCCGGGTCTACCGGCTGCGCGACGGCCGCGTCTCGCCCACCCCAGACCCCGAAGACGTGCGCGCCGCCGTGCGTCGCGCGAAGGAGGAGCCGTGATCGGCATCGGAGACAGCGCGCCGGGCTTCAGCCTGCCCGACACTGACGGCGTCGACCACTCGCCGGCCGAGGGCGGGATCACCGCGGTCGTCTTCACCTGCAACCACTGTCCGTACGCGCTCGCCTGGCACGACCGCATCGCCGCGACAGCCCGCGACTACCCAGACGTGCGCTTCCTCGCCATCAACCCCAACGACGCCGAGCGCTACCCGGGCGACTCCTACGAGGCGATGCAGCGGCGCGTGGCCCAGGAGGACTGGCCGATGCCGTACCTACGCGACGAGTCACAGCAGGTGGCGCGCGCCTACGGAGCGCAGACGACGCCGGACATCTTCGTGGTCGACGCGGAGGGGCGGCTGCGCTACCGCGGCGCGCCGGACGCAGACCACGGTGACCCTGCGCAAAACGCCGCCTGGCTCCGCGAGGCACTCGACTCGCTGCAGGCGGGCGAGGCGCCCGGCCGCCCCGAGACCAAGCCCGTCGGCTGCTCGGTCAAGTGGAAGAGCCGGTGATCGCGCGGACCGCGGCCTCGGTGTCGCTCAGATCCTCGAGAAGCGCATCCGGCTCCGCGGCGCGCAGCTCGTCGAGATCCGAGAATCCGGTCGCCACGGCCACCGCCCGGGCGCCCGCCCCGCGCGCGGCGCGCACGTCGAGCGGGGTGTCGCCCACCAGCACCGCGCCGGCGGGCTCACCGTACTTGCGCGCCGCCCGCTCGCGCGCGATCGCCACGAGCTCGTAGCGCTCCTCGTGGGGATCTGATCCGTAGGCCCCGACTCCGAAGTCGAGCCAGCGCTCGAGCCCGAACGCGCTGACCTTGAGCGCGGCGTTCGCCTCGATGTTGCCAGTGAGCAGCGAGTTGATCACGTCAGCGCGCTCGTGCAGGGCGGCGAGCGTCTCGGGCACGCCGGGGTAGGTGCGGCCCTCGGCTGCGATCGCCTCACGGCGGGTGTTGAGCGCCGCCTCGAGCTCGGCCAGCACGCGCGGCAGGTGCTCCCGCTCGCCCTCCAGCATCGCGAGCGCAATCTGATGGTCCGTGCGCCCCGCGAAGGGGACGCGAGTGGCGCTCCGTCCCGTGACCGTCTCGAACGCGTCCGCGAAGGCATGGCCCCCATGACCCGCCGTGTGGACGAGCGTCCCGTCGACGTCCCAGAGCACGAGCAGCATGCCCCGAGCCTGACAGACTGATCGCCCGATGCTCGATCGCCTGTCCGTGCCGCCCCGCCTCGTCTTGCGTGCCCTGGACGACCTCAACACGGTCGCCACGGTCCTCCGGGAGCTCGCCGCCCACGAGGGCGACCTCGCTTCGATATCGCGCTCCTTGACGGAGCTGCCGAGGGTGGAGGACGAGCTGTCGGCCCAGATCGAGAGCCTCAAGGTCGAGGTGCGCGCGCTGCATGAGTGGCTCGAGCCCCTCCACCGCGAGGTCACCGACCTCGACGAGACCGCCGAGGCCCTCGAGCAGAGCCTGACGCGGGTGAACGAGTCGATCCTCGGCCTGCAGACGCTGCTCAAGAGGCTGCCCGGGATCTAGGTCACTAGCGCAGCGCCACGCCGAACAGCGCCTCGAGGCGCGGAAGCGTGCTCTCGGCGCCGCGGTGGAGGACGGCGGTCATGCCCACCGCCTCGGCGCCCTCGCAGTTCTCGCGCAGGTCGTCCACGAACACGCAGTCGCGCGGCGGCAGCCCCACCCGCTCGCAGCCGAGCTCGAAGATCTCGGGCTGGGGCTTGTGGAGTCCCACGTCGCCCGAGATCACGACACCGTCGAACAGCTCGGGGAAGAGCGAGCGGTCGTAGCGGCCGGCCCCCATCGAGTTCGAGATCAGGCCTGTTCGGATGCCCTGCGCTCGGGCGCGCCGGAGCGCGTCGAGCATCGGCTCGTCCGGCGCGATGTGGCCGAACATGCGCTCGACCAACCTGGGGCGGCGCGCCTGCTCGAGCTCGAGCAGCTCGCCGAAGCTCTCGCCGAACTCGTCCTCGCTGATCGTGCCGGTCTCGAGCGCTCGCACCGCCTCGAGTGCACGCGGCTCTTCGCGGAAGAGAGTTCGGATGACGTCCGGGTCGAGGCCCTCCTCCGCGCTGAACGTCCGGAAGGACTCGAATACGTTGCTCGTGAGGACCCCGCCGAAGTCGACGAGCAGCCCTCTCACGAGTGGGCTATCTCCCGCGCCTTGTCGGCGAGGGCCGGTACGCCGGTGTCGAAGAGGCCAAGGTAGGGGTCATCCGAGTTGCCCATCGAGAAGCGCTTGTAGTTGCCCTCCATGAACACCGCGGCGCGCCACAGCGCCAGCGTCTGGTACCAGTTGACTGCCGCCATCGAGCGTCCGCTCAGCTGCTCGTAGCGCGCGATCAGCTCGTCGCGCTTCATGAAGCCCTCGCGCCGCGTGGCCACCGACAGGCTCGCGTACGCGATGTCCTCCGGGTCACCGGCCTGTGCCCAGGTGGCGGTGAGGTAGCCGAGATCGGCGAGCGGGTCGCCGATCGTCGAGAGCTCCCAATCGAAGACGGCGACGACCCGCGCCGGCGCCTCGTTCCTGACCATGAGGTTTCCGAGCCGGTAGTCGCCGTGCACGATCGTCGACGGGGGCGACTCGGGCATGTTGTCGGCGAGCCACCCGCCCACCTCCTCGACAACCGGGAGCTCGCGCGTCTTGTTGTGCTCCCAGAGCCCGTTGAAGCGCCGCAGCTGGCGCTCGAGGTAGCCGGTCGGCTTGCCGTACCCCTCGAGCCCGCATGCCTGCCAGTCCACCGAGTGGATCTCGACGAGCCGGTCCACGAGCTCCTCGCAGATGCGCCTGCGCTCGGCCGGGTTGTCGAGCGCCGCGGGGATGTCGGTCGTGATCACGCTCCCGTGCATCTCCTCCATCAGGTAGAAGGGCACGCCGAGCACGGACTCGTCATCGCACGTCGCGAGCACGCGCGGCACGCGCACGGGCGTGGCTTCGAGCGCGCTGAGGAGCCGCGCCTCGCGGAGCACGTCGTGAGCCGAGGGCGGGAGCGGGGGGCGGGGCGGGCGCCGTAGCACGACGCGCGCGTCTGCGCGGGTCACGAGGAACGTGATGTTGGAGTGGCCCTCGCCGATCCGCTCCACCTCGATTCGCCCCGTGCCCATTCCCTGGTCGTCGAGGAAAGCCTCGAGCGGCTCGCGTACCACGAGCGGCGGGAGCTCTAGCGCTTCCGCCTCGCGCGGGGTGTCGACAACCTCGGGTGGCCTCATCCGCGCCACGATCCTAACCCCGAATCGAACGCCGTTCCCGCCTGTCTATGCTGCCGACGATGCGACCGAAGCGCCTCCTGATCCCGCTCGCCGTGCTCAGCCCGCTCGCCCTGGCCTCGCCCGCGCAGGCGGCGGACGCGTCGGTGAACGTGTTCGATTTCGAGTTCATTGAGAAGGAGGTTCAGGTGGGCGTGGGCGAGACGGTCACCTGGAACTTCGTCGCAGCCGGCCACACGACCACGAGCGATCGCGGTCAGCCGGAGTCATGGAACTCGGGTCCGGCGCTGGCCGCTCCCGGCACCAGTTTCCAGCACACCTTCGATACCCCCGGCCGCTTCAGCTACATCTGCATCCCGCACCAGTCCTTCATGAAGGGCACGGTCGTGGTGGGGACGGACGAGCACAAGAAGTCGCAGTCGAGGATCAGGTGGGTGCGGCGCGGCAGCAAGGTCACGTTCAGCTTCACGCTGGTCGAGGCGGCGAAGGTGGAGATCGAGCTCAGCGGCGCCGCCAAGCGCTCGGCCACGAGCAAGCGCCTCCGGCCGGGCAAGCACTCGATCGTCATCAAGAAGCTCAAGCCAGGTCAGTACCGGGCCAAGACCATATTCACCGACGACTTCGACAAGAAGTCGGTCGTGAACACCGTCATTCGCTGACGCCGGCCGGGCGCGGCGCCCGGCCATGAGACGCTCTCCGGCTGATGCTGCGCGTTCTGCGTCACCGTGACTTCGGGCTGCTCTGGCTGGGTCAGGCCGTCTCGCTCGTCGGCGACGGCATCTACCTGGTCGCCATCGCCTGGCTCGTGCTCGACATCTCCAACGAGCCGAGCGCGCTGGCCCTGGTGGGCTTGGCGTGGACGCTCCCGATGGTCGTCGCGCTCCTGATCGCGGGCGTCCTCAGCGACCGCCTCGAGCGCCGTCGGCTGATGATCGCCGGCGATCTGCTTCGCTGCGTCGCGATCGGCGCCATAGCCGTCCTGGCACTGGGCGGGACCGCCGAGCTGTGGCACGTAATCGTGCTCGTGGTCATCTACGGGATCGGCGAGGCGCTCTTCCAGCCCGCGTTCGGGGCGGTCGTTCCGGACATCGTGCCGCACGACGAGCTGCTCCAGGCGAACGCCGTGCGCGAGCTGATCGAGCCGCTCGGCCTGCGTTTCGCGGGCCCCGCCCTGGGTGGTCTGCTGATCGCGCTGTTCGACGTGGGCGCCGCCTTCGTGGTCGACGCCGCGACGTTCGCGATCTCGGCGGTCGTGATCGGGCTGATGTCGCGCCAACCACCAGCACGCGAGGGGAGCGGGTCGATGCGCCGGGATCTGGCCGAGGGCTTCGCGTACGTGCGCGCGCACGCGTGGCTGTGGGCGACGCTGGCCGGCGCGGCGCTCTTCCTCCTCTTCACCTACGGGCCGATGGAGGTGCTGCTCCCGTACATCATCAAGAACGAGCTCGGCGGCGACGCCGCCACCTTCGGGACCGTGCTCGCGGTCGGCGGGCTCGGATCGATCGCCGCCGCCGTCATTCTGAGCCTCACGGGCCTCCCACGCCGCCACGTGACCTTCATGTGGAGCGCATGGGGCGTGGGGACCGGCCTCGACATCGGCCTGGCGCTCGCGGGCGCGTCCTGGCAGATGTGCGTGCTGGCGTTCTTCTCGTTCGGCTTTGCAACGACCGGACTCCTTGTCTGGAGCATGCTCATGTACACGCTGGTCCCGGCCGAGATGCTCGGCAGGGTCACGAGCGTCGACTGGTTCGTGTCGATCGGGCTGACGCCCGTGTCGTTCGCGCTGACGGGGCCGATTGCGGAGGCCGTGGGCGCCCGTGCGACGCTCGCCGGCGCGGGCGTGCTCGGCCTCCTCACGGTGCTGGTGATCTTCATCCCCGGCGTGCGCGATCCCGAGCGCACGCCGCTGCCCGACGGCCGGGCCCGGCTAGGCTCAGCCGCGTGAGGCGTCTACTCGCGACGATTCCGCTCGCGGCTCTTCTCGTGCTGGCCGCCGCGGCCTCGGCACGCGATCCGGGCCGCTGGATCCTGACCGGCTACAGCTCGGTCTCGATCTCGTACTGGCAGGGCGTGAGCTCGCCGCCCGATGCGCGTCAGGTGTTCTTCAGCGGGTTGTTCCAGGGCCTCTACAGGACGACCCCGTCGCTGCGTGAGCGCGCTGGGCTCGACACAGCCATCCCGGCAACGGTGCTGGCGACCGAGGGTTACAACCACGTGGGCGACATCTCCTGGCATCGCGGGGAGGGCGGCCGTGTGCTGCTGCCGCTTGAGTGCTTCTCGCCGGGAGCGCCCGGCGGCGGCAACACGTGCGGGACCGGCTCGATCGGCGTTGCGGACCCCTCGACGCTGGCGTTCCGCTACTACGTCAAGCTCGACCCGGCGGAGATCCCCAAGGCGATGTGGGTCGAGGCCTCGCCGGACGGCAAGCTGCTCTGGACCTCCAGCGGTCGTGACCTGCTCGCCTACCGCGCCTGCCGACGTCACGGCCGCGCACGCGGCCCCGGCCGGCGCCCCGATCCGCTCCGTACGGCGCCTGGCGGGCGCCGTGCCGCCGAGCGGCGTGACCGGGGCGGCGTTCCGCGGCGGCCGCCTGTTCCTGGCGGGCGCGACCGGGAGCACCTATCAGGTGTGGTCGATCAACACCGGCAGCGGCGCGCGCCGGCTCGAGGTCGAGCTTTCCGGCGTGCAAGGCGAGGCGGAGGGGCTGCACACGATGAGCCTGCTGAACGGCGAGCTCCACTGGCTGATCGCGCCGCTCGCGCTCCAGCCGACCTTCGGGCCGACCGTCGGACTGCTCCACTTCCTACCCGCCCGCGGCCGCCCGGGGCTGCGACTGAGCGCCCGCGCCACGGCTGCGCTGACCACACGGCCGCGAGTATCGGTGCGTGTGACGCGCCGCGGCAGACCTGTCGAGGGCGCCACGGTCACGCTCGCGAGCGCCCGCAAGCGCACCGACGCGGGCGGACGGGTCACCTTGCTGCCGCGCCTGGACGTGCCGGGGAGGTACGCGGCGCTTGCTCGCTGGCGAGGCCTGCGGGGGATAACGAAGCGATTCCGGCTGGGCTTCGGGGACACGTCGCGCTAATGGACGATCCGCGACCTTAGGCGATCTCGTCCAAATGGCGGACGTTCTCCACGTCCGCTGCCTCATCGCTCGGCTTGGTCTCGAACCAGCCGTCGAGGATCTCTTCGAGCACCGCTTCGCTTGTGCTTCGCAGCGAGAGTGCCAGGACGTTGGCGTCGTTCCAGGTGCGGGCGCCCCGGGCCGTCTCCGCGTCACCGCATAGAGCTGCCCGAACCCCCGCCACCTTGTTCGCGGCAATCGACGCCCCGGTGCCAGTCCAGCAGCAGACGACCGCCTGGTCAGCACGCCCCTCGGCGACGTCGCGGGCGGCGGCCTCGCTGGCCCAGGCCCAGTCGTCGCGCTCCTCGTCGTTGAGCGCGCCGTGCACGAACGGCTCGTGGCCACGCTTCCGAAGCTCCTCGACGACGGCCTCCGCCACCCCCGTTCGCTCGTCAGCGGAAACCGCGATGCGCATGCAGGGAGCGTAGCCCCCGCCGCCGTGTGGACCCCTGCCTAGTCTTGACGGCATGCCCGAGCTCCCCGAGGTCGAGATCACCGCGCGCCGCCTGAGTCGCGGGCTTTCGGGCGCGCGGATCGAGTCGGCGCTTGCTCCGGGACTCGTTGCGCTGAAGACCTTCGATCCGCCGCTCGAGGCGCTGGCCGGGCTCGAGACAAACGGGGTCCGGCGTATCGGCAAGATGCTCGCCGTGGAGGCGGGCGACCTCACGCTCCTCATCCACCTGATGTCCGCGGGGCGGCTCCAGCTGTTCGACACGCGCGCCTCCCTGCGCGACCGCGCCTCGCGCGTGCTCGTACGCCTCGAGGACGGTCGCGAGCTGCGGCTGCGCGAGTTCGGCACTCAGCAGCGGGCGTGGGCGAAGCTCCTGCGTGCCGAGCGCGTCGCCGAGGACGACGCCGTCGACGGACTTGGGCCCGACGCGTTTCCGGCGCCGGAGCCCGAAGAGTTCGCCCGGCTGCTAGACCAGCCGCGGCATCTCCACCCGCTGCTGCGCGACCAGCGCACTATCGCCGGCATTGGGCGCTCCTGGGTGGACGAGCTGCTCTGGACGGCCCGGCTCTCGCCCTTCCAGAAGGGCTCCGACCTGGACGCCGACCAGCTCGAGACGCTGCGCGGCGCGTGCGACGAGGTGCTCGGCGGCGCCCTCGACCACTACGAGGAAGTGATCGGCGACAGCGTCCCCGACAAGCTGCCTATGCCGCTCCAGGTCCACCGCCGCGCCGGTGAGGACTGCCCACGCTGCGGCACGCGCATCGAGGCCATCCACTTCAAGGACTACGTCATGTGCTACTGCCCCGAGGAGCAGACCGGCGGACGCGTGTTGAAAGACCGCCGGCTTTCGCGCCTGCTCAAGTGAACAGGCTTCAGCCGTTCCTCAGTACTTCAGCTTCCCGCCGAGCACCATCGTTCCGCGCGCGCCCTCGGGCGCCTCGGCGGGAATGCGGGTCACGACGATCTTGTGATAGGCGCCGGGCGCGACGGCTGCAGTCAACTCCGCCGCCGCGCGCCCGTTCGGGCCCGCCATGAACGTGCCGCCGCTCACCCAGCGGCCATCGGTTCGGATGCACCAGAGCTCGAACAGGTCGCCGCGATCGCCCGGAAGTCGCCGCGCCGTGAGACTTACGTGCGTGCCCGCGTCGACGGTGGTGAGCCAGGCTTTGACACGGGTGTCCGCGGCCGGTCCGCGGCCGCGCAGGTCGGCGCTCGCGTACGCCGTGTCTTCCTTTTGGCTCGCCAGCAGCACGACCAGCGCCACCAGGAGCGCCGCGGCGATGCCGGCCGCCGCGGCCAGCACGGGCGCCCGGCGCCAGCCGGGCGCCCGGCGCTCGGGCGGCGCCTCCCGATCGCGGACGAAGCGGTCGAGCACGATCTCCTCCAGCGCGGGCGAGAGCTCGGGTGGCGGCACGTCGCCCGGCTCGATCTGATCGAGCAGGCTCGGGACTCCCGAGAGCTTGCGTTGCTCCCGTTCGCACTGGGAGCACGTCTCGAGATGGCGCCGCACGGCCTCCATCTCCGCTGGGTCGAGTGCGCCGAGGACATAGCCCCCGAGCAGCGTGCCGTGTGTGCGGCAGCCGCTCACCGCTCGACCTCCATCTCGTCGAGGATCAGGCGCAGGCTCTGAAGCGCGTAGTAGGCGCGGCTCTTCGCGGTGCCGAGCGGGATCCCCTTGCGCTCGGCGATCTCGCGCAGGCTGAGACCGCCCCAGTGCGAGAGGCGGATCACCTCGCGGTGCTGGGGCGACAGCCGCGCAAGCGCGGCGGCCACCTGCCAGCGCAGGACGGCCTGCTCGAGCTCGCGATCGAGCTCCTCGACACGCTCCTCCGTCTCCGGTTGCGCGAGCCCGGGACGCGCGGCGGCCCGGCGCCGCGCGTCGACGATCCGGTTGCGAGCGATCGCGTAGAGCCACGTGCGCACGCTCGCCTTTCCCGGATCGTAGTCGCCTGCGTGCCGCCAGAGCCGGGCGAAGACGTCCTGCACGACCTCCTCGGCGAGCTCGCGGTCGCCGACCGCGTTGCACGCGAAGCCGAACAGCTCGCCCGCGTAGCGCCGGTACAGCTCGCGCAACTCCTCGCCGCTTCGATCATGCGGTAAGCGCTCCACGAGCCGGGCGTCGCTGGCGGCCATGCCCCACGTTATACGCGCCCTCAGCACGCGCGGTTCGCGGCTTGGCGCCTCGGGCGGCGCGCGCCCCTAACTTTCACGAGGTGCAGACGGCGAGCCTCGGCGAGTCCTTCCGGTCGTTTTTCGACGCGGTCGACGAGTTCCTCTCGAACCTGGCGTCCGTCCGGCTGGTCCCCCTTCTGATCGCCCTCGCCCTGTTCACGGCCTATCTGACACTGCGAGCCCGCGCCAGCTTCAACATCCTGCGCGCCGCCTATCCCACCGAGACCATCCACTTCCGCGAGATCTGGGGCGCCTACTTCGCCGGCTACGGCTTCAACGCCGTGATCCCCGCCCGCGGCGGCGACGTCGTGAGGCTGTTCCTGACCAAGACCTCGATTCCGCGCTCGAGCTACCCGGCGGTCGCGGCGAGCTTCGTGGTCGAGCTCGGCTTCGACGTCGCGATGGGCTCGCTGATCCTCCTGTTCGCCTTCACGCAGGGCGTGTTCCCCAAGCCGCCCGACTTCGCGAAGCTGAACGCGTTCGACCTCTCGTACCTCGCCCAGCATCCGGAGTTCACGCTCTTCCTGGTGACGCTGCTAGGGGTGGGGGGGCTCACCGCGTTCGCGCTCCTGAGCGCGCGCGCCCAGGCGTTCTGGGAGCGAATCCGCCAGGGGTTCACGATCCTGCAGGACCGCGACCGCTACCTCCGAGAGGTGTTCGCGGTCCAGTTCGCGGGCTGGTGCTTCCGCTTCGCCGCCTTCTGGATGCTGCTGGAGGCCTTCCGGGTCGGGGGCTCGGTGAAGAACGTGCTCCTGGTGCTGGGCGTCAACGCGGTGTCCGCCGCCGTGCCGTTCACGCCGCAGGGCGCGGGCGTGCAGCAGGCGCTGCTCACGCAGGTGTTCGCGGGGACCGCTGCGGGGGCCACGGTCGCCGCCTATTCCGTGGGCCAGCAGATCGCGATCGGCGCGCTCACCTTCGGGATCGGCTTCACCGCGCTCGTGTTCATCTTCCGCGTGCGCAGCTTCAAGGAGGTGATCGCGCGCGGCCGTGAGGACCGCGAGAGCGAGAAGGCTAGGTCCCGAAACCCTCCCGAGCCTCGCGCACAAGAATGACGGCCTCGGGGAACATCAGGCGCATCGCCTGCAGCAGGTCCCGCGACTGCTGCTCGGCGTTGCCCTGAAGGTTCATGCGGGCGAGACCCGCCACCGTCATGTCGACCGCCAGCTTGATTGCGTTGTCGGCCCACGCGACCTTCTGTGCTCCCTGCATCTGCTCGGCGAACTGCTCCATGCGACGGCGGAGCTCGTCGGGGTCGCCGAAGAGGCCGCCGAAGGGATCTTCAGATGACATGCCTCAAGGGTAGGGGACCCCGGGCGGTCAGCGCCGCCACGACCCATGCCAAAGCCCTTGACCGCGTAGGCGATCACGGCTCCTCGAGCGGCTCGAGCCCTTCCGCCGCCAGGCGGGCTATGAAGTCCCCCGGCAGGTAGTCGAACCCGACCGCCGGCACGAGCGCCACCCCCGCCTCCCGCGCGGGCGCCGTGGCCCTCGAACACCAGCGTCCCGAAGGAGCTCGCGCAGCCGGCTCGTCGTCGAGCGTCACCGCGCTCACGGGCACACCGCCTCGCCGCCAGCGGGTCGAGCTTGGCCGGATCGCGGCCGCTCAGGACGTGCTCGACGCCGCGTCTTCCCAGTTCCTCGCCCACCAGCCGGCCGGTATAGCCGCTGGCTCCGTACAGCACGACGCTCACCGCGCGCACGATACAGTCGCGCCGTGCACATCTCCGAGGTGATGACTCAGGGCGTCGT
The DNA here is from genome assembly GCA_963751835.1 of uncultured Thermoleophilaceae bacterium. Classification (GTDB taxonomy): domain Bacteria; phylum Actinomycetota; class Thermoleophilia; order Solirubrobacterales; family Thermoleophilaceae; genus JACVRW01. Next base: position 47,217 of record CAVVWD010000017.1, on the reverse strand, counting down.
CACGGTCGAAACAGCGGACAGCCTGCGGCGTGTGGGCGAGCTCATGCGTGACCGCAACGTCGGTTCGGTCGTGGTCTGCGAGGGTGGTCGCCCGGTCGGCGTGATCACCGACCGCGACCTCGCGCTGGCGGTCGTTGCCGACCAGGTTGAGGCCCGTGACGAAGCCGGGGCGCACGCCTCGAGGCCGCTCGTGACCGGCGAGGTGGAGATGGACCTCGAGGAGGCGGTGGCGCTGATGATCCAGCACCGCATCCGGCGCCTGCCGGTGACCGAGGGCGAGACCCTCGTGGGGATCGTGACCATCGACGACCTCGCGGTGCGCGCGGGGGACCTCCACCAGGCCCAGCAGATCACGGCCGAGGTGGCCAAGGCGGCGTTGCCGGAGTTCTACTTCCACCAGCGCGGCGGCTGATCGCGATGGCGCCAATGACACCCGGCCAGCTGCGCACAAGGCGGCGGATCGAGGGAGCGATTCGCCTGATGACGCCGATGCTCGACCTCGTGCTCGCCGTGGGTGAGCGCGTGTCCAAGATCGTCGAGCCGGAGGACAGCGATTACTACCCGCCGCGTGTGACCCGTCACTCCGAGCGGCCGCCCAACCCCGCTCCGTGAGCAAGCAGGACCAGCTCGAGTGGGAGGCCCGCTGGGCCCGCCCCGCGGCCGCCGCCGCGTTCGTCGCGGCGCTCCTGCTGCTGGCCCAGGTGATCCTGCTGCAGACCGTGGTCGAGGACCGGGCCGGCATCGAGCCGATCCCGGACTTCCTGCTCTCGGTGGATGAGAACCCGGCGATGCTGCTCGGAGCGCGAGGGGCCCAGGCGCTCGCGTCGCTGCTTCTTATCGGCGTCTTCCTCTATCTCTTCCGCGCCGTCCAGGCCCGTGCCGGAGGGGTGCCGAACTGGTTCATCTACATGATCGTGGCCGGGCCCGCGCTGTACGCGGTCGGCCTGATTCTGGGTGCGGTCGGCCAGGTCGACGTCGCGAGCGACTTTGCGGGGGGCGAGCCGATTCGCGGCAACGCGGGTGACGACCGGGCCGACCGGCTCCTGGAGGACAACGCGAACGCGGCAGTCTTCGCGCTCAACTTCGCCGGGTCGATTGCAACGGCGTTCCTGTTCGTGATGCTGCCGCTCCGCGCCCGCCGCGTCGGCCTGCTGAGCCCGTTCATCGGCATCCTGGGCGTGGTGACCGGTGCGCTGCTCGTGCTTCAGATCGTGCCGCTCGTCCCGGTGATCATCGAGGCCTTCTGGCTGGGCGCGATCGGCGCGCTCTACCTGGGCAACTGGCCCGGTGGGCGCGGTCCGGCCTGGGAGACGGGCGAAGCGGAGCCCTGGCCCACCGCCGCTCAGCGGCGCGGTCTCGAGCCGCAGCCCGGGGCCGAGCAGGAACAGAGCGGGTCGCTGCTCGGGCCGCCGGAGACGAAGGAGCCGGAGCCCTCCGAGCCGGAGCCGGTGCCCGAGCGGCCGAGCTCGCGCAAGCGCCGGCGCAAGCGCTAGACGTCACTCGCTGCGCTGCGGCAGCACGAGCAGCAGGTCGCCGAACTCGTGGCGCAGGTAGCCGTGCTCCAGCGCGGCGGAGTAGGCACCCTCGAGGAGCGACTGTCCGGCCACCGCCTCGAGCAGCTGCAGATGCGAGGAGTCGCGATCGTGGAAGCCGCTGAGCACCGCGTCGACCGCGCGCAGCGGCCGCTCCGCGCCGATCACGAGGTCGGTCCAGCCGGACGCCGCGCGCACGCTGCCGTCGGCGTGCGCGGCGGACTCGAGGGCTCGCACCGACGTCGTTCCCACCGCCACCACGCGGCCGCCCAGCGCCCGCGCGAGGTTGACGCGCTCGGCGGTGGCGCGCGACACCTCGAAGCGCTCCGAATAGGGCGGCTCGCCACGCTCGAGCGAGGACACGCCGGTGTGCAGCACGACCGGCGCCACGTCGACGCCGCGGGCGACCAGGCGGGTGATCATGCCGGCCGTGAACGGCCGTCCCGCGCTCGGCATCTCGGCGCTGCCGGGCTCGACCGCGTACACGTTCTGATAGGCGTCGAGCGGCCAGTCCGCTCGGGCGTGCCCGTAGCGGATCGGCTGTCCATGGCTGTCGAGGTAATCGAGCAGGTCGCGCCCGCCCAGGTGGAGGTCGGCGACCCAGAGCCGCGATCCCACGTAGCTCGCCAGCAACTCGGCCTCGGCCCCGCCGGGGAGCAGCAGCCGCTGGCCGGCATGGCCTCCATGCCGGCGGCCGTCGTCCGTGCGCAGCTCGACGATCCAGCGCCCGGGTCGCTCGCCCGGAGCCGGCGTCGAGAGGTGGAGGAGGAGCCGGACGCCGCCGGCGGAGCGGGCCGGCAGCGCCGCGGGCAGGGTGCGCGAGGTGTTCAGGACCAGCACGTCGCCGGGCCCGAGCAACTCGGGCAGCTCGTCGAAGTGGCCGTGGTAGAGCCCGCCCGCGGCCGGGTCGGCCACGAGCATGAGCACGCGGTCGCGGCTCAGGCCGCGCTCCTCGGGCGGGCGGTCCGCCTCGCGCAGCTCTTCGGCCGCGACGGGCAGCGCGCTCAAGCCGGGACCTCCACCAGCTCGCTTGCGCGATAGCGGCCGCTCGGGAGCTCGCCGTCGATCAGCGCCAGAAGCCCCGGCACGCTCTGCTCGGGCGGCGGCCGGTCGGAGATGTCCTCGCCGGGGAAGGCGTCCTGGTGCATGCGGGTGCGCATGTCGCCGGGGTCGACCGAATAGACGCGCAGCCCCGGATGCTCGGCTGCCAGGACCCGCGTGAGCTGCTCGAGCGCGGCCTTGGAGGAGCCGTACCCGCCCCAGCCCTCGTAGGCCTCGACGGCGGCATCGGAGGTGATGTTGAGGATCGCCGCTTGACTGCTCAGCAGCGGCAGCGCGAGCTGGAACAGCCGCAGCGGCGCGAGGGTGTTCACCCGGTACAGCTCCTCGAGCTGGTCGAGCGGATAGCGCTCGAGGCGCGGCAGCGGGCTCGGGCCGAGGCCGCCGGCGTTGTTGACGAGCAGATCGACCTGGTCGCCGGCGGCCGCGACCAGGGCGCGGCGGTGCGACTCGCTTGTCACGTCGCCGGCCACCGCCACCACCTCGGTCATCGCGGCGAGCTCCGCGCGAGCGGTCTCCAGGTCCTGCTCGCCGCGCGCATCGATCACGAGCGACCGGCGTCGCGTCGCCAGTGCCCGCGCAAGCGCCAGGCCGAGGCCACGGGACGCGCCGGTGACGATCGCGGATGCCATCGCCGCCGAATCTAGGCGGGCGGTGAGGCCGCCACCATCGGAAATTGGGCCTAGGCCATTGGGCCCATGGCCGCTACGGCTCGACCCAGCCGCGGCGCACCGCCAGCAACGCAGCCTGGGTGCGGTCGGTCACGCCGAGCTTGGCGAGGATGCTGCTCATGTGGGTCTTGACGGTCTTCTCCGCGATTCCGAGCTCGCGCGCGATCAGCTTGTTGGGCAGTCCGCGCGCCACGAGCGCCAGCACCTCGCGCTCGCGCCCGGTCAGACCGAGGTCGGCCTCGTCCGCGGGCTCCGCGTGATCCGCGAGCTCGCGCATCACTGTCGCCGTCGCGGCGGGATGGAGCAGGGCCTCGCCGCCGTGGACGGTGCGGATCGCCCGGACGAGCTGCTCGGGCTCGACGTCCTTCAGCAGGTAGCCCGCTGCGCCGGCGCGCACCGCCGGCAGCACCTTTTCGTCGTCCAGGAAGCTCGTCAGGGCGATCACGCGCGTGGCCGGGCGCTCGCGCAGGATGCGGCGCGTGGCCTCGATGCCGTCCAGCCCAGGCATCACGAGGTCCATGATGACCACGTCGGGCCGGCCGTCGAGTGCGGCTGCCACCGCCTCCTCGCCGTCGCAGGCGTCACCCATGACCTCGATGTCGTCCTGGAGCTCCAGGAAGGTCCGAAGCCCCTGGCGCACGACCGCGTGGTCATCCGCGATCAGTACGCGAATCCTCGCCAAGGGGCACCTCCAGCCCGATCGTCGCGCCCGCGCCGGGCCGCGACTCGACGGTGAGCCTGCCGCCGAGCGCTGTCGCGCGCTCCTCCATCGAGGTCAGGCCAAGGCGCCGAGAGCGCAGCGCCGCGGAGCCGGGCTCGAAGCCCACCCCGTCATCCTCGACGGTCAGCCGCAGCCGCCCGTTCGGTTCCGACAGGCGCACGTCGATCCGCCCCGCATGCGAATGGCGCAGCGCGTTGCTGAGGGCCTCCTGGGCGATCCGGAACACCTCCGCGGCGCGGGCCGGGCCGAGGCTCGCGCCGCCCAAGCCCTCGAGGACTATCTCCTGCCTGTGGACCCGTCTCAGCACCTCGACGTGCTTTCGCAGCGCCGGCGCGAGCCCGTCGGTCTCGACCGCCGCCGGCCGGAGCTGGAACACGAGCGAGCGGAGCTCTCCGATCGCCTCCTGCGCCAGCTCCCCGAGCCGCTCCACCTCGTCGTGCGCGCTGCCCGCGTCGCGCTGCTCCAGCAGCATGCTCGCGGAGCGCGCGGCCAGCGCGATGCCAAACAGCTTCTGGACCACCGAGTCGTGCAGGTCGCGCGCCAGCCGGTTGCGCTCCTCCACGGCGCTCAACTCGCGACTGCGCTCGTATAGGCGGGCGCTCTCGATTGCCAGCGCCGCGTGCGCGGCCAGCATCTCGATCAGGTGCTGGTCCTCGGCGGAGAATCCGCCGGCGCCCTCCCTGTCGGTCAGGTAGAAGGCCGCGATGATCCCGGCGCGCGAGACGATCGGCACGCCGAGGAACGAGCCCATGCGCGGGTGGGTCCGCGGCCACCAGCCGCGGAAGCGGGGGTCCTGGCTGATGTCGGCCGTCCGATGTGAGGCCTCCGACTCGAGCATCGCGCCGAGCAGTCCGTGGGTGCGCGGCAGCGGGCCCATCGCGGCGATCTCCTCGTTGGTCATTCCCGAGGTGATGAACTGCGCGAAGCCGCCCTCGCCGTCCGGTATCCCGAGCGCGGCATAGCGGGCACGGGCCAGCCCGCGGGCAACCTCGACGATGCGCTCGAGCACCCGCTCGACCGAGCGCTCGGCCGCGATCGCCAGCACGGCCTCGTTCATGGCCTCGAGCGCGTCCGCCGACCTGTCGGTCATACAGAAGTGACGATACGCGGCCGGCAGTCAGGCGATGGCGGGCGCGTCCGGCAGCCGCTCGAGTGCGGCGCCCATGTCCGCCTCCGAGAACTCGGGATCCTCGAGCTTGCCGGCCAGGTAGGCGTCGTAGGCCGACATGTCGAAGTGTCCGTGGCCGCAGAGATTGAACAGGATCACCCGCTCCTCGCCCGCCTGCTTGGCCGCCTCGGCCTCGTCCATGACCGCCCGGATCGCGTGCGCGGGCTCCGGGGCCGGCAGGATCGCCTCGGTGCGGGCAAACCGGACCGCGGCCTCGAACGTCTCGTTCTGGCGGTAGGCGCGCGCCTCCATCAGGCCGTGCTTGACGAGGCCGCTGATGATCGGCGAGTCGCCGTGGTAGCGGAGCCCGCCGGCATGAACCGGCGGCGGCACGAAGTCGTGGCCGAGCGTGTACATCGGCATCAGCGGCGTCAGGCCGACGGTGTCGCCGAAGTCGTAGCGGTAGGCGCCGCGCGTGAGCGTCGGGCAGGCGGCGGGCTCGGCGGCCACGAAGCGCGTCTTGGCCTCACCGCGCAGCACGCGCCGCAGGTAGGGGAAGGACATGCCGGCGAAGTTCGAGCCGCCGCCGACGCAGCCCACGACGACGTCGGGCTCCTCGCCCGCCATCTCCATCTGCGCCATCGCCTCCTGGCCGATCACGGTCTGATGCAGGCACACGTGGTTGAGCACCGAGCCGAGCGCGTAGTTCGTGCCGGGATGGCCGGCGGCGACCTCCACGGCCTCGGAGATCGCGATGCCGAGCGAGCCGGTCGTGTGCTCGGACTGGGAGCGGCCGGCCTCGGTCGTGTCGCTCGGCGACCGGATCACGGTGGCGCCCCAGCACTCCATCATCGCCCGCCGGTAGGGCTTCTGGTCGTAGCTCGCGCCGACCATGTAGACCACGCACTCGAGCCCGAACAGCGAGCACGCGAGCGCGAGCGCGGAGCCCCACTGGCCCGCGCCGGTCTCCGTGGCGAGGCGCTCGATCCCCGCCTCCTTGTTCGCGTAGGCCTGGGCGACGGCGCTGTTGGGCTTGTGCGACCCGGCGGGGGAGACGCCCTCGTACTTGTAATAGATGTGCGCGGGGGTAGCGAGCGCCCGCTCCAGCCGGCGGGCGCGGTAGAGCGGGGTGGGCCGCCAGAGCCTGTAGACGTCGCGCACGGCCTCCGGGATCTCGACCTCCGGGTCCATCGAGACCTCCTGGCCGATCAGCTCCATCGGGAAGATCGGCGTGAGGTCGTCGGGGCCGGCGGGCTCCATCGTGCCCGGGTTGAGCGGGGGCAGCGGCTCGCCCGGCAGGTCGGGAAGGAGGTTCACCCAGTGGGTCGGGATGCGGTCCTCGGACAGGGTGAATTTCGTCTGATCGGTCACGCGCCGATCCTAACTCCGCCGGTAGCATCGGCGTCCGATGGAGGGAGCGTCGCGAACGCGCCTCGTGGCGCTGGCAGCGCTGCTGGCGCTGTCCATTCCGCTCGTGATCGTCGCGGTCGCTGGAAGCGGAGGCGACGGCGACTCGGAGCAGCCCGCCGCCCTGCGGGTGGAGCGCACGCCGGGTGCCGTGCCGGAGATCATCGTCTACCTCGAGGACCGCTCGCTCAACGAGCCGTCCACCGCCGGCGGCGCCGCCACGGTGATCGTCGAGTGCGTGGACGACGGCGGCGAGGTCGTCTCGAGCAAGCCGGAGAGCTGGCCGTTCACCGACACCGACCAGGGAACGCTCGACCCGCATGCGCATGTGGCGGTGAGCACGGAGCTTCTCGACCGGATCGCGCGCTGCCGCCTGAACGGGCACGGACCCGCCGCTCGAGGGCCGGTTGTTATAAGCCGCCCACGCATTGCCCTCCGGGCGGCAGAGGAGCACAATTTGGGTGCTGTCCCCCTACCAGATGGGAGGTGACGGATGATCGGTGCGTTGCTCCTCGGGTTGGTCGCCGGCTTCATTGGTCGTGCGCTCATCCCAAACGACGCGTTCAGCGAGATGTCCGGGCCCAAGTCGTGGCTTGTCTCGATCGTGCTGGGTCTCGTGGGTGCAGCCCTGGGCTACGTGATCTTCACGCTCGGGCTCGGGATCGGTGACGACGATGCGTTCGACTGGGGCGGAATCGTCAGCGCCATCATCGGCGTCATCATCGTGCTCTTGATCGCGACCTTCGTGATACGAAGGATGGGAGGAGGCGCCGAGAAGCAGACGCCGCGTCCCGCGGCGTAAAGCGCTACATCGCTCCGGCCGCCGCCGCTATTTCGGCGTACGCGGCGCCCGGGTCGGCAGCGCCGAAAATCGACGAGCCGGCCACGAACAGCGTGGCGCCCGCGGCCGCGCACTGGCGCGCCGTGGCCGCATCGATCCCGCCGTCCACCTCGATCGGCACGCCCGGGCCGATCAGCTCGCGCAGCCTTGCAACCTTGGCGGTCGAGCTCTCGATGTACGGCTGCCCGCCCCAACCCGGGTTGACTGTCATGCACAGCACGTGATCGAACATGCCGCTGAGCGCGGTCACGGCCTCCGGGGGTGTCGCCGGGTTGATGGCGAGGGCCGAGTGGAGTCCGGCGTCGCGCACCGCCTTTAGGGCATAGTGGACGTGCGGCGTTGCCTCCCAGTGCACGATAAGTGTGTCCGCGCCCGCGTCGGCGAACTCCCGTACCCGATGCTCGGGTCGCTCGACCATCAGGTGCACCTCCAGCACCCCGCCGCGATCGTGTACGAGGTCGCGCAACGCCCCGACGATCAGGTCGCCGATCGTGATCGGCGGCACGAAATGGCCGTCCATAACGTCCACGTGGATGACGCGCGCGCCCGCATCCATCACCTGCTCGACCTGCTCGCCCAGGCGCGCGAAGTCGGCGGACAGGATCGAGGGGGCCACGCGGACGTCCTGCATGAGGTCGTGCGGCACGGCCGCGACCCTACAAGAGCGCGGAGCCCGGTCGCCCGGGCCCCGCTGGGGAACGTGCCTGCCCGCCGTACGGGGACTCAGCCTTCGTCGTTGTCCTCGGACGGGTTCTCCGTCCTGTTCTCCTCTGTGTCGTCGACCTGCTCCATCGATGTGATGTCGCTCTGGCGCCGCACCTCGCAGTCGGCGTCGACCTGGTCGAACTGGTCGCTGATCACGAGGTCGCGGCCCTCGCCGCAGTGGACGAGGTCGACCTCGCCGTCGCGCACATGGATGCGATCGCGTCCCGCGCCTCCGGTCAGCTCGTCGCCCTCGGCGTCACCGATGGCGGTCACGTCCACGCGGGCCACAGCCCACAGCACGTCGCGACCGTCGCCGCCGTCCGACTTGTCACGGCCGGGGTTGGCAAAGATCTTGTCCGCGCCCCCGCCGCCGTTCTGGACGTCGTCGCCCTGGCCGCCGGACATGAAGTCACGGCCGGCTCCGCCGTTCGAGACGTCGTTCCCGAGACCTCCGTGCAGCCGCTCACAGCGGAAGAAATCGCTGCGCGCCCGGCCGAGCCGGGCGCTTGCGCCAGGCGTGCGGAACGAGAACCCGGCACCGCCGTCGATCGTGTCGTCGTCCGGCCCGGCAAAGACACGGTCGCAGCCGGGCCCGCCGTTCAGGTTGTCGGCTCCGGCGTTGCCGGTGATCACATCGAAGCCCGGGCCGCCCACGACGGTGTCGTTACCGGGGTTCCCGTGCAGCAGGTCGCCCCGCCGTCCGGGGAACCCGCCCCCGCCCTGGATCGAGTCGTCGCCGACGCCGCCGCGGACGAGGTCGCGTCCTGCTCCGCCGTCGACGGCATCGTTGCCGGCGCCGGCGCGCACGAGGTCGCTGCCTCCGAGCGCGTTGACGGTGTCGTCGCCGCCCTTGGACAGGATGAGATCCTGAACGGCGGTCCCGGTCAGGGTGTTCGGACCGTCGTCCCCGACGATCCGAGCGGCCATCGCGGCCGCCGCAAGCAGAAGTGAGATCGCCGCCGCTCCCGAGATGGCGATCAAGAGCCTGTTGCTACGCTGGCTCAAGGGGCATCCTCCTTGTGGTGGTGGGTGCCCCTCCAACCTTTCCGGGGAGGGAAAGTTGCGCTCGCTACGGCTGGCCCCCTGTCACGGTGGGGACTTCACCCGGGGTCGGTCTCCGCCGGCCGGGCTAGGGCTGGGGAACAGGTGTGGGACAGCGGGCGGTGTGACTCTCTCGGCGAACAATCTTCGACCGATCCGGGACGCTGCCGAATCTGCATCGGCACCGGGGCGGCCCTAACGCTGGACCCGACGTCACGGTCCCGACTTTGCCCGCTCCTGGCCGTCAAAGTCAGGAAAGCTCGCGCTTCCCGAGCACAGCACCGAACGATCTTCGATCACGTCCGGCCAGCCGCGGCCGACGAGCAACACCTCCTCCCCAGCCCATACGCGAGAGCGGCCCGGCGGGCCCCTCGCTAGCTTCGCGCCGCCTGCTTCGCGTGTGCGCGGATCTCCGACAGGATCCGCTCGAGACGCGGCTCCGTGTCCCGGTCGACGAACGTCATCGCCGCCGCCACAGAGGGATGCACACGCGCGATCTCGGCGTGCAGGGCATGCGCCACGGCGCGGTAGGCCGGGTGGCCTTCGCGCCCCGAGCGCAACTCGATCAGGTGCATCGCCTCACGCGCGTTCATGTCGAGGATGTATCTGATCCGGAAGCCGAGGCAGAGCGCGTAGGGGGCGAGCTCCGGGCGGCCGAGCCCGACGATCCGCTCGTGCTCCGCGCGGGAGCGCTCGATGCCCGCCCGGTACACGTCGCCCACGCCCGCCTGCTCGAGCTCGTCGGGCACGCCGGCGCCCAGCTCCGGCCCGAGCGTCTGCCACTGGATCGTGAGCAGGCGGTGGCGCTGGAGGTCGCGAAAGGCGCCGTAGTCCGAAACGACCTCGAAGCGATAGCGGAGCGCTTCGAAGCCGCGGCCCGGCCGGTGACGCCGGTTGCGTCGCTCGCCGACGAGCTCGGCGAGCATTGCCGCCCGCTCGTCGGGCGGGAGGTTGCGCAGCGCGGCGCGCGTCTCGTCCTCGGGGCAGGACGCGGCCTCGAACAGCAGCGCCGCGAGCAGCTCCTCCTCGCTGCCCTGGACCGACAGCAGCCGCACCGCCGGCCCACTGTCCTCGAGCCCGCGCGTGCGGTCGAGCCCGAGCCGCGCCGCCCAGCGCTCGGCGCTCCGCCCGCGCTCCTCGAGGTAGCCGATCCATTCGCCGCCGCGGTCGGGCCGCTCCACCCGCGCGACGAAGCTCGGCATCACCGTCTTCAGCTCGGCGAGGATCATGCCGGCGTAGTCGCGCGCCTCGGGGAGCGGCGATGCGAACAGCCGCAGCAGCAGCTGCTCATACGCCTGACCGGTGGCGAAGATGCCCACGTGTGACAGCGACGCGGCTGGCAGCAGGCCGCGCAGCAGGTCGAGCGCCTTGGCCTTGATCGAGCCGCGGTGCGCCTTCTCGGGCTGGCCAGGGGCGCGCGGGAAGCGCTCCTCCGCCCACGCCATCACCTTGGGCAGCGCCGCGGAGTAGCCGTCGAACAACGAGTCCATCGCCCGCTCGTACTCGGGACCCAGCTCGGCGCAGCGCCAGTAGCGGTAGCCGAGGCCCTCGCCCATGGGGGTGTCGTAGGGCATGTAGCGCGTGGATTGCTCCAGGTACGCCGCAAGCCGCCCGCGCTGCAGCAGCTTCGTCATCACGTTCGACACCCACTCGCAGGCGACATGGGCGCCGCCGAGCTGTGCCACCGAATCGTCGCCGTAGCCGAGGAAGATGCGCTCGTACAGCCCCCGGGCACGCTCGCCTTCGGAGCCGTCGAACGCCGGCGCCGGCCCCGTCTCGCGGGCGAACTCGTCGAGGTACATCCGGCGCAGCGTCCCCTGGTAGCGCGAATAGCGGGCGAACATCGCCCCCTTGACGGTCTCCGGCAGGTTGACGAGCGCGAACACGGGCCGGTCGAGGTTCGTGAAGTGGGGGGCGAGGAGGGCGCGCTCCTCGTCGTTGAAGGTCTCGACCGGATAGTCCATGGGCCGGGCCACGATAGCGCCGGCCCCGGCGACATCCGCGGGCTCAGGCGAGGCGTACGTCGAGCACCCGCTCGAGGCGGGCGTCGTCCTCGTCGACCGGCACGGCCTTGTCGAGATGCATGTCCATCCGGCGGTCGTCGATCACGAGCGTGGCGACCTGGTTGTCGAACCAGGGACCACCGCCGGTGAGGCGCCAGCGGATGCCGGGATCGCCCACGCCCGCGCGCCGCGCGAGCGCCCCCCAGACCTTCTCGAACGGGCGCGACATACCCAGCTTGATGATCCCGCGCTCCCTGCCGTCGAGCGGGTTGCGGTAGGGCGAGCAGACCGCCTGCCAGACGCTGCTCTCCACGCCCGCGCCGCCCGGGTAGGCGATCTCGAACAGGTAGGCGTGGTGCACGTCGCCCGAGAGCGTGACTATCGAGGCAGGCGCGCGCCCCCGCTCGCCGGCCCCCACGGAGCGCTGCAGCTCGACCATCTTGTGGAACGAGCGCTGGAACGCGCCCCAGTGCTCGAGGTCCATCGTCTGGCGCACCCACTCCCCGAACCCGGTCATGCGCTCTCCCCACGCTCCGCCGGCCACGGCCTCGCTCCACGCCTCGGCGTGCTGCATCCCGGGGCCGAGCAGGTAGGGCAGCGACGTGGCGAGCAGCAGATGGTCGAAGCCGCCGGTGGCGTGCTCGACGATCCAGTCCCACTCGGCGTCGTCGACTATGTCGCGCCTGCCCTCGTCGAGCACGCGCCCAGCGCGCGAGTCGATCACGATCAGGCGCGTGCCGCCGATGTCGCGGCAGTAGCTCCAGCGGCTGCCGGAGCGCTCACGGTCGGCTCCGCTCACGAACTCGCGCAGCACGGCCTCGCCATCGTCCGCCTCCCTGAGCTCGGCGAGAATGGGGTCCTCGCGCACGAGCTGCGGCGTGAGGTTGCCGAGGTGCTGGTAGACCCAGTACGAAGTCAGCGCACCGACGCAGTGCTCCGCCCACCAGTCGGTCGCCTGCATCTCGGCGAGCCACTTCTCCGAGATGTTCCAGTCGTCGTGGACGTCGTGGTCGTCGAAGATCATCGACGACGGCACCGTCGACAGCAGCCAGCGAATCGTCGGTTCGGACCAGCTCTCCCGGTAGAGCTGCGTGTACTCCTCGAAGTCGAGCACGCGTTTGCCGGGCGGTTCCTCGACGTCGCGGCGGGACTCGATGAAGGCGAGCGTGGCGGGCGACACCTCGTCTGCGTAGACCTGGTCGCCGAGCATGAGGAGGGCATCCGGCCAGTGCTCGCGCGACTCCTCACGCATCTGGCCCGCGAGCGTGTGGAGCGCGTCGATCTCCCGGCCGCGCGGGTCCTCGTCCTTGCACAGCGAGAAGGGAGGCGTATGGGGCGCGGCCACCCGGCAGGAGCCGAAGAGGATCTGCAGCGGCCGGCCCTTGGGGTAGGTCTTGAAGGCGCTGCGCGGGTACTCGCTCCCGTCCTGTGGCCAGACGAGCTCGCCGTCCAGCCGGACCTCGTACTCGTGCCAGCTGCCGCGCTCGAGGCCGCCGGCGCAGACGAGCGCGTAGTGGTGGCCGCACACGCGGAAGGTGCGCTCGCTCGTCCCGAGGATCTCGACCTCGCAGGGCGGCGTCGGTCTCGACCCAGAAGAGCGCCTCGTCATGGCCGACGTGGCGCAGGAGGGGACCGAGGATCAGGGTCGGCATCCCGAGACCCTACCCCGGGCCGGAACGCTCGACACCCGCGGTACGTTTCTCGCCGTGGACGCTGAGCTCCAGAGCGTGGGCCGCTCGATCCAGGCGGCATTTCCCGCCCGGACGCGCAACCCGCTGCGGGCGCTCGACCAGAAGGCGATGGAGCTGGCCTCGCAGGACCAGGAGCTGAGGGCCGCGCTGTTCCGGTTCGTGGACGTGACGCCGGCCTGCCGCTCGCTCGACGATCTCGCCCGGCATCTGGCCGCCTACCTCGAGGAGGTGGACGAGCGCCCGCCCCCGATCGAGGTGGCGATGCGGATGTCCGGCACGCGAGCGGGCCGCGCGGCGCTCGGGGCGGCCGCCGCGGCCGGGGTGCGCCACATGGCGCACCGCTTCATCGTGGGGGAGAGCCCGCGCGAGGCGATCAAGCCGATCAGCCACCTGTGGGAGCACGGCGCGGGTGTGTCGCTCGACCTGCTCGGCGAGGCGACGGTCACGGCCGCCGAGGCCGACCGCTATGCCGAGCGCTGCATGGACGCGCTCGAGACGCTCGCCGCGGCGGCGCCCGCCTGGCCCGCGCGGCCGGTTCTCGAGAGCGACTCGCTGGGGCCGCTCCCGCGCGTGAATCTCTCCGTGAAGGTGTCGGCGCTCAGCCCGCTGTTGCGGCCCGAGGCGCCCGATGTCGGGCGCGAGGACGCGGCTCGCCGCATGCGGCCGCTCCTGGTGCGGGCGCGGGAGCTCGGTGCACACCTGCACATCGACATGGAGTCCGTCGACACGCTCGAGGCCACGATGGGGCTCGTGTTCGAGCTGCTCGACGAGCCCGAGCTGCGCGACGGGCCCTCGGCCGGGGTCGTCATGCAGGCCTACCTGCGTGAGTCGCCGGCCCAGCTCGAGCAGGTGATCGAGTGGGCCCGCACGACGAAGCGCGCCACTCCGCCGGTGGTGCGGCTCGTGAAGGGCGCGTACTGGGATCACGAGGTGGTGGATGCTCGCCAGCACGGCTGGACCCCGCCCGTGTTCGAGGAGAAGCGCGACTCCGACCGCAACTTCGAGGTGCTCGCGCGCACGCTGCTCGACGCCTGGCCGCACGTGCGGCCGGCGATCGCCTCGCACAACCTGCGCTCGGTGGCACACGCGATCGCCGTGAACCGCGAGCTCGGCCGGCAGGACGGCGATCTCGAGCTGCAGGTGCTGCGCGGCCTCGGCGACGATCTCGCCGCGGCGCTCGCGGCGCTCGGCATGCGGGTTCGGATCTACTGCCCGGTTGGGGACATGGTCGCGGGCATGGCCTACCTGGTCCGCCGGCTGCTCGAGAACACCTCGAACGAGTCATTCCTCGGCGAGCAGCAGCGCGGCGTTTCGATCGACGAGCTGCTTGCCGCGCCGTGAGCTTCCGCAACGAGCCGATCCTCGAGCTGCGCCGGGCGCCCGCCCGCGAGTCGCTCACGGCGGCGCTGCGGGAGCTCGACGCGCGCCTTCCGCTCGAGGTGCCGATCCTGATCGGGGGCGAGCGCGGCGCGGCGAGCGGCCTCGAGTCCACGGACCCCGGCGCGCCCGGGCGGCTCGTGGCCAGCGCCGGGTCGGCGGCCGCGGACGAGGCTGCGGCGGCCGTCGGCGCGGCCGAGCGCGGCTTTGGCGAGTGGAGCGCGCGCTCCGCCTCCGAGCGCGCCGAGGTGCTGCGGGGCGCCGCGGCGCGGCTGCGCGAGCGCCGGCTCGAGCTGGCCGCGCTACAGGTGCGCGAGTGCGCGAAGCCCTGGCCCGAGGCGGACGCGGACGTGTGCGAGGCGATCGACTTCCTCGAGTACTACGCCGCCGAGGCCGTCGAGCTCGAGCGCGGCCGCGAGCTGCTGCAGGTGCCCGGCGAGCGCAACACGATGCGCTACTCGCCGCGCGGTGTCGCCGCTGTGATCGCACCTTGGAACTTCCCGCTCGCTATCCCGTGCGGCATGACCGCCGCGGCGCTCGCGGCCGGCAACGCGGCGGTGCTGAAGCCGGCCGAGCAGTCGCCGGCCAGCGCCGGCGCGCTCGTTGACGCGCTCCACGGAGCCGGCGTGCCGCAGGAAGCACTCGCCCTGCTCCCCGGCTACGGCGAGGCCGGCGCGGCCCTCGTGCGCGACCCGCGCGTCCACGTGATCGCCTTCACGGGCTCGGGCGCGGTAGGGCTCGAGATCGTGCGCGCGGCGGCCGAGACGCCGGACGGCCAGGGTCACGTCAAGCGCGTGGTGTCCGAGATGGGTGGCAAGAACTGCGTGATCGTCGACTCCGATGCCGACCTCGACGACGTCGTGCCGGAGCTCGTCCACTCGGCGTTCGGCTTCGCGGGCCAGAAATGCTCGGCGGCCGCGAGGGCGCTCGTCCACGAGGCCGTCGCCGACAGACTGCTCGAGCGGCTGTCAGGGGCCGTGCGCGTGCTCGAGGTCGGCCAGGCCGAGAGCTTCTCCACCGAGGTGCCGCCGGTGATCGACCGCGAGGCGCAGGAGCGTGTGCTGCGCTATCGCGCGCTGGGTGCGGAGCACCTGGCCGCGAGCGCCGAGCGGGTCCCGGAAGAGGGCTGGTTCGTGCCGCCGACGGTCGTCTACGGCCTCGCCGAGGAATCGCCGGTCAACCGCGAGGAGGTTTTCGGCCCGCTGCTGTCGGTGACGTCCGTCCGCGACGTGGACGAGGCGATGGACGTCGTCGATTCGCTGCCGCTTGCCCTCACCGGCGGCCTCTTCTCGCGCAGCCCGGCGACCGTTGAGCGGGTGGCGGCCCGCACGCCGGTCGGGAACCTCTACGTGAACCGCGGGATCACCGGCGCGATGGTGGGCCGCCAGCCCTTCGGCGGCAACCGCCGCTCCGGGGTCGGCTCGAAGGCGGGAGGGCCCGACTACCTGCTCCAGTTCGTGGAGCCGCGCATCGTCACGGAGAACACGATGCGCCACGGGATTCCGGTGGACTGAGCAGCTCCCTGAGTTCGGCGAGCATCGGTCTGCTCAACAATCCTGCTTTGGTGGGCCACCAGACCCACAAAGCAGGACGAATCCGTGTTTCGCCCCTACTAGAGTGATGGCCGCTGTGGCGGCCCCTACCTTCGATCTCCAGTCCCACTCCCTCCATTCGGACGGTGAGTTGCCGGCCGCCCAGGTCGTCGAGAACGCCGCCGCAGCCGGTGTCGAGTTGCTCGCCCTGTCCGATCACGACACGGTCGACGGGGTCGACGAGGCCCTGGCCGCCGGCGCCGTCCACGGTGTGCGGGTGGTGCCCGCCACCGAGATCTCGGCCGTCGACGGCGGCTACGAGGACCTTCACGTTCTGGGCTACGGGATCGATCACCGCAGCGCGCTGCTCGGCGAGCGCCTGCTGGACGCGCGCGCGGATCGCGAGCGCCGCGCCGAGGCGATGGCCGAGCGCCTGCGGGGGCTCGGCTTCGTGGTGGATCCGGGGCCCATCGAGGCGCGCAAGGCCGCCGGCAAGCCGGTCGGGCGGCCGCACCTGGCCGCCGCCGTGCTGGCGCATCCAGGTAACGCCGAGCGCCTCGCGGCGGAGGGCCACGAGGACGTTTCGTCGTTCATTCCCGCCTATCTGATCCAGGGCAAGCCGGGCTACGTGGCGCGGACGCATCCGACCGTCGAGGAGGCGATCGACTGGATCCACGAGGCCGCGGGCGTGGCGGTCTGGGCCCACCCGTTCTGGGACGTCGAGGCGGGGGACGAGGTGCTCGCGGCGATCGAGCGCTACCGCGCCGCCGGGCTCGACGGCGTCGAGGTGTTCTACACCTCGCACACGAAGGAGCAGACTGAGCTGCTCGCCGACCGCTGCGCCGAGCTCGGCCTGCTCGCCACCGGCTCGTCCGACTACCACGGCCCGGGCCACAGGCTGTTCAGCAGGTTCCGCGCCTTCGAGCTCCACGGCCGGGCGCCAAACCTCGGCCCGATCCCGCACGGCACGCTCGCGGCGCCCATCCGATCGCGTGACAGCCGCGGCCTCTGCTTCTGGCTGACCGGCCTGTCCGGGTCCGGCAAGTCGACCGTCGCGCGGCTCGCCGCGGGCCGGCTGCGCGACCGCGGCCGGCGCGTGGAGGTCCTCGACGGCGACGACGTGCGCCAGAACCTATGCGCCGGACTTGGCTTCTCGCCCGAGGACCGCAGGGAGAACGTGCGCCGCATCGCGTGGGTGGCGGACATCCTCTCGCGCAACGACGTGATCACCTTCGCCGCCGCCGTCTCGCCGTACCGGTCGATGCGCGAGGAGGCTCGCGCCAGGATGGGGCGCCGCTTCGTCGAGGTGCACGTGCGTGCCTCGGTGGAGGAGTGCGAGCGCCGCGACGTGAAGGGCCTCTACCAGCGCGCGCGGGCCGGCGAGATCGAGGGCTTCACCGGGGTCTCCGACCCCTACGAGGAGCCGGAAGCGCCCGAGCTCACGCTCGACACGGAGGCCGAGACCGTCGAGCAGTCGGCGGAGCAGCTCATCGAGTACGTCGAGCAGCGGCTGGCGGGGGACGCGAGCCCCGCGGCCGAGCCGGCCTCCCGGCGCTGAGACCAGCCCACCCCGCGACGGCGGAAGCCGCTACGCCGCCGTGGCGTAACGGCCCGCGCTGCGCGCCTTGCGCTTGGCCGCCTCGGCCTCGCGGTCCTTCGGAGGCGCCGAAGTCACGAGCTCCGCGAGAAGGCGTGCCGAAGCGGTCGCCACCTCCTCGACGGCGCGCTCGAAGGCCTCCGCGTTGGCCTGCGACGGCTTGCTGTAGCCGCTTATCTTCCGGACGTACTGAAGCGCCGCGTCATGGACCTCTTCCTCGGTCGCGGGGGGGTCGAAGTTGTGGAGCGGTCGGATGTTCCTGCACATAAGCCCGAGGTTAGCCGGGCAGCGAGGGTGCGGCTTCCTGTTGTGCCGTCTTTTGCTGCTGCGCCTTCATGTTCGCCATGAACTCCGCCTGCGCCTGCGCCGGCGTGCGCCGCAGCGCGCCCATGAGCGGAAGCACTGTGAGGATCAGCACGGCCGCCTGCCGGAACGCCCAGGCGAAGCCCTCGCGCGCCGACCCGGCCGTCTGGCGGATGATCTCCTCATCGAAGCCCGGCTTGGGCTCGAAGCGGTCGCTCGTCCCGCCCGTGTAGTCGTGCAGCGTCGACTGGATGACCTGGCCCGCCAGCGGCGGCGGGATCTCCCACTCGCCGACGATGTCGTCGATCTCGTCCTCGGCGAACCAGACCATGTGGGCGTGCATCGCCCCGCCGAAGGTTGCCACCAGGACCGCCACGCCTATCGCCGCGCCGAGCTGGCGCGCCGTGTTGAGGATCCCTGAGGCGAGGCCCACCTCGGGGCCCGCCACCGCGCCCATTGCGCCCACGTTGAGCGATGGGAAGCAGATCCCCATGCCGGCCCCGATCAGGAGCAGGCCGGGCAGGATGCGCAGGTAGCTGAAGGCGTTGTCGGCGGTGGCGGGCAGGAAGGACACGATCAGCATCCCGATCGCCATCGCGATCAACCCCGGCTTCGCGAGCTCGCCGGGCGGCCGCTTGTCGGCCGCCCGCCCCACGAACGGCCAGACGACGAGGCCCATGAGCGGCACTGGGGTGATCGCCAGTGCGGCCTCGAGCTGCGTGTAGCCCCACAGGTTCACGAACACGAGCGCGAGCAGCAGCAGCGACCCGATCGCCCCCGCGGCGAAGAAAAGCATCCCGATGTTGGCGTTTCGGAACTGCCGGTTGGAGATCAGGCCCGGGGTGATAAGCGGGCTCGGCGCGCGTCGCTCCCACCACACGAACAGCACACCGAGCAGGATTGCCCCCTGCATCAGGCTGAGCCAGAGCGCCAGGTCGCCGGCGAACGGGTTCGTCTCAACGAGCGCGACTGTCATGAAGAAGACGGCGCCGCCGAGCAGCAGCATGCCCTTGAGGTCGACCTCGCGGCCGGCCGTGAGGTCCCAGGTCTCGGGCCACCAGCGCAGCGCGAGGATCACGCCCAGGATCCCGAACGGGATGTTGATCAGGAAGATCCAGTGCCAGCTTGCGATCTCGACGAGCACGCCGCCGATCACCGGGCCGAGCGCCGTCGAAACCAGCGCCACGATCGCGATCAGCGCCAGCCCGCGGCCGCGCTGCTCGGGCGGGAACACCAGCACCGTCATCGCGAACCCGAGCGGCGCCAGGATGCCGGCGCCCGCCCCCTGGATCACGCGGAAGACGATCAGCCACTCGACCGACCAGGCCGTGGCGCAGAGCGCCGACCCGATCGTGAAGACCGACAGTCCGATGATGAAGAAGCGCTTGCGCCCGAACTGGTCGGCGAGCCGTCCCATCGACACGAGCAGGACGGCGAACATGATGTTGTAGGCGTTGATGACCCACGTGACCGTCGCGATGTCCGTGGACATCTCGTCCTGGAGCTCGGGGATCGTGACGTTCACGATCGACACGTCCAGCAGGGACATCGCCCAGCCGATCATCATCACGCCGAAGATGCGCCACTTGTTCGCGTAGAGGAACTCGGTGGACGGGTTCCTGCGCTCGGCCGCCGCGGGCGCGGCGCCGTCACCGTCGCGGCCGTCGCCGTCAACCGCCGTGCCGTCGGACTGCCTGCGCCAGAGCCTCACGGGCCGTCCTTCGGCGGCGCCGACTCGGGCGTCCGCTCGTTCGTCGGCAGCTCGCCGCCCTCCGGCACGCGCCCGTCGAACTCGAAGTCCTCGGGCTCGGTGCCGTCCTCGGGCTCGTCGTTGTCGATCGGGTCGAAGTCGTTGGGGATGCTGTCGTCGTCCTCGTCGTCGTCGCCGCGCTCCTGGGTCGGCCGCAGCGCGCCGTCGGGCCCGAACTCGGGCAGCGTCCCGCCGGCGACCATCAGCGCGACCTGGGACAGCTCGGTCAGCTTCTCGGGATCCTCATTGGCGACGTCCTCGAAGCGAGTGATGTCATCCTCGACCTCTTCGTCGTCGTCGTACATCCGCCGCTCGATCTCCTCGCGGTCGGCCACCATCAGCCAGCGGCTGTCGCGCACGATGATGTTGGAGCCGACGGCCGTAACGTTGAAGGGCCGGTCGTAGAGGTCGTCCTGGTCGACGTCGTCGAAGAGCGCGGTCAGGTCCTCGCCCCCCATCTTGCCCGGGATCGTCGCGCCCATGAAGGAGAGGATCGTGGGCGCCACGTCGTGCGTCGTGGCGTACCAGTCGACGTCGTTGCCGCCCTCGTCGCCGTCGGGATGGCGGATGAGGAAGGGCACCTCGTAGGCCGGCCGGTAGGAGGTGGGCGTTGCGATGCCGAGGAAGGCGTGCTCGCCGAGGGCGATGCCCTGGTCGCCGATCACCACCAGCAGCGTGGAGTCGAGCAGGTCGAGATCGGAGAGTGCGTCCATCAGCCGCCCCACCTCGTCGTCGACGGCCTCGACGTGCTTCTTGTAGGCGTCGCGCACCCGGTCCTCGTCGTCGCCCGACCAGCGGAGCTCGGCGAGCCGGCCGTTCATCGGACCGATGCCCTCCTCCTCGACCTCGCCCGGCTTGACGTACACGAACGGGGCCTGGGCGGCGTCCGCGGGGTCGAACGGGTCGATGGCGAGGAAGAACGGCGTCTCGCGGGCGAGGCCGCGGAGCTCGCGGATGCCCGCGCGGAAAGTGCGCGCAGCCGCCTGGGTCTGGCCCCGGATCGCGGGCAGCAGGTCCGACTCGATGCCGGGGGCGCGGCCCGGGGCGCCGGCGGGCGCGCCCGCACGCTTGACATCCGGCCAGCGCGGCCCGCTCAGAATGGGGTTGTCGCTCACGTATGCGGTCGTCACGCCGTGACCGCGCAGGGTCTCCGTCAAGACCGGCTGGTGGTCCCAGATCGGGTTGAAGCCCGGAATCGCCGCAAGCCCCTCGGTGCGCTTCCAGTCGCGGAACGGGTAGGAGCGCGTGCCCGTGATGAGCGCGCGCCGCATGGGCAGCCCCGGCATCGACTCGGGTATTGCGCGGTCGAAGCGCAGCGAATCGCCCACGAGGTCGTTGAGGTTCGGCGTCTTCGCGGGCGAGCCGCCCTCGAACGCGTCGACGTGGTCCTGGCGCACGAGCGGCAGCACGACCAGCACGGCGTTGCGCCCGGAGCCCTCGTCCTCCTGAGCCACCGCGGCGGCCGGCAGCCCGGCCATGCCGAACAGGCCCGCGCCCGCCGCGCCGGCGCCGCCGCGCCGCAGGAGAGTCCGCCGCGTGAGCGCCGAAGCAGCCGGCTCGGCCGGCTGCGCAGGGGATGGGATCCACCTCACCCGCCGATCACCGCCTTCGCGCCCTTGGCACCGAACTGGGGCAGCGTGCCGCCCGCCTCGTCCTCGAGCACACGCCAGAGCTGGTCCACGATCTCGGGATGCTCGGCGGCCACGTCGGTCAGCTCCTGCGGGTCCTTCGACCTGTCGTAGAGGCGCTTGCGCATCCCCTCGCTGTCGGCGAGCAGGAACCAGTTGAGATCGCCCGCGAGGACGTGGTCGTCGTAGCACGAGGTGAAGTAAGGGCGCGGCGGCGGTTCGCGCCCGTCGAAGAACACCGACAGGTCCTCGCCGGACATCAACCCGGGGGCGCGAACGCCCATGAACGACAGCGCCGTGCGGGGGAGGTCATGGGTCGACGCGAAGAAGTCGCTGGTGTCGCCGGCGCGCTTGCCCTCCGGGTGCCGGATCATGCAGGGCACGTGGTAGACGTGCCACTGGGCACGCGCAGCGTGCTTGCCGAGCACACCGTGCTCGCCGAGCGTCAGGCCGTGGTCGGACATGTACATGATCACGGTGTTGTCGAGGAGCTTCTGGCGCTCGAGCTCGTTCATGAGGCGCCCGACCCACTCGTCCACGAATTCGATCTCGGCGGCGTACAGCTGGCGCACTCGCTCGATCGTCTCGTCGTCGACGTCCACGTCGATCACCCACGAGTAGGGGGTCTCGAACGGCTGGATCGGCGTGATGCCCTGCCTCTCGATGCCCTTCGGCTCGGAGCTGTAGCGCGCTTGGTAGGTCCGCGGCGCGTCGAGCGGCTCGTGCGGGTCGAACGCGTCGATGCCGAGGAAGAAGGGCTTGCCCTCCTCCTTCAAGTCATCGAGCAGGCGCAGACCGGCACGCACGACGCGGGCGGTGGGATAGTCGCCGTCCGAGTCGCGGTAGATCGAGTTCCAGCCCGCCATCGCCCGCAGGCGGCCGACCTCCACGCTGTCGGAGAGCTCGGGAAGCAGGTAGCGCTCGATCGTAGAGCGCGTGGCGGGCCGCTTGAAGGGCTTGTTGAGGAAGCGGTAGGCGCCCTGGGAGAAGCTCGGCTTGATCCAGTCGACGGTGCGGCGGAAGTTCGCGAAGCGGGGGCCGATCAGGAAGGGGTTGTCCGTGCAGTAGGCGGTCTCGACGCCGGCCTCGCCGAGCACCTCGGTCACGATCGGGTGGAAGTCAGGGATCGGGATCCAGCCCGGCCCGACCGGCAGTCCCTTGGTGGGCACGTAGTTGCGGAACGGGAAGGAGCGGACCCCGGTGAGGAGCGCGCGCCGGGCGGGACCGGTCGGCATCGCCTCGGGCACCGCGTGCGAGAACGTGAGCGAGTCCTTGGCGAGCGCGTCGATGTTCGGGGTTTTGGCGAGCGAGTCCGGGTTGTAGTACGAGATGTAGTCCGCGCGCGTGGAGTCGGTGAAGAGCAGCAGGACGTTGGGCGCGTCCTTCGCGTGGTCGGTGGCCGGCTCGAAGTAGTCGTCGCCGCACGCGGAAGCGGCGAGCACGGCGGCGCCGCTCGCGCCGGCACCGAAAAGCCCTCGTCTTGTGAAGCCGCCCCGCAAGCCCATCACGAGGGCCGCAGGCTAGCTTACGACCGGGCTGCCTCCGGGCATCACGGGGTCTTAACGGGCCGCCCACGCGCTGTTAACAAGGCCCCCCATGGGCCTGGGAACCATGCTGCGCATGAAGCCCAGTCGCCCAGTCGCAGCCACCCTTCTGCTCGTCGCCGCGTTCTCCGGCACGTCGATTGCCCGTGGAGACGGCGAACAGCGGCGAGACAAGCAGGCGAAGCCCCTGGTGATCGCCCACCGCGGGGCCTCCGGATACCGCCCGGAGCACACGCTTGCCTCTTACGAGCTGGGCGCGCGGCTGGGAGCGGACTATGTCGAGCCCGACGTGGTCTCGACCAAGGACGGCGTGCTCGTCGCGCGGCACGAGAACGAGATCTCGGGCACGACCGACGTGGCCACGCGCCCGGAGTTCGCCGGCCGCCGCACGACCAAGGTGATCGACGGCGTCTCCCTCACCGGCTGGTTCACCGAGGACTTCACACTGGCGGAGCTGAAGACGCTGCGCGCAAAGGAGCGTATCCCGGCGCTGCGGCCGCGCAACACCGTCTACGACGGCCTTTTCGAGGTGCCCACGTTCCAGGAGGTGGTCGACCTGACAAAGCGCCTCTCGAAGGAGCTCGGGCGCCCGATCGGCATCTACCCGGAGACCAAGCATCCGACCTACTTCCGCGAAATCGGGCTGCCGCTCGAGGAGCCGCTCGTGCGCCTCCTGAATCGCAACGGGCTCAACCGTAAGGGCGCGAAGGTGTTCGTGCAGTCGTTCGAGGTGGGCAACCTGAAGGCCCTGGACGAGGACTTGAGGGTCCCGCTCGTTCAGCTGCTGGGCGCGCCATCGGCACGTCCCTACGACTTCACCGTCTCCGGCGATCCGCGCACCTACGCCGCCATGGCGACGCCGGGCGGCCTGAGCGACATCGCGCGCTACGCCGACGGCGTCGGGCCGTCGAAGGACTACATAGTCCCGCGCGACGCCGCCGGCAGCTCGCTCCCGCCCACGTCGTTCGTGGACGACGCCCACGACGCCGGCCTCCTTGTCCACCCGTACACGTTCCGCAACGAGAACACCTTCCTGCCGCTCGAGCTGCGCTCTTCGACGGACCCGGCGGCCTACGGCGACGCCCGCTCCGAGTACGAGCAGTTCTTCGATCTCGGCGTGGACGGTCTCTTCTCCGACAATGCCGACACGGCGGTCCGCTCGCGCGGCGGCGGCAAGTCCGGCGACGGCGAGCCCCAGCTCCTCGCCCGGGCCATCCTGCCCTCGGACGCATACCAGCCCGGGCCGCCCTCGGGCGCCGCCGTCGCTCCCAACAACGGCGTTACGCCTCCGTTCCCGGGGCAGCCCATCCCCGGCTTCTCGGCGGTGCTGGATGGGCCGGGCGACACGTTCTACGGCATGCCCGACAACGGCTACGGAGCCAAGAACAACTCAGCCGACTTCCTGCTCCGCCTGTACCGGATCCGCCCACACTTCAGGACCGCGCGGCGCGGCAGCGGCGAGGTCGACGTGCTCGGCTTCATTCAGCTGCGCGACCCCGATGGGCACGTGAACTTCCCGCTCACGCGGCCCGACCGGCTGCTGACCGGCGCGGACTTCGACCTCGAGTCGGTGCGGCGCACAGAAGACGGCGACCTGTGGTTCGGCGAGGAGTTCGGACCCTTCCTGCTGCACACCGACGCGAGCGGCCGGGTGCTCGAGGCGCCGATCCCGCTGCCCGGGGTCCAGTCGCCCCCTGATCGACCTGCGCCGCACTGACTCAGACGGCTATCTCGAGAAGCGCCTGGTGCTCGACCTGCTGGCGATCCGCGACCCGCACGGGGTCTCGCTGCCGGCGCGGCCCGGCGAGTTCGGCGTCGGCGACCCGTTCTCGTTCCCGCTGCAATCGGTGGAGAGCCTCGCGGTGCTCGACGACGACCGTCTCCTGATCGCGAACGACAACAACTACCCAGGCAGCGACGGCCGCTGGATCGCGCGCGACCGGCCCGACGACGTGGAGCTGATCGTGGTGAGGCTGGGCGACGAGCTCTAGGTTGCTCGGCCGGGTGGCGCCGGGTCGGTCTCGCGTATGGGCTGGGTAAGGGGGTGTTGTTCGTCGGCCGCGCCTGGCCAGGACGCGATCGAAGATCGTTCGGCCGTTGCGCCGGTGAAGCGCGAGCTTTCCTGACTTTGACCGCCAGGAGCGGGCAAAGTCAGCATGGTGGCGCCGGCTTCAGCGTTGGGGCTGACCCGGTGCCGATGCAGATTCGGGAGCGGCCGGGATCAGCCGAAGATTGTTTGCCCCGGGAGCCGCGGCGGCCGTGGTCCACATACCCCTTCCCCAGCCCTAACCCGGCCGGCGGAGACCAACCCCGTGCTGAAGTCCCAAACCGTCAGCGACGGGGTCGCTCTAGGTCGCGGCCTTCATCTCGACTAGCCCGAGTGCCTCGGCACGGCCGCGCGCGGGGGCCGGGTCAAAGGGTGTGCGCCGCCACACCGCGATGCGCTCGGCCAGGTCGAGCAGCAGCCAGAATGCCCCCTCGGCGGCCTGGAGATCCAGCTCATGCCACCAGCCGGACCGACGCAGCGCGGGTGCGCCGACCGCGCCCGGGTTCAAGAGCCACCTGCCGGTTGAGAGGTCGAGCGGCACTTCGGGGCGGATCTTGGCCCCACGGGCGCCGCCGGGGGTTTGGAGCCACGCGGCCGGGACGTGTGTGTGACCGACGAGCCCGAGCTCGGCGCGCTGGACGGCGAGGCAGGCTCCCGCGTTGGACGAGCCGACGTACTCGTGGACGGCGTTGCGAGGACTGCCATGCCAGCACTGCACGCCTTCGCGGCGTGCCGCCGGCTTGCGCGATCGAAGCCACTCGACGTCCGCGGCGGTCAGGCGCTCACGCGCCAGCTCGATCGAGCGCACGGCGGCGGATCCCGGCGCCCCGAACCGCAGGGGATCGACCGCACCAGTGCCGGCGTAGTCGTGGTTGCCCATCAGCGCGACCGCGCAGCGCTCGCGGGTCAGGCGCACGACGTGCTCCGGGTCCGGGCCGCCCCCGACCATGTCCCCGAGCGACCAGAGCTCCTGCACGCCGCTGCTCTCCGCCGCGCGGATCACCGCTTCCAGCGCCTCGGCGTGCGCGTGCGCGTCGCCGAACACCGCCACCAGCATCCCTCGAACAGTAGCCGCGACCTCCCGGCCCCAGGAGCCGCCGTTCCATCTACGCTTGACCCACGATGCGCCCGGAGACGACCGCCCGGCTGCGCGACGGCGGCGAGAAGCCGGCTGCGGCACTGCGTCGCGGCGACGTGGTCGTGGTCGACTCCGGGGAGGTGATCCCTGCCACCGGAACGGTCGTCGAGGGGCTCGCAACGGTGGACGAGTCGGCGCTGACCGGCGAGTCGCCCCCCGTGATCCGCGAGCCCACCGGCGAGCGGAGCGGCGTCACCGGCGGCACGAAGGTCCTGACCGGCCGCCTCGTCGTCAAGATCACCGACGGGTGATGCTGCGGGGCCGGCCAGCCGGCCGGCCCGCCCGAACTACGCCTCCGTCCCGGTCTTCACCTGTTCGGGCACCTCGATCTCGCGCTTGAGGATCTTGCCGGTCGGGCCCTTGGGCAGCTCGTCCACGAACCACACCTTGCGCGGGTACTTGTAGGCCGCCACCTGTTCCTTCACGTACGTCTTGACCTCCTGAGCGTCGAGCGACCCGCCCTCCTTGAGCACGACCGCGGCGCCGACCTCCTCGCCGAGGGCGTCGTCGGGGACGCCGACGACTGCCGCTTCCTGGATCGCCGGGTGCTCGTATAGGACCTCCTCGACCTCGCGCGGGTAGACGTTGTAGCCGCCGCGGATGATCAGGTCCTTCTTGCGGTCGACGATGAAGAAGTAGCCGTCCTCGTCCACCTTGGCCATGTCGCCGGTGCGGAACCAGCCGTCACTGTTGATCGCCTCGGCGGTCGCCTCGGGCCGCTCCCAGTAGCCCTTCATGATGTTGTGGCCGCGGATCACGATCTCGCCGACCTCGCCCTGGGGCAGCTCGTTGCCCTGCTCGTCCCAGACCTGCATCTCGACGCCCTCAATCGGGGTACCGATCGAGCCCGGCTTGCGCTCCCTGTCCGGATGGTTGAAGGACGCGACGGGCGAGGTCTCGGACAGCCCGTAGCCCTCCAGGATCGGGGAGCCGAACTTCTCCTCGAAGCCACGGATCAGCTCGACCGGGATTGCCGCGCCACCCGACATGCAGAGCCGCAGCGTGGAGGCGTCCGCGGAATCGGCGCCGTTCGCGTGCAGCATCGCGTTGTACATCGTCGGCACGCCCTGGAAGACGGTCACGCCGTCGCGGCCGAGAATCTCGAGCGCCTTCTCCGGATCGAAGCGCGGGATCATCGTCACTGTGGCCCCGACGGAGACAGCGCCGTTCATCGTGCAGGTCTGGCCGAAGGAGTGGAACAGCGGAAGCGCCCCCAGCAGCACGTCCTCGTGGGTGAACCCGGCCAGCGACACCGAGGTCGATGCGCAGTTCCTGTGCAGGTTCTCGTGAGTGAGCTCGGCTCCCTTGGGCTTGCCGGTGGTGCCCGACGTGTAGAGGATCACCGCCGTGTCGTCGCCCGCGCGGTCGGCCAGCTCGCGATCCGGCTCCTGGGCGACGAGCAGCTGCTCGAATTCACCCGGCTTGACCAGGATGCACTCGGCGCCCGCGTCGGCGGCGCCCGTCTCGGCGGCGTCGGCGAAGTCATGCCAAGCAAAGAGGAGCTTGGCTCCCGAGTCCCCGAGGTAGAAATTCACCTCGCGTTCCTTCAAGAGCACGTTCATCGGGACGACGACCGCGCCGGCGCGCAGGATCCCGTAGTAGATCGCGGGGAAGTAGGGCACGTTGGGGAGCATCAGGCCGACCCGCTCGCCGGGCTCGACGCCCTTCTGCCTGAGGAGAGCGGCCACGCGCGCGCTCGTCTCGTCGAGCATCGTGTAGCTCAGCTCGATGTCGTCGAGCTTGAAGGCGGTCCTGTCTCCATGCTCGGCGGCGGTCTCGGTCAGGATTCGGGCCAGGTTCTCGCTCATGCTCCGTTCTCCCTCGGTGGCTTACGCGGCAGCGTAACGGGCCGGTCAGGGCCTCGGGGCGGCGGGCCAGCATCTCCGCCGGCCGGGTCAGGGCTGGGGGAAGGGGTCGTGGACGGCGGCCACTGCGACGCTCCCGGCAAACAATCTTCGGCTGATTCCGACGTTCCCGGATCTATATCGGCAGCGGGGAGGCTCCCATGCGGGACTTGGCGCATCCATCCTGCCCTGATGGCCTCCTGGCCCACCATTCCAGGACAGCTCGCGCTTTCCCGAACGGTGTGGCCGAACGATCTTCGATCGACGTCCGGGGCGCCACGGCCGACGAGCCACTCCCTCTTCCCCAGCCCCATCGCGAGACCGACCCGGCGCCACCCGAAGGAGATGCGAGAGGGGCCGCGAGCTAACGCAAAGTCCCCAGCGCGCTGCCCACGTCGCCGGCGACGTCTAACAGCGGGTCCGGCCAGAGGCCGAACAGGATCGTGGCGGCTGCGAAGACGATCGCCACCGCGGCCACCTCGGGCTGGGCGCGTGTGTCGGCCTCGGGCGACCAGCCCGAGACGGGTTTGACGCGGCGCGGCGGCACCGACGGCAGCTCGATCTCGTAGCGGCCCATCCACATGGCCGCCACCACGCGCAGGTAGTAGACGAGCGAGATGATCGAGCCGATCACGATCGCGATGCCGAGCCAGGTGTAGTCGCCGTCCACGCTGGCGTCGATCAGGAAGAACTTGCCGATGAAGCCGCCGGTGGCCGGGAAGCCGGCGAGCGAGAGCATCGCGATCGTCATCGGCCACGCGAGCCAGGGGTGGCTCTGGCCGAGGTTCTCCAAGGAGGCGAGGTCGTCGCCGTGCCCGGAGACGCGCTCGCGCGCCACCACCACCGCGAACGCCGTGACGTTCATCAGCAGGTAGACGGCGAGATAGAAGGCCGTGGCCTGCACGCCGAGGTTGGTGCCCACGACCACGCCGGCCAGCAGGTAGCCGGCCTGCGCGATGCTCGACCAGGCGAGCATGCGCTTGAGCGAGCGCTGAGCGATCGCGCCGACGTTGCCGATCACGATCGTCGTGGCGGCGAGCACCGCGAGCGCCGGCGCCCATTCGAGCTGCGACAGCGCGAGCGCGTGGCCGAAAAGCCGCAGCATGATCGCGAACGCCGCGGCCTTGGTCGCGACCGCCATGAACGTCGTGATCGGGGTGGGGGCGCCCTGGTAGACGTCCGGCGTCCACTGGTGGAAGGGCGCCACCGACGCCTTGAAGGCGAGGCCCGTGATCGTCAGCGCGATACCGGTCAGGAGCAGCGGGTCGGTGGCGGACAGCTCGTCACCGCCGAGCGCGGACGCGATGCCCTCGAACTGCATCGAGCCCGTCGCGCCGTAGACGAGCGCGAGCCCGTACAGCAGCGTCGCCGAGCCGACCGAGCCGATCACCAGATACTTGAGCCCGGACTCGAGCGACTCGCGCTTGAACAGCTCGGTGGCGCAGAGCACGTAGAGCGGGATCGACAGCAGCTCGATGCCGATGAAGAGCGTGATCAGGTTCTCGGCCCCCGCCAGCACCACCATGCCGGTGATCGAGCCGAGCAGCAGCGAGTAGTACTCGCCCTGGCCGGCCACGCGCGTGGCGTCGGCGCGCAGCGAGAGCAGGATCGCCACGAGCCCGGCCACGTAGAAGAGCATCGAGAGCCCGAGCGTGAGCGTGTCCATGGCGAGCGCGCCCTCGATGATCGGATTGGTGTCGCCGGGGTCCCAGATCCAGATCGTCAGACCGACCGCGATAAGAATCGACACCGCCGTCAGCGCTGGCACCAGCGTCTGGCGCACGAACGGCGAGCGCAGCAGACCGACCATCATCACGACCACGCATCCGCCGACGAGTGCGATGACAGGCGAGAGCAGCTTGTAGCTGATCTCCGGAGCCTGGACCTGGGCGAGCAGGCTCACTTGATCACCGAGACCTCGGCCTGGGAGCTGAGCGCCCGCGCCGCCTGGATCTTGTCGACGGTGGAGCGCTCGGTGCGCTCGACCACGAAGTTCGGGTACACGCCCAGCGCGACGATCACGGCCACGAGCGGCGCGATCGCGGCGAAGTGGAGGCCGTCGATCTCGCTCGAGCGCACCTTGGGCCCGACGCGGTTGTGCATGGTGCGCTGGAAGAGCCGGATCATGTAGACCGACGCCAGCACCACGCCGATGCTCGCCACGAGCCCATAGACGAGCTTGTCCTCGAAGGCGCCGAACAGCACCAGGATCTCGCCGATGAAGTTGGCCGAACCGGGCATGGCGAGTGTGGCGAAGGTCGTGATCAGGAACAGCGCCGCGAGCACCGGCGCCCGGAAGGCCATGCCGCCGAGCTGCTCGACCAATTGGCTTCCTCCCGCCCGCATCGCGATCACGCCGATGATCAGGAAGAGCGGCACCACGACGAGGCCGTGGTTGAGCATCTGGAAAACGGCGCCCTGCGCCCCCTTGTCTTCGAGCGCGAAGATCCCCAGCACGATGAATCCGAGCTGGGCGATCGACGAGTAGGCCACGACCAGCCGGATGTTGTCCTGCGAGAAGGCGAGGATCGAGCCGTACAGGATCGAGAAGACGGCGACGATGATGAAGAGCTCCTGCCAGTGCTGGGAGCCCTCCGGCATCACCGGCAGCACGATGCGCAGGAAGCCGTAGACGCCCACCTTCGACAGCACGGCCGAGAGCAGCGCGAGCACCGGGATCGAGGTGGAGCGGTAGGTCTCCGGCACCCATCCGTGCAGCGGGAAGAGCGGCGCCTTGACGAAGAAGGCGAGCGCGAACAGCAGCACGATCCACTGCTGCGAGCCCTCGGGGACCGAGCGCTCCTCGAGGACGGCGAGCGAGAACGAAAGCTCGCCCCCGTCGGGAGTGGCGAGCACGCCGAGGGCGATCGCCGCGCCGAGCATCAGCAGCGAGCCGACCAGCGTGTAGATCACGAACATGGTCGTGGCGCGGACGCGGTCGCCCGTGCCCCAGCCTCCGATCAGGAAGTAGAAGGGCACGAGCATCAGGTCGAAGAAGATGATGAAGAGCGCCAGGTCCTGGGCCAGGAAGGCGCCGAGCACCGCGGTCTCGGCGAGCGCCATGTGGAAGAAGAAGAGCTTGGCGCGCTCCTGCTCGCGGAAGGCGGCCACGAGCGTGCAGGCGACCCACGAGATCGCAGTCAGCACGACCATGAACAGGTTCAGGCCGTCGATCCCGAGCTGGTAGCGGATGCCGAGCTCGGGGATCCACTCGTCGTCGGTCACGTACTGCAGGCCGCGCGCGCCAGAGTCGAAGTCGAAGAGCAGCACGATCGCGTAGGCGAGCACCGCGACCGTGCCCGCGAGCACCGCCCAGCGCGCCATCCCGCGCGGCAGCAGGGCGCCGATCACGCCTGTCGCCAGCGGGAGGAAGAGGATGATCGACAGGTGGATGGTCACGAGGCGGAGATGAGGAAGTAGAGGAGGAGCCCGGCCGCGCCGAGCATCAGCAGCAGCGCGTACGCGCGCAGATAGCCGGTCTGGATTGCGCGCGCGAAGGAGGTCCCGACTCGCACGATCCCGGTGGCGCCGCCGACGATGAAGCCCTGCACGAAGTCGGTCTCGACCACGCGCCTACCGAAGCTCCCGAGGGTGGCGGTAGGACGAACGAAGACCGCGTCATACAGCTCGTCGAAGTACCACTTGTGCTCGAGGAAGTCGTGCAGCCTCCGGTAGCGGTCGCGTAGCTCGAGCGTGATCCCGCGGCGGCGAATGAAGAAGACGTAGGCGACGTAGATCGACGCGATCGAGATGATCCCGCCGGCGGCAAGGCCGACCCACTCGGCGCTGGTGCTCGGGTGGTCGGCGGCGTAGGCCGACTCCTCGAAGGTCGGCTCGAGGAAGTGCTCGAGCGTGTCGGTCACGCCGGGGATGCCGACCACGCCGGCCACCAGCGCGAGCACAGCGAGCGGCGCCATCGCGAATCTCATCGGCCAGGAGCGCTCCGCGATCTGATGCTCTGGCCCCGGGAAGCCGACGTCGGTGTCCTCGGGCTCGAGCGTCATCGGGTTCATCGGCTCGCCGTGGGCGATGTGCCCCTCCTCGAGTTCCTTGGCCTCCGGCGCGGCGTCTCCCAGGAACACGCGGAAGACCATCCGGAAGGCGTAGAAGGCGGTGAGGGCGGCCGCCAGGTAGCCCGCGATCCCCAGGATCACGAAGCCGCCGCCGCGGTTGAAGGTGAAGGCGAGGATCTCGTCCTTCGAGAAGAAGCCCGATGTGAACGGGAAGGCCGCGAGCGCGAGCGCGCCGCAGGTGAAGGTGATGAAGGTGAACGGCATCGCCTTGCGGAAGCCGCTCATACGGTCCATGTCCTGGATGCCCGCCATCGCGCCGATCACCGAGCCGGCTCCCATGAAGAGCAGGGCCTTGAAGAAGGCGTGCGTCATCAGGTGGAAGAGGCCCGCGCTGTACGCGGCCACCGACACGCCGAGGACCATGTAGCCGATCTGCGACATAGTCGAGTAGGCGATGACGCGCTTGAGGTCGGTCACCACGAGCGCCACCGTGGCGGCGAAGACGAGCGTCGCGGTGCCGATCACGGCGCTGATGTCAGCGGCGGTCGGCGCGAGGTCGAACAGGGGGAAGGTGCGCGCGATCAGGTACACGCCGGCGGTGACCATCGTGGCCGCGTGGATCAGGGCGGAGACGGGGGTGGGGCCCTCCATTGCGTCCGGAAGCCAGGTGTGGAGCGGCAGCTGGGCCGACTTAGCGAAGGCGCCGACGAGGATCAGCAGGCAGGCCCAGACGATCGTCGGGTCGTTCTGTTCGAAGACCTCCGGCGCGCGCTCGAACACCCCTAGGTAGTCGAGCTGGCCGGTCTCGTTCAGGAGCAGGAAGGCGGCGATCACCAGGCCGACGTCGCCGATCACGTTCATCACGAACGCCTTGATGCCGGCGTAGGTGGCAGTGCCGCGCCGGTACCAGAACGAGATCAGGAGGTAGGAGGCCGCGCCGACGAACGCCCAGCCCACGATCAGCAGCACGAAGTTCGCCGCCAGGACCAGCAGCAGCATCGAGAAGACGAAGTAGTTGAGGTAGGCGAAGAAGCGCGCGTAGCCGCGGTCCCCGCCCATGTAGGCGACCGAGTAGACGTGGATCAGGAACGACACGCCGCTGACGACGAGGCACATGAACACCGACAGCGGGTCGATCAGGATCGAGACGTCGGCCCTGAAGCCGGCGGTCGCCGCGTAGGTCCAGGCGACGTCGACCAGGTGCCGCTCCTCGGCGGGGAGGTCCTGCATCTCGACGAGCGCGCCGATCGATGCCAGGAACGAGCCGAGGATCGCGGCGCTCCCGATCCAGCCCGCCGTCCGCCCCGGCAGCCACCTCGAGCCGAGCGAGATCACGAGAAGCCCGGCGACCGGGAAGGCGAGCACGAGCCAGCCGTAGGAGGTGGCGCTCACCCTCGGAGCTCCGACATCTCGTCGACGTCGATGGGGAGCCGGTTGCGGTACATCGCGACGATGATCCCCAGGCCGATCACGACCTCGCAGGCGGCGATCACCATCACGATCAGGGCGAAGACCTGGCCGGCCTCGCCGCCGTGCATGCGCGAGAACGCGACCAGCGCCAGGTTGCCCGCGTTCAGCATCAGCTCGAGGCAGAGCAGCACCACGAGCGGGTTGCGGCGAGTCAGCACGCCGGCGGCGCCGATCACGAAGATGAACGCGGACAGGACGAGGTACCAGATGACGTCCACTAGTGGTCTCTCCTGGAAGTACTGGCCCGCTTTGGCGAGCGAAAGTCGAGCATGGCAAGGAGCCGCGAAGCCGGAATAGCAGCGCTATTTCGGCGAGCGGGGACGCCGCCAGGCGAAGACTTGCAGCCGCCAAACGGGTCAGGACTGACAGGAGCGACCACTAGACCCTCACGTCCATTACCTCGGCGTCACTTGGGCCGCGCGGGGCCTGCTCGACAGCATTCTCGCGCGGGCCGCGGTCGATCGGTCCCACGGTCGGCCCCTCCTCCTCGAGCCCGCGCCGCCTGCGGGCCAGCACGATCGCGCCCACCGCGGCCACCAGCAGCAGGAACGAGGCGGCCTCGAAAGCCACCAGGAAGCGGGTCAGGAGCAGCTGGCCGATCTGACCCGGGGTTCCGAATCCCAGGCCGATCTCGGCGCCCTGTGAGTCGAGCGCTTCGAGCCCGCTCGCGGCGAAGGCGATGCACAGCTCGATCCCGACCGCGGCGGCGAACACCGGGCCGAGCCGCGCGAGCGCCCCTCCCTCAGGACCGAGCGGCTCGTCGGCCCCGCCGATGTAGGCCACCACGAACAGGTAGAGCACCATCACGGCGCCCGCGTAGACCACGACCTGCGCGGCCGCCAGGAACTCGGCGTGCAGCAGGAGGAACAGCACCGCCAGCGCGATCAGGTGCCCCACCAGTGAGAGCACCGAGTAGAACGGGTTGCGGAGCAGGACCACCCCAAGCGCCCCGGCCAGAGCCCCGAGCGCCGCGATGAAGAACATGACCTGCTCGAACCACATGGCCCGGCCCTATTCGCCCTCGCGCCGCAGCGGCGTGTGCTCGGGCGGGTCGGCCAGCAGCATCTCCTTCGTGAAGATCAGGTCCGAGCGGCCGTAGTCGGCCAGCTCATAGTCGTTTCCCATCGTGATCGCGTCGAACGGGCAGGCCACCTCGCAGTAGCCGCAGAAGATGCAGCGCGCCATGTTGATCTCGTAGACCGCCGCGTAGCGCTCGCCGGCGGACACCTGCTCCTCCGGCGTGTTCTCGGCGGCCACCACGCGGATGCACTTGGCCGGGCACGCCGCCGCGCAGAGCGAGCAGCCGACGCACTTCTCGAGCCCCGTGTCCTCGAAGCGGTGGAGCTTGTGGCGGCCGCGGAAGCGCGGGTAGACAGGCGTCTTCTCCTCGGGGTACTGGATCACGTAGTGGCCCTCCACCACGCGTCCAAAGGTGGTCTTGAGGCCGCGCAGCGTCTCTCCGAAGACGCGATAGACGGCGCCCGCACCGCCGGGCTCGGGGCCGCGCGAGATCGGCTTCGCGGCGCTCTTCCAGTCGGTCGGCACTAAGTGGTCACCTCCAGGTTGGTGGCCACCTAGGTCACCACCAGGACGATTGCGGTCGCGAGGACATTCAGGGTCGCGAGCGGGAGCAGGATCTTCCAGCCGAACGACATCAGCTGGTCGTAGCGCAGGCGCGGGAGCGAGGCGCGGATCCAGATGAAGAAGAGGGCGCCCAGGATGATCTTGATCAGCATCCAGAGCGGTGCCAGGGCGATCGGCCCGGGGCCGTGCCAGCCGCCGAGGAAGCAGGCCGACGCGATCGCCGAGATCACGAGGATCTCCATGTACTCGGCCATGAAGAACGAGCCGAAGCGCATCCCGCCGAACTCGGTGTTGTAGCCGCCGACGATCTCCGCGTCGCCCTCCGGCAGGTCGAACGGCGGGCGCGCCGTCTCAGCGAAGCCGGCCACCATGAAGATGCAGAAGCCGACGAACTGCGGCAGCACATACCACATCGAGTCCTGCGCCTCGACGATGTCGACGAGCGACATCGAGCCCGCGGTCATCACCACGCCGAGCAGCGAGAGGCCGAGCGCCACCTCGTAGGAGATCAGCTGCGCCGCGGCGCGCATGGCGCCGAGGAACGAGTACTTCGAGCCCGACGACCAGCCGCCGAGCATCGTGCCGTAGAAGGCGAGCGAGCCGAACGCGAAGAAGTAGAGGACCCCGATCGACACATCCATGCCGTAGAGCCCGAAATCGCCGCCCCAGGCGCCCACCGGCCCGAAGGGGATGATCGCCATCGTGGCGACCGCTGTGGTCACCGAGATCACCGGCGCGATGGCCATCATCCAAGGCACCGCGGTGGCGGGCGTGAAGGCCTCCTTGGAGAGCAGCTTGAGCACGTCCGCGGCCGGCTGCAGGACGCCCTTCCAGCCGACGCGGTTGGGGCCGATGCGGGACTGGAAGCGGCCCAGGATCTTGCGCTCGCCGAGCAGGAGGATCGGCACGATCTGCAGGAAGACGATGAAGATGATGATCGACTTGACGACCAGCACCAGCACCGACTCCATCGGGGGCGCTGGCATCAGGCCACCGCCGCTCCGGCTCGCGCGGGCCTGAGCTCGACCGGCCCGTCGGGCAGGTCGGCACCGGCCACGAAGACGCAGCCGTTCGGCACCCCGGACCGGACGGTCGCCTGGGCGCCGGCCCGCGCGCCGCCGACGTTCAGCTCGACCTCGTCGCCGCTCTCGAGCCCGAGCTCACGAGCGTCGTCCACCGACAGCTCGGCGCGGCCGTCCACCGAGAGGAAGCGCAGCGACGGGGACTGCTCGATCTCGGGACCACTCCAGAGCGTCGGCACGCGGATCGCGCGCAAGCCGCCCTCGGGTGCCGGCGGCGGATCGGCCAGCCGCTCGCTCGAGATCTCCTCGGCCGTGAGCGCCGTGGCGCCGTCGTGTTCCTGCCAGCGGACGCCGAGGCCGCCGATCGCGTCCAGGGTGAGGCCGGCGTAGATAGGCACCTGCTCGGCGATCAGCGCGGTGACCTCGGAGCCGCTTCGCACAGGGAGCCCGGCCCCGGCACGCTCGCAGAGCTCGGCCAGCACCTGCCAGCCGGCGCGCACCTCGCCCGCGTGGCCAAGCGCCTGGCGCACGCGCTGGAGGCGGCCGTCGGGATGGGTGACCGTGCCCTCCTTCTCGGCGTAGATCTCCGCCGGGAATACCACGTCCGCCTCCTCGTCCAGAGCCTCGCTGCGGAAGCTTGCGAAGGCGATCACGGAGGCGGCCTCCGCGAGCACGGCCTCGGGCAGCTCCGTCTCCACGAGCAGCAGCGCCCCGCGGGCCGAGTCGGGATCGCCCGTCTCGGCGGCGTCCGCCAGTCCGGGAGCGAGCGCGGGCGAGCAGCCGACCTCGCGCAGCCCGCGGCCGTTGGTGCTCTCGGGGATCGCAATCAGGCCGGACTCCTCCCGGTCGGCGATCCCGAGCGCGGCCGCCACCGCGAGCAGCGCCTCGACGGCATCGCCGCCGCGCTCTCCCGAGAAGACCCGCTCGCCCCAGATCACCACCACGTCACCGGCCTGGCGCAGGACTTCGGCGGCGGCTCGGATCGCGTCCGGCGGCTGCATGGGACCCACCGCGGTCGAGGGCGGCGCCGGCACGCCGTCCGACTGCGGCCGCCCGGCACTGATCCCGCGTGCCGCACCCGCCCTGGCGGCGAGCTCGTCGAGCGAGAGCGAGCCGGCGCGCGGGGAGCCGAGCGCGGCCGCCAGCGCGGCGAGCGCTGCCTCCGCCGCGCCGGGCGCGAAGCGCAGCGAGGCCGAGGCGTTCGGGTCGAGCGTCGACGGGCGGCTCGAGGCGACGACCAGGCGGGCGTGGTTGCGGCGCACCGCCTTGCGCACGCGCAGGTCGAGGATCGGCGCCTCGTCGACGAGCTCGGTGTCGAGCACGAGGATGGCGTCGGCGTGGTCGATGTCAGTCACGCGAGCGGACAGGTCGGGGCGCGCAAGGATGCGGGCGTGGGCACCCGAGGGTGCGGCGCCGGCGGTCACGTGCGGCGAGCCGAGCCCGTTGCGCAGCAGGTGCTGCGCCAGGAAGCCCTCCTCGTTCGTCGCGCTGCCGCCGAGACGGGCGACGGTCGCGGCGCCCGACCGCCTGAGGGCCGCGGCCGCGTCGGACAGCGCGCGCTCCCACGACACCTCACGCAGGAAGCCGCCGTCGCGCACCAGCGGCGCGGTGATGCGCTCGCTCGACGAGAAGGCCTGGTAGCCGAAGCGGCCCTTGTCGCAGAGCCAGCCGTCGTCGACCTCCTCGTTGTCACGCGCGAGCACGCGCACCACCTTGGTGTCGTCGCGGATCGTGAGCTTGACGTTGCACTGTGACGGGCAGAGCGTGCAGACGGTGCCCGAGTCCTCGATGTCCCAGGGGCGGGCGCGGAAGCGGTAGGCCTGCGAGGTCAGCGCGCCCACAGGGCAGAGCTCGATGATGTTGCCGCTGAAGGGGGCCACGTACGGGTGACCGTCGTGCGTGCCCACGAAGGTGTGGTCGCCGCGATCGAGGAAGACCAGCTGGTAGTCCTCGGCGATCTCCTGCGAGAAGCGCACGCAGCGGTAGCAGAGGATGCAGCGCTCACGGTCGATCGCGATCAGCGGCGAGAGCCCGAGCGGCTTCTTGAAATGGCGCTTGGGCTCGATGAAGCGCGAGCGGCCGGCGCCCCAGCCGTAGGAGATGTCCTGCAGCGGGCACTCGCCGCCCTTGTCGCAGACCGGGCAGTCGAGCGGGTGGTTCACGAGCAGGAACTCGACGACCGCGTTCTGAGCGTGCTTGACGCGGTCGGAGGTCGTGTTCACGACCATGCCGTCGCGCACGGCAGTCGAGCAGGAGGTCTGGAGCTTGGGGATGCCCTCGATCTCGACGAGGCACATGCGGCAGGCGCCGACGGGCTGCCCGAGCTTCGGCTCGTAGCAGAAATAGGGGATCTCGACGTCGCCCTGCTTGGCGGCGTCGACGAGCATCGAGCCCCCCTCGGCGCGCACCTCGCGACCGTCGATCTCGAAGGTGATCCAGTTCTTCTCGGGCCTCGCCATTGTCAGGCGGCTCCCGCCCCGGCCTTTGCGGAAGCAGCCGGCTCGGCCGGCTGCGCACCGACGTCTTCCTCGGCTCCGAGCTCCTCGGCGCCCATCGCCTGCATCGCAGTCAGGTCGCGCCGCTCACGGGCGGCCTCCATGTGGCGCTCGAACTCGGGCCGGAAGTGCTTGAGCATCGACGCCACCGGCATCGCCATCGAGTCGCCGAGCACGCACAGGCAGTTGCCGATGATGTTGCCCTGGACCTGCTCGAGGATGTCGAGGTCCATGGGAGTGCCCTCGCCCTCGTCGAGCCGCTCGAGCATCTTGACCGTCCAGTTCGTCCCCTCGCGGCAGGGGACGCACTTGCCGCACGACTCGTGGCGGTAGAACTCCGCGAGCCGCAGGGCCAGCGGGACGAGCGGCTGGGATTCGTCGACCACGATCACCGACGCCGTGCCGAGCATCGAGCCCGCCTCGGCCATCGCCTCGTAGGTGAAGGGCACGTCGAGGTGCTCCTTGGTCAGCACCGGCGCCGAGGAGCCGCCTGGAAAGAAGCACTTGATCTCGCGCCCATCGGGCGGGCCGCCGGCGAGGCCGTAGATCACCTCGCGGACGGAAACACCGAGCTCGATTTCGTAGTTGCCGGGCCGCTGCACGTTGCCGGACACCGAGACGAGCTTGGTGCCGGTCGAGTTGCCCTCGCCGAGCCGGTGATACCACTCGGCGCCCTTCTCGATGATGATCGGCGTGTTGCAGAGCGTCTCGACGTTGTTGATCAGTGTCGGCCCCTGGTAGAGGCCCTGGTTGGCTGGGAACGGCGGCTTGAGCCGCGGGTTGCCGCGCTTGCCCTCGAGCGCGTCGAGCAGGCCGGTCTCCTCGCCGCAGATGTACGCGCCCTTCCCGCGGTGGACGACGAGGTCGAAGGAGTGCTCGGAGCCGAGGATGCGCTCGCCGAGGTAGCCCTTCCCGTAGGCCTCGGCGACGGCGGCGTCGAGGATGTCCGCCTGGAGCTCGTACTCGCCGCGGATGAAGATGAAGCCCTTGTTCGCGCCCGCGGCGATCGCGCCGATGATGCAGCCCTCCACCAGCAGGTGAGGGTTCTTCTGCATCAAGAGGCGATCCTTGAAGGCGCCGGGCTCGGACTCGTCCGCGTTGCAGCAGAGGTACTTGTCCATCGTGCTCTTCGGGATGAAGCTGGCCTTCTTCCCCATCGAGAAGCCGGCGCCGCCGCGACCGCGCAGGCCGGACGCCTCGAGCTCGTGGAGCACGGCCGCGGGCTCCATCTCGAGCAGCGCCTTGCGCGCGGAGGCGTAGCCGCCGAGCCGCTCGTAGACGGCGATCGTGTGCAGGTCCGGCTCATCGATGTTCTTGAGGAGGAGGCGCGTCTCGCTCACTCGGGCTCCTCGGGAGTCACGCTCGAGCCGGGATCGAGGGGGTGAAGCGGCTCACGCGGGTGCGGCGGAGGGCCCTCCGCCTCAGGCACCTCGAGCAGCTCGGCCTCCTTCCAGGTGCCGCCGGCCGGATGGACGTCGGGCTCCTCAGGCGGACCGGGCGCTTGGGCCGTGGCGGCAGGCACGCTGTAGCCGGGGTCGGGCAGGCCGCGGCCGGGCAGCACCTCGCGGCCCTCCTTGATCGCACCGACCAGCTCGGCGGCGTCGTCGGTCGTCAGCGGGCCCACGAAGCGGCCGTCGACGGAGGCCATCGGGGCCATGTCGCACGCGCCCAGGCACTCGAACTCGCGCAGGTCCACGTCCTCCAGCCCCTGCTCGACGGCCTCGCGCTCGATGGCGTCGTAGACCTTCTTGGCGTTGCGCACGTGGCAGGCGACGCTCGTGCAGACGTAGACGTAGCGGCTGCCCTTGGGCTCGGTGCGCAGCATGTCGTAGAAGGTCGCCAAGCTCGACAGGTAGCCGGGCGTGACCTGCATCACGGCGGCCACCTGACGGAGCGCCTCCGGGGAGCACCAGCCGTGCACGCGCTGGGCGGCGCCGAGCGCCGGCAGCGCGGCCGAGTGGCGGTCGGGGTAGAGCGACATCAGCCGGTCGATCTCGGTGCGCAGCGCTTCGGGTATCTCGACCTGGGCGGGGTCGGGGATCGTGGCCGGATCGTCCTCGAGGCGGACGGACTCGTCCCACGCGCTCACCTGTCGACCCCTCCCAGGATCGGATCGAGCATCGCGACGCAGGCGATGAAGTCCGCAATCAGCGAGTCGCGTGCCATGTCCGGCAGCGCCTGGAGGTTCACGAAACTCGGGTCGCGCATGTGCACGCGGGCGGGCTTGGCGGAGCCGTCGGCCACGACGAAACAGCCCATCTCGCCGCGCGGCGACTCGACTGCCACGTAGGCCTCGCCCGGCGGCACCCGGAATCCCTCGGTCACGAGCTTGAAGTGATGGATGAGCGCCTCCATCGACGTGGCGAGCTCGTGCCGCGGCGGCAGCGCGACCTTGCGGTCGTCGGTAATCCAGCGGCCCTCGGGGAGGCCGTCGAGCGCCTGCTCGACGATCTTCACCGACTCGCGCATCTCGTCCATGCGCACCTTGAAGCGGTCGTAGTTGTCCCCCACCGAGCCAACCGGGACGTCGAACTCGAACTGCTCGTAGGAGCAGTACGGCATCGCCTTTCGCAGATCCCACGGGTGTCCGCTCGCCCTCAGGAGCGGTCCGGTCACACCCAGCTCGAGCGCCCGCTCCTGAGACAGGATGCCCGTGCCCTTCAGCCGCCGCAGCCAGATCTCGTTGCGGTCGAGGAGGGATTCGTACTGGTCGAGGCGCTTGGGCATCAGCTCGAGAAACTCGCGCGTCTTGGCCTCGAAGCCGGGCGGGAGATCCTCGATCACACCCCCGACCTGGAAGTAGCGCGTGTGGAGGCGCTGGCCGGACGACATCTCGAACAGGTCGAGCACCAGATCGCGGTCGCGGCAGCCCCACCAGAGCATCGTGATCGCGCCGAGGTCGAGCGCGCCGGTGGCGAGCCCGAACAGGTGCGAGGCGATCCGGTTCAGCTCCAGGTGGATCACCCGGATCCACTGGGCGCGCGGCGGCACTTCGATGTCGAGGAGCTTCTCGACCGCCATGCAGTACGCGAGCGCGTTGTAGTAGTAGGCCAGGTAGTCCATCCGCTCGACGAACGTGATGACTTTCCAATACTGCTGGTCCTCGCAGCTCTTCTCGATGCCGGTGTGGACGTAGCCGATGATCGGCTTGACGTCGCGCACGACCTCGCCCTCGAGCGTCGTGAGGAGCCGCAGCACGCCGTGCGTGGCGGGGTGGTGCGGGCCGATGTTGATGGTGAAGAGCTCGTGGTGGGTGGGCTCATCACCCAGCGGCTCCATCGTCACCGAGCGCTCGCGCTCGCGGTACGGGACTGAGAGCGGGTCAGTCATACCAGCGGGGGAACTTCCCCTCGTTGAAGGTGAAGAGCACGGGCTCGCCGCCCATCGGGAAGTCCCTACGCTGAGGGAAGCCCTCGTAGTCCTCGGGCATGAGGATGCGGCGCATGTCGGGGTGGCCCTCGAAGAACACGCCGAACATGTCGTAGACCTCACGCTCCTGGAAATCGGCGGTCGGGAACAGGTCGATCACCGTCGGGAGCCGGGCATCCTCGACCCCGAGCCGTGTCTTGACGCAGAGGCGGTCGCAGCGCTCCATCGAGAGCAGCTGGTAGTGGACGCCGAGCCGCGGCTCCTCCGGCAGGTAGTCGCAGCCGTGCAGGCTCATCAGGAGCTCCCAGGGCTCCTCGGCCTCGCGCAGGTAGGCGAGCACGTCGCGTACTCGCTCTGGCGCGACCTCGAGGGTGGCCTGCTCGCGCGCGTATAGGGTGCCCGTGACGGCCTCGTCCGCGACGTTCTCGCGGACCCGCTGGGCGATCAGCTCGAGTCCGGTGGCGTCCGGCACAGGGCTACTCGACCTCCTCGGTCCCCTCCGCCCCGTAGCGCTCGCGCCAGCCCATGTCCGGGTTGTTCATGATCTTGTCCTGCAGCTTCATGATCCCGTAGATCAGGGCCTCCGGCCGCGGCGGGCAGCCGGGCACGTAGACGTCGATCGGGAGAAACTTGTCGGCGCCGGCGACCACCGCGTAGTTGTTGAACATGCCCGCGGTCGAGGAACAGGCGCCCATGGCGATCACCCACTTCGGCTCCAGCATCTGGTCGTAGAGCCGGCGGATGACCGGGGCCATCTTGATCGACACGCGCCCGGAGAGGATCAGGAGGTCGGCCTGGCGCGGGGTGAAGCGGGTCGCCTCCGCGCCGAAGCGGGCGAGGTCGTTCCGCGGCGAGCCGATCACGGTGATCATCTCGATCGCGCAGCACGCCAGCCCGAACCCGAGCGGGAAGAGACAGTTCTTGCGCGCCCAGTTCTGGGCGGTCTCGAGCGTGGTGAACACCAGGCGCTCCTCGACGAACTCGTCGAGGTCCTTGCCGGCGAGCTCGCCGCGCAGCATCTGCTGGGCGCGCAGCTGGCGGACGCGGAGATCTCCGCCTTCCACCGGTGTGCGCGTCACTTCCATTCGAGCGCTCCCCGTCTCCACACAAACACGAACGCCACCAGCAGGAGCACCACGAAGATGACCGTCTCGACCAGGGCGAAGGTCCCGAGCGCGTCAAGCTGAAGCGCCACGGGGTAGAGGAACACCACCTCGATGTCGAACAGGATGAATAGCATCGCGATCAGGTAGAAGCTGATCCCGAAGCGGAACTGGCGCTTGACGTCCGAGGGCAGTCCGCTCTCGTAGGGCTCGCTCTTGACCCGGCCCGGGCGCTTCGGTCCGAGCACGTGGTTCGCGAACGTGAAGGCCGTGCCGACGCCTAATCCGAGCAGCAGGAAGACGAGGGCGGGGATGTAGCTCTTCAGCACGGCACGCGGAGGTATAACGCAACCTTGTGCGGCGGGGCCACATAGTGCGAAAGGGCACCCCCTGAGCGATATCCACATGGTGGTCGGCATCGCCGTTCTTGTGGCCAACGCGGTCGCCGCAGGGTGGGGGGTAGTCGGATGGCTACGCAAGGACGCGCGAGCGTCGATCGTGTTCTGGCCGCTGCTTCGTGTGGCGCAGGCCACGGTGGTGGTGGAGGCCGTGTTCGGCTTCCTCCTGCTCGCCCGCGGCGACTCCGCGCCGGACAGCCTGCACGTGGCCTACGGCGTCGCCCCGCTCGTGATCACGGTGGTCAGCGAGGCGATGCGGGCCGGCATCGCCTCGCGCGAGCTCGCGGACGTGGACGACGTCGACGCGCTCGAGCGGGGCCAGC
Organism: uncultured Thermoleophilaceae bacterium; assembly: GCA_963751835.1. Classification (GTDB taxonomy): domain Bacteria; phylum Actinomycetota; class Thermoleophilia; order Solirubrobacterales; family Thermoleophilaceae; genus JACVRW01. Next base: position 3,901 of record CAVVWD010000017.1, on the reverse strand, counting down.
AGGTGGCGCTCGCCAAGCGGGTCGCGCTCGGCGAGATGGGCGTGATGACGGTGGGGGCACTGCTGATCCTGACGCTGGCGCTGCGGGCGTATCAGACCGGCGGCTAGGGCATGCTGCTGAGCCCGTGACGCGCTGCGGTGCGGTGTCAATCGTCCTCGCGTTTCTGCTCGCCCCGTCCGTGGCGTCGGCGCAGCCCGCGGGCGGCGTCGTCCCGGTGGCACGCGCGGCGAGTGACACCGAGGTGGCGGTGGCCGGCACCCGGTTGCTGATGGGGCGGGCTACACGAAGAGGTGTGCGGCTCCTGTCAGCGCCGGTTACCGGCGGCAGGCCCCGGACGCTGTTCTCGATGGCGGCGCGCCCGCGGCGGTTTTTGGCGATGAACGACCTGGACGCGTCCGCCGAGCGCGTCGTGTTCTCGCTCGTCGAGCTGAACCCGGCAACGGAAGGGATCATCCGGGTGTCGGTCTGGTCCGGATCTCCCGAAGGGCCGTTCGTGCCGCTGGTGCGCCGCCGTGGCGGCGCATGGATTCCGGTCGACGTCCAGGCGAGCGGCGCGGACGCGGCGTTCACGGAGATCCAGCCCGTGGGCGATGTCGCTCGCCACGCGGTCTTTCCCGCGGGCGGGCGAGGGCGTCACGCTGAACGTGCCGCCGAACGTCCAGCGCGTCGAGTTGGCGGGCAGCCTGGTCGCCTTCGTCGAGCGTGAGCGCCGTCTCGTCGTACAGGACTGGGCCGCCGGGGGCGCCGAGCGCCTCCGCTACACGGCCGGCGGTGCGATCAAGGACTTCGATCTCGCCGCCGACGGCCGCGCCCTGCTGCATGTGCCTTCGAGGAGGGTCTTGGAGCTGGTCGACATCGCCGGCCCGGTCCATCGCGTGCCCAGCGGCGGGGCGCTCGCCGAGGACCATGTGCGGCTGGCCGGCAACCGGGCCGTGCTCCGCGTGTCCGGGCGGTTCGACGGCGATTCCCACATCGCGGTGATCGACCTCGCCACCGGACAGAGGCGGCGCCTCTCGCCTCCTTCGCTCGACCTTGGGGTGGAGGAGGCCCAGCTCGACGCCGAGGGCGAGCTCGTGGCCTGGGCAGCCAACGGATGCGTGTTCGCCGCGCCGCTCGGCGGCCCCGGGTCGAGCCTGGTGCCGCCGGGGCCATGCCCGCGCGCGGAGATCAACCTCGAGGAGAATCAGCCGGAGCGGCTCCAGGGCCGCACCGCCCGGGTTCGGCTCCGCTGCGTCACCGCGCCGCCGCCCGGGTGCCGGGGCACGATCCGCCTCGAGCTCGACCGGCCACTCGGCAAGGCTCGCTATCTCATCCCCGCCGGCCGGCGCGAGACGGTTCGCGTCCCGCTCTCGAGCCGGGGGATCGCGGCGCTCGAGCGCGAGCTCCGGTTCCCTCTCCCCGGAGGCGGCGCGGCGGTCGAGGTGCGGACCACGCTGGCCGACGGCGCCCGGCCGCGCTCGGCGACCCCTAACAAACTGATCGTCCTGCGGCCGGACCGGTCGTAGGCGGCACCCTCCGCTTTGGTCTCCGCCGGCCGGGTCAGGTGTTGCGCGCTCGATCTGCGCGCTACGGCGCCGGCTGGCCGTCTGTCGCCGCCCGGCCCACGTACAGCCCGCGCCGAACGGCATGGTCCATCAGGTTGTGGACGATCTGCTTGAGGCGCGCGCTTAGCCCCGGATCGGCGAGCGTGTCGTCGTCGCGGAAGGCGTCGTCGTCAGCCCGCGCCGCAGCCGACGTCGAGCACCTCGTCGCCGGGTCTGATCCCGTACGCGGCGCGAAGATGCTCGTGGTGAGCGCGCAGCTCGACGTCGTAAGGAATCCGGGAGCAACTGCTCAGCTCTGATTTCCCCGCAGCCACGCGACGTAGTCCGCGACGCCGGCCCGCACGTCGAAAGCCGGCTCGAAGCCGGTGTCCCGGACGAGGCGGGTGATGTCGAGGTACGGATCGTCCGCCGGCGCGGCGGGGTTGCGGCCGGGGCGCAGCGACGCCTCGGCGCCGGGGACCGCGGCGTTGACGGCGGTGACGAACTCGTGGTTGGCGACCGGCTGGCCCGAGGAGATGTTGTACGTGTCGTGCTGGAGCGCGTCGGCGCGCATGAGCAGGGCGATCGCCCGCCCGCAGTCCTTGACGTAGCAGCGGTCGCCGCCGTCGTCGGCGAAGCCCGGCGGCCGCGGCGGAGTCAGGTCGGGAGCCTCGCCGCGCACGGTGGCGGAGATGAGCCGCGGGATCGGGAAGAACGGCGAGTCGGGAAGGCCGAGTGGGCCCCAGATCGTGCCGATGCGCAGCATGATCGGCTCGACGCCGGTGCCCTGCAGGACCTGGGGTGTGATCGCCTCGACGGACTTCTTGAACGCCAGGATCGAGTTCGGCGACGTCGCCGGGACGAGCGCCAGGTCCTCGTGCCAGCGCGGGCCGGGGGTGCCGATGTAGACGCCGATGCTGCTCGGCCACCGCGAAGCGCCGCACCTCCCAGGCGCGCGCGACCTCGAGGGCGTTGAGCAGCATCGCGGTGTTCCTCCGCATGAACGCGATCGCGTCCGGCTCCTCGAGCGCGACGGCCGCGAGGTGGACGATCCCCGTGATCTCGTGCCGGTCGCCGATGGCGCGAAGGGCGTCGAGGTCGGCCAGGTCCGCCTGCTCGACCGCCACGCGCCCCTCGAGGAAGGACGGCGGCGCCGCCTTGCGGTGCCGGGTGACGACGACCTGCTCGCCCAGGTCGGCGAGCGCGAGCGCCGTATGGGCGCCGATCGAGCCGAACCCGCCGGTGACGAGGATCATCGCGTCACTGGACGCCGCCGAGGGCGCTCGGCATCCGGGTCTGGAAGTCCATGAGGGCGACCCAGGTCGGCCGGACGGCGATGCGCGCCATGCGCGTTCCCGGCTGGTCGATCTGGGCGAGGTAGCCCGTGGCCTGCTCCGAGCCGAGGAAGCGATGGGCGGCCTCGGCGTACTCGGCCGCGACGCCGTCGATCTCGGTGATCTCGGCCTTGCCGCGGATGCTGAGCACCTCGGGCGGAGACGACTCGGTGTCGATCGAGACCGCGACGTCCGGGTTCGCCCGCAGCGCGCGCACCCGATACGCGGCGTGGCTGACGTGCGGCGCCGAGATGAACGTCGGCAGCACGAGCTCCTCGCCCGTCCACACGAACCAGCTGGCCACGATGCGCGGCGTGCCGTCCAGCGCCGTGTACGCGTAGCGGGCCGGGATCGTCGACGTGAGAAGCCGTTCTGCCAGGTCGGTTTCCAGCAGCCTGAGATCTCCTTGCTCGAGCGTCATGCGCGGCACCGTAGCACAGTAAGTTCCTTCAAGGAACGCACGCTAGGCTCTACTCATGCAGCGGACGGACTTCTCCGAGATGACGTGCTCGATCGCGCGCAGCCTCGCGGTCGCCGGCGAGCCCTGGTCGCCGCTGGTGCTGCGCGACGTATGGGTCGGCATCAACCGATTCGACGACCTGCAGCGCGACCTCGGCATCTCCCGCAAGGTCCTCGCCGAGCGACTCAAGCACCTCGTCGAGGAGGGGATGCTCGAGCGCCGCCTCTACTCGGAGCGCCCGGCGCGGTACGAGTACGTCCTGACCCGCAAGGGCTTCGAGTTCGTGGACGTGCTGATGGTCATGGCCCAGTGGGGCGATCGCTGGACCGCGGGCGACGCCGGCCCGCCCGTCCTCCGGCGCCACCGCGCGTGCGGCAAGGTCACGCAGATCGAGCTGCGCTGCGCGGAGTGCGGCGAGATCGTGACGTCATCCGACGTCGACGTCGAGCCCGGCCCCGGGATGACCGCCTAGGCTGGCCACCGAGGTAGGAGTGCACTGCGGATACCACGACCGAGCCTTCTCCGACGGCGGAGGCGACTCGCTTGACGGAGCCGGCGCGGACGTCGCCGACGGCGAACAGCCC
>CAVVWD010000016.1:0-8080 GCA_963751835.1 uncultured Thermoleophilaceae bacterium | reverse complement strand
AGAACCTGACCACGTTGTTCATCCGGGCCTCCTTGGAGGCTGGGGGTGTCGAAGCCACCCAGACCCAAGGAGGTCACCGGATGAAGCTCCACGGTAACGCGGCCCTGACACCGAAGCAGCGGCTGCGGCTTGCCAGGCGGGTCGTCGAGGAGGGCTGGTCGCTCAGCGAGGCGGCCGAGGCCGCCGAGGTGAGCGAGCGCACGGCCAGCAAGTGGGTGCGGCGCTACCGCGAGGAGGGCGAGGCCGGTCTCGCCGACCGCCGCTCGGCACCCAAGCGCCAGGCGGGCGCGACGCCCGAGGACCGGGTCGAGGCGATCGCCGCGCTGCGGCGGGTGCGCCTGACGGGCGCGGAGATCGCCGCGGCGCTCGGGATGGCGCTCTCGACGGTGCAGGGCATCCTGACCCGGACAGGGCTCGGCAGGCTCTCGCGCCTGGAGCCGCCGGAGCCGCCCAATCGCTACGAGCGCGGCCGTGCCGGCGAGCTGCTGCACATCGACGTCAAGAAGCTCGGCCGCATCGGCCACCGAGGCGCCGGCCACCGCGCCACCGGCAACAGGGGCCCCGGCCGGCGCTCGCGCGGCGCGGGCTGGGAGTTCGTGCACATCTGCATCGATGACGCCACCCGGCTCGCCTACGTCGAGGTGCTGGGCGACGAGAAGGCGAAGACGTGCGTGGGGTTCCTGCGTCGGGCGCTCGCCTTCTACCGCGCCCACGGGATCCGGGTCGAGCGCGTGATGACCGACAACGGCCCCGGCTACCTCTCGATCGCCCACGCCGCCGCCTGCAGGGCGCTGCGCATCAAGCACCTACGCACCCGCCCCTACCGGCCGCGCACCAACGGCAAGGCCGAAAGGTTCATCCGAACCCTGCTCGCCGGCTGGGCCTACGCCGCCATCTACCGCTCCTCCGCCGAACGCGCCGCAGCCCTCTCCGGCTGGCTCGACTTCTACAATCGCCGCCGACCACACGGCTCCCTCGGCCACCAAGCTCCCCTGGACCGCCTCAACGCGCTCCAGCACGGGAACAACCTGGTCGGTTCCTACAGCTAGTGGCGACCTCTCAGGCACGCCCGTAGACCGGGACGGCGGCGCCGGTCATCGGCGCCGAGTCGTCCGAGACGAGAAAGCGGATCACCTTCGCGATCGCGGCGGGCGCGACCCATTTCGAATGATCGGCATCCGGCTGTTCGGCTCGGTTGGCCGGCGTGTCGATCACGCTGGGCACGATCGCGTTGCAGCGAATCCCCTGGTTCTTGTAGTCGGCGTCGAGTGCCTGGATGAACGCGAGCAGCGCCGCCTTGCCGACGATGTAGCCGGCGGCGCCGCGGAAGGGCCGGAGCGCGGCACGGGACGACACTCCCACGAACGCGCCGCCGCCGCGCTCGATCATTCGCGGCATCGCCGCGCGCGCGAGGTTGACGGCGGGCGTCAGGTTCAGCTCGATCATGCGCTCGAAGGCCGCGGGCTCGGTCTCGTGCACCACGCCGCCGGGCCCGAACCCCCCCACCAGGTTGACCACGGCCTCCAAGTCGTCGACGGCCGCCACCGCATCCGCGGCCCCGCCGCCGGGGTCGATCAGGTCCGCGTACACGAGCGTCGCCCGATCGCCGAAATCATGCTCGGCCTGCCGGCGCTCGTCCTCGACCACCCAGGTGACCGTGCATCCGTAGCCCGAGTCGAGCAGTTCGCGCACGACCGCCTGGCCGAGGGCGCCGGTCCCGCCGGCCACCAGGACGCCCATGTCAGGAACCGGGGGCGGGGGGCGACTCCATGTCTGTGCAGGCTATCCCGTCCGAGTCCCGCTCTACCTTGGCAAACCCGATGGAGCAACCAACGCTGATCCCGGCAAAGTGTTTCGTTCGCGACCTCGCGAACGGCCAGGACGTCGACTCGATCTTCGTGGTGCGCTCCCACTCCGCGCGCCAGAAGCGCAACGGCGAGCAGTTCCTGAAGCTCCAGCTCGGCGACGTCACGGGCAGCGTCGAGGCGGTCGTGTGGGACGAGGTCCGCGAGCTCGCGCCGCTCTGCCCGAGCGGGGCCGTCATCCGCGTGCTCGGCCGCTTCACGGTCGACGAGCGCTACGGCGCGACGCTGACGGTCAAGCGCCTGCGGGCAGCCGCCGAGGGCGAGTACGAGCTCGCCGAGCTCACCGAGGCCCCGCCCGTTCCCTACGAGCAAATGGCGTCCGATCTTGCCGACCTGGTCGGCACGATCCAGCGCCCGCACCTGCGCGAGCTGCTGCGGCGGCTGCTCCACCGCTCGACCGAGACCGGCGAGATCTACCACGAGGCGCCGGCGGCCAAGTACTACCACCAGGCCTATCGCCACGGGCTGCTCGAGCACTGCCTCTCGGTCGCCCAGGGCGTGAGCGCCCTGGCAGCGACGTTCCCGGGGATCGACCGCGACGTGGCCGTGACCGGCGCGCTGCTCCACGACATCGGCAAGGTCGAGGCATACGCGTCCGTGAACGGCGCCATCGAGCTCACCGACGCGGGCAAGCTGCTCGGCGAGATCCCGCTCGGCTACTACACGGTGCGCCGCGCGATCGAGGAGATCGACGGCTTCCCCGAGGAGGACGCCGACGCTCTCCTCCATATCATCCTCAGCCACCACGGCAGGCTCGAGCACGGCAGCCCGGTGGTGCCCTGCACGCGCGAGGCCACCCTCGTCCACTTCATCGACAACCTGGGCGGCAACCTCGGCAGCTTCGACCGGATCGAGAAGTCACTTGCCGAGGGCGCCCGCTGGTCGGACTTCGACCGTGGCATCTCGACCTCGGCGTACTTCGGGCAGCGCGACGGGGGCCGCGAAGCCGCCTAGGATCTCCCCATGGTGGGAATCCTGCTCGGCGCGGGGGCCTCGAAACGGCTCGGACGCCCCAAGCAGACCCTGCCCTTCGGCGACACGACGCTGCTGGGCCACGTGCTTCGGGACGTGGAGGCCGTGATGCTGCTGCTCGGCGACATGCCGGGTGTCGAGCCGGCCGTGATCGATCGGGTGGCCGGCGCATGGGACGAGCGGCGACCGTGGGCGGCGGTCACGAGCTACCGGGGCGAGCTCGGGCACCCGTTCGTGTTCTCCGCAGCGGCGTTCCCGGAGCTTCGTGAGCTTCACGGCGACAAGGCGGTCTGGAAGCTGATCGCGCGCCACCCCGAGCAGGTGGAACGCATCGATGTCGACGGCGAGCTTCCGCGCGACGTCGACACGTGGGACGACTACGAGGCGGTACTCAGCGTGGTGCGCGCCGCCGGCTGAGCTCCGCCGGCGACTCCGCGGAGACGTTGATCGTCCGGCAGCGCCCGCAGCGGATGCGGACCCGCTTCGTCATGTGCTCGGGATCCATCCCGACGGCCAGCACGTTCCCACACTCGACGCAGACGTAGTCGTTCTCGCCGTTTCCGCGGAAGACGGGGCGGTCGACGTCCTCCTGTACCGCCGTTCCGCCGTCGTAGGGCACCTCGCCCTCGACGATTCTTCTCATGGGCTTGCGAGGCATCTCGTCAGAGTGTGCCGAGCTTCTTGGCGAAGTCCTTGATCATCGCGTCCAGGACGGCGACGACAACGCCCTCGCCCATCGACGCCGCCTTACCGGTGATCTGGGCTGCCGTGTGGATCGTCCCACCGCCGTCCGAGAGCGCGAAGACGACGTCGGCACTGGCGTGACCCTGGCCGCCGGCTTCCCTCGACTTGACCTGGAGCACGGCACGATGGGCGTCGGGGTCCTTCTCGATCACCTCGACGGTGCCCGCGAACGTCATCGACATCGCACCCATCTTCACCAGGATCTCGGCCTTGACCGCGTCGGGGCTCGTTCTCTCGATGACCTTGCCCCCCTCGACGCACGGCACCAGACGCTCGGGGTCGATGACGGCTTCCCAGGTCTCGTCAATTGGTTTCCCGGTCGAGAATGGATGGTCGAGCTCGATCAAGTCGGTTTCTCCTCGTAATCGTTTGCGTTTAGGGTTTCCCCATGGGGATCGGGCCCGGAACGCACAAGCTGGGGCCGGAGAACGGCACCCTCACCGTCGAGACGAGGCGGACGGGGGCGGCGTCCAAGGCCGGCCACGACCTGGTGATGGAGGTCACCTCGTGGGCAGCCGAGGTCGACATCGCGAAGGATCCGGCTATAACGCTCACGGCGGATGGCGGCTCGCTCCGGGTGCGTGACGGTACCGGAGGTGTCACGGCGCTCGGCGACGACGACAAGGCGGGGATCGAGCAGACGATCGACGAGGAGGTGCTGAAGCGCACCGCGATCGAGTTCCGTTCGAGCGCGCTCGAACTGGGTCCCGATGGCACAGGCGCGAGCGTCCACGGAGAGCTCGAGCTGGCTGGGACGCGCCACCCGATCTCCTTCGAGCTGCGAAGCGAGGACGGGCGCCTGACCGCGCGTGCGACCGTCAAGCAGAGCGACTGGGGGATCAAGCCGTACAGCGCGCTGTTCGGAACGCTCAAGGTCGCGGATGAGGTCGAGATCGGCATCGAGGCCAGTCTCACCGGGCGGCTAGTCCCTGTAGACGGTCTGAGCATCGAGTCCGCCCTCGACACCGGCCGGCAGGGCGCCTGAGCCGTGCGCATACAGGGCGAGGTCGGCGATGGTCTGGGACTCTCCGGAATCCCCTGACGCCACGAAGGCGCCGTTTGCCCACGTGAGGCGCTCGGCCGGAGTCCCGAGGGCGGCTCCCGCGAGCAGCTGAGCCTTGTCGCGAATCTTGCCGCTGGCGCTCGCGACTGCGGCTGAGGTCCCCGCCGATGGGCTTGTGTTGAAGCCGTGGCCCTCGCCGAAGCGGTTCGTGTCCGCGGGCACCACCTTCACGTCGAGCGGCGGAACGCCGAGCTCGTCCGCGACCAGCTGCGCGTACCGCCCCTCGTTGCCGTCGGGCTCGGTGGTCAGGCTGAGCACCATCTTCCCGGTCGGGTGCACACGCAGGAACACGGCTCGATATGCCTCGTTGGCCACAGCTCAACCTCCTTCTGAGGGGTCGCGATTCGACGACTTGGAAGCCTCTTGCCCGAGACGCTGACGTTCCTGGTGAGCTGTCAGCGCGTTGTGCTCCTCGAGGTCGCAGAAGCTCGGCTGCGGTCCGCCGAGGGGATGCGGGGGCACCGCGGGCCGCTCGCAACCCGGGTAGATGCAGGTCTTTGTGGCGCGGTCAGCCACCTGTCCCCCAACCTGGGGTGGTGTTGCCTCTGCTCGGCCCGTACCCGCTGGGCATTGCGACAGAGCTGCCTTTGACGGGAGTGGCGCTCGCCCAGGTGTCTTCCTCGTCGGGCGCCGCCTCGAGGGTGGCAGGCTCCCCGCGTTCGGCGCCGATGGCGTTCACAACGTCTTCGAGGGCATCGAGGCTGTGGCCGCTGACGAGCGCGTCGCAATGGGGCAGGGCTGCCGCCATGCCCCCGGCGCGCGGCATGAAGCCGCTGGCCCCGGCTCGCGGATTCACCCAGACGATCCGGTAGGCCAATCGCGCGAGGCGCTCCATCTCGCGCCCCACGAGCGCCGGCTCGCCCCGCTCCCAGCCGTCGGACAGGATCACGATCACGGCGCCACGGGCCATCCCGCGCCTGCCATGGCGGTCGTTGAAGGCTTTCAGGGCGTCGCCGATCCGAGTGCCGCTCGACCAGTCGGGCGCCGTTTCAGCCGCGCGCTGGATCGCCCGCTCAGGGTTCCGGGAGCTGAGCGCGCGCGTGAGGCGCGTCAAGCGAGTCGCGAACACGAACGCCTCCGCGTTCGCCCCGCCGCCGGTTGCACAGGTCAAGAACTGCAGGTAGGCGCGGGCATAGGGCTCCATCGACCCCGAGATGTCACACAGCATCACCGTTCGGCGGTGGACGACTCGCCGCCGGCGGCGTGCGAGCCGGATGGGATCGCCGGCGGTGCGCATGCTTCCCCGCAGCGTGCGCCGCATGTCCATGCGCTCGCCGCGGCGGTCTCGCTCCGAGCGACGGGTACGACGCCTCGGGGTCGCGACCCGGAGACGCGTCATCAGCCGGTACAGCTGCGCGAGCTCCCCGGGCTCGAGGGCGTCGAATCGCTTTTCGCGCAGCACCTCCTCGTCGCTGGCGGCCATCGGCAGCGCCACCTCTCGCAGGTCATCCTCGTGCTCCGAGCTGGACGGGGCGGACGACACGCCCTCCGCACCCACGCTCGTCTCGCCGCGGCTCTCCGGGGTCCTGCTCCGCTCTGCCGCCGGGGCCCCCGCAACTTCCTCGGGTTCGGGCTCCGAGGGCAGCGCACGCCCGCCAAACACTGATGAGAAGACGGAGTCGAAGGCCTTCAGTTGTGCCGAGTCTGAGACCAGGACGGCCCGAGCCGTCCAGTACAGCCGCCGCCGTGAAACGGGCTTGACCAGCGTCAGCGCATGCGCGAACCGGGCCGCCCGCTCGGCGGTGATGGGCACGCCGGCGTCACGCAGCCGCCGGCTGAAGGCGCCGGCGACCGCGGGAAGGTCCAGATGGATCGTCTGCACCGTGAATGCGGGATCGGTCATCGCGCCACGAGCTGCTCCAGCCCAGCCGCGCGGACGACCTCCTGGTCCTCGTTGTACTTGAGGACCGTGCCGAGCGTGCGCTCGACCGCCGCCGCGTCGAGTTGCTCAACGCCGAGCAGGTCGAGCGCCGCGAGCCAGTCGATCGCTTCCGCGATCCCGGGTGGCTTCTGGACGTCGCTCTCGCGTATGCCCGCGACGGCGTCCGCGACCTGCACGGCGAGTGCCTCCGCCGCGCCCTTCACGCGCCGGCGCACGATCTCTACCTCGCGCTCCGGGGTCGGGTAGTCGATCCAGTGGTAGAGGCAGCGTCGCTTGACCGCATCATGGAGGTCGCGCGTCCGGTTGGAAGTGAGGACGATTGCGGGCGGGTGCGTCGCGCGGATGGTGCCGAGCTCGGGGATCGTGACCGCAGCCTCCGCGAGCAGCTCGAGGAGGAAGGCCTCGAAGTCGTCGTCGGCACGGTCGATTTCGTCGATCAGGAGCACCGCGGGCCGCGGGCCCGGATGCTCGAGCGCGCGCAGCAGGGGACGGCGGATGAGGTAGTCGGGGCCGAACAGATCCTCCTCGCTGAGCTGACGGCTGCTTGCGTCGGCGAGCCGGATGCTGAGCAGCTGGCGCGGGTAGTTCCACTCGTAGAGCGCCTCGGCCGGGTCAATCCCGTCGTAGCACTGAAGGCGCACCAGCGGCGTGTCGAGGATCGCAGCGAGCGCCTTCCCGGCCTCGGTCTTCCCGACCCCGGCCTCGCCCTCGAGCAGGAGCGGCTGCGGGAGGCGGAGGCTCAGGTACATCGAGGTGGCGAGCCCCTCGTCGACGAGATAGTCGACCGCCCCAAGGCGCTGTGCGAGCGTTTCTACGTCGGGTACGAGGTGGCGGATCTCGCCCGCCGCCTCACCCGTCACTTCGCGCGGGCTCACGCCGCTCCTCGAAGCTCCGCTTGCAAGCCGCGGAGCAGAAGTAGACGACCTCGCCGGCGCGCTCGGCCGAGGGCGTGTCGGCGGACACCACCACCGTCATCCCGCAGATCGGGTCCACCGCCGTGACCGGGGTCGCAGGCGTGTGAGCGCGCTCGGCGTCGGACCCGCCGCGACGCACCTCGACGATCCTCGCGATGATCGCCAGCGCGGTCTCGGCGGGAGTGCGCGCGCCGATTCGAATCCCGGCGGGCGTCTCAATGACGGCGAGGAGCTCCTCGGCGACGCCCTCGCTGCGCAGCTCGGCGATCACCGCTGCGCCGCGTTTGCGGCTGGCGACGAGGCCGACGTAGCGGACGCCCGCCTCGAGTGCCGCGCGCAGGATCGCGACCTCGTCGTCGCCGTGGGCCGCCACGACGAGCGCCAGATCTCCTGGGGCCGGTGCGAGGATCGCGTCCTTGATGTCCTGTGCAGCAACGACCTCGAGTCCGACCTCCGGTCCCAGAGTCCGCAGGGCCGCAACGATCGGGAAGTCACCGGCCACCAAAACGCGCGGTGCAGGCAGCACGGGCTCGAGGAAGATCTCTATCGCGCCGCCTGACAGCAGGGTTCCGAATCGTGACCGCGGCCCCATCGCGCGAGAGTTCCTCAACCGCGTTGGGATCGTCGCACCCCGCGTCGC
>CAVVWD010000015.1:0-139630 GCA_963751835.1 uncultured Thermoleophilaceae bacterium | reverse complement strand
GGGCTTTGATGGGCGAGATGCGCAGGTTGTCGACCGGTCCGACGACGATCCAGTGGTCGCCGGTGGGATGTTCGGCGACGATCTCACACTCGAGGGAGGCGAGCGCGTCCGTGAGCAGCGGTACGCCGGCGCGTCCGGGTTCCCAGTCGAGGCCGGCGAATCGCTCGGCGCCGGCGGGGGTCGCGCGTGCCATAAAGCGCTCGTGCTTCGGCCCAGCACGTTCACGCCGGAGCGCCTCGTCCGCCGCATGCGGACCACGTGAGCGAGTCGCGCGACGGGCAGAACGAGACCAGGGGCGGCTGGAGCGAGAAGGACGTGAGCGAGTTGACGATCTACCCGGCGGGCAGCCGGACGTCGAGCTGCCGCATTCGAGCTGACCATACCTGCCCCGATTAGGATCTTCTCGTTGAAGCACGAGACTCGCTTCTGCACCTCGCCCGACGGCGTGGGACTCGCTTACGCGATCGACGGCTACGGGCCTCCGCTCGTCAAGGCGAGCAACTGGATGACCCACCTCGACTACGAGCGGGAGAGCCCCGTCTGGCGACACTGGGTCAGAGAGCTGAGCCGGGGGCATACGCTCATCCGCTTCGACGAGCGCGGCTGCGGGCTCTCCGACCGGCAGTTCGACGGGACACCCACCCTTGACACCTACGTCGGCGACCTGGCTGCGGTGGCGGACGCCGCGGGACTCGAGCGCTTCGCGCTGCTGGGCCTGTCAGGCGGCGGGCCGACCGCGATCGAGTACGCCGCCAGGAACCCGGAGCGCGTCAGCCGCCTGGTGCTCTATGGGACCTGGGTGCGCGGCCGCTACAGGCGCGGCGAGAGCCAGGCCGAGGAGGGCCGGCTCCTGATCGAGCTGATGCGGGTGGGCTGGGGTGGCGCGCTCCCGGCATTCCGGCAGGTGTTCAGCTCGATCTACATCCCCAGCGCGGGCGAGGAGCAGAAGCGCTGGTATGACGAGCTCCAGCAGGTCTCGAGCAGCGGTGAGATGGCGGCAAGGCTGTGGGAGTCGCGCACCCAGACCGAGATCAGCGACACCGCGCGCCGCATCACCCAGCCGACGCTAGTTCTACACGCACGGAAGGACCGGTCCGTCCCCTACGAGGAGGGGCGGCGCCTTGCTTCCCTTCTGCCGGAGGCCCGCTTAGTGACGCTCGAGAGCGACAACCACATCCTTCAGGACGGGGAGCCGGCCTGGGGGGTGTTTCTCTCGGAGGTGCGCGCATTCTTGGGCGATGACCATCGAGCGCCCGCTATGGCGGCCGATCTCTCCGAGCTGAGCGGCCGCGAGCGCGAGGTGCTCGAGCTGGTGGCCGCCGGACTGAGCAACGAGCAGATCGCCGAGCGGCTGTTCCTCAGCACCCGCACCGTGGAGCGCCACCTATCGAACGTCTACGCGAAGCTCCGGCTGTCCGGCAGGTCCGCCCGCGCGGCTGCAGCGGCCTTGTTCTCGCGCACCTGAAGACCGCAGGCGAATGACACTCAGGTTGTGTAGTGGCGCCGGGGTTGGGGGCGGTGCTCGGTCATCTGAGGGGTCGCAACCCCAATCCTCATTTGTTTTTCGCTTTGTAGAGCCGCCGGGGAGGCGCGGCACGCCGCTTTCACGCGACGAGCCAAACTCAGCTGATACGGCTTGACGCTCAACCGCGCTCGAATCCGCCGCTTGCGCCGCCGCGATGTGATCGGCAGCGATAAATCAGAGACCTGTCGCCTGTCCACGCGACACCGGCCGCCTTACGCGAGCCGCACTGGGGCTGATTGACAGACTGACGCGCATGACACTCATCCATGAGCTCGACTTCATCGGCATCCCCTCGCAGGACGCCGCGCGCGCACGCAGCTTCTATCGCGACGTCCTCGGCATGCGTCCCGATGAGCACGCGGAGTACGAGCAGTGGGCGGGCAGCACCTGCTTCGTCGTCTGGGAGCCCGAGAGGGTCGGGATGGAGTTCGTCGCCCAGACCGGCAATCCGCTGCCACTGCGCGTGGAAGACGTCCACGCGGTGCGCGCGGAGCTCGAGTCGAAGGGCGTGACCTTCTTCGGCGACACCCTCGACACCGGCGTCTGCCACATGGCGATCTTCGCCGACCCCGACGGCAACCAGCTCATGTTGCACCGCCGCTACGCGCCGTACGGAAACGCGTAGCAGGCATCGACGACTCCGCACGCGAGAAGGCGTCGCGAGGATTGCCGCTTCGCGCGACGGGTCATAGTGCTGCACGGCTCGCCGGCGGCTGGTAATCCTGGTCTTCGGTAACGCGCCGGCATCGGTGTGTATCGCAATGACGTCTGCACGCGACAGTCGCCGCTTCTGCGGAAGCGCTAATCGCGATGCGCGAATTGCAGCCGTGCGGTGATATGGCAGGTCGGCGAGGCCGCGGCGCACGGCGACACGCGGCCAATCAGCGCCTGATCACTTCGCCGTCTCCGCGAGCGGCCCGGCTGTTATGAGCGCGACCTTGTTCTCGTCCGCGGCTCGTGCCACCGCGAGCATGTGGTCTCCTAGGCTGGGCACCGCGAGTCTCGAGCGACTTCCCTCCCGGCCGGGCCAGCGCCTCTGCTTCCGCGAACGCATTGCCGGTCTTGGGGTCGACGAACCGGTACAGCCAATACTGCAGGAGGGACGCCGGAACATGTCTCTGCAGGCTCGCAAAGACCTGGACGGGAGTCGTGGCGGTCTTGTTCGTCATGCCGACCCTGAGCTTCTTGGCCTGTTCCCCAGCAGCAGCGTCCAGATCAGAAGCTCGAAGTAGCGCTTGTACCAGCTCCGGACGCCCTCGAGGCTAATCGGCAGTTCCTCCCATGCCCAGACGCGGAAGATGTCGGCGGGCGCGACGCGGCCTTGGCGCAACCACGCCTCGTACATCGTCAGCTCGATGTCGAGCGAGAGGCGATGGTTCGCGGCGTGCGTCTGAGCGAGGGAGACTATGGCGACCCCGGGGGTGTCGCTCGGATCACTCGAAGGCTGGGTCTTTCTGTCGAGGCTCGCGGCGTCCCGGGTGCCCTTGAGGCCGGCCACCACCCATTCCCGCCAAGCTCCAGTCCCGAGGAGCTTCAGCTCCTCGTGGAGCTCCATCAGCTCCTTGGCAAGGGCGCTGGCCTCCAGTTGCACGGGAATGCTCAGCCGGCCCGGTGCGATCCGCGCGCCTCGCGGCAAGGCGATGGTGTGACTGTGCGCTTTCCACCAATTGCCGCGCCAGCGCTGGCAAGTCGGCGAATCGACTCGTCGGCGAAGCCGGGTTCTATCGGCGCTCGGCGCCCGACCGGCCCTCGCGGGCGCGCGTTTGCTCGTCGGGCGGAGCGGAGCGGTCCGGGCCCTTCATACCCGGCTCCTTGAGCGCGTCGACGGCGGCCTTGGCCTTGTCCGACATCGACCCTCCGCGCGCATGGATGTCCTTCAGCTCCTGAAGGTCTCCCTTGGCGGCCTCGGTGCCGCCGCGCTTGTTGAACATCTCCCTAGCCTTGTTGGCAAGACTGCTGAAGCCGGCCATTTCGATCACCTCCGTCGGGGGGCTACGGCAAGAAATGCACGGTAGCGATCGACGACTGGGGGTCGGATGGGACTCTCGAGACTTCCCCTCGACCTGGGATCAAACGTGGTGCGGTCTGCCCGAGGCGCGGCCCTGGAGCCTGACGCCCGTCGGCGGACTGCCTGGAGTCTTGCGAGGGGAAGTCGCCCTGGCGGTTAACGACGACGAATGGACCAGCCGTCCCCGCTCCTTGCCCCCGCAACCACCACAAGCGGCGTCGCATGTCGTGCGCTGCCGGCCCGGACTTCCGCCTTCCGCCGGCGGAGCGAGAGTCTCCGACGGGGTTGCCCTAGACGCCTGCCTGGGTCGAGTTCCGCTCGTGAGCGTCGGCGCCCGGCAGACTCCCGCCTCGTTCGGTGGCAGGAGTTGCCAGCGCTAGAGGGCGGGACTCCTGACCGTCGTCCATGCCGATCGCCGGCTGGCTCCGTGTCGGCGCTGTTGCTCAGAGGTCGGTTGCGATAGGACTCGAGGCTCAGCTAAATCGGACGGCTACTGCTCGCCCGTCGGATCGAGCGAGCGAGAGAGCGAGGGACACCTTGCGCTGCACGCGACCGTGCTGGCCGAGAACACGGCGTCCATGGCGATGCTGCGGCGCGCGGGATTCGTGAGCCGCTCGGGGACCGGTGTCCTACGCGAGTTCGAGCTCGCAGTCACGCAGCCGCCCGGCCCGGCGAGAGCCCTGCCGAATCACGCCGGCGGAATCCATGAGCGGCCGTGCCACCGAGACGGACCTGGTCACGGGGGCGTTCAGCTACTCGGGCTCGCGTATCGCCGAACTGCTGATCGATTCCGGACGAGAGGTGAGAACCCTTACTCATCATCCGGATCGCGAGCATCCCCTCCGAGCACGAGTCCAAGCCGTGCCTTATCGGTTCGAGGACCCAGTCGCGCTGGTGCGCAGCCTCGAAGGGATCACCACCCTCTACAACACTTACTGGGCCCGATTCGAGCGAGGCCGGACGACCTTCGCCAACGCCGTCGCCAACTCCCGAGCGCTGTTCGAAGCTGCTCGACGTGCCGGCGTCGCTCGCATCGTTCACGTAAGCATCGCGAATCCGTCGATCGATTCGCCGCTGCCCTATTACCGTGGCAAGGCACTCGTCGAGCAGGCTCTTGTAGGCGCCGCCTGAATACTGGTCCACCTGCGCCGGTCTAAAACTGGTCCACCGCGGCGCGGGGCCGGAGCCGTCCGGCCGGACCCTTGATCTGGCTCGATCTGTCGATCGAGACCGGAGGAAGGCGTTGCTTGGCGTGGAGCAGTGGGCGGAGATCAGGCGGATGAGGCAGGTCGAGCGGCTCTCGCAGCGCGAGATCCACCGCCGCACCGGCGTCCACCGCGACACGATCCGCCGCGCGCTGCGCCTCGCCGAGCCGCCGAGCTACGGGCCGCGGCCGAAGCGGCCGTCGAAGCTCGATCCGTTCCTGGCCGAGATCGAGCGAGCTGCTCGCGGACGAGCCGACGCTGTCGGGCGTGCGCATCCGCGAGGAGATCGAGGAGCTCGGCTATCGGGGCGGCAAGACGATCCTCGACGACCTGTTGCGCGAGCTGCGGCCGCGCTACCTGCCGCCGCCGCGCACCTTCCAGCGCACGCGTCTACCGCCCCGGCGAGCTGGCTGCAGTTCGACCTCTGCGAGCCGCGGTCGGGAGATCCCGGTCGGCCACGGCCAGACCCGCCGCGGCTACGTCGTCACCTGCGAGCTGCCCTACTCGCGCGCCTTCGCCGGCGCGCTCGTCTTCTCGAAGGAGTTCGCCGACATCGCCTGGGGCATGAGCCGCTGCCTGGCGCGGCTCGGCGCGCTGCCGCAGAAGCTGGTCTGGGACCGCGAGGGCGCGATCGCGCCGGCGGCGGCCGCCCGACCGAGGCCTTCGCTCGCCTTCTGCGGCCAGCTCGCGCTCGGCTGGGTCATCCTCGACGCCGGCGACTGCCAGGCCAAGGGCGCGCTCGAGCGCAGCCACCGCTTCGTCGCACGGCAACTTCGAGGCCGGCCGGCGCTTCGCCAACCAGCTCGACTTCCAGGACCAGCTCGACGGCTGGTGCGAGCGGATCAACGCGCGCGTGCACCGCACCACGCGCGCGGTCGTCTGCCGAGCGCCTCGCCGAGGAGCGCGAGCGGATGCGGCCGCTGCCCGAGCGCGCTGCCCGACACCGACCGGCGCTTCGTCATGCGCGTCCCGCCGCAGCCCTACCTGCGCTTCGACCGCAACGACTACTCGCTCGACCCGCGCCTGGTCGGCCGCCGCGTCGAGGTCCGCGTCTCGCAGACCGAGATCACCGCGGTCGCGCTCGACACGCGGCGAGCTCGCCTGCCGCCACCGCGCGCGTCTTCGCCGGCGGCCTCACCTTCACCGACCCCGCCCACCAGCGCGCGCTCGAGCGAGCTGCGCGGCGAGCGCAAGCGCCGCCGCCGCGAGCCCGAGGTCGAGCTCCGCCCGCTGGCCCGCTACGACGCGCTGATCCCGGCATGACCAAGACCTCCGAGCTCGCCCACCTGTTCCGGGCAGCTGAAGGCGCCGGCCGCCGCCCGGGCGCTGCCGAAGCTCGCCGAGCGGGCGCGCGAGGAGCAGTGGAGCTACGAGCGCTTCGCCGAGGCGCTGCTCTCGACCGAGGTCGCCTCGCGCGAGTCCCACGGCGGCGAGAGCCGGATCAAGGCGGCCCGCTTCCCGGCCCGCAAGACGCTCGAGGAGTTCGACTTCACCTTCCAGCGCTCGGTCAGCAAGCCAGGTGGTCGAGCACCTCGGCCAGCTCGACTTCCTGCACGCCCG
Organism: uncultured Thermoleophilaceae bacterium; assembly: GCA_963751835.1. Lineage (GTDB taxonomy): Bacteria > Actinomycetota > Thermoleophilia > Solirubrobacterales > Thermoleophilaceae > JACVRW01. The sequence continues at coordinate 133,332 of CAVVWD010000015.1, read as the reverse complement.
CGAGAACGTCGTCCTGCTCGGCCCGCCCGGCACCGGCAAGACGCCATCTCGCGATCGCGGTCTCGATCCGCGCCTGCCTCGCCGGCCAGCGCGTCGCAGTTCGCGACCGCGACCGAGTGGGTCGCGCGCCTCGGCGAGGCCAAGCGCCAGGACGGCCTCGACGCCGAGCTGCGGCGGCTCGTCGTTCATCCCGCTGCTCGTCGTCGACGAGGTCGGCTACATCCCGTTCGACCCCGAGGCCGCCAACCTGATGTTCAGCCTCGTCTCGGCCCGCTACGAGCGCGCCTCGCTGATCGTCACCTCGAACAAGCCGTTCTCGGCCTGGGGCGAGATCTTCGGCGACGAGGTGACCGCCGTCGCGATGATCGACCGGCTCGTCCACCACGCCGAGATCCTCTCGCTCAAGGGCGACTCCTACCGCCTGCGCGACAAGGACCTCGGCGCCCGACCCGGCGCCCAACCGCGCCGAAATCGCCTGACCGATCACCCGCGGCGACCGCGCCGAGGGCCGCAGAACGGCTCCCACGCGCCCGTTTCTCCCGGCAACCGGCCGATCGAGGCTCCCGACGCCCGATCGCGCCGCCGAGCGGCGCTCCGGCTCGCCCTCCGGGCTCGCCTCCGCGCCGCTCAGCGGCTCCCAGAGCAGCCGGACCCGTCTTCATCCGGCGCTCAAGCAGTCAGCGCTCAACGGCCGCTCGGGCCCGACTCAGCAGTGGACCAGTTTTCAACCGGCGAGGGTGGCCCAGTTTTCGACCGGCCTTGACACATGTCCGCTCAAAAGGAACCACGAATGGCACCACGGCGCGGCGCAGGATCTGGCCTGCCTGACGCAATGACGGGAGGAATTAGCCTCGTTGCGGGGGGCGACTCCTCGACGCAGCGTCGAGACTCTGTTTACATAGCGGCTAGGTCCTGTACAGTTCTCGAATGGCGCAAGACGTCCAGCACAGCCTGCGTATCGGCGAGCTCAGCCGGCGCGTGGGCGTGAGCCCAGAGCTCCTGCGTGCGTGGGAGCGCCGCTACGGCTTGCTTCATCCGGCCCGAACCGGGGGCGGGCTGCGCCTCTACTCCGCCGAGGACGAGCGGCGCGTGCGGGCCATGCAGGCGCATCTCGACGGCGGGCTGTCGGCCGCCGAGGCGGCTCGGCTGGCTTCCGCCGGGGAGCGCACCGCGAGCGCCGCCGAGCACGGCGATGCCATCCAGCGCGGGGTCGAGGAGCTGCGCGAGGCGCTCGACGCCATGGACGCCGACGCGGCGCACGCCGTCCTCGACGGCCTGCTCGCCTCCTTCACGCTCGAGACCGTCTTGTCGGGCGTCCTGCTGCCGTACCTGCGCGAGCTCGGCGAGCGCTGGCAGCGCGGCGAGGCCTCCGTCGCCCAGGAGCACTTCGCCAGCAACCTGCTCCGCGCGCGCCTGCTCGCTCTGGCCCGTGGCTGGGAGCGGGGGGAGGGCCTCACCGCCCTGTTGGCGTGCGCGCCGGGGGAACAGCACGACCTCCCGCTGATCGCTTTTGGACTGGCGCTGCGTGCCCGCGGCTGGAGGATCGTGTTCCTCGGGGCGGACACGCCCGCGGCCAGCATCGCCGAGACCGCCGAGCGCCTGCGCCCGGCACTGGTGGTGGTTAGCTCCGTGACCCCGCGCGGCTTCCGGCGGGAGGCCGACGCGCTCGCGGCGCTCGCGCGCAAGCACCGATTGGCCATCGCCGGCGCCGGCGCTGGCGAAAGGCTCGCGCAGTCGCTCGGCTCTTCGCTGCTCCGGGGTGACCCGGTGACGGCCGCCGGCGCCGTCTAGAAGCCCCCCGCTTCGTTCGCCGCCGCCACCTGCTCAGCCCTGCGTCGACCGGGGCCTGTCCTGGCTTGTACCCGTCCGGCGCCGTGCTGGGAGGTCCCCGTTCCCTCTTTCGCTGGATCCTCTTGACAAGAGCTGGACGATATCTGTACAGTATCTGTCATGTCCAGCACAAACTCATCAAGGAGGAACACATGAAGGCGCTCAACGCGCTCGCAGCTGCCCTCGTGATCGTGGGCGGGCTCAACTGGGGCCTCGTCGCGCTCGCGGAGTTCGACCTGGTCGCTTGGCTCGTCGGAGAGGACTTCGGCCAGACGAACGCCGCCAGTCGCATCGTCTATGGGCTCGTCGGCCTCGCCGCCGTCTACGGCACCACGCAGATCGCGAGCAGGGAAACCACCATGAGCGGAGCTCGCTCCGCCTCGAGTCAGGCATGAAAGGAACCCCAATGCGAAAGCTGATACTCCCCATCGTGGTTCTCGTCGTCGCGCTCGCCACGGCGGCCGTGGCCCTGGGCGGCGACGACCGCTCCGGCTCGACGGCCCAGCCGGCCGCCAAGCCGACGAAGAACATCGTCCAGACCGCCGTAGCGGCGGGCGACTTCGACACCGTCGTCTCTCTCGTCAAGCGGGCCGGGCTGGCCAGGACGCTGTCGGCCAAGGGACCGTTCACGGTCTTCGCGCCGACAGACGCGGCCTTCAAGAAGGTGCCCGCGAGCACGCTCGAGGCGCTGCTGAAGGACCGTGCCGCGCTGCGGAACGTGCTCCTCTACCACGTGGCCGCAGGCCGCTACCCCGCGAAGCGGGTCGTCAAGCAGAAGTCAATCGAGACGCTGGTCGGCCAGCGCGTCAAGGTGAGCACCCGCGGGGACACCGTGCGCGTGGCTGGCGCCAAGGTCGTCCAGGCCGACGTGCGCACCTCGAACGGCGTCATCCACGCCATCAACAAGGTCCTGCTGCCCCGCTAGCCCCGGTGGCCTCAGCGTCGCCCGGCCCGGCTCGCCGTGCCGGGCGACGCGAGGCACCCGGGCAGGTGCCCCCGTGTCCTCTTGCTCACCTCAGCACATTCTCGAACGGACCCTCGAACTTGGCGCGCCGCCAAGCCCCGGCCGACGCGCGCTCGTGACCGGCGCGACCGGCTTCATCGGCGGACGGCTCGCGCAGGCGCTCGCCGAGGCCGGTTGGACCGTCCGCTGCCTCGTGCGCGACCGATCGGGCGCCCGTGACCTCGAGCGGCGCGGCTTCGAAATCCACGAGGGCGACGTGCTCCGCCCGCAGACACTCGATGAGGCGGGCCGCGACGTGGAGGTGGCCTACTACCTGATCCACGCGATGGGCCGAGGCGCGCGCGGCGACTTCGCGGCCCGCGAGCACGCCGGCGCCGAGGCGTTCGCCCGGATGGCCCTGCGCGAGGGCGTCGCGCGCGTGATCTACCTGGGCGGTCTCGGAGAGCCGCACTCGCGGCACCTGCGCAGCCGCCACGAGACCGCCCGGGTCCTCGCCGAGCACGGGCCTCTGCTCACCTACTTCCGCGCCGGCATGGTCGTCGGGGCGGGAAGCGAGTCGTACCGGACCCTGCGCTACCTCGTCGAGCGGCTGCCGGCGATGATCGCGCCCGCCTGGCTGAAGGTGCCGACCCAGCCGATCGCAATTGACGACGTGCTCGCCTACCTCACAGCGGCCCCCGACCTGCCCGAGAGCGCCGGACAACAGATCCAGATCGGCGGCCCGAGCGTCCTGCCCTACGGCGAGATGCTCGACCGGATGGCCGACGTGTTGGGCCGGAGGCCGCGGCCGAAGCTTCCCGTGCCGCTGCTCACCCCGCGGCTGTCTTCCCTCTGGATCGGCCTGATGACCCCCGTCGATGCCGGCGTCGCCCGTCCGCTGATCGAGGGGCTCTCGACCAAGACGACCGTGACCGACACCTCGGGCGCGGCGCTCTTCGACGTGGCGCCGCTGGCCTTCGAGGAGGCGCTCCGGCGAGCGGTCGCCGACGACAGCGCCACGCCCTCTACCCGCCGAACTGCGAGACGATGCGGACGCAGGCAAAGCCCCTCGACATCGGCGGCGGACGGGCGATGAGACTCGGCTTTGCCGTCAAGGTCCTCGGCGGCGGCGGGCTCCCCTCGCACGACTCCCGGCGATGGCGGTCGGGCCCGCATCTGCGCGTCTCGCTCGAGCGGCTCCGCCGCGTCCTCGAATACTGCGACGCGCACGACATCCGCATGTACCGGATGGCCACCGCCCTCGCGCCTTACGCCAGCCATCCCGACCTCCCTGGCTTTCGCGAGCAGCCGCGCGAGTGCGCCGACGAGCTCGCGGAGGTCGGCGGGCTGGCGCGTGAACTCGACATTCGCCTGTCCAGTCATCCCGGCCAGTACACCGTGCTCAACTCCGAAGACGAGCGAACCCGGCGGCTGGCGGTCGAGGAGCTCGAAGTGCAGGCCGAGGTCATGGACGCCATGGGACTCGGACCCGAAGCGGTGGCCGTCCTCCACGTCGGCGGCGCGGCCGGCGGGGTGGACGCAGCCCTCGAACGCTTCGAGCAGGGCTTCGAGCTCCTCTCGCCCGCCGCCCGCGCCCGCCTGGCCGTCGAGAACGACGACCGCTCCTTCGGCCTCGGCGACGTGCTGCGCTTGGCCGAGCGGATAACACGCCCGGTCGTATGGGACGCCCTTCACCACCGCTGCCACGACCCGGACGCAATTCCCGCCCGAGAGGCGCTCGCCCTTGCGCTTGCGACCTGGCCCTCCGGCGTGACGCCGAAGGTCCATTACGCGTCGCCGAAGACAGCGGTCGAAGTGCGCCGCAAGCGCGTCGGCCGGCGGGTCGAACGGTCGTTGCTGCTGCCGGAGCTACGCGCCCACGCCGACCTGATCGACCCCATCGCGTTCGAGCACTTCATCGGCGAGACGGGCCGCGGGATGGACTTCGACGTGATGATCGAAGCCAAGGCCAAAGACCTAGCACTGCTGCGCCTGCGTGGGCAGCTCGCCGACCGAACCGAGGCGGCGACATGAGTGAGATCCTGATCGGGGTATCCGCCTACCTCCTTGGCGAGCAGGCCCGCCACGACGGCGGGCACAAACGCAACGCTTCCTGCTCGACGAGCTAGCGCCCTACGTCAGGTTTGTCCCGGGATGAGAACAATCGCGTGTCGCCGTGGCGGGCCGCGGGGCGGTCTGCTCGACCGTCAACCGCGCCATTCGCTCCGTGGTCAGCCTTAGAAGGCGCAGCTGCTGCCGACGGCCGATCAGCCGGAAGCCGATTCGCACCAGGAGGTTTCCGCCGCCTGCGGGACGCGAGAACGAGCGGATGCGGAAGAGCACCCCGCCGCTGTCGGCGAACTTCCAGACCTGCCAGTCCATCTGCCGGGCCGTCCGTCGAGCTCTCGGTTCTCGTCGTACACGTCGCCCACACGCACACCGACCCGTATGCGCAGCGCGTGGAAGTGCAGCACCAGCAGCATCGCCCGGTGCTCGAGCGGCTCGTCGCGGTCGAAGACCCCCTCGACAATCGAAGGATCGGCGAAGTCGTAGTCCCGAGCGATCAGGCGGGCGGTGTCCCAGCTGCCACCCGGTACCGGGTCGCCGGGCGGCTCGGACGGTAGGGCACGGCGCAGGTCGTCCACATACCAGCCGTTGTCCGGGGTGTACTCCGCCCGCCGCGAGAGGTCGAAGTTGACGTTGCGGCCACGCCGCTCGGAGAGCTCCCTCGCCGGGTCGCTCGGCCGCCTCGAGTCTCCAGTCGATGAGGGGTTACTTGTCGGCCTTCTTCTCGAGCGTCTTGGTGTCCCGCGGCTCGAGGAAGGGTTCGTCCAGGGGGGGCGGGTTGGTCCGCTTCGCGCTGCCGGCTGCGCTGCAGCTCGGAGTTGAACTCGGCGGCGAACAGAATCGCGATGTTAGTGAGCCAGATTCAGACGAGGAAAGCGATCACCCCCCGAGCGCGCCAGGTCTTGTTGTAGGACGCGAAAGTGGCCAGGTACAGGGCGAACAGCAGCGTGCGACGATCCAGATCACCAGGGCCACCATTCCGTCGGGCGCCTGCCCGTTGTCGGCTCCTCGGCCGTCTCGCTTGGCCTCCAGCGTCTTCCGCTCGTCGCGGTATTCGATTCCCATCGCCTCTCCCGTCGCGCTAGCGGTCGTTCGCCTTGGCTTCTTCGGGGTCGACGCTGTCGCTGAACTGCCCCTCGCGTTCCTTGTCGGACAGGTCCTCGTTGCCGTCGCTGAACTGTCCTTTGTGTTCCTTGTCGGGCAGTTGTTCGTTGCCGTCGCTGAACTGGCCGACACGTTGCTTGTCGGGCTGTGTCTCGTGTCCTTCCTCTAAGCCGCCCTCTCCGGGTTGCTCGGCCTGTGCTGGACGATCACGCTTCTCGGTCATCGCATTCCTCCGTTGTGGTCAGTCGCCCGGCCAGACGCCGGTCAGTTTCTGGAAGCCCTGCGCGCCCTTGCGGTCGAGCGTCGCCTTCACTACGGCGAAGATGGCTCCCTGAAGAGCGGCGGCCGGGAGGATTTCCTTCCAGCCGTACTCGCTCTGGCGCGCTCCGGGTGCGTCGTCCTCTTTGGCGATCAGCTTCCAGGCCTGTTTGAAGATCTGCCCGCCGATCAGTCCGCCGATCACGCTGAAGGCGATCCCGAACGGGGTGTAGAGCGCCTTCATCGCTTCCTCCGTTTCAGCAGGAAGATGAGCAGCAGCAGAGCGACGAGTCCACCGGCGCCCGCGGCGAGCGGCGTCGGGTTCTGCTTGGCCTTGTCGCTGATCTCGCCGAGCTTGGCCTCGGCCCGGGCGTGCTGGCCGCGCAGCTGCTCCTTGCCCTCCTCGACCTTGTCCTTGACCTGGCCCTTGACGTCGGCCTTGGCGCTCAGCGCCTCGACCGTGTCGCCCAGCTCGGAGCGCGTCTCCTCGATCTGCGCCCGCAGCTCTTCCTGGTCGTCGTGCAGCTCGTCCTTGTCGGGCGCCGCGTCCACCCCCACGGGCGCCGGCGTGGCGTCCGGGGCGACCGCTCCGGTCTCCTCGCCTCTGTCCTGCTCGCTTGGGCGTGGCTCTGAACTCATGCGCGACCTGTCCTCTCCTTGACTACGTCGATGTCTCGCTTAGTGCTCGCGATTGCCTGCTCAGGAGGAGCCGGGGTGGCCTGCTCGACCTGTTTCTTGCCGGTCAGCGCCAGCACCCCGGCCACCGCGAACAGCACCGCGGCCACGATCAGCGCCGCGATCCACGGCTCCAGCGTCGTGGCCAGCACGAGAATGATCGCCGCGATCAGCGCGCCCCCGCCGTAGAGCGCGACCACACCGGCGCCGCCGAAGAGCCCCGCGCCGACGCCGGCGCGCTTGCCCTTCTCCTTCATCTCCAGCTGGGCGAGCTGCAGCTCTTGACGGACCAGGGTCGCCGTCTGCTGCGACAGCTCCTGGACCAGCTCCCCTACCGGTCTGTCGTTCATGATCGGTCCTGTCATTGCTTGACTAGCCCTCTCTTTCTAGGGTGAGTTGCCCCTGGCGGCCGCCTCGGGCGACGTCTTGGTCCCCGGCCCCCGGGAGGCCAACAGTGCGACCGGCACGGTCGAAGAAGATGTCGGCCGGTGAGCACCCCTGGCGCGCCGCCTCGGCCTCGAGCTCATGCCAAGGCAGCTTGGCTCGCCGGATCCGTCGGTCCTCACGATCGCGCGCGCTATCTCCCTGATCGTTCGCATGAGGACATCACCCTTCCTTCGAGAGGCCGGCCATCAGCTCGGGGGGCTGGACGCCGAACTTGGTGAGAAGACCCGGTCGCGGTCGGGATCGACCGCCTTCCGGCAGCTCCCTCTGGGCCTTGTCGGCCTCGTCGCGGTCCCCGCGGCTGCGCAGCAGGTCGAGCACCCGTTCCTTGGCGATTTCCATGGCGTCAGGCCTTGCCCGATGGTTCGGGGGTACCGGCGAGGGCGTCGCGGGCGCGCGCGATCGGGCCGCGGGAGTTCGGGTCGGGCAGATGCTCGGCCGCGTCGCTCACCTGGTCCGTGAGCTGGGCAACGTGGCTCTTGGTGGCGGCAAGATCGCGATTCAGTTCCGGAACGTCGACCTGGAGGGCGCCCAGTCTGCCGTCGAGGCGCTCCACCGTCGCCAACACCCGCTCGATGGCTCCGTTCAGCTCGGCGCCCATGTCACGCACGTCGGCGCCGAGGCCGTCAAGCCGCTCGATGAGCGATCGCTCGAAGGACGGCAGGCTGCGCGCGGCCGTTCCGATGGCCTCCAAGTCCCTTGCCGCGCGGCTCGGCAGCATCAGTGGAGTGAGCAGGGCGTCGAGAATCCCGGCTTGATCGTCGTCGGGCATACCTCTCCTATCGGGTCCGGTAGTCCTCGAGCGCCGAGCCCTCGCCCTCGTCCCGGCCCGAGGTCTCGCTCGGCCCCTTGGCGACGCGCTGCTCGGGAAGCACGCCCACCCGCTCGAGCCCCTGCAGCTGGGTGGCCCCACGTTGTCTCGTGCTCGCCATCTCGCTCTAGAGGCCGGGGATCTTGCCGCCGCCGAACTTGGACAGCAGTTCGGAGGGGTCGACGCCGAACTTGGACAGCAGTCCCGAGTCACGCTCGGGGTCGACGTTGTCGGGCAGCTCCTGATCGGCCTGGTCGGCCTTGTCGTTGTCGCCTCGGTCGCGAATCAGCTCGAGGATCTTGTCCTTGGGGATCTCCATGGCGTGCTCCTTTTCTTGGGGCGAGGCGGCGGGGCGTCGGGTCGGCGCCCCACCGCCTCTGGGGAGGGAACTACTTGCGGCCAGCTCTGTCCTTGCCCGCGGCGCCCGCACCTTCGGAGTCGATTTGCTCCTTGCGGACCTCTTCGGACACGGTCTGCTCGTCGGTCACCGTCTCCTTGCCCATGCGTACGCGCTCCTTGGGCACCGTGCGCTTCTCGGTCACGACCTCTTCCTCGTGGAGCGTGACCTCGTGCTCCTCCTCGGAGATCTCGGGGCCGTCCTTGGCGTCGCCAACGTTGGCGTCGGTGATCGGCTCGCGCTCGAGGGTGACCTGCTCACGCTTGACCGGCACCGTCTGCTCGACCTGCTCGGTGGTCACGTACTTGCGCAGGCGCGCCCGGCCGCTCTCGCGGCTGGTCGTACCCACGTGCAGCTCCTCCTCCGAGCGGGTCATCGCGTCGTCGGTGGTCGGCCCGCTGGTGTCGCGACCCACGGTGTCGCGGTCGGTCTCTTGGCGGCCGCCGCTCTGGCCCTGCGGTAGCCCGGAGTCGGAATGCGCCTCCGAATAGTCGAGCCCGTAGTGGCTGTAGAGCGCGGCCTCCTCGTCCTGGGAGAGCTCGCCGTCCGCCTCGGCGTTGGGGGCGTCCTTGACCTGGTCCTTGCCGTAGGGCAGCCGCACGTCACCGTTGGACTCGCTGGCCTCGGCGATCGGGACGAAGCTCACCTTCGAGCCGAACATCCCGGTCTTGACCGCCAACCACTCGGGCTTGCCCGTCTGGGCGTCCATGTAGATCTCGTCGATCGAGCCGATCTTGCCGCCGTCGCTGTCAACGGCATTGCGCCCGCGCCACTCGGCTAAGGCTGATTCTGTGTGGGTCATCGCTGTGCTCCTACCTCTGGTTGTTTTTGTGCATGCGGGGGTCGCCTACGCGTCGCGCCGGCGAACTCCGGTGGGGGTTGGTGTCCGCACGTTGCCGCGGTTGCCGCCGCTGCTGCCGACTTCCGCTCGCTTGATGCGGTAGCGAGTTCACTATCGGTACCCGCGCTTCGGCCCTATAAACAGGGCGAGCGATATCGGTTAGCGCATCAAAAGTGGTCGAGTAAGCTGCTCGCGTGGCCATGAAGGCAACAACCGTGCGGTTCGGCGAGGACCTGTGGGCGATGCTCGATCGTGAGTCCGGTCGACTGGGCGTGAGCGCCGCCCAGTTCGTGCGGGAAGCGACGATCATCCGCTTGGCGATGCTCGCGGGCAGGCGCAGCGACCACGACTCCGAGCTGACGCTCGCCGACATTGCTGCGCGCGCCCACGGCCGGGCCCGCAACGACGACTTGGCGAAGGCGCTCGCCGAGCCGGGCCGCCTGGCGGCGCTGCACGACGCGGCTCTACTCGACAGCCCGCCCGAGGAGTCGTTCGACAGGCTCGCGCGGCTCGCCGCCAGGGTGGTCAACGCGCCCGTCGCCCTCGTCTCAGCCATCGACCGCGATCGGCAGTTCTTCAAGAGCTGCCTCGGGCTGCCGGAGCCGTGGGCCACCCGCCGCGAGACACCGCTCTCGCACTCCTTCTGCCAGCACGTCGTGGCGGCGAGGGAGCCGGTCATCGTCAGCGACGCGCGCAAGGACGAGCGCCTGCTCGACAACCTCGCGATCCGGGACCTCGGCGTGATCGCCTACCTGGGCGTGCCCCTAATCACGCGCGAGGGACACGCCATCGGGACGCTGTGCGTGATCGACCACGAGCCGCGCATCTGGACACGCGACGAGATCAGCCTGGTCAAGGACGTCGCCTCCGCGGTCGTAACGGAGATCACTGTGCGCGGGGACCAGCGCTCCACACCTCAAGGCGCCGACAGCACACAGCCCAACGGAGGGTGAGCGAGTCTTCGGCGAGGTAAGTCGACGAGAGCGGGCAGGTCCCGACCCTGCAGCCGCAGGCGCCCGGCTCCGCGAATGGAAGCTCGACCACCCTGGCACATGAGCGATCTAACGCAAGACCTGCGTTCGAATTCCGATCCACCTCGGACCGGGTCGCTACAGACCCGAGGCGGATCGGGAAGCAGAGGGGGGATGAACTTTTCGCCGAAACGATCCGCTCATCTCGTTGCCAGCCACTCCCCCGGAGACTTGACCGGCAAACGCCGGTGCTAGCTAGCCCGGGATGTCGCGGGGGTCGTTGCCGTGCGAGACCTTCTCGCGGATCTGGCCGTCCTCGCCGTGAATCACCAACTCCGCGCCCTCATCTCCCGCGAGGGTTCGTCCGCGGGTGATCGCTTCATTCTGTGTCGAGAAGGTGTCGCGCTGCTGGCCGTCTACTTCCAGCGCCCACTTGTCGCCGCTAGGAACTACGTGAACATCGCTCATGCCATCCGTCTACCCGGCACCGATACGAGCAGTCCAGTGGAGGGAGACGAGACTCCCTCGTCTCGTTCGGTGGGGGCCGTGTGCCCCACCCCGCCGATAGGAAACGGACCGGCCGGCTGCACTGGCGGGTCCTCTACGTGCAGGGAGCCTCTCGGATCCGTGGACGATTCGAGACGCTCGCAAGCTACTTACTCGCCGAGTCCTCGGCACGTGCCTCCGGCCGGTACAGGGCCGGTACCCAGTTCCTTTCGACCCAACCCGACAACACTCTGGCGGCCAAGACTGGGAGTCCGTAATAGCCTTACGCGAGGGGACCAACGGACTACTGGTCTTCCTGCTGGAACCCGACCGACCGTAGGGCTCGTCCAGGGGGCGGCAAAACGCAGAGGGGGCCCGCGCTGGCGCTTACTCGCGGTCGGCGCTGGAAGGTGCGTGGCGATTGCCCCAAACTTTCCGCGTCCTCCTTTGGGTAGACGAGCAGTAGGCACGAGCCTCCATTAGCAACGGTGCGCTCTGCCTCCTCAAACTACGCCGGTCCCCTCGGAGCCGCGGGGTCCCCGCCGGCGACTACCCCGTCTCTAATTGGAGTCACATTGAGTAAGCAGCAGCAGAAGATCGTCCAGTACCTGAACGAAGCGCATGGCTCAGAGCAGGCCCTGACGCGCCAGTTGCAGGCCCAGATCGCGATGACCCCCAAGGGCCGCTATCGCAACGGGCTGGAGACCCACCTCGACCAGACCCGCCGGCACGCCGAGCGTCTCGAGGACCGCCTGCGCGAGCTGGGGCAGGGCAACAACCCGCTACAGGTCGGACTGGGCGCCGTCCAGTCCGTTCTCGGGCAGGCGGTGGCGCTGACCAAGACGCCGTTCGATCTGGTTCGGGGAAGCGGTGGCGAGGAGAAGGTTCTCAAGAACGCCAAGGACTCTTGCGCCGCCGAGGCGCTGGAGATGGCCACCTACACCGCACTGGCGCGGCTCGCCCGCACAACGGGCGACGGCGAGACGGAGCGGCTCGCAAAATCGATCATGGGCGACGAGCAGAAGATGCTCGACCGGCTTTTCAAGGAGATCCCTCGGCTGACCGACGCCGTGGCCCGGGCGGAGTTCCACGGTGAGGACTCCTACGACGTGACCGACACCGGCGCAGCCGATGCGGTGCGTGAGGCAGGCGGAGCGGCCAAGCGCACGGCCCGCAAGAGCGCCGGACAGGCCAAGCGCACCGCCCGTCAGGCCCGCAGGATGCCGGGCGTGGCGCGTGCCGAAGGCGCCGTCAAGGGCGCGGCGGCCTCCGAATCGGACCTCGCGATCTCGAACTACGACTCGCTCAGCGCGGACGAGCTCCAGGACAAGCTCGCCGAGCTCTCCCAGATCGAACTGGCCAAGGTCAACGCCTACGAGCGCAAGAACCAGAATCGCTCCACGGTCACGAGCCGGATCGACTCCCTACAGGGAGACGAGCCCTGGCCCGGCTACGACGAGCTAGCTGTGGAGGAAGTCCGTGCCGTGCTCTCCGAGGAGACGACGACACCCGCATCAAGGCTGTCCGCAGCTACGAGCGCAAGCACAAGAACCGCGCCGGCGTGCTCCAGGCCACCGAGCGCGAGCTCAGCAGCGCCTAAAACCGTTCGAGCCAAAGGAGGGGGCCGCTCGCGGCCCCCTCCCTGCTTCGGACTTTCGTTCCCGAAGGATTGATGTCTCTGCCTCGGGCGGGCACAGCGTTGGGCACGTCCATGTGGACGCAGTCCTGATTCGCCCGAGAGCGGACGCGTCAAACCTCGTCGTGCATGCCCACGGCCTCCTCGAGCTCCTCTGCGCCGTCAGCCGGGTGTTCGCGACGCTCGGCGAGCATGGCCTCGGCCAGCCGGTCAAGCTTGCCTTGGATCGCGTGCTCCGCTCGACGCTCCGCGTTCTTCAGCAGCGCCACGAGCAGCAAGGTGACCGCGGCCATGGCATCGGCGAGCACGTGGTGCACGGTGTCGCTCGCAACGAGCACGTACGAGGCGGCCCAGGCCGCCACCAACAGTCCACAGACCGTGAAGAACATCGGACTGCTCGAAAAGTTCGAGGCCGCCTCCGCGGCCCGGTCGAACAGCGTCCGCCCTTCGCTGCCTCGTTCAGTTGGGTGCTTCACGGTCACCCCCGCCGCATACCCCTCCGACAGCCCTTCAAGCCAGGCGTCGGCGGCGGACCGTCTGATCGCCCTCTCGGTGGCGGAGCGCGTCCGCCGCTCTGATCGCGAAAGCGCCCGACGACGCTCGCCATGGAGGGAGAACCGGGTGGACTACCACCGCCAACGCCTCGACCTCTATCGAGCGCGGCTCTACGGCGGCCGCGCGGTGGGCATGGCTCGGCTCGAGCAGTTCCAACGCGCCTAAGACAGCGCCGCCGAACGGCTCCGCCAAGCGCGAGAAGCTACCTCGCCGGCTCCCCTCCGGACCGGCCGTAGCGGGCCGTTTTGATTCGGGGTCCGCATGCCTGAGCGCCTTCTGCGTCTGCACGGCTAGCGGCGCGTCAAGCCCTGCGAGCGTCGCCCACCGGCCAGCCGCCATGCCATTCGGTGCGGCGAAAGTGCGGAGCGTGAGCGTTCGCTCGCGGTCTCGAGCGCATCGCCGATCAGCCAGAGCATTGGTGGCCAGAGGCCGACGAACAGGGCGCGGCGCTCGGCGTTGCCGCGCTCCTCTTGGTCAACGGTCTTCGCGCGAATCCAGAGGGCGATGCAGAGGTAGATCGCCGCCATCGAACCGAGGTGAAAGTGCCACCCGCGGAGGCCGCGGGAGGACAGGGCTTTTGTGAGCATGGTCGCCGGGTACCCGTCGAGCGGCTGGACTCACACCGGCTCACTCAGCCTCGCCTTGTCTCACCCTCGATGCCGCGAAAGCAGTCCTACTTCCGCCGTTTGACCACCGCCACGCGCTGGCCCGTGGGCCTGACGCTGACGTCGTGGCGTTACATGTGGCGCACCACCCCGCTCCATCGCAGCGAGGAACCGGGCAACTGGCAAGACGACCAGCCGCCCTCCCTGCCCGACATGGTCAGCCACCACGAGATCCAGCGGGTGAAGGACGGAGCCGGCCCGCTGTTTCACCGCCGCTACTGCGCCGAGATCCGCGACTCCCGGGTCTCTTCCGAGCAGCTCATAGATCGGTTGACGGCTGACCCGGACAGGGCGGCGCCAAGCGAGTTCGCCACTTTCAAGAAGCTTGCCGGTCCGGCGGGGGAGATGCACCCGGGCGACGAGTACGTCGTGCGCATGCCCGGTCCATGGGATGGGCCCGTGCGTGTGGTCGCGCGCGACTCGACCTCGTTTCGGTTTGCCACCCTGGCCGGCCACCTGGAGGCCGGCCAGATCGAGTTCAGCGCCACCGATGGCGCCGGTCGACTGGTGTTCTCGATCGAGTCGTGGGCGCGCAGCGGCGATCGACTCTCCGACCTGCTCTACGACCGCCTGCGCATGTCGAAGGAAATCCAGTTCCACATGTGGACGTCTTTTCTCGAGCGCGTCATCGATCTCTCCGGCGGGGAACGGGATGGCGGCCTGCGCATCCACACCCGGCGCGTGGAGGAGCTGCCCCTTGCCGGGTAAGCGCCGGCCGGACGACCCCGCGGCGCTGGCAGCGCTGGAGCAGCTGCACGACAAGCCGCTCAACTTCGATCTCGCCGAGCAGGCGACCTTTGGCCCCGAGACCGGCTGGAACATCGACGACTACTGCCAGCCGCTTACGGGCGAGAGCCCGGGCCCACCCGAGCCCGGAGGCACATGGGAACGGGCGCGTGAGCTGATGCTCGACTACGAGTTCGCCGACCCCCGGCAGGTGCGCGCTCTCTACGCACAGAACCTGGAGCTCGAGGGTCGCGACATGCTGCTTGAGGTGCGCTTCTGGCGCGTCATCCGCCTACGCTTCGGCGTCCGCGTTTGCGGCCTGGTCGATAGGACGAGCAGCGAAGACGGTCGCCAGGTGCGCATCTGGGGCTGGAGCTACCGCACCCTTAAGGACCATCTGGAGATGGGCCAGATGGACTACCAGGTCTGGAAATGGACCGACAGCGGCAAGGTCGAGTTTCGAATCCACGTCGTATCGCGGCCGGCCAGCATCCCCAACCCCGTGATCCGCCTCGGCTTCCGGCTCTTCGGCCGCCGCGAACAAATCCGCTTCGCCCGCCGCGCGTGCGAGCGGATGGCCTGCCTACTCGGCGTGGACCACCCGCCCAGGGCGCTCGACGAGAGGGCGGTACGGACGTGACCGAAGAACCCGGCGGCTGCCGCTAGGCGGCCTCGGCCGGATCCTCCTGTCCCGCCAGCTTGAGGGAACCGGCCTTCACGTCGTCGAAGTGCCGCTCCTGAATCGGGAGCGCCCACTCGATCAGCTCCTGCAGACGCTGGTCGCCGGCCCGCTCGTTCAGCTTGCCCAGCACCGACCAGTGGCCGACCTCGCCCGCCTCCGCCATGGTCAGGAACTCGAACCCATCAAGCGCATCCGCCTCTTCGCCGAGATAGATCGACATCATCTCGGTGGCCTCGCCCTTGGTTTCGCGCGCCTTGTCGAGCACGGCCGTCTTCTTGCCGTCCAGCTCATCTGCAAGCTGTGAGCCCCGCTCCTCAGTCTCGCGGGCTTCTTCGTGCATCTGCTCGAGCTTCTCGCTCAGCTCGTCGTCGTCAGTCAACCCGACGACCTTGTCGGTCGCGCCCTGTGCGGCCATGGCGAGGCCGATCACCTCCGCCAGCTTCTCCTCCAGCACCGTCAGCTCAGCCATTCGTCTCTCCTCTTCGTGGTTCGGTCTCGAGCCACCTACCCGCGACCGGATGGGGCAATCCGAATGCGCTGCGCAAGCGCGGCCCGGCGGTCAGGGTGCCGAGTAGCCGAGGCGCTCGCCGATCTCGCGCTGGTTCAGATCGAGGGTGAAGCGCAGCTCGAGGACCGAACGCTCGATCTCGGGCAAGACGTCCCGGGTCCTGGCTATCGCGTCGGGGTCCTCGACGAGGTCGTAGGCCGAACCGTCACCGCCCAGGTGGTCGATAACCGATGCGCCCTCGGCGTCTTCCCCGCGCCGCTGGGGCGTCGAGCGACGCCGCCTCGTAGCTGGCCGCGGCCTGCTGCGCCTCCAGCACCTCCTCGACCGATCACCCGAGCACCTGCGCGACATCCCGCGGCTTCGGCGACCGGCCCAGCTGCTTAGCGAGTTCCTCCGTCTCCCGGCTCATCCAGAGTGAGCGCTCCTGAAGAGCCGACTGAGCCGGTTCGCCGCCTGATCACGGTCGGTCGCTTGGTTCGTCTCGCCGAGGATCCCGACGCGGCCGAGGTCGCGATCGTGGTCGCCGACGACTGGCACCGGCGCAGGCTGGGCTCGACCCTCGCCGAGCTGCTTGCCGCACGCGCGCGTGGACTCGGCATTCGCCGTTTCACCGCGACGATCGCCGGCGGCAACGAGCCCGCGCAAAGCTGCTGCGCAGGCAGAGCGATCACCCCGAGCGTCATCACGCCGGCCACCGCGTCGACGACGTCGTGCTGGACCTCGCGGCCTGGCGCGGTCCCGGAGCCCGCTCGTCAGACGCCGTTGCGGCGCGCCTCCGCGAGCAGCTCCGCTCCCTCGTTGATGCTCTTGACCGCGTCAGCCAGCCCGCCGCCGGCCACCGGTCGTGACGGCGGCGGGCCGTGGCGTCGCGGCGACTCGCCCGCGGGCAACCCTCGGATGCTCGCGAGATGCCGGACGCTCGCCTGGCCGGCGGGATGTGCGGTAGCGGCTACGGCTCCCACGACATGCCTGCTCTTTGGTGCCGCGCAGGCGGTCAGGCATCCAATCGGAGACGCTCATACTCGGAGCGGGCGACTAGAGCTGGCGCGATGACCAGAGCAGCGCCGCCAGGATCACTGAAGTCAGACCGATCACCAGGCCGACGATCCAGCCATCAACGTCCTGGCCGACGAGCACCGCGCCCAGGAGCACGGCGATGCCAATGATCCCGCCGGTGGCGACCAGCCGCATGGTGGCGCGCTCGACCTTGGTGCGGCGCCGCCCTCGGCCCGGCACCATCCCCTGGGGCCGTTCCTCGCGATGAGCTTCCCGCTCGCGTCGGCGAGTCTCGCGTGGGGTGAGCTCCGATTCGGACTCCGTCACCGAACCCTCGTCAAGCGCGGGAGGTCGTCGGAATCGGGACGGGTCACATCGGCTGACTACCCGGGATGACCAATCGGAACCTCCCACAGGTAGCCGCCGCAGGGGAGTGCATGCCAGTGCGCACCGCGAGAGGCCCCGGTGGCGTTGTTCCGCGAGCAGGTCGTGCGCCACGCGTCTCGGCGGCGACTGCCGGGCACTGCCGCTGCAATGCGCGAGACGCGAGACCCTCAAGTGCTGGCCCTAGGCGACGACCCTCACACCTCCGGTTCCCACGCCGCCTCGACGATGTAGCCGTCCGGATCGCGGCACTTGACGCTGACATATTCGGGCTCGTCCCACTCCTCGACCAGCTCGAAGCCATCGGCGGAAAGCCGGTCGCGCAGCGCGAGAACGGCGTCGCGGTGCGCCAGTCCGATCCCGAAATGCATCCACGACGGGCGGGCAATCGGCTCCTCGCTGCGACCGAGCGCGAGCGCAAAGCCCGCGGCGTTGTAGAGCATCAGCACGCCGTCGTCATAGCGTCGCGCCGGCCGCGCGCCAAAGCCAAAGTAGGTCTCATAGAAGCGGCGCGAGCGATCCTGGTCACGCACTGGGATAGCGAGGTGATCCATAGAGGCGACGGTACGACAATGAAGTCACGCCGCTGCCGCCTTGCGCCACGAGGAGTGTCCCGCCTGGCTCTCTCAGCGCCGTAGGGATGTGCTGACGGGGATCATTTGTTGGCGGCGGGCATGGACGGTCTCGATGATCTCGGCGTTGTCGATGCCCTGCAGGTACACGGATGTGATGCCGAGGTTGCTGTGGCCGAGCTGGCGCTGGATGACTATCAGCGGCACGCCCTCGCGCGCGAGTTCGACGGCATGGGCGTGCCGGAGCTGATGGGGAGCGAAGCGCCGCCGGACGCCCGCGTTCACGGCGGTTCTGCGCAGACCCGCTCGGGCGGCGGCGGTTGACCAATGCCGGCCGCGCGTCGGGCCGCTGATTACACATAGCAGTGGACCCACGGGCAGCTCGACGCGAAGCTCGAGCCAGGGCCGCAGCTCCTCCCAACCCCCAGGCGGCGCGATCAATCGCTTCTGTTCCAAGATCGCGTCGGCTCGAGCTCGCGGAGCCCCGCCTCCAGCGTGGCGAGCCCCTCCGGCGAGATGTGGCGTGCGGCGTCGTTAGCCATGGCTCAGCGGTTGTGGTTGACGACCTCGACGTTGTGCCCGTCGGGGTCCAGGACGAAGGCGCCGTAGTAGCCCGGGTGGTAGACGGCGCGCTCGCCGGGACCCCCGTGGTCCTCGTAGCCCGCGGCGAGGGCGGCGGCGTGGAACGAGCGTACGGTCACGTCGTCCTGCGCCGAGAAGGCGACGTGGACGTGCTCCGTAAACGGCCGCTCGTCGTCGATGAGCGAGAAGCTGTGGTCGGCGCCCTTGAGCTGCACGTGGTCCCGCTCGTCCACGCCCAGCTCCAGCCCGGCGTACGGGGCGATCGTCGTGTAGAAGCGCTTGGACGTGGCGAGGTCACGGACGCGGATCCAGAGGTGGTCGACGCAGCCGTCGGGCACCGGCTCGTCGCGTTCAGTGTGCACCGCCTCCGCGCTGTTGCCGTCCGGGTCGAGCAGAAACCCGCCGTAGTAGTCGGGCCCGTAGACCGTGCGCCGCCCCGGCGCGCCGTCGTCGCGGTACCCCGCGTCGATCCCGGCCTGCCAGAACGCGTCCACGGCCTCGCGGGACGGTGCGCGGAAGCCGACGTGCAGCCCACGGGTCACGGGGTGCTCACGGTCCGTCGGCCCGATGTCCCAGTCGTCCCACTCGACGAGCTCGGCGTCCGCGTGGCTCGGCTCGACGCCGAGCACTGAGAGCACGGTGCGGTAGAAGCGCTCGGACGCGGCGAGGTCCGAGACGGCGATGCGTTCCTGCCGCCGGTCATCGAAGACGTCGCGCTGGAGCTGATCGAGACCAGGACGTTCGGCTCGCGCGTGATCTACGAGCGCTATGGGCGCGCCCGCGATGAGTCGGGACTGATACCGCAGTCCGAGCCCCCTAGCGGGGCGGCCGCCCGCTTCCGCTCCCATACACAATGCGAGCGCCCGGCGCGCTGCCGGCCGCGTGCCTGGTCTGGAGGGAACAGCGAGCGCCGCTCCCGGCGTCGGCTCACTATCGCAATGCGCGATTTCCGACAGCGAGGCCGGCGTCAGGTGAGACGCCCGCATCCTAAGCTGCCCTTGCGGTCACGCGGGGTCTTGATCTCGACCGGCCCGAGCTCGGTCTTGAGCGTCTTCTGGGTCGAGCCGTTGCGAGTGTTGCCCGCCCCGCCCGGCGGCGCCTCACCGGCCGGGTAGCCGAGGTGCTCGGTCAGCTCGGCGCCGAGCGCCGTCTCGATCACCCGGCCGGCGAGCTGCGACACCAACCCGCCCGGCCCGGTCACCTGCTCGGGCTCGAGTCCCTCCAGGGCCCGCTCCAGCTCCTCGCCGGGCAACAGCCCCGCAAGCCGGTCGACGACCTCCTCGGGCGGCCCGGCCGGCGGTCGGTCGCCACCGCCGCCACCACGCCCGGCGGACTTCGTCCTCTGCATAGTCATCGGGGATTCCTTTCCGGCCCCGCCACCGCGTCGGGCCCGACGCTCGCCCCTCCGGGGCTCACGCCGCACCCGACCCGGCACGTCAAGCCAGGTCGATCACCCCGACCTCACACAGAAGGTCGGACAGAACCGACGACAGCGCACGCGCTGGCCTACGAGCGCGCGAGCCGCCCCAAGCCGGCCAAACTCGCGACCAACCTCGCGCTGCGCGCGATCGTGCAGGACGATCTCAAGCGGCGCTACTCGCCCGACCAGATCGCCGGGCGGCTGCGCCGCCGGTTCCCCGAGAACCCGGAGATGTTGGTGTCGACCGAGACGATCTACCAGTCGCTGTATGTGCAGTCGGGGGGGGCGCTGCGCCGCGACCTGACTCGCTACCTGCGCACCGGCCGGGCTCTGCGCAAGCCGGGCCGCCAGGCCGGCCAGCGCAAGAACCGCATCCCCGACATGATCAACATCGCCCAGCGTCCTCCAGAGGCCGACGACCGCGCGGTCCCGGGCCACTGGGAGGGCGACCTGCTGATCGGCAGGCGCAATGCCACGGCGATCGCCACGCTCATAGAGCGCGCCACCGGCGACGCGATGCTCGTGCCGTTGCCCGACGGCTACAAGCCCGAACACGTCGCCTCAGCGCTCGCCACCAAAGTGCAGGCACTGCCCGAGACGCTACGCCGCTCGCTGACCTGGGACCAGGGCCCCGAGATGCGCGACTGGAAGCAGATCCACATCGACGCCGGCATCAACGTCTTCTTTTGCGACCCGCACGCACCCTGGCAGCGCGGCTCCAACGAGAACACCAACGGGCTGGTGCACCAGTACTTCCCCAAGGGCACCGACTTCAGCACGGTGACCGTGGCGCAACTCGACGCCGTCGCCGACGAGCTCAACGACCGGCCGCGCAAGCGACTTGCCTTCGCAAAGCCGACCGAGCAGCTCGCCGAGCTGCTGTTGCAATGACCGCTCGAATCCGCCGTTCGTTGTAAGAGCGAACGGGCCGCCGCCCCGCCTGTCGGTGGTTTTTCGGTCCGTCCTCAGGCTTGGTCAGCCCTTCGTGCGCCCACGCAGCCAGTATGCGATCAATCCAGTCCCCGAGTCCCCAGAGCCCAAATCGCGAGTACACCCGCCTCGCGGCGGGTACCGCTCCCCACGTGGAGCATACCGACCTCCGAATGGGCCATCGCCTCGCCGCTCTGTCGCTAGTCCTACTGGCGGTCGCCGCCGTCAGCGTTCTCATTGTGCTGATCACGGATGGTCGGCTCGACGATCTGATTCTCATAACCGTGCTCACCGCCGCCGCCCTTGCGGGGCTCGGCGCCTGGGCCAACGAGCACGCCTCGATGCGGCGCCGCGCCGCCCTCGACGAGACGCGCCGTGGCGACATGGCCGCTCGCGCCAAGGAGCACGTAACCGCAGCCAGCAAGGCTGACGGCGAGCTCAGCATGCTTCGCCGCCAAATCGAAGACGAGCGCACCAAGCTGACCAGCGAGCGCCGAATGCGCCTGCGCACCGAGCGCGCGCGCCGCGCTGAGCGCGAGTGGGCGCAGGAGCTGCGCGAGCAGGTGCTGACCATGTACAAGAGCCGCGGCCCGAGCGGGGACCTTCGCCAGCTCGTCCTTGAGGTAGCCATCCAGCTGTCGGGCGCCAAGAGGGGCCTGTTGGTCTCCCAGCACGACGGGGACGGCGATGGCAAGCTCGACCTCGTCTGTCACCGCGGCTTCGAGAGCGACCCGGGCGCCAGCTCACTGGCCCAGCGCTTCGCGGATCGGGTGATGGAGCGGGACGAGATCATCCGGGAGGACACGCCGGGCGACGGCCACGCGCCCGCCGACGACGAGATCGACAACCTCGTCGCCATCCCCGTGTACATGCACGACGACTTCGAGGGCGTGATCGTCTGCGCGAACCGCACCGGAGGCTTCGAGGAGCTCGACGACGACGTGCTGCTCGCGCTCGGCGACCACGCCGGAGCGGTGCTCGAGAACCATCAGCTCCACGGTCAGCTGCGCTCCTCTTACCTCGCGATCGTGCGCATGCTCGCCGACGCCATCGAAGCCAAGGACCCGTTTGTGCGCGCGCGCTCGGACGAGGTGTCGGCGTGCATCGAGGCCGTGGCCCGGCGACTGGACCTCGATGACGGCATACGCGAGAAGCTCGTCTTCGCCGGCATCCTTCGGGACGTGGGCAAGCTCGGCATCAGCGACACAGTCCTCCTCAAAGCGGGCCCACTCAGCGCGGACGAGCGCCAGATCGTCGAGCTACACCCGCTGATCGGCTCTCGCATCGTCGAACGCGTTCCGGGCCTCACCGGCATCGCCTCCGCGATCCGCCACCACCACGAGCGCTGGGATGGCAGCGGCTACCCCGACGGGTTGCGCGGGGAGGCGATCCCGCTCGAGGCACGCGTGATCGCCGTGGCTGATACCTACTCTGCCCTCACCTCAACGCGTCCCTACCGTCGGCCCGTCAGCTCCGAGCTCGCCTGCGAGGAGATCGAGCGCTGCGCCGGCACCCAGTTCGACCCGAAGATCGCTCTCCTATTCGCGCGCGAGATGCGCAAACTCGATCCCGAGGAGGCCGACAACGGCACCCTGGCGGAGTCCGTCGACGTCCCCGCCGTCCAGACCCGGCGCACGCGCGACGAGCCGCTGCTCGGCCACCGATCGATTTCCTCCACAGACCACGTCACCCTTCTCTTCTCGCACCGCTACCTGCAGGAGGCGGCCGACACCGAGGCGAGACGTGCACAGCGCGGCCAGCGTCCGTTTGCGGTGGTCATGGCTGAGCTCCCGACGCTCTCGCAGATAAACCGCAGCGAAGGTTACGCCGCCGGCGACCATGCCCTGAGGGAGCTCGGGCAGGTGGTCGAGCGAGCGCTCGGTGGAATGCCCGCCACCGCCGGTCGCTTCAGCGGGCGCCGGCTCGCCGTGGTGCTTCCCGGCACCGGGCACAAAGCCGCTGGTGCAATCGCCGCCCGCGTGGCCGAAGGCTTCGATGATGCGCATCCGCCGATCCGCACGGCCGTAGCGGTCTGGCAGAAAGACGACCACGGCGAGGACGTGCTGGCCCGCGCGCGTCTCACGCTGGACACGGCGCCCGCCCAAGAGAAGGTCGAGCAGCGCTACGACTAGCTCAGCTAGCTGCGCGCCTGGTAGAGCCGTGCTCTCTCTACGGCCGCCGACCCATCTGGGCGAGATGAACGAGGGCGGCCTCGTCGTCCGCGGTAAATCCTCCCTCCTGCTTGTCGAAGAGCTGGATGGCCCCGAGCTCGCTGCCTTCCAGTGCGGTCAGCGATGCGGCGAGCCATCCCCGAAGCGGACGATCGCGACCCGCGAAGGAAAATGGAGACTGGAGAGCGAGTTCCTCGCCGGCGATCCTCACCGAGCCGCCGCTGTGACGGATGACCGTGTAGATCGCGAACAGGTCGAGCCACTGAACGAACCCCGTCCAGCCCTCACACCGTGTCGCGGCGTCCCCGTTGGATCCTGGCGAGTCCGGTGGTCAAGGGATTCCCCGTTCCACGTTCGGTGACGGCGCACCGAGCCCCTCGAGCCAGCGCAGGTCGGCGTCGAGGCGCTCGAGCAGAGCGCGCTGCAGGGCCTCGTCGCCGCCGGGGCACTCGGACCGGAATCGCGCATAGTCGCGGTGGCGCCAGATCACCCGCTCGAGAGGCGCATCGAGCCCCCGGGTCGGTCGAGCTTCTCGAAGACGAGCACGTCGGCTCCGAGCCGGCGTGCCTCCGCAGCCGCCACGAGGCCGGCCATTCCGGCCCCGGCGACGACCAGGTCGGGCAGTGAGTCAGACGAGGGCGAAGCCCGGCTTGTGCTCGACGTACTCGATTCGCACGCCGGCCGGCCCTCGCAGGAAGACCGCGAACGTGTTCGGGGCGTCCTTCACGTCGTCGACTTCGAACCCGCGATCGGCGGCCTGGTCCTGCACCTCCCGCGCGGACTCCACGAGCACGGCGAGATGGTTGAGCAGCGGCCGGCCGCCGTCTTCGGGCCGACCCTCGACCAGCCGCACCTGTCGGTCCGCCACCGCTAGGTGGCCGTCGCGGCGTTCGAAGCCCATGGCCGCGAGCTCGCGCGCGGCGCCTTCGGGATCCGGCAGCCGGAGCACGACGTGGTGGAGATCGAAGTCGACGCCGTCGGCCTCGACGAGGCCGAGCCGCAACCCCTCGGGCGCCTCGAAGACGACTCCGTCCCCGTCGCGCTCGATCTCCACTGGAAGGCGTCCGACCACGTCGTCGAGGTCGCGTACGCCCAGCACCACGGCGCTCGAGCGCGCCGGGCAAACGGGGCGGATCGGCGTCGAACAGGGTGAGCTTGCCGAGCTTCGCGTCGACGCCCACGAGCGTGAAGGAATCGGTCTCCTCGATGACGTGCATGCCGAGGTGGTCGCACAGGAGCGCGCTGAGCGGCTTTCGCTCGGCGACCCAGAGCGCAACGTGGTCGAGACTCCGCGGACGGAGATGTCCGGTCATGCGGGGCTCCTACCCCGAGACGACGTCGCCAATCCGTTCAAGTTGGCGTCGGAGAGGTGCAGCTCCGCGGCCGCAACGTCCTCCTCCATGGGCACGGGCCACGTCGTCGAGCGGGCGCTTCGTGACCGGACGCTCGGTCGAACACGGCGGCCGCGGCGACCCGTCTCCGGTCACCGCCGAGTCGGTCTTCCAAGCGCTGCGCCGCGGGCTCCATGCGGCCACCGGGTCGGCGGAGGTCGAGGGCCGCCGGATCGGGGTGGTGGGTCTCGGGAGGGTCGGCTACGTGCTGGCCGCGAGGCTCGCGCAGGCAGGGGGGCGGATCGTGGCATGCGACCTCGACGCCGCGCGCTGCGAGCGGTTCGCCTCCGAGTACGGCGGGGAGATCGCCCCCTCGGTCAAGTCCTCTACTCGGTAGAGATCCCTTGCCGAATGCAGGTAGGCGCCGATCCGGATCGGTTCGATCGCGGGCAACCGCCCGGCACGGGCGCCCGGGCGTTCCCCGGGGACCCACTGAGTGTCGTCACTGAGGATCGCCATCTCGTTCCAATCGCTCTTGTGCTGATTGTGACCCGAGCGTTCCCGCGATAAACGAACCGAGCTGGGTAGTGGGCGGAGCTACCCCGTTCCGTGCGGCCCAGGCGCGTCAGAGTGTTGGTCGGTCGACCCGAGCGGTGTGTCGCCCTCGCCGCTGGCCTGGTCGGGAACCTTCTCGGAGAGCTCCTCCGCCTCCGGTGGCCCGGCTGTCTCGGGAGTCTCGTCGTCCGGTCTGGGCTTCTTCTCGTCCATGCTCGGCTGTTACCCGCTCGAGGGCTCGCGACGCGCGCCACTCCTCCTCCGGCGCGGCGGCTAAGTGTCGATGGTGAGTTGCACGCTGCCAAGCCCGCGGAGCTCGGCGACCACCTCGTCGCCCGGCGCGACCGCAGGCCTGGACGATCGAACCCATGATCAAACGATCTCCGGCCTTGACGCGCTCCCCCATGGCGTCGAGACGAGTTCAAGAGCGGTCCCGTAACCCGCAATCGCCCGCAAGGCGGCGTCGCGGTCGGCATCATACGAAGCGGTCGACTCGACCGCAACGACGTCGATCCCGCCGAAGCCCCTCAGCCAACGAAGC
This sequence comes from uncultured Thermoleophilaceae bacterium, assembly GCA_963751835.1. Lineage (GTDB taxonomy): Bacteria > Actinomycetota > Thermoleophilia > Solirubrobacterales > Thermoleophilaceae > JACVRW01. The sequence continues at coordinate 108,251 of CAVVWD010000015.1, read as the reverse complement.
AACTCCCAGGTAGTAGGTGGGTTGTGGTCGGGAAGCTCTGCGTGGCGAGCGGTGCGAGGGGGTGCGGAACGAGCGGCGAAGCGCTTCGGGCGCCATCGCCCAGGCCCTTCTTCATGGCCGTCACGGCTCGCGTGGGCCCACAATCCTGCTGGGCGAGGTCGTGCGCGAACTTGAGGGCGTGCGCGACAGCGGTGAGCGTTCCCGGCGCGCAGTTAAGCCTGGGGAAGGGGCGGGTCAGCGCGTGTAGGCGCTGGCGGTTTGCCGGCGGGGTGCTCGCGCGCGATGCGTTCGCCGGAGCGGGCAAGCGCCACGCCGGCGGCTATGAGGACCACTCCGAAGGAGAGGAACGCGAGGTCCCATCCGAGCGGCGCTCCAAGGTCATCGCGGACGTGGTGGATGCCGAGGAGCTGGTGGTCGATCAGTCCCTCAATTAGGTTGAAGACCCCCCAGCCGGCCAGCAGCATCCCGACGTGAGCGCGCCACGGCGGCGCCAACTCGCGTCGCTGCCACGCGCGGAGCGTCAGCAGCATCGCCGTGGCGACCAAGACCCAGGTCGCGAGGTGGAAGAACCCGTCGGCAAGCGTGTTGGCCTCCAGGCCGGCGACGGTGTTGCTCGGATGGTCACCGGTGTCGGTGAGCATGTGATGCCATTGAAAGATTTGGTGGAGCACGATGCCGTCGATGAATCCGCCGAGGCCAAGGCCCATGATGAAGGCGGGCGCCCTGGGCGGAGTGGCGGTGGTCGCATCAACCGTTGGCGCTTGAGCCGACACGATGCGCGGCGGATACCCGGCGCCCCCGGGAGCAATCGTGCGCTGGCCCACTGCTCACCTTGACGCGCGGGAACGAGGTGAGCGTCGCCTCCAGGCGGAAGGGGCCAGCCGTCAGGTGAGACGCTCGATGCGACAGGGGCGCCACTGACTGCCCCAAGCGATGAGCACTGGATCTTCGGGGGCACCCGCCGGCACCTCGTCGGAAAGCGCAGCATCCGCTGTCGCATGGGAAGACCCATGACGATAAGCCGCTGTCGCTGTGAGCGCAATCGTCGCCGGGTGGGGTATCGGCGCAGGAACCGCAGATCCTGCCGGGGCTGACCGTCGACCAGGCCGCCGCCGACGACGCCACACTGGTCGCGCTGCTCGTGTCGCTGGCCATCGGGGCGGTAATCCTGATCCCGTCGCTCCTCCTACTGTTCGCGCTCGTGCTGCGCGGTCGCTTCGCCGAACGGCCCGAGGCACTCGGATCGCTCGAGAAGGCGGCGCGACAGCCGGTCGCGACGGGCCCACGCGCGAGCTTTCCGCGGCGCCCGGCCGCGGTCGTGGCATCGCCTGCGCGGCAATCGGGGTGCCGCTCACCGTCGCAAACGACGCCGGCGCGGGTTCTTGTCCTGCTCCTCGCTTCCGTGGCGGCCGGCGCCGCCTTCGTCGTGCCCCAGGCAGCGCTCAACGAGAGCGACGACGGCCGATATCCGTGAAGAGGACGACGCCGAGCCCCACGTCCGAGGCGTCGTCCGAGCCTGAGTGAGGAGAGGGTGTCGTCCTCGCGAGGACCCGCGGCGAAATCAGGAAGGGCTCGGCTCTTGCGCCCCGAGGCCCCGCTCGAGCGCTCAGCCTTGCCGGCCCACCCGGGAGGAAGCTCCTCGCCGCGCAGGACCCGCGTCTCGTGGGGCTCCGCCACCTCGGCGGTGCGCCGGATGCCTCCCCGTCAGCGAGCCACGCGCCTGCGAGGTGTGATCAGTTCGGCCGCGTCGATGGCGACTGGGTCCGGGCGATCGCCGCGTGCCGCGCCCTGGCCTGAGCCCGGAAGGCGCGCACCATCGCTACCCGCGGGTCGCACTCGAGACCGGCGGCGAGGAACAGCTTCAGCAGGCCGCGGCTCGCACCTCGAACTGGAGGTCGCCCCCGCTGCCGAAACCGCGCCAGTAGTCATCGAGCCGATGCGTGGGCCCCGGCCTTGGCGGCGAGAGCTTCGAGCAGCGAGTCATAGGAGGCGGCAAACGCTGCGACGCCCTCATCGACTAGCTGTCGCCGCAGGATGTCGTCGACGTCGACGCCCGCCTGGCGGATCGCGCGCATGAGGGCGTGTGCGCCATCAACGTCTTGGTCGATCGTGCGAGCCACGGTAGCGCGGTCACGGGCAGCATCAATCGTGGCATCGGGCATGGTGTTGACCGTGTCCGGGCCGATCAGCCCGTCGACATAGAGCGTGTCCGGGTAGTCGGGGTTCTTTGTCGACGTCGAGGCCCACAACGGGCGTTGGAGGTTGGCCCCGGCCGCCTCGAGGCGTGCCCACTTTTGTCCGGAGAAGATGCGGCGGAAGGACTCGTAGGCGATCTTGGCGTTGGCCACCGCGGCCTGGCCGCGGAGCTCGCCCCGCCCGGCGTGGGCGAGCGCAGCGTCGATCTTGGAGTCCACACGCGAGACGAAGAAGCTCGCCACCGATGCGATGCGATCCACGGGCTGAGCGGCGTCGACCCGGCGCTCGAGGCCACGTAGGTAGGCCTCGGCAACCTGCTCGTAGCGTGACACGGCAAACAGCAGCGTCACATTCACGCTGACGCCCCGCGCGGTCAGCTCCTCGAAGGCACGCACTCCGGCCTCCGTGCCAGGCACCTTCATCAGCACGTTCTGGCGGTCGAGTGCGTCGCGGTGACCCTCGGCCGCCTCAATGGAGCCCTCGGCGTCATCGGCCAACGATGCGGGCAGCTCAAAAGAGACGTAGCCGTCCTGGCCCTCGGTCTCTTCGAAGGTCGGCCGGAGCAGGTCGGCGGCGTCCCGCACGTCTCGGTAAGCAAGTCGCTCAAAGATGTGCTGCGGGTCCTGAGTCTCCTGTGCGGCCTTGCGGAAGGCCTCGTCGTAGCGGTCGGAGTGGCCCATCCCCTTCTCGAATATGGTCGGATTCGAGGTAACCCCGGAAATGCCGTCTTGGTCGATCAGGGCATGCAACGTCCCGCCGTCGAGCAGCGGTCGGTTGAGGTTGTCGATCCAGATCGACTGCCCAAGGGCCTCAATCTCTCGCAGGCGGTTCGTCATGGTGACTGCTCCAATCGCGTGATGGCCTTCGAGGCCGTGAGCTCTTCGATGAAAAGGGGCCGGCGGACCCCGTGTCGCTTGCTGGCGTCTGGCTGTTCCTACTCGTCTATGGGGCCGACGGTTTCTCGTCAGCGGTCTCCCAGTAGGCCATCACCTCATAAATCGCCGACTGTAGAGGTGCGTGCGCGTCTCCCGCGTCTGCTGCGTGTGGACCGATGCAGCTCCTCGTCCTGAGCCGACCAGCCGATCTCGCTGTCCGGCCCAACCATGAAGCCGTCCAACGACACCACCCATCGATTGAATCGGGACGAGGACTGTCCTGTGCCTGGGAGGCCACCTCTTTGGCCTTCTCCTGCGCCGTCTCGGCGGCCCCATTGCCGCCTTCACGGCTGGTGGTCTGGGCCGTGTCAGCCATGCGTTACCTCCTTTAGAAGAGCGCATCGCCTCGGGGCAGCCCGACCGCGGACCGAAGGCCGCGGCCAGGCCGCCGCCGGTGCGATGTCGTTAGCGGATTCCGTTCCGGTTGCCTGGACTGCCGCGCTCGCCTGCATCATCGGTGTAGGGCTCGCTGCTGCCCGACTTGGCAAGCCCGCGCGAGATGAAGTAGCCGGCGCCCAGAATCGAGACGTAGAGCCAGGCCTGGCGAGCGATGAACTCATCCGTCCCGTTGTCGCCGCCATTGATCACCGCGGCGCTGATCAGAATCGCGACGATCAGCCCAACCATCGCCCAGAACTCGGTCGTCTTGAACGCCTGCTTGGTCTCCGTCGCCAGCCGACGGACAGCACGGCCGACGCCCGGCCGCGAAGTGGCGAGATCGCCACCGGTGGCACCTGTGGTAGCCATTGAAGAACCTCCCCGGTCCTTGAGTGATTTCCGAAGCTCCGAGGCGGACGATGTTCGACAGCATCCGCGTCAGCCGCTTCTCGCTTACAAGTCCGGGGAGACGTCGCGAGCCCGCTCCGTATCCACCCGACCGCATGCCCGTACCCGGGCCGCCCCGGCGAAACCAAGTTGCGCCCAAATTCCCGGGGACCTGCAGAAGCCCATGACAAGGTTCCATTCTCGGGCCGCTGGTGGAGCATCGTGCGCGTCAAATCGAACCGCGGCCTCAAGTCGCCGCGGATCCATGCCGCGAACCCTCAGCCGGTTCATCCAGCTTCAAGGCCGCGGCTGCCCTCAAATCTGACGCCCTCGGCGCAGAACGGTCGCGCTGATTTCTGCCGTCCGCGACGGGTAAGCGGACTTTCAAGATCAAGTGACGCGATAGGAGGATCGGATGGCTGAGCTGACGGTGCTTGAAGACAAACTTGCCGAGGTGATCGGCCTGGCCATGGCAGAGAGGGGGCGACCGAGAAGGTCGGCGGCCTGACCGAGGACGGCGAGCTCGCCGAGAAACTCCAGCAGATGCGCGACGAGGCCCGCGAGACCGAGGAGCGAGGAACGGAGCTGGCTGACGAGCTGGACGGCAAGAAGACAGCGGTGCTCGACAAGGCGCGTGAGACCAAGGGCGAGGCGAGCGAGATGATGTCGACCTATCTCGGCGACGATGCCGACGCGCTCGACGGCTTCGAGTTCCTGACGATGGCCGAGGCGGGAGAGGTCGAAACTGGTCCGTCCTGCGCAAGCTGAACGAGCAGGCCGGCGATCAGCGCCTGCAAGAGCTGATCGAGTGGGCGCTGCCGATCCAGGAGCGGCACTTCGAGGACGTGAAGGCCGCATCGATAAAGCTGGCGGGACAGGAGAATCCGGCAGACACAGCCTGAGGACGGTGTGGCGGTGTTAGAAGCCTCGCTTCTGGGCCGCGTCTCCGGGCGGACGCGTCGTGGAGACTGGGTGCAACCGGCGGCGGGCGCCGGTCCTGCGAGGGCGCGCGGCGGTCGCGGCTAGCGGTGCCGCTCGATGAGGAGTTTTGCCATCGATCTGGCTCGCTGCGCCGCCTCGGCGTCGCCTTCCGTAGCGGACACGATTGACCCCTTCATGAGGATGTGCCAGCAGTGCGCGAACGAGTCGGGGTCGCGTAGGGCGGCTTCCTCGGCGAGTCGACGAACCGCCGCGCGGATGTTCGCGAGATGCTCGACGCTCGCCTCGCCGGCTGGATGGGCGCGACCCATCTCGAGTAGCACGTTGATGAAGGAGCAGGCTTCGAAGTCGTCGCGGTGGAACCACTCGTCGAAGAGTTCAAAGATCGCGAGTAGCTGCTCCTCCGGGGTGCTGCCGCGTCGCCTCGCCTCCGCTTCGACCCAGTCCAGCGTCCAGCGCTCCTCGCGAACCTTGAGGAAAGCGATCACCAGGTCGTCCTTGGAGGCGAAGTGCCGATAGAGGGTTGCCTTTGCCACATCGGCTCGCTCGATCACCTCGTCTACGCCGACATCCCGGATGCCGCGCTGGGCGAACAGCTCGTAGGCGGTCTCGAGGATGCGCTCGCGCGCACCGAGGCTCGCTCGGGTGGCGGCGTGGGCGGCTGCCGTCATCCGGTGAGCGTACTTCAACAGACTCGTCTGTCTAAGCGCCAGGGAGGTTTCTTCAGTTTCGGTTTGAAGTCGGCGGCGGATGGAGACAAACTACTCTGTCTAGGGGCGTTCGCCGGGGGGCACCAGCCACCCGGTGCCGACCTATTAGCCCAATGAAGGGACGGCGCGGCCGCCGTGGTCGGATCGGTCGCGACTCGGACCTCACGTCAGTAAGCAACCGACGGAGGTTCGTAATGAGTGCAGTCCCGATGGCGGCACCGATGCCGATCCATGCGGTCGAGGCCAGCTCGAAGGCACGTTCGGCGGCGCGCAGGATCGAGCGCCAGCTGCTGATCCGCTACCACCGTGATGGGGACCTCGCCGCGCGGGAGGAGCTCGTGCACCGGTTCCTGCCACTCGCCCGTGACCTCGCCCTGCGCTACGCGTATACCGACGAGCCGTTCGATGACCTCCTGCAGGTCGCGAGCCTAGCTCTCGTAAAAGCCATCGACCGCTTCGAGCCGGATCGCGGCTCGAAGTTCACGAGTTACGCGGCGCCAACCATCTTGGGCGAGCTAAAGCGCCACTTCCGCGACAAGGGCTGGGCGCTCCACGTGCCGCGTGACCTGCAGGAGCGCACGCTCGCGGTGAGCCGCGAGACTGAGGCTCTTTCGAAGCGACTCGGACGGTCGCCGAAGCCCAGCGAGGTGGCGCAGGCGCTCGGCTGCTCAGTCGAGCAGGTGCTCGAGGCTCAGGAAGCTGCCGGCAGCTACGAGGCCGCCTCGCTAGACGCGCCGACGGCGCGCCACGACGACGATTCCGCGGCACTCCTCGAGCTGCTGGGGGACGAGGACGCGGCCTACGAGCTGGTAGAGGAGCGCGAGGCGATCGCAAGTAGCTGGAAGACTCTGCCCGACCTAGAGCGCAACGTGCTAGAGCTGCGCTTCGTGCACGACCTCACCCAGCGCGAGATCGGCGAGCAGATCGGCTACTCGCAAATGCACGTCTCGCGACTGGTGCGCCGGGCGCTAGAGGCCCTCGAGACCGACGCCGAAGCCGCTTAAATGGAGAAGCGGCAAGCCGCCGGCCGATTGCCACGCGCCCGGGCAGATAGACCGACGGTGATGGCCGCTCGGCTGCTGATGGTGCTACGCGTGGGCGGGCTCGTGGTTGCGGCATCTGCGCGCGCCCAAATCACGACCGGTCGGATCGATCAGGCGGCGGAGGCGCTGCGCTCCGCGCCGGTCTACGTCGATCCCGACGCGGAGCGCGCCCTTTCCGAGCGCGGCGGCGGCACGCCCTTCGTGCTTGCAGACTTCGTCCGGCGGGTTGGGGAGGTGCGGGACGGGGGCGCCGTTCCCGACGGGGAGGGTGCGGACGGGTGGCGGCTTTCCGGGGGCCGTTCTGCTCGCACTGCTGGCGGTCCCCACGGCATTGTTCGGCTGGTCCAGATGGCGGCGCCGCAAGCAGGAGCGCGCCGAGCTTGCCGAGGTACGCGCGGTCGCGCGGGACGTCGTGATCGCGCTCGGCGCGGACATCCGCGCTTGATCCCGCCGCGCCAGCATGTCGCCTTTGCCACCGCGACCGATTGTCGCGTGCTCGGGGACGCCAACCAAAGCGGCAATTTCGAGCCGATGTGCACCGGTTCGCGCCGTCTCCTGACTGATTGCGAACCGCGCCTTCGGGTACGTCACCTCCCCCACGAACAGAGGAGGCGGGATGAGCGATGTACACGTTGTGCGCGATGGCGACGAGTGGGCCCTCGAAGTAGACGGCCAGAAACGCGACGGCTTCCGTACCCAGAGCGAGGCGATCACTCGGGGCGGCCAGCTCGCGAGCGAGGAAGGCGGTGAGCTCGTCATCCACGGCCAAGGGGGCGAGATTCGCCGCAAGAACAGCCACGGGAACGACCCCCGCGACGTGCCGGGCTGAAACGCGTCGAGCTTGGCCACGAGGGGCCTGGCGCTCCGGCGACGTTGCGCAGCGTCGCGCGGCCAGGTTTGCCTCCCGCGGGCCCGGGCACCCGAATTTTCGGCGCCCGACCCAGGCAGAGATCAACGTCGGGTCGCCATACCCATTCCCACTGGGGGCCGGCGCGCACGACAGCGGCGCTGGACGGACCCCTCCTGAAGTTCGACCAGGAGGTCCGATGCAGCCGCGTTCCCCTACAAAGTTCCGTCTCGGGCCCGTTCAGAGGGCGATGCGCTCGCTCGCCGGCCAGGGTCGTCGGCGCGTCGGCTGCTCTGCATGTGGTCAATCAGTCCCCGCTGGTGAAGGGCTACGCCTGCACGGGGCGACGTATCACAGGAGCTGCGCGCCACCTGCAGGAGGGACTCGACGGATCGCTGAAACTGGCGGGTGATGAGGACCCCGAAGAGGAGGAGTAGGTGAGAGACGGAGCCCCAACTCAGGCCGTCGGTCCTGATGAGCGAGAAAGGCTCGCCCAGAAGCCCGAGGCCCGCGCCTGGCACCTCGCCCGGGCACGCGAACTCATGCCTGACCAGACCCGGGGAATGCAGCGATGAACCGGCACGGGCCGCAGGGCGGCGAGGCGGACAAGGGGCGGGCCCGTAAGCTGCTGCTGGAAGAGTTGAAGCAGGCTGTCGGCGAGGACGCCGTGCGCGAGTCCGACGTGGATGTCGAAGCTGCGCTGGCTTCCCGCCCGCGTTCGGTTCGGGCGGCCTTTGTGTCTTCGCGTCTACTCCTGCTCGTCACTGGCGCAGCGTTGCTCGCGACCGGGGTAATCGTGTCACTGGCGACTGCTAGCTGGGTCTGGTTTGGAGTTGCGCTTGCCGTGCACGCAATACTCAGCGGAGTCGTCGTTGTGTCGGCACTCGCTACCGCGACACAAGCTGAGAAGCCAGCGCCCACGACCGTCACAACACTCGAGGCCGAAGGTGTCTCAGACCCAGAGGGCGTGCTCAACGACCTGGTTGAGCAGGTCGCCGGCCACGAGGAAGGAAGCCGCCTTACCCGTGCACTGCACGACGACGGCGTCGCGAACGGTCACCAGCATCATCCGTCAGCGGCCGCAAGCCAGCAGAGCGCCACGACCCCCGCCAGCGAACCGACGAAGACCGCAGAGCCGGACTGATCACCGCGACAGCCGCCCGACCGGCACGAACCGGCGGCGGCGCGTTCGGTTTCTGATGATTCAACAGGCCGGGCCGAATGCGATTCCTCCGAGCGAGCTTCGTCGCGTTGATGCGCGGCGAGAGAATCGGCATGATCCCCTCTCGGCGACGTTGACCCCGACGAACAAGGCCGTCGCGGCAGCCCTCATTTCAAGAGTGAACGAGACACAAGAGTCGCCGAGACCGCATAGCATCGACGCGGAGGACAGCTACGAAATGTCAGACCAGGAACGAAGCACCGAACAGCATCAAGCAGCGGCCGAGCTGACCGACCGGGACTGGGCCCGCGGAATCTCCCGCGACGTCGGATCGAGCATGCTCGCCGAGATTTCCAACGCAATGGTCGGCCTCAAAAAGCGCTTCTACGGCAAGGGTCCTACCTCCGTAAAGACCTATATCAATGACAACTACGTCTTCTGCGTGATGAAGGGCGGGCTCACCCGCAACGAGGAAACCCTGCTCGAGGCGGGCGAGGCCGAGCTCGTGCGGTCCTACCGTCTGCGCTTCGAGGAGGCGATGGCCGCCCCTACGACCGAGAGCATCGAACGAATCACGGGTCGCCGAGTACTCACGTACCACAGCCAGATCGTCTTCGACCCCGAGCATGCCGTCGAGTTCTTCGTACTAGAAGAACCGCTCGACGAGCCCTAAGCCCGCCTCGCTTGCGCCGGGATCGCTCGCCGATGCCGGCGTAAGCGGAGCGGGTGCCAATTACGGCACTTCGCTTGGCCGCCAGCCCCGCCCGCTTCGCGCGGGAGGGGCGAAGGGTCTGATGAAACCGAGCACGAGCGCGGTGCTGGCGGTGGGTATCGTGGCCGCCGTAGTCTTGCCCTAGACACCGAGGCATAACGCACCTCTCGCCAGCTCGGGGGACTCATTTCGGGAGGTCCGCGCGCGCCCTGCGATCGAGGGGTCGTCCCTACGGAAGATCGGGAGGCCCAGCCGTGTCCACGATGACGGGGCGACCGGCCCCTCTCGTACCGCGAGCGGCGCGCGAGAACGCGCACCCGGGCGAGCGGTCACCCGGCTAGCAAAATGCCAGCAAATCAGGGAAAGTTCGCTCTGTAGCGGAGGGGGAGGGATTCGAACCCTCGGTGGACCGAAAGGCCCACAACGGTTTTCGAGACCGCCCCGTTCAACCGCTCCGGCACCCCTCCGGGGCTCTGATTCTAGGCGGCTTGAAGCGGAATCCCGCGCTTCGTCCTACCCCGCCGGAGTGCGCACCAGAAAGCGAATGGGCCGGGCAGAGTGCTCCACCCGGCCCAAGCTCCTTAGTAACTCACTGCATTGAGGGCCGGCGAGCGCGCTCCCCCGCACTTGTCGGTCGGCTTGACCTTCGCGTAGTACTTCTCGGACGACTTCACTGCGAAGCCGACCTTCTCGAAGGCCCAGTGGTAGCCGATCGAGCCGGTCACCCGCTCGGCCCTTGTCGAGCCGATCCTCTGATCCGCGCCAGGGCGCTGCTTGAAGATCAGAACGACGCGCTTGAGGGCGCACTTGGTCTTCGGCGAAACGACCTCGCCCGACCACATCGACGCGCCGTTCGTCAGGAACGCACCGTCGAACTTCACGGCGGTCTTTGTGGCAGCCGAGGCCGCCGGAACGCACGCCATGACCGCGATGGCGGCGATGGCGGCGATGCTGAGGAGCTTCCTCATTCCTTCTCCTTCGGGTTGGTGAACACAGTCAAAGGGCCGAGCAGATTTCCCCGCCCGGCCCTTCGAGTCGTCGCAGCGGTACGGCCAGCACGGCATGTGCCGCGTCGCCCAGGCCGCCTCGTCCATCGGGGATGGATTCGCGCCGGTCCCAGTACGCGAGCTAACGCCGGGGCTAGCGAAGTGCTTCTCCACGGCCCCGCCGCTCTGCCCGTTTTCCGTCCTACTCGTCGTCGCGCTCGAAGCTCATTGGCTTGACCGTCAACCGGCCAAGGGATGCTGAGCGTGCTGGCGGCGCTGGCCCTGGCAGCCCTGCGCTCCGAGACGGAGGCGGGCGGGCAACGTTGGACGCGGCCCGGCGGGCGGCAGATACTGGACGGGAGATGTCGCAGGAAGACGAGGCGATGGCCTTTCGGCGCGCGATGGAGGCGTACAGCCGTCGCGACTATGAGGCGGCGCTTACCGGCTTCGACCCTGCGATCGAATGGAGCGTCCACGCGAGCCTCGCCCCCGATGCGACCACCTACCACGGACATGACGGCGTGAAGCGGTTCTGGGAGACGTGGGCCGAGGCGATCAGCGGCATGGAGCTCGAGATCGAGGAGTGCCGCCACGTAGGACCGAATCAGGTGCTCGCCATCACCCGGGCGCACGGAACGGGAGCGGGCAGCGGCGCGCCCGTCGCATCCGGGCGTTTCGCACAGATCGCCGACTTCCGGGAGGGCCGCGTCGTAAGAGTCCGGCTGTACGGCAACCTCGCCCAGGCCCTCGAAGCCGCGGGGCTTCGGTAGTAAGACCGTCTGCTTGTAGGCGGCGTGCCGCTCAGAGACGCACGCCGGCCTCGAGCAGTCCGTCGAGCTCCTCGCTCGGCAGCGCGCGGGCGAAGAGGTGGCCCTGGCCGATGGGGCAGGCGAGCTCGCGCAGCCATGAGGCCTGCTGCTCGGTCTCGATTCCTTCGGCCACGACGTCCATGCCGAGCGCCCGGCCCAGGGCCAGCGCTGCCGCCACGAGTGCGGTGTCTGAGCTGTCCTGGGCGATGCCCTGCACGAAGGAGCGGTCGATCTTGAGGACGTCGGCGGGCATTCTGCGCAGGTGGTCGAGCGACGAGTAGCCCGTGCCGAAGTCGTCGATCGCAACGCGGATCCCGGTGGCGCTCAGCTCACGCAGCGCGCGGAAGCCCGAGGCGCGGTCGGCCATCGCCGTGCTCTCGGTGACCTCGATGCACAGCGATGAGGGATCGATCCCGGAGCTGCGGACTGCACGCAGCACCGTCGGGACCACGTCCGGGTGCGTCAGCTCGCGGGCGCCGAGGTTGACGGACAGCCGCAGGTCGCTCGACGCGCCGCGCCGCTGCCAGTCGCGCAAGCGCTCGCAGGCTTCGCGCACCGCCCAGGCGCCGATGTCGACGATCAGGCCGCTCTCCTCGGCGACCTCCAGGAAGGCTGCAGGCGCGAGCAGCCCTCGCTCCGGATGCTCCCAGCGCAGCAGCGCCTCGGCGCCCACCAGGCGGCCCGTGCCTAGGTCGACCAGCGGCTGGTAGTAGAGCCGCAGCTCGCCGCGCTCAAGGGCGCGCTGGAGCTCCTGCTCGACGGTGATGGCCTCCACCGCGCGCTCGCGCATTGCCTGGTCGAAGAGCTCGGCGCGGGCGCCCCCGCGCTCCTTGGCGCGGTACATGGCGGCGTCCGCGTCTTCGATCAAGCGCTGGCCGTCCACCTGCTCGCCGGCGTCGGCGAGGGCGAATCCGATGCTGGCGCTCAGGCGGAGCTCCGCCCCGCCGGCCGTGATCGGCTCGGAGATCGGCCCCTGCAGGCGATCCGCCACGCTCACCGCCTCGAACACCCCGCCGACGGATTCGCAGAGGATGGTGAACTCGTCGCCGCCGAAGCGGGCCACGGTGTCCCCCGGCCGCAGCGCGCTCTGGAGCCTGCGCGCGACCTCCTGGAGCACCTCGTCGCCGGCTGCGTGGCCGAGGCTGTCGTTGATGCGCTTGAAGCGGTCCAGGTCGACGAAGTAGACGGCGGTCACGCTCGTGGGAGCACGGCGCCCGAGCGCATGCCTCAGGCGGTCGGCGAAGAGGGCGCGGTTCGAGAGTCCGGTGAGCGGGTCATACAGTGCGAGTCGCTCGAGCTCCGCCTCCATCCCCTTGCGGTCGGTCACATCGTGGAACACGCCGTAGAAGAGCGGGTCCAAGTGATCGCCGGGCCCGCGCACCACGGTCATCTCGTCGCGGATCCAGATCCAGCGGTCGTCGGCGGTCCGCAGGCGGTACTCCTGGACGAGCTTCTCGCCCGAGCGCGCGCATTCCGCCTCGGCCCTCGTCACGCGCACGAAGTCGTCCGGGTGGACGGACCGATCCCACATCGAGTGACTGGACATCCACTCCTCGCGCGTGAAGCCGAGCACCCTCTCGATCGACGGGCTGACGTAGAGGCACTCGCCCTGGAGGCCCGCCTCGTAGATGTAGGCAACCGAAGGCAGGCCCTCGGGGAGGGGCCTGTAGCGGTCTTCGATCTCGCGCAGCACGCGCTGCAGATCCGGCGCCATCCGCTCATATATCGGCAGCTACGCGCGCGTATTTAGCCGATCGGACTCAACGCCGCGATGCGAAAAAGCTGCGCAAGAGCTCGGACGCCTCCTCCGCGAGCAGCCCGCCCGCTGCCTCCGGACGGTGGTTGAGACGTGGCTCCGCAAGCACGTTCATGACGCTGCCGGCCGCGCCGGCCTTGGGATCGTCGGCCGCCCAGACCACTCGCGGCACGCGGGCGAGCACGATCGCCCCGGCGCACATCGCACACGGCTCGAGCGTCACGTAGAGCACCGTGTCGAGGAGTCGCCAGCCGGACAGCGCGGTCGACGCCTCCCGTAGCGCGAGGATCTCGGCGTGCGCCGTGGGGTCGCCGCGCAGCTCACGCTCGTTGCGGGCCGCTGCGATCAGCTCGCCGCCGTAGACGATGACCGCGCCGATCGGCACGTCGTCGTGCTCGAGCGCGCGCTCGGCCTCGCGTAGCGCGAGCCGCATGAAGTACTCGTCGCGCGGAAAGAAGCTCACGGCGCCACGAGCCTCCGCCCCACGCGGCGCTCGGCGGCGCGCACCCCACCGAGCAGGCCCGCCCGCCCCGCGAGCTGCACCCCGGCCGCGGCCACCGAGAGCGGCGACGGCGGCCCGCCGCCGAGCCGTGCCGAGTCGATCAGCTCGCGGTACCAGTCGATCGTGTCGGTGAGCGTCCGCGCGAGCGGCCGCGCCCGGTATCCAAGCTCGCGCCGCGCCTTGCGCGACGAGTAGCGCCAGTTCCCGCCCATCAGCACGATCCCCTCGGCGCGCACGAGCCCGGGCAGCCCGACGGACTCGGCCGCCCTGGCGAGCAGCCCCGCCTCCGGCGGGACCACCAAGAGCGGATGGCGCACGCCCGACAGCTCGGCCACGCGCTCGAACAGCTCGACCCAGCTGAGATCGTGTCCGCCCAGCACGTAGCGCTCGCCCGGGCTGCCGCGCTCCGCGGCGAGAAGGTGCCCCTTCGCCACGTCGCGCACGTCCACGACGTTGGTCTCGCCGTCCACGATCGCGGGCAGCCGCCCGCGCAGGTAGTTGCCGATCATGCGGGTCGAGGTCTCGCCGGGGACGCTGCGGTCGAGCGCGGCCCCGAACACGTAGGACGGGTTCACGACGACCACCTCGATCCCATTGCGGGCACCCGCCGCGAGCGCCTCCGCCTCGCCCTCGTGCTTGGCGTCGGGGTAGGTGAGTCCCAGCCCTCCTCCGCGGTAGAGGTCCTCCTCGCTGCCCGGGCGGTCGGGGGGCGCGGGCCCGATGCCGGCCACGCTCGAGGTGATCACGATCCGGCGCACGCCCTCGGCGGCGGCTGCCTCGACCGCGATGCGCGGGGAGAGGGCGTTCAGGCGCCAGACCAGCTCTTCCGGCCGCGACGCCACCAGGCCTGCGCAGTGGAAGACGGTGGTGCAGCCACGGAAGGCGCGGCGCAGGGCGCCGCGGTCGAGTACATCCGCCCGGACTGGCTCGGCGTCGGTCCCCGCAAGGCGCTCGAGGCGGCGCTCGTCCCGGTAGGTGACCCTCGGCGGACCGAGGCGCTCGGACGCAAGCTTGGCCACGTGCGCGCCGATGAATCCCGTAGCGCCTGTTACACAAACGCTCACAACTTCCGTCTCCGACGGTTGTTCGTGCGTTCGTACACTCCGGTGCGCACCGTAGACCAATGCCGATCCGTCACCTCCTAATCCTGCTGGCGCTAGCGATGCTCGCCCTGCCCGCAAGCGCTGCGGCGAGCGGCTACGTGCCCGACGAGGTGATCGTCCACTACGAGGACGGGACCACCTCGAGCGCGGCGGCCGAGGCCCGCGACGACGCCGGCATCAAGGCCGACCAGCGGCTCCCGGGCGGCTCGGAGCAGGTCGCGATCGAGGACGGCGGGTCGGTGCGCGAGACGATCGCCGAGCTGGAGCACGACCCGAACGTCGCATACGCGGTGCCCAACTGGCGCGCCCGGGCGGCGGCGATTCCGCCCGGCGACCCCGGGACCCGGCTGCAATGGAACCTGTTCTCGCCCTGGGGGATCAACCTGCCCGAGGCCTGGACGCTGGCGGAAAGCCGGGGCGCCCCCGGTGGCAAGGGCGCGGTCGTCGCGGTTCTCGACAGCGGTGTGGCGTTCGAGAACCGCGGCCGCTTCAGACGCGCCCCGGATCTGCGCGCGTCGACCTTCGTGCGCCCGTACGACTTCATCGACGACGACCCCCACCCGAACGACGTGTTCGGTCACGGGACCCACGTGTCCGGGACGATCGCGCAGACGACCGGAAACGGCATCGCCACCGCGGGCATCGCCTACAACGCCAAGATCATGCCGCTGCGCGTGCTGGACAACCAGGGCGCGGGCGACTCGGTGGCGATCGCACGTGCGATCCGCTACGCCTCCGAATACGGCGCCGACGTCATCAACCTGTCGCTCGAGTTCCCCGCCGAGGTGCGCAGCTTCGAGATTCCCGACGTGCTCGCGGCACTGCGCTACGCGCGCCGGCACGGTGTGCTCGTGGTGGGCGCGGCGGGCAACCAGGCCGACTTCTCTGTCGCCTACCCGGCGCGCGCCGCATCCGTGGTCGCCGTCGGCGCCACGACCATCACGGGCTGCCAGGCGGACTACTCGAACTCCGGCACGGACCTCGACCTGGTCGCGCCCGGCGGTGGCGCCGACGCCCCCAACGCGGACAGCATCTGGGACAGCCAGCACTGCAACCCCGACTCGCTCGGCAAGCCGATCTTCCAGCAGACGTTCAACAGCCGCAGCGTGCGCCGCTTCGGCGTGCCCGGCGGCTACGAGGGCACCTCGATGGCCGCCCCGCACGTATCCGGGATCGCAGCCCTGGTCGTCGCGACGAACAGGCTCGGGCCGAACCCGTCGCCCCGTGCGCTCGAGGCGCATCTCAAGGCCACCGCCCGCCCGACCGATCGCCCCGATCGCTACGGGGCGGGGCTGGCGGATGCGGGAGCGGCTCTCCGCTAGGTCGTCGTCCGGATGATCATCACGCTGCAGGGAGCGTGGTGCGAGACCTTGTTGGGCACGCTGCCCAGCAGGAAGCGCTTGGCCCCGGTCATCCCCTTGTTCCCGACCACGATCAGGTCGGCCTCCTGCTCCTCGGCCACGTCGAGGATTGCGTCGGCCGGGTCTCCCTCGCGGGCGTGCGTCTCAACATCGACACCGGCGGCGCGCAGGCCCTCGGCTGCCGATTCGAGGGTCTGGGTCACGTCCTCGCGCGGATTGACCATCCACTGGAGGTCACCCGGCACCTGCTGGCGCTCCTCGCGCAGTCTGCCCTCGGATACGGGCTCGTAAGCGCTGACCAGGTGCACCTTCGCCCCGATCGCCTTGGCGAGCTCCGTCGCCTGGCGCACCGCCTGACCCGCCGTGTCCGAGCCGTCCGTTCCCACCACCATCGAACCGAACAAGAAGCACCCTCCTGATCCGCGAAGTCCAAAAAACGCATCATAAGTCGTGGCCGATTGGCTGGATAGCCAGTATGTTTGGCATCAATGTCCATACCAACACGGTGCCTGGCCGTGGACGATCATCCGACCGTGAGGCAAGGACTCGGCCTCATGTTCGGGCACACGCCTGACCTCGAGCTGGTCGGGACGGTCGAGAACGGCGAAGACGTTATAGAGGCCTGCATGAGGCTCCGCCCGCAGGTCGTGATCATGGATGTCCGCTTGCCGGGCATCGACGGCATCTCCGCGGTCAAGCGGATCGCCGAGTGTTGCCCCGAAGTGCACACCGTGATGTTCTCGGCTTACGGCGACAAGCGCCTGCTGTCTGACGCGATCGCGGCCGGCGCCCGCGGCTATGTAATGAAGGGATCGCCGCCGGAGGACCTGCTGCGCGCGGTCCGAACCGTGACCGCGGGCAAGCCGTTCGTCGACCCGTCGCTGTCGCCGGCCCTGCTGATGTCGCAGGTCGGGCCGGACGCGCCGCTGTCGGAGCGTGAGCGCGAGATCCTGCAGCTGCTGGCGGAGGGCCTGCACACGGAGGAGGTCGCGCGCCGCATCGGGCTCTCGATCGAGACCGTGAAGTCAGACACCAAGCGCGCGATCCTCAAGCTCGAGGCCGACACTCGCGTGCACGCCGTGGCGATCGCGCTGCGCCAGGCGATGATCGAGTAGAACCACTGCCGTGGAGCTCCCACGGTTCTGGATCGTCGTTCAGGTCCTGATCGTGATCTTCGTGCTGATCGGCGCGGTGATCGCGATCACGAAGCTGGCCTGAGCGGCTTGGCCTCGCTCTCGCCGGGCGCGAGCTCATCCTCGAGCCCCTCGGGCAGGTCGATGTCGGTCCGTCTTCGCTCGGCGTGCGCTTCCTCGACCGGCTTGACCCAGAACTCCTCGGCGACGATCACCACAAGCGAGAGGATCGGCACCGCCACGAACAGCCCAACGAAGCCGAACAGCTGGCCGACGACGACCACACCGATCGCGACCACCGCGGGGTGCAGGCGCACCCGCTGCGCCATGATCACCGGGATCGTGATGTTGCTCTCGATCTGCTGAACCAGGACGTAGACGACGAGCACGATCAGCGCCTTTCCGGGCGAGTCGGTGAGCGCGAACAGCGTCGGCGGAATCGCGCCCGCGATGGCACCGAAGTAGGGCACGACCACGAGCAACGCCGACAGGACCGCGAAGAAGATCGCGAAGTCGAGGCCGACGATCGTCAGCCCGACGAACAGCAGCACGAACGTCAGGACCATGTCGATCGCGACGCCCTCCATC
The DNA here is from genome assembly GCA_963751835.1 of uncultured Thermoleophilaceae bacterium. GTDB lineage: Bacteria > Actinomycetota > Thermoleophilia > Solirubrobacterales > Thermoleophilaceae > JACVRW01. The sequence continues at coordinate 90,704 of CAVVWD010000015.1, read as the reverse complement.
CAGCCGATCCATGCACCCCGCAGGCGATCGAGAACGTGGCGGATGTGCCCCCGGCGGCTGGGCGGCGCGAGGCTCACGAGGCCGTCGACGAGCGGCCCGGGCCGCGCCGCCATGTAGTAAGCCGTGATCAGGATGAGCACGAGCGCGGCCGCGATGCCGGCCACGTTCAACCCGATCTCCGTGATCGGCCCGATCAGGCGGTCCGGATCGTCGGTCAGCCGCTCGGCGAAGCGCTCCACCTCATTTCCGACCTCGCCGGCGCCTTGCCCAGTCAGGTCGGCGTACATCTCCTCGAGGTTCGAGACGATCCCCGGAACGTCGTCCACGAACTCCTCCGTCTGGTCGACGAACGGCGGGATCAGGAGGTACACGAGGAGGGCGATCGCCCCGATGCCCCCGAGGAGCGCAATGAGCGTGCCCACCGAGCGTGGGATCTTGTAGCGCTCCAGCCGGGTGGCGATCGCGGCGAGCGGAATGGCCACGATCACGGTGATCAGGATCGCCAGCAGGAGGGTGACCAGCTGGCGGAAGAGGAGTCCGAACAGCAACAGCCCTGCCGCGAGGAGAACCGCGCGGTAGACGACGTGCGGCGAGGCTGTGCGGTCCCCGTCCATCCCGCTTACGGTACCTGTGAGAATACGGGCAGCGGCGACGGGGTCAGGTCAAGCGGAGTGTCAAGTGCGGCGCTCGAGGTCGGCCACAGTGTCGCCGGCGGCGTTCTTGCCACGGCCCATGATCTTGTCGAGGATGCCCACTTGTCAGCTCCCTTGGGTCGACGTTTTCCGGCACCGCGTACCCGGCGGTTCTGGAACGGAAACGCGCCGACCCCGGCGCTAGCGTGCGCGAGGGTGACGAACGAGGAGGCGCATCGGCGGGCGCGCGAGAAGGGGGTGTCGCGCGCGCTGTACGGGTTCGTCCGCATGCTGCTCGCGCCCTTCATGCGACTCTACTTCCGGATGTACATCTCGGGCGCCGAGCACATCCCGGCCGAGGGGGCCGCCATCGTCGCGCCCAACCACAAGAGCTTCTACGACTCGTTCTTCATCGCCGTGTGCACGCCCCGCCCCGTGCGCTTCATGGCGAAGAGCGAGCTCATCGAAGCCCACTACGGCCCGCTGCTCGTGCGGCTCGGCGCGTTCCCCGTTCGCCGCGGCCAGTCCGACGCCGAGGCGCTCGAGACCGCGCGCGAGATTCTGCGCCAAGGCGGCCTACTTGCGCTCTTCCCTGAGGGCACCCGCATTCGCGACCCCGACGAGCTCGGCCATCCCAAGCGCGGCGCAGGCCACTTGGCGCTCGAGACGGGCGCTCCACTCATCCCCTGCGCGATCACCGGAACCGAGAAGCTGTTCGCGGGGCCCGTGCCCAAGCCGCGGCGGGTGCAGGTCGCGTTCTCCGAGCCGATTCCGGTACACCAGCTCGCATCGACCCCCGACAGCGCGAGCGAGCTGATCGAGACGACGCTCTGGCCGCAGGTCGAGGGCGAGTACCGCCGGCTCCGCGCCCGCCCGACCCTGATCGCCGCAGCGCTCGCGGCGCTGGGGATCGGCGGCGGAGTGCTGCTCCGTCGCCGACGCCGGCGCTAGAGCGGCGCTTCCTTGCTCGGCACCTGGCCGGGCTGGTCTCCGCCGGCAGGGTTAGGGCTGGGGATGAAAGTCGTGGACAGCTGCGCCCAACCCGGCATTTGATCCAACAATCCTGCCCTGTGGGGCGCCTGGCCCACTGATCCAGGACAAATCGCGTTGTCTCAGTGACGGCGGTCGATCGCGTCCGGGGGCGCCGCGGCCGAAGAGCAAGACCCCTTACCCAGCCCATACGCGGGACCGACCCGGCGCCACCACCCGAGTGCGGGCGCAAGCGAGCTAGACGCCGGCGCCGACCTCGCCCTCCACAGGCAGGCCCGCCTCGATCCAGTCGGCGATCCCGGCGGCGTAGTCGCGCACGTTCGTGTAGCCGAGCGCCACCAGCCGGTTGGCCGTGATCTCCGAGTTCCGGCACGCGAGGTTCGCGCAGTAGGTGACGATCACGGCGTCCTTGTCGGGGAGCCGCTTGGGCGCCTGCTCGTCGACGCGCACGTGATCCATCTGGAGCGCGCCAGGGATGTGCTCCTTGCGGAAGTACTCCTCGGGGAGCGCGTGGACCAGTGTGACCTCGCCGCGGGCGACCAGTGCCTCGAGCTCCTCGCGCGTGACCTTCTCGACCATCTTGACCTTCCTCTCTACCGGCTTCCCGAGTGAATCGGACCGGCGTCCGGTTAGCTCTGTGAGCGCGACTATAGCGGACTGCGGTCCGATTGACGGACGCGAGTCCGGTTGGTTACCGTGGAGCCATGGTGCTCGGATGCAAGACCTGACCCCTTTGCCCGTCACAGGCCAGCCGCGCGAGCGCCGCGACGCCGCGCGTAACCGCGAGCTGATCCTCGCCGCGGCGCGGCGCCTGTTCGAGCGCGACGGCCCCGGAGCGGTGTCCATGGACCGCGTGGCGGAGGAGGCGGGCGTCGGCAAGGGGACGCTCTACCGGCGCTTCGGCGACCGCGCCGGCCTTGCGCTCGCGCTGCTCGACGCACGTGAACGCGAGCTCCAGGAGCAGTTGATCCGCGGGCCTGCCCCGCTCGGCCCCGGCGCGGCTCCGGTCGACCGGATCGTGGCCTTCGGTCACGCCTGGCTCGACGTGCTCGACTCCCACGGCGACATCGTGCTGGCCGCGGAGAGCGGCCCGATCGGGACTCGCTTCCGCGGCTCGGTCTACGCGAGCCACAGGACCCACCTCGAGCTGCTCGTGGCCGAGGCACGCCCTGACGCAGACGCCGGCTATCTGGCGGACGCGCTGCTGGCCGCCCTCGACTCCGAGCTCGTCCTATTCATGCGAACCGATCGCGGGCGCTCGCTCGACGAGATCAAGGCCGGCTTCGCGGAGCTGGCGCGCGGGGCTGTCCGGGAGCCGGTCTAGCTTCCGGCGGGTGCGCGTGATCGTCGCCCGCTGCGAGGTCGTCTACACCGGTCGCCTCACCGCCCGCTTGCCGGAGGCCCTCCGGCTCGTGATGGTCAAGGCGGACGGCTCGGTGATGGTGCACGCCGATTCGGGCGGCTACAAGCCCTCCAACTGGATGACCGCTCCCACAATCCTCGAGGAGTCGCCAGGGTCGATGGTCGTGCGCAAGCCGGGGGCAGAGGACCGGCTCGAGATCCGGATCGCGGAGGTGCTCTCGGACGTGACGCACGACATGGGCGAGCCGGCCGCACTCGAGAAGGAGGGCGTCGAGCGGGAGTTCCAGGAGCTGCTCGCGGACGCCCCCGCCTGGTGCGGCGAAGGGCTTCGCCTCGTGCGCCGCGAGTGGCCCACCGACATCGGGCCGGTCGATCTCATGTGCCGCGACGGCGAGGACGAATACGTGGCGGTCGAGATCAAGCGCATCGGCACGATCGAGGCAGTCGAGCAGCTCACGCGCTACCTCGAGCGGATCCGCACCGAGCCGGGCCTCGGCCGCTGCCGCGGCGTGCTCGCCGCACAGCTGCTCAAGCCCCAGGCGCGCGTACTCGCGCAGTCGCGCGGGATCGACTGCGTCGAGGTGGACCCCGCTGTGGTGAAGGGCGAGCGCGAGCCGGACCTCACGCTGTTCGCGGCTTAGTGACAGCGTCCGAGAGGCGCAGCCGAGCCGCCACCGCGCCGAGCCGGCCGAACATGAGGTGTCCCGCGCCTGCGATCACGTTCAGCTCGGCGTCGGGAATCCGCTCCGCGAGCCAGCGCGAGTGCGCGAGCGGGACGACACCGTCGTGGTCGCCGTGCCACAGCCGGACGGGCACCCGGATCTCCGCGGGGTCGAACCCCCAAGCCCTCCCCTCGATCACGTAGTCGTCGACCGTCCCCGCGGCGCCGGGGCGCAGCGCCTCGTGCAGGCTGTCCAGCACCGCCCGGCGGACGGCGGGTTCGTCCATGCGCTCGCGGTCCGGGCCCGAGAGATCGTTCGCGAAGCTCGTCATGACGGCACGGGGCCGGTGCTGCGACAACAGGCGCACCATTCCCCAGGCGGCGAGCGCGAGCGGACGCGCACGCAGTGCCAGCATCAGCGCGAGCCGGTCGGCGCCGATCATCCCCTCGTCGAAGCCCGGCATCTCGGGCGGCCCGGTGCCCGCGAGCACGCCCGCCAGCGCCACACGCCCCGGCAGCGCGAACGCGCACGCCAACGAGTACTTGCCCCCACTCGAATAGCCGAGCACGGCCACGCGCTCGAGCTCGAGCCGGTCGCACAGCGCTTCGACGTCGCGCGGCCAATCGAGCAACGAGCGCCCTCGCATGGGCGTCGAGAGCCCGAAACCCGGTCTGTCGACCGCGATCAGCTCGACGCCGCCGGCCGCGAACGTTGCCCTCTCCGAACGAAAGTCGAGCCGCGAGCCCGGGAGGCCGTGGAAGTAAAGGAGCGGGGCGCCGGCCTGAGCGCCGAAGCGCTCGACGCCGAGGACGCGCCCGTCCGGCAGCCGCAGTTCCGTCAAGCCGGCACCGGAAACCCCATCAGAGCAGGCGCGCGTACTCGTCCAGCTGGCGCTCCACCGCCTCGGGCTCCTGCGGCGCGACGTAGACGATCGCCCGGTCGACGCCGACCCCGGCCAGCCGCTCGAGGAACCGTGGCTCGGGCCTCGCCCCGAAGACAGACACGGGCACGCGCCGGCCGGCACGCTCGCGAAGCTCCTCGATCCGCTTTCCGAGCGCCTCCGGATCCTCCACCCGGTTTGGCATCCACTCGTCGCCGAACGCGATCACGCGGTCGAGCACCTTCTCGCCGCGTCCGCCCACCACCAAGGGCGGATACGGCTCCTGCAGCGGCTTGGGCCAGCACCAGATCGGGTCGAAGTCCACGTGCTCGCCGTGATACTCGGCCTCCTCCTGCGTCCAGATCGCCTTCATCGCCTCGATCCGCTCTCGCATTACCGAGAAGCGGCGCCGCGGATCGGTCCCGTGGTTCAACATCTCCTCGCGGTTCCAGCCCGCCCCCACGCCGAACAGGAAGCGCCCGCCCGAGAGCGAGTCGAGCGAGGCCACCTCCTTCGCGGTGATGATCGGGTCGCGCTGGATCACGAGACAGACGCCCGAGCCGAGCTTGATGCGCTCGGTCACCGCTGCGGCCATCGCGAGCACGATGAAGAGGTCGCGCGAGTGGCTGTACATCTCGGGCAGTTCGCCGCCCCCCGGGTAGGGCGTATCGCGGCTGACCGGACTAGACCGGGGGTAGTCCGGCGGATGCCGGACGTGGGGGGCCGGAGGCCCCCCGGCTCGGTGAAGAGGAGCGACTCGAAGCCGTGCTCCTCCGCGAGTGTGGCGAGCCGCGCCGGGTGGATCGTGTCGTCCGTCGAGAACTGCGCCAGCCCTAGCTCCATCTGATCGTAAGCCTCTCCAGTCCGTAGATGCCGTGTATCGAGCCCAGCTCCGGCTCCGCCTCGAGAGCAAGGCGGGGCATGCGCGCGGGCAGGAACGAGAGCGCCTCCTGCAGCTCCGCTCGCGCGAGATTGGCCCCCAGGCAGTAGTGGATCCCCGCCCCGAACGTGAGCGGCTTGGCGTCCCCGCGCGCCGCCGTGATGTCGAACGCGTCGGGATCGCCACCCACGCCGTCGCGGTTGCCGGTGAACGAGCAGACCATCACGACGGTGTCCGCCGGGAACACCACGTCGCGGTACTCGACCTGCTCGTGCAGCAGGCGCGCGGTGAAGGGCGTGATCGGCTCGTAGCGGAGCAGCTCCTCCACGGCCGCCGGCGCGAGCTCTGGCGTGGCGGCGAGCAGCTCCCACTGGCCGGGATGCGAAGCGAACACCAGCAGTCCGTGGGCGAGCTGGGACTGCGTCGTATCGACCCCGCCGACCAGCACGTTCAGGACGAGGTTCATGCACTCGACGTCCGAGAGCCGGTCGCCCTCTTGTTCCGCGGCGATCAGGCTGGAGATGAGGTCGTCGCCTGGATCGTTCCGGCGCCGCTCGATCAGCGCGCCGGCCCACTCGTAGAACTCCTCGCATGCGCGCTCGATCCGGTCGCGCTCGTTCATCAGCCAGTGCGGGTCGAACTGGCGCTGGATCAGGTTCGACCACTCGTGCAGCTTCGGCGCGTCATCGAGCGGCGCCCCCATCACCGTCGCGATCGTGAGCGAGGGATAGGGCTTCGCGAACGCGCCGACGAACTCGCACGAGCGCTCGCCGGCAAGCGGCGCCCAGAGCCGCTCGAGGAACTCGCGCATGGCCGGGCGCCAGCGGTCGGCCGCGCGCGGCGTGAAGGCGGGGTTCACGAGGTTGCGCAGGCGCCGGTGCCCGTCTCCGTTGATGTGAAGGATGTTGCGCCGCATCTCCTCGAGCAGCGGGCCCTCCTCCACGCCGAACATCTCGGCGATCCTGATGCCGGGGAACGTGGCGCTCCTCGTGCGCAGGAAGAAAGCGGCAGCCTCGCGGTCGAGCACGAAGTAGCCGAGGTCCGAGCTGGCGAGCCAGCTCCGCGCCCGCAGCTCGCCCATCACCTCGTGAAAGCGCTCGCCCCTGAGGTCCTCCGCGAAGTAATCCAGCTCCGGAAGTTCGAGATCCGTAACCAGGGGCATTGACGCCGGACACTAACCTGGATGTATATGGCCTTCCTCTTCCGCAACAAGACCGAGATGCCCGACGCGAGCGACGCCCTGCCGGGCCGCGACACGCGCCCGTTCGAGGTGCCGGCAACCCACTACGTGCTCGGCACGCCGCTCGAGCCTCCCTTCCCGGAGGGCGTCGAGACCGCCATCTTCGGGCTCGGCTGCTTCTGGGGCGCCGAGCGCAGCTTCTGGCAGGCGCCCGGCGTCTTCACCACGGCGGTGGGCTACGCGGGCGGCTTCACGCCCAACCCCACCTACGAGGAGGTGTGCAGCGGGCGCACGGGCCACAACGAGGTCGTGCTCGTGGCCTACCGGCCGGCGGAGATCTCCTACGACGAGTTGCTGAGGCTCTTCTGGGAGGGCCACGACCCGACCCAGGGGATGCGCCAGGGCAACGACGTCGGGACGCAGTACCGCTCGGGGATTTACGTGAGCTCCGAGGCACAGCGCGAGGCCGCGCTCGCGTCGCGCGAGCGCTACCAGCTGAAGCTGCGCGAGGCGGGCTACGGGGACATCACCACCGAGATCGAGGACGCGCCCGAGTTCTTCTACGCCGAGGACTACCACCAGCAGTACCTGGCGAAGAACCCGAACGGCTACTGCGGGCTGGGCGGCACGGGCGTGTCGTGCCCGGTCGGCATAACAAGCGCCTAGGAACTCCGCGCGGCGAGCATCCGTGCCATCAGCCTGAGGCGATCGTCGGCCTCGGAGGGCCAGCTGTCCACATCGGCGGGCCACCAGGCCCAGTCGTCGTGCTCGGCGTCGGGCACGGGCTCGGCGGCGTCGTCGACGGTGGCGAGCCCGACCAGCATCGCCATCCCGTTCGGCAGCCCGACGAGCGCCTCCACCGATAGCCGCTCGGGCGCCAGCCCCCATTCCTCCCGGAGCTCACGGGACAGCGTCTGAGCCGGGCTCTCGCCCAGGTCGACGGAGCCGCCGGCGCCGAGCGCCCAGCGGTTCGCCCAGACCGACACCCAGCTGGCCCGGCGGCCGGCGAGCCAGCGGCCGTCGGCGCAGCGCACGACGCACAGCGCGGTCAGGCTGTCGCAGGCGTTCCCCTCGAGCAGCCGCAACGCCCAGCGCACCGGCTGCAGCTCGAGCTGCAGCCTGCCCCCCTCGTCGCTCCAGTCCACGAGCCGGGTCGCGAGCCCGTCGTGGGCCGGCGAGCCGCGCTCGCGCAGGTCGTCCACGGCCGCGTCGGCCAGGCGGACGAGCTCGGGCGGCGGCTCGTACGCGTCCTCGCGCCAGCGCGTGTCGACCTGCTCGGGCCGCCAGGGCCCGCGCGCGAGCAGTCCGGAGCGACGCGGCGTCACGCCTCCCAATCTAGCCCGCGCTCGCGCAGCAGCACCAGGCAGCAGAGCGAGCCGGCGCGGGCGGCGGGCACAAGTTCCGTGGGCGTCCCCCAGCGGAGCGCCGTGTACTGCGTCCCCGCGCCTGCCTGCGGGACGGAGGGCTCGCCCGACACGAGCTCGACCCGCCAGTCGCGCATCACGATCCGGTGATCCGCCCGCTCGGCCTGGGCCTCGCCGAGCAGCTCGAGCGGCCGCACCTCGGCGCCGAGCTTGGAGGCTCCCGCACGGCGGACGGCCTCGCGCTCAGGCTCGTTCTCCCCGAGCGATACGGCCGGCAGGCCCCACAGCCCCGGAAGGCTCTCGTCGTCGTCGGGCCGGCGGACGATCAGCAGCCCGCGCGGGCCCTCGATGACGAGCGACACCGAGCGCTTGAGCGGCTTCACGGTCGGCTGGCCCGCAGTTCAGGCGCCGAGCTCTTCGCGCAGGGCCTCGAGTCCCTCCCGCAGGTCGGCCAGCTCGCGCTCGAGCCGCTCGACGCGGGCAGCCAGACCGTCGTCGGGCACCGGCGCGGGGTCAGGCGCCGGAGCCGCGAACCCCGTGGGCGGCGACTCGGCCTTCACGGGCGGCACGGCCTCCACGGGCGCCGCGGGCTCCACGGGCGCCGCGGCCTCCACCGGCGCCGCGGGCGCCTCGGCCTCCACCTCCCCGAGCAGCTGGCGGTAGCGCTCCTCGCGCTGCCCCGGTCGCCGTTCGAGGCGCTCCGCGAGCTCGCGCCCGGTGAGCCCGGCGAGTGTCTCGTCGAGCTCGCCCGAGTCACCGAACCGGTGGAGGCGCTCCGTGCGCGCCCTCAGCTCGCCCGGGGTCTGCGGTCCGCGCAGCATCAGCACGCACAGCACGGCGATCTCGGCGTTGTCCAGGCCGAGCGCCGTATCGAGCGTGTGTCGGTACTTCATCGCGCGCCGGTTGGACCAGCTCGCGAGCGTCGTCCACTTGCGCTGCACGAGCCGGTCGAGCCCGGCGCGCACGGTGCTGTCGTCGTAGTCGACCACCGGATCGCGGTTGCTCGACTGGTTGCACGCCAAGCGGAGCGCGTTGAGCGTCAGCGGGTAGACGTCAGGGGTCGTGCGCTGCTTCTCGATGAGGCAGCCGAGCACCCTGATCTCTACGGCGTCGGGCTCCATCGCGGAGCAGCCTACCCGCCCCCGTCAGCGGCAGGCCGCGGGCGCCTTCTTCGAGCTCAGCACGCGCTCGAGAGCCACGGGTCGTGAGGTCATGATGCCGTCCACGCACATGTCGACGAGCCTCCGCCAGGTGCCCGGAGCGTCGCGGTCGATATCCGAGAACCAGTTCTGCCAGGCATAACCCTGCGCGTGCGCGCGCGCCACGTTGCCCTTGGTCGTGATCTCGAGGAGCGTGTTGCCGAGCTCGAAGGTGATCGGCACCTGGAACGCGGCCACGCCCTCCCCGGGCGAGCCGCCGCCGAGGAGCCAGTTCGAGGCTCCGGCGATGCCGGGCGAAACGTCGATTCTCGGCAGCAGAGCGTGGAAGCGGTCGACCGCCGGCTGCTGGAAGGAGGCGACGATCAGGTCCTTGCGCTTCGTGCCCTTCAGGAGCCGGGCGAGCACCTCGGCGTTCTGGACGTACTCGGCCTCCGCCTCGGCGGGCGTGCGCCCCTTGATCTCGACGTTGATCGGAGTCTTCGGGAAGGCGCGCATCACGTCTGAGAGCGTGGGCACGCGGAAGTCGGACGGCTTGTAGCCCTTCGGCGGCTTCTTGCCGCCGGTCGCCACGCCGCGGAAGCGGTATGCCTTGCGGGCGAGATCGTGGCTGTAGTGCTCGCGCGCCTTGGGTGCGAACCAGTACGCGGCGTCGAGCCGCTGGATCTGGCGCAGGGTCAGCGAGGAGACGTTGCCGTGGCCGTTCGTCTTGCCGTCCACGGTCGTGTCGTGCATGACGATGACCTTGCCGTCCTTCGTCACGCCGATGTCGAGCTCGAGCATGTCAGCGCCGGCCTTCACCGCCTCGCGGAAGGCATACATGGTGTTCGAGGGGAACTCGTCCTCGCCGCCCTGGTGGGCGATATTGATCGCCTTGGGCTCGAGCCAGCGGTTCTTGGCCTCCGCGGCGGCCGGCAGCGCGGCGGCCATAAGGACAGCAGCAGCAGCGGGAATCAGTGCACGTATCGGGTTCATTTTCACGCCGCCTCAAGGTAGCTGGCAGGTGTTTGGCATGCTCAAGCGGTGGGCGTCTACGCGAGCATCCTGCGAGTCCCGGGCGTAGCCGCGGTGGTCACCGCAACCGTCATCGGACGGCTCCCGATCGGCATCAGCGGCCTCGCGATCCTGCTCTACGTCGAAGAGGTGACCGGCTCGTTCGGCTCCGCCGGCGTCTGCGCCGGCGCGCTTGCGCTCGGCAGCGCGGCCGGTGCGCCGTTCCAGGGACGGCTCGTCGACCGCCGCGGCGACGGCGTCCTGCTCCCGCTCGCGCTCGTTCACGCCGGCGGGCTCGTGCTCGTCTGGGTGCTGGGGGCGCTCGGCGCCCCGATCGCCGCGCTCGCGCTTGCCTCGGTTGTGACCGGCGCGGCGCTCCCGCCGCTGTCGTCGGTGCTTCGCTCGCGCTGGCCCTACCTGCTCAAGGGCCGGCCGGAGCTCGTGCCGAGCGCGTTCGCCCTGGACTCGGTGCTGATCGAGCTGATCTTCGTGATGGGCCCGGCGCTCACCACGCTGACCGTCGCCCTAGTCGGGGCCGAGTACGCGCTCGGCGTCTCGGCGGGCTGCGTGCTCGTCGGCACGTCGATGATGCTCGCGAGCCTGCGCAGGTATGCGCGGCCGGAGCGCCCGGACGAGGGCACGCGCGCATTCGGGCTCGGCGCGCTCGCGGCGCCCGGGCTGCGGACACTCGTGCTCGCGTCCCTGCCGGTCGGCTTCGCGCTCGGCACGCTCGAGGTCGTGCTGCCCGCATTCAGCGCAGCGGAGGGCTCGAAGGAGCTGGCAGGTCTCCTGCTTGCGGTGTGGTCGCTGGCGAGCGGAGCAGCCGGGCTCGCCTACGGGGCCCGCCCGCCGCGCACGCCGTTGACGCAGACGCACATGCGCTTCGCGCTTCTGCTGCCGGTGGGCTGCGCGGCACTGTTCGCGGCCAGCTCGCCCGCCACGATGGCGCTGCTCGTGGTGCTCGCCGGGCTGCCGATCGCGCCCCTGATCGCCTCGCGCAACCAGCTCGTCGAGCGCGTGGCACCGCGCGGGACCGCCACCGAGGCGTTCACCTGGCCGCTCACCGCGCTGGTAGCGGGCGTCGCGGCGGGCGCGGCGACCGCCGGCTCGCTGGTCGAGTCGTACTCGTGGAGCGCCGGTGTGGTCGCGGCGGTGGCGATGTCGGCAGTCGGGGCGATTCTGTTGCTCGCACGCCGCGAGACGCTTGCCCCGGTAGCGCTCCGCGCGTGACGCGAACCCGGATAGGCTCGCCGGCCATGGGAAACATCAGTGGTGCGCGCACGGTCGAAATAGACGCTCCGATCGAGCGCTGTTTCGAGATCGCGGCGGACATCGACAACGCGCCCGAGTGGCAGGGCTCGCTGAAGGACGTCGAGGTGCTCGAGCGGCACCCCGACAAGCGTGCTGCGCTCGTCGAGACCGAATCCGACGCGAAGGTAAAGACCGTGAAGTCGCTGCTCCGGTTCACCTACGAGGAGCCAACCGGCGTCCGATGGGTCCAGGAGAAGGGCGACACCAAGTCGCTCGTCGGATCCTGGACCTTCGAGGACCTCGGCGGGGGACGCACGCGCGCCACCTACGCGCTCGACGTGGACCCCGGCCGGATGCTCGGCCTGCTGCTGCGCGGCCCCGCCGAGGGGAAGGTGCGCGATTTCCTGCTCGGCAACGCCGCGAGCGGCCTCAAGGAGCGGGCCGAGCGCGAGGGCTAGGCGATGCCGGACTACACCGTGATCAATCTCAAGCGGGACGTCGAGGACATGGCGCCGAAGTTCGGCCTCTCCCCCGGCCTCGAGTCGCGCTTCGCGCGCGTGCCGCTCGAGCTGCAGAACTCGGGCGCGAGCTACTTCAAGATCGCGCCCGGTTTTCGTGCGCCCTTCGGGCACAGCCACAGCGAGCAGGAGGAGGTCTACCTCGTCATCTCCGGGAGCGCCCGCATCAAGCTCGACGACGAGATCATCGACCTCGAGCAGTGGGACGTGCTGCGCATCGCGCCCGGCGTCTGGCGCGGCATGGAGGGCGGGGTCAACGGAGCCGAGATCATCGCGTTCGGAGCGCCGAACACCGACAACCAGGACATCGAGATGCAGCCGGGTTGGTGGAGCGACTGAGGGGTCAGCCGTCGGGGCGGTGCGCCAATCCGGGCGGGTAGCCGCCCATCGCGAGCAGCTCCGCGGCCGCCTCTCCCAGCGCCGCGTACGCCACCCCCATGGGACCGGGCCCGAAGCTGACCCGCGCGACCTGCGCGGCCGCGAGCTCGGCGAGCGGCGGGGAGGCCGGGATCGCCAGCACGTTCACGGGGGCGCCGTCGAGCTCCTCCACGAGCCGGCGCGTGTCGCCGAGATCAATCAGGCCCGGCACGAAGAAGCAGTCTGCCCCGGCATCGAGGTAGGCGTGTCCGCGGGCGATCGCCTCGTCGAGCCGCCGCTCGCCGAGCAGGAACTCGTCCGTGCGACCGTTGATCACGAGCGGCACGCCCTCGCGATCACCGCGCTCGCGGACGGCGGCGAGGGTCGCCGCGTGCTCGCCGGCGGGCCGCAGCCGGTCCTCGAGGTTCACGCCCACCGCGCCGGCGGCGATCACGGCCGCGACCGTCTCCGCCACCTCGGCAGGGCTCTCGCCGAAGCCCGCCTCGATGTCCGCCGTCACGGGCAGGTCGACAGCCGAGGCGATCCGCTCGATCGCGGCGAGCATCAGCTCGAGCGGGATCTGCTGCCCGTCCGCGTAGCCGTGCGCCGCCGCGATCGACCAGCTCGCCGTGGCGATCGCCCGGCAGCCCTCGGCCGCCGCCACGGTACGCGCGCTCGCGACGTCCCAGACGTTCACGAGTACGAGCGGGTCGCCCGGCCGGTGCAGCTCTCGCAGTCGCTCCGCCCGCTCCGCCGTCATCGCGGCGGGGAGGCTACCCGCTCGCCGCCCGTTGGGTGGGGGCGCCGGGTCGATCTCGCGTATGGGGCTGGGGAAGGGGGTTGGGTTCGTCGGCCGCTGCGAGCACGACGTGATCGAAGATCGTTCGGCAGGCGCTGTGGGAAACCGCGAGCTTTCCTGGATTCCCTACACATGGTGTAGTCGATCCAGGACGATGGCTGCGGATCCAGGGTCGGCGCTGCGCGGGTGCCGATGAAGATCCGGGCGGATCGGAGATCAGCCGAAGGTTGTTCGCTGCTCGAGAGCGGGCACGAAACGGACCAGCCGCTTGCCCGCATCGGCGGCCACGAGCTCGAGCAGGCGGGTGCCCTCGGCCGTGATCTCGTCGATCGCCCCCGGGGGATCGTCCGGGGCGGGCTGGAAGCGGTCGACCGTCAGGGTTGCCACCCCGTCTGCCTCGGTGACCTTCCAGAAGGCGCGGAAGAAGCCGTCGACGAGAAGCTGGCCGACCCACTTCCCGGTCGGGTAGGGCTCCCCAGGCCCCAGCCCGCAGAGGACCCGGGCGCGGTCGGCGTGGGAGAGCAGCACGTTGTCGTACGTCGGGAGGAATCTGACCGGGGCCGGCAGCTCGGCGTCAGGCAGCGGCCCGTCCTCGACGTCGAGCAGCTCCCGCCCCTGCTCGTCCTCGAACATGCGCAGCTGCGGGCGCAGCCGGTCGACGACCTCGCGCAGCCCGGTGAGGCCCGACCAGGTCCGGATGTCGGCCACGCTTGCGGGCCCGAAGCCGGCGAGATAGCGGAGCACGAGGGCGTCGGTGGGGAGCCGAGCATCGAGCTTCACTTCGAGCCAGCCCTCGGCGAGCGCCCAGGTGGCCTGTCCGGACTGGCCCCATAGCCCGCGCGGCGGAATCTGCACGAGCGGGACGTGGTAGGTGACCGCGTAGGCGAGTGACTTCGGGTCGGCCTGCCGCCAGCGCGGGCCGAGCAGCGCCGACAGCTCCGCCCGCGTGCGAGGCTCCTCGCTGAGCAGTTCGACACCGGCGGCGACCACCTCGTCGAGGTCGGCGCCGGCCAGTCCTCCGGCCCACGGGCTGCGAAACCCCCTGGCGAGGATCGGCTTGGTGAGCGGGTAGATCGCCAGGTAGTCCTGCGCCGTGACCAGATGAATCGTTCCGCGCATCAGTCCGGCGCGGACGGCTCTGCGGCCGGCGATCAGGTCGCTCAGCTCCTCCGGGCGGAAGTCGCGGATGCGCGTCCAGAGCGCGACGTACGGGTCCCCGGGCTCCTGCGCCTGCATCCCTGCGAGGCGCTCGATCACCTCCGCGGCGGGCGTGTCCGAGCGCTCCAGCAGCCCCTGGCGCTGGAGCAGGGCGCGATTCAGCGCCCTCGGCGTGAGAACGGCTTCGGCCACGTGAGCTAACCCGCGCGCAGCGCCGCCGCCGTCTCGCCGAGGCGCCCGATGTGGTCGATCGGGTCCTCGGCCGCAACCGACGCGAGCAGGACGTCGAAGCGATGCCGCTCGGCGAGCCCCGCCACGCGCTCCGGGTCGAGCCACACCGCGGGGTCCTCGCCGCCCACGTTGACAGCCCGCACGATGTCGGATGGGTCGCGTCCGGCGCGCTTCGCCGCCTCGTCGATGATCTGGTGCCGGGCCGCGATCTCGTTCGGCTGGAGGTTGCCGAGGCTCGGCAGCCAGCCGTCGCCCAGCCGGCCCGTGAGACGCAGCATCCGCGGCCCGTACGCGCCCACCCACAGACCGACCCGGTGCGCGGGCGCGGGCCCGGGCTTGGCGCCCTTCGCCCGGTAGTGCTCGCCGTCGAGGTTGACCGACGGCTCGGTGTCGAGGAACGCGCGCATGATCCTCATCGCCTCCTCGAGCGCCGTGACCGACTCGCCGGGCGTGCGCCGCGGGCCGCCCATCGCCTCGACCGCGTCCCAGAACGAGCCCGCCCCGACCCCGAGCTCCACACGACCGCGGCTGAGGACGTCGAGCGAGGCCGCTGCCTTGGCCATCACGGCGGGCTGGCGGAGCGGGAGGTTGAGCACGTCCGGCAGCAGCGTGATCCGCTCTGTGCGGGCCGCCACGTACGAGAGCAGCGTCCAGGTGTCGAAGAAGCGCCGCTGGTACGGATGGTCCTGAACGCCGACCAGATCGAGCCCGGCCCGGTCGGCGGCGACGATCTGCTCGACCGTCAGATCGGGGTCTCTCGCGTCGGGGACCACAAACACGCCGAGCCTCGTCATGGCGGATGAGGTTAGTTTGTGGCGATGGCTCTCAGCTTCGGCGTCACCGTCCTGCCCGATCCGCCCTACCAGCGCCTGATCGAGCTGCTGCAGCTCGCGGAGCGCCAGGGCTTCGACTACGGCTGGACCTACGACTCCCACGTGCTCTGGCAGGAGTCGACTCCCACGCTTGCGCTCGCCGCCAAGGCAACGGAGCGGATCAAGCTCGGGCACATGGTCACGAACCCGGGTACGCGCGAGCCGACGGTGGTGGCCAGCATGTACGCGACGCTCCAGGACATCTCGGACGGCCGCATGGTGATGGGCATCGGGCGCGGCGACTCGGCGCGCCGCTACATAGGCCAGCAGCCCGTCAAGGTCGGCAGGTTCGAGGCGGCGCTGAAGATGATCAAGCCCTTCATGAACGGCGAGAAGGTGCGCTGGAACGACACCGACATCGAGCTCTCGTGGGTGCGACCGGAGCTGCCGCCGATCGAGATGCACGTGGCGGGCTATGGGCCGCGCGTGCTCGGCGTTGCGGGCCGTGTCGGCGACGGGGTGATCATCCAGCTGGCCGATCCCGACATCATCAGCTGGACGATGGAGACGGCCCGGAGCGCCGCGGCGGAGGCCGGTCGCGACCCCGCCGCCCTCAAGTGCATCGTCTGCTCGCCCAGCCACATCTCGGACGACATCGCCGCGGCCCGCGAGCAGGTGCGCTGGTTCCCGGCGATGGTCTCCAACCACGTCCGCGACCTGATCGCACGCTACGGGGCCGACGGCCAGGTCGTGCCGAGGGCGCTGACGGACTACGTGCCGCCCGAGACCGGGTACGACTACGACGAGCACTCGCGCGTGGGCGCGAAGCACGGCGCCTTCGTGAGCGACGAGATCTGCGACCGCTTCTGCGTGCTCGGGACCCCCGAGCAGGCGGCGGCAAAGCTGGCCGAGCTCGAGTCGATCGGCGTGGACCAGTTCAACATCTATCTCATGACCGAGGGGCAGGAGGAGACGCTCGAGACCTACGGGCGCGAGATCATCCCGCGCTTCGCGGGCGTCACAGGAGGTGGAGCATGAAGAAGCTCATCCAGGGCGGGACAGTCGTCACCGCCACGAACGAGTCGGTCGCCGACGTGCTGGTGGACGGCGAGGAGATCCTTGCCGTCGGCTCGCTCGGCGACGTCGACGCCGAGGTCGTCGACGCGAGCGGCTGCTACGTGCTGCCGGGGCTGATCGACAACCACACGCACATGGCGATGCCGTTCGGCGGCACCGTCTCGATCGACGACTACGACACGGGCACGCGCGCGGCCGCGGCCGGGGGCACCACGTGCATCGTCGACTTCGTGATCCAGCAGCACTCAGACGGCCTGCGCTCCTCGCTCGAGGAGTGGCAGGACCGCGCGAGCGGCGCTGCGCACGTGGATTACGGCTTCCACATGGCGATCACCCAGGCCGACGACGCCACTCTCGACGACATGGGGCCGATGGTCGAGGAGGGCCTCTGCTCGTTCAAGGTCTTCCTCGCCTACAAGGGCGCGATCATGGTCACGGACGACCTGTTCTTCCGCGTGATGGAGAACACGCGCGACCTGGGCGCGCTCACGATGGTCCATTGCGAGAACGGCTGGGCGATCGACGTGCTGGTCGAGCGTGCTCTGGCCGCGGGCCAGACCGAGCCGATCTACCACGCGCACACCAGGCCCGAGGAGCTCGAGGCGGAGGCCACGAGCCGCTCCGTGCGCTTCGCCGAGCTGACCGGCGCGAGCGTCTACATCGTGCACGTGACCTGCGGGCTGGCCGCGGACGAGATCGCTGCCGGACAGGCGCGCGGCGTCGACGTGTCGGGCGAGACCTGCCTGCAGTACCTGACCAACACGGTCGAGGACCTCGAGCGGCCCGACTTCGAGGGCGCGCGCTACGTCTGCTCGCCGCCGCTGCGCAAGGCGCACAACCAGGAGCTCCTGTGGGCGGCGCTCCGGCGCGGCGTGCTGGAGAGCGTCTCGACCGACCACTGCCCGTTCAACAGCGAGCAGAAGGCGCTCGGCCGCGACGACTTCTCGAAGATCCCGAACGGCCTCGCGATGATCCAGCACCGGCTCGTGAAGCTGTGGGACCTGGGCGTCGAGGGCGGGCGGATCACGCCGAGCGAGCTCGTCGATCTCACCTCGACCGCGATCGCCCGCCGTTTCGGTCTCGCGCGCAAGGGCTCGATCGCACCGGGCATGGACGCCGACCTCGTCGTCTTTGACCCCACGACGCCGTTCGAGTTCTCGACGCGCACCTCGCAGATGAATGTCGACTACGACCTGTTCGAGGGCCAGCGCTCCACGGGCAGCGTCCGCCACACGTTCTGCCGCGGCACGCTCGTCTACGACCGCGGCGAGATCCGCAGCGAGCCGGGCCACGGCCGCTTCGTGCCGCGCTCGCTCGGCGCGCCCACGCCGGTCGCCACGTGAACGCCGATCTCGTGCTCGAGGACCTGCGCGAACTGGCCCGCCTGACCGGCGGGCCGGACGGCGCGAGGCGCGTATGCTGGACCGACGAGTGGGTTCGCGCGCGGGAGTATTTGCGCTCGCGACTGGATGAACTCCCGGTGGAGGTGACCGTCGACCCCGCCGGGAACCTGTGGGCGGACCTCCCCGGCGAGGGTGAGGGCTTCGTCCTCGTCGGCTCGCACGTCGACTCGGTGCCCGCCGGCGGCTGGCTCGACGGCGCGCTCGGCGAGTTCGCCGCGGTTGGCGCGCTGCGCGCGCACGCCGACGGCGAGCGCCCGCCTGTTGGCCTGCGGCTCGTCGACTGGGCCGACGAGGAGGGGGCCCGCTTCGGGCGCAGCCTGTTCGGGTCCTCGGCGTGCGCGGGGACGCTCGAGGTCGACGAGGTCCGCGACCTGCGCGACCGCGACGGCGAGCGCCTCGAGGACGTGGTCGGGCGCCACGGCGTGGACCTCGCGCGCGTGCGCGAGTCGGGTGAGATGCTGCGCGGCGCGCGCGCGTACCTCGAGTTGCACATCGAGCAGGGGCCGGTGCTCGAGAGCCGCGGCGAGCCGGCAGCGACCGTGCTCGGCACCTGCGGCGTCGAGCGCCACGTGGCGGTGTTCACCGGCCAGGCGGCGCACGCGGGCGCGACGCCGATGGGGCTGCGCCGCGACAGCTTCGCGGCCACCGCCCAAGCCGCGCTCGCGATCCGGGAGATCGGCTTCCGCCACGACGGCGTGTGCACCGTCGGCGGGGCCACGAGCGAGCCCGGCGTCGTGACCGCGGTGGCCGGCCGCACCGAGATGCTGCTCGACCAGCGCCACCTCGACGCCGACAAGCTCGCCGCGATGCTGGCCGAGGCGCGCGAGGCGTGCGAGCAGGCCGCCGGCGACCAGGGCTGCGAGGTCGAGCTCGAGCACATCTGGTCGATCCCCCCGATCCCGTTCGACGAGCGGCTGATCGCAGCGGCCCGGCTGGCTGTGACGGACGCGGGCGGCAAGGACACCGCGATCCCGAGTGGGCCTCTCCACGACGCCGCCGAGATGGCCCGGCTGATCCCGACCGTGATGATCTTCTCCTCTTCCTCGCCCCCCGTCTCGCACACGAAGGAGGAGGACACCCCGGAGGCGGACCTGCGCGTGGCGATCGACGCCTACGGGCGCACCGTGAGTGCGGCGCTCGAGCGCGCCGGGGCCGGGGACCTGCCGCCGCGCGGGTGAACGCGCTCCAGGAGCAACTCGAGTACCTCGAGGCATCGAGCCCGTTCTATGGCGAGCGCCTGCGCGGCGTCCGCGAACGCGTCCGAACGCCGGCGGACCTCGCGGAGCTGCCGTTCACGACCAAGGAGGAGCTGCGCGAGGGACAGCGCGCGGACCCGCCCTTCGGGCCGCACCTGTGCGCACCGCGCGAGCGGCTCGTGCGCGTGCACGTGACCTCGGGGACCACCGGAGAGCCCGTTGCGGTCGGCTTCACGCGCGGCGACCACGAGGCGAACAGCGCTGTCGGCGGGGAGGCCTTCCGGATCGCCGGGGTACGCGCCGATGACGTGATCGCGCACTGCCTCAACTACGCCCTGTACGCGGGCGGGATCGCCGACCACATGGCGCTCGAGGCGAGCGGCGCGACGGTCGTGCCGGTGGGCACCGGGCAGTCGCTCCGGCTGCTCGACCTGATCCCGCGGCTCGGGATCACCGCGATCTTCGGGACGCTCTCCTTCCCCGCCTACCTGGCGGGGCGTGCGCGCGAGGCGGGCCTTGACCCGCTCGCCCTCGGGCTGCGCCACATCGTGACCGCGGGTGAGCCCGGCGCCGGCCTCGCGGCGGTGCGAACCGAGATCCAGGAGGCGTGGGGCGCGACGGTCGCGGACTCGTTCGGCATGAGCGACGTGTGGTCGACCATGGGCGGAGCCTGCGGGAAGGGCGAGGGGTTGCACCTCACTGTCGAGGACCACGCCGTGGTCGAGTTGGTCGACGCCGACACGGGCGAGCCGGTCGCGCTCGACGACGGTGCGAGCGGCGAGCTCGTCTGGACCCACCTTCGCCGTGAGGCATCGCCGCTCCTCCGCTACCGCTCGGGCGACCTCGCGCAGGTGTGGACGGCGCCCTGCGCGTGCGGGCGCGGCTCGATGCGCATCCGCATCGACGGCCGCCGCGACGACATGCTGCGCGTGCAGGCCGTCAACGTCTACCCGCAGGCCATCGGGGCGATCCTCTCGTCCGACCCCCGGCTCGGGCGCCACTGCGTGGTCGCCGAGGGTGACCCGATCGTGCCGCCGCTCGACGTCTACGTCGAGGCGCCCCCGGAGACCGATCTCGCCGGCCTGACCGACCGCCTCCACGAGGCCCTGCGGGTGCGCTTCGCCGTCACGCGCCTCGAACCCGGCTCGCTGCCGGTCGCAGAGCACAAGACCCGGATCGTCCACCGGACGGCGCGCGGGGACGCCTTGCCGCCGGCCGTCGACACCCTTAGGAGGGAGCCCGCCCGATGACCGTCACGACCGCCGACCGGGGCGCCGCCCGGCTGATCGTCTGGGACCGCCAGGCCCGCCGGAACGCCTGGGACCTCGACACGATGACCCAGGTCGCCGACGCCGTCGAGTCGGCCGGCGCCGACCCGGACGTGCGCTGCGTCGTCCTCCGCGGCGCGGGCGAGCACTTCTCCGCGGGCGACGACCTCCAGGCGGCAATTGAGGCCGACGCGGCTGCGTGGACGGCGACAATCGAGGGCTTCCAGCGCATGACCCGCGTGGTGCTCGCGGCCCCGGTGCCCGCCATCGCCGCCGTCGACGGCGCCTGCGTGGGTGGCGCCCTCGAGTTCGCTGCGAGCTGCGACCTGCGCATCTGCACCGACCGCATCCGGCTGCTGACGCCAGAGGTCGGCATCGGCCTCGTGGCGAGCAACGCGGGCACGCTGCTGCTGCCCGAGGTGATCGGCGAGACGGCCGCGCGCGAGCTGCTCCTGAGCGGGGAGGCCCGGGATGCCGCGTGGGCGCGCGAGCACGGATTCGCCACCGAAATGGTCGCGCCGGATGAGCTCGACGCGCGCATCGAGCACTGGGCGGAGGTCTTCTCGCGCACCTCGCGGGCAGCCGTGGCGGCGACGAAGGCGATGCTGAACGAGCGCTTCGGCGATCTGCTCCCGGCCGCGATGGAGCGGGAGACCTTCCACTGCGTGCGCCTCTTCGACGAGCCCGATGCCAAGTTGGCGCTCCGCGAGTTCGCCGCGAGACGACGTAGGCGGTAGCTTTCCCGACAGGCGAAGCCGGTGGATTCGCACATGGACGTCAGGCTGCTGGGCCACCTCGAGGTCGAGGTGTTTGGCGAACGCGTGCAGTTTGAAGGCGGCAAGCAGCGCAGGCTGTTCGCAAAGCTCGCCCTGTGCGCGCCAGAGGCGGCCTCCGCAGACGAGCTGGTGGAGGCGCTGTGGGGCGATGAGCCGCCTGCCGGTGCGGGACAGGCGCTACAGAAGCAGATCTCGCGCTTGCGCCGCCGGCTGGGCGACGGCGGATCGGTGGTGCGCCACCGGCCGCCCGGCTATGCGCTTGACATCGACCCCAGGGGGATCGATTCCCGGCGTTTCGAGGAGCTTCTGCGCCGCGCGAGGTTGGCGCTTGGTCGCGAGGACCCGGAGCGCGCCGCGGCCGACCTCCAGACGGCCCTGGCGCTATGGCGCGGGGAGGCCCTGGCCGACTACCGCTTCGATGAGTTCGCCCAGCGCGAAATCGCCCGCTTGGAGGAACTGCATCTAGAGGCAATCGAGGAGCGGCTGGCCGCGGAGTTGGCCGGTGGAGGCGGGGAGGACTTGGTCGGCGAGCTGCAGGCGTTGGTCGCCGAGCACCCGCTGCGAGAGCGCCTGCGCGGACAGTTGATGGTCGCGCTGTACCGGGCCGGCCGGCAGGCGGAGGCGCTCGAGACAATGCGGGTCGGGCGCCAGCTGCTGGTGGACGAACTCGGAATCGAGCCCGGGCCGGCGTTGCGGCGGCTCGAGCGCATGATCCTTGCGCACGATTCCGCGCTGACCGCCGATCGTCCCGGCACCGGGCCGGTGGGCCGGCTGCCGGCGCCGGCCAACGAGACGATCGGCCGTGAAGGCGAGGTCGCCGAGATCGGGGTACTGCTGGTGCGGCCCGCCGTGCGGCTGGTCACGCTAGTGGGCCCGAGCGGCGTGGGCAAGACGCGGTTGGCGCTGGAGGCCGGACGGGCGGTGGCGGACCGTTTTCCCGGCGGGGCGGTGCATGTCAATCTCGACGGCGTCGAGGACCCCGGCGTGCTGGTGCCCGAGGCGGCGACCGCGCTCGGGGTGGTGGCTGCGACGCCGGCCGAGCTCGGGGAGCAGCTCGACCGCGCGACAGGGGGCGCGCCGGCGCTGCTGATCCTCGACGGCTTTGACCGCTTCCTCAAGGACGCCGAGCAGGTCGGTGAGCTGCTGGCCGCAGTGGCGAACCTGACCGTGCTGTCGACGAGTCGCGCGCCGCTGCGGCTCACCGCCGAGCACATCTACCGCGTGCAGCCGCTGGCCGCGCCCAATGCGGCGGCGCTGTTCGTGGCGCGAGCGAGCGCGGTGACTGCGGACGGCACGCTTGACGCCGAGCACTCGATCGTCGATGCGATCTGTGCGCGCCTCGACGGTCTGCCGCTGGCGATCGAGTTGGCGGCCGACCGTGCGCGCCTTCTTCCGCCGCCGGCGTTGCTGGAGCGCCTCGATAGCCGGCTCGAGCTGCTGACCGGCGGGCCGCGCGACCTGCCGGCGCGCCAGCGCTCGCTGCGCGCGACGCTGGAGTGGTCATGGGAGGAGCTCGAGCCGACCGAACAGGTGCTGCTGGGCCGGCTGACGGTGTTTGAGGGCGGCGCCTCGCTGGAAGCAGCGGAGGCGATCTTCGACGGCGAACCGGCTGGGAGCCTCGAGGCGGTCGTGTCGTCGCTGGTTGACAAGTCCTCGCTGCTGCGGACCGATTCCGGCCGGGACGCGCAGCCGCGCTTCAGGATGCTCGACACAGTCCGCGAGTTCGCGGCCGAACGCGCGGCCGAGGGCGAGGATCTCGCGCCGCTCGAGCGCCGGCATTCGCAGTACTTCTTGGCGTATTGCGAGCACGCGGCGGAGCAGGCCGCGCGCACGGACCGGCGCGAGTGGCTCGACCGGCTCGCGCAGGAGCTCGGCAACATCCGTTTGGCGTTCGAGCGGCTTCTGCGCGCCGGTGCGGCCGACGACGCGCTGCGCGTGGCGATCGCGTTCGCGCGCGCTCTGCCGTGGGACGCTCACGCCCACGAGGTTCGCGGCTGGCTTGCCCAGGCACTCACCGCGCCGGCGCCGGCGGCGCGCCACGCGACGGCGCTGTACTGGGATGGGCAGCTGGCGCTCTCCCAGGCGCGCTTCCGTGACGCGGGGACACAGTTGGAGGCGGCGGTGGCGACAGCGCGCGAGGCACGCGAAGCGTCCGTCGAGGCCGCGGCGCTGACGGCCCTGGGGCGCCGGGCGGTGGTGCTCGCCGACGCGGACGCGGGCGCGCGGTGCGACGAAGCCGTGCTCGCCGCGCGCCGCGTCGGCGACCCGATCCTGATCGCCGACGCGGTACTGACCCTGGCCGGTGCATGCGAGCGCAGCCAGGCGTGGGAGCGCGCCGGCGCGCTGGCGGGCGAGGCGCTGGAGCTCTACCGAGCGGTGGGAGATCCCTACGGCGCCGCCTGGGCGCTGGCAGAGCAAGGCTGGTATGACATGGTCCACGGGAGGCTGGACGAGTCCGAGCAGCGCCTCGGCGAGGCACTGGAGCTGCGGCGCCGCCACGGCGACGACCGGCGGCTCGTCGAGCCGCTGATCGATCACGTCTGGCTGGTGCTCGCGCGTGGCCGCGGCGAGGAGGCCAGGCGTGGTTTTCTCGATTGTTTGGCGCTTGCGCGCCAGGTCGGCGACCAGTTCAACGTCGCCGAGGCGCTCGCCGGGCTGTCGACGCAGGCCGCGCTCGCCGCCCGCTGGTCGGACGCCGCGCGGTTCGCGGGCGCCTCGGCAGCGCTGCACGAGCAGATCGGCGCGCCCCCATGGGAGTCCGTGACCGCGATCCAAGAACGCGCGCTCGCCGGCGCCCGGGACGCGCTCGGGAGCCGTTACGCAGTCCAGCTGGCCGAGGGCCGCCGGCTGTCCGCCGAGGACGCCGTCGCGCGCCTGCATAGCGGCCCGGCCGAAGTGGCTGCGACCAGCGTGCGCTGACCGGCCCCGGATAAGGTCGCTCCACAATGAGCCCGGGCCGCCAGCGCTGGACGCTCATCGCCGCCTGCTTCTCCCAGTTCATGATCCTGCTCGACATCACGATCGTGAATGTGGCCCTGCCCTCGATTCAGCGGGAGCTGGACGTCACCTCGAGCACCCTCGTCTGGACGATCAACGCCTACACGCTGCCGCTTGCGTCGTTGATCCTGGTCGGCGGCACGCTCGGCGATCGCTACGGGCGCAAGCGCGTCTTCGCACTCGGGTTCGCGCTCTTCACGCTCTTCTCGGCCGGCTGCGCGCTTTCGACGAGCGACCATATGCTGATTGCGTTTCGCGCGCTGCAGGGCGTCGGCGCGGCGCTCATGGCGCCGCTCTCGCTCTCGATCCTCGCCGACGCGTTCGAGCCCGAGCGGCGGGCGTGGGCGATCGGGATCTGGGCGACGATCGCCGGCTTCGGGTTCGGCATTGGCCCTGTGCTCGGAGGCGCGCTGATCGAGGCTTTCAACTGGTCCGTGATCTTCTGGGTGAACGTGCCATTCGGCATCGCCGGCCTGCTTACGACGCTCACCCACGTGCGCGAGTCTCGCGATCCGCGCGCCCGGCGGCTCGATCTCGGCGGTGCCGCTCTCGCCTCGGGCGCGCTCTTCTGTCTCACCCTGGCTCTCGTCGAGACCGACGATCACGCCTGGACGTCGGCGTTCACGCTTGCCTTCCTCGCTGCCGCCGTGGTGCTCGGGGCGGCATTCCTGGTCTTCGAGGCGAGGCACCCCGAGCCGATGCTGCCGCTCGAGTTCTTCCGGCGCCGGGCGTTCACCATCGCGAATGTCGACTACTGCCTCATGTATGCCGCGCTGGCGGGATTGCTGTTCTTCGTGTCGCTGTACTTCCAGAACGTCAAGGGTTTCTCGGCGCTCGAGACCGGCGTCTCGTGGCTGACGATGCAGGTGCCGTTCATGCTCGTTGCGCTGTTCGCCGGCCGCCTCGAGGCGCGCTTCGGCGCGCGCCGGGTCGTCGCCGGCGGCGCGCTCTTGGCGGGGCTCGGGCTGCTCGACTTTGCGCTACTCGGCGCGGACTCGCCGTTTCTCCAGGCCGTTCCCGGTTACGTGCTCGTCGGCGTCGGCTTCGGCGCGGCCAACCCGGGGATCTCGGCGGTCGCCATGGGCGCGATCGAGGTGGAGCGCGCCGGTCTCGCGTCGGGCGTGCTGAACACCGCTCGGCAGGTCGGCGCGGCGGTCGGCCTGGCAGCGCTCGGATCGATCGCGACGGCCGTGGCCGGGGGCTCGCTCAGCAATAGCGACGACCTCGTTTCGGGCATGCGGGCGGCAATGCTCGTCGCGGGCGCGCTCGTGCTGGCGGCCAGCCTGTTGACGGTGGTCGGGCAGCCCCGCGCCGCCCGGCCGACGGCGGGCTGAACGCGCGACAGCGGCGGTATAAGCCGGAAACGCCGGGGTCAGTCCGGCCATGGCCTGACGCCGGCCTGGCGCCGCAGTGCGTCGAGGTCGAGGACGGTCACGCGGCGGCGCCCAGTCTCGACGATATTCAGCGTGCGTAGGAGCAGGAACGCCTTGCTGACGGCCTCCCGCGACGATCCGACCCAGTTGGCGAGTTCCTCCTGCGAGAGCGGCAGCCTGACCTCGATGCCGCGCTCCTGAGGAGTGCCGAAGCGCTCGCAGAGCTCCAACAGCCGCTGCGCGAGACGTCCCGCCACATCAAGCGTCGCGAACTCCGCCCGCTGGGCATCGGCGTAGCGAAGCCGGCGCGCGACCATGCGCAGGATCACGAGGGCGATGCGCGGATGCCGATCGAGGAGAGCCAAGAAGTCCGAGCGTGGAACGACCAGCGCATCCACCGGTTCGAGCGTCGTCACCGTTGTCGAGCGCGGGCTGTTTTCGATGGCTGCGAGCTCGCCGACCAGCTCACCTGGTCCGACGACGCCGAAGATGGCCTCCCGGCCCGCCTCGATGACGGCGACCTTGGCGCGCCCGCGGAGCAACACCACGACCTGCCCGGCCTCATCCGCCTGGTGGAGGATCGTGACGTTCGCGCCGTAGGTCCGTCGGACACCCGCGGCCCGAAGCGCGTCCGCCTCCTCGCCGGACAGGGACTCTAGAAAGCCGTCCGCCGTCATTCGGCAGAGCATCTCATTTCGGACGTCGCGCAACGGACTGTGAACGATTGCGCACAAATTCGTGCACGACGACGTGGTCGGGCATCCCGGCGAACGTGAGGATGCGGTGCGTCAGATCCATTGGCCGTAGGAGTGATTCAGTTGCACAGAGGTTTGGCCTCGCCGCCGCACTCAGCCCCGGACGGCACTGACCACACAGGTCAGCGAAACGTCCGCGGAATGTCAGCGGGTAGTGCTCTGCTTCACCACGGCTACTCGACCTACCAGGATTCAATGCCTGGAGGAAGGAAGACCCAGATGAAGACCCGACTGACTTCACTGCTCGCAGTCGTCGTGCTGGTGCTGGTCATGGCCGTGCCTGCGTTCGCGCAGAACGCCACCCAGGACGGCTATACCGCGACGGCTGGGCAGGTGCAGGCTCAGGTCGACGACGAGTCGACCACTCCGGTGGCCGTGACAACGAGTAGCGGTGGTGGCGGCGGCGGCAGCCTGCCCTTCACCGGCCTCGACGTGGCGCTGCTCGCCGGTGCCGGCGTGCTGCTCGTGGGCGCGGGCCTCGGCATGCGCCGTCTGACGCGGGCGCCCGGCCACAGTCCCGCCTAGTCGCGACAGGTTCCGCCCCGAGAACCTGACCGATGGCCGCTTCAGCACCCATTAGCACGACCGGCGCGGCGCACGCAGCCGCGCCGGTCGCGGAGCTCGCCCGTGGAAATGGGATAGGCGCCCTCGAGGCGTTCGAGGAGGCCGCGCAGGGTCACCCTGCGCGGCGCCGGCTCTTTCACGGCCGCGGCTTGTCGCTGGTTCGCCTGTTCACCGACGCGCTGATGGTGCAGCTTGGCACCGTCATCGCCGTGCTCGGCGCGCCGGCAGCCCAGACCGATGGCCAGGCGGTCGGCCTTGTCTGGCTCTTCCCGCCGCTGGTGCTCGCCCTGCTGGCGGTCCGGGGGCTCTACCGGGATTCGATCCAGCTGCGCAGGCTAGAGGGAATCGGCCGGGTGCTGGCGGCGACCTCGCTCGCCGCCGTTGCCCTGATCGCGGCTGTCGCGCTTTTCTACCCCTACGCTGATCCGGCGCCGCTGGTTGGGCGGGCGTGGGTGTTCGTGACGCTCTACCTCGCCGCCGGGCGGCTGCTTCTTGGCTGGGCGCACCGTCGCGCGCGAGTGACTCGCCTGGCGGCGAAGCCCACCCTGATCGTGGGCGCCGGCGAGGTCGGCGCGCACGTCGAACGGCGCCTCTTGGCCCAGCCCGAGCTCGGTCTGTGCCCGGTCGGCTACCTCGACGCCGACCCGCCTTCGGCCGACGAGGTACCGGGGCGCAGCGCGCCGGTGCTGGGCGGGCCCGCGGATCTGGCCGAGGCGGCGCGCGAGACCGGCGCCGAGCATGTGGTGCTGGGCTTCAGCTCGACCCCTGACGAGCGACTGATTCCACTCGTGCGCGAGTGCGAGGCGCTCGGTCTCAAGGTCTCGGTGGTGCCGCGGCTGTTCGACTTCGTCAACGTTCACGTCTCGCTCGAGCATCTCGGCGGCCTACCGCTGTTCGGCCTCCACACCATCGATCCAAAGGGCTGGCAGTTCGACATCAAGCACGTCCTTGACCGGGTGGGAGCCGCGGCCGCGCTGCTGCTCCTCTCGCCGCTGCTGATCGGCCTCGCGCTTGCGGTCAGGCTGTCCTCGCCGGGCCCTGTCATGTTCCGCCAGCGGCGCATCGGCCGCGACGGGCGCGACTTCGAGCTGCTCAAGTTCCGCTCGATGCGCCCCGCGCCGGCGACCGCCGACCAGAGCAACGTCGTGGCCCTGCATCCCGACATCGCCCCGGGCGGCGTAGAGGGCGCCGACCGCCGCACCCGCGTGGGAACGCTCATGCGCCGCACCTCGATGGACGAACTGCCCCAACTGATCAACGTGCTTCGCGGCGAGATGAGCCTCGTCGGACCGCGCCCCGAACGGCCCGAATTCGTCGACCTGTACGGACCACGGATCGCGCGCTACACAGACCGCCACCGCGTCAAGTCCGGCATCACCGGCTGGGCCCAGGTACACGGCCTGCGCGGCAAGACCTCCCTCTCAGACCGCGTCGAGTGGGACAACTACTACATCGAGAACTGGTCCCTCGGCCTCGACCTGAAAATCCTCGTGATGACCGCGGCGGCGGTCCTGCACCGCGCCGAGTGAACCGTCAACAACCGGCTTCCCAGGGGAGCCAGGAGGAAGCAGCAACCATGTTCGACACCAACACCGATCACATCCGTTTCGCAACCGAGGAGGACGCCGACACGCTGAGAAGTCTCGCCGAGCGTGCCTCGCAGCAGCCGCTCGGCGGCCGCGTGCTGATCGGCGACATCGACGGTACGCCGGCCGCCGCGCTTTCGCTCCGAGACGGACGCGTCCTCGCCGAGTCCTCGCGTCGCACCGCCCGTCTCGTCGTCGCTCTACGTTTACGAGCCGGCACCATCCGGGCCTACGAGGCCACGCCGTCGGTGCGCGAGCGGCTCGTCAAGGCGCTTCCCCCGTACCGCGGCAGCACGATCGTGGTGCCGGTCTCACCCGCTCTCAGGAGCTGGCCGCCGAGCTGGCGTGAAGGACACGACCGGGTTGAGGACGACCGCGATCTGGCGGCCTAGGCTGTCCGGGAAGCGCGCAGGCCGTGCTGCGGCAGCCGCCACATCAGCTCGGCGATGGCGAGGCCGAGCACGATCCCGAGGGCGCTCCAGGCCGCGCGTTCAAGCGCGACAGCGACGCCTTGGTAGTCGACCGCGCTAACGGTGAGCAGCGCGGTCGGCGTGAGGAGCACGACGAGCCAGAAGTAGCCGCGCGAGTGCAGCGCGAAGAGCCCGAAGGCGGCGATGCCCTGAGCGCCGACCATGAGCCACTCTTGGCCGGTCGCGATCGTGAGCAGTGCGATCACGGCGGTCCCGACGAGCGTGCCGGTGGCGCGCTGGAGCGCCCGCACGTTGCTCGCGTGCTCCTCGGGCTGCAGCACCGCCAGCACTGTGAGCGGGACCCAGTAGCCGTGCTGGAGCTCCAGCAGCTGGTAGAGCAGCGTGGTCGCGGCCACGATGGACGCGAGCCGCAGGGCGTGGGCACGCAGCAGCTTGTCGCCCGTCAGCGCCTCGAGGAGCTGCCGGGTCCCGAGCATGAGCACCTTTCGAAGGGGCGTCGCCGTTGGTCCCGGGGCCGGAGCGTCATGGGCGTAAGCGGCGACCATCAGGACGACCCCGACAGCGGATCCCAGCAGGAACCACAGCGTGCGCGTCCCGACGTCGAGCGATTCCGCCGGGAGCCCGTTCGTTATCACGAAGATCGCGCCGATCACGAAGCCGGTAAGGCCACCCTTGGGGCCGAATGTGCGCAGGAACGCGGCCAGCCCGATCCACGCGAATGCAAGCGCCACCGAGGCCACAACGCTGTCCTGGGCAGCGGTCCCCAGTGCGACCGACGCGCAGCAACCGAGCGCGGCGCCGGCGCCCCATCCGAGCCGCTCGCGCAGGATCCCGCGCGGCACCCCGAGCGCACCGTTGAGCCCACCGAAGCAGGCCACCACGCCGATCGCCGGCTCACCGGCGGCAATCCCGATCGCCAGCGGCGCGCAGCTCGCGACCCCGCCCGCGAGGCCGGCGAGCAGGTCGACGCCCTGCCGCTCGACGCGAAACGCCTCCGCCCACAGCCCGGCCGCCGGTATGCGCGCCGCCATCGAGCACTGCACCCTAACCCGCGGGCTCGACGGCCGCGCGATCTCCTCGGTCATCAACGGTCGGCGGTCGAGGGCCGATGACGAGCGAGCGCAGGATGCTCCCTCCCTCGGGTCTCGGACTGGCGTTGGCGACGATCGGGTTGTGCGTGGCAGCGCTGGCGACGCTCCAGCTAGCTGTTGTAATCGCGGGCGACCCACCGGGCGTTTCGGGCGCAACCGTCGCGCTGCCGGCGCTTGTGGG
This sequence comes from uncultured Thermoleophilaceae bacterium, assembly GCA_963751835.1. Taxonomy (GTDB): domain Bacteria; phylum Actinomycetota; class Thermoleophilia; order Solirubrobacterales; family Thermoleophilaceae; genus JACVRW01. Next base: position 60,780 of record CAVVWD010000015.1, on the reverse strand, counting down.
CATCGTCTACGCCGGTGCCGGGCTCGTCGCCTGGGCGCGTCGGCCCCATAACCGGATGGGACCGCTGCTCACGGCCGCCGGCCTGGCGTGGTTCGGCTGGGGCCTGTGGGCCGCCGACATTCCGGTCCTGGTCGCGGTGGGCCTGCTCTGCGGGGCGTTGCCGTTCGCGATCATGGTGCATCTCCTGCTCGCGTTTCCGTCCGGCCGGCTTGAGGGGAGATGCGAGCGGGCGCTGGTGGCCGTCGGCTATCTCCTGATCCCCCTCGTGCACCTGCCCGCGGAGCTGCTTGGCGCCTCGCGCGACGACGGGCTCACGGTCCTGGCCGTGGTCCACGACGCGGTGGTCGGCGATGTCGCGCGAGCCGTCCAGGTCGCCGCCCAGGGCATGCTGCTGGCGGCGGCGGCTGTGCTCGTGTTCCGCCGTCTGCGCGCCGGCGGCCCCGGTTGGCGCAGGCTCGCCGCTCCGGTCTATCTGTCGGGGATTGCGGCGCTCGCGTTCGTGGCGCTGCTGGGCGTGCTCCAGGGTGCCGGCTTCACCGCCGCCGGCGGCTGGCTCGTCGACCTGCTGGATGCCGTCGGGATCGCGGTCGTCGTGCTTCTGCCGCTTGCATTCCTGGCGGCGATGCTGCGGGGCGGCTTCACCCGAGCCGGCGAGCTCGGGGAGCTCGTAGGTCGTCTGGGCGACGCGCCGCTGGGGCAGGCGCCGCTGGCGGCCGCGGTTGCGGACGCGCTCGGCGACCCCACCGCGACGCTTGCCTACTGGCTGCCCGAAGCGCGCCGCTACGTGGACGCGAGCGGCACGCCGCTCGAACCAGACTCGCAGCGCGAGCTGGAGGAGGTGACCCACGATGGCCGCCGGGTAGGTGCGATCGTCTACGACGGCGCGCTTCTCCGTGACGCCGAGCCCGTGCGCTCGGTGGCCCGGATGGTCGGCCTCGTGCTCGAACGCGAGCGGCTGGCGGCGGAGCTGCGGGCCAGCGCCCAAGAGCTGCGGGCGTCGAGGGCACGCTTGGCGGAAGCCACCGACGCCGAGCGCCGCCGCATCGCGCGCGACCTCCACGACGGGGCTCAGCAGCGCCTCGTGCTGCTCGCGATCGAGAGCGAGCAGCTTGCTCGCCGCGCCGACCAGCCGGCGCTGGTCCGCCAGGCGGCGGGCGAGCTTCGCGCGGGCCTGGACGCCGCGCTGGCGGACATCCGCGGGCTGGTCCAGGGCATCGTGCCGCCGCTGCTCGCCGAGCGCGGGCTGCGCACCGCGGTGGAGGAGCTCGCCGCGCAGGCGCCACTCCCCGTCACGCTCGACCTCGACGGCGGCGGTCTGGACGCACCCGAGCACGTGCAGAGCACGGCCTACTTCGTCATCAGCGAGGCGCTCGTCAACGTCGCCAAGCACGCCCGCGCGACACACGCGACGGTCTCGCTGGGCCGGGACAACGGCGTTCTGCGGCTCGAGGTCTCCGACGACGGGATCGGTGGCGCCGACGGCGACCGCGGAAGCGGGATCGACGGGCTTGCCGACCGCGTCGCCGCGGTGGGAGGCACGTTCGCGGTCGAAAGCGCACCTGGCACGGGCACACGACTAGACGCGGAGCTGCCATGCGGATCGTGATCGGTGAGGACCAGGTGCTGCTGCGCGAGGGACTCATCCGGCTGCTCGAGGAGGCGGGTCACGAGGTGGTGGGCAGTGCCGGCGACGGCCCCGACATGGTGCGCAAGGCCAAGGCCCATCGGCCCGACCTCGTGATCGCCGATGTGCGCATGCCGCCGTCGCAGACCGACGAGGGGCTGCGGGCCGCGCTCGAGATCCGGTCCGCAGAACCCGGGATCGGGATCCTGGTGCTCTCCCACCATGTCGTGGTGCGGTACGCACTCGAGCTCCTCTCCGGGGACGCCTCGGGGGTCGGCTACCTCCTCAAGCAGCGCGTCGCCGACCTCGACCGCTTCTTCGCCGCCCTCGAGCGGATCCACGCCGGCGGCTCGGTCATCGACCCCGAGGTGGTGTCCGCCCTGCTCGGGCGGGCGCGACAGGATCCGATCGACAGGCTCACCCCGCGCCAGCGGGAGGTCCTCGCGCTGATGGCCGAGGGCGGCACCAACGCCGGCATCGCCGAGGAGCTCGTGATCACCGAGAAGGCCGTCGCCAAACACGTGGCCGGCATCTTCGAGGCGCTCGGGCTGCCCCCCACCGCCGACGGCCACCGGCGCGTACTCGCCGTGATCCAGTACCTGAACCGCGAGGCGGATCTCCCGGAGGGGTACTCGCACTACCTCCGTTCGGGTGTCAGGGGCATGGGTTCGGTGCCGGTCCGGGGCGATGCTCGTATCGCAACCCCAACCGACCAAAGGAGCAGTTGAGATGTCCTTCGATCCCAATGCCTTCACGATCCGCGAAGCCCAGGCCGCCGACGACGACGGTCTGCGCCGGCTGGCGGAGCTCGACAGCAGCCGGAGGCCGAGCGGCCGCATCCTGGTTGGCGAGCTGAACGGCGAACTCGTCGCGGCCGTGCCGATGGCGGGCGGGCCAGCCATCGCCGATCCCATGCGAGCGACCTCCGCGCTGGTCAGCCTGCTCGGGCTGCGCGCAGCGCAGTTGCGCGGCCTAGAACACCGTTGGAGGTCCCGCGGGCAGACCCGGCGGTTGATACCGGCCGCCGGAGGCGGCCGGGCGCATACCCCGCGCCAACCGGCTACCGCGGGCGCAGCTCTCGAAACGAAACGCGCCGCGTAGGGAGGCCGCTGGTGGATCGGATACTCGGCACGGCGGGCGACAACAGAACGCTGAGCGGGCTGCTCGACGGGCGTCGCCCCGAACTCTCGAGCATGGCGGACGACTACGCGCGGCACGCGCTGTCGCAGCGCGCGGCGTTCGAGGCGACTCACCCCGCCGTGCTGGCCGCCGCGCGGCAGTTTGCGGACGAGCCGGTGCTCCGAGTGGCCGATCTCGGCGCCGCCGACGGGGTCAACTCCCACGGCCTCATCCGCGCTCTCGCGGAGGAGCGCGCCGGCCGGCCGCTGAGCTACGCGCTCGTCGATCTCCCGACGAACACGTGGGGCGTCGCCGCCGAGCACCTGCGGCAAGCCTTCGGTGGAGCGGCGAACGGGTCCGGCGTCGTCGTCATCCCCGCGCCGGGCGACGCCGGCCCGGGGGTCGCCGATGACGGCACGGGGGCCCACTACGCCTCCCCCGCGGCCCACGGCGAGGCCTGCCGGCGAGCGGTCGAGCACAGCCCGCCCCCGGCCGTGGTGATCAGCATGGCGGGCATCCCCCTCCAGCAGGCGCCCTGCCTGCCGCCGGGCAGCGTGCACGTCGCGGTCACCGGGACGGCGATGCACTGGATCGCCGATTCGGGCGGCCTGGCCTCGACCGGGTCGGTCTTCCCGGGCTACCCGGACCATGTGGACGAGGCCGAGCGGCGGGCCTGGCGCGTGGCCGCGGCGCGGCAGTGGGAGCAGCTGCTCGAGATGCGCGCCATGGAGCTAGCCCCGGGCGGCCGGTTCATCGCGGCGCTCCCGGCCTCCCCCGTTCCCTGCCCCGAGAGGGAGGGGCTCTACGCGGAGCTCATCCGGACCATGAACCGGATCCTCGCCGAGTGGCGCAGTGCGGGCCGCATCGGCGCCGCCACCGCCGCTGCGGTCGTCGTTCCGGTGTGGATGCGCACGCTCGACGAGATCCGGGCCCCCTTCGAGACGGGCGGCGGGCGCGTCGCCGGCCTCGAGCTCGAGAGCGCCGAGCTCTTCCGCCTCGACAATCCCTACTGGCACGACGATCCCGGGGTGTTCGCGCGGCGCTACGTGCGGAGCGTGAGCGCCTGGGGCCGGCCGCTCCTACTCCGCGCCTTCGCGCGTGAGGGCTACGACCGCGCCCACGGTCTCCTCGCCGATTTCCTCGGAAAGCTCGAGGAGCGCATCGCGGATGCCCCGGACCGCTACCGCTGGGACTACATCGAGGCCCTCGTCATCTGCCGAAAGGTGGACGGCAGCGACATGCTGGGGCGCGATCGTGAACGCGCCTGAAAGGCACGACCGCTCGTCGCTGACCGTCACGTCGGCTGATGGGACGCCGATCAGGTGCGAGAGCGGCGGGCACGGACCGACGCTCGTGCTGGTGCACGGAGCGCTGACCGACGCCTGCCACGCTTGGGACGAGGTCCGGGCGCGGCTCGAGAAGGCCTTCAGGGTCGTCTCGATGGACCGCCGTGGCCACGGCGCGAGCGGTGACTCGCAAGCGTATGCGCTCGACCGCGAGGTCGAGGACGTGCTCGCCGTCTTGGCGGCTGTCGAGTCACCAGCGATCCTCGTCGGGCACTCGTTCGGCGCCGTCTGCGCACTCGAGGCGGCGCGGCGTGCGCCCGGTCTGCGGGCGCTCGTGCTCTACGAGGGCGGGCCCTGTGACGGCCGGGTCATCGTGCCCGCCGGCGCGGCCGATCAGATCGCGGACGACCTGCGCCGCGGGGACCGCGACGGCGCGCTCTCGGACATGCTTCTGCGCGTCGTCCACCTCAGCCCGCGCCAGGTCGCACACGCGCGAGGCGAGGCCACCTGGGCCGAGCACCTCGCGAACGTCGACACCGTCGCGCGCGAGCTCGGCGCCCGCCGCGGGCTGATGATCGACGCGCGCGAGCTGCACGACATCCACACGCCCGTTCTGTTGCTCGTCGGCTCGCGCAGCCCGCCGGCGATCAAGGAGGCCACGGCGGCGCTCGCCCGCGGACTGCCGCACGCCCGCGTGGTGACGCTCGAGGGGCAGGGACACAGCGCGATGCACTCGAGCCCGGCCCTGTTCGCCGCGACGCTGCTGGAGTTCACGGCGGCGATCGAGCCACCCCCGAACCGGTTGAGCGTTCAACCCGAGGGGGCGAGCGCTGCCAGCAGCCCGCGGGCGAGCTCCAGCGCGGCGTCCGGATCCGCGCCCGGCGCGGCAACGCGCTCGTCGAAGTTGAGGTCGAGGAACAGTTCAGTCAGGCCGACCTCCCGGTAGCGGTCGACGTCCTCTCGCAGCTCGTCCAGCGAGCCGAACAGCGGCCTGCGCCCGAGGCCCGTTGGCTGGTCCCGGAGGTTGACGGCGCCGCGCGCGACGATCGGCATGCTGTCCGGCTCCCGGCCCGCCTCGCGCGCGGCTGCGCGCAGGCGCTCGATCACCGGGGCGAGCTCGGCCAGCGGTATGTTGCCGCCGATGTACCCGTCGGCGAGCGAGACGGCGCGCCGCATGGCAGCTGCGCTGTAGCCCCCGACCAGCAGCGGTGGATGCGGCAGCTGCACGGGCTTCGGGTCGATCCGCGACGCCGGGATCTCATAGAACTCTCCCGTGAACTCGACGAGCTCCTCGGTCCACACGAGCTTGAGGCAGCGCAGGCACTCGTCCAACCGCCGTCCGCGCCTCCGGAACGGCACGCCGGTCGCGGCGTACTCGTCCTCTGACCAGCCCAGCCCCGCTCCGACCGTCAGCCGGCCGCCGGACACCACGTCCAGGGTCGCGAGCTGCTTGGCGAGCAGGACCGGCGAGTAGTAGGTCGGGTTGACAACCGCCGTCCCCAGGCGTATGCGCGAAGTCGCGGCGGCGACGTAGCCGAGCGCCACGAGCGAGTCCGCCACGCTCGCGAAGTAGGCCGGCCATGGCCCGCCCGGCGAGCCCGCGTACTCGTTGCGCGGCGCGCTCGGGTAGAGGATCCGCTGCACGGTCCACAGCGAGTGGTAGCCCAGCGATTCCGCCTCGCGGGCGACCGCCACCATGTTCTCCGGCGTCGCCCATCCGCCCGCCACGGGCAGTCCGAAGCCGAGCCTCATGACGGGCTCGACGTTAGCGCTGCCGCAAGGCCTCGACCGTGTTCACGCGTGCTTCGTCGCATCCGGCCGGCCGGTCGTCGCGGAACCAGGTCGGTCGGCGGGATACTGGGCAAGCGATGTCGCAGGAGAATCTCGCCTTCGCGAGGACAGTTGTCGCCGCCTTCAATCGCCGGGACGTACCGGCGCTGGTCGAGATGGTCACGGACGACTTCCAGTGGATGACGTGGACCGGGACTGTCCAGACCAGCGTGTACCACGGAGCCGAGGGGCTCGCGGGCTACTTCCGGGACTCAGACGTCTGGGAGGTCCTCAACCTGGAGGTCCAGGAGTTCCGCGACCTCGGCGACGAGGTGCTCGTGGTCGGAGTGTTCCACGCGCGGGGCGGTGGCAGCGGCGTCGAGATCCATGCCCCGTACTACTCCGCGTTCTTCATGAGTGGCGGGAAGCTGGCGCGGGTTCTCAGCTTCCGAACCGAGGCGGAGGCTCTCGCCGCGGTGAAGCGGCGGGAGTAGCGGCGCTTCAGCGCACCGCCTCCCTCTCGTCGGTCGGGGTGAGCGCGCGCGAGTACTCTCCCATTCCGAGGAGCCCCGGAGAGGGGCGCGGCCAAATACGCAGCGGACCCGTTGCGTACACGTGCCGGCCGCGGCACGCCTGCCGGCCGCGGCCCGCGCGGACACCCCTGGGTCGCCGAGCTCTCATGCGCGCCGTCCGGAGCGCAGCTAGACGACGTACTCCATGAGCAGGTCGTCCTCCCACTCGCCGCTGACGTGGCTGCGGGACGCCTTCCGCATCACTCCCACCCTGCGGAAGCCGACCTTCTCGTAGACCCGGATCGCGCGCGCGTTGTCGACGGACGTCGAAAGGGTCACGCGATGGTGGCCGCGCTCCTCGATCAGATGCCGCACGATCATGCGCATCGCCGCGGTGCCGAGTCCGCGGCCCTGGCTCTGCGGGCCGAGGAAGATGTCGACGTCGGCGTGGCGAAAGGTCTCGTCGAGCTCCTCGTCGAACTGGATGTATCCGGCGAGCTCGCCGTTGACCACGATCGCGAGCTTCTCGAGCGACGGCTCGGCCTCGAGCGGCCAGCCGGGCGGGGCCGGGTCCCACCAGCGCGCGACCTCGGGAGAGCTGCGGAGCGCCCGGAGGCGCTCGGCGTGCTCCGGCCGCACGGGCTCCAGCACCACGGTCACGATGCCCATGATGGGGTAAACCCAGTGAGGACCACACGCTAGTGTCGAAACCAAGGAGGTGGCACGGTGAACCGGCTGCAAGAGATAGAGGCGCTCGGCCAGTCAATCTGGATCGACAACCTCAACCGCCAACTGCTCGACGAGGGGACGCTCGCCCGGCTGATCGAGGAGGACGGCATCAGCGGAGTGACGTCGAACCCAACGATCTTCGAGAAGGGCATGGGCCATACCGACCGCTACGACGACGCCTTCCGCGAGGCGGCCCTTGAGACGGACGACGTGCAGGAGATCTTCGAGCGGCTCGCGTACGCGGACGTGCGCGACGCCGCGGACCTGCTGCGCCCGGTCTTCGAGGCGGCGGGAGGGCAGGACGGCTTCGTGTCCTTCGAGCTGCCGGCCTCGCTCGCGTTCGATGCCGAGGGTTCGATCGAGGCGGCCCGGCGCCATCGCGACGCCATCGACCGCGCCAACGTGCTGATCAAGGTGCCTGGCACCGAGCCCGGCGTGCGCGCGTTCGAGGAGCTCACCGCCGACGGCGTGAACGTCAACGTGACGCTGCTGTTCGCGGTCGAGCGCTACCGCGAGATCGCCGAGGCCTACCTGTCCGGACTCGAGCGGCGGCTCGACGCCGGCGAGCCGGTCGACCGCAGCGCGTCCGTGGCCAGCTTCTTCGTCTCGCGGGTCGACACGAAGGTCGACGCCGCGCTCGAGGAGCTCGGTCGCGAGGACCTGCGCGGTCGCGCGGCGGTGGCGAATGCGAAGCTCGCCTACGCCGCGTTCCAGGAGATCTTCGGCGGCGAGCGCTGGGAGCGCTTGCGCGCTGCGGGGGCCGGAGTGCAGCGCCCGCTGTGGGGCTCGACCTCGACGAAGAACCCCGACTACCCGGACACGCTCTACGTGGATGAGCTGATCGGTCCGGACACCGTCAACACGATGCCCGACGCCACGATCGAGGCGGCGCGCGACCACGCGACGCCCGAACGCACAGTCGACCGCGACGTCGAGGCCGCGCGCACGCTGACCGGCGAGCTGCGCGAGGCGGGCGTCGACCTGGACGACATCGTGCTGCGCCAGCTCGTCGACGAGGGCGTCAAGGCGTTCGGCGACTCCTACGACGCGCTGTTGCAGACGCTCGAGCGCAAGGCGAGCGAGCTGGCGCCGGCGCGCTGACGGGCGCTAGCCGGGCGCTGCGCCGGCGCCGAAGGTGCTGCCGCGGTCAGTGCGTGCCTGCCCCGTGACGGGTGCGTGACGAGTTAGTCGCGCTATCCGCGACTAACTCGTCAGACCCCAGCCAGGCGGGCCTCGCCTGCTAGGGATTGAACGCCAGGAAGAGGAACGAGCCGAACAGGACGAGATGAACCCCGCCCTCCTGCAGGGTGGCGCGTCCTGGGAGCACGGTCAGCGCGGCGACGACGATCGTGATCGCGAGCAGCACCGTCTGCATGTCACCGAGGCCGAGCACCAGCGGTCCTTCGAGCCAGATCGAGGCGATTGCGATCGCTGGAATTGTCAGCCCGATGCTCGCCATTGCCGATCCGAGTGCGAGGTTGAAGCTCGTCTGCAGGCGGCCGCGGCTTGCATTACGGACGGCAGCGAGGGTCTCGGGCAGCAGTACCAGCAGCGCGATCAGGACGCCGACGGCCGACGGGGGCGCACCAAGGGCCGCGACGGCGTCCTCGATCGCCGGGGTCTCGATCTTGGCGAGCCCGACCACGGCCACGAGCGCGATGACGAGCAGCGCGAGGCTCGTTATCGCGTCGCGGTCGGAGGGTGGCGCTGCGTGCTCCTCGGGGCCGGGGTCGCCGCCGACGGGCAGGAAGTAATCGCGGTGGCGAACCGTCTGGACGAATACGAACAGGCCGTACAGCGACACGGATGCGACCGCGGCGAACGCGAGTTGCTCGGGAGAGAACTCGGGGCCCGGCCTGCTGGTGGTGAAGGACGGCACGACGAGGCAGAGCGTGGCGAGCGTCGCCACGGTCGCGAGCGCGGAGGCCGTTCCCTCGGCGTTGAAGGGGGCGACCCGTTCACGGAGCGCGGCCACGAGCAGGCTAAGGCCCAGGATCCCGTTGCAGGTGATCATGACGGCGGCGAACACGGTGTCGCGCGCGAGCGTGTCTGTGTCCGTGCCGGCGGACACCATAAGTGTCACGATCAGCGCCACCTCGATCACCGTGACCGCGACGGCGAGGACGAGCGACCCGAACGGCTCGCCCACCCGATGCGCAATCACCTCGGCGTGATGGACGGCCGCCAGCACGGAACCGGCCAGGAACACTCCGACCACGACGAGCACAGCGGCGACCGGCTTGGTCCCCCAGGTCCCGATCAGGATGAGCGCCGCCAGCACCGGGGTCACGAGGGTCCAGCGCACCCACCGCAACGGATTCCTCACCGCCATGGTGCGGCTAGGACACGGGCTGGACGTGCGACACCAGCTCGCCGTCGCGCAGCGCATGCACCGCGAAGCCCGGAGGCTCGGCCGTGAGCTCGAGCTCCTCGTCTCGGAAGTCGAGCTTCAGCTGGATGTACGTGCTCGGCACGGCCAGGACGGGCCGTCCGCCGAGATCGGCAGCCACCGTCCGATGAACGTGACCCGCGACGATGCGCCGCACCTGGGGGTGGCGCCCGACGACGTCGCCGAGGGCGCGCCGATCCGCGACGCGCAGACCTATCGCGTCTATCGCCGGAACGCCGGTCCAGAGCGGCGGGTGATGCATGGCCAGCACCGTCGGGCTGTCCGGGGCGGCAGCGAGCTCCTCGTCGAGCCAGGCAAGCCGCTCGGAATCGAGCTCGCCGGCCTCCTCGCCCGGGATCGTGCTGTCTATCGCGACCAGGCGCAGCGGTCCCACGTCGGCCGCGTACTGCACAGGCTCGCCGGCCGCACCCGGGACACCGAAATGCCGGCGCAGCGCGTCCCGGTCGTCGTGGTTCCCCGGCAGGACGTACAGCGGCACGGCGAGTGGCTCGAGAAGCTCGCGCAGCTGCTCGTACTCGGCGTCCGCGGCGTTCTCCACGAGATCGCCCGAGATCAGGACCGCACCGGGTCCCGGCTCCAATCGGCCCACGGACTCGACGGCAGCGCTGAGCCGCGCCGCCGGGTCGACCCCGTCCCAGTCAGCGCCCACGTGTGAATCGCTGAGTTGGACCAGAAGGAAAGGCTCGCTCACCGTGTGCAGCATGGCCTAACTCGCGGCGCGGCGTAGGCTCGGGTCCATGGAGCTGCCGCCCGGCCCGCGCGCCCCCGCCGCCTGGCAGACCATCGGATGGACGGTGCAACCCGCGGGCTTCCTGCGGCGCGTGCACGAGCGTTTCGGCGACCCGGTCACGATCCGCACCTACTGGACTGACGAGCCGATGGTGCTCTTCTCGAGCCCTGACGCGGTTCGCGACGTCTTTCGCCTCGACCCACACGTCGCGCCGGCCGGGCAGAGCTGGGAGTTCCTCCGGCCCTTCGCCGGGCCGCACTCGATCCTCGTGCTCGACGGCGAGGAGCACCTGCGCGAGCGGCGGCTCATCCAGACGCCGTTCCACGGGGAGCGCATGCGCGCCTTCGGGCCGGCCGTCGCGGAGCTCGCCCGGCAGGAGCTGAGCACGTGGACCGGGCACGTGACCACGCTCGAGCGAATGAAGCGGCTGACGCTCGAGACCATCCTCCGGATCGTCTTCGGCGCCCGCGGTGAGCGGGAGGCCGCCCAGCTGCGAGACGCTGTCCACGGCACTCTCGACGCCGTGCGCTCGATGCCGCGGATGCTCGCCATGTCGCTGGTGCAGCGCGACCTGGGGCCGCGCAGCCCATGGGGCCGTTTCCGGCTGGCGGTCGAGCGCTTCGACGCGCTGCTCCTCGACGTGGTCGCCCGCCGCCGTGCCGAGCCTGGCGACGACGGCTCGATGCTCGCGCTGCTGCTCGCGCAGCGCGACGAGGACGGCAACCCGCCGACCGACCGCCACCTGCGCGACCAGCTCGTCGCGCTGCTCGCCGCCGGCCACGACACCTCGGCGGCCTCGCTGGCCTGGGCCTTCGAGCGGCTCGCCCGTCACCCCGACGTCCAGGCGCGCTTGCGCGAGGGCGACCCCGCCTACCTCGACGCGGTCGTCAAGGAGGTGCTGCGCGTGCGCCCCGCTCTGACGATCGCCCCGCGCCGGCTCCTCGAGCCGGCGCGGATCGCGGGCCGGACGCTGCCCGCCGGCGTCCACGTGGCCGCCTGTCTGTGGCTCGCGATGCGCCGGGACGACCTCTGGCCCGAGGCCGCCGCGTTCCGGCCCGAGCGCTGGCTCGACGGCGGGCCGCCGAACCCGATGTCGTGGATCCCGTTCGGCGGCGGCGTGCGCCGCTGCGCCGGAGCACCCTTCGCCGAGATGGAGATGCGCGAGGTGCTGCGGGCCGCGGCGGAGCTGACGATTCGCCCGGTGCGGCCCGAACCCGAGCGCGCGCGCAGGAGCGCGCTCGTCGTGACCCCTCACCGGGGCGGCGAGGTGCTCGTAGTCAAGCGGAGGTGAAGCCGACGATCAGCTCTGCGGTCTCGAGCGGCACGTCGAGCTGCGGACAGTGGCCGACGCCCTCGAGCTCGACCCAGTCGGCGTGGGGAAGCCACTCGCTGCGATAGCGGGCCGCGGCCGACGGCCAGGGCAGGAGCTTGTCGTCAGTGCCCCAGACGATCCGCACCGGGCAGGTGATCCTCTCCGCGTCGACGCGCCAGCCCTCGCGGAGCGCGTGCTCGATCAGGGCGCGCGCGCCCGTGCACCGCGCCACGCCGAGCAGTTGGTGGGCGAGGAGCTCGACCGGGATGTGCTCGAAGTTCGTCGTCGTGTACTCGGTTGCGCGGCGCCGGCCCTCTCGGGTGGCCAGCAGCGACAACGCGTGCGGCGCGGCCGCCTTCGCCGACTCGACCATCGCCGACTGGAGGCTGAGCGTGTCCCTGTACGACTCGTCGCCCCGCGCCCAGCCCCCTGCGGGGGCAAGCGCAACGACCGTTTTCGCGCGGCCGCGCGCGGCGAGCTGAAGCGCGACGTAGCCGCCGAGCGAGTTGCCGGCGATGTGCGCCGTCTCGAAGCCGGCCTCGTCCATCGCCCGCTCGACCGCGTCGGCGAGCACGGTGTCGCCCACCTCCCCGTCGATCGGAGGCCCACCCGCGTGGCCGGCGAGCGTAGGCGCCAGGACGTCGTGACGGCGCTCGAGCGCGGGCAGAACGAGCTCCCAGATGCGCCACGTGTCGGTGAAGCCGTGGAGGCACACCAGTGGCGTACCGGAGCCGCCGCGATGAGCCGAAGTGAAGGTCGAGTACAGGCTCGGGCGGATTCTGCCCGATCCCGGGTAGATGGACCTTGTGAGCGGCGCGCGTGGGATTCGCCCGATCGGCTGCCTCTGTGCCCTTCTGGGCGTGGCCCTGGTCACGCTCGCCGGTGGACCTGTCGCGGCGCAGCAGCCGCCCGGGACGGCTGAGCTTGCGTTCCAGAATGGCGGCCGCATCTACGCCATAGGTGCCGACGGCTCCGCACGCCGGCTGATCACGGCCTCAGTCTCGGGGCGGGCCGCGGCCTTCGAACCGGCATGGTCGCCTGACGGCACCATGCTGGCCATCGCCCACGGCCCCGTGTTTACCGACGATGACGAGCGCGCCCAGATACAGCTCCTGCAGGCCGACGGAAGCGGCCGGCGCAACCTCACCCGGCTCGCCCGCGGCGTGGTGGACCTCTCACCGCGCTGGTCACCTGGCGGCGACCGGATCGTGTTCGTGCGCTACACGGTGCGGCGCGGGCGCTATGCGAGCTCGATCGTGGTCTTTGACCTGCCAACGGGCACGGAGCGAACCGTGGCCCGTGAGCGCATGGGTCCACGGCTCAACCAGCTGGCCGAGCCGGACTGGTCGCCCGACGGCGGGCGGATCGTCTACACGCGGTCGCGCCTCGACCGCCGCTTCGACTTTCGTCCGTCGCTGTACGTCATGGCCCCGGACGGAACTGGTCGGCGAATGCTCGCTCGCGATGCCCAGTCGGCGACTTTCTCGCCCGACGGCACTCGGATCGCCTTCGCCAGCGTGCGTGACCGAAACGGCAAGAGCTGCGGCTCTCACGAGTGCAGCTACAACGGCGAGCTCTACGTGATGGACGCAAGCGGCGCGAACCCTCGGCGCCTCACCCACAACCGCGGCAACGACGCGTCGCCCGACTGGTCCCCCGACGCCGGGCGGATCGCATTCACCAGCGACCGCAACTTCCCCGACGGAGCCGGCTTCGAGCTCTACTCGATCAGGCCGGACGGCGGCTGCTTGACCTGGCTGACGAACGGCACCCCGGAGAGCTTCGCGCCGGACTGGCGCCCGGGAGCGGGCGGCTCGAGCGACCCCGGCACCTGCGGGGACACTGCGCGTCCGGCGCTGGTCGAGACGAACTTGCGCGACGTGGCGCGCATCGAGGGCTCGCGCCCGCTGTGGCTCGGTCGCAACTTCGGCGGCCTGCTGCTCACGACCGCGGAGAGGACGAGCGGCGCGATCTCCTCCTTCAGCTACAACGACTGTGCGCGTTACGACCCGCGCGAGTGCCCGCAACGGCTGTACGTGTCACAGGCCTCGGTCTGCGCACGTGATTCCCACCTCCCGTTCCTGACCTCCAACCGCGAGAAGTACTCGCGGCACCGCGGCGCGTTCGTGGTCGACTTCGGCCGACAGGGCGGAATGGATGTCTACACGGGTGGGCTCGAGGTCCATCTGAGCTCGGACGACAAACGGCAACAGGTCCTCGCGCTCGGAGACCTGCGGCCGTTCGGCCGCGAGTCGCGTGACGCACGCCGGCTGGCGCCCCCCGCGCTGCCGCGGGACTTTGCACGGGAGGTGCGCCGAACGGTGGTTTCACATCGGCGCCTCGGCTCCGTCTCCGCGGTCGCGCGGCTGCTCGACATGACCCCCGCGACGGTGCGGCGCCGCCTGGCCAGCGCGGATGTGCTTCGCGAGTTCGGCCCCTTCCGCAAGGTGCGCTGCGAACGCTGACTCAGAGTCTGAACGGGGGCTCGCCGACTTCGGGGGCGTGGAGCACAGAGCGGGATTGCTCGAGCGTGCGCGTCCACTCGTAGGCGAGGCCCTTGCAGTGGTTCATCTCGATTCCCTCGGAGGCCATGCGCGCCAGGCCTCGGTCATGCATCTCCCCCGGAGAGAAGACGGCGTCCTCGACAACGACGACCCGCAGGCCGCGCTCCTTGAGCCCGATCGCCGACTGGGCGACGCACACGTCGGTCTCGAAGCCGATCAGCACAGCGGTCGTCCGGTGTGTGCTCTCGATCCGGTCGACGAGCTCCGGCGTGCCGGTCAGGCCGAAGGTGGGCTTGACCGCGGCCCTTGCATCGGGGAAGACGTCGGCGATGGGCGAGAAGGTCGCGCCGTTCCGCTGCGGGTCCTCCTCGGTGAACACAGCGGGCACGGAGAGCCGCCGCGCCACCTTGGCCAGCCATGTCATGCGTGCCAAGGCCTCCCGCGCCCGAGCGCCCTCGTCGGGCGGGAGGCTGTCGCCGTAGAAGCCCTCCTGGACGTCGATAACGACCAGGATGCTGTCGGCGTGATCTATGAGGGGCATCTCGAGGGCCTCCGGTGCCCATCGTAATGCGGCCCTCGAGCCACTCACCTCATGCGGTGAGCGACTCGAGGGCGGCGGGGAGACCGCGGGCCGTCAGGCGCGTGCGGCCTCGGCTCGGCGGTCGTCTCCTCGGCCGTGCGCCGGTCGTCCGTCGGGTTGGGGCGGAGCCAGCACAACCGGGCCTGCGGCGGGCGCTAGGGCGGCCGCCGTAACGGCGGCCGCCCTGCCGTGACTCAGTCGCGGTCGCGGTCGCGATCGCTGTCGTCGAACACGCGCCCGTTGCGGTCGATCGAGACGTGCTGGGTCTGCGGGTTCAGGTAGTCGAGCTTGACCTGCCGCCCGCGCAGCTCGCGCGCCTCCACCTTCCAGATGTAGAGCCCGCGCCTGGTGTCGCTCTCGTAGATGTAGCCGTTGTACCAGTACGAGGCCCAGTCGCCGCCGCGGAAGTTCGTCCGGCCGCCGCCAACGCCATCCACCGGCGGGTCGAGCGGGAGCGGATCCATCCACGCGATCTCGTACGTGTCATCGCCGTCGGTGAAGTCCATCAGAGCCGTGCCGGCCTGGTACGAGCCGTGGACCAGCAGCTCCCGCTCCGTGTCGGGCACGATGTTGTAGTTGTGCATCGTGCAGTTCTCCCACTGCGACTGGGGCCGCGGGAGTGTGTGCCTACCGACGATCTCGCGGGAGCTGGTGTCGAACATGAAGAGCGTCTTCATAACGTCGGTCTGGAACGGCCCCTCCTCGGGATTGCCGGTGAACGGCGCTCCGGTCACCTGGCAGCGCGGCTGCGTGCCGCCGCCGGGCTCCCAGCCGCCGATGACCTGGCGGCCGTCCCATGTGAACGCGGCCGAGTGCCAGCCGTGCACGGTGTTACCGATCCCTGGCTCATCGACCTCGACCGAGTACAGGAACTCCGGGTCGTCGAGGTCCGAGATGTCGAACACCGCGATCCCCATCGGGTGGCCGGCGCACGCGGCCAGGTCGACGCGACCGAGGATGACGCCCATGTCGTGGCAGCCGTCCATAGGCTCCCCGGCCGGGTTCTCGCCGAGGTCGAACGCGCCGATCACCTCGGCGTCCTCCGGGTCGTCGAGCGGCACCTCGACGATGTCCTCGCGGCCGAACGGCTCGCCCGGGCACTGGTTGCCGTACTTGCCCGGGTTGGCCTGGAGGCCGGTCCCGCTCACGCTGTTGTAGATCAGCACGCGGTCCCTGCGCTCATCCGGCACGACCGTGTGCGTGTGCGAGCCGCAGTCGAGCGGGACCGACGCGATGTGCCTGATGTTGTCGACGTTGCGGATGTCGAAGATCTGGATGCCCTCGAAGCCGGTGCACGGCGACGGCGCCGGAGCGCAGTCAGCGCCGGTCGGGTTCCCGTTCTGGCTCACCGACGTACACGTGTCGGACTGCTGCGCCGAGTCGACCGAGCGGAACACGAGGTTCTTGTAGACGCCGACGTCGCCCTGGGGGCTGACGCACGGGAAGTGCGCCCGCTCGCGCGGCCGGCGCGGGTTGCTCACGTCGATGATGCGGAAGCCGTCATAGCGGCCTTGGATGACGGTCTTCTTCCAGAACGCCAGATCGGTGTTACGCGTGTCCCACGGAACCGTGCCGGGCCCGGCCGGCGGCGGTCCGGTCACCGCGCCCGCGCGCAGGCTCTGGCCGACCAACTCCATATTGCCCGTGTGCGGTCGCTGCGGGTCTCGCGGTGGATCCTGCGCGCCGCTTGGTGCGGCGGCGATGAAGGTCACGGCGACAGCAGCGAGTGTCGACAGGGCGAAAGCGAGGGCCGACAGAACCGATCGTTTCCCGGGTCGCATTGGCGACCTCCTTCCCCTTTATGGTGACCACCGCGTCATTTGGGGGTGGCCGGTGCTCCGAACGGGTCCCTACCCGGGGCACCGGAACCTAAACGGAGAGTCGGCCTGCAGACCTAAGCGGTGCGGTCCACTCGCGCGAGCGCCTCGTCCACCTTCCGGTACTCCTCCACCCGCACGATCCTGCCGTCGCGGACCTGCACGGCATAGGTCTCATTGACGTCGACGCTGATCCCGCTGCCCCGCCCGCGGAGCCGGGCCGTCCAGGGCACGATGACCCAGTCGCCGCGCTCGATGAAGTCCTCGAACTCCACGGTGCCGTCGAAGCGGTCCTCCCAGAGCTCGTCGATCGACTCGACGAAGCTCCGCAGGCCGCCGATGCCTCGATAGGTCTGCTGATCCGGCTCGTCCGCCGCGGTGGACCACACGATGTCCGGGTCGTGGGCGGCGAATGCGGTGTCGAAGTCCCCTCGTGCGAAGGCCTCGAGGCTGCGGCGCACGATCTCGACGTTGGTCGAAGACATACATCCCAAGTATCCGCGCTAGCGTTCCATCAGTCACCGACTGAAGGAGAGCTCAGCGATGGTGAAGCCCATTCCGGATGATTACCCGCGCGTGATGCCCTACCTGATCGTCGACGGCGCCGGCGCCGCGATCGATTTCTACCGCTCCGTGTTCGGCGCGACCGAGCGCGGGCGCATGCCTGCGCCCGGGGACAAGATCGGGCACGCCGAGCTCGAGATCGGCGACTCGGTCATCATGCTCGCCGACGAGTCTCCGGAGATGAACGCAGCCGGGCCGCGATCCGTCGGGGGAACGCCGGTATCGCTGCTCGTGTACGTGGAGGACGTCGACAGCGTCTTCGACCGTGCCGTCCAGGCCGGCGCCAAGCCGCTGGCGGCGGTGGACGACAAGTTCTACGGCGATCGCTCCGGCCAGTTCGAGGATCCGTTCGGGCACCGGTGGAACGTCGCTACGCACGTCGAGGATGTGCCACTGGATGAGATGACGAAGCGGATGGAGGCGATGTACGCCGGTCAGGGCTGATGAGCGAGAGCGACAAACCAGGCGCCACCGAGCTCAAGGAGCTCATGGGGCGGGTGTTCGAGTCGGACGCCTCCGAGGCGTTCGGGCAGTTCATGGTGCGACAGATCGCCCTCGCGGACATGGCACCCAATGCAGATCACGCCGTGCTCGAGGGCATCGAAGAATCGCCTGACGGAGGGGCTGCCATGGCGGAGGCGCACCTGAACGGCCTTCCGGATGAGGAGCGCGACGAGCTCCTCGAGCGGGCCGCCACGGAGACCGGCGCCCGGCTGCACGCAGCGGCGGTCGCCCTACTCGCAGCCGTCGGCGCGGCACGGCTCCCCGTCGACGTCACCCCGGAGATGGTGTCCGTGGCGGCGATAACGGAGCTCGGCGACTAGAGCGGCTCGACGCCCCAGCGAGCGCTCAGCCCACGCGCATCTGCGCGGGGGCTGCGGCCGGCGTCCTCGCCCTCGCCGTTGCGAGGGCGAGAAGGGCCAGGCCGCCGAGTGTCCAGGCCAGCAGCACTGTCACCGGCACGCCGGCCGCTGCGCCGTCGAAGTAGCCGGTGCTGCGGAGCAGGTTCGCTCCGGCGCCGGGCGGCAGCAGCTGACCGATCCCACCAACCGGCTCGGGCAGCATCTCCGGAGCCGATCCCGCTCCGGAGAACGGGTTGCCGATGAAGACCATCAGCGCCGCTGCGACTCCGATGCCGACCCCGCCGAGCCAGGCGTAGAGGCCGGCGACGGTCGCACCGATGGCGAGCACGGTCAGGCCGAGCACGCCGGCGTTCACGATCCAGGCGCCCTCGACCACGTCGAGCCAGCTCTGGACGATGGTCGCGGAGACCAGTCCGATGATCGCCGAGCCGGCGACGAGCAGCCCCGCGCGGCCGGCAGCGCTCGACGTGAGCAGCGAGGCCGCCACGCCCATCAGGATCCCGGCGATCACGAGCGGCAGCACCGACGACGGCAGCGCCGCGCCGTGCTCGGCCGTCACGACGTCCTCCGTGGGCGCGCCGGTCTCAGCCGCTGCGTGGCCGAGGAGCTGAGCCACCGCGGGACTAGCGGCGCTCGAGCTGAGCACCTTCGGCCCCTCGGGCGTCGCGACGAACGCGCCGTAGACCTCGCGGTCCTCGATCGCGGCACGCGCCTCGTCCTCGGTCGTGTAGCGGTGCACGTCGAATGCGTCGGGGTTGGCGCCGAGCTGCTGCTCGAGCTGACCGACGGCCGCGGGCGGCCCGGCCACGCCGACCGGGAGATCACGCGGCTCGAGCCTGGCGCTCGGCCACGCGAACAGGGTCAGCACGATGGCCACAACCACCGGGATGATCACCAGCGCCGCAAGCGGCGAGGGATGACGATGGTCGGATGTCTTCTGCGTGGTCATTGCTCACTCCTTCACTGCGGTCGATGACGACAACTCGGCGACGTCGCGCCGAAACAGTGCGGCCGCGGTCCAGTCCGCCAGCACGCGGGCGCGGCGGGCGGCGAACGGCAGCTGCAGGACGTGGTAGCCGCGGGCGATGATCCAGCCGAGCACGCCCTTCACGCGCATGCCCCCGACGAGGGCGATGCCGTGCCGGCTGCCGAGCGTGGCCATCTGGCCGCGGGTGCGATAGCTGTAGGCGCGCGGGGTGCCGCGCAGGTTCCGCGCCAGCCGGCGCGCCTGGCGCAGCGCGTGCTGGCAGGTCGCGGGATCGGTCTCGCCGGGCGTTGCCTCGTTGGGGACGGCGGCGCAGTCCCCGAGCGCCCAGATGCGCGACGAGCCGAGCACGCGGAGCGTCTCGTCGACCGGGACGCGCCCGTGCTTGTCGAGCGGGAGCCCGAGCTTGCGAGCAGCGGGTTGGCCGTGACGCCGGCCGTCCAGACGACCGTCTCGGTGTCGATCCGGCGCCCGTCGGAGAGCGTCACCCCGTCGGCGTCGACGGACGTGAGCGTCGTCTCCGTGAGGATCTCGACGCCGCGCCGGCCGAGCCGCTTGGCCGCGAACGCGGCGAGCTTCTCGGGCGTCTGGCGCAGGATGCGGGTGCCCGCCCTCGACGAGCACCCAGCGCGGCTGCACTCCGTCGAGGCGCGGATGGCGCGTGAGAGCGTCGCTGACGAGCTCGTTCAGCTCCGCGACCGCCTCGACTCCGGCGAAGCCGGCACCAGCGAGCACGAAGGTCAAACGCCGCGCGGCCGACTCGGGCACGGCGTCCGCCAGCTCGATCTGGCGCAGCACGTGATTGCGAAGGCGGATCGCGTCGACCAGGTCCTTGAGTCCGAGGGCGTGCTCGCGCAGGCCGGGCAGGTCGGGCATCCGCGCAACTGCCCCCAGCGCGATGACGAGGTCAGCGTAGGCGATCTCGATGTCGCCCGCCTCGGACTCGACTTGCACGACTCGGCGCTGGGCGTCGAGGCCGGTGACCGAGCCGAGCACGAGGTCGGCGTGGGGGCACATCGTGCGCAGCGGCACGGTCACGTGGCGCGGCTCCACACTGCCAGCGGCGGCCTCGGGCAGCAGCGGCGTGTAGAGCATGAAGTTGGTCGGGTTGACGATCGTCGCGCCGCTCTGGCCGACCTGGCGAGCCACGTAGCTCCCGGCGAAACCGCCGCCGAGCACGAGCGTTCCGCCACGGGCAACGCGCGAGCGCCGGTGGGTGAGTGCGGGGTACGTGGAGTTCATGACCGCCAAGCTACGGCCGCGCGGAGGCGCTCGAATCCGGCAATGCCCTAGTCCCTAGCCCAAGGGATTAGGATCGGCCGATGCTCGTGGGCCGTCTGGCTGAGCAACGCGAGCTCGACTCCCTCCTCGAGAGCGCGCGCGGGGAACGCAGCGCTGTACTGGTGCTGCGCGGTGAGGCCGGCATCGGCAAGACGACGCTGCTCGAGTATGCCGAGGCGCAGGCGGGCGACATGAGGGTGCTGCGCTGCGTCGGCATCGAGGCCGAGCACGAGCTCCCCTTCGCCGGCCTTCAGCGTCTCGTCCGGTCCTGCCTCGATCTGATCGAGCGGCTGCCGGCGCCCCAGGCGGCCGCACTGAACAGTGCCCTCGGCCTCAGCCTCGAGGGCGTCGACGACCGTTTCCTCGTCTCGCTCGGCGCGCTCAGCCTGCTCGCCGAGGCCGCCGAGGACGGGCCGCTCCTGTGCTGCATCGACGACGCGCAGTGGCTCGACGCCCCCTCAGCCGAGGCGCTCGCCTTCGCCGCGCGGCGGCTCGAGGCCGAGCGCATCGCGATGCTGTTCGCCGTCCGGGAGGGCGACCTGCGCAGCTTCGACGCGCCCGGCGTCCCGGAGCTGACCCTCGGTGCGCTCGCCGACGAGGACGCCCGCGCGCTGCTCACCGATCGCCTCGAACGCGGCCCGTCGGCGGAGGTGCTGGCCACGCTGCTCGAACACGCGCGTGGCAACCCGCTCGCGCTGCTCGAGCTGCCGGCCGGGCTCACGGAAACCCAACTCGACGGAGCCGAGCCGATCCTCGGGCCGCCGCCGGTGCGCCCTGCGGTTGAGGAGGCCTTCCGCGCGCGGGTCGCGGCACTGCCGGATCGCACACGCAGCCTCCTGCTCGTGGCGGCCGCAGACGAGCTCGGCGACCTCACGGCGATCCTCGATGCCGGCGCGCGCATCGGTCTCGACGGATCCGAGCTCGGCGCGGCGGAGCGCGGCGGGCTCGTGCGCGTGGACGGCAGCGTGACCTTCCGGCATCCGCTCGTGCGTTCCGCGATCTACCGCTCGGCGAGCCGCGACGAGCGCCGCGCCGCGCACGAGGCGCTCGCGGCGGCGGTCGACGACCCCGCCCGCAGCGCGTGGCACCGCGCGCTCGTGGCAGACCGCGCCGACGAAGGGATCGCCTCGGAGCTCGAGGCGGCCGGGGTCCAGGCTGCAACGCGCGGTGGGCAGGCCACCGCCGCAGCCGCCTTCGAGCGCGCCGCCGAGCTGAGCGCCGACGATACGCGTCGTGCCCACCGACTCGTCTGTGCGGCGAAGGCGTCACACGCCGGCGGCCGGCCCGACGCCGCCATGGCCCTCGTCGAACGAGCGCGCGCGCTCCCGCTCGATCCGCTCGACTCGCTCGAGATCATCTCGGTCTGCGCTACCGACGCCGGCCGGCGCGGCTCACCCGCGGAGTCCGAGGAGCTGCTGCGCCGCGCCGTCGTGGAGGTCGTCGGCCTGCCGCCCGAAGCCGCCGCCGAGTTCCTGATCTGGTCGGTGTTCGTGTCGCTGATGAGAAGCGGCCGGATCGAGTTCGCCTTGAGTGAGGCGGACAGCCTCCTGAAGCAGATCGGCGGGGAGGGGCCGCTGATCAGCTTCGCGCGCCTGCTGTTTGGGGGCATGAGTGCGGTGCTGGAGGGAGACTCCGCGCGCGGCGGCCGGTTGCTGGCCGAGGCGATCGCAGTGGGCGAGGGCTTCGACGGCGAGCGCACGATGGGCATGAACGCGTTTCCCAGCGCGATGCGCGGCGACTATCCGGCCTCGCGCCGGACCAGTGAGGCGGCCATCGCCCGCGCGCGTCATCAGGGTTCACTCGCAGGGGTCTCGGGCGCTTTCCCGCTCGTCGCGGTGGGCGAGCTCGGCGAGGGCAGGCTGGCGGCCGCGGCCGCAACGATCTCCGAGGGCCGGGAGCTCGCCCGGCGCCTCGGCGCCGACAACGACGAGACCGGGCTGATGGCGCTCGAAGCTCGCATCCTCGCCCAGCGGGGCCAAGAGGACGAGTGCCGCGAGCTCGTCGCGACGGCGATGCAGCGCAGCCTCGCGACGGGCCTGGGCTGGGCGACCGAGCACGCGCGCCTGGCGCTCGCCGAGCTCGAGCTGGCACTCGGCAACCCACAGGAGGCGCTCGAGCACCTGGACCAGCTCGACCAGGTGCCGCTGCCGCCGGTGGCCCTGCTCGCCACGCCCGACGTGATCGACGCGGCGCTGCGCATCGGCGAGCCGGGGCGTGCGCGGGATGCGCTCGAGCGCTTCGAGGCGTGGGCGCCCGTCAGCGACACCCCGCTCGTCAAGGGGCTCCTCGCTCGCTGTCGGGCGGTGCTGAGCGAGGACGACGAGGAGGCCGAGCTCCTCTTCGAGGAGGCCGTGCGCGAGCACACCGGCGACGCGCCGGTCTTCGAGCGCGCGCGCACGCAGCTCGCTTACGGCGAGCGCCTGCGCCGCGCGCGCCGCAAGATCGAGGCGCGCACACAGCTCCGCACCGCGCTGGACACCTTCGAGGGACTCGGCAACAGGCTCTGGGCCGAGCGCGCCCGCACAGAGCTGAATGCGACGGGCGAAAAGGCCCGCAAGCGCGACGTGAGCACGCTCGACGACCTGACGCCGCAGGAGCTGCGAATCGCGCAGCTGGTGGCCGCCGGCGCAACCAATCGCGACGCCGCCGCGCAGCTGTTCGTGAGCCCCAAGACGGTCGAGTACCACCTGCGCAAGGTGTTTGTGAAGCTGGGCGTGAGCTCCCGTATCGAGCTCGCCAGGGTGCCGCTGGGGACAGCGGAGCCCTAGCCGTTTGAGGGTCCTAACTAGGGATTCGCCCGAGTCGATTGGGAGGCCCTTCGCCATACGGTCGGCTCAATTCGACCGAGGGAGGACCTCATGGCGACCTATCTCTACCGACTTGGCGGCTGGGCTTTCACAAATCGCCGCAAGGTGCTGTTCGGCTGGCTGGCGATTCTCGCCGTCGTAATCGGCTGCGCCGCGAGCTTCAGCGGGCAGTTCTCATCCAAGTTCGAGGTCCCGGGGACGGAGTCCCAGCGGGCCCAGGACCTGCTTCATGAGAAGTATCCGGGCGCCGGTGGCGCCTCGGCGCGCGTCGTGTTCGCGGCTCCGGAGGGCGAGAAGCTCACCGACCCGGAGAACAAGGCGGCGGTCATGGAGACGGTTGGCGAGGCGAAGCGCGCCTCCGGCGTCTCCTTCGTGATCGACCCGTACCGGGCCAAGGCGATCTCGAAGGACGGCCGCATCGGCTACGCCGACGTGATCTACCCGATGCCCGCGGATGAGGTCAGCGACTCGGCTCGTGACGAGCTCGAGGAGAGCGCGAAGCCGGCACATGCCGCCGGCATGGAGGTCGAGTTCGGCGGCGGTCTCGTAACCGACGAGTCCGAGGCCGGCTCGGAGAGCGCCGGCATCCTGATCGGCTTCCTCGTCCTCGCGATCACGCTGGGTTCGCTCGTGGCGGCCGGGCTGCCACTGCTGACGGCGATCCTCGGCGTGGCGATCTCGGTCGGAACGGTCACCGCGCTCACGGGCTCGATCGAGCTCACTGAGACGGCGCCCACGCTGGCCACGATGCTCGGCCTGGCAGTCGGCATCGACTACGCGCTGTTCATCCTGAGCCGCTACCGGCAGAACGTCGAGAGCGGGCAGGGCTTGCGGGACGCCGCCGCTCAGGCGACCGGCACCGCGGGCAGCGCCGTCGTGTTCGCCGGCGCAACCGTCGTCATCGCGCTGGTCGGCCTGACGGTCGTCAACATCCCGTTCCTCACCGTGATGGGTCTCGCGGCCGCGGGCGCCGTGGTGATCGCCGTCCTGATCGCCACCACCCTGCTGCCGGCGCTGCTCGGCTTCTTCGGCGAGCGGGGTGCCCGCACGAGCCGCGCACTCGCGTGGCGTCCGTGGCGCCGCCGCGAGGGCCGCGAGACGGCGAGCGTGCGCTACGCGCGCTTCGTGACGCGGCGGCCGTGGGCGGTGCTGGCAACCGGCCTCGTGGTGCTCCTCGTGGCCGCGCTGCCGGCGACGCACATGAAGCTCGGCCTGCCGGACGGCGGCTCGAAGCCGACCGACAACACCGAGCGCAAGGCGTACGACCTGCTGAGCGAGGGCTTCGGCCCCGGCTTCAACGGCGTGCTGACCGTCGTGGTCGACGCGCCCGAGCTGCCGCGCGAGCTGCAGAAGCGGCTGGCGAACGGCGTCGCGGCCGAGCTGGCGGAGTTCCCGCACGTGGCGGCCGTCTCGCCTCCGGCTCAGAACGAGCGGGGTGACGTGACGATCGTCCAGGTCACGCCCACGAGCGGCCCCGCGTCCGACGAGACCAAGGAGCTCGTCGACTACATGCGGGCCCAGGCAGACGAGATCCCGGAGCGGTATGGGATCGAGGCGTACGTGACCGGCACGACCGCGCTGAACATCGACACCGCCGACACGCTGGCGAAGGCGCTGCCGAAGTACATCGTGGTCGTCGTCGGCCTGGCGCTGCTGCTGCTGATGGTGGTCTTCCGGTCGGTGCTGGTGCCGATCAAGGCCGCCGCCGGCTTCCTGCTCTCGATCGCCGCTTCGATGGGCGTCGTCGTCTGGATCTTCCAGGACGGCAACCTGGCTGACCTGTTCAGCGTGGCCCAGGCCGGACCGATCGTCAGCTTCCTGCCGGTGCTGCTGATCGGCATCCTGTTCGGGCTGGCGATGGACTACGAGGTGTTCCTCGTGTCGCGGATGCGTGAGGCGTACGTGAAGTCGGGCGACGCCCGCGAGGCGATCGTCACCGGATACGGCCAGAGCGGCCGCGTCGTCACGGCGGCTGCGGTGATCATGACCGCCGTCTTCGCGGCGTTCCTGCTCGACCCGGATCCGGTGATCAAGTCGATCGGCCTGTCGCTGGCGGTTGGGGTCCTGGCCGACGCGTTCATCGTCCGCATGACGCTCGTGCCCGCCGTGATGGCGCTGCTCGGCCGCAGGGCGTGGGCATTGCCCCGACGGCTCGAGCGCGTGGTGCCGGACGTGGACATCGAGGGCGAGCAGCTCACGAAGAGCCTGCAGCCCTCCCCGTCCCGCTCATAGATCGGGTCAGCCGGCCGGCGCCGAGGCGCCGGCCGGCGAGCCCCGTCATGCCGCCCTACTGGCGCGCCATCGCGACGCGCAGCAGCTCCTCCGGGCTGATCATGTGGTCCAGGTCCTCGGCGGCCTCGTCGATGTCGATCTGGATCCAGCGGACGCGGCCCGTGAAGGCGTTCTCGTAGCCGTGGTCGTCGCTGACCGGCGTGGCGCTGTCGCGGCCGACGTCCGCCGTCTCGTCACCGGAGAACACCAGCGGCACCGTGTGCTCGACGCGACCCTCGCCGGTCTCGTCACCGTCGACATAGAGCGTCACGTCCCCGCCCTTGCCGAGGCCGCCGCCGTCGTAGGTGAACTCCATCCGCACCTGATGCTCGCCCGGCGGCACCGCCTGCTCGCCGTAGACCTTGAAGCGTTCCAGGCCGAAGAAGTTGTAGCAGTAGGCCGGACGCCCCTCGTGGAGATACAGGCTCCAGCCCGCGTAGGCGCCGCCCTGGGCGATCAGCACCCCCTCGCCGCCGCCCTCGGGCACCTCGATCTGCGCGGTCACGGCGTGCGACTTGTTCTTGACGACGAGCACCGAGTTCTCCGACAGCCGGCCCATCCCGCCGAACAGCAGCTGCGAGTTGCCGCGGATGAGCTGCGGCCGCCCCGCGATGTCGGGGTTGAAGCGCTCGAAGCGGCGGTCGTCGAGCGGCAGCACGTTGTAGCGGGCCGCCTCGATCAGGAACAGGCGCTGCAGGTCGCGCAGCTTGTCGGGCTGGTCCGCGGATAGATCGTGCGCCTGAGTCCAGTCCTCGGGCGCGTACAGCTCCCACACGTCGTCGTCGTACGCCGGCATCTCGGTGGGCTTCCACGGGATGCTGTGGCGCGTGACCGCGGTCCAGCCCTTGTGGTAGATGCCGCGGTTGACGAACATCTCGAAGTACTGCGTCTCGCGGTGCTCGGGCGCCGCCGCGTCGTCGAAGGTCGGCGCCATGCTCCTTCCGTGCAGCGGCATCTGCTGCACGCCGTGCACGAAGCTCGGCTCGGGCAGGCCCGCCACGTCCAGCACGGTCGCAGCCACGTCGATCACGTGGCTGAACTGCGTGCGCACCTCACCGCGGGCCCTGAAGCCGCGGGGCCAGTGCACGACGGTCCCGTTGCGGGTGCCGCCCCAGTGCGAGGCGACCTGCTTGGTCCACTGGTATGGCGTGTCCATCGCATGCGCCCAGCCCACGGCGTAGTGGTTGTTGGCCGCGACGGTGCCGAACTCGTCGATGCGCGACACCATGAACTTGGTCGTCTCGATGCCGGCGGCGCCGTTCAGCGAGATGGTCTCGTTGAAGGTGCCCTGCGGCGTGCCCTCCGCCGACGCCCCGTTGTCGCCGATGATGTAGTAGATCAGCGTGTCGCCGAGCACTTCCAGCTCGTCGAGCGCGTCCACGAGCCGGCCGATGTGATGGTCGGTGTGCTCGAGGAAGCCCGCGTACACCTCCATCTGACGCGCGAGCACCGGCTTGAGGTCGTCGGGCATGTCGTCCCACGCCGGAATCTCCTCCGGCCGTTCGGTCAGCTCGGCCTCGGGCGGGATCACGCCGAGCTCCTTCTGGCGCGCGAAGCTCTCCTCGCGCAGGGCGTCCCAACCCTGGTCGAACTTCCCCTTGTACTTGTCCGACCACTCGATCGGCACGTGATGCGGTGCGTGCGTCGCGCCGGGGGCGAAGTAGGCGAAGAACGGCTTGTCCGGCATCAGCGCCTTCTGCTGTCGGATCCAGTCGATCGCCCGGTCCGTCATGTCCTCGGTGAAGTGGTAGCCCTCCTCGGGGGAGCGGTCGGGCTCCACCGGCACCGTCCCGTCGTAGATCGCCGGCGCGTACTGGTTCGTCTCGCCGCCGATGAAGCCGTAGAAGTGCTCGAACCCGCCGCCCCCGCTGGGCCATGCGTCGAACGGCCCGAGTGGGCTCGTCTCCCAGACTGGAACCTCGTGGCACTTGCCGAACTGCGCCGTCGAGTAGCCGTTCAGCTTGAGCGTCTCCGCGAGCGGGGCGGCGGTGTTCGGCCGGATCGAGTTGTAGCCCGGCGCGGACGTGGCGATCTCCGTGATGCCGCCCATCCCGACGGAGTGGTGGTTGCGCCCGGTGAGCAGGGCCTGGCGAGTAGGCGAGCAGAGAGCGGTCGTGTGGAAGCGGTTGTACCGGAGTCCGTCGGCGGCCAGGCGCTCTGCCGTGGGCGTCGCGCACGGACCGCCGAAGGCGCTCGAGGCGCCGAAGCCGACGTCGTCGAGCAGGACGATCAGCACGTTCGGCGCACCCTCCGGCGGCCGCAGCGGCTCGATGGGCGGGAAGGCCGTGTCGGGATCCTTGGCGTCGTACGTGATGAGCCCCTCGTGGGGCTTGTCGGGGATCGGCAGGACGTCGCGCTGCACGCCGTCTGGATTGCTCGCCATGTGAGGTGCCCTTTCTCTCAGGTTGTCGCGCGTGAGCGCCGTCCGCCGTATGCGCTGAGGCTCGCGGCATGATGCCGATCCAGCGGCCGAACTGGCCCCCGCCCCAAGTCTCAGGGTTCGCGGAGGGGCGAGCCTGCGACGCCTTCGGGAGAGCGATCGGCCGCGTCCCCGGTATCCGCTTGGATGGTGGATCCGCGCACTACGAGGCGCCATATCAGCAGCACTCCTGCCACGGGCGTGCCGATTCCCAGCAGCCAGAAGGCCAACTGGGTGTCGATCTCACCGACCATCCAGCCGAAGTTCATCCCGAAGAACCCGACGACGAAGGTGAGCGGCAGGAAGATGGTCGCCACCACGGTCAGCCAGTACGAGGTCTCATTGAGCCGCAGGTTGACCAACCTTGCCAGCGCGTCCCCGGCGGCGTCGATCCCGTCCACCAAGCGATTGACCTGTCCGCCTATGCGGTCGAAGTACCGTTCGTCGTCGGCCTCGAGACCCGGCAGTCGCCCGATCTCCACGCCGATCCTCTCAAAGAGGCCTCGCCGGAGCCCGACCCTACGCCTCATTCTTACGAGCTGAGAACTGATCGCCCGCAGCGTCGCCATCCGTAACCGACCGCCACGCAGGTCGGACGACATCACCGATAGGTCGTCCAGCGTCAGCTCGACCTCACTCAGCGCGTCGAAAGCGCTGGCGACCATGGACTCGAGGACCGCGTAGACGACGTATTGCTCGCTGCGCCCCTCCGGCAGCGACGGGGCAAGCAGCTCCGGCAGCTTCACCCGTTCCCGGTGAAGCGTGAGCAGGTAGTCGCTACTGACCAGGACGTGGACTTCGATCGGGCGCAGCCGGTAGGGGGTCCCGTCCGCAAGGTCGGGCCGCTCCACATAACACGCAAACGCGAAGACGACGTGCCGTCCGTCGGCGTAGAACTTGCGCGAGGAGGAGTGGGACATCCCGAAGCCGAGTAGGACCCGAAGGGCGGGCTCGGAGATGCCCAACGCCTCGCCCAGATCGTCAGGGCTGGTCTCGCCCAGGGCCAGGTCGATCCAGAAGAAACGCCCACTCTTTCGTAGCGCGCCGATCCGGTCTCGCTGAGCGCCATCGAGCCCGTAGACGATCTCGGTCACCTGCCCCGAGACTACGGTCGACCGCAGACGGAGGAGCGACCACGCTCGCGGTTCCGCATTCACGCGGCTACGCAAATGCGCCCGGCGCGCGATCGCCTTCGCTGACCGTGTCGGCGATCGCGACCGCGACGAGCACGGCGCTCGATGCCGCAATCCCGACGATCAGTGTGAGCGGAGCGGTGCCGACCGCGAGGATTGCGAGCGCCGCCAGCCCCAGCGGTCGCGACCGTGGGAGCGCCATCGCCTCCGGGTCGCCGCCGCCGCGCCCCTCCACCAACGTCAGGGGCCACGGCCCGGGGTTGGGCATGCGACGATTGCACGATGCCGACGCTCAAGCCGAATGGGCGACTCGGGCTCGTCCTGCATCCGCGCAGCGACCCGACGCCGGTGGTCGAGAAGCTCACGAGCTGGGCGCGGTCGCACGGGAAACGGGTGATCGTCGACGCCCGGGACGCCGCGCGCTTACCCGACGACGTAGAGCCGGTGAGCGAGGCTCAGCTGGTTGATCAGGCCGACTCATTGATCAGTCTCGGCGGCGACGGCACGATGCTCGGCGCGCTGCGACTCGTGGCTGGGCGGCCCGTCCCCGTCCTCGGCGTGAACCTCGGAAACCGCGGCTTCCTGGTCGAGATCGAGCCGCACGAGCTCGACGCCGCGCTCGACCGGCTCGAAACGGGCGACTACACCATCGAGGAACACAGCGCGGCGGTGCTGACGGATGGACCTGACGAGTCGATCGCGTTCAACGACATCGCGCTGGCCAGCGTGCCCGGAGAGGGAGCGGTACAGGCGTCGCTGACGATGAACGGGCGGGCGGGTGGGCGCTACCGCTGCGACGCGCTGGTGATTGCCACGCCGATCGGCTCTACGGCCTATTCCTACGCGGCGGGAGGGCCGGTCGTGTCGCCGATGCTCGACGCCGTGGTCATCAGCCCCGTGGCGCCGATAGCCGGCATCTCCCGGCCGGCTGTGATCTCGGCCGCCGAGCCGATCGCGTTGGCGCTGCTGGAAGGCAGCGGCCACCCGGCGCTCCAGGTGGACGGCACGATCAGGCGACGGATGCAGCCCGGCGAGGCGCTCGAAGTTCGCCTGCGACCGCGGGCAGGCCTCGTGGTGCGGCTGGACCCGGAGCGCTACCAGCGCCGCGCCGACATCAAGCTCAGCCTGCTCGACCTGCCCTTCCTACCTGAGGAGATGCGCGACCTGCTCCCCGGCGGCGATCCGGTCGCGCTGACTCTGGACAGCTAGACCTGGGGCGTGTACTCGCGGTAGCCGACGACCGGGGAGAGGAGCGATCCGACGCTGCGAGACTCGATTGCCTTGAGCGCCCCCGCCCGGACCCCACGGATCATTCGCGCCAAGGCGTTGGCCACCGGCGGGGCGGATGCGCTGCCGGAGGAGCTAGCGCCCCGCCGCCTGTTGCGCCGGCTGCTACAGGTGGTCGCGCTGGTGGGGGTTCTCGTGCTCGTGGTGCTGTTGGCGCCCGGGCTCGGGGAGGTCAGGCAGCGGCTGGAGGATGCGGCACCCGGTTGGCTGGCCGTGGCGGTCGTGCTCGAGGCGCTGTCGTGCGGTTCCTACCTGCTGATGTTCCGGCCCGTCTTCTGCCGGCGGATGTCGTGGCGGACGAGTGCGCAGATCGCGTGGTCGGAGCTCGCCGCCGGTTCGCTTGTGCCCGCCAGCGGCGCCGGCGGCCTTGCGCTTGGCGCATGGATCCTGCACCGCGGCGGGATGCCCGGCGAGCGCATCGCGCGGCGCTCGGTGGCGTTCTTTCTCATCAAGAGCTCGGTCAACTTCGTGGCGGTCGCGGTGCTGGGCACGCTCATGGCCGTGGGGCTCGTCGGGCCCGACCGCTCGCTGCTGCTGACCGCGCTACCCGCGGCGCTGTCGGTCGCGGTGATCGCCCTGGTGCTGGCGATCCCGCGGCTGGGGCCTGGGCGCGACCCGCGTCCCGACGCCTCGAAGCTGCGCCGCGCCGTGGTCGCGACCCGGCGGGCCGTCATCAACGGCAGCGCCGAGGCCGTGGAGATCCTGCGCACGCGCGACCTGCCCGTGGTGGCCGGGGCGATCGGCTACTGGGCCTTCGACAACGCGGTCCTCTGGGCCACCTTCCAGGCGGTCGGGGCCGACGTGCCCATCTCCGTGGTGATGATGGGCTATCTGATCGGCCAACTCGGCGGCCTGCTCCCGCTCCCCGGCGGCGTGGGGGGCATCGACGGCGGGTTGATCGGCACGCTGATCGTCTACGGTGCTCCGGCCGCGCCGACCGCCGCTGCCGTGCTCGCCTACCGCATCATCCTGTTCTGGCTGCCCCTGATCGGGGGCGCAATCGCCTTCGCCTTCTTGCGCCGGGCCCTCGACCGCGCCGAGCGTCCCGACCTCTGCCGACCGATCCCGGCCACCTGACACGACGGTCGAGGCGCGGTCGGCCGGCCAAGGCAGGCGCGGTTCAGCGGGAGGGGTTGCTACCACCTTGTTGAGGCGCCGACAATCTGCGGGCCGCCGCGACGACTTCCGCGACCAGGGTCGCGAGGTGCTCCGAGCTTGTGTCGGGGTGCAGGATGCATGCGCGCAGCGTCTCGCGGCCGCCGAAGACGGTGCCCGTGACGAAGGCGCGGCCTCGCGCCTGAACCGCCTCCGGCAGTGCGCGGTTGAGCTCGTCAAGCTTGGCGGCCGGGCAGTCCGCCGGGCGCGCGCGGAAGGCGACGATCGAGGTCTCGGGCACGGCGGCCAGCTCGAGCTCGTGGTCGCGCTCGACCAGCGTCGCCAGCTCGCGGGCGAGTGCGTTCGCGCGCGCCACCTGGGCGGCGATGCCGGCGCGTCCGCGCGCGGCGATGGTCGCCCACGTCTTGAGGGCGCGGAAGGGTCTCGTCTGCTCGAGCCCGTACTCGGCGAACGTGCCGACCGGCGTGTCGGTGTCCTGGCGTAGGTATGGCGGGATGAGGCTGAACGCGTCGCGCAGGTCATCGCCGCGCCGCACGAGCGCGCAGCCGGCGTCGACGGGAACGCCGAGCCACTTGTGGGGGTCGAGAACCAGCGAGTCGGCCTGTTCCATGCCGCGGTAGCGGGCCGCGATCGTTGGGTCGAGCACGCCGAACGCGCCGTAGGCGCCGTCGACGTGGAACCAGAGGTCCTCCGCGGTCGCGACATCGGCGAGCGCGTCGAGCGGGTCTACCGCGCCGGCGTTGACGGTGCCGGCCGAGCCGACGAGCAGCGCCGGCAGGGCGCCGCCCGCGCGATCGGCGGCGATCGACGCGCGCAGCGCGGTCGCGTCGAGCCGGCCTCCCTCGAGTGGCACCTCGCGCATCGCGCTACTGCCGAGGCCAAGCAGCTCCAGGGCGCGCCGCACGCAGCTATGGGCCTCAGCCGGCACATAGGCGATCAGCTGTGGGGCGCCGGCGAGGCCGTCGCGACGGACGTCATGGCCGGCCGCCGCCAGCGCGCGACTGCGAGCGCCCGCGAAGCAGACGATCGTCGCGGCCGACGCGCCGCTGGTGAGCAGCCCGGCGCCCGGCGCGTGCGGGAAGCCCACGAGCTCGGCCAGCCAGCGCACCACCGCCCGCTCGAGATGGACGTCGGCGTGATCGCCAGAGACGACGCTCGGGTTCATCGCGGCCGCCGCCAGCGAAGCCACGACGCCGGCGGGGGAAGGCGGCGGGTTGACCCAGCCGAAGAAGGCCGGGTGGCCGTTGCCCATCGCGTGCGGCAGGACATCGCGCAACGCGGTCGCGACCAACTCGTCCAGAGCCGCCGGGTGCTCCGGCAGCGGCAGGGCGAGCAGCCGTGTGCGCAGGGCGTCGGGGAGCGGCTGCCAGACCGGCCCTGAGGGCAGCGCGGCAGGCATGTCGAGCAGCCGTTCGCGCAGCGCCTCGGGGAGCGGCTGCCAGACCGGCCGCGAGGGCAACTCGGCGAGGTGGTCGGCGACGCCGTCCACGAGCGTGTGTGCGGCGCCGCGGAACGCCGGCAGCTCATCGCGAGCGTCAGAAGCCAATCAGTGGAGGCGGCCGGTACTGCCCCGGCGTCCGCGGAACACCACTCCCGATGCTTGCTACGAGCGTTCCCGTCGGAGTCTGATCTCGGCCACCGGTTCGGTCGATCCGCGGGGTACGTCCCCGGCGCCATACCTTCCTGAAGCTGTCCCGCGGCGCCCGAAGGTCCTGCCGTCGCGGTGAGCCCGCTATATGAAGCCGCGACCCGGGCCGCGGGCTGCCCGGCGCGACTCCCTCACGGCCTGTTAAGCGGCGAGGGCGAACGAATGGTTCTGATCGTCCGCACGTATTGGTTTCCGGGATCATTTAACGAGGCCAACCCGGAGTCCTCGGCTCGCTACACCGGGACGATCACGCTCCACGTCGAAGCTGATTCGCCCCCTTGTCTGCCCTCACAATTCTAGCGTGGCAGGGTGATCCCCTAGGGACGATTCCCAATTGGCGAAACGGCCCTGGGCGGCAGTCTCGATCGCCATGAACATCGACGACACAGACACAGCTCGAGAACGGACCGGAGCAGCCCACGCAGCCCCTCCGCAGCGGCGGCTCATGCGCTCGCGCGACAACCGCGTGCATCGGCGGCGTCTGCGGCGGGCTCGGCCACTACTTCGACGTCGACCCGATCCTCTTCCGCATCGGCGCCGTCGCGCTCGCCTTCCTCGGCGGCGCCGGCGTGCTGCTCTACCTCGCCGCCCTGCTGCTCATGCCGAGCGACGACGGCGCGGCCGCCGTCGCGCCCGGCGCCCGAGGGCCGCAACCGCGGCGCTCGTGATCGCCGGGCGTGGTGGTGCTGCTGCTCGTCGCCTGGCCCTTTCTTCTCGGCGGCGGGCTTCTCGCTGCGGGACTTGTCATCCCGCTCGCCCTTCTGGTCGGTGCCGGCGTCCTCGTCTGGTGGCTCGTCTCCGGAGAGGGACCGAGCGGCGACGCCGGGCGACATCGCCCGGCGCGCGGCGCTCGGCGTCGGCGTC
Organism: uncultured Thermoleophilaceae bacterium; assembly: GCA_963751835.1. Taxonomy (GTDB): domain Bacteria; phylum Actinomycetota; class Thermoleophilia; order Solirubrobacterales; family Thermoleophilaceae; genus JACVRW01. The sequence continues at coordinate 27,149 of CAVVWD010000015.1, read as the reverse complement.
CTCATCCTCTGCGGCATCGTCGCCTTCGGCGGCGCGTTCGCCGCGGCGGCCGGCCGGAGTGGCTCGTCGCCGGCGCTCGTCATCGCCGCCGGCGTGGCGATCGTCGCCGGCGCGTTCGTGAAGCCGGTCCGCTGGCTGGTCCTGCCGGCGCTCACGCTCGCCCTGGCGGCGGGCGTCGGTCGTCGGCCGTCGGGCATCGACCTCGACGGCGGCGTGGGCGAGCGCGACTACCGCCCGGCGTCGGCGACCGACCTGCGCGACCGCTACGAGCTCGGGCATCGGCGAGCTGGTGCGTCGACCTGCGCGAGACCGACCTGCCCGCCGGCGACGTGCCGCTCGAGCTCGACCTGGGCATGGGCGAGGCGCGCGTGCTCGTGCCCGAGGACGTCTGCGTGGCCACCGACGCCGAGGTCGGGGTGGGCGACGTCGACGTGTTCGGCCGCGACAACGGCGGCATCGACGTCGACTTCGAGCGAGCAGCCCGACGCCGTGGGCGACGGCACGCGGCTCGTGCTCGACGCCGAGGTCGGGCGTGGGCGAGCTGCGGGTGCGACGACGACGATCGTTCCGCGACGGCTTCGACCACGGCGACGACGACTTCGGCCCGGGCGGCGAGGGCAACGACGCCTGCGCCGGCCGGCGGAGAGACGGCGAGTGGCTAGACCCGGACGTCCCGGCGCTGGTGGCCGGCCTGGCCGTGCTGGCGCTCGGGCGCCCTGCTGCTGCCTGCACGCATCCGGGGCGATCGAGCTGAGCTTCGCCGCTCTTCGCCCCCGTCGCCTGCGCGGCCACGGGGGCGATCCTGTGGCGAACGGCCTCAGCCGGCGCGATGACGCGATGAACGCCGACGGCACGCGCGACACCCGCCTCGCTGCGCCGCGACCGCTCCGCACGCGCTGGCTCGGCGGCGTGTGCGCCGGCATCGCGCGGCGCATCGGCGTCGACCCGCCGCTCGTGCGGCTGGCCTTCGTGGTGGCCACCGCCGCCGGCGGCCTCGGCGTCGCGCTCTACGCGCTCGGCTGGCTCGTGATCCCGGCCGGCGACGCGCCGCCGCGGGCCGCGGCGGCTGCCCAGCGGCCGCGGCGCGGTCGAGGTGGCGCTCGGCACCGGGCTGCTGCTGCTGAGCGTGCTGCTGACCTTCCGCGCGCTCGGGCATCTGGTTCTCGGACGCGATCGTCTGGCCGCTCGTGCTGATCGCCAGCGGCGGCGCGCTGATCTGGCGCCGGCTCGACCACCGCAGGCGCCCGGCCGCCGACGCAGCCGCCCGCGGCGGCGCTGACGCAAGCGAGACGAGACGGCCGGCGCCGGCGCCGGTGAAGCGCGGCGGGCGCGATCTCGCGCACCGGCCTCGGCATCGCGCTGGTGATCGCCGCCGGGCTTCGCGTTCCTCCAGGCCACCGGCGCGCTCAGCGCCGCCCGCGACGTGGTGCTCGCCGTGCTCGCCGTGGTCGTGGTGCTCGGCGTGATCTTCGCGCCCTGGATCGTGCGGCTGGTGCGCTCGCTCGACCGCCGAGCGCGCCGAGCGGATCCGCTCGCAGGAGCGCGCCGAGGTGGCCGCCCACCTGCACGACTCGGTGCTGCAGACGCTCGCGCTGGTGCAGCGCTGCGCCGACGACCCGCGCGAGGTGGCGGCGCTCGCCCGCCGCCAGGAGCGCGAGCTGCGCGCCTGGCTCGCCGGGCGGCCCGGCGCCGGGCCAGGCGGCGCGCCTGGCGCCCGCGCTCGAGGCGGCCGCGGCCGAGGTGGAGGAGCGCCACGGCGTGCCGGTCGAGGTGGTGGTGGTGGGCGACCGCGACGCTCGACGCCGCCGCCGAGGCGGTGGTGGCCGCCGCGCGCGAGGCGATGACCAACGCGGCCAAGTTCGGCGGCGGCTCGCCGGTCGACGTCTACGCCGAGGCCGACGGCGAGCGGCTCGCAGGTGTTCGTGCGCGACCGCGGCCCGGGCTTCGACCCCGCCGCCGTGCCCGCCGACCGCCGCGGCGTGCGCGAGTCGATCGTCGGGCGCATGGAGCGCCACGGCGGCCGCGCCGCGATCACCAGCGCGCCCGGCGCGCGGCACCGAGGTGGAGCTGGTGCTGGAGGCGGCGATGACCGGCCGCGCGTGCTGATCGTCGACGACCACGAGCTGTTCCGCGCCGGCGTGCGGGCCGAGCTCGAGCCGCTGCGTCGAGATCGTCGGCGAGGCCGGCGACGGTCGACGAGGCCGTCGACGCGCGATCGCGCGCGACGCAGCCCGACGTGGTGCTGCTCGACGTGCACATGCCCGACGGCGGCGGCGTGGAGGTGATCCGCCGCAGCGCCGCGGCGCGAGCCGCGCACCGTGCTTCCTGGCGCTGTCGGTGTCCGACGCCGCCGAGGACGTGATCGCCGTGATCCGCGCCGGCGCGCGCGGCTACGTGACCAAGACATCTCCGGCCGCCGAGCTGGCCGACGCCGTGCGCCGCGTGCACGAGGGCGACGCGGTCTTCTCGCCGCGGCTGGCCGGCTTCGTGCTCGACGCGTTCGCCGGCGCCGCGCGCCGCCAGCCGGACGACCGAGCTCGACCAGCTCACGCCGCGCGAGCGCGAGGTGCTCCAGCACATCGCGCGCGGCTACATGTACAAGGAGATCGCGCTGCGGCTGGAGATCTCGCCCAAGACGGTCGAGGCGCACGTGTCCGTCGGTGCTGCGCAAGCTCCAGCTCTCGAGCCGCCACGAGCTGACGCGCTGGGCCACCGAGCGCGGGCTGGGGCTCTAGGCCGGCCGCGCGCGGGCCGTGGGCCAGCAGCAGGGCCGCCCCGTCCGCGTCCATGGGGCCGGCCAGCAGGTGGCCCTGGCCCAGCTCGCAGCCGATCGCCTTGAGCTGGGCGAGCTGCTCGGGCGTCTCCAGGCCCGTGGCCGTGGTGGCCATGCCGAGCCGCCGCGCCGCGCCCACGATTGCCGCCGCCCGGGCGGTCGCGCGGCTGTCCGGCGCGAGGGCGGCCACGAGCGCACGGTCGAGCTTGACGGCGTCGAGCCGGTGGTCGGTCAGGTGGCTGAGCGGCGCCGCGCCCGCGCCGTAGCCGTCGAGCGCCACCTTCACGCCAAGGCCCGCCAGCCCGCCGAGCACGGCGCGCGCGGTCTCGGGCTCGCTCGCCAGCAGCCCGTCGCCGATCTCGAGGGTCAGGCGCGTGCCGGGCATCGCGGCGCCGGCCAGCCCGGCGCTGAGGCGGCCGGGCAGATCGGGGTCGCGCAGCTGCGCGTCGCGCATGTTCACGCTCAGGCCGAGCGCGGGCAGCGCCACGCGCATGTCCTGCCAGCGCCGCCACTGGGCGCAGGCCGCGGCCAGCGCCCAGCCACCGAGCTCCTCGAGCATGCCCTCGGCCTCAGCCAGCGCGAGCACGTCGCGCGCCGCCAGCGGGCCGTGCAGCGGGTGCGGCCAGCGCAGCAGCGCCTCCACCGAGCGGATCCGGCCGCTCACGAGGTCGAAGACGGGCTGGTAGACGAGCGTCAGCTCGCCGCGCCGGAGCGCATCGCCGAGCCCGGCCGCGAGCTCCGCGCGGGTCGCGGCCGCGTGCTCCATCGCCGGCTCGAACAGCGCCAGCGTGCCCGTCGCGGCGCAGGCGAGCGCACAGCCGGCCTCGTAGAGCAGGTCCTCGGCGGAAGCGCCGCCGACTGCCGCGCCGGCGCGCACCGTCGGGCTCGAAGCGGCGTCCGTCCAGCGAGTAGGGACGCGCGAGCGCGCTCGAGCAGCCGCTCGGCCAGCTCCGGGAGCGCATCCGCGTCCAGGCCCGGCGCCAGCACCCCGAAGTGCGGACCATCGAGGTGCGCTGCGGTGTCGTCGGCGCGCAGCAGCCCGGCCAGCCGGCCGGCGGCCGCCTCCAGCAGATCGCCGCGCAGCTCCGGGGGCTCGACCCGATCGCAGCCGATCTCGAGCGCCAGCAGCGCCACCGGCGGCGCAGCGTCGCCGCGCTCGCGCAGGGCGTGGGCCACGCGCCGGCGCAGCAGCTCGGCGCCGGGCAGGCCGGTGAGCGAGTCGTAGGCCGGCGGCGTGTGGGCCGCCGGCGCCCCGACCGGGAAGGCGGCCGCGCTCGCGCGAGCGCCACCCACGGGCCACGCGGCCAGGGCCACCAGCAGCCAGCCGGCGCCACCCACGAGCGCGAGCTCGGGCTGCTCGAAGTGCCGCGCGGCGCCCAGGGCCACGCCCACCACCAGCATGCCGATCGCCACCGGCGCCGCGCGCACCCCCGGCCGGCGCTCCGCCGTGCCCAGCGCGAGCCAGCCGAGCACTCCGAGCGCCAGCCCGCCGAGCGTGCCGTAGAGGTGGTAGGGCTCGGGCGCGGCCGCCGCCACGCCCCAGCTCAATGCGCCGAGCGCGAGCAGGCAGCGCGCAGCGGGCACCTGCGGCGCGCCGAGGGGCGGCGCCGCCCAGGCGCCGGCGGCGGCGATCGCGCTCGCCACCGCAGCCAGTGCGAGCGCCGTGTGCATGCTCCCTTCGGTTTCGACCCGCCGCGCGCGGCGCTTGAGCGGCGCCCGCGGCGGCTGGACCGCGGCGACTCAGTAGCGCTCGCTGAGCGCGCGCTGCACCTCGCGCTTCTGCTCGCGGTCCTTGATCGCGCGGCGCTTGTCGTACAGGTCCTTGCCCTGCGCCACCGCCAGCTCGACCTTGGCCCGCGGGCCGTTGAAGTACACGCGGGTGGGCACGATCGTGAGCCCCTTCTCGGCCGTCTGGCCGATCAGCCGCTCGATCTCGCGCTTGTGCAGCAGCAGCTTGCGCGGGCGCTCGGGATCGTGGCCCTCGCGCGCCGGCCCGTAGGGGGCGATGTGCATGTTGCGCAGCCAGACCTCGCCGTCGCGCACCTCGGCGTAGGCGTCCTTCAGCTGGACCGCCGCCGTTGCGCAGCGACTTGACCTCCGAGCCCTGGAGCACGATGCCCGCCTCGAGCTTCTCGAGCAGGTTGAAGCGAAAGCTCGCCTGGCGGTTGGTGGCCACGTCGCCGGCCGCGGCCTTGCGCTTTCTCTTCTTGGCCATCGGCTACGAGTATGACCCGGCGGGCGCGAGATCCACGCGCCCGCGCGCGCGTCTCGACGCGCTCCACCAGCACCTCGACGGAGTCGCCCAGGCGCAGCTCGCGCCCCGAGCCCTCGGCCACCAGCGCGGTGCCCAGCTCGTTGAGCTCCCACCAGCCGCGCAGGCGCCGCGACGGGCAGCAGCCCCTCGAAGCCCTCGTCGCCGAAGCGCACGAAGGCGCCCTTCTCGATCAGCCCGACCACCTCGCCCTCGAAGGCGGGCGGCGCCACCGGATCGGCGTCGGCCAGGCGGCGCTCGAGCAGGAACGCGAGGCAGACGTCGTCGGCGGCGCGCTCGATCTGCATCGCCTCGCGCTCGGCGGCCGAGGCACTGCACGCCGACCTCGTCGAGCTCGTGCGCCGGCGCGGCGGTCGTGGTCGATGCCGAGCCCCTGCAGCAGCGCGCGGTGGGCCACCACGTCCGGGTAGCGGCGGATCGGCGAGGTGAAGTGGCAGTAGCGCGGGCTGGCGAGCCCGGCGTGGCCGAGGTTCCTGGGCGTGTAGAAGGCCTGCTTGAGCGCGCGCAGCACGAGGATGCCGTGGCGCGAAGCGGCCGCTCCGGATAGGCGCGCCACGCATGCGCGACGCCTCCGCCGCGAGGTCGGCCGCCTGCTGCGGGCGTCATGTGCTTGGGCACCGGCGGCGTGGGCACGTCGAGGCTCGCCAGCTGCTCGACCAGGAACGTCGACGGCGGTGGGCTCGGGCCGCTCGTGCACGCGGTAGAGCGTGGGCAGCTTGCGGTCGGCCAGGTAGCCCGCCACCTGCTCGTTGGCCAGGATCATCAGCTGCTCGATCAGGCGGTGCGACTCGGTCTGCGCCTCGTGGCGCACGCCGGTCACGTGGCCGTCGGCGTCGAACTCGAACACGGGCTCGGGGGCGCCGAGCTCGAGCGAGTCGCGGCGCGTCGGCCAGCGCCCGCGACACCTCGCGGGCGGCCTCGAGCGGCGCCGCCCAGGGCTCCTCGGCCCGGGCGCTGCCCGGCGAAGATCGCGTCCACCTCGCCGTAGGTGAGGCGCCGGTCGCTGCGCACGCGCGAGCGGTGGAAGCGCACGTTGCGGACCTCGGCGCCGTGCAGCTCCATCTCCACCGTCACGGCCAGCCGCTCCTCGCCGGGGCGCAGCGAGCAGGCGCGGTTGGAGAGCGCCTCGGGCAGCATCGGCTCGACCGCGCCGGGCACGTACACGCTCGTGGCCGCGGCGCAGGGCCTCGCGCTCGAGCGGGCCGCCGGGGCGCAGGTAGGCGGTCACGTCGGCGATGTGGACCCAGACGCGGACGTGCCCGTCCTCGCGGCGGGCCGAGATGGCGTCGTCGAAGTCCTGCGCGTCGTCGGGGTCGATCGTGAAGGTGGGCAGGCGCGGTGAGGTCCACGCGCGCGTCGGCGGCGTACGGGCTCCGCCACCGCGTGCTCGGCCTCGGCCTCGGCCGCGCGCGCGTAGCTGCGGTGCAGGCCGCGGTCGAGCATCAGCCCCTCGACCACGTCGCGGGCCACGTCCGGCCGGCCCAGCCGCCGCACCACGCGCGCGCCGCGCTTGCCCGAGCCCGACCAGCACGAGGTCGCCCTCGCCGGCGCCGCCGCGCTCCACCGCGGTGCGCGGGCCGCGGCCGAACAGCGGCTCGGCCACGAGGAAGCGGCCGCGCTTCTCGAGCACGGCCACCAGCGGCTGGTCGAGCCGCCGCTGCGGGCGGCCCCGGACGGCGGCGCTCACCGGCGTTGCCGAAGCAGCGTCGTCGAGCGCCACGGGCAGCGCCTCGTCGCGCTTGGTCTGCGGATCGTCCTCGGCGCGGACCTCGGGCTTGATGCCCGGCGGTGCTGATCGTCTTGCCGCTCGGCAGGTAGTAGTTGGCCACGGTCAGGTCGAGGTACGCCGCCGTTCGAGAGCGGCTCGACCTCCTGCACCAGGCCCTTGCCGAACGTGTTGGTGCCCACCACGGTGGCGCGGTCGCGGTCGCGCAGCGCGCCGGTCACGATCTCGGAGGCGCTGGCGCTGCCGCCGTCCACCAGCACCACCACCGGGACGTCCGCGTCGATCGCGTCGCCCTCGGCGTCCTCGGTGCGCTCGGCGCGCGAGCGGCCGCGCACGGACACGATCTCGCCGTCCTCGACGAAGACGCTCGACACGAGCACGGCCTCGGACAGCAGCCCGCCGCCGTTGCCGCGCAGGTCGAGCACGATGCCGTCGGCGCCGGCCTCGAGCAGCCGGTCGATCTCGCGCGCGCAGCTCGCCGTGCGCGCCGGCGCTGAAGCCGCGCAGCTCGCACCACGCCGACCTTGCGCCCGTCGCGCTCGACCATCCGGCCCGCGCGACCGGGACCTCGATCCGCTCGCGCTCCACGCTCACGCTGCGCGTGTCCTGCGCGCCCGGGGTGAAGACGCTCGAGCTTCACGCTCGTGCCCGGCCGGGCCCTTGATCCGGCCGGTGGCGACCGTCGCTGCTGAGCCCGGCGATCGAGCGCCCGTTGACCGCCAGGATCAGGTCGCCCTGCTGGATGCCCGCGCGCTCGGCCGGGCGAGCCCTCGAAGACGTTGAGCACGCGCAGGCCGCGCTCGGTCCTTCTCCACGTTCATGCCCACGCCCTCGAACTCGCCGCGAGAGCGACTCGCTGGAACGGCGCTCGCCTCCTTCGGCGTGAGGTAGTGCGAGTAGGGGTCCTCGAGCGACTCGACGATGCCCTTGAGCGAGGCGTCGCTCGAGCTTCGACTCGTCGACCGGCTTGTAGAAGTTGTCCTCGATCGTGTCGATGATCTCGGCGCGCAGCGCGCGGTCCTCCTCGACGAAGGCGTCGCGCACCGCATCCGGGCAGCTGCTCCGGATGGCCGCCCAGGTAGATGCCCGGCGACGAGCGCGACGAGCGGCGCGAGAGGATCGACGATGGCCGCGGTACGCACGGCAACGGAGGGTAGTGCGGGCGTCTCGAAAGCGCGTCGCTAAACCCGCAGGAAGCGGCGCAGCGTGATGCCGCTGCCGATCGCCGAGACGGCCACGCAGGCCACCAGCAGCAGCACGATCAGCAGCGGGAAGTCGATCGTGTCCGGCGCGGCGAGCAGGGCGAAGCGGTCGGACAGCGGGTCGATGAACGTCTCCTTGGCGATCGTCAGCAGCAGCACCGCGAGCACGCCGCCGAGGAAGCCCACGATCACCCCCTCGATCACGAACGGCCAGCGGATGAACCAGTTGGTGGCGCCCACCAGCTTCATCACCTCGACCTCGCGCCGGCGGGCGAAGATCGACAGCCGGATCGTGTTGGCGATCAGCGCGATCGAGGCGAGCACCAGCAGCACCGCCAGCCCCGCGGTGAGCGCCCTTCACGAGGCCGGTGGCGGAGAGGATCTTGTCGGTCTCCTCCTCGCGGTTGCGCACCTCGTCGATCGCGGCCAGCTCGCGGCGTGCCGCCCGGCGCCAGGCGGTCGACGATCAGGCCGAGCTTGTCCGGGTCCTCGGGCGTGACGCGGAACGAGTCGGGCAGCGGGTTCGCGCCGAGCAGCTCGGCTCCCTCGCGGAAGGCCTCCGGGTTCTTGCTCCTGCGCGCGGGCCAGCGCCTCGCCCTTGGAGATGAACTCGACCGACTTCACGTTCGTCGTGCCCTCGAGCGCCTCGCCGCAGCTCGTAGGTGCTCCTTCTGCGGTGGCCGGCGTCGCTTCACGTAGACGTCCACCACCACCCGGCCGCGCACCTCGTTGGCCGTGCCGGTGGTGGCCTGCACGATCGGGATGAACACGCCGAGCACCAGCGCGGTGAGCAGGACCGTGAGCAGCGCGGCGAGCGCCGGGCGCGGAGCTGCGGCGCAGCCCGCGCAGCGCCTCCCTGAGGAAGAAGCCGAGGCGCATCGCTAGTTCGGGTGGCCCTTCGGCGCCCACGCCCAGCTCGCCGCGCAGGCGGATCGCGAACTCGGTGGTGGACTCGTCGGGCCGGTAGAGGCCGGACTGCTCGTCGCGCACGATGCGGCCCTCGCGCAGCTCGACCACGCGGCGGCGCATCTTGTCGACCATCTCCTTGTCGTGGGTGGCCACGACCACGGTCGTGCCGGTGCGGTTGATCCGGTAGATCAGCTGCATGATCCCGATCGAGGTCTCGGGGTCGAGGTTGCCGGTGGGCTCGTCGGCCAGCAGCAGCGGCGGGTGGTTGACGAACGCGCGCGCGATCGACACGCGCTGCTGCTCGCCGCCCGACAGCTCGTCGGGGAAGTTGTGCAGCTTGGTGGAGAGGCCGACCAGGCGCAGGATGTCCGGCACCTTGCGGCGGATCTCCTGGCGCGTCTCGCCGATCACCTGGAGCGAGTAGGCGACGTTGTCGTAGACCGTGCGGTTCGGCAGCAGCTTGTAGTCCTGGAAGACGACGCCGATGTTGCGGCGCAGGTACGGCACCCGCCTGCGCGGGATCTCGCCGAGCGTGCGGCCGGCGATCGCAGATCTCGCCCTTGGCTCGGCTCGAGCTCCTTCATCAGCAGCCGGATGCAGGTCGACTTGCCGCAGCCGGTGGGCCCGACGAGGAAGACGAACTCGCCGCGGCCGATCCGCATCGAGGCGCTGCTCGAGGCCGACCGAGCCGCCGTCGTAGACCTTCGTCACGTCGCGGAACTCCACGACCGGCACGTCGGTCGCAGGCGGCCGCCGCGGGCGCGCGGCGAGCGGCCGGCTGTGTCCGTGGCGCTGGCCATCGAGGACGCCCATGTGCTAGCGGATGCCGCGCGCGAAACCGCTACGCATTGCAAGGGTTTCTGCACCGCGACGCGCCAGCGCGTGAACAGGTCGCCGTCGCCCTCGGCGAGCGAGACCAGCTCGAGCTCGGCCGGCTCGACGAGCTCGCGCCCGGCGACGATCGTCAGCGCGGCGGCGCCGCCCGCGAGCTTGGGGTTGAGCGTGAGGAACAGCTCGTCCACGAGGCCGGCCGCGAGCAGGTGCGAGTTGAGCGTCGGGCCGCCCTCGCAGAGGATCGAGCGCACGCCGTGCTGCTCGCGCAGGCGGGCCATCAGGAGCGGCAGGTCGTCGCCGACGCGCGCGTACTCCACCTGCTCGCCGAGGTCCGGGCAGGCTCGGCGTCGGAGCCGGTGGCGATCACCACGCGCTGCTCGGGCTCGTTGAGCAGCGGCAGGTCGGCGGGCAGGTCGAGCCGGCCGCTCACGACCACGGCCAGCGGGTCGCGGCGCGAGCCCCTCGCGCTCGCGCTTGTCGCGCAGCTCGTCCGACTTGGCCATGCGCCCGTAGCGCTCGATCGCGCACCGTGCCGGCGCCGACCATCACGGCGTCGGCCTGGGTGCGCAGGTGGTGGAAGAGCTGGCGGTCGAGCTCGGTCGAGAGGCCCTTGGTGCGCCAGTCGATCGTGGCCTTGCCGTCGAGGCGTCGAGACCATGTTGAGCACGAGGTAGGGCCGCCCGGCGGGCGCCCGCTCGCCGAGGCGCAGGCCGGAGGCGAGCTCGCCGGGGCGGTGGCGCGGCGCTCGGGATGGAGCAGCTGCACGCCGCGGCAGGCTAGTTGCTGCGCAGCACGCAGTAGCCGGGGAACTCGAAGTTGCGTCGAGTTCAGGCCGCGGCCGGCGCGGTAGATGCCGCCGTCGCTCGGCCGCTCCATCACGAAGGCGTTCTCGGCGCCGCAGCACTCGTCCGACTGGTCGATGCGCAGGCGCCGGGCGACCACCTGGAGCAGGCCGTGCGGCGCGCGGCGGCCGTAGGCGTCGGTGCGAAAGCGCGAGCGGCCGCGGTTGCGCAGGCCCAGCGCGGGTGGAGGACGGTGCGCTTGTCGCCCTTGCAGTAGGAGTCCCAGCCGGCCGGGTCGTTGGGGCCGCAGGCGAAGCGCTTGTTGAACACGACGCGCTCGGGCTCGGCGGGGTCGAACTGCGTGATCGCGTTGTCGATCGCGAAGCCGGGACTGGCCGCGCAGCGCGCCGCCCACGTCCAGCCGGTGGCCCACTCCTCGTAGACCGACGAGCAGCCCGGGATGGGGCAGCAGGCGCATGTTGGGCGCGCGCTCGGCGCCCGGGCAGTTGGGCAGCGCCTCGCCGAAGTCCGCCATCAGCCGCGTGTGCGCGGCGAGCCGGCGGCCGCGGTTGCGAAACAGCCAGGTCTCGAGCGAGTGGAAGCGCACCGTGCCCGCGCCGCGGCGAGCCCGAGCCCTGGTGCAGCACCATCATCCAGGCGAGGCCCTTGCGGTCGCTCGTTCGCCGACGAACACCTTGAAGCCCGCGTGGGCCTCCTCGCTGCCGGCGTAGCGCGCCGATCGGGCCGAAGGCGGGCATGCCGGTGCGCCGGAAGTAGCGGAAGGCGCGCGGGTTGGTGCCGTGCTCGTGCCCGAAGGCGCAGCGGTAGCGCGGGTCGCGCGGCGGATGCCAGGTGGGCCAGCGCCGGCCCCGCGCTCGACCGTGTGGCGCTCGTGCACCCAGTCGGCGCAGAGCGGCGTGCCGTCGGGGGCGGCCGGGCGCGGTGGTCCACGGGGTCGCCTGGCGGCCGCGCGGTCGCGGGCGGCAGGGCGAGCAGGGCGATGAGGACGGTGGCGAGGCGGCGCACGGGAGAACAGGGTGGCAGGCGGTCTACCCTGAGCACGGGAACGCGCGTGAGGTTTCGGTCTCCCGCGTGTTGGAAGTTCAGGCCACCGTCGCGCCATGACTCCTCAGGCGCTCATCGCACCCGCCCGCCTCGCGCGCCGGCCGCGTGCTGGCCACCCAGTCGGACAGCCGGCTGGTGGATCTCGTGCGCGCGGGCTACGAGCCGGCCTTCGAGACGATCGTGGCGCGCTACCGGCGCGCGCTGCTGCGCTACTGCCGCGCGCTTCCTCCCGCGCGAGCGGGCCGAGGACGCGGTGCAGCAGTCGTTCGTGAGCGCCTACGAGGCGATGCTGCGCGACGACGCCGAGCTCAACCTGCGCCCGTGGCTGTACCGGATCGCCCACAACGCCGCGCTCAACGGGCTGCGCGACCGGGCGCTGGGCCACGCCGAGCTCGACGAGACGATCGACGGCGTCGAGCGGCCCGACCAGGCCCTCGAGCGCGCGCAGGGCTGCGGGAAGTGGTGGCCGCCGTGCAGGCGCTGCCCGAGCGCCAGCGCGACGCGATCGTGCTGCGCGAGCTCGAGGGCCGCAGCTACGACGAGATCGCCGCGCGAGCTGGGCGTGAGCGACGGCGCGGTGCGCCAGCTGCTCAACCGGGCCCGCAACACGCTGCGCGCCGGGGCCACGGCGCTCGACGCCGGTCGGCCTGCTGCTGCGGCTGCCGCTGGGCGGCGCCGGCCGAGCCGATCGGCGCGCGCGTGGCCGAGCTGTGCGGCGCCGCCGGCGCCGGCGCGGGCGCGGTGGCGGCGAAGGTCTGCGCCACGGCGCTGGTCACCGGCGCGGTGGTGGGCGGCGTGGCCGCGGTGCCCGAGCGCGGCGGCGACGAGCGCGGCGGCGGCGCCGACGGCGACGGCGCAGCGAGACGCGCGGCGAGGCGGGCCGCGGTCAGGCGGGGCCGGCCGAGAGCGCCGGTGACGCGGCCGCGCGACGACGGCGGCGCGGCTCCGGCGCCGGGCGGCGGCGGCGAGTCGCCGGCGACCGCGAGGACCGGCGATGACGCAGCGGGCACGTCCGGCGGCGACGACGAGCGACGACGACCAGCGGCGACGACGGCTCCGGGGAAGGACGCGACGACTCCGGACAGCGGCGAGCAACGCGGCCACGGCGACGGCGCTCGGGACGAGCGACGGCGAGCGGCGGCTCGGCGAGCGGCGGATCGCGGGCCCGGAGGTCGGACGGCGGCTCCGGCTCGGGCGGCGGCTCGGGCCGGCGACGGCACCGGCAGCGGCGCGGACGAGACGGCTCGGGCCCGGCAGCAGCTCCGGCCGGCCGGCCGGTCGAGCTCCGGCTCCGGCGCCGGCGCCGGCGCAGCGGCTCGGGCGCTCCGGCGGCGGCTCCGCGACGGCTCCGGAGCGGCGAGAGCGGCCGGCCGGCTCGGCCGGAGCTCGGCCGGCAGCGGTCGCCGAGCGACGGTCGGCGCGCTCGAGCGACCGGCTTGCGGCTCGAGTCGCGGCCGCCTAGGGCGTGATCGCGACCATGCGCTCGATCGGCACGCGGGCGCGCTCGGCGAGCTCGGGGTCGACCTTGCACCTGCGGGCTGCAGGTCGCGCAGCGCGTCGCGCAGCTTCGGCAGCGTGATCATCTTCATGTAGCGGCAGGCCGCCGCGCGGTTGGCGGGGATGAAGCTCTTGCCGGGGTTCTCCTTGCGCGAGCGGGTGCAGCATGCCGGTCTCGGTGGCCACGATGAACGTGTCGGCGTCCGAGCTCGCGGGCGAAGTCGAGCATGCCGCCGGTGGAGAGCATGTGGGTGCGCTCGGGGTCGACGTCGCCGGCGGCCACGTACTCCATGACCTGGGTGGTGCAGCCGCACTCGGGGTGGATCATGAACTCGGCGCCGGGGTGGCTCGGCGCGCACGGCGGTGATGTCGCGCGGGGCGGATGCCGGCGTGCACGTGGCACTCGCCGTCCCAGACGTGCATGCGCCGGCCGGTCACGCGCTCGACGTAGGCGCCCAGCCACATGTCGGGGCCGAACAGGATCTCCACGTCGTCGCCGTGCTCGCGCGCGGATGTGCTCGACCACCTGGACCGCGTTCGAGGAGGTGCAGCAGTAGTCGGTCTCCGCCTTGACCTCGGCGGTGGTGTTCACGTACATGACGACGATCGCGCCGGGGTGCTCGGCCTTCCAGGCGCGCAGCTGGTCGGCGGTGATCGAGTCGGCGAGCGAGCAGCCGGCGTCGAGGTCGGGCAGCAGCACGGTCTTGTCCGGGGCTGAGGATCGAGGCGGTCTCGGCCATGAAGTGGACGCCGCAGAAGGCGATCACGTCGGCGTCGGTGGCGGCCGCCTGGCGCGACAGGCCGAGCGAGTCGCCCACGAAGTCGGCCACGTCCTGGACCTCGGGCACCTGGTAGTTGTGGGCGAGGATCACGGCGTTGCGCTCCTCGGCGAGGGCGCGCACCTCGTCCTGGAGGCGGGCGACCTGGTCCGGGGTCGAGCGCGGGCTCGCCGGCCGGGCGACAGGGTGGGCAGCTCGATGGGCTTCATCTCGGCTTGTCCTTCGAGGGGCGGTTTTTGACTCTATGATCGAAAACCGATGCCGACCGGAGCAGGAACCTACGCAGGCAGCGCCGCTCCCCCACCCACGTCACGCTCGCCGTCGTGCTCCAGGTGCGCGACGGGCGGCCTCTCCGTGCTGCTCTGGCAGCGGGCGCGGGAGCCGTTCGAGGGCGCCTGGTCGCTGCCCGGCGGCTATCTCGAGCCCGGGCGACACGCTCGAGCGAGTCGATCCGCGCCCACCTCGCGCGCAAGGTCGACGTGGCCGAGCTGTCCTGGCTCGAGCAGCTCGAGACGCTCAGCGAGCCCGAGCCGCCACCCCGGCGAGTGGCAGCTCGCCACCGCCTACCTCGGGCTCGTGCCGCTCGGCCTCGACCCGGCGCTGCCGGCCGACACCGCCTGGCACCCGGTCGACCGGCTGCCCGCGCCGATCGCCTTCGACCACGAGCCGATCGTGCTCGCCGGCCGCGAGCGGCTGCGCGCCAAGCTCTCCTACACCAACATCGGCTTCGCGCTCGCGCCCGAGCGCTTCTCGATCTCCGAGCTGAGCGCGATCTACACGGCCGCGCTCGGCTACCCGGTCGACCCCACCAACCTGCGCCGGGTGCTCGAGCGCCGCGGCCTGCTCGAGGCCACCGGCGAGCGGCGCGCGCCGGGGCGCGAGGGCGGCCGCCCGGCGGCCGTCTACCGCTTCGCGCTCGCGCGACCTCGAGGTGACCGACCCGTTCGCGGTGCTGCGGCCGCCTAGCGCAGCAGCGGCTCGAGCAGCAGGCTGACGTCGAGCGCCGGCGCCGAGTGGGTGAGCGCGCCGACGCTGATGAAGTCCACGCCGGTCTCGGCCACCGCGCGCACGGTCGTCGAGCGTGATCCCGCCCGAGGCCTCGAGCTCGGCGCGCCCGCCGGTCGAGCTCCACCGCCGCGGCGCAGCTGGTCCGGGCGCCATGTTGTCGAGCAGCAGCCGCGGCACGCCGGCGGCGAGCGCCTCCGCCACCTCGGCGAGCGTCGCGCACTCCACCTCGACGGTCACCCCGGCCGGGCGCGCCGGCCAGCGCGCGCCGCGCCGCCTCCCCCACCCCGCCCGCGAGCGCGGCGTGGTTCTCCTTGACGAGGATCGCGTCGTAGCAGCCCGCTGCGGTGGCTCGACGCCGCCGCCCGGCGCGCACCGCCTCCTTCTCGAGCGCGCGCAGGCCCGGGCGTGGTCTTGCGCGTGTCGAGGATGCGCACGCCGGTGCCCTCCACCGCCTCGCACGTAGCGGGCCGTGAGCGTGGCGACGCCCGAGAGGCGGCCGAGGAAGTTGAGCGCCACCCGCTCGCCGGCGAGGATCGCCCGCCGCGCTGCCCGCCACCTCGGCCAGCAGGCCGCCGGCTCGCGCCACTCGCCCTCGGCGGCGTGCGCGTGCCAGCGCAGGCCCGGGTCCACGCGCTCGAACACCTTCTCGGCCACGCCGCAGCCCGGCCGGCACGCCCGGCGCCTTCTGCTCGATCGCGCGCCCGCGCGCGCGCGCCCTCGGGCACCACCGCGGCCGTGGTGAGGTCGCCCGTCGCCGAGGTCCTCGGCGAGCGCGCGGTCGATCAGCGTCGCAGCATCGGCGCGCGGACGGCTACGGGATCGACGTAGACTTGCCGATGGTGAACTGCAGTGCCCCCGCCACGGAAGGCGATCGCGCGCTTCTGCGCACGCTGTTCGAGCGCGCGCGCGACCCCTACGCGGGCGCCGACCTCGCCACCTCGCGGCGCTTCGTGGCCGGGCTGCTCGGCCTCTGCGGCCTGCTCGCGCCTCGCCTTCCTGCCGTTCGAGCCCGTGGACGACGCAGCTCGGCGCCGCCGGCTGGCCGATCGCCGCCGGCGCTCGTGCTGGCCGGCGCTCGCCGGCGCCGTGGCGGTGCTGCGGCGGCGAGCCGAGCTTCGACGACCTGCTGGTGGTCGCCTACGCCGGCATGGCCGGCGATCGCCGTGCTCAACTCCTCGCCGGCGGCGGCTCGTCGGCCTACGAGGACCTGTTCGTGCTCTGGCTCGGCGCCGGCGCCGCGCATCCGCCGCGGCGCGCGCTCGCCCACCTGGGCGTCGCTGCTCGCGGCGCTGGCGCTGCCGCTGCTGTACGAGGGCACCGGCAGCGAGATGGTCGGCCGACATGGCCGCCGAGGCGCTGATCCTGGTGGCCATCGGCGTGCTGCTCACCGCCTACCAGGCCAGCGTCCGCCGCCAGCGCGTCGGCCTGCGGACGGGCGCCGAGGTGGCGCGCCGGCTCGCCCGCGTGGACGCGCTCACCGGCCTCGGCAACCGCCGCGCCTTCGACGAGGCGCTCGACGGTCGAGATCGCGCGGGCCGCGCGCGAGGGCACGCCCGCTCAGCGATCGGGCTCGTGGACCTCGACGACCTCAAGCGCATCAACGACCGCTTCGGCCACCTCGAGGGCGACCGCTGCCTGCGCGAGGTGGCCCGCGCGATGGAGCGCGTCCGTGCGCGGCGACCGACCGCTGCTTCCGCTGGGGCGGCGACGAGTTCGTGGTGGTGCTGCCCGGCACCGACCGCGACGCCGCCGACGACGGTGCTCGGCCGGATGGCGGAGCGCGGTGGCCGAGCGTCTGCGAGACCGCGCGACGGCCGCGCCGATGACGCTCACCTGCGGCGGCGGCCGAGATCGAGCAGGGCATGAGCGCCGAGGACGTGCTGGCCGCTGGCCGACCTCGCGCTGCTCGAGCGACAAGACCGAGAAGCGGCGCTGAGCGGCGCCGGCGCTAGCGCGCGACGCGGACGCGGCCGCGCTCGATGCCGGCGGCGGCGTAGGCGTCGACCTCGTCGAGCGTCTCGCGCTCGAGCAGCGCCTCGGCCAGCGCGTCGAGCCGCTCGCGGTTGTCGGCGCAGCAGCCGCGCGCGTGGCCTCGTGCTCCTCGTCGACGATCCGCCGCACCTCGGCGTCCACCAGCTCCTGGGTGGCCTCCGAGACCGGCTCGGCGCCGGGCAGCAGCAGGCTCTGGCCGCTCTGCGGGCGCCACCGTGAGGAAGCCGACCTTCTCGCTCATCCCCCAGCGCGCCGACCATCCCGCGCGCGATCCGGGTGACCTGCTGGATGTCCGACTCGGCGCCGGTGGTGATGTCGCCGAACACGATCTCCTCGGCCACGCGGCCGCCGAGCGAGCACCCGGATCTTCGCGCGCAGCTCCTCCTCGGAGTAGTTGAAGCGGTCGTCGTCGGGCGTCGAGAGCGTCACGCCGAGCGCCTGCCCGCGCGGGATGATCGACACCTTGCGCACCGGGTCGGCGCCCGGGCGTGAGCATCCCGACGATCGCGTGCCCGCCCTCGTGGTAGGCGATCCGGCGGCGGTCCTCCTCGCTCAGCACGATCTTGCGCTCGGCGCCGAGCACGATCTTCTCGAGCGCGTCGGTGAAGTCGGCGCGCTGCACCTTGCTCGTGGCCGCGCCGGGCGGCGAGCAGCGCGGCCTCGTTGACGAGGTTGGCCAGGTCGGCGCCGACCATGCCGGGCGTGGTCGGGGCGAGCCGCTCGAGGTCCACGTCGTCGGCCAGCGGCACCGAGCGCGTGTGCACGCGCAGGATCAGCTCGCGGCCCGCGCCGTCGGGCGGCTGCACGGCCACGCGGCGGTCGAAGCGGCCGGGGCGCAGCAGCGCCGGGTCGAGCACGTCCGGGCGGTTGGTGGCGCCGAGCACGATCACGCCGATCGCTGGGGTCGAAGCCGTCCATCTCGGTGAGGATCTGGTTGAGCGTCTGCTCGCGCTCGTCGTGGCCGCCGAGGCGAGCCCGCCGCCGCCGCGCGCGCGGCCGATCGCGTCGAGCTCGTCGATGAAGATGATCGCCGGCGCCGCCTCCTTGGCCTGCTTGAACAGGTCGCGCACGCGCGAGGCGCCGACGCCCACGATCGCCTCGATGAACTCCGACGCCGATGGCGGAGAAGAACGGCACGCCGGCCTCGCCGGCCACGGCGCGGGCCAGCAGCGTCTTGCCGGTGCCGGGCGGGCCCGGACAGCAGCACGCCGCGCGGGATGCGCGCGCCGAGCTTGCGGTAGCTTGTCGGGGTTGCTGCAGGAAGTCGACGACCTCGACCAGCTCGTCCTCGGCCTCGTCGATGCCGGCCACGTCGTCGAAGGTGACCGTCTGCGTCTCGGCCTCCACGCGCTTGCGCGCGCGAGCGCCCGAACTGGCCGAGCACGCCGCCGCCGCCCGCGCTCTGCGCCGCGCGCCGGAACAGCCAGACGAACAGCGCCACCAGCAGGATCGTCGGGCCGAAGCTGAACAGGATCGTCTCGAGCAGCGAGCGGCTCGCCGGGCGGCTCGGCGTTGACCGTCACGTCGTTCTCCTCGAGCAGCGTCGAGAGCTCGTCGCTCGTTGGCGAAGGTCGGGACCTCGGTCTCGAAGTTCTTCGGCCTTGTCGCCCTCGTAGTTGACCTCCTTCTTGAACTCGCCCTGGACCGTGTCGCCCTCGGAGGAGATCTCCTTGACGTTGCCGTCGCGCACCTGGGTCAGGAAGGTCGGGGTGTAGGGCACCGCGATCCGCTCCTCGGCCGGCGCGAAGACCTGGACGAGCAGCCAGTTGAGGACGAACAGCGCGAGCAGGATGACGAGGAAGCGCCGGCCGCTGAACGGGAGCATCGGCGGCTTCTGGCGGCGCGCCGCGCCGTCGACGCGGACGTCGCCCCGATTCGGGTTCCCGCGGCGGCAGCGGCGTGCGCGGTTTCGGGCGGGCGAGTCTCGGCCATGACTGATGCTAGGGCGGGGCCTATCCTGAGTAGGCGATGAAGCAGCAGCTTCGCCCGCTCTTCGACCAGGTGGTGATCAAGGAGCTCGAGCCCGACCGCGTGCGGCGCTCCGGCCTGCTGCTGCCGCCCGGCGAGCACCAGACGCCGCCCCAGCACGGCATCGTCCTGGCCGTCGGGCCCGGGCCTCGACTGGTGGGGCCACGTGGGCGTGAAGATGCCGGTCAAGCCCGGCGACCACGTGGTCTTCCCGGCCTCGGCCGGCGTCTGGGTCGAGGTCGAGGAGGAGCGCCTGCTGGTCTGCCGCGTGGGCCAGCTGCTCGGCGTGCTGGAGGAGCTCGAGGACGTGAGCCCCGGGCCGCTGACGGCGCTCGAGGACGAGACCTAGCCCGCGTGACGACGGCGACGGTGGCGCTCGAGGGGTCGCGGCGCCAGCGGCGCGGGCAGATCTACGTGGCGCTCGCCGCGGTCGCGTGGTCGACCGCCGGCGTCCTCCAGCGCCAGCTCACGCTCGACACGTCGACCCAGGTCTTCGGCCGAGCGGTCTTCGCGGGCGCCGCGCTGCTGGCCTATGTCGCGGTCGTCGAGCGCGGCCGGGTGGTGCAGGCGTTCAGGTCCGTCGGGCTTGCGGGCGTCGCCGTGGCGCTGTGCGTCGCGACCGCGTCGGGCAGCTTCATCGCCGCGCTCAACCACACGAGCGTCGCACGCGTCCTGTTCATCCTGGCCGTCGCCCCCGTGCTCGCCGCCCTGCTCGCCCGGGTGACGCTCGGCGAGCCGATCACGCGGCGCACGGTCGTGGCGATGGCCCTGGCGCTGGCCGGCGTCACGCTGATGCTCGGGGCCCCGGGCGAGGGCAGCCTCGCGGGCGACGGCCTCTCGTTCGTCGCGGCGCTCGCCTTCGCGCTGATGATCGTGATCACGCGCTGGCGCCACGACGTCTCGATGGCGCCGGCCACCTGCGTCTCGCAGGTGATCCTCGTCGCGGCCTTCCTTCCCTTCGCCAGTCCCGGCGAGATCGGCGGCGACGACGTCGTCTGGCTGGCGGCGCTCGGCATCGGTCAGATCGGGCTCGGCTTCGCGCTGCTCACCGTCGGCGCGCGGCTGATACCGGCCGCGCAGGTGGGCCTCATCACCCTGCTCGAGGTGGTGCTCGGCCCCGCTGTGGGTGTGGCTCGCGCTCGACGAGCGCCCCAGCACGCTCACGCTCGTCGGCGGCGCGATCGTGATC
Source organism: uncultured Thermoleophilaceae bacterium (assembly GCA_963751835.1). Lineage (GTDB taxonomy): Bacteria > Actinomycetota > Thermoleophilia > Solirubrobacterales > Thermoleophilaceae > JACVRW01. Next base: position 7,153 of record CAVVWD010000015.1, on the reverse strand, counting down.
GTCGCGATCGTGATCCAGACGCGCGCGGCGCCGCCACCCGAGCCGGACGAGGAGCGGGCGCTCCCGGCACCGCACTAGTCTTCCCGCGAGATGGGAGGGCGGACGAGCTACCCGCCGGGAACCTTCTCGTGGGTCGACCTGGCCACCACGGACGCAGCCGCCGCGAAGTCCTTCTACACGGGCCTCTTCGGGTGGGACCTGGACGAGACCGACGCCGCTCTACACGATCTGCCGACTCGACGGCGACGCCGTCTGCGGCCTCTACGAGCCGTCGGAGGACATCCGGGCCACCGGCGTCCCGCCGGGCTGGACGAGCTACGTGACCGTCGCCGACGCAGCCGCAGCGGCGGCGCGGGCAAGGGAGCTGGGCGGTGATGTCGATCGACGATGCCTTCGAGTTCCTGGACCTTGGCCGCGTGGCCGTGCTCGAAGGACCCGCAGGGCGCCGTGTTCGCGGTCTGGCAGCCGCGCGAGCGAATCGGGGCCGAGCGCGTCAACGACGTCGGCTGCCTGTGCATGAACGAGCTCGCGACGAGCGACATGGAGGCCGCGCGCTCGTTCTACGGGCGCCTCTTCGGCTGGACGATCGAGGTCTCCGACGGCACCCGGGAGGGCCCGTGGATGGTGTCGAACGGCGAGAACATCAACGGCTCCCTCTTCGCCGCCCCGGACGGCGCGCCCGCGCACTGGCGTACGTGCTTCACGGTCGAGTCGACCGAGCGGTCGCTGGCGCGAGTGCGCGAGCTCGGCGGACGGCAGCTGGGCGAGCCGCTGGACATCGGGCACGGGAGCGTCGCGATGGCGCTGGACCCGCAGGGCGCCCTGTTCACGATGTTCGCCGGCGAGGTGGACCCGTGACCGCGGCGCCGAGCCCGCTACGCCCAGAAGTCCTCGAAGCGCTCGGAGTCGCGTCCCTTCGGGCTTGCGGCCGCCGATGCAGATCACGTCGAGGCCGTCCGGCCCCGCCTCGAACGAGCGGATCACCGCGGGAGCGACGCGCAGCACGTCCCACGCGAGAGCTCGATGATCTCGTCGTCGAGCTTGGCGCGCCCGGACCCGCCGACCACGACGTAGGCCTCCTCCTGCTCGCGATGGCGGTGGCCCCACGGCATCCGGGCGCCCGGCTCGTAGGTGAAGCGGCTCACGCCGAGCTCGGGCGATCCCAGCGCATCGCGGGCGAAGCGCCACTGCATGGGCACATCCTCCGGGCTGACGTCGCGAAGCTCGTCGAAGTTCTTCTTGGTCCAGTCGGGCATTGGAGGCCGAGGGTAGACCCGCGAGCGTCCCTCCCGGGGCGGGCGCGATCGGACGCGGCCGGCCGCAGGAACTCCCGGCGCGGAGCCGGAGGCGGAGCGCCGGCCTGCGGACGGCCGCGGAACGAGCGCGCCCGCCCCGGGCGCGCGGCTCAGCCGCGCCGTGGCGCCTATGTCGCCGCCGGCACGACGCACAGCTCGGGACGGTCGGGGCTGTTCAACCCCCGTCGCAGCGAGATGAACGCCACGGCGCCCACGAGCAGGGGCAGCCAGAAGAGGATCACGCGGTAGACGAGCACCGCGGCGGTGGTGGCCGCAGCGGGGATCCCGTACACGATCAGCGTGCCGATCAGCCCGCCGTCGATTCCTCCGAGGCCGCCCGGTAGCGGCAGCAGCCCGCCGAGCTGCCCGATCAGGTAGCCCATCAAGATCACCGTGATCGGGGGCGAGAAGTCGAACGCCTGGAACGTGGCCCACAGAACGGCGTTGTCAAACGCCCAGTAGCCGAGTGAGCCGGCGATCACGAGCAGATTTCGCGAGCGCACGATCTGCACCGCCTCGGCCGTGCCGCCCACCAGCGCCTTGCGCACCTCCCGCAGCGCCTTGCGCACCCTTCGCGCGTCGGCCGAGACCGGCGCGCCGACGCCGAGCCGTGGCACCACGAGCACCGCGGCGATCACCAGCAGGGCACCCGCTGCCGGCACTGCCGTCAGCCACAGCGACAGGTCCGGCCCGAGCAGGCCCAGCGCCATGACCGTGCCGAGCACCGCCACGGCGATGAAGTTGACCGAGCTCTTGATGAGGAAGAAGGCCACCGAGCGGCTCGCGATCCGCTCCGCAGGCATGCCGCCCTCGCTCAGGATCCAGGCGCCCAGGGCGAGCCCGCCGGCCCCGCTCGCAGGCACGATCGAGCCCGCCGCCAGCTCCGACAAGCCGATCTCCCAGCTCGTGCGCCATGGCATGCGGGGGCAGAAGATGGGCCGGAACAAGAACACGTAGGACACGCACGACAAGGCCTCGAGGACCACCGCCAGCGCCACCCACTCCGGCTGGGCCTCGGTCAACAGGTCGCGAACCTCGCCGAGCCCTGGCGCGAGCAGCAGCACCAGACCGACCACCGCAAGCGCCGCGACGATCTGGAGCGTGCGCCTGGCGATCCGGCGGGGCTCGAACTCGTCGGGCATCGTGACGCCCGGCGTTCGGTCGAGAGGCTCGACACGGAAGCGTCGCCCGTCGGCTGTCCTCACCTCATCCAGAGCCATCGAGTCTCGCAGCAGCCGCTAGGACGTGATGCCTCAGACGGTGCGGGGTCGCCATGGCTCGCGCTCGTGCGTGAGCCAGACGAGCTCGGGGTCGAGCGCAAGGACCCGCTGCCGGCCTTCGGTGGGCGGCTCGTCGAACTCGCCGAACCACACCGCCACGTCGCCGCCGACGATGACCGGGCGCCCGCCAGTCTCGACGACGACCATCTGCATGCCGGGTGTGTGGCCCGGCGCCGGGACGAGTCGGAGCCCGGGCAGCAGCTCGTGCTCGCCGTCGACCGGCACGTACTGCACGCCGGGCGCCTCGACCCACTCGCGAATGGTGTAGTCGTCCTTGCTGCGCGCGTCGTCGAGCTCCCGACGCTGGACATAGATCGGCTTGCCGGCGAAGAGGTGGTTGCCGCCGCAGTGGTCGGCGTGCAGGTGTGTGTTGACGACGATGTCGATGCCGGCGAGATCGAAGTCCTGCTCGCTCAGCGGCTGGAGGCGGGGATCCATGTCGGCCATCGCCGGGTGCAGCTCCGTCATGCCGGTGTCGACCAGCACGCGCGCATCGGGATGGTCGATGACGTGCACGTAGACCGGCATCCGCTCGCCCTCGACGGAAAGGTCGGCAACGAAGACTGGCGTGATGGTGATCGAGGCGGGGGCGTTCATCTCGTACCGACCGCCGCGCTGAGCGTGGCCGGCAGGTCGAAGTGCTCGAACACCGCGCCGTCGAAGGTGACGATCTCGGTGACGACCCCGTCCTGCACCCGCAGGACGTCGATCGCCAGCGGTTCGTACGCGGCGTCGCCCGGCTTGCGCACGTAGCCCGCGACCGCGGGCTGACCGTTGGCGCGGGTGACCACGCACCGCATGCTGCCGAACGCCTCCGATCCGAACCCGCCGTCGATCCAGCCCTGCACGACCGTGCTTCGGCCGGTCCAGACGCCGGGCGTCGGCGGCATCGAGAAGCGGACGTCCTCGTGCATGAGCGCGGCCAGGCCCTCGGCGTCGGCGCGCTCGCTGCACTCGACGTAGCGGGCGAGCAGCTCCCGCTCGGCGGCGGTCGGCTCGGCGGCGTGTTGCCACGCCTCGCGGTCCTCGGGCAGGCTCTCCCGCAACCCAGCCCGCGCGCGCTGCAGCGCGGAGTTCACCGACGCCTCTGTCGTCTCGAGCAGCCGCGCGGTCTCCTTCGCCGAGCAGCCGAGGACGTCGCGCAGCACGAGCACGGCCCGCGGCAGCGGCGCGAGGTGCTGGATCGCGGCGATGAACGCCAGCTCGACGGTCTCCTTGGCGAGCGCCACGTCCTCCGGGCCCTCGCGCCGGTCGGGCAGCTGCTCGAGGAGCTCGTCGGGATAGGGCTGCAGCCACGCGACCTCGCCGCTCGCGCTCGGCCGCCGCGGGCGCTTGTCGAGCGCGTCGAGGCAGGCGTTCGTCGCGATCCGGTACAGCCACGCGCGAACCGACGCGCGGCCCTCGTACGTCTCGCGCCGGCGCCACGCGCGCAGGAACGCCTCCTGGACGAGGTCCTCGGCCTCCTCGAACGACCCGAGCAGGCGGTAGCAGTGGACGTGCAACTCGCGGCGGTGCGGCTCGACGCGGGCGCCGAAGGCCTGCTCGTCGAGCGGCCGGAGGTCGTCGGTGATGGAGCTCATGGTGTGTGTGACGGCGGGCGGCCCGAAAGCTCATCACCCGGCGCCATGCAGCGTCTCGAGGAGCGTTGCCGCAATCGAGGCTGCTTCACGCGGGGAGCCGTCCGCGCTACGTACGGGGATCGACTATCGGGGCTCGAGGAGCGCGTCGACCGCGCGGATGGTGGCTGTGGTGGATTCATGGAGGACGGTGTGCAGTCCAACTCGGGCGGCGCCATCAACGTTGGCCGGGACATCGTCGACGAGCGCGGCTTCGGTGGGCTTGACCGCCAGTCTTTCGCACGCGAGCGTGTAGATCGCCGGGGAGGGCTTGGCGAGCCCGACCTCATGCGAGTAGACGATGTCATCGACGAGTTCGGGGAAGGCGTAACGGCGCGTTTCCTCGCGTCGGGCACCGTCGGCGGAGTTGCTTACGATTCCCGTCCTCACCGTTGGTCGAAGACGGCGCACGTAGGCCACGAGCTGCTCGTCGAGCTCACCGCAGTACCAGTTCCAGACATCGGCCATTAGCTCATCGACCTCCGGCGGGGACAGCCGTAGCGCCTTCCCGTACGACTCGCGCATCTCGGCCTCGCTGAAGCCCCCGGTCTCCGCCAAGCCTTCCGGATCGACCCCCGAGACCGCCGCGTCGAACTGCGATCGGCTCAACCCCAGCCGCGCGCGCCACGTCTCCGTCCACAGGGGCGGCCCCACACGCTCGAGCACCCCACCGATATCGAAGAAGACCGCGCGAACCGCCACGCCTATCGACGTAGCTCCCGGGGCGGGCGCGATCGGACGCGGCCGGCCGCAGGAACTCCCGGCGCGGAGCCGGAGGCGGAGCGCCGGCCTGCGGACGGCCGCGGAACGAGCGCGCCCGGACCGGGCCGGGCGGCAGCGGACCTAACCCTAAGACGCAGCCGCCCCGTCGCCCGCGCGCCGCAGCAGCTCGGCGCGCACGAACCCGTCGAGGTCGCCGTCGAGCACGCCCTGGGCGTTGCCCGACCTCGACGTTCGTGCGGTGGTCCTTGACCATCGTGTAGGGGTGCAGCACGTAGGAGCGGATCTGCGAGCCCCAGCCCACGTCCTGGGCCTCGCCCTTCTCCTTGGCGATCGCCTCCTGGCGCTTGCGCTCCTCGAGCTCGATCAGCTTGGCGCGCAGCATCTTCATCGCCGTGTCCTTGTTGGCCGACTGCGAGCGCTCGTTCTGGCACTGCACGACGATCCCGGTCGGGCTGGTGCGTGATGCGCACCGCCGAGTCGGTCTTGTTCACGTGCTGGCCGCCGGCGCCCGAGGCGCGGTAGGTGTCGATCTGGAGGTCGTCGGGCTCGATCTCCACGTCCACGGCGTCCTCCACCAGCGGCGCCACCTCGACGCCGGCGAACGCCGTGTGGCGGCGCGACTGCGGCGTCGAACGGCGAGATCCGCACCAGGCGGTGCACGCCCTTCTCGGCCGAGAACAGCCCGTAGGCGTTCTCGCCGCGCGCGATGAAGGTGGCCGACTTGATGCCCGCCTCCTCCCCCGGCGACGCCTCCTTCAGCTCGACCTTCATCCCGCGCCGCTCGGCCCAGCGCATCTGCATGCGCAGCAGCATCTCGGCCCAGTCCTGCGAGTCGGTGCCGCCGGCGCCGGCGTTCACGGTGACCACGGCGTCGCCGCGCGTCGTACTCGCCGCGCGAACAGGCGCGCCTCCTCGAGCTCGGCCAGGCGGGCCTCGATCGACGCGCGCTGCTCCTCCAGCTCGGCGGCGATCGACTCGTCCTCGGCCGCCATCTCCTCGAGCGCCTCGAGGTCGTCGACGTCGCGCTCGAGCGCGCGGAAGCGCCTCGAGCCGGCGCGCGGCGCGGCGTGCTCGGCCGACACCGAGGCCGCGCGCTCCTGGTCGTCCCAGAAGCCGGGCGCCTGCATCTCGCTCCTCGAGCTCGGCTACGCGCTGCTTCGAGCGCGAGCTGGGTCAAAGGTAGTCCGCGAGCAGCTTCAGCTGGTCGCGGAGGCCACTGGCGCTGTCGCTAGGCGCCATGGCACTTCTTGAATTTCTTGCCGGAGCCGCACCAGCACGGGTCGTTGCGGCCGATCTTCTCGTTCTCGTCGAGGCGGCGGGTCTCGACGACCGGGACCGAGCGCGGCCACCTCCTCGGCGGCCAGCTCGGCGGCCTCGGCCATGCCGGCCGGGCACGGCGGCCCCGGCCGCGGCGGCGATCGCGTCGCGGCCCTGGTCGGCGCGGCCGCCGGCGTAGTTGAGCCGGCCGCCGGCGGTGCTGGTGCTGCCGCCGCCGCCCCAGCGCTGGCGGCGCTGGCTCTGCTGCTCGCCCTCGACCTCCACCTCGACGTTGAAGATGTAGCGCGCGAACTCGTCCCAGATGTTGTTCATCAGCTCCGTGAACATCTCGAAGCCCTCGTTCTTGTAGGCCACGAGCGGGTCGATCTGGGCGAACCCGCGCAGGTGGATGCCCTCGCGCAGGTAGTCCATGTCGTGCAGGTGCTCGCGCCAGCGCTCGTCGATGATCTGGAGCAGCATGAACCGCTCGAGCGCGCGCATCAGCTCCCTCGCCGAGCTCCTCCTCGCGCTCGTTGTAGGCGTCGACCACGTCCTCGCGCAGCTTCTCGACCAGCGCCTCGCGGTCTCGCCCTCGGGATGTCCTCGGCCTCGTAGGAGACGGCGTAGATCTGCTCGAGCTGGGTGGAGCAGCGCGCTCGAGGTCCCACTCCTCCTGGAAGTCGCCCTGCATGTACTCGCCGCAGAGGCGCTCGATCGCGTCGGCGATCTGCGTGCGCGCGATGTCGCACATGTCCTGGCCCTCGAGGATGCGGTCGCGGTACTCGTAGACGATCTCGCGCTGCTGGTTCATCACGTCGTCGTACTCGAGGACGCGCTTGCGGATCAGGAAGTTCTGCTCCTCGACCTTCTTCTCGGCGCCCTCGATCTGCTTCGTGAGCATCTTGTGCTCGATCGGCAGCTCCTTGCCGTCCTCGTCCTCCTGGGCCAGGAACTTGTTGTCGAGGATGCGGTAGATGCGGTC
>CAVVWD010000014.1:0-201338 GCA_963751835.1 uncultured Thermoleophilaceae bacterium | reverse complement strand
CCCCAGCCCCAGTCGTAGCCGCCGCCACCAATCGCCCACGCACCCAAGCCGACGCGCGTGATCTGCATTCCGGTATTGCCGAGCTCGCTGGTGGCGAGCTGTGTCTTCTGCATTTCGGTCTCCCCTCGGGTTGGCTCACAGCTTCGCCCGTGCGCCGCTCCCCGTCATCGGCGTCAGCGGCCGTTTGCAGTTCCGGATAACCCCCAGGCGAGCCCGTCCGGCTCGTTCACACCGCCTGGGCTCGTCCGGCGGCGGTGCGATGCGATGAGCATTGCGGCGAAGAGCGTCGCCGCCCAGGCCGCCAAGACAAGGATGGGACGCGCGTGCTGGTAGCCGTGGAAATAGATCGCGTCGCGAAGCGAGGTAACGGTGGCGCCCGATGGCAGCCACTGGGAGATGAACCCGAATGGCGCCGGCAGCAGCGGCGGCGAGACGGCCCCGCCGGACGAGCTGTTGCCCAGCACGACGAAGAAGAGCCAGACCGGAAGGATCGCCCACCGGGCCACCAGCACCGTCATGAGCGACGCGAACGATGCGACCGCCAGGATGTGGAGCGCGAGGATGCCCCAGGTCTCCGCCACTGGCACGTTGAACCGGCCCAGACCGGGTCCGATCACGAGCGTGAGGGCGAGCGCCGCCGCGACTGCGAAGCCCACGACCCACGCCGTCCAGCGGTGAAGCCCCAGGCCGCCCGCGTTCGCGCTGACCTGGAACACGGTGAGGAAGCCGATGATCGTCGCGACGAGCATGAGGTAAAAAATGTCGAGGCCGTTCGGATCGCTCGCGGACAGCGGATGTGTGTCGACGACCCGCACGCCCGGAGCGCTGGCGGAGACCTGCTCGAGCACGCGCGCCACGGGCGCGCCTGCGGCACTCGCCACGTAGAGGGTCGGCCTCTTCGACGTCACGTCGAGGGCGGCGTAGACCCGCTGGACGTCGATGGCATGCTGCGCGGCAGCCACCGATCTGTACCGGTGGAAGGTGAGGCTCCCGTCCGCGACCCGCTCGACCGCATCGACCGTGCGCGCGTGCTGAGTCCGGTCGCCCACGAGCGCCGCGTCGATACGGTGCGGCACGGGATCGCCGAGCGCGAGCGTGTAGGTCGTCAGGAACAGCGAGCCCGCTGCGATGGTAAGAGCGGCGATGAAGACGGCACGGCCGGCCGGCGACCAGTCGTGGTTACGCGTCATGCACCGGAACCTTCGTCCATTCCAATGCCCCTGTCTTCGCGGCCAGCACCAATCTGCGATTCAGGCCAGCCCTACCTTTGGCGGGAGCGGGAGGTCACCTCGACCGAGGTCCCGGGTGGACTCTCAACGGCGATCGTCCGTTCGGGGAGAGCGACTGATCCCGAGCTACGGGACCAGGCTCAGCTTCGCCGTCGCCATCGCGAACCCCGAGCGCGAGACGTTCTTCGCCGAACACCGGAGGCGCGCTCCGCGGTCAGCTGGTCAGGCTGTTCTAGCAACGAGGGGGGCCGCAACGGGGCCCCCTTCCCACGTCAGCGGGGGCGCTCAGTCCTCGCAGAGGTCCGCAACACGGGCCCGTGCGGCCTGGACAAGGTCGCGCGGGTCCACCAGTACCCCGTGCTCGTGATCGCCGCCCGCGAAGAGGATGCGATCGTGATCGAGCAGGCGCTCGTCCATCAGCTCGACCGCGTCCAAGAGTGGCGCGAGTGGCGGGAGCGCCCCCACCTCGAACTCGTCGAACTCGGCGGCCATCTCGTTCTCGCTGACAAGCCGGAGGCGGGGTGAGGCACCAAGTACGCCGCGCACCTTGTGGAGGTCGAGCCGGTGGGACGCGGGGATCACTGCCAGCCGAAGGCCGACGCCGTCACGCAGCACGACGGTCTTCGCCACGTCTGCGGGCGGCAGACCCACGGCCCGGGCCTCGGCCGTCGCGCTCTCGGTGCGCGCATGCTCGACTACCTCAAAGGTCACGCCCTTCCGCTCGAGGTAGCCCGTCACCGCCTCCAATCCCGTCTGAACACCCACGCGCGCTCCTTTCCCTCGCCTCGCGTCCATGCTACGCCCCTCCAGGCGCAAGATGGCATTGACGCCGCTCCGGAATCGCGGGAGGCTAGAGGCGAATCGGACGACTGGCCCTCTCGTTGTTCAAGCGCCTCATCAACGCCCTCTTCGGGAACTCGCGCGCCGAATCGCCGGCGTTGTGCCCGGCATGCGGTGGCCACTTCGTTTATCCAGTCCGCTGGCAGCCGGAGGACGATGAGCACTGGTGGATGCTCCTGCGCTGCGGAGCGTGCGGTGAGTGCCGCGAGGTGACGCTCCCCGACATCGAGGCCCATCGCTTCGACCGGGAGCTGGTGGAGGCCGAGCGCCAGATCGCGCGGGAGGCGGACCGGCTGAGCCGCGAAAGGTTCGAGACCGAGGTCCAGAACTTCTCGTCCGCGCTCGAGCTCGACCTGATCGACGCCGACGATTTCGCTCGGCAGCCGGACCCACGCTGAGCGCCGGCGAGCCGGCCTGGGCAGCGCCGGCAGCCCTAGGCGGGTGGGTCCTTTCTCGCGCGGCTTGGCGCCACGCGCGGGGGCTCATCGGGCATCTTGGGGTAGACGGGCGGCCAGGGGGCGTCCAGCAGACCGTTCGCGCGGTCGCGCTCGTGCATGGCGAGCAGCGGTTCGAGTGACTGCGGGGCCTCGTCGATGTCCGCCCACGGGTCGCCGAGCCGGTCGAGGCGGTCGGGCACCGTCGCCAGCGTCAGTTCGTCCGGGTGCAGCTCGGCTACCTCCTCCCAGCGCAGCGGTGTGGACACCTGGCCGCCCGCGCGGGCGCGTACCGCCCATGCACCGAAGACGGTCTTGTGCGGGGCGTTCTGGTTGTAGTCGACGAAGATCCTGGCGCCGCGCTCCTCCTTCCACCAGGCCGCCGTGATGACGTCGGGCCGCCGGCGCTCGAGCTCCCGGGCGACCGCCACCGCGGCGGCGCGGACCGCGTACGAGTCCCAGTGCGGCGCGAGGCGGACGTAGACGTGCAACCCCCGGTTGCCGGTGGTCTTCGGATAGCCGGCGACGCCGAGCTCGTCCAGCAGGGCCTTGAGCTCCGTGGCCGCGATGCGGACATCCGTGAAGTCGGTGCCCGGCTGCGGGTCGAGATCCAGGCGCAGCTCGTCGCAATGCTCGGCGTCTGCGGCGCGATACGGCCAGACGTGAAAACCCAGGCAACCGAGGTTGACCGCCCAGACCACGTGCGCGAGGTCGGCGATCACGAGCGCGCGCGACTGCGTGCCGTTGACCGTCGTCACCGTCGTCGTCCGCAGCCACTCGGGCGCGTTCTCCGGAACGCGCTTCTGGAAGAAGGACGGTCCCTGCGCGCCCTTGGGGAAGCGCTGCATGAGCACGGGGCGACCGCCCATCGTCCGCAGCAGCGGCTCGCCGACGCTCAGGTAGTAATCGACGAGATCGCGCTTGGTCTCAGCGCGCTCGGCGAAGAGCACCTTGTCGGGACTGGAGAACCGGACCTCACGCCCGGCGACCTCAAGGATCTCAGCGTCGTCGCGGGCCACGAGCGGACCGTACCGACTCGACCTCCCGCTCAATCCCACGCATCATCGCGGGATACACGATCAGGTGTCGGAACGGCCTGATCGCGGCCATGTAGCCGGTTCCGAGCAGTCCGTTTGGCTTCACCAGGACTGCCATCTGGGTGCGGAAGTGGCCAGCCGGTTCCGGGACCCGGCCGATATGCATGACCCCGTGCATGGTCCGGTTGGCGATCTCCGCCGCAAACTCGTCGTCGGTCAGGTACAGCGAGCTGAAGGGGAGCGCTTCGAAGTCCGGTCCGGACGGGCCGTCGAGCAGATCCCCCGGCAGCCGGTCGCGGAGCGTCGGCACCCTCGAGCCAAGGCCGGTGTCTGGGCTGTCCCAACCGAGCAGCTCGCCGAGCTTCCACCGAATCGCGAAGAGCAACCGGATGGCGCCCGAGTGGCTTTGCGACGGGTCGGCCGCGGCAAGCCCGTGCACCAACCGAAAGAAGTCCTCTGGGCCGCCGGTACCCGGCAGCTGCCACACGTCCTCGAGACGAAAGTCCCCTGCGATCTCGTGGATTCGCCAGCGCCGGGAGGTGTGCGCGGCGTTCGGGAGCCTCATCGTGGATTGGGGATCGCTTCGGGGGCAAGGCCAAGCACGCCGGCGGCCGCGCGCGCCGCCAGCACCTCATCGTGCGGCGCCCGGCCGGCGAGTTCGATGACGGCGCCCTCCATGGCGCCGACGAAGGCGAGCGCGACGACTCTGGCGGGCGGGCCGGCCGGGATCGTCCCCATCCTGCGCCCCGCGCCGATCAGTCGGGTGCAGCGCTTGACCAATCCTTGGGTGATCCGATCGAGGTGACGCCCGACGGGGTGATCCTGACCGCTGAACTCGAGCCTGAGCGCCATCGCCACTCTGGCGACATCTCGTCGGCAAAAGACCGCGTGACCGCGTGCCAGGGTGATCAGTGCGGCGGCCGGATCGCGCTCTTGGTCGACGAGCGTGCCGACCTCCTGTCTCCAGGTCTCGTCGACCCAATCGATCACCGCCAGGGCGAGGTCCTCCTTGTCCTTGAACTGGTGATACAGCGCCCCTCGGGTATAACCGGCATCGCTGGCCACCTTCTCCAGGATCAGGTTGCCGTAGCCGTAGCGCGAGAGCCCCCGGGCGGCGGACTCGAGCAAGGCGCTACGCGTGCGCGCGCTCCGGTCTGCCTGACGTACATACATGCATGTATGTTACCGTGACCGGCAGCGAACGAACGTAGCCAACAATCGACAGGAGGTCTGGCTGTGCACCCGTTTGGCGCTGCCCTCGAGGCACGGGACGTGAACGCCGCAGTCGCACTGCTCTCCGAAGACGTCGTCTTCCGAAGCCCCGTCGTGTTCAAGCCGTACCACGGCCGTGACGCCGTCGCGGCGATTCTGCACGCCGTCTCGCGGGTCTTCGAGGACTTCCGCTACGTGCGCGAGCTCGGCGCCCCCGACGCCAGCGACCACGCGCTCGTGTTCCAAGCGCGCGTCGGCGAGCGGCAGATCGAGGGATGCGACTTCCTCCATTTCGATGAGGACGGTTCGATCGATGAGCTCGCGGTAATGGTCCGGCCGCTCAGCGGAACGCTGGCCCTGGCCGACGCGATGAAGGCTCAGCTCGCCGCCACACCGTAGCTAGCTGGGAGCCGCCGCGCCGGTTCGCTCCTTCAGCATCGCGCGCGCTTTGCGGTTGGCGAGTGTCATCACGAAGGAGCGGACCGGCACCTCGTCGTAGGTGTCGAGGATCTCGTCGGCGATCTGGCGGATCTCCTCGTCAGTGAGCTCGCCGCCGAACTCGTCGACCAAGCCCGGCACGAGGCGGCCCATCCGCATCATGTGCTGGCGGCGGTCCTCGCGGATCTCGTCGATACGGTTCTCGAGAAGGTCCTTGACGCGCAACTCGATCTCGTCTCGGATCAGGCGTACCTCATCGATCGGCCTGCCGGCCGGATCGGACACGTCCCAGTCCTCGACCACCGAGGGCACGTACGGGCACTTGGCACCGCAGGCGAGGGTGATCGCCCAGTCAGCGTGCAGCTGCATCTCGAGCGTCAGCCTCTTGGGCCGCCTGGTGGTCAGGTCGATGCCGATCTCGCGCATGGCTTCGACCACGACCGGGTGGCATGCGTCGGCGGGCTCGGCGCCGGCCGACTCGGCGCGCAGGTCGTCGGGCGCGTGCTTCGCGAAGAGCGCCTCGGCGATCTGGGAGCGCCCGGCGTTCTGGGTGCAAACGAACAACACGTACTTCATCTCGTCCTCCCTCTCACGCCGCGAGCACCAGCTTCTCGGCGTATTCGCTCGGTAGTCCCGCCGCGGTCACCTCGCGGGCCACGGCCTCGGCGTCGTACTCCGCTCGGTCGATGGTCGCCCTGACCTCACCATCGTCGAGCTGCAGCAGCGCGAACGAGGCCCGCGGGTCGCCGTCCTTGGGCTTGCCGACCGACCCGCAGTTCACGAACAGCACATCGCCGTACTCGCGGATCCAGGGCTGGTGCGTATGGCCGAAGACGAGCACGTCGCAGTCGGCCCCCGCGGCAATACGCTCGAACGTGCGGGCCGGCTTGTCGGCGAATAGGTACTCGTTGACCTTGCGCGGCGAGCCGTGAACCAGTCGCACACGCTTTTCGCCCAGCTCGAAGCGGAGGTCGAACGGCAGGCCGCGCATGAACTCCTTGGAGCGCGGGTCGGTGTGCTTCAGCGTCCACGCAACCGATCGCTCACCGAGCTCGCGGTCGCGCTGGTCGCGGTAGGCGCAGCCGCAATCTTCGAGATCGCGGCCGATGGCGTAGTCGTAGTTGCCGTAGATCGCCGGGATCCCACGCGTCTCGATCAGCCGGCAAACCTCGTTGGGGTGGGGCCCGTAGCCGACCAGATCGCCGCCGCAGTAGACCGTGTCCACGTCCGTCGACTCGATCGCTTCGAGGACGGCCTCGAGGGCCGGGAGGTTGGCGTGGACGTCCGTGATTACGGCGACCCGATCCATCCGGTGTGCGGAGATTATCCATTGACAGTTGTCACTTCAATCGATATAGGTGTATCGATGGCCGTCGATCTGGAACTGGCCCCCAAGCAGAAGCGGCCCGCCGGCGAGCCGTGCTGCGAGCCCGTCGTCTACCCCGACGTCGAGCGCGCGCAGGCGCTCCGCATGGCCGAAGTGGCCAAGGCGATCGGCGACCCGGTCCGGCTGCAGCTCGTCGACGTGCTGCGAAAGCACGCCGGCAAGGTCTGCGTCTGCGAGCTGGTCCCGCTGTTCGACATCTCCCAGCCGACGCTCTCGCACCACCTCAAGAAGCTGCGCGAGGCCGGCATCGTCGACTCCGAGCGGCGCGGCCTGTGGGCCTACTACTACGTCAACCCCGAGGCGCTCGAGGAGTTGTCTGCATGGCTGAGCTGACCGACACCGACATCCGAGAGCAGGTGCGCGAGCGCTACGCCGCCGCCGCCACTGCCGTGGCGACCAAGACCTCGTCCGGTTGTTGCGGAAGCGCCACCGGCGAGGCCGGCTGCGGCCCGGCCGGCGCCGAGGTGTTCGGCGGCGGTCTCTACGACGAGGAGGGCGACGCCGCGCCCGAGGCCGCGGTCGAGGCATCGCTCGGCTGCGGCGTTCCCACAGCGGTGGCCGACCTGCACGAGGGCGAAACCGTCCTCGATCTCGGTTCAGGCGCCGGCGCCGACGTGCTGATCTCGGCGCGCCGCGTGGGCGCGAGCGGCAAGGCGATCGGCCTCGACATGACCGACGAGATGCTCGAGCTCGCGCGCACAAACGCCGCTGAGGCGGGCGTCGAGAACGTCGAGTTCGTCAAGGGCTACATCGAGGACATTCCACTCGCGGACGAAACGGTCGACGTCGTCATCTCCAACTGCGTGATCAACCTGTCGGCGGATAAGGGCGAGGTGCTGCGCGAAGCGGCGCGAGTGCTGCGGCCGGGCGGGCGGTTCGCGGTCTCCGACGTGATCGCCGACCCGGAGATGGACCGCGCCACGCGCGAAGACATGCAGCAGTGGACGGGCTGCGTCGCCGGGGCCCTCACCCGGGGGCAGTACGAGGCCGTGCTCGCCGACGCCGGCCTGGTGGAGATCGAGATCCGCGAGACCCACCGCGTTCACGAGCACGCAGGCTCGGCGATCGTGCGGGCGCGCAAGCCCGGGCCGTAGCGAGCACCTAGGTCGCCCAGCGGATCACCGTTTCGGTCTGCTCCCATAAGGTGGCCGAGAATGGGGAGCATGACCAAACAATGACCATGCGGATCGAGGAGAAGCTCGAGGCGCTGGGCCTCACGCTGCCGGCGCCAATGGTGCCGCCGGGCACATTCGAACTGGTCAAGGTCCACGGCGACCTGGCGTACGTCGCCGGCCACGGGCCCATCGACGGAAGCACACCGCTCGTTCAGGGCCTCGTGGGACGTGACCTCTCGCTGGACGACGCCTATGACGCCGCCCGGCTGACGGCGCTGGCGATGCTGGCCTCGCTCAAGCACGAACTCGACGATCTGGACCGGATCAGCGAATGGATCCGAGTCGTCGGCTATGTGCACTGCGAGCCGGGCTTCGCGCAGAACGCGAAGGTCGTGAACGGTTTCAGCGACCTGATCGTCGAGCTCTGGGGCGAGGCGGGTCGGCACGCACGCTCAGCGCCCGGACAGGGCCCATCGCCGCTGAACGTCCCGATCATTGTCGATGCGATCGTGGCGGTGGAGTAACTACATCGCGGCGCGGCCTGCCCCGCGAGGCGGTCATGCGGGTCCTGACCGAGCAGCTGGCGGCCGTCGTCCAAACTGTGCAGGCCTGACCGCGAAAGGAGCAGCGCGTCCCATGCCACCCAAGGTCCTACTCCGCAGCGAGGAGAGCGATGCCGTGGTCTCGGCGGTCGAGGTCAGCTCAGGACCGGGGTTCGACGGGCCGCCGCTTCACCGCCACGGTTTCGACGAGGCGTTCTACGTGATCGAAGGGGAGCTGACGTTCCAGCTCGAGGACGAGGTGTTCACGCGCAGGGCGGGCGAACTCGCCTTCGCGCCGCGGGACGTGCCGCACACCTACGCCAACCACAGCAACGCTCCTGCTCGGGCGCTGATCGTCTGCACGCCTGCCGGCTTCGAGCGCTACTTCGCCCGCATGGCCGCCAAGAGCGAGGGCGTCGATCCCCCGGACTGGGCTCAGCAGGAGATTCCCGAAGTCACCCGTGTGGGCCCGCAGATCGCTCGCCGCGAGTGACCTGCGGCCGGCGCAGGCTCGCGGGTACGGGTCCCGCTTCAGTCCGCTCCAGCGCTTCGGGAACCATCCGTCGAGCACAAGGAGACGCCTATGCGCATGGCTGCGGGGTCGCGAGCGCGACTGGCGGAGCCGCCCGCTCTTCGGACTCTTGCGGCTCATCGCCGCTCCGCACGAGCCTCCCAACCATGACGGCGGCCGCGATCACGAGGACGCCGCTCACGGTGGCCGCAACCTGGAGCCCTTGCGTGAACGCCTCGCGGGCGGGCTCGAGCACATCGGCGGCGAGCAGCTGCGGCAGCCGATCAGCGACCTCGACCGCGCCGCCCAGGGTGTCGCTCGCCGTCGACGCCGAGTCGGCCGGCACCTCGGCGGGGAAGGCGTCGGCGGTGTGGCCGCGGTAGACCGCCGTCCCGACCGTGCCGAGGATCGCGAGCCCGAGCGCGCCGCCCAGCTCCGAGCTGGTCTCGGAGATCCCCGAGGCGGCACCGGCTCGCTCTGGGGGAGCGCTACCGATGGCCAGGTCGGCGGCCAGCGTGAACAGCGGCGCCAGGCCGAGCGAGAGGATGACGATCCCGGCCACGAGCAGCCCCGGGCCATCGGCCGCTCCCGCCTGGGTGAGCAGCGCAACGCCGACGATCGCGATGACGATCCCGCCGAGCATCGCGACCGGGGGGCGGACCCGCGAGGCGAGCGGAGGCGTCAGCTGCGAGCCGACGACGAAGGCGGCGGCGCCGGGCAGGCTCCATAGCCCCGCCTCGAGCGGCGAGTAGCCAAGCACCAGCTGGAAGTACTGGGCGACGAAGACCTCGATTCCGAACACGACCGCGAAGCCGAGGGTGTTCGCGCCCAGCGCCAGGCTGAAGGCGGGCCGGCGGAAGAGCCCCAGGTCGATCATCGGGTCGGCGAGGCGGCGCTGGCGGTCGACGAACGCGGCGCCGACGGCCAGCCCGGCGAGCACCGGCGCCGCGCTCGCGAAGCCCACGCCGTCCTTGGCGATCGCCTTGACGCCATAGATCACGGCCAGGACGGCGACGAGCGAGAGCGCCGCGCTCACCAGGTCGAGCCGGCCCGGCGCGGGGTCCTTGTACTCGGGGAGGAGCCGCGGGCCGATCGCCAGCAGCAGCGCCATCACGGGCACCGCCAGCAGGAAGACCGAGCCCCAGTGAAAGCTCTCGAGCAGGAGCCCGCCGACCAGCGGGCCGATCGCCGCGCCGACCGAGAAGCTCGTGATCCAGATCCCGATCGCGACGGTCCGCTGCTGATCGTCCTCGAACATGTTGCGAATCAAAGCGAGCGTCGAGGGGGCGAGCGTCGCGCCGGCGATTCCGAGCAGCGCGCGCGAGGCGATCAGCATCTCGGGGCTCGACGAGAACGCCGCGACCACCGAGGCGACCCCGAACGCTCCGGCGCCGATCAGGAGCAGCCGGCGACGGCCAATCCGGTCGCCCAGCGTGCCCATCGTGATCAGGAGGCCGGCGACCAGGAAGCCGTAGATGTCGACGATCCAGAGCAGCTCAGTGCTGGTCGGCCCGAGGTCGGCGCTGAGCGATGGCACAGCGAGCGTGAGGACGGTGAGGTCCATCGCGTAGAGCAGGCACGGCAGCGCGATCACCGCGAGGCCGATCCATTCACGCCGGGTGGCTTGTGCGTTTCTCCGCGTCATGCCCTCCCTGTTACAGCGGGAGAGCCAGGCGTTACAGGGCGGCTCAGCGGTTGCGGAAGCCGCGGAAGTCGGCCATCAGGCCGGCGCGCATCTCGGCCGGGAACGACTCCTCCGTGAGACCCCTGAGCGAGCCGGCGATCTTCCGCAACTGCTGGAGGTATTCGGTGCACCCCGGGCAGGTCCCCAGGTGGCGCTCCAGTCGCCGCGCGTCGGCTTCGGGCAGCGCGCCCTCGAGGTAGTCGGTCACGAGCTCGACCACGTGGACGCAGGCGAGCTCCTCAGACTGGTTATGGACGTGGTCGGCCATCACTCGGAATCCGTTTCCTTCTTCGCAGTGTCGCCCATCAGCTCCGCCGTTACGGCGTCATAGTCGATCTCCTCGACCGCGCCGTAGTAGCTCTCGATCGCGTTGCGGACCCGGCTGCGCGCGCGGTGGAGCAGGATCCGCTGGTTCCCGGCCGAGATCTCCAGCGCCTCGCAGACCTCCTCCGAGGTCCAACCCTCGACGTCCCGCAGCGCGATCACGGTTCGCTGCGCCGCGGGCAACTCGGCGATCGCGGCGGTGATCACCTTGCGGGTCTCGCCGGCCAGGAGGCCCTCCTCAGGCGTCGGCCAGCGCGCCGGCATGATCGTCCAGTGACCGGGGAAGAGCTCGTGGTCCGCCGGGAGGAATCGATCGGGGTCGACCGACGGCTCGCCGGTGTTCTCCGCTTCGGCGAGCGCGGAGAACGGCATGCTCCGCCGCTCGCGGGCGCCGTTGCGCATCGCCACGTTGGTGAGGATGCGAAAGATCCACGTCTTGAGCGAGGCGCGGCCCTCGAACCCGTCGATTCCGCGCATCACACCGATCCAGGTCTCCTGGACTGCCTCCTCGGCGGTGGCCCGGGTCGGCACGTAGGCCATCGCGACGCGGATCATCGCGGGGCTGTGGCGGTCGACGAGCGTCGCGAACGCATCCGCGTCGCCGCGGCAGAGCGCCGCGACGAGCGCCTGGTCCTCCCCGTGCGCGATCGGTCTGGGCATGGCTCGCCTCGGCGGCCCTACTGTTCGACCGCGAAGGTGTTGCCGTCGGGATCCTTGAACCAGGCGACCCTACCGTTGTCGAGCTCGTGGATCCCCTTCTCGTCGGCGCTCAGCGAGGGGTCGTCGTAGCGCTCGAACGTCACGCCGCGCGAGCCGAGTTCGTCGACAACCTTCTCGACGTCGGCCACGTACCAGGTGGCCAAGGTCGCGGGCGCCTTCTCGGCGTGGGCGGGAGAGGCGTAGACGTGCAGCGAGGTGCCGCCCCCGCACGCGTAGATCCGGCTCTCGTCGGGCTGAGTCTCTGCCGGGGAGAGGCCGAGCTTTCGTTCGTAGAACTCAGCCGCCCGAGCGATGTCGGAGACGGCGATCGATGCCCTGACCTTGTATCCGCTCAAGCTCATCGTTGCTCCCTTTGATCTTCCGGTTTGTTGGGTTCTCCCATTTAGGACCGCGGAAGGCGGACAGGCTCATCGGCGCGTCGGCGCGAGCCACACGGCAGACGGGCCCGACTACCGTCAGCGTCAGGTGAGCGGAACACTTAGCGACTCCACCCCTCGAGACGATCAGGCGACTCTCAGAGACCCGGCCGCAGGCTCGTGACGGGGGCGCGCTACGACAAGATCGGGAGCAGCTATGCCGCGACGCGTCGCGAAGATCCTGGCTTGCGGGCGCTCATCCACGCGGCACTGGGCGACGCCCAAACTGTGGTCAACGTCGGCGCGGGCGCGGGATCCTACGAGCCCCGCGACCGCCACGTGGTCGCAATCGAGCCGAGTGACGTGATGGCGGCGCAGCGCCCGCCCGGTCTCGCGCCGGCCATCCGCGCGAGGGCCTCGGCGCTGCCTCTGCGCGACGACGCCGTGGACGCGGCCATGGCCGTCCTCACGGTCCACCATTGGGACGACGACCAAGAGCGCGGTGTGCGCGAGCTGCGCCGGGTCGCCCGCGGGCCTGTGGTGATCGTCACCTATGACCCAGCCGTGTCCGGGGAGATGTGGCTGATGCGCGAGTATCTCCCAGAGGTCGCCGAGCTCGACCGCCGTATCTTCCCGGCGCCCGAGCGGCTGGCGGTCTGGCTCGGCGGACACGTCTCGACGGAGACCGTGCTGATCTCGCGCGACACGCCCGACTGGACGCTTGGCTCCTTCTGGGCACACCCCGAGCGGGTGCTCGACGCGGGGGCCCGCAGCGCGACCTCGGGCTTCGCCCGTATGGATCCGGCGGTGGTCGACCGCGTCGTCGCGGCCGTCGCGCGCGATCTCGACAGCGGCGCGTGGGATGAGCGCTTCGGCAATCTCCGCACGCTGCAGGCGTTCGACGCAGGCATGCGGCTCATCGTCTCCGAACGACGATCCTGATCAGTCGTCGCGGACCACGCGTGTGCTCGGCAACTCGAGTCGCTCGTGGAGGCGGGCGAATGTTTGCCACCGTCTGCGGCGAGCGTATGTCGGCGAAGAAGAGATGGTCATCGTCCCACACGTGAGTGGTCCCCTTCGGCGACAGATTCGGCGACCCATCCCCGCAGACCGTCGCGTAGAACCCGAGTCGCTGCTCGCGGACGACACGCTTCATGTCCTCGGTGAGAATCGCCATCGCGCCCATGCTACGGTCGCAACGACCCGGGTATGGACTTTCGGCTCCTTGGCCCACTGGAGGTGGTCGAGCGTGATCGGCCTCTTGCTCTCGGCGGGGTCAAGCAGCGTTCGCTCCTGGCGATCCTTCTGCTCCAGGCGAACGAGGTGGTCTCGACCGACCAGCTGATCGACCAGCTATGGGGGGCCACGCCGCCGGCCACGTGCGCGAAGAGCGTCCAGGTCTACGTCTCACGGCTGCGCAAGCAGCTCGGCAACCGCCGGCTCGCCACGCACGCGCCCGGCTACATGCTCCAGGTCGACCCGTCCGAGCTCGATCTGGCCCGCTTCGAGCAGCTGGCGGGCGAGGCGCGACGGACCGATCCGCACAGGGCGGCGCGCAAGCTTCGCGATGCGCTTGCACTCTGGCGTGGGCCGCCGCTCGCGGACCTGGCTTACGAGCCGTTCGCCCAGCCCGAGATCGCCAGGCTCGAGGAGCTCCGGATGGCCGTCCTCGAGCAGCGGATCGATGCCGACCTGGCAGTCGGGCGCGACGCCGAGCTGGTCGGCGAGGTCGAGGCGCTGATCGTCCGAAACCCGCTGCGGGAGCGGCTGCGGTTCCAGCTCATGCTCGCCCTCTACCGCTCGGCCCGCCAGGCCGAGGCCCTCGACGCCTACCGCGTGGCTCGGCGCGAGCTCTCGGAGGAGCTCGGCCTCGAGCCGAGCGAGGAGCTGAAGCGGCTCGAGCAGGCGATCCTGCGCCAGGACCCGGCGCTCGACCTGGCCGATGGCACGCCGCGGGAGGCGGCGGCGCCCGATGCGCCGGTGACGGAACGCGCGCTCTTGATCGTGCCGCGGGCGCTGCCCGGCCTCGACCCGCTGCTTCGCCTCGCCGAGCCGCTCGCGGCCTCGGAGTCCCCTCACGAGCTGATCGTCGCGGGCGTCGTCCCGCCGGCGGAGCTGGCTGCCGCCACCGCGGCTCTTGCCGAGCGCCGCGACCAGCTGCTGGCCGCCGGGCACGCCGCCAGGACCGCGGCGTTCTCCTCGCCCCGGCGCGGCGAGGACATCGTGCGGCTCACCGGCCAGGAGAACGTCGACCTGCTCCTGATGGATGCTGGATCGTCGCCGCTGGACGGCGACGCGCGCGTGGTCCTCGAGCAGGCGCCCTGCGACGTGGCCCTGCTTGCGGAGGCAGGCGGCTCGCTTCGTGAGGGGCCCGTGGTGGTGCCGTTCGGCGC
This sequence comes from uncultured Thermoleophilaceae bacterium, assembly GCA_963751835.1. Taxonomy (GTDB): domain Bacteria; phylum Actinomycetota; class Thermoleophilia; order Solirubrobacterales; family Thermoleophilaceae; genus JACVRW01. The sequence goes on along the minus strand of CAVVWD010000014.1, from coordinate 187,116 downwards.
CGGAGCGCACGACTGGGCGGCGCTCAGGCTCGGCGCTTGGGTTGCCCGCGCCACAGACGCCCGGCTGCGGCTGATCGGGTCCGCAGCCGACGGCGGCGAAGAGGCACGCGACGCGAGCCGGCTGCTCGCCGACGCCTCGCTGATCGTCCAGCGCACCGCCGGCATCGTCGCCGAGCCGTTGCTCGCGAGCCCCGGCCGGGAGGGCATCGCGGCACTCGCCGAGGGAGCCGCGCTGCTCGTGGTCGGGCTGTCGGAGCGCTGGCGCGAGGAGGGACTCGGCCGCGTGCGGGGCGAGCTCGCGATTGCCCCACCGGCGCCGACGGTGTTCGTCCGGCGCGGGAGGCGACCGGACGGCCTCGCGCCGGCCGAGACCCGCACGCCCTTCAGCTGGTCGCTGACGGGACACGCGCGCTAGCCGGACGCCGTTTACCGGCGTCTACCCGGCACCTACCCGCGCTGCAACCGGCAGGGCGGAAGCTGGTCCGCGAATCCGGCCGCATGAGGCGGCCGGCCCTGAAGGAGGAGACATGCTTCGACGTAGCCACATCCTCACCACCGCGGCCCTCCTGGCTGTGTGCGCCACGCCGGCGTCCGCCGCCACGTATGAGGACATGCATTCCGGCACAGCCGCCGCCCACGGCGACGAGTCCAAGAGCGGCCCGTATGTGCTCGAGCGGGACTACGGCTCGCCCGACGCGGCCGACGCCGCACGGGACCTGCCGTCCGCGCCAGTCACGCACGCGGCAACGCCCGGCATCTACACGGACTCGGAGCGCAGGCTGGTCGAGTCCCCCGAGGTCCAGCAGATGGTGAATCGGATCATCGGCGAGATAAGGGCGGCTTCCCCTGTCGTCGCGGTCCGCGGGCCCTCAGGCGGCTTCGACTGGGCCGACGCAGGCATCGGCGCGGCCGGCATGCTGGCGCTCATGAGCATCGCGGCCGGATCGGCGCTGATGCTGACCGGGCGCAGGCGCGGCCGGAGCGCTGGGGTGGCGGCTCACTGAGCCACCCGCGCGACCCCGTCTGCCCACGAGGGGCGGCGCCCGGTGGCGCCGCCCCTCGCATGGTACGGTCGTTCATGGACTCGGCCCCCTTGGGGAGCGCAGCATGAAGGCAGCTTTGAGCCGCGGCATGATCTTCGCGGGCTACCGCGTTGAGGAGCTGGTCGGGCGCGGCGGGATGGGTGTCGTGTACAGGGCGACGGACCTGTCGCTGGACCGGCCGGTCGCGCTGAAGCTGGTCGCTCCGGAGCTGGCCGAGGACGAGCGCTTCCGGGAGCGCTTCCTGCGCGAGCCGCGGCTGGCGGCGTCGCTCGACCATCCGCACGTGATCCCGATCTACGAGGCGGGCGAGCACGACGGCCAGCTCTACCTGGCGATGCGGTTCGTCGAGGGCAGCGACCTGCGAACGATCCTCGAGCGCGAGGGGAAGCTCCCGCCGGAGCGGACGCTGGCGCTGCTGGCCGACGTCGCGGACGCGCTCGACGCCGCCCACCGGCGCGCGCTGGTGCATCGCGACGTTAAGCCCGCGAACGTGCTGCTGGACGAGGACGGGCATGCCTACCTGACCGACTTCGGCATCACCAAGCAGCTCGGTGGAGACTCGACCGACACGGGCCGCGTGGTCGGCACGCTCGACTACCTGGCGCCCGAGCAGATCCGCGGCGACCCGGTCGACGGCCGCGCCGATGTCTACGCGCTGGGCTGCGTGCTGTACGAGTGCCTGGCCGGCGCGCCGCCGTTCCGGCGCCCGACCGAGGCCGAGATCCTGTGGGCGCACATGCAGGAGCATCCCGCGCCCGCTGCGCGGGCACCCGCGACTCGACCCGGTGCTCCGCAAGGCGCTCGCCAAGGACCGGGAGGACCGGTATGGCAGCTGCACCGAGCTGATCGATGCGGCGGCGAACGCGCTGGGACTCGGGGCTCCTCGGGCCGCGCGCCGGCAGCTCTTGCCGCGCGGGCTGCTTCGGCGGGGACCGGCAATCCTCGCCGCCGGGCTGTTCCTGCTGGCCGGGGTCATCGCCGCTGGTGATCGTCGCCCTCACCGGCGGCGACGACACCGGCACCGAGCCGATCGGAAACGGGATCGCCGCGATCGACCCGGCGGACGGAAGCGTCGCCGCGTTCACCGAGTCACGCGACGCGCCCCGGGCAACGTCGCGGTGGGCGAGGGCGCGGTCTGGGCGCTGAACAACGAGGACCAGACCGTCTCGCGCATCGACCCGGAGACGAAGGAGGTCACCGAGACGTTCGAGACCCGCGGCGTGCCGAGCGAGCTCGCAGCCGGCGAGGGCGCGGTCTGGATCGGGAACGCCGGGGGGCGGGGCGAGACGAACACCACGGTCAGCATCTCGCGGATGATCCCGACTCGGGCCGGATCACGCGAACCGTGCCGCTACGGGGCAGCGGAGGGGTCTACCCCGTCGCGGGCGTCCCCCGGCTCGCGGTGGGCGCCGGCGCGGTCTGGGCGATCAACCCCGACGGCAGCGTGGCGCGCATCGATCCCGAGAGCGGACGGCTCGTCGCGACGATCGAAGAGAAATTCCGCGCGTGGACGATCGCGGCCGGCGAGGAGGGGGTCTGGTACCTCCGCGAGGAGGGTCCGCTCGGCGAGGAGGGTCCGCCGGCCGTCACGCGGATCGATCCGCGCACGAACCGGGTTGCGCGGACGATTCGCGTTGGCAACGACGCAACGGACGGCGTGGCCGTCGGCGCCGGGTCGGTGTGGGTGCTGGAGACGGAACCGGGCCTCCTGTGGCGGATCGAGCCCGGGCCGGCAGCCGATCAGGAGGACGATCGACGTCGGGCGTCGGGGCGAGCTTCGTGGCCTTCGGCGACGGGGCGGCGTGGACTGGCAACTACGTGGACGGCACAGTCGCCCGGATAGATCCCGGCACGAACAGCGTCACCGCGAGGACCTCGATCGGCGCTCCGCAGGCCATCGCGGCCGGCGCGGGCGCCGCTTGGGTCAGCGTGGCGGGAGGGACGACCGAGGGCGCCCTCACGGCGTCCGCCTGCGGCGAGGTCGTCGTCCGGCGGCGGAAGCCCGGACGTCCTGATCGCCTCGGACCTCCCGCTCCAGGGCTCCGACAGCGCCGGCCCGCGCGCGATGGCAGAGCGCGATCCGGTACGCGCTCGAGCGGCGCGGCTTCCGGGCGGGCGAGTACACCGTCGGCTACCGGTCGTGCGACGTCTCCACCGCCGCAGACCGGCGGCTTCGAGTTCCGCAAGTGCGCCGCGAACGCGTCCGCCTACGCACACGCCGAGCAGCTCGTGGCGGTGATCGGCCCCTGGTACTCCTTCTGCGGCCAGGTCGAGATCCCGATCATGAACCGAGCCCCCGGCGGGCCGCTGGCGATCATCAGCCCCATCGAGCACCCATCCCGGGCTGACCCGCGGCGGCCGGCTCGCCCAGCACGGGCGGCTACCGCGGGCGAGCCGCAGGTCGTACTACCCGACCGGCGTGCGCAACTTCCTCCGGGTGATGCCCCCGCGAGGACCTGCAGGGCGTCGCCCAGGCCATGCTGGCGAAGCAGCTCGGGTCTGAGGCGGGTCTACGTGGTCCACGAGCGCGGAGGCTTCTGGAAGGACCTGCTGGCCGACCCGTTCCAGCACGGCCGCGCGGCGGCTCGGGGTCCGCATCGCCGGCTCGGCGGCGTTCGACCCCGAGGCGAAGAGCTACGACGCGCTCGCGGAGCGGGTGGCGCGCTCCGGGGCGCAGGCGGTCGTGCTCGGCGCCGACCCCTACTTCGGCGGCGACCGGCTGCTGAGAGCGCTCCGCGCCAGGCTCGGGCGGCGGGTGCCGATCCTGGCCGGCCACTACTTCGCAGACGGCGTTCCGGACGTGCTCGAGCAGGTCGGGCCCGCGGCGCGCGGGCTGTACGTGGCCACCTCGACCTCCCTCGCGCGGAGCTCGAGCTGTCCCCCGCCGCCCAGCGCTTCCTGGACGAGTTCGGCCCGGGGGACACCGAAGGGGGCTTCGTGCTGGAGGCGGCGCAGACGGCCGAGCTGGTGCTCCAGGCCATCGCGCGCTCGGACGGAACTCGTGCCTCGGTGCTCGAGGAGCTCAAGGCGAGCCGCGTCCGCGACGGCCTCCTTGGCAGCTTCCGCTTCGACCGCAACGGCGACGTCACGCCGGCCACGGTGCCTATCCTGCGGATCACTGGCTCGACCCCGCCGGGGGCCGGCCTTCGAGTCATCTCCAGGGAGCGGTCGTCGATCGGGTGGAGGAGATCCCGCGGCGCCTGATCCGCTGAGGCCCGGTGCGGGGCAGCACCGCCCACAGATCGGCCTCCCGGAAGGAGCAGACAGCTCGGCCCGTCGTTACGGGTCGGGTTGACCACGGGGCTCGCCGGCTGCACGACCATTTCGTGCGGCGGAGAGTGGCGAGAGCAGCTCGCGTGCGGCAGAGCTGTCGAGGGAGGGGTCCGGCCGGGCGTGCCATGCCTCGCGGCCGGCGAGGACGACCGGCATGCGGTCGTGGATCGGGGGGGGCCAGCTCGTTGGCCGCGCAGGTGATGATCGTGCAGCTCGGGACCACATGACCGCCGGACGACCAGCTGCCGGCCTGGTACGCAGGCGCGACCATCGACCGCGTTGTGACGGTTCCGGCGCGCCTGGCGGACTGAGCGGACGCAATGCTCTTGCCACGGCCGTCGTGACCGGCGTCGGGGTCTGGGCGGTGGTCCCGTTCGCTTCGATCTCCGCCGGCCGGGCCAGGGCTGGGGAAGGGGTCGTGGACGGCGGCCGCTGCGACCTTTACGGCAAACAAGCTTCGGCTCACCTTTGATCTTCCCGAATCTTTATCGGCATCGGGCAAAGCCAACTCGGGATCTGGCGCCACCTGTCCTGCATTGACCACCGTATGGGGGGTCGATCCAGGATTGCTCGAATTTCCGCCGCACGGCGGCCGAACGATCTTCGATCACGCCTGGGCCAGCCGCGGCCGTCGAGCCCAACCCCCCTTCCCCAGCCCCATACGCGAGACCGACCCGGCGCCACCATCCAAGGGAAGGCGGTCTAGCTGTAGAACCTGACCACGTTGTTCATCCGGGCCTCCTTGGAGGCTGGGGGTGTCGAAGCCACCCAGACCCAAGGAGGTCACCGGATGAAGCTCCACGGTAACGCGGCCCTGACACCGAAGCAGCGGCTGCGGCTTGCCAGGCGGGTCGTCGAGGAGGGCTGGTCGCTCAGCGAGGCGGCCGAGGCCGCCGAGGTGAGCGAGCGCACGGCCAGCAAGTGGGTGCGGCGCTACCGCGAGGAGGGCGAGGCCGGTCTCGCCGACCGCCGCTCGGCACCCAAGCGCCAGGCGGGCGCGACGCCCGAGGACCGGGTCGAGGCGATCGCCGCGCTGCGGCGGGTGCGCCTGACGGGCGCGGAGATCGCCGCGGCGCTCGGGATGGCGCTCTCGACGGTGCAGGGCATCCTGACCCGGACAGGGCTCGGCAGGCTCTCGCGCCTGGAGCCGCCGGAGCCGCCCAATCGCTACGAGCGCGGCCGTGCCGGCGAGCTGCTGCACATCGACGTCAAGAAGCTCGGCCGCATCGGCCACCGAGGCGCCGGCCACCGCGCCACCGGCAACAGGGGCCCCGGCCGGCGCTCGCGCGGCGCGGGCTGGGAGTTCGTGCACATCTGCATCGATGACGCCACCCGGCTCGCCTACGTCGAGGTGCTGGGCGACGAGAAGGCGAAGACGTGCGTGGGGTTCCTGCGTCGGGCGCTCGCCTTCTACCGCGCCCACGGGATCCGGGTCGAGCGCGTGATGACCGACAACGGCCCCGGCTACCTCTCGATCGCCCACGCCGCCGCCTGCAGGGCGCTGCGCATCAAGCACCTACGCACCCGCCCCTACCGGCCGCGCACCAACGGCAAGGCCGAAAGGTTCATCCGAACCCTGCTCGCCGGCTGGGCCTACGCCGCCATCTACCGCTCCTCCGCCGAACGCGCCGCAGCCCTCTCCGGCTGGCTCGACTTCTACAATCGCCGCCGACCACACGGCTCCCTCGGCCACCAAGCTCCCCTGGACCGCCTCAACGCGCTCCAGCACGGGAACAACCTGGTCGGTTCCTACAGCTAGCGCTCGCGATCGGCTCGCGCTGCGAGGCTTGTCGTCATTCGTAGCGGAGGGCGTCGGCGGTGGGGATTCGCGTCGCGAGGCGGGCCGGGAGGCTAGTGGCAGCGACGACCAACAGCACGGTCCCGATCGGGACGAGCGCGAGCCACCACCACGGGGCGATCACGCGGTCTTCGGCGCTTCCGCCGGCGATTCCGAAGACGGTGACGTAGAGGCCGATACCCACCGGAATCGAGAGGAGCGCGGCGAGCAGCGCCACGGCGGCGTGGGCGCTGACGACGCTTGAGGCGATCTCTCTGGGGGTGAGGCCGATGGCCTTGAGAACGCCGTAATCGCGGATGCGCTCGCGGACGGACAGCAGCGCGATCGCGACGAGGGTCGTCGCGGTTATCAGGAGGAGCACGGCATCGAGGGTGTAGACGAGCACAGGGAGCTCGTCGGTAACGTCGCTGATCTCGCCGCTCGGTTGGGCATCGAGCGAGGCTTTCATCGAGAGCGCGAAGACGATCGCCGCACCGGTGACGGCGATCGCGCCGGCAAGCCGGATGGCCCGGTGGCGTCGGGCGACGAGGTCCTTGAGGCCGATGGCGAGCGGTATGGGCAAGGAGGCGCGGGCGATGGTCCGCACGAGACGCGATCGCGGGGCGGGCGCTGGGGTGCCGGCCTGGATCGCTTGCAGGGCGCTGAAGCGGGTGGCGCGCCGGGTCGACGAGCGCGCGCTGCCGATGAGCACGAGCAGGACGGGGATGCCGGCGATGAGGAGGTGCCATGGGTTCGCCGCGGTCGTCGGCGAGCCGAGCATCGTCTCGGCGGCAGGGGCGGCGAGCCGCGGCGCGAGCAGGGCCCCGATCGCGAAGCCGATGACCACGGCGATCAGACCCAGCGCAGCGGACTCCAGCGCGAACACGGCGGTGACCTGACGCGGCGTGAGGCCGACGGCCTTCAGCAGCCCGATCTCGCGGTGCTGCGCGCTCGCACGGGCGCCGACGAGGATCGCCACGACCGCGAATACCACGACCAGCAGCACGATCGTGTAGGTCGTCAGGATGATCCCGATCGGCTGCGCGTCGCGCAGCGCTTCCGCCCGCTGGTCCTCCCAGGTGACAACGGACGCGGCGCCTGGCGGCAAGGATGCCGCGGCGCGCGCGGCGAAGGCGGGCGCCGCGGCGGCGCCCGTCAGGCGGATCGCCTGGTTCCAGCTCCAGCGGCTGCGATCGGGCTCGATCCGCTCGAGTGTGGTGCGCGTGACCCAGGCGAGGCCCGGGTTGCTGCGCGGGTAGCGCGGCTGACTGGGGGAGATCGCCGTGCCGAGGATGGGCAGCTCGATCGGACCGCCCGCGGCCGCGAGCCGGAGCGGCGTTCCGACCTCGAGTCCGAGGGCGTCGGCGAAGCTGCGCTCGAGCACGATGCCGTCCTCACGCAGCCCCGAGCCGGCGGTCGCGCACCGGCGTGTTGACCCGTGGACGGGCAGGGAGTCCGGCGAGCAGCAACCGGTCCGTGCCGCCGCGTCGCGCGACGCTCGCGGCCGCGATCGGGACGGGTGCGTCACGCTCGGCGACGCCGGGGAGCGCCGCGATCGCGCGGGCGTCGGCTTGCGAGGGCACGTTCGCGAGCACGTGTGCGCCGTTGGCCGCCTCGAATGTCCGCTGCCAGGGATCGCGCGCGGTCGCGCCCACCTCCAGAGCGAGCACGATGGTTGCGGCCGCGGCGCTCGAGAGCAGAAGCGTGAGCACGCTCGCTAGCAGGCGTGAGCGGATACCCGCGAACGCGAGCCTGATCAGCGTCGCGGTCATGTCCGCCCGTCGCTCTCGAAGGGAAGCGCGACCGGGCGCGCAGCCTGCAGCTCGGTCTCGTCGGACACGAGTCCATCGCGGAGCGTGATCACCCGATCCGCCGCCGCGGCGACGCGCGCGTCATGGGTCACGAGCAGCACCGTCTGACCGCGGTCGCGGGCGGCACGCAGAAGCCCGAGCACCTCGCGGGTCGCCGCAGAGTCGAGGTTCCCCGTCGGCTCGTCGCCGAGCACGATGTCCGGAGTGTTCGCGAGCGCTCGTGCGAGCGCGACGCGCTGCTGCTGCCCGCCCGAGAGCTGGACCGGAGCGGCGGCGTGCTTGTCACCGATGCCAAGCTCGCTCAGCAGCTCGTTCGCGGATCGCCGGGCATCCTTCCGGCGCCGGCCGACCAGCAGCAGCGGCAGCTCGACGTTCTCGACTGCCGACAGCGTGGGCATCAGGTTGAAGAACTGGAACACGACCCCGATGTGCCGGCGACGCAACCGCGCGAGCTCGGTCTCGCTCAGCTGGTCGATCCGTTCGCCGTCGAGCCAGACCTGCCCCGCGGTCGGACGATCGAGGCCGGCGAGCAGGTTGAGCAGGGTCGACTTGCCGCACCCGCTCGGCCCCATGATCGCGACGAACTCGCCCCGTGCAATCGCGAGGTCGACGCCGCGGAGGGCCAAGACCTTCGCGCCGCCGGTGTCGTAGGTCTTCGCGAGGCTTCGCGCCTCGAGCACGTGTGTCATCTCCATTCCTCCCGCGCCGTCAGGCGCTGCTCGATCAAGTCGAGCCATTCCAGGTCCGCTTTCGCGTGAAGGACCGCGCCCTCCACGAGCAGCTCGGCGGCGGCACCCTTGCCGTTGGTTGCAAGCAGCGCGTCGAGGTCGCGAAGCGACTGCAGATACTCGCGTCGCTGTCTCTCGATCACGTCCTTCGGCTCCGCCAGCCCGGCGGAGACGACGACGACGAACTTCATGAAGAACTCGTCCTTGAGCCGCGTCCCCGGAACCGGAGTCTCGACCCAGCGCGCCAGCGCAGCGCGGCCCGCCTCGGTGAGCTCGTACACGCGCTTGCGGCGACTGTCGCCCGTGACGCTGTGGCCCACAACCAGACCATCGCGCTCCAGCCGCGCAAGCGTCGAGTAGATCTGCCCCGCGTTCAGCGCCGGCAACAGCTCTCCGAATTCCTGCTGCAGCGTTTGCCCCAGTTCGTACCCGTAGCCGCTCTCGCGGGCGAGAAGGGCGAGGAAGTGCTCGCGCATAGATAGCGAGAATATATACGCGCTATCTATGCCGGTCAAGGTGCATATGCGCCAGCCCGCCTGCGAGCGCAAGGCCCACGAGTGGCCAGGTCTTCGAGAAGTAGCCCGCCGCCATACTGCGGGGCATGGCCACTCGGGTTACGAGTTCCCGCTTGGTCGGTCGCGAGGGAGAGTTGGCCGAGCTCGAGGCCGCGTTCGCGGACGCGGAATCGGGCGCCCCCTCCCTCGCCCTCGTGGCAGGCGACTCCGGGGTGGGCAAGACCCGACTGGTGGCCGAGCTCGTCGCGGGCGCCGAGGAGCGCGGTGGCCACACCCTCTCGGGCGAGTGCGTCGACCTCGGCGACGGCGAGCTTCCCTACGCTCCCCTCCTGGCGGCGCTTCGGCCGCTGGCCCGGGACGACGACGCGGTGCTCGCCGCCCTCCCCGCCGCCGCGCGCGCCGAGCTCACTCCACTGATGCCGGCTCTGGGCGAAGGGCCCGCCGGCCCTCACGGCCGCGACCCGGGCGCCCAGGGTCGACTGTTCGAGGCCGTCCTCACGCTGCTGCACGAGCTTGGCGAGCGCGCCCCCGTGCTGCTCGTGCTGGAGGACATCCATTGGGCCGACAGCTCCACCCGCGCGCTACTCGCCTACCTGGCGCGGAGCCTCTTCGACGAGCGCGTGCTCGTCGTGGCCTCGTACCGGCTCGACGAGTTGCACCGCCGTCATCCCCTCCGTCCCCTCCTGGCCGAGCTGGAGCGTGACGCACGCGTGCGCCGGGTCGAGCTCGCGCCCCTGACGCGCGACGAGCTGTCAAGCGCGCTGAGCGACATCCTCGGCACCCCGCCGGCCGCCGAGCTGGTGGAGCGGCTCTACGCCCGCTCGGAGGGCAACCCGCTGTTCATGGAGGAGCTCTTGGCGGCGGGCCTCGACGGCCGCGGCGCCCTCCCCCGGACGCTGCGCGACGCGCTCATGCTGCGGATCGATCGGCTACCCGAGACCGCACAACGCCTCCTGCGTGTGCTCGCGGTCGGCGGCCGGCTCGACCACGAGCTGCTCGCCGAGGCCGCGGCGCTTGACGCGCACGAAGTCCAGGAGAGCCTGCGCGCCGCGGTCGCCAATCATCTCGTGGTCGTGGACGCCGATGGCAGCCACACGTTCCGCCACGCGCTCCTGCGCGAGGTGGTGCAGGACGATCTGCTGCCGGGCGAGCGGATCGAGCTGCACCGCGCGCTCGCCGAAGCGCTCGAGCGGCGGTCGGCGTCCGGCGACACGAGCGTCGCAATCAGCGCCGCGATCGCCTCCCACCGCCTCGCGGCCGGCGACCACACCACCGCGCTGGCGGCAAGCGTGCGCGCCGCGGCGGCCGCCGAGGCCGTGCGCGCCCCGAGCGAGGCGGCTGCGCTGCTCGAGCGCGCCCTGGAGCTTTGGGACCAGGTCCCGAACGCCGAGGCCGTGGCCGGGCTCGAGCGCGTCGACCTGATGTGGCGGGCGGCCGAGGTCCACAACCTTGGGGGCCGGCGAAGCCGGGCGGAGGCGCTCCTACGCACCGCCCTCGAGGGCGTCGACACGACGGCCGAGCCGCAAAAGGCGGCGAGGATGATGGCGCGCCTGGCACGCTTCCAGTGGCACCTCAACCGCGCCGACGAGGCGCTCGAGACCCTGCGCGCCGGCCAGCGGCTGCTGCCTCCCGGCGAGGACTCGCCCGAGCGCGCCGCCCTCCTGGCGATGTGGGCCCGGGGCCAGATGTTCCAGGGGCGCCTGCGCGAGGGCGTGGAGCGGGCGCGCGAGGCACAAGGCGTGGCGGAGGCATGCGGCGACGCCGCCTCGCTCGGCGTTGCACTCAACGTGCTGGGGACGGCTCTGATTCCGCTGGGCGAGATCGAGGAGGGCACCGCCGCACTCAGGCGGGCGGGCGAGATCGCCGTCGAGCGCGGCGACCCGCTCGAGATCGACGCTGCGGCGGTGAACCTGGCCGATGCGCTGCACGCCGCCGGCCGCAGCCGCGACGCGATCGAGGCGGCGCGCCGAGGCGCCGACGAGCTCGCGGCCAGCCCCAATACCCACCAGTGGCTCAACCTGATGAAGGGCGAAATCGCATTCGACTTGGGCGACTGGGAGGAGGCGGCCCGGGCGCTGCCCGAACCGGGCCGCCGCTTCGACGACCGCACGATGCTCGTGATCGAGCTGGGCCGCCTCAACCTGGCCATGGGCCGGGGTGAACACGCCGAGGCCGCCGAGTGGCTGGAGCGCATGCGCCCGACGCTCGAGGACTCGACCGAGCCGCAGTTCCTGGCACCGATCGGCGGTCTCCAGGCCGAGCTGCTGCGCCGGAGGGGCGATCTCGACGCTGCCCGCGAGACCGTCGAGACGCTGCTCGGCCGGCTCGAGCACAGCACCGACGACCTCGCCCGTTTCGGCAACCTGGCCACCGCCGGCGTGGCGGTGGAGGCCGACGCCGCGGAGCGGGCGCGAGACGTCGGTGGCGATCCCGAGGCTGCCCGGGCGCTCGAGCGGCTAGGCGTGTTCCGGGAGCAGGTTCGAACGGCAGCCGAGAACGGCGGGCCGATCCAGCGCGCGCACCTCGCCACTGCCGAGGCCGATGCGTCCCGCGGATCTGGCGCCAACGATCCCGCGCTCTGGGCGGCCGCGACGGCGGCCTGGGAAGCGCTCGAGCGGCCCTACCCGGCCGCACTGGCCCGTTGGCGGGAGGCCGAGGCGCACCTGGCGCGCGACGATCGTGCCGCCGCGGCGGAGGCCGCCGGCGCGGCGCTCGAGACGGCGCGCCGGCTGGGCGCCGGATGGCTGACCCATGAGATCGAGGGCCTGGCGAGCCGCGGCCGGTTGGGGCTGGACGTGCCCGCCGAGCCGCACGCCCGGGCCGCGGAACCGGACGACCCCTTCGGCCTGACGGCGCGCGAGCGTCAGGTCCTGGCGCTCGTGGCACGCGGCGCCACCAACCGCGAGATCGGCCGCGAGCTCTTCATGGCGGAGAAGACCGCGAGTGTTCACGTGTCGCGAATCCTGGCCAAGCTCGACGTCCGCTCGCGCACGCAGGCGGCGGCGGTGGCGCACCGCCTCGGGCTGGCGGACGAGATAACGGTCCATTAGCGATAGCTATAGCTCTCCCGCCGCTTCCCGGTGGGTGCTTCTTCCGGGGTCGGTTTCCGCCGGCGGGTCAGGGCTGGGGAGGGTGTGTGGGACAGCGGCCGCTTGACTCTCTCGGCGAATAATCCTCGACCCGTTTCCGACGTTGCCGAATCTGCATCGGCACCGCGGCAGCCCCAACACTTGACCCGACGCCACCGTGCTGACTTTGCCCGCTCCTGGCCGTCAAAGTCAGGAAAGCTCGCGCTCCCCGAGCACAGCCGCCGAACGATCTTCGATCACGTCCGGCCAGCCGCGGCCGACGAGCAACACCTCCTTCCCCAGCCAATACGCGGGGCCGGCCCGGCGCCAACCCACCCAGCCGCACCAAAAGAGCTCCTAACGAGAAGCGACGGATGGCATAGCGATAGCTAGGCCGCGACTCCGCGCCGGATCGCGCGGTCGATCGCCGCCGGTGACAGCACGTGCTCGATCATCATGATCGCTGCTCCTATCACTCCCGCACGGTCCTCCAGCTGGCTCGGCACGACCCGTAGCTCCTCGGTGGCAAGCGGCAGCGAGCGCTGAAAGATCACCTCGCGCACGCCCGCGAGCAACTGGTGCGAGGCCTGGCTGACGTCGCCGCCGATCACGATGACCTCGGGGTTGAAGAAGTTCACACATCCCGCCAGGACATCGCCGAGGTTGCGACCGGCCTCCCGGACGAGTTGGGTGGCGGTCCCGTCGCCGGCCTTGACCAGGCGCACCACGTCGCGGCTCGTGTGCGCCTCGATCCCCTGCTCGGAGAGCCGGCGCGCCAGCGCCGCACCGCCCGACACCGCCTCGAGGCAGCCGACGTTGCCGCAGCGGCACACCACGTCGTGTCCGGCAAGGCGAATGTGGCCGACGTCGCCCGCCGCGCCCTTGGCACCGCGATGGATGTGGCCCTCGGCCACGATGCCGCAGCCGATGCCCGTCCCCACCTTGATGAAGAGGAGATGGCCGCACTCGCGCCAGTGCGTCCAGTGCTCGCCCTGAGCCATGATGTTCACGTCGTTGTCCACGAGCACGGGCACGCCGTAGGGCGCGGCGAACCAGTCAGGGATGGAGAATCCATCCCAGCCCGGCATGATCGGCGGGCTGGTGGGCTCGCCCCGGTCGAAGGCCACCGGCCCCGGGACGCCCAGGCCGATACCGCGTACGTCGTCGACCCCACGGCCAACGTCTTCGAGCAGGTGACCGAACTGCCCGTGAACGATGCCGAGGACGGCGTCCGGTCCCTCCGCGATGTCGAGGTCGATCCCGATCTCCGCGAGCTGTCCGCCGCCGAGGTCGCTGACCGCCAAGCGCGAATGCGTTGCGCCGAGGTCGGCGGACAGAACCACACCCGAGCCGTCGTTGAAGGTCAGCGACGTGGGCGGGCGCCCGCCGGTGGAATCGTTGACCCCCGCTTCGACGATCAGCTCGTGCTTCAGCAATGTGTCGATTCGCTGAGCGACCGTGGAGCGGGCGAGCCCCGTCCGGCGCACCAGCTCCGCGCGCGTCAGCGTGCCCGCGTCGCGGATGACCCGCAGCACCGCGCCCGCCGAGGCCGCGTCTCCAGCCGGCGGGCGGACCGTCTCGGGGTGGTCGTCGGGCGCGGCCAACGAGAGCAGTAAAGCACGATCGCAGGCAGACTTTTGCCCAGGTTCGCCAGGATCACTATTAAGAAGCCATTGAACCGCCTCACTTTTGGTTGACATCCGGCAAAAGCTTGTGGAAGGGTTCGGCTCATGGGTGGAGGCTCCCTACGCGCCGGCATCATCGGCACGGGATTCATCGGAGCCGTGCACGCCCGATCGGCGGTTCTCGCGGGCGGCCGCGTGACGGGGGTTGCGGCCTCTTCGCCGGAGAGCGCGCGCGCCGCGGCCGCACGCGTCCATGCGGAGCGCGCGTTTGACTCCGCCGAGGCGCTCGTCGACTCGCCCGAGGTCGACGTCGTCCACATCTGCACGCCCAACAACCTGCATGTGCCGCTTGCGCGCGCCGCGCTCGAAGCAGGCAAGCACGTGATCTGCGAGAAGCCCCTGGCACTCGACGACGCGGGCGCACGCCAACTGGTCGAGCTGGCGGCGTCGTCCGGCCTGGGCAACGCCGTCCCCTTCGTCTACCGCTACTACCCGATGGTGCGCGAGGCACGAGAGCGCCTCCGCGACGGCCGAAGCGGGGAGCTGCGTCTGCTGCACGGCACCTATCTCCAGGACTGGCTCTCGGAGCCGGGCGATGACAATTGGCGCGTCGAGGAAACACTCGGCGGCGCCTCGCGTGCGTTCGCCGATATCGGCTCCCACTGGTGCGACCTGGCGGAGTTCGTCTCGGGGCACCGGATCTCGCGGCTCTCGGCGCGGACCGCGACCGTCGTGCCCGAACGCGAGCAGGCCGCCCACCGCCCCGCGTTCGCGCGCGGCGACGGCAGCGACACACAGCGTGCCGTGGAGACGGAGGACCTCGCGCTGGTCCAATTCGAGACGGACGGCGGCGCACTCGGGTCGGTTGTGGTGAGCCAGGTTTCACCGGGCCGGAAGAACCGCCTCTGGATCGAGTTCGACGCCTCCGCCGAGGCGCTGACCTTCGATCAGGAGAATCCGGAGTTGCTGTGGGTGGGGCGGCGCGACGGAATCGCGCTGACGGCGCGCGACAGCGCCGGCCTGTCGGCGGATGCGGCCCGCTTGACGACGCTTCCCGCCGGCCATCCTCAGGGTTACTCCGACTGCTTCGCCGGGTTCGTCGCCGACGCGTACGCCGCGATACGCGGTGAGACTGCACCGGAGGGCCTGCCGCGGTTCTCCGATGGCCGCCGCGCCGTGCGGATCACGGAGTCGGTGCTCGCCTCGTCTCGCAACGGCGCCGCATGGACGGACGTGGCAACCACGGAGGCGGTGCCGGGCTGATGGAAGGCACGCCTACGCTCGACGTGCGCGGCCTCGTGAAGGAGTTCCCAGGGGTCAAGGCGCTCAAGGGCGTGGACTTCGACGTGCGTGCGGGTGAGGTGCACTGCCTGCTCGGTCCTAACGGCGCGGGCAAGTCGACCCTCATCAAATGCGTGTCGGGGGTGGTGGAGCCGACCGGCGGCGAGATATTCCTCGGGGGGGAGCCGCTGCCGGTCGGCGACCCCGCCGCATCGCTCGCCCGGGGAGTGGCCACGATCTACCAGGAGCTCGACCTGGTCGACGAGCTGACGGTCGCGCAGAGCGTGTTCCTCGCCCACGAGCCGCGCCGCGGCCCCTTCCTCGACCTCGACAAGATGAGCGCCGAGACGACCGCACTGCTCACGCGCCTCGGTCATGAGGGCATCGCCCCGCGCGCGAAGATCGGCTCGCTGCGCCCGGCGGCTCGGCAGATCGTGTCGATCGCCCGGGCGCTGTCGCACGACGTACGGCTGCTGATCATGGACGAGCCCTCGGCGATCCTCGACGACGGCGAGATCGAGACCCTGTTCGAGGTCGTCCGGCGGCTGACCGCCGACGGCGTCGCTGTCGTCTACATCACGCACCGCCTGGACGAGATCCGGCGCATCGGCAACCGCGTGACCGTGCTCAGCGACGGTCGCACAGCCGCCACCGGTCTGCCCGCCGGGACGGCCACGGACAAGCTCGTCGAGCTGATGGTCGGCCGCGCGGTGGAACGGCTCTATCCCGAGCGGCCGGCGGATCGCGGGGACGTGGTGCTCGAGGTGCGCGGCCTGCGGCGCCTCCCAGAGGTCCGCTCGGTGAGCCTGGAGCTGCGCGCGGGCGAGGTGGTGGGCCTCGGTGGGCTCGTGGGCGCCGGGCGCACCGAGTTGCTGCGCCTGATCTACGGGCTGGACCAGCCGGACGAGGGAGAGGTGTACGTCGACGGTACGCGCCTGCCGCCGAACCGCCCAGACCGGGCCATCGAGGCCGGGCTCGGGTTCGCGCCCGAGGACCGCAAGTCGCAGGGCCTCCTGCTCGACTGGAGCCTCACCAAGAACGTCAGCCTGGCGGACCTCGGGCGCTTCCAGCGCGGGCTGCTCAACGTGCGCGCCGAGCGGTCAGCCGCCGAGGAGCACCTGCGCGCGCTCCATACCGTGCCCGACGATCCGGACCGGATCGTGCGCGAGCTCTCCGGAGGCAACCAGCAGAAGGTGGTGCTCGCCCGCTGGCTCCTGCGCCGCTGCCGCGTGCTGCTCCTCGACGAGCCCACCCGCGGCGTGGACGTGGCGACCAAGGCCGAGCTCTACCGCGTGATCACCGATCTGGCCGGCGAGGGCCTGGCCGTGCTCGTGGTGTCTTCGGAGCTCGAGGAACTGGTGGGGATCTGCAGCCGGATCCTCGTGATGCGGGAGGGCGAGCTCGTCTTCGAGATCGACGGCTCGCGGGCGACCGAGCAGGAGCTACTCCGGCACGCGGTGGTGCCGACGGATTCGGAGGACTTCGTGGAGGAGGTCAGATGACGGCGGGGGAGAGCGGCGCGCCGGCGGCGGCGATCGAGGGCGCGGGAGCCCAGCGGCGCCTCGGCGGCTTCGCGCTCCAGGAGTACGCGCTCGTGATCGTGGTCGTGCTGCTGTTCGTCGCGGGCGCGATCCTCAAGCCGGACAGCTTCCCCACCTGGGACAACATCCGCAACATGCTCACCCAGGCGAGCGTCGTGGGTGTGCTCGCGATGGGCATGACGTTCGTGATCGCCACCTCGGGGATCGATCTCTCCGTCGGGTCCGTGCTGGCCGCCGCGGGCATGTTCGGGGGCATCCTGGTCGACCCGGAGGGCTCGACGCTCGTCTTCATCGTCGGGGCGATCGGCTTCGCCACGCTGCTCGGCACGGTCAACGCGATCTCGATCTCGTACGGCCGGGTGGTCCCGTTCATCGCGACGCTGGCGATGTTCTCGATAGCCAGAGGCATAGCCTTACTCCTGAACGACAAGTTGCCGGTGAGCCTGCTCGACCTCAACGGGGGCTCGTTCGGCGACCCCGCCGCCTTCTCGCTGCTCTGGTTCGGCACGGGCCGCATCCTCGGCATCCCGATCTCGGTCTACGTCTTCCTCGGGATCACGCTCGGCGCCTGGGTGCTGCTCAACCGCACCCGCTACGGGCGCTTCGTCGTGGCGGTGGGCGGGAACCGCGAAGCGGCCAGGATCGCCGGTGTGCCCGTGCGCCGCACGATCTTCACCGTCTACGTGCTGATGGGCGTGCTCGTGGGCGTCGCCGCGGTGCTGCTGTGCGCTCGCCTCGGCAGCGCCTCGCCGGTGAGCGGCAACCTCTACGAGCTCGACGCCATCGGCGCCGTCGTGATCGGCGGCACCAGCCTGGCCGGCGGCCGGGCCAAGATCGTGGGCACCTTCCTCGGCGTGCTCACGTTCGCACTGATCTTCAGCTTGATGACCCAGCTTGACCTCTCGACCGAGGTCCAGCAGGTCGTGAAGGGGGCGATCGTCCTCGGGGCGGTCTTGCTCCAGCGCCCGGAGGCGCGGCTGTGAGTAGTCCAACATCCAAAGGAGGAGGACCCATGTCGCTACGGCGACTGATGATTGCGATGGCGGCAGCCGCCCTGCTGGCTTTCGGCGCCGCCGCATGCAGTGATGACGACGACGAGGGCGGTGGTGGCAACAACGCTGCCGACACCGCGTCGCAGGAGGAGAGCGGCAACGCCGCTTCCAGCGGCGACGGTGGACCCGTCACGATCGTCGCGAGCGTGCCGCCCACGGACCACGGTTGGCTCGGGGCAATCTCGAAGAACGCCGAGGAGGCGGCGGAGCAGTTCGACGACGTCGATTTCCGTCTGCTCGAGGCGGCCGACTCGGACTCGCAGGCACAGCAGATCGAGCAGGTGATCTCGGACAAGCCCGACGCGCTCGTCGTGCTGCCCCAGGACGGCGAGGCGCTCACGCCGGTCGCCCAGAAGGCGGAGAAAGCGGGCATCCCCGTGATCAACGTCGATCGCCTGTTCTCGGCGCCCGACGCGGCCACCGCCACGATCCTCGGCGACAACTACCAGATCGGGGTCAGCGCGGCGGATTACATCAGCGAAGAGCTCAACTGCAAGGGCAAGGTCGTGGAGATCCAGGGTCTCGCCGGCATCTCGGTGACCGAGGAGCGCACCAAGGGCTTCACCGACCAGCTGAAGAAGGTCTGCCCCGACGGCGGGGTCGAGATCGTGGCCAAGCAGCCCGGTGACTTCAACCCCGACACCGGCCTGAAGGTGATGGAGAACATCCTCCAGGCGCAGGACCAGATCGACGCCGTGTACACGCACGACGACGACATGGCCCAGGGCGTCGTCCAGGCCATCCGCAACGCCGGCCGTGAGGACGAGATGTTCCTGACGGGCGTCGGCGGCTCGCAGGACGCGATGGCGCAGATCAAGGAGGGCGGGCTGTACCGCGCCACCTTCCTCTACAACCCGGCGATGGCCGCGTCGGCGGTGAACATGGCCCGGCTGGTCGCCCTCGGCGAGGGCTTCTCGGAGCTCGTGCCGCCCGAGGTGCCGCGCCAGGTGATCGTGCCGGCGGCGACGGTCACGAAGGACAACGTGGCCGACTACGAGGAGTACGCGTTCAACTGAGCGCAGCGCTCGTCGATTCGTTTGGGGAGGCCCCGCCCTGGCGGGGCCTCCTCAGCGGTTGAGACCCTCGTCGGGCGTCGCGAACAGGTGCTTGGCGTTGTCGTTCAGGTCCTCGAAGCGCTCGACGATCTGCGCGGCGACCCGCCAGCGATCGGGCTCGCGCCGCAGGCGCCAGTAGTGGAAGCAAGAGCCGGTGAACTCTTCGCTGGTGGGCGAGGGCGCCTCCCAGCGGCGCAGGAAGAACTCGAGCCTGGTATGCGCCCGCACCTCGCCGTCGGAGGGCTCCTCCATCGCGAGCACATCCTTGATCGTGTGCTTCTCGTCGAAGAACCCCTCGCGCTGGGAGAGGAAGTCTCGCAACCCGTCGAGGCCCGTCCAGCTGTAGCCGCCCTCGAACCCCGTCTCGAAGTCGTCGGTGAGCACGGCGGCCATGAACTCCTCGGCGCTCGGGTGACTCCCGATCAGCGTCAGGTACTCGGCGAGCAGCTCGCGTAGCTCGGCCTCGGTCATCAGCTGCCACCAGGATCCCAGACGAGGTCGCCGAGAAACGCCTGGGCGTAGCTCGCGCGCGTGCGGGCGGCACCCTAATTCGCCGAACAGAACTTCGGGAGACGCCTGCCCGCGATAGCGCGATACTCAGGCGCCGTGCCCGTCGAGCGGCTCAGCACTGAAGACGCGCGCATTCTCGCGCGGGAGCGGGGCGCGGTTGTCGGGCACCTCTGCAAGGTCCTCGTGGTGGACGGCGAGCACGACGCGGAAGCCTTCCGGGCCCGCATCGAGCCGCGCCTGGCTGCCGTGCCGCGGCTGCGTGACCGGCTCGTCGAAGCGCGGTTTCGGATCGCGCCGCCGGCCTGGGTGCCGGACCCCGGCTTCGCGATCGAGCGGCACGTGCGCGACGGCGGTCGCGTAGGCGACCAGGCGGCGCTCGAGTGCGCGGTCGCTGGACTCATGGAGGCGCGCCTCGATCGCGAGCACCCCCTGTGGTCCCTCGACGTGTTGGCGCTCGGGGACCGACGCACCGCCGGCGTGCTTCGGCTGCACCACTGCATGGCGGACGGGGCGACCGCGATGAGGATCGTGCGAGCGCTGCTGCTCGATCAGGACGTGCCGGTCGCCGACGAAGGGGAGGTACCCGGGGTGGTGCCCGGGCGCGCCGCGCTGTTCGCGGACGCGGTCCGCTGGCGTATGAGCCGCGCGTCCGGCGCGGAGCGCGCCTCGGGGAGGACGTCCGGCGCGGCCGACCGGCAGGAGCGCCTTGCCGTGATCCGCCGCGAGCTCGCCCCGGAGGGTGGTCCTTCCCCGCTCGCCCGCCGCGCCGGCCCACGCCGGGCGGTGGCGTGGTCCACGTTTGCCCTCCACGAGCTCAAGCAGCTCGCCCACGCCGTGCCGGGACGCGCAACCGTCAACGACGTTGTGCTCGCGGCGGTGGCCGGCGGCCTCCGGCGCTGGCTCACCAACATCGGCGTCGAGGCGCACCAGCTGCGGGTGAAGGTGCCCGTGAGCCTGCACCGCTCCGACGAGCCGAATCTGGCAAATCGCGATTCGTTCATGGTCGTGCACCTGCCGCTGGACGAGCCCGAGCCGCTCGTCCGATTGATCGCGATCGCCGCCGAGACGCGCGAGCGCAAGGCCGCCCACGACGCCGATGCGCTCGACGCCCTGTTCAACGATCTCGGCCGCCGGTCGCGGTCGCTGGAACGCCTGGCCGAGCACTGGGCCATGAGTCCGCGGGTGTTCGCGCTCAACGTTTCCAACGTCCGCGGTCCACAGGGCGACCCCACCGTGCTGGGCTCGCCGTTGCTCGCCATGCATTCCGTTGCCGAGATCGCCGAACGCCACGCACTACGTGTCGCGGTGATATCGGCCGCCGGTCGGCTGTCGTTCGGACTATGCGCCGACGCCGACGTGGTGGAACGGCTGGATCTCGTGGCCGACGGGATCGACGCGGAGCTGAGAGCGCTGCGGTCGGCGCTCCCCGCGGGCTGACCCGGAGGTCAGACTCCCAGCGACCAGACGGCGACGGTAGTCGCCAGGAATGCCGCGACGAGCGCGGCCATCACGACGTATGTGGTGGAGATCAGGCGCTCTTGGCGAGTCATCGCTTCGAGCCTAGGTCTCACCCAGGTTGGGCGGTGTGAGACGCGTCACGTCTGGCGCGGGAACCGGGATTGAGATCACTCGGTCCCGGGCATGACCCCTGGCGGAGGAGAGCGCTCTGACTAGGAGGACGGCCGGCTCCCATTTGGGGGGGAAATCGGCTTGCGCTCTCGGGTCATCACAGTCTGGAGGGCCACATGTCGAAGTCAGCCTGGTGCAAGGCGCTCGCGACCGTAGTGGCGGTGGCGCTTGTCTTACCCGCCGCGGCGACCGCCGAGTCGAAATCCAAACGGTCGAAGCGCACCTCGATCACCCAGGTCGGCCATGAACCGCTCATGGATCGCGGAATGAACTCCGCCGCTGCGATTCACGGCGACTATGCGTACATCGGAAGCCGGACCGACGGGAGCCATGTGGGCCATACCCCAAGGCGGCATCATGGTCGTCGACATCTCGCGGCCGAGCGTCCGGAGCTGCTGACCGAGACGCCGATCGACGCCAGGCCGGGCGAGTCGTCGCGGGAGCTGCGCGTATGGCGGTCGCAGGACATCCTGATCGTCCTCAACACCAACTGCGGCGCTGGTCCCACCTTGCATCACTGCAGCGAGACCGTCGAGGAGGCCAGGAACGTCCGCTTCTACGACATCTCCGGGGCGGAACGCGCGGCGTCCGCGGCTGATCACCCAGATGGAGGAACACACCCACGAGTTCTTCCTGTGGGAGGACCCGAAGAACCGCAGGCGGGCCCTGATGTTCGGCGGCAACGCCGGCTCGACCTGCGGGGAGCACCCCACGCCCAGCTGCCCGTTCGCGGTCTGGGACATCTCGCCGGTGCTCAGGGGGGAGCAGCCGGAGACGCTCTTCAGCGGGCTGCACGGCTATACGCGCATCCCGCCGACCGGGTCCCCCGTGGTGAAGCCGACCGGCGGCCTCCACTCGCTGTCGGTCAGCAACGACGGCACGCGTGCCTACTTCGCGCTGCTGACCGGCGGGTTCGCGATCGTCGACACGTCCGACTTCGCATTCGGCCGGCCGATGGCGCAGCCGCGCCCGATCACGCTCAACGAGGCCCGGCCGGTGTGGGCCGGCCCGGGAGCGCACAGCGCGCTCAAGCTGTGGAACACCGACTGGGCCTACGTGTCCGACGAGGTGTACGGGACGGCCACCGGGGCCGGCCACGGCTGCCCGTGGGGATGGGCGCGGATGGTCGACATCTCCGACCCGACGGTCCCGACGGTCGAGGCGGAGTTCCGGCTGCCGGAGAACGACCCGTCCACGTGCGCCGCGTGGAACCCGCCGCGGACGTCGTACTCCGCGCACAACCCGACGCACACGCCGAACATCGTGTTCACCACCTGGCACTCCGGTGGCTTCCAGGCGATCTCGGTCGACGACCCGAGCAACCCGTACCAGCTGGCGGAGTTCTTCCCCGACCCGCTGGACCGAGGTGATGCTCGAGGATCCGCGGCTCTCGTCGGACCCGGACACGGGCCGCAACGAGAAGGTCGTGATGTGGAGCTACCCGATCATCAAGGACGGGCTGATCTACGTCATCGACCTGCGCAACGGCCTGTACGTCCTCAAGTACAAGGGCAAGTTCGAGCGCGAGGTCAAGAACATCAGGTTCCTCGAGGGCAACTCGAACCAGGGTGACGCGCTGTGCTTCGAGCCGGTGGGCAGGGCGCCCAGGCACTGCAACGAAGAGCGACGGACGACGACGACTGACCCCTGGCTGAGTCTGCGGTCGGCCGGGCGCCACCCACGCGGTAGCGCCCGGCCGCCTCTGCTCTAGATCGTCGGCTCGCGGTTGAACGCCGCGCGCGCCCACAGGTAGCCGGCCAGCGCCAGGCCCACGGACCGGGCCACCGCCAGGATCGAGAACCACCGAGCCGCTCACGACCTCGCCGAGCCGGATGTTGCCGTGGGCGGCCTTCGCGACGACGCCGGCGCGGGCCTGGTCGACGGCTGATCTCGATGAGTCTCGCTTCGCCGGCCGGTCTAACTGGCAGAACAAGGAGGCATCGTGCTGAAGAGCGGTGGCGTAGCGACAAGGCTCCCCGCGCGGGACCTGAATCGAGCGAGGAAGTTCTACGCGGACAAGCTGGGCCTCGAGCCCGACGACGAGCGGCCCGGTGGCCTGCTTTACCGCTGCGCCCGTGGCGAGTTCACCCTGTTTGAGTCAACCGGAGCGTCGCCCGGCACGTTCACTCAAATGGCGTGGGAGGTCGACGACATCGAAGCGACCGTCACCGCACTGAAGGACCGGGGCGTCGTCTTCGAGGAAATCGACCTGCCAGGCCTGAGGACGGTTGACGGCATCGCGGAAATCTCCGGTAACTATCCGAGCAAGGATGCGACCGGCGAGCGCGGTGCATGGTTCCGCGATAGCGAAGGGAACATGCTCGGGATCGGACAGCCCGTCCGCGCGCTCGAATAGGCTGCACCCCCTCCGAACCGAAGGAAGGACACGATGACCCGGTTGGCTGCGGACTATCCGTTCTTGGATGTGTTGTGGTCGATCCTGATCTTCATGGCATTCATCCTGTGGATCTGGCTCGCCATCACTTGCTTCATGGACATCTTCCGCCGCCGGGACACCGGCGGATTCGCGAAGGCGCTCTGGATCATCTTCATCATCGTTCTCCCGTACCTCGGCGTGCTCGTGTACCTGATCGCCAATCACACCGGCATGGCCGAACGGCAAGCCCAGGACGTCCAGGAGGCCCAGCAGGCATTTGACGAGCGCGTGCGCGAGGCTGCCGCTTCGGGAGGCGGAGGCCCGGCCTCCGAGATCGAGAAGGCCCGCGGGCTGCTCGAGTCCGGCGCCATCAACCAGGAAGAGTTCGACCGCCTGAAGGCGAAGGCGCTCGGCGGGTAAGGCACGCGGTCTACCGGCCGAGCCCTCGAAGGAACTCGCGGGCCTTCACGGGCAGGCTGCCCAGGGGCTCGCGAACCGCCTTGAGGCCGGCCCGCAACTCCTCGTCCCCGGCCTCTACCGGCAGCATCGAGTCCTGAAGCTCCGCGAGTATGTGGTCGGCCGCGCCCGCCGCCTCGACCGCACGCTCGACGAAAACCGCCGCGCCCTGGGACGGGATCCCCGTCTCTGGCTGCGGGAAGACGGCGGCCTCGAGCCCGTAGCGGCGTGCGAACTCGGCGTGGGTGCGCTTGGCGCGGCCATAGGCCGTCTGCACCGGCCGGAAGCACTCGTCCTCCAGCCGGTCGCCGTTGTATTCGTCGAGCTGCTCGTAGGCCTCGGCCAGGGCTGCGCTCGCGAACCCGAGCTGATTTGCCGCCTCCGCGACGGTGTCGAGCAGCTCCTGCCTTGCCTCCGAGGTGGTGTATGCCATCCAGCCACATCGTGGCAGGCGGCTGCGAGAGCGTCGGCGGTTCGGAAGACTGTGACCTGCTTTGGCGACCCCGACTGCGGCGACGCTTCTCGAACGCGAGCGCGAGCTCGTCGAGGTCGACGGTGCACTGACCGAGGCCGGGCGGGGCCACGGGCAGCTCGTGCTAGTCGAGGCTCCTGCCGGACTCGGCAAGACGAGCGTGCTCAGGGCGGCCGCGGAGGCGGCCGCGGGGGCGGGCTTCACGTGCCTGCGAGCCCGAGCCACCGAGCTGGAGCGCGATTTTGCCTACGGGTGCGTCCGGCAGCTGCTCGAGCCGGCGGTAGCGAGCCTTTCGGAGGCTGACCGCGCGCGCCTGTTCGAGGGCGCGGCGGTTCTCTCAAAGCCGCTCTTTGCGCCCACCGGCGGCCCCCAGTCCATGCCCTCAGGCGATGGCTCCTTCGCCATGCTGCACGGCCTCTATTGGCTACTCAACAATCTCGCCGACGAGGGGCCCGTGGCCCTGCTGGTCGACGACCTTCAGTGGTCCGACACGGAATCGCTGCGATTCCTCAACTATCTGGCTCCGCGCCTGGACGGCCTCCCGCTCGCCGTCCTCGCCGCCATGCGCAGCGGGGAGAAGGACACGGCGGACATGGCTCGGCTGGCAGCCGGTCCGGAAACCACCGTGCTGCGGCCCGAGCCTCTGACCACCGAGGCGACGGCGACGCTCTGCGAGCAGAGACTGGGCGCCGAGGTCGCGCCTGAGTTCTCGGGGGCCTGCCGGGAGGCCACGGGCGGGAACCCCTTCTACCTCGAGGCGCTCCTGCGCGAGGCAAGCGAGCAGGGCTTCTCGACCGACTCCGGGGAGGCGGAGCGAGTGCGGGGCATCGGTCCCGCGGCCGTGGCGCGGGCGGTGCTCTTGCGCCTGTCCGGGCGGCCCGCGGCGGCGACAGCCCTCGTGCACGCGGTCGCGGTGCTCGGGGATGGCGCGAGCCTGGCCGAGGCGGCCGAGCTGGCCGGGCTCGCCAAGGAGGAGGCGGTCGACGCAGCCGACCTCTTGGTCGCGCTCGCGATCCTGCGGCCGGCAGCGGACCTCGAGTTCGCCCACCCGATCATTCGGGAGGCCGTCCACGCGGACATCGGTCCCGGCGAGCGCGCCAGGGCGCACGCGCGCGCCGTCGGCATCCTCGCCGCAAGCGGCGCGGCCGATGAACGGATCGCCGCTCAGATCGCCGCGGCGGAGCCGGCCGGAGACGCCGAGCGGGTCGAGCTCCTGCGCCGCGTGGCCAAGGACGCGCTCCTGCGCGGAGCGCCCGCGGCCGCCTTCGCCTGGCTCGACCGTGCGCTGGCGGAACCCCCGCCGTCCGAACGGAGGGGCGTGGTCCTCTTCGAGCTCGGCTCCGCGGCGCTGCGTGCGGGAAGGCGCGAGGCGGTGGACCACCTCACCGGAGCGGTCGAGCTGATCGAGGAACCCGCGCTGAACGCACAGGCGGTGAAGCAGCTCGCCCACGCGCTGACCCAGGCGGGAGACGCCGACCGCGCCGTCAAGGCGATTGGCTCGGCGGTCGAAGTCCTCGAGCGTCGCGATCGGGAACAGGCCCTGCTGCTCGAGGCGGAGCTCGCGTTCCACGCACACCACGCCAGCCTCGAGACCCGGGCCCCGGTGGCGAGGCGCCTTGAGCGACACGGCGACCTCGCGGG
Source organism: uncultured Thermoleophilaceae bacterium (assembly GCA_963751835.1). GTDB lineage: Bacteria > Actinomycetota > Thermoleophilia > Solirubrobacterales > Thermoleophilaceae > JACVRW01. The sequence continues at coordinate 161,262 of CAVVWD010000014.1, read as the reverse complement.
CGACACGCCCGGCGAGCGATTGGTGCTCGCGAGCCTCGCCTGCGAGCGCGCCAGGCATGCCGATTCGGCAAGCGAGGCGATGGCGTACCTCGAGGACGCGCTCGCCGGCTGGCGTTCGGTGGGCGACCTGCAGCTCGGCATGGCCGGGCTGCTCTACGACCTCACCATCGGGTTGCTCGCGGCCGACGCGCTCGACGACGCCGACGCCATCCTCGACAAGGCGCTCGCCGACACGCGCGCCCAGGGGTCGATCCCGGAGCTGGCCTACGCGACCTGCTGGCGAGGATGGGTTTCCCTGCGGCGGGGGGATATCGGGACGGCCGAGGCCGATGCGCGGACCGCGCTCGAGCTGCTCACAGCCCACCGCTTGCTCGGAATCAGGTTCGCGCTGGGCCTGCTGATCCAGGCGCTGGTAGAGGAGGGCGAGCCCGCGGCCGCCGAGCGCGCGCTGCGCGAGAGCGGGCTGGGCGACGAGATCCCGCCGAGCCGGGCCAGCAACTATCTACTCGAAGCACGTGGCCTGCTCCGGGTAGCTCAGGGCAGAGCGGATGAGGGCCTCGACGACCTGCTCGAGTTCGGCCGCCGCGACGAGCGCTGGGGCAGTGCCAACCCGCTTGCCTCGCGCTGGCGCTCGGGCGCTTCGCTCGCGCTCGCCCTCGTCGGAGAACAACGAGCGAGCCGACCAGATGGCAGAAGACGATCTCGAGCGAGCGAGGCGCTGGGGAACGGCCAGGGGCATCGGCATCGCGCTGCGCGCCGGCGCGCTGGCCGAGGGCGGCCCTGCCGGGACCGCCCGCCTCCGCGAGGCCGCGGAGGTCCTCAGGGACTCTCCGGCACGGCTCGAGCAGGCGCGCGCCCTCACCGATCTGGGAGCCGCCCTCCGGCGCGCTAACCAGCGCGCCGAGGCACGGCCCCCGCTCCAAGAGGGGCTCGAGCTGGCCGAGCGCTGCAGCGCACGCGCGCTCGCCAAGCGCGCTCGCACGGAGCTGCGGGCGGCGGGGGGCCGGTCGAGCGACCCGGAGAGCACCGGACTGCAGCAGTTGACCGCCTCGGAGCGCCGGGTGGCGGAGCTCGCCGCCCAGGGGCACAGCAATCCCCAGATCGCCCAGGCCCTGTTCGTGACGCGAAAGACCGTGGAGACCCACCTCGGGCACGTCTACCGCAAGCTCGACGTGGCCGGCCGGACGGGGCTGCCCCGGGCGCTCGCCGAGCCGCACCCGCAGACCGGCCCCTGACCCTCCCCGAGCGCATCTCGCTGGGAAATCAGGGAGCCAGAATCGGGGAGCCTCCCGACGCGCGGACCGAGACGCGCGCCTAGGGTCACGGACTGGATGCCGACGACCGCCCCGACAGGATCACACGCCGAGGTCGAGGCCTCGCGCGCGCGCATTGTGATCGCGGCCGACGAGGCCCGGAAGCGGCTCGAGCGCGACCTGCACGACGGCGCCCAACAGCGTTTCGTCCTGGCGTCTCTCTGGCTGAAGGGCGCCGCCGTGCAGGCGCACGGCACCCCGGCGGAGCCGTTCGTGGCCGAAGCGGTCGAGCAGCTGCAGCACGGGCTGGCCGAGCTGCGCGATCTGGCGCACGGGATCCACCCGGCGGTGCTGAGCGAGCGTGGACTCGCGGCCGCGCTGGAGGGCCTCGCCCGCCGCTCGCCGCTGCCGTTAGAGCTACGGATCACGCGCGAGCGCGTCGCGCGCGCCGTCGAGACGGCGATCTACTTCACGGTCGTCGAGGCGCTCACCAACGTCGCCAAGCATGCGCAGGCGACCCACGCGACCGTCACGATCGAGATCGACGATGGCGCGCTCATCGCCCAAATCGCCGACGACGGCATCGGCGGCGCGAGCGCGACCGCGGGTTCCGGCCTGCGCGGTCTCGCGGACCGCCTCGACGCCCTGGGCGGCACGCTGTCGATCGAAAGCCCCCACGGCGGCCCGACGATCATCCGCGCTCGGGCCCCGCTGCATCGCCCCGGGTGATGTGGTCGATGAGGTGCCGGAACTGCTTGGTGGGCGAGAAGTCGACGTACTCGGTGTCGTCGAGCGCTTCGGGGGCGTGACCGGGAGCCCAGTAGAAGGGCTGCCCGGCCTCGAAGTCTCGCGGGCCGTTCTTCGTGTGCATGCGCAGGCGCCCCTTGAGCATGTAGCCCCAGTGCGGGCAGGGGCAGAGGTCGTCGGGGAGCCCTTTCAGCGCGGGTACAAGGTTGACGCCGGCGCGGAGACGCACGAAGGAGACGGTCAGGTCGCCCTCCTCGCGCATCCGCAGTTCGACGCCGTCGTCCTCGATGGCGACCGGGACGTCTTGGCGGGAAATGGTCCTCATGGTTGCTCCCTTCCATCGTGGGCCGCGGGCACCAGAGAACGTACGGCGGGGCGAGCGCCGCCGCTTCGCCTGGCGGGGCCATTTCGGCTGGCCCTCCCGGGCCATCTCGCCGGCCCTCAGATCAGGCCGAGGCGCGCGCCGGTCGCCGCCGCCGCGGCACGGGAGGGCTGACCGAGCTTGGCGCGGATGTTGGCGAGGTGGCGGTGCACGGTGTGCGGACTGATGTGCAGCCGCTTGGCGATCTCCGGATCGCTCAGGCCCTCGGCGACGAGGGCAAGCACCTCCCGTTCGCGCCGACTGAGGGTCTCGCCGCCGGCCGTCCGAGCGCGCTCCGGGCCGGCGATCGGATAGTCACCGAGCGCCATGAAGTCCGATACCGCGGCGAGCAGGGCGCGCACGTCGCCGAGCCACGGGAGGTGGTGCGAGCCCTCGAGCGGCACAAACCGGGCACCCGGAATCAGTGAGGCGACCTCGAGCCCGCGCTCATACGGGATCGCGCGATCGTCGCGCCTGTGCAACACGAGCGCCGGCGCCACGACGCGAGAGTAGGCGTCTGTCGCGTCAATCTCGTAGGCCCTCTCGAGCAGGCTCGCCGCCATCTCGCGCGTCGCTCCCTGGCGCTGGAGGCGGGCGAAGCGCCGCACGTCGTCAGCGTCACCGTCGGGCATGAACATACTCGCGAGTACCCGCGCGCCGAGTCCCCAGTGCCGGCGCACAACCGAGACCATCGACCGGCGCACGTCCTCGTCGGCGATCCGCGACCCGGCCGCGTAGACGTTGTAGAGCACGAGGCGCTTGACCCGGGCGGGATGGGCGGCAGCGTAGGCCGCGGAGATGCAGCCCCCCGACGAGAAGCCGAACAGCGTGCACCGCGAAAGGCCGACATGGTCGATCAGTTCGCCGAGCACCTCCACCTCGGCCTCGAGCGAGAGGGCCCTCTGCCCGGGACTGCGCTCCGAGAGGCCCGTGCCGATGCGGTCGTAGCGCACCACCGTGTGCCGGTGGGCGAGCGCCGCCAGAAAGCTCCGGAACGACGGGTCCTCCCAGTTCGCTTCGAGGTCGCTCACCCACCAGGCTGGGAAGACGAGCGCCGGTCCCTCGCCGGCCGTGCCGTACGCGATCCGTCCCGCACCCGTGGCGCAGAAACGGATCGTCTGCTCCATGGCGGCAACGTTACCGCCGCACCACGGAGGTTGATTGCCGGCGCCGAGTGGGTAGTAGAAGCCGTAACTCGTCGTGGGGAACCAGCAGTAGCAACCCGAAACATCGGCCGGGGCGTCTGTTACCAGCTCGTTGTCCTGGCGACGGTCGTCCGGCCGTAGCGTTCCTGGTCGTACGGCTCCGACAAGGAGCACTACCCGGGCGGGGTGGGCTAATTCCCGCTTGCGCCGTGTGGGTTCGGCGGGCGCGCCCACGACTTCCGCATTCGCCGGCGGAGCGGGAGCCTGCGCGGCGCCATAGGAGACGCTCGCATCCTGCCCAGCAGCGGGAGCGCGCGGAAACCGACCCTGATTCCGAGCCCGAGCGTATGGTTCGTTGCGTCTAGGTAGCGGGGAGGCGCCGGGCCTGGTTTCGGGTTGGTCGGGAAGCGCTTGGGCAGGTTTGTTGTTCGCTTGAGCGCGGTCACGTCGCGGTTCGCGGTGTAGAGATCGCTGCGGGCGTTCTCGCCACGGGCCCTGAAGCGGGCGGAGGCGATGCTTTTGGCCATGTCGTCTCCTAGCGCCCCCAGACGATCCCGATGGGGTCGATGAGGTTGCTCGTGATGCGCCGGCGCTTCTAGGGGGGCATGCGGGCGGTCGGCTGCCCAGGTGCACACTGACCGGCCGAATCCTAGCCCGCAGCCGGTTGCAGCAGGCGCCGACCTGTGGCACGCTTCCGGCGCTTGAATCCCTGGAGGGACTAATAAAAGGGGAGTCATGAAACGCATGCTCGTCTTGGGCTGCGCAGTTGTCCTTGCGCTTGCCCTGAGCGCCCAGGCCGGTGCGGCCGGGGTGAAGCTCAACTACTACCGAGCGACGGTGTCGCAGGACGTCTACCGCGACCTGCGCGCTAAGGGGACGGACATTGCCGCGGCGACGGACGTCGCGAAAGGCGTCCGGCTCGAACTCGTGCTCACTCCTTCGCAGGTGAGAGCGCTGAAGACGGCAGGGTGTCGACGTATCCCTGCTCCGCAACACGAAGGGCCAGACGGCGCGCCAGGCGGCCGCCGCCCAGCTTTCGAGCGGCTTCAACGTCTGGCGCGACTACGACGGAGCGGACGGCATCCGGGACGAGCTGTACGGCGTCGCTCGCAAAACCCGCAGCTCGCCAAGCTCAAGGTCATCGGGACCACCGGCCAGGGTCGCGAGATCATCGCCCTCAAGCTGACACAGGGCGCCCGCGGGGTCGCGACGGCACACGGCCGGCGGTGCTCTACAGCTCGACGCAGCACGCGCGCGAGTGGATCTCGCCTGAGGTCAACCGCCGCCTGCTGCACTACTTCGTCGACGAGCTGGCGGGCGAACAACAAGGCGATCAAGGACTGCTCAAGGAGAACGAGCTCTGGTTCGTGCTCGTCGCGAACCCGGACGGCTACCAGTACACGTTCCAGACCCCGAACGCGGCTGTGGCGCAAGACCCTGCGCGACAACAACGGCAACGGGACGATCAAGGTCGGAGACGGCGTCGACCCGAACCGCAACTACCCGGAGCACTGGGACTACGACGAGGAGGGCTCGTCGAGCGTCCCGTCGAGCGACACCTATCGCGGGCCGGCCGCGGCTTCGGAGCCGGAGACGCAGGCGATGATGCGGCCTCTTCGACCGGGTCGACTTCGCGTTCCACGTCAACTTCCACTCGTTCGGCCAGTGGCTCCTCTACCCGGAGGGCTGGCAGATCGGAACGCCGACCGCCGACGACCCGATCTACTTCGCGCTCTCCGGCAACCTGGACAACCCGGCCATCGACGGACTTCAACCCCGGGCTCTCGTCCGACGTGCTCTACGTGACGAACGGCGAGACGACCGACTACGCGCACGTCGAGCGGGGCACGCTGGCGTGGACGCCTGAGCTCTCCGAGGGCTGCGACGGGCTGCGGCTTCGTCTTCCCGGACGACGAGGCGCTCGTCCAGGCGGAGTTCGAGCGGAACCTGCCGTTCGCGCTCGACGTCGCGAAGTCGGCAGCCGATCCCGACGACCCGGTCTCGCACCTGGGCATCGAGACGAAGCCCTTCTACCTGAAGAGCGACGACACCTACAAGACGGGCCTGCCGCTGGCCAACTTCACGTTCGACGGTCTCCTACGGCGACCCGCAGGAGGTGCGCGTGCTCGCGAAGCGGAGCGCTCGGAAGCGTCACGCTCAAGTACAGCATCAACGGCGGGCCCGCCCAGAGCGCGCCGACCGAGGAGTGGGACGGCGGCGACGCTACGGCGGCAAGACCGACGTCTACTACCACGTCATGCAGCGGCACCGTCACCGGCACGAGCCCGGGCGACACGGTGAAGGTGTGGTTCGAGGGCGGCGGCGAGACGAGCGACTCGTTCACCTACACGGCGGCCGTCGAGTCGTCCAACGACGTGCTGTCCTCGCCGCCGAGGACTACACGGGCGCCTCGCCGCGCGCAGACGCCGGGGCCGCACTACCTCTCCTACTACCCGGACGCGCTCGCGGCCAACGGGATCGGCTACGACGTCTACGACGTCGACGCCCGCGGCCGCAAGGCACCCGACCGCCTCGGCGTGCTCTCGCACTACGACGCCGTCGTCTGGTACACGGGCAACGACATCATCACCCGCGAGCCGGGCTGGGCAGGCGGCAACGCATCGCGGCTCGCGATGGATGAGCTCCTCGAAGTCCGCGACTACCTGAACGAGGGCGGTCGGGCTCTCTAACCGGCAAGCACGCCGGCCTCCAGTACACGACCGAACCAGGCTCAGCTCTACGACCCGACCGCCGCCAACGCGCAGTGCCGGGCGCTCCCGCCGGGCACGGATCCCGGCGCTGCCTCGTCGCTGCCCGGCTCCGGCGACCTGCAGGGCGACGTGCTCGAGTACTGGTTCGGCGGCTTCCTGCTCAACAACGGCGCCGGTCTCGAGCGAGGACAACATCTTCGACGTCCTCGGCGTCGACACTCCGTTCGACTCGCTGACGCTGGGTGTTCAACGGCGCGGACAGCGCTCAGAACCAGGACAACGCGAACTCGTTCATCGCGACGAGCGGCATCCTGCCGCCCGACGAGTTCCCGCAGTTCGAGAGCTGGGTGTCGGCGAAGTACGACCGCCCGGGCGGGCCGTTCGACCCGCACACGGGCGAGAGCTACGCCTACTCCCAGATCGCCGACGTGTCGTACAAGCGCCTGACGCGGACGATCAACGTCCCGGCGGGCGGCGGCGACGTGTCGTTCTGGACGTCCTTCAACACCGAGCCGGACTGGGACTACCTGTTCGTCGAGGCGCACACGCCGGACGGACAACTGGACGACGCTGCCGGACGCGAACGGCCACACGACCCAGAACACCGGGCGACAGCTGCCCGCAGCACGGGCTGGCGCGAGCTGCACCCGTTCCTGACCACTACCAGACGTTCGAGACGCCGACGACGTGCTCCCGACCGGAACGACCGGGGCGTGGAACGCCGCGGCCGGCGACTCGGGCGGCTGGCAGGAGTGGAGGTCAACCTCGGCGCCTACGCCGGCCAGCAGGTCGAGATCTCGATCACCTACGCGAGCGACTGGGCGACCCAGGGCCCGGGCGTCTTCGTCGACGACGTGACCCTGCCCGACGGCTCGTCGACCTCGTTCGAGGCCGGCGACACCGGCGGCTGGGCCGTCTCCGGGCCTCCGCCCGGCAGCGCGCCGAACGTGAACAACTTCGTGTTCACGACGGCGGCCGGCTTCCCGGAGGGCGCCACGATCACGACCGAGGACACGCTGCTTCTCGGCTTCGGGCTCGAGGCGGTCACCGGTGCCGACGCGCGCGCGGAGGTCATGGGCCGCGCGATGGACTACTTCCTCGCGTCCGTAGCGGATCGAGGGAGCGACGTTGCGAGGGCGGGGCTTCGGCCCCGCCCTCGCCGTCTCGGGACGCGCTCAGTCGCCGCGGATGACGGCGAGGGCCTCGACCCGCTTGCGCTCCATCAGCTCCCGGCGAGGGCCTCGAGGTTGAGTCGCAGGAGCGGCTCCGTGTTCGACGGGCGGACCTTCAGGTGCCGTCCTCGGCGGTCAAGGAGAGGCCGTCGAGGTGGGAGATCTCGCCCTGGCCGGCGAAGGGGACCCAGGCATCTCCCCGGACCGGACTCACACCGGCAGGCCGCCCTGAACTTGTCGCTCGTTATGTCATGTCGAACTCCTTCTCTTCATGGCACCGAGCAGTCTCGGCGCACTCGTCCGTGCGAAAGCGCCGCCCGGTCAGAGCCCTGTCACTGCTTCTGCCGCAAAGCAATTAACCGCTCCCTCGACTCCGTGCGCGAGCGGGGGTAGGCTCGTCTCGATGATCAGACTGCTCCGTCTCGCGCTCCAAGTCGTTCTGTTCCTCCTCTTGCTTTCGCTGGTGGTGGCGGTCGCCTCCGCACAGATCGGCAACGTCGAGAAGGTTGCGGTGATCGCTGCTGGTGCCGTGCTTGTGTGGCTCGCGTCACGCGTGCGGCGCATTGGCGCGCCGGTGGATCAGGTGTCGCCAGCGCGTCGGCCACCGCCGCCGCGCCACTCCCGGCCGGCGAGCGGTCGAGCCACGGCCGAAGCCGAACACTAAGGAGTGACGCCGCATTACATGGGCCACGGCCTCGAGGGCATCACCGGTGCCGCCGACGCGCAACCAGGTGATGGGGCGGGCGATCACCTACCTCCTTCGCTAGCGGGAGCAGTACGGGGCGGGACCAGGGGGTCCCGCCCCGTCGCGCCTCAGCGACCCTCGAAGCTGGCGTGGCCGGGGCCCTTCTCGAGCAGCACGCGTGCGCCGTTCTGAAGGTCGCGGCTGGCCATGACCTTCGCGCCTGCCTCGGGCAGAGCCGCATCGGCGGCCTCTACGCCCTGGTCGACAGTCAGCGCGATCATGCGCTTGGTCGCCGCGTGGGCGAGCGTCGGGCCGGCGGCGAGCCGCTCGGCAAACGCGTGCGCCTTCTGGCGCAGATCACCGGCCGCGACCACGCGGTTGACGACCCCCCACTCGAGCATCGTGTCGGCGGGGTAGGTCCGGGCAGTGAGAACCGCCTCGGCGGCCCGGCCGGCGCCCGCCCGTGCGACGAGGCGCTGCGTGCCGCCGCCGAACGGGGTTGCCCCGATCACTCCCTCCACCAGACCGAGCTGGGTGCCCTCCGCAGCCCAGATCAGGTCGCAGCTGAGGGCCACCTCGAGCCCGGCAGCCAGGCAGAGCCCCTGCACGGCGGCGAGCGTGGGAACCTCGATCTCGGCGAATCCCCTGATCACCGGCATGAACTCCTCGAGCAGCTCGCGCGCCGCAGTCTCATCCCGGTCGAGGAACAGCTCGACGTTCGCCCCGGCCGAGAAGTTGTCACCCTCTGCGCGCATCAGCACCGCGCGTGCAGCGCTGTCGCCTGCCTCGCCCGCGGCAAGCGCCAGGTCGCGTATGAGCTCGAGCCCGAAGAGATTGAGGGGTGGATCGGCGATCACGATCTCCCCGACGTCGCCGTCCAGCCTGAATGAAGCCTTGGTCATGGTGGCCCGGACCCTACGTCACCTGGCAGCGAGGATCGACCGCAGGGGTCGGGTGTTGACGACGTCTTCGGCCGTCGCCCAGCCGCGGCGCGCCGTGGCGACCGAGAGCCCCATGTTCCCGAGCCCGCGCACCGAGTGGGCGTCCGTCGAGCATACGATCTGCACGCCGGCGCGCAGCGCCTCGCGGACGTGCTCGCCGCTGAGGTCGAGGCGGTCGGGCAGCCCGTTGACCTCGAGCGCGACCCGCTCCTCGAGCGCGACCTCGAACACGCGCTCCAGGTCGAGAGCGTTCTCCGGCCGGCGGTTGATGTAGCGGCCCTTGGGGTGGCTGAGGCAGCGCACGTACGGGTTTCGGAGCGCCTCCTCGACGCGCTTCGTCATCTCCCGCCGCGGCATCCGCTGACCGCCGTGCACGCTCGCCTGCACCCACTCGAGCTCTGAAAGAACGTCGTCGGGAAGGTCCAGCCGCCCGTCCGGGAGGATGTCGCACTCGGTCCCGCGCAGGACGCGGAACGGGGCCAGCAGCTCGTTGGCGGCGGCGATCTCCTCGGCCTGGCGGCGGATGTCGTCCGCGGTCAGCCCGCGTACGGCGCCTACGGCGGGCGTGTGGTCGCAGATCGCGAGGTAGTCGTAGCCACGTTCGCGGGCGGCACGGCCCATCTCCTCGACGCTCGCCCGTCCGTCCGACCAGGTCGTGTGGCAGTGGAGGTCGCCGCGTATGGCGTTGGGCGCGACGAGGGCGGGCGGCTCGCCGCGGAACGGCTCCTCGCGTAGCTCCGGCGGGCACCAGGGCAGGTCGAGCGCGCGGTAGACCGCGTCCTCGTCGGGCGCGTCCGGTAGCGGCTCGAGCGCCGCCACGTACCCGGGCGAACCCGTGGCGCGGACCAGGGCGGTCCCGAACCGCTCCGGCTCCGCGGCGACCAGCTCGACCGGTACGCCTTCAACCGTCACCCCCAGCGCGCGCCGCTCCTCCTGCTCTACGACCGCGACGATCTGAGGCAGCGCGGCGAAGCGCGCCAGCACGGCGACGGGATCAGGCGCGCCGCAGACGACGGCCAGCCACTCGCAGGAGTCGCGCCAGCGGCGCACGTCGCCCGCCGGCTCGCCCTCGAGTGCGGCCGCGACGCCCCCGACGAGCTCCCAGGCACGATTGAGCAGGAGTCCCTGCTGCGATCGCGGCTCGGCTTCCCGGGCGAGCGCCTCGAGGAGCCGCGCCTCGGTCTTCGGCCCGATCCCCGGCACGGTGCGGAGCCGGCCCGCGGCCGCCGCCTCGCGAAGCTCGTCGGCTGTGCGGACGCCGAGCGCCCGCGCGAGCTCTACCGAGCGCTTCGCTCCGAGGCCGAGGTAGCGGCCGAGGCCCACGAGATCGGGTGCGAGCTCGCGCTCGAGCTCGGCCAGCTCGGCGATCTCGCCCGTCTCGACGAGCTCGCGCAGCCGCGCCTCGATCCCCGGCCCGATCCCGCGCAGCTCGCGCGCCCGCCCGGACCGCACGAGCTCGGCCACGGGAACCGCCGCGCCGCGGATCGTCTCGGCGGCGCGCCGGTAGGCCCGGGCCGTGTACGGGTTCGCGTCGACGAGCTCGAGCAGCGTCGAGAGCGCGTCGAGTCGGTCGGCGATCTCGGAGTTGTCCACCGGCGGTAGTGAACCGCCTGCGGGCTCTCAGGCGGTGTCCGCCGGATCCTCCTGTCCCGCCAGCTTGAGCGAACCGGCCTTGACGTCCTCGAAGTGGCGCTTCTGAATTGGCAGTGCCCAGTCAATGAGCTCCTGCACGCGCTGGTCGCGGGCCTGCTCATTCAGTTTCCCCAGGACGGACCAGTGTCCGACCTCGCCGGCCTCGGCCATCGTCAGAAACTCGAAGCCGTCGAGCGCTTCGGCGTCGTCGCCGAGGTAGATCGACATCATCTCGCTCGCCTCGCTCTTGGTCTCGCGAGCCTTGTCGAGCACCGCGGTCTTCTTGCCGTCGAGCTCATCGGCCAACTCGGTCCCGCGCTTCTCGGTCTCGCGGGCCTCCTCGTGCATCTGCTCGAGCTCGTCGGCAAGCTCGCTGTCCTCAGTCAAGCCACCCACCTTCTCGGTCGCGCTCTGTGCGGCCATGGCGAGGCCGATCACTTCCGCGAGCTTCTCCTCGAGCACCGTCAACTCAGCCATTCGACTCCTCCTCTTTGCGTGCTTCGAACTCGAGCCCCGGGCCGGACGAATCCGGAAGGCTCTGCGCTTCGTTCAGCCGGCCGGCGCGTTCACCTCACCGGTCGGCTCCTTGGGAAGCCCTGCGGCGGTGCGGAGCTTGGTCGCGATGTCCGCGATCTCCTCCGGGTGGAAGTCGGGAACGAACGCCTTCGGCTGAGGCGGAAGGTCGTTCGGGAGCGCGCCCTCCGGCGGACCGTCGACGACCTCCAGCTCGTCGCCCGTCTCCGGATGCTGTCCGTTGAACACCGCGCCGATCTCCTTGTAGTCCTCCGGCGAGAAGCGGTAGATGCGCTTGTGGTCACCACGCTCGATATGCGGCTTGCACTCCGGGATCTTCTCTGTGGCGATCCGGGGCGTCGGAAACATCTTCCCGAGCTCGGCGCCGGTGAGGTTCTCGATTGCCCGGGCGTAGGCCAGCTGGTGCACGCCTCCACGCACGAGGAGGTAGCCCGTGAGCGCCTTGGCGGCGGGGTGATCGACCATCTCGTACACGCGAAGCTTGTTCTGGCGCGCGGCGGTCTCGAGGAAGAAGTTGTGCGTGAGATCCTCGATCAGATCCCCCGAGGCGAATACGTTGTCACCGGTCCACGGCCTGCCGTTCGAATCCTGCGGCAGCGCGGCGTGTCCCCCCGCAATGAACTGCTGGGTGTTGCGCGCGCTCTTGAGGCCGCTCATCGCTCCCTCGATCGAGCCGTCGCCGTTCGTGGTGGGCGAGGAGCCCGTGAGCATGGTGTTGATGGTGGCCGCGACCAGCTCGATATGACCGAACTCTTCGGCCGCGATGTTCGACACGAGGTCGTAGAAGGGCCGTGCTCCCTGCTTGTTCCGGAAGTTGAAGGACTGGAACGTGTAGTTCATGAAGGTGGACATCTCGCCGAAGCGACCGCCCATGAGCTCCTGAACCGCGGCAGCACCGTCGGGATCGGGATCGGACGGTGGCGGGAGCTCGGTGCCCCAACGGTCGATGCGCAATATCACGGCGAGCCTCCTTGGTAGCGGGTCCTGGCTACCGACGCCGTTGCCCGGCACCAGCAGTGCTAAACGGCCTCTCGTCTGAAACGCTCCCGCAGGTACGGGCCCGTCAACCGACACCAGCGCGCCGGTGATCTACGTCACCGGCCACCAGAATCCCGACGCCGACTCGATCGCGTCCGCGATCGGCTACGCGGAGCTGAAGGGACGGCTCGCCACTGGCAACGAGTACGTCCCGGTACGCCTGGGAGAGGTGAATGCGCAGACGCGCTGGCTGCTCGAACGCAGCGGGGCTCCCGAGCCGGAGTTCCTGGCGCACGTGATGCTGCGGGTTTGCGACGTCATGCGGGAGGGCTGTCCGGTCGCCGGGCAGGGCGAGCCCGTGCGGGCGGTCGGGCTCGCGATGGCCGGCGGCGGCCTCGACCTGATGCCGATCGTCGACGACGACGGCGCGCTCGTCGGCGTGATGACGGAGCGAGCGCTGGCGCGCCGCTACATCCGCGAATCCCGCGAGGTGTCGGCGCTCGTAGCGCCCACGGCCGTCAGTGCCGTCGTGGGGGTGCTCGAGGGTGAGCTCGTCGCCGGCGATGAGACGCACATCGCCGGCCGCGTCTGGGCGCAGTCCATGGACGTGGCGTCGCCCAGCCAGATCGCGGCCGGGGACGTCGTCGTCGTCGGCGACCGGCCCGATGCCCAGCGGCTCGCGATCGAGCGCGGCGTGGACCTGTTGGTCACCAGCAACGGGACAACTCCCTCCGAGGAGATACTGGCGCTGGCGCGGGAGCGGGGAACGGCGGTCGTGTCGTCCCCGCTCGACACGTACATCTCGGCGCGCATGATCACGCTTGCCGCACCGTGCAGCGCGCTGATGGATCGCGACCCGCTGACCGTCGGACCGGAGGATCTGGTGACCGACGTCTCCAACGAGATCAAGAGCGCCCACTACGGGGCGGCCGTGGCGGTGGACGGCGCGCGCCACCCCATCGGCCTCGTCACCCGCTCGGATCTCGTCGGCCCCACCCGCCGCCGCGTCCTGCTCGTCGACCATGCGGAGCAAGCACAGAGCGTGCCGGGTGTCGAGGAGGCCGAGATCGTGGAGATCCTCGACCACCACCACATCGGCTCGATCGAGACGACGGTGCCGGTGACCGCGACCTTCGACCCGGTCGGGTCGACCGCCACGCTCGTCGTCGAGCGCTTCCGTCAGAACGGGATGGAGCCGAGCCGGCCGACGGCGACAATGCTTCTCGGAGCCGCGCTCTCGGACACCGTCATCCTCAATTCCCCCACCACCACCGAACGCGACAGGGAGGTCGTTGCCTACCTGGAGCGCGCGCTGGGCCTGGATGCCACCGAGTTCGGGGGCGAGATGTTCGAAGACACGTCCGATGTGTCGGAGCTCCCGGCCGAGGAGATCCTCTCGCGCGACGCCAAGGAGTACGAGGCGGCCGGTGGCCAAACCATCTGCATCGCCCAGGTCGAGACGGTGGGCAGGTCGCTGCTCGAGCGCAGGGACGAGCTGCTGGCCGCGCTGGGCGAGGGGCGCGAGCGAAACGGCTACTCGGTGTTCGCCCTGATGGTCACCGACATCCTCAGCAAGGGGACCGAGCTGATCGCCGCCGGCGATCGTGGAACGCTCGAGCGCGCGTTCGACGAGCCGATCTCCGACGGCATCGTGAGCCTGCCCGGCGTCATGAGCCGGAAGAAACAGGTTGCGCCGAAGCTCCTGACCGCGGCGGCGCGCTGACGCCACGCGTCTTCGGGGTCGAGTCCGGCGCCGACCGACCCGCGCGCGGAGCCGAGGGGGTCGTTCAGGCGGACGCGGTTTCTCATCGCGCCACGGGACCGGGACGTCGTGGTCGCCATCGTCACCTCCCGTGCATTAGGCGATCGAGCGAGACGGTGGAGTCCGCGAATGAACCGCGGATGAACCCTCCTTGCACCCGCATCGACGGCCACGTGGCCGCTGTGGTGTGATCGCTGTGGAGATGCCCGCATCGCCGTCCGGCTTCGGGCGCCTGCCAATCCGGCTGCGCCTGACGATCGCCTTCGCCGGCGTGCTCGCGCTGGTGCTCGCGGTCGGCGCTGTGGGGCTCTACACGGAGTTCGAACGCGACCTCGACGACGTGATCGACCAGGATCTGGACTCGCGGGTGACGGACATGGCCGCCCTCATCCGCGCGAACGCAGAGCCTGCCGCGGCGCTGGCCGAAAGCGGGGAGCGCGTCGCCCAAGTCTTCGGCGTGGACGGCCGGCTGTTGGCCTCCACGCGCGTGGTGTCGGACCGCCCGATCGTGACCCGGATGGAGGCGCGCCGCGCCGCACGTGACGAGCTCGGCGTGGATCGCCGCCCGACCGCGGCCGGCGACGTGCGCGTGCGTGCCGTCCGCTCACGCCTGGGCAGCGGCACGCGGGTCGCCGTGGCCGTAGGCGATCCTCTCGCAAGCCGGGACGAGTCGCTCGAGCGACTGCGGGAGCTGCTGATCATCGCGGCTCCCCTTGGCCTGCTTCTCGCGAGCTACGCGGGCTACCAGGTGGCCGGTGCCGCGCTGCGGCCGGTCGAGCGCATGCGAGCCGGCGCAGCGCGGATCACCGAGCACGACACGTCGCAGCGGCTCCCGGTGCCGGCGACGAGCGACGAGATCGAAGCGCTCGGCCACACGCTCAACGAGCTGCTCACCCGGCTCGACGCGGCCCTCGCTCGCGAGCGGCGTCTGCTCGCGGACGCTAGTCACGAGCTCAGGACCCCGCTCACCGTGTTGCGCGCCGAGGTGCAGGTGGCCCTGCGAGGCGAACGCGACGCGCGCGAGCTACGGGCGGCGCTCGAGTCGGTCGGTGAGGAGTCCGAGCGGCTCTCGCGGCTCGCCGACGACCTGCTGGTGCTGGCCCGCGCCGACCAGGGACGTCTCCCGGTCCGGAGCGAGCCGGTGGACGCGGCCGAGCTGATCGATGCCGCGGCCGGCCGCGCGAGCGCCGGTGCAGGCGCCGTCGGGCGCAGGGTCTTGGCGGAGGTCGGACCGGCCGGGACGATTGCGCTTGCCGACCGGGACCGAACCAGTCAGGCGCTCGACAACCTCGTCGCCAACGCGCTTGCATACGGGCGCGGCGACGTGCGGCTCGCAGCCCGTCGGATCGAGGGCCGGGTCGAGCTGCACGTGACCGATGAGGGGGATGGCTTCCCCGAGGAGCTTCTGCCACGCGCCTTCGAGCGCTTCAGCCGAGGCGATCCGGCCCGTTCCGGCGAGGGGACGGGGCTCGGCCTCGCGATCGTCGCAGCCATCGCACGCGCCCACGGCGGAGATGCCGGCGCCCGCAACTTGCCCGGCGGTGGGGCCGACGTCTGGATCTCGCTACCGGCCGCGCCGGCGCCGTCACCGGAGGCCGGCCGGCCCCGGCTCAGGACGCCTTGAGGCGATAGCCGGCGCCCCGAACGGTCTCGATCGTCTCCACCCCGAACGGGCGGTCCACCTTCTCGCGCAGGTAGCGCACGTAGACGTCGATGACGTTCGACTTGTGCTCGTAGCCCATGTCCCAGGCACCCTCGAGCAGCTGGTAGCGCGAGAGCACCTCGCCGGGATGGCGCATGAACACCTCGAGCAGCTGCAGCTCCTTGCCGCGCAGCGGGATCTCGCTCTCGCCGCGGCGAACGATGTGGCTGGCCGGGTCGAGCTCGAGGTCGCCGACGCGCAGCACCGGTGAGCGCTCGGTCGGGCCCCGCCGTGCCAACGCGCGCAGGCGCGCCAGCAGCTCGCCGAAGTCGAACGGCTTGGCAAGGTAGTCGTCGGCGCCGGTGTCGAGGCCGGCGATGCGGTCCTCGACGGCGTCAAGGGCGGTCAGCATCAGGATCGGGGTTCGCACGCCGGCGGCACGCAAGCGGCTGCAGGTCTCGAAGCCGTCGATGCCCGGCAGCATCACGTCGAGCACGATCGCGTCGTAGGTGTTGGCGCCCGCCATCCAGAGGGCGTCCTCGCCCTTGATCGCCACGTCGGCGAGCAAGCCTTCCTCACGGAGGCCCTTTGCGAATCAGGCTCGCAAGCTTTACCTCGTCCTCCACGATCAGCAGGCGCATGGGCAGGGACAGCATCGCATCGCGATGAGCGTTCGATGAGCAGATCGACTCATCGACCACTCACGCGCGGGCGATCCAATCGCTCGTATGGAGAACCAGAAACAAGGAGCGTGCGATGAAGCAGCCGCTGGTTGTGGGAGGACCGCTGCTGGGGGTTGCGCGACTGAACGGCAACCGGGTGCGCCACCCGCCTCACCCCCTGCCCTCGCCGGCCGCCTCGACCATTGCGGCGGACGTGCCTGAGCCGGCGATCGTCGTGCACGGGCTCCGCAAGAGCTACGGGTCGACCGAGGTACTGCGGGGCATCGACTTCGAGGTGCACGCGAATGAGGTCTTCGGCTTCCTGGGGCCGAACGGGGCAGGCAAGACGACCACGATCGAGATCCTCGAGGGCTATCGTCAGCGGGGCGCCGGCGACGTCGTGGTGCTCGGCGCGGACCCCGGCCATCCGAGCCGTGCCTGGCGCCAGAGGATCGGGCTCGTCCTTCAGGAATGCGAGCTCGACCCGTTGCTGACCGTGCGGGAGACGCTGTCGCTCTTCTCGAGCTTCTACCCGTCGCCCCGGCCGGTGGACGAAACGGTCGAGCTCGTCGGCCTGGCCGGTGAACGCAACGCAAGGGTGCGCACACTGTCGGGCGGGCAGAAGCGGCGCCTCGACGTGGCCGTGGCTCTCGTGGGCGACCCCAAGCTTCTGTTCCTCGACGAGCCGACCACCGGGTTCGATCCGTCCGCCCGGCGCAGCGCCTGGAACATGATCGAAGGGCTGAGGTCGCTGGGCAAGACGATCTTCCTCACCACCCACTACATGGATGAGGCCCAGCATCTCGCCGACCGCGTGGCCATCCTGCGCGGCGGCCGCATCGTCGCCATCGGCAGTCCCGACGAGCTGGCCGACGGCGGCGGTGACCAGACGGTGATCAGCTTCCGGCTTCCGCATGGCGTCGGGATCGATGCCGTGCGCGCCAACGTGCACGGGCAGCTTGACGTGTCCGGTGCCCTCGTCTCGCTTCGCGCAGCCGACGCGCAGCGCGCGCTCTATGAGCTCACCTCGTGGGCCGAGCGCGAGCGCGTGGAGCTGGCCGGACTGGAGGCGAGGCGCCCAGGACTTGAAGACGTGTTCCTCGAACTGACGGGCGATGGTCATGACTGACGTGCAACTTGCCCTGACCCAGGCCCGCTACGGGCTCATCACCGCGTTCCGGACCCCGCGGACGGTCGTCTTCGGCATCGCCTTTCCCGTCGTGATGCTGGTGTTGTTCGACGCGATCTTCACCTCGGGCTCCGACACGGTGCAGTTCGCGGGCGGCACGCTCACGGCCGACGCCTACTTCACGGCGGGCATTGCCGCCTATTCGATCGGCCTGTCGAGCTTCACCACGCTCGCAATCGGGCTCACGAGCCAGCGCGAGACCGGGCAGCTCAAACGCCTGCGAGGCACGCCCATGCCCGCTTGGACCTTCGTCGCGGCCCAGCTCCTCCGCTCCGCGGCGCTGGCACTGCTCACGACGGCGGCGCTGATGGCCGTCGGCGTGATCGCGTTCGGCGTGGACGTGCCGGCGGAGCACGTGATCGGCCTCGTGGTCTACCTGGCGCTCGGCATTGCTGTGTTCGCCGCGCTCGGGATAGCCGTGACGGTCTTCACGCCGACGGTCGATAGTGCCTCGGCGGTGGGGCCGTTCGTCGTCGTGATTCTGTCGTTCATCTCGAGCGTCTTCATCCCGGTGGACCAGTTGCCGCACTGGCTGGAGTCGGTTGGCAAGGTCTTCCCGCTGTACCACCTCGCCGTCGGACTCCAGACCTGCCTGGTCACGGGCAGCGGCGGCACGGGGCTCAGTGCCGCCAACGTCGCAGTGCTCTCCCTGTGGGGCCTGGCCGCCCTCGTGATCGCCATCCGGCGGTTCCGCTGGGAGCCGCAGGCAGCGCGTGGTTAGTGCGCACCCCCTCTCGCTTTCCGTTTGGGTGGTGGTGCCGGGTCGGTCTCGCGTATTGGCTGGGGAAGGGGTGTGCTCGTCGGTCGCTGCGAAGCAGGGCGTGATCGACGATCGTTCGGCCGCGGCGCTCGGGATGCGCGAGCTTTCCTGACTTTGTCGCCCAGGAGACGCCGAACTCAGGATTGTGGCACCAGATCCCGGGTTGGCGGCCTGCCGGTGCCGATCAAGATTCGGGAGATCGGGAAGCAGCCGAAGATTGTTCGTGCGAGAGGGGGGTGCGGACTACGCCCGCCTGGGCGGACGTTCGACCGGGTTGCATGCCGACGGAGCGACGAGTCCCGCGCGGTGCGATGGTCCTACGGACATGACCGAGCGAGATCCCGCCCTCGAGCCGTTCGACGCGCTGATCGGCACCTGGGCCACCGAGGCGACCCACCCGCTGTTCGACACCGTCGTGCCTGGCAGCACCACGTTCAAGTGGTTCGAGGGCGGCCACTTCCTCGTCCAGCGCTCCCACAACGACCACGAGATGTTCCCCGACGCAATCAGCGTCATCGGCGCCCCTGAGGCCGGCGACGGGCTGGTCATGGAGTACTTCGACTCGCGCGGCGTGCGCCGGACCTACGGCGTCTCGCTCGACGACGGCGTGCTGCGCTTCTGGCGCGACGCCCCCGGGTTCGACCAGCGCTTCTCCGCCACGCTCGGACGCGACTCCTTCGAGGGCCTGTGGCAGCTCGCCGAGACGCCGGGGGACTGGCGGGACGACCTGAAGGTGACCTACCGCCGCCGCGACTAGATCGGTTCGCCGGGGAAGCGCAGGTCGAAGCGCTGGACGAGCCCGGGGACGCTGTCGGGGTCCATCTCGAGCTCGTAGCGGGCGCAGAGCTCGGCCAGGGTCTCGGGCTGGGCTGCGGTGACGCCGCCGAGGTCGACGAGCTCGTCGAAGAAGCCCTCGAAGCCGGCCGGGGAGATGATCTCGAGTAGCCGCGCCGGCTGGTCGCCGGCGTTCCAGAAGGTGTGCCACTGGTTGCGGGGCTTGAAGATGAGATCGCCGGGGCTGCCGACCACCACCTCGTCGCCCAGCAGCGCCCCGACTCGTCCCTCGAGCACGTAGCTGTACTCGTCCTCGCGGTTGTGCCGGTGCAGCGGAGCAGCCAGCGCGCGCGCCGACAGCGGGTGTTCGACCAGCGAGAAGCGCTCGTCGGCCTCCGCGCCGTCGATCATGAAGCGGACTCCGATGCTGCCCAGAAAGCCCGCCTTCCCTTCATTCGGTCCCAGCACCTTCGCTGCCGTGGTTTGCATTCCCTCTCCTTTGAGTGGACAGTGGTGTCGCGGCAAAGTAGTAACATGGTTCCACCCCTTCTGTCAAGATTGGTCGAACACAGATGACCGACGAAAAACGTTCCTATCGGAAGAAGCGGCGCGCCGAGCTGGAGGCGCAGACCCGTCGCCGGATCACCGAGAGCGCGGTCGAGCTACACGGGACGCTTGGGCCGTCGCGCACGTCGATCAGCGCCGTGGCCGAGCACGCCGGGGTCCGTCGCTCAACCGTCTACCGGCACTTCCCGGACGAGGCCGCCCTCCTCACGGCCTGCAGCTCGCACTGGATCGCCTCCAACCCCATGCCCGACCTGGCTCGCTGGGCCGCTATCGACGACCCCGATCAGCGCCTGCGGAGCTCACTTGAGGAGCTTTATGCCCACTACCGCGGCACCCAGCCGATGATGGACAATCTCCATCGCGACGAGGCCACGATGCCAACCATCAAGCGGTTGTTCGGGGGCTTTCATGACTACATCGCGGCCGCTCGCGAGACGCTCATGGCACAGCGGCGGGTGCGTGGCCGCGCCCGCCAGCGAGTACACGCCGCGATCGGCCACGCGCTGGCCTTCGCCACTTGGCGATCGCTGGCGCGCGAACAGGGACTTGACGACGAGCAGGCAGCCGAGCTGATGTGCCGACTAGTCGCCGCGGCAGCCCATCACCCCGACAGGCGCCCGATGGCCCACCGCCACTAGCCCGGCCGCCCGCCGTTCAGCACGACAAGAGCGGGGACGCCCTCCTGGGGCGTCCCCGCTTCGGTCCGCCGGGGAGGCGGGGGCTATGCCGCGAGCGGCTGCCCGCCGGGCGTGGATTCAGACTTGCCCTCGCGCACCTCGAGCGAGTGCACAACGCGCTCGGCGCTCAGCTCGTGCGCGGTCAGGCCGAGCACGGACAGCGCGCCGATAGCAATCGCCGAGGCGAATGTGAGGTCCTCGACGGTGCCGTTTGAGAACACCAGGCTCGCCAGAACCGTCCAGGCGCTGACGACTGCGATGGCGGCCCCGACCGCGAGCGAGGGCAGATCCTCGCGGTAGCGAACGGCGATGCCAGCCGACACGACCAGCATGACGATGCCCAGCCCGAAAGCCAGAGCGGCCACGGTCGAGGCGTCGAAGGCGTAGGTCGCCACGACCAGGAAGGCGGCAACTACACCGAGGGACAGATAGGACAGGTAGCGGATGCGCATCGAGATCTCCTTTCCGTTGATTCGATGGCTCATAGGGCCAACCTAGGCCCGCGACGTGAGTAATCGATGAGACCGGCCAACCGTGATCAGGTGGCCGGGGTGGGACCTCCGTCCTCGGGCGAGCCGGAGTCGCCTGCCATCCGAATGGCTGACCTGGTGACAACGATCAGCGACACGATCACCACGACACCGCCTATGGCATCGGCCGCCCTGCTGTGGATCGCGACAACGGCCGCCGCCGCCGCGACTCCCAGCACGCTCACGAGGAGGAGTTTGATCAGAGGGGACATCTGGACCTCGACGTGAGCGTGGACAGCGGTGATGAAAGCCCGATGAAAGCCGGCAGGCCTTCGCTTCAGCTTGCTGCCGTGAGCGGGTGGCGCGCGTAGAACTCGGCGAGACCCGCGGCCATCCCCGCCGGATTCTCCAGGTGCAGCAGGTGGGTGGCGTCGGGGAGGTGAAAGGGCTCGACGTTCGGAAGCCAGGACATCAGCAGTCGAAGCCGCCCGGGGAAGGTTGGAGCGGTGTTCTCTCCCAGGACCCCTAACACCGGCTGGCTGATTCGACTCGCATCGTCCTGGGTGAACGACCACTGCTGCAGGGCGGGCAGCTCCTGGGCGAAGAAGGCATCCGCGTCCACGACCGCCCGTGGCAGGACGCCCGGGAGTCCCCGCTCCATCGGATCACGGTAGTTCGATCCGAACACTCCCCGGGCGAAGGTGTCGACGGCTCCGGCCTTGTCGCCGGCGCGGTAGCGCTGAATCGCCGGCGCGACGAACTCGCGGACGAATTCCGCCTGCTCGTCGGTCGGCGGAACCGGACGCGCCGGCTCCATGAGCGCGAGCGTGTGCACCGCCGGCGGAAAGTCGAGGGCCAACTGAAGCGCGATATCGGCGCTGGACGAGTGGCCCACCACGTGCGCCCGTTCGATCCCGAGCTCACGCATGAGTAGCGCGCAGTGCGCAGCGTGCTCGGCCATGCTCACCGCGCCCTGAATGCGATCACTGCCGGCGAAGCCGGCGCGGTGGTAGCGCACGAGCCGGTAGCGATCCGCAAGGGCGCGCTCGTCCATGAGCGGTTCAGCCCAAGCGGCGCAGAAGCCCCAATGGATCAGGACGACCGGCTCTCCAGATCCCCGCAGCTCGTACTCGAGCTCCAGACCGTCTACCGCCGCCCGCTCCATCTCTTCCTCGCCGCGAATAGCTCCATTGCTACTGTAGTGAATTGATCGCTACTGTATTAAAAATGTCTGGTGGCGTCAACGCCTCGCGGCGCAAGTACCACTCCCCGTTGCGGGCCGATCAAGCGCAACAGACCCGACGCAGGGTCCTGGAGGCAGCGCTTCGACTCTTCGTCGACCGCGGGTACGCGGGAACCACGATCGCGGCCGTGGCCGAAGACGCCGGCGTCTCTCCTGAGACGATCTACATCTCGCTCGGCGGCAAGCGCGGCCTGCTCGAAGGCGTGATCGAGACGGCCATCGCCGGAGAAGACAACCGGGCGGCCGAGGAGGACGCGTGGTGGACCAAGGTCGCCGAGCTGCCCGGCGCCCCGGAGCGGCTGGAGAAGCTGGTCGAATACAGCTGCAGAATCCTCGCCCGCACCCGCCCCGTCCACGCAGTCATCCGCGGTGCGGCTGACAAGGAAGCGTTCGCTGCAGCTCTCGGCAAGCGGCTACTGAACGATCGGCTCAGCGCCCAGACCGAACGGATCCGGATGTACCTGGGCGATCAGCTCAGACCAGGACTGTCGGTCTCCGAGGCAGGGCAGCGCTACTGCGCACTGGTGAGCCCCGAGCTCTACTACTTGCTCACCGTCGAGTTCGGCTGGACGGCCGACGACCACAGGGAGTGGCTCACCGATCTGCTGGAGATGGAGCTCCTCGGACCTCGTCCGGCGCCCACCAGGCCCCGGTGAGCGGCGCCGGGAGGCGTCCGGCGAGCGTGTCGCGCGCCCACGCCACGGCTCGCTGGGCCGTCTGCTCGCGGGTGAGCGAGTCGGTGTCGATCACCTCGAACGCCCATCGAGGGTCGCCGGGCTTCCAATCCTCCCAGCGCTCCCAGCACATCGGGACATCGCCCGGCACCCGGATCACGTCCGGGCGGTAGGTGGGATCGAGCGTGTGGCGAAGGAACCACTCCCCGAACGCGAGATGGTCGTGGAGCGCGGCTGGATCCTCACCACGTGCCAGCAGTCGTTCGCGCCGGACCTCGGGCGAGCAGTGCAGCAGGCACGCCGCGATGCCATCGAGAGCGTCAGCCGAGGGCGCGGCCAGCAGCTCTCCGACGGGCACCTGGCCGCACAGCACGAAATGGCGTCCCTCCCGCTGCTCCTCGACGGCTCGTCGAACCCAGCGCTCCAGCACGCCGTGGCGCCACGCCGTGTCGGCGCCCGGCGGCACGCCGACGGAGTCGAACTCGACACAGCTGACCCGCTGCCCGTCGAAAGCGGCGACCATGGCGTCCAGCACCATCGATTTCCCGGCGCCGCTGGCGCCGGTCAGCGACAACAACACGCCGGACTCCTCGTCACAAACGCAGCGTAGGCCGTGACCCCGCGATGCGCGTGGCGGCGTAGGCTCCGCGACGCGCCACCGTGAAGGAGGGGAATGCGACATGGGGTCGGGCTGAACATGACGGTCCAGAGCTACGACGGCCGACTCGATTTTGGACTCGTCGCCTGCCGGGAGCTGGTGCCCGACCTGGCGAACCTGATCGGCTACCTGCGTGACGCGCTTGACGAGCTGCTCGCCGCCCGGCCCGACGCGAGCAAGTAGCGCACCGAAGTGAAGGGTCCCCTGCCGCTGCCCGAGGGTTACGCGGTCGGACACTGGACCGACCTCGACGCCCGCACGGGCTGCACGGTCGTGATCGCTCCGGACGGGACCCGCGGCGCGGTGGAGGTGCGAGGCGGGGGCACCGGCTCACGCGAGCTCGAGTCGCTGTCGCCGCTTGCCAACTCCGAGGGGCCGACCGCGGTGTTGCTTACCGGTGGGAGCGCCTTCGGGCTTGCGGCCGCGGACGGCGTGGTGCGCTGGCTCGAGGAGCGCGGCCTCGGGCGGCCGACACCGCTGGGCGTGATCCCGCTGGTGCCCACCGCCGTGGTCTTCGACCTCGCGGAGGGGGACTTCGACCGGCGACCCGGGCCGGACGAAGGCTATGCGGCCTGCGAGGCGGCCGCGGGCGGGGTCCCGGAGCGCGGGCGGATCGGAGCGGGCACGGGCACCGCCGTGGGAAAGGTGCTCGGACGCGAGCGAGCCACGCCGGGCGGAGTTGGCTACGCCTCCACGCGGCTGGCCGGCGGCGAGACCCTCGCGGCGATCGCAGTCGCGAACGCCTCGGGCGACGTGATCGAGGAGGGCGAGGTGCTCGGCGGTCCGCGCGGCGACAGCGGCGAGCTGCTCCGCAGCGCCGAGCTGATGAGGGACATGCGGGAGCTCCCCGACTGGGGCATCCGCCCCGGTCAGAGCACGACGCTCGCCTGCGTCTGCACCGACGCCGCCCTCGACAAGCGCGGCTGCGGCATCGTCGCGCGAGTCGCGAGCGGCGGCATCGCCCGCGCCGTCGACCCGGCCTTCACCCCCCTGGACGGCGACATCGTCTTCTGCCTCGCGTCGGGAGACCGGCCGACCGCCGCGCCCGGGCCGGCGGCGTCATGGTCGCTCACGGTCCTCGGCACGACCGCCGCGACCCTCACGGCGGCCGCGATACGGGACGCGGTGCGCCAGGCGTAATTAGATATGCACATCCCTGTGCATGCTAAGGTCTGAGCATGTCTCTCCTCAACCATCGGCTTCAGGTGTTGATTGACGAGGAGCGCTGGCAACGCCTGCGGCAGGAGTCCGAACGGACCGGTGCCCCGATCGGCGCGATCGTCCGGGAGGCAATCGATGACGCTCTTCCCGCAGGACGCGACCCGGAGTCAGTCGACGCCGCGGCCCGGCGGCTGCTGGAGGCGGAGCCGATGCCCGTGGACGATTGGGGCGAAATGAAGCGCGGCATGCTCGACGAGCTCTACGGCGGGCCCCAGGGGACCGACCGCTGAGCCGCTTTCTGTACGACACGAACATCTTCGTCTACGCCGTCGGGGGTGACCATCCACATCGCCAGCCGTGCCGGGCGGTCGTCGAACGGGCTCAGGCCGGTCGGCTTCTCGGTGAGGCCAGTCCGGATCTGCTTCAGGAGTTCCTGCACCAACGCGCGCTTCGGACGGGCGACCGCTCCGGCTCGGCCGCGCTCACGCGGGACGTGGCGCGCCTGTGCCGGCTCGACGAACTGACTGAGGCGGACGCATTGCTGGCACTCGATCTCTTCGAGCGCTACGAGCGCCTGTCGGCAAGGGACGCGGTCTTCGCGGCCTTCGCTCTCAACCGTGACATCGACACGATCCTGAGCGTCGATGCAGACCTCGACGGTATAGAGGGCCTGACCCGGGTAGACCCCGCGGACCGGGCCGCCGTCGAAGCTCTCGCCGGCTGACGCAGCGACGTCTCCGGATCGCCTGCCGATGTGAGGCCGGGCCTCACGCCCACGGGGAATGGCGCTGATCTCGCGATCACCGATGACAACGCGTCGGATCGCAGGTATCGCCGGGCTCGTGTACGCGGCGTCCGCGGCCATCGAAAACATGGGGCTGCTCGAGGCGCCGACGCTGGCAAGTCCCGTCGCCGATGTTCGGGCCCTGTACGAGGACCGGGCGCTCGAGCTAGTGACTTCCTTGGCAGGAGCGCTCGAGCTGGTGGCGTACTGCGTGTTCGCCGTCGCGCTCTTCGGCTTACTGCGAGAGCGCGAGCGCCGCGACGAGGCCTCGAGCTTCCTCGCTCTGGTTGGGGGCGTCGCTGGGCCAGTCGTGGCCGCGGCGGGGCTGGCCGCGACTGCCGTCCTCGTCGCAGACGGAGGAGCGGGCCTGGGTGACGACGCGGTCGCCACTCTGTTCGATCTCTCGCTGACCGCGCGCATGCTCTCGGGCGGCTTCCTCGCGCTGTTCATGGCAGGCGTCGGGCTCTCCGCCCTGCGCTCGCGGGCGCTGCCGAGCTGGCTCGCGTGGTACGCCTGCGCCGCGGCGCTGCCGCTGGCGATTGCTCCCGTCGCGGCCTTCGCGGCCGACGACGCAGTGCAGGTCGCCGCGCGGATCGCGTTCTCGCTCCAAGCTCTCTGGATCCTTCTAACCAGCTTCTGGCTCGCGCTCGCGGACGGCACCGGCTGGATCGCCTTCGTGCGGCGCTGCGCCTTCCTGCTGCTCGTGCTGGGCGCGGGGTTGGTGGGCATCGCACTGGTGCTGGTGCCCGGGGCCACGGGCGAGTTCTTCGCCTGGGGACTCGGTCCCGAGCCGCTGGCGGCCTTCGCGGGCGGCGTCTACGTCGGATCGGCCGCGGTCTACGCGCTCGCCCTGGCGAGCAAGGAGCACGATGCGCAGGGCCTCGTGGTCGGTGCTGTCGTGCTCTCGGTCTCCGTGCTCGTGATCACCCTCACACACCTCGATCAGTTCGACTTCGGCCGGCTCCAGGCGTGGGCCTGGATGGTGCTGTTCGCGGGCTTCTCGCTGGTCACGAGCGCACTCCTGGTCCTGGGGCGCGACGCGCCATCGGAGCCGCTCTCCGGCGACCCCCTCACGGCGCCGGTGCGCGGGGTGCTCATCGTCGTGGCCGGCGTGCTGGGAGTCCTCGCTCTCGCCCTCTGGGTCGACCCGGGCGCCCTCACCGATCCCAGCCCGTTCGATCTGCCGCCGCTGGGCGGCCGCTTCGCGGGCTCCTGGATTGCGCTGCTCGCCGTCCTGGCGGGCTGGGCCGCGCTCCGCAACCGGCGAGACGAGGCCCGGGCCTCGCTGGCCGCACTGATCGCGCTCCCGGCAGGCATGCTGGCTGCGGCGCTGAGGACGCTCTCGGACCTGGAGCCGACCGGCGCGGCGATCGCATACCTCGCGGGGATCGTGCTGCTGCTCGCCACGGGGGCGGTGCTGGCGGGCGGCCACGCTCGGAGCCGCCTCATGGTGTCTGAGGCCACTGCCTAGGTCAAGGCAACGCCGATCGACCCGGTCCTGCTTCGGCGGTGATGGATGAAGATCGCCATCGACCCGTTGACGAGCAAGAAGTACATCGGGTAGAGCAGCAGCGAGACGTCGAGCGTCCCCACGGCACCGGCGGCGAGCGCGCCGCTTAGGCCCGCCAGGGCGAAGGTGACAAGTGTCTCCGAGTCGGGGTCGCGGTGGGTCTTCGGGACCATCAGCGCCGCGCCGATCAGGTCGGCGGCGATGACACAGGCGGTCGCGACGATCGGCTCGCCGGCGATCATCCATCCGATCACCCCAGCGCCCGCAATCGCGACCATCACCCGATCGGCAGCGGTCACGCCGCCCTCGCCGCGGCCGATCGCCAACAGGAAGATGAGACTCGTGAGCACGGCCTGAGCGACCGCCATGAGCAGGCTCCACGAGGCACCGTCGGCGCGCTGTGACAGGCACACCACGATCGCCAGCACGGCCCAGATCAGCCACGTCCCGCGGTGCGGCCGGGTCGTGCCATGGAGGGTGTCCCGGACGTAGGGGAGCGTGTCGGCGACGCCCACGAGCGCGGCGAGCACGCCGAGCACGGGGGCGACTTCGGTCATCGCTGCAGGACAGTCACGGCGGCGATGCCGCCGAAGTGCTCAACGGCAATCTCGGCGGCGAGGTCGGGGTCGAACGGCCGGCAGGAAAAGACGTCGATGAAGCAGCGGCCAAGCACCTCGTCGGCGTGGAGCGTGATCGAGCTGGTCTCGATGAACTGCATCGCCGACCAGCCCTCGAGCTCCCCGTCGCCGAACCGGTCGAGAGCGAGCGGGCCGTGCACGCGCATGCCGATGGCGTCGACCACGGTCGGCACGAAGCGACGGATGTTGTCGGGATCGGCGAGCCGACTCCGGTCGCAGCCGTGGAGGTCAATCGCCGCGAGGAGGCCCCAGGGAGCGTAGGCGCCGGAGCGATGGGTGAGATGTTGACCTGGAAGGAGCACGCAAGGCCGAAGGGCTAGTCGTCCTTGTCATGGCCGCGCTCCAGGCCGATTTGCACGATGCGGCCGAGGCCCTCGACGGGGCCCTGCCCGTAGCTGACGGTCGAGACGTAGAGGGCATCGCCGTATCGCCGGCCGCGTGCGTGGGCCATCCCGATCGGGAAGTTCAGCCCCGAGGCGATCACGGTCCGGCTGCCGCCGCGGTCGCGCCGTACCACGCGACCCGTGTCGGGCGTCCAAGGCGTCTCGAGCGCGAACGTCTCGAGGACGTGGAGCCGGTCGCGCACGAAGCTCAGGTCGACGACCGGGCCATAGCCCTGGTCGAAGGTCGTGACCGGGCCGAGGCGCTGGTCGAAGGTCTGGATCAGGCCGTGGAAGCCGCCCAGGAAGAAGCTGCGGCCGCGGCGGGTGAGGATGATCGGCGCCGGATCGTCGACCGAGAGGTCGTAGAGGCGGGTGACGGTGCCGGTGCCGGGGTCCACGCGCAGCACGCTGTTGTGGTTCGTCTCGACGACGTAGAGCCAGTCACCCACCGCCAGCAGCGAGTGCGGCACGCCGTCCGGCTCGCAGTCGCCCACCGGGCCGCAGAGTGGTTCGTTCGCCACCGGGTTCGCCCGGATGAACGCGCTGATGTCGGCCACGTAGCGGTACGAGCCGTCGCGCCGGATCCGCACGATCCCGGCCGGGTCGTCGGGCAGGCCGCGCGAGCACCCGCCACCCTCGATCACCGCGTACATGCGCCCGTCGATCCAGGCGATGTCCGACGGGCCGAACCCGTCGCCCAGACCGTCGTGCGTGCTGGGCAGCCCGTCCGCGACCGTCTCGCGCGTCCCGTCCGGGCGGATCCGGGAGATGCGGCCGCTGTGGCCGGCCAGGTACGGGCCGTCCTGCGTGAACTGGTTGTCCACCGGCGGACAGTTCGTCGCAGGCTGGTCGCCGCCGATCCCGGCCTCGGCCACGTACAGGAGTCCATCCGGCCCGAAGCGAACGTGACGTGGGTTGGTCAATCCGCTCGAGAACGGCTCGACGTCGCCGTTCCCAGTGGGCGGCTGGGCCGCCGCAGGTGCCACCAGGGCGGCCAGGACGAGCCCAGTGGCGAGGATCCCAGTGCCGGACGAGCGCATCGTCACGAGCCCCAGGACCGGATCGGCTGGGGGCCTCCGGCGTTGAGGCGGCGGCGAACGAACAGAAGGCTCGCGAGCGCAGCGCTGAGGACCAGCGCGACGCCGGCCCCCACGGCCGCGTCGTCCCACGCGAAGCCGTCATCGGCCGCTGGACGAGGAGCCTGAGCCGCCCCGGTGAGCTCGCCGGCCTGGGCGGCCCGGTTGAGAGCCAGGCCCCGCTTGATCAGCGCGGCCTCGGCCTCCCCGCGTGGGCCTGCGTAGTCGCCGCCCGCGCTGTTCTTCTCGTAGTTCTTGGGACTTAGCTCCGCAACCGCGCTACCGGGTTGCGGGGTGTCGCCGGCGGCGAGCGATGGAAGTGCCAGAAGCGCGACCGCCAGCAGGATCGCGATGCATCCTCTTGACCTCATGGATAACTCCGGTCGGGGGTGGTGATCGAAGCTACCGCCGGCCCGGGAGCACGCCAATCGTGCAGCCATGTGACCTGCAGCACGTGTAAACCAGGCCTGGTCACCCCCCCTGCAGCCGGGAGGGTGGCGCGCTTGACAGGCCGCGTGCCGAGGTTCCAAATATGGGCAACGACCCCACGCCAGATGAGGATGGGAGCGGTGGGCGGCCCAGAGGAAGTGCTACGGATCGAGCGGCTGCGCAAGACCTTCGAGTCCGACGGTCTGCCGGTACGGGCGCTGCGGCGAGTCGATCTCACGATCCGGGCGGGCGAGTTCGTCGCGATCATGGGCCCATCGGGTTGCGGGAAGTCGACGCTCCTCAACCTGGTGGCCGGCCTCGACACGCCGAGCGACGGTGAGGTCGTGCTCGCCGGCGTCCCGCTCGCCGGCACGAGCGAGAACGAGCGCACCCTGCTGCGGCGGGCGCACATAGGGGTCGTGTTCCAGTTCTTCAACCTGCTCGAGGGGATGCGCGTGCTGGAGAACGTCACGCTTCCGGCGGCTGTTGCCGGCGCCACCGGGAGACAGGCGCAGCGGCGCGCACTCGACCTGCTCGACGTCCTCGGCCTGGCCGACAAGGCGCATGAGCTTCCAAACGTGCTGTCAGGCGGTGAGCGCCAGCGGCTCGCTATCGCTCGCGCTTTGGCAAACGAGCCGACGCTGCTGCTCGCCGACGAGCCGACCGGCGCACTTGACTCCGAAGGCGGACTGGAGGTGCTGGAGCTGTTCCGGCGCCTGCACGGCGACGGTCAGGCAATCCTGCTTGTCACTCACGACCAGCAGGTCGCCGACGCCGCCCAGCGGATCGTGCGCATGCGCGACGGACGCGTGCTCGAGGAGCGCGCGGATGAGCGGCTCGCGGCGGCACGCGAAGGCTGAGGAATGACAGCCGTCGCCATTCGCCTCCGCGCCGAGCTCCGCGCCCGGTGGCGAGCGTGGCTGGTCCTGGCGCTGATAGCCGGGCTCCTGGGCGGCCTCGTGCTCGCCGCCGTGGCCGGCGCCCGCAGGGCCGAATCCGCGCTCGATCGGGTCCTCTCCGGCACACACCCTCAGGACGTGTCGATCGCCAAGGGCTTCGTGTTCCAGAACTACGGCCTTGACTTCGACCGAATCGAGCGCCTGCCGCAGGTGGTGCGGGTGGCGCGAGACCGCCCGCTCGCCGCCCTCATCCGGACGAGGTCCGGCGAGCAGATGTACGGCGGCCACGAGGAAAGCGTCATCCCCCTCGCCAGTCCCGATGGCAGCCAGCTGAAGACCCTCAATCGCCCCAAGCTGCTGGCCGGCCGCCTTCCCGACCCGCGGCGCACGGATGAGATCCTCGCCGACGGAAAGCGCTCGACATCCTCGGACCTGAAGGTTGGCGACACTGTCCGCGTTCGGTTCATCTGGCGGCGCCTCCTCGGGACGCCGAAAAGGTCGATTTCAGCGCGGACCCGGAGCGCGCCCGGGTCGGACCGCTCGCAGAACTGCGCATCGTCGGCGACCATGGCGCGGCCCGCTCCGACGATTGTGTCGGGTCACCTCCGTCTGCCGCCTGGGGCCTACCGGGCGAACGGCGGGCCGGCGCTCGGCTCCTTTCAGGAGATCCTCAACGTCCAGCTGCGCCGCGGCGAGGCCGACATCCCGGCCTTCCGGGCTCGCGGTCGACCGGTCGCCGGGCCGGGCGACTTCGTCTTCTCTCCCACCGCGGCAGACCGGACCAAGGTACAGCGCTCGATCGATCTCGAGGCGCGCGCCCTTCGCCTCGCCGGCGCCTTCGGCGCGCGGCGGTCCTGATCCTGCTTGCGCAGGCGCTCATGCGCCAGGCCGGAGCATGCCGCCGCCGATTACCCGGCCCTGCGCGCGCTGGGGATGAGCCGCGCCCAGCTCATCCTCGTCGGTCTCGGGCGAGCCGGCCTCGTGGCCGCAGTGGCCGCCACGGTGGCGGTGTTCGTGGCTGTCGCTCTCGTCGCCGCTGACGCCGATTGGGCGCGCCGGCGCCCTCGAGCCCGAGCCCGGCATCGACTTCGACGGTCCGGCACTCGCGGCCGGCGCCGCGCTGATCTTCCTTGCCGCGCTCGCCGCCGGCGGGCTCGCCGCGGCACGGACCGCCCAGGCCGCGGGTGCGCCATCGTCGCCGGTCGGTCTTGGCGGCACGAGCCGGCACGTCGACCGCCTCAACCCCGATCGGCCTGCCGCCCGCGATGCTGGCCGGCATCAGGCTCGCCTTCGCCCGCGGCCCGGGGGCAGCGGGGGCCGCAGCGGGCACGATCATCGCCAGCGCCATCGCCGCCGTCGCCGTGGCGGCAGCCGCCCTGACCTTCTCCGCGAGCCTCGGCAAGCTCCTGACCACGCCCAGCCTGTACGGCCAGAACTGGGACTACGAGGCACCATTCGATCCCAGCGACGTCCCGAAGCTGCGCGACCGCGGGCGTATTCCGGGCCTGCCTCCCGGCCGCTGGCTCAGCGGCGCGGCCGTCGGCGCGAGCTCGAGGCTCGAGGTGGGCGGCAAGCTGGTCGGGGTCCACGCGTACGACGACGTCAAGGGCCGGGTTCCGCCGACGGTCGTCGAAGGACGCGCGCCGACCGGGCCCGGCGAGATCCTCCTCGCGCGAAAGACGCTCGACGCGCTCGAGCTCCAGATCGGCGACTCGGTCGAGGTCCGCCGCGGAACGCGCACCGCGCCGATGCACGTGGTGGGCCTCGGCGTCCTGCCGGAGGGCGAATGGGTGAAGTTCGGTGAGGGGGCAGCGCTCACCTTCGAGGGGTTCAAGCGGGTGGTGCCCGACGCGATTCTCTTCCAGGTCCATCTGAATGTCGCCACGGGCACCGAGCATGAGGCGGGGATGGCCGGCTCGAGCGGCAATACGACTGGCCCGGTCCCGCCAGACCGAGCAGCATCGGCGATTTCGGCGGGATTCAGGGCCTGCCGACGCTCCTCGCCGCCCTTCTCGCGTTGACCGCCGCCGCCGCCCTCGCCCACGCCCTGGTCACGTCGGTTCGCCGCCGCCGGCGCGAGCTCGCGATCCTCAAGACGCTCGGCTTCGTCCGCGGCCAGATTCTCGCCGCGGTCGCGTGGCAGGCGACCACGCTTGGCGGGGATCGGGCTGCTCGTGGGACTGCCGCTCGGCGTCGCCGCTCGGCCGCTTCGCGTGGAACCTGTTCGCCGAGGACCTCGGCGTCGTGCCGGAGCCGGTCGTGCCGGCCGGATCGACCCTGCTCATCGTTCCGGCGACGCTCCTCCTCGCCACCCTGATCGCCGCGATTCCCGGCCGGATGGCCGCGCGCACGCAGCCCGCGCTCGCCCTGAGGGCGGAGTGAGGTGGTCACTCGAGGCCGGCGCTGCCCGCTGGACCGCGCGCCTGGCCGCCCAGGCGATCCTCCTCGTCGGGTTGGCCGCGGTCGTCTTGGCCGTCTACGCCGTCGTGGTCCTCGGCATCGGCCGCGTCCCGACCTCGGAGCAGTGGACGCTGCTCGCCTTTTCGATGCTCGCCGCCGCGGTCACCGCCCTCCTCTATCAGCCGGTCCGCCGGCGGCTGTCCACCCTCGCGGACCGGCTCACTCGCGGCGAGCGCGGCTCTCCCGACGAGATCCTGCGCGCCTTCGGCGACCGGATCTCGCGCCCGCTCCCGCTCGACGAGTTGCTCCTCCAGCTGGCCGAATCACTGCGACATGCCCTCGTCCTCGACGCCGCGGAGGTATGGACCGGTTCCGGAGGCGTGCTGGAGCGGGTCGCCTCCGATCCCGACGCCGGCGGTGGGCGTCTCGTCCTGACGGCGGCCGAGGAGTCGGCGCTCGCGCGCGCCGGTGTATGCGGCCGGGCCAGGCTGCAGCTCTGGCTGCCGCGCCTGCTCGAAGGGCGTGAGGACGCGGCCGTGCGAGCTGTTCCGATCACGCACTCGGGCGAGCTTCTTGGGCTGATCGTCATCGAGCACGCGGCGCAGGACGATCGCGTCAGGGAGGACGACGACCGGGTGCTGGTGGAGCTCGCACGGCAGGTCGGCCTCGCTCTCCACAACGTCCGTCTCGGCTCGGCGCTCGAGGCCTCCCACGACGAGCTCCAGAGGCAGGCCGACGAGCTGCGTGCATCACGTGCGCGCGTCGTGGCCGCGGCGGACGCCGAGCGGAGGCGCATCGAACGGGATCTGCACGACGGCGCTCAGCAGCATCTTGTCGCCCTTGCGGTGAACCTGAAGCTCGCGCGCCAGCTTGCGGACTCCGATCCCGCACAGGCACGCACGGTGCTCGAGGAGCTCGCCGGCGACGTTCAGAACGCACTCGATGAGTTCCGCGATCTGGCCCAGGGGATCTACCCGCCGCTGCTGGTCGAGCGCGGCCTCGGCGAGGGCCTGCGCTCGGCGGTCGCGCGTGCTCCCGTCCCTGTGCGGCTCGAGGCCGGCGCGATCGGCCGCTATCCGCCCGAGGTCGAGACGACGCTCTACTTCTGTTGCATGGAAGCCGTTCAGAACGTCGGCAAGCACGCCGGGACTGGAGCGCGGGCGACGGTTCGGATCTGGGAGGACCAGGAAGGGCTGTTGTTCGAGGTCACGGATAACGGAGCCGGATTCGATTCCCCGGCGGACGGGCGGGGCAGCGGCCTGACGAACATGAGCGACCGGCTCGGTGCCCTTGGTGGCCGCCTGTCGATCGCGTCCTCTCCGGCAGGCGGAACCCGAATCACGGGCGCGGTCCCGCTCGACCGTGCCTAGTCAGGCTCCGCCGCGAGGAACAGCAGCACCGCCTTCACCCGACGGTTGACGTTCTCCTCCCAGGCAATCCCCAACTTGGCGAAGATCGAATGGACGTACTTCTCGACCGACCGCTCCGTGATCACGAGCGACGCCGCAATGGCCGCGTTGTTCTTTCCCTCGGCCATCTCGCTCAGCACCTCGCGCTCGCGTGGTGTGAGCTCAGACAATGTCGAGCGCTCGGCGGTCGCGTTGGCGGCAACCAGCGCCTCGACCACCTTGGGGTCGATGACCGACCCCCCGGCCGCGACGGCGCTGATCGCCGACACGAGCTGCTCGAGGTCCTCCACGCGCTCCTTCAAGAGATAGGCCCGGCGTTCGGAGCCGCTCTCCAGCAACGAGAGTGCGTACGCGGGCTGCGAGTACTGGCTGAGCACTACCACGCCGACCTCGGGACTCGTCTCGCGAAGCCGCCGTGCCGCCTGGATCCCCTCGTCCAGCTCGTTCGGAGGCATGCGGATGTCCGTCAGGACCACGTCCGGCTTCTCGGCCTCGACGGCCCCCAGCAGCCCTTCAAGATCGCCGCAGGTGGCCACGACATCGAGCTGAGGGTGCGTGTCGAGCAGCCGCCGGATTCCCTCGCGCACAAGGAAACTGTCCTCGGCGAGAACGAGGCGGATCGCCACGCGCCAAGGATACGGCTAGGCGGACACCGCGGTGCCGAGGGAGTTGGCGCCCAGGGACTTGGGGGTGCCTTCCTCGTAGAAGACGTCGATTTCGCTGATCGTGAAGCCGGCGATCGTCAGCAGGTCGGCAATCGGCCGGGTGAGGTGACAGCCGCCGAACAGGCGCTTCTGGATCGGCTCGAGGCGGTGCTGCCAGTGGCGGACCCGCTCGTCGGGGGCCAGCCCGTGCTCGACGAAGTGCAGCGTTCCGCCCGGCTTGAGCACCCGCCGCAGCTCGGCCAGAGCGGCAGCGACGTCGGGGATCGTGCACATTGTCCACGTGGACAGCGCGGCGTCGAAGCTGTTGTCGTCGAAGGGCAGTGACTGGCCGTCCAGGCCTGACCGCTGGACCGGGACAGCGCTCGCCTTCAGTCGTTCGTCGGCCAGCTTCCAGGCCAGGTCGGCCGGTTCAACCGCGGCAATTCTGGTGACGCCCGCCGGGTAGAACGGGCCGCGCGCTCGACTGTCGGCGGCGCGGTCGCCTGCCGTCTCACCGGGTCAGGCCAAGACCCATGGCCGAACGCCCGTCCACTCCCCGCCAGGTGCATTCAAGAAGCGGCGGCTCCGGCTCGATGCCCTCACCTCCGCCCCCTGCCCAGCGAAGGACTCCCATGCGCTTTTCCCGACACGTCACCCTGATAGTCGCCGTCGCCGCGATCTGCGGCGTCGCCGCCCCCGCGAGCGCGTCCGCGGACTACACCTCGGCTGTGCTCGAGGGCGGGCCGCTGGCCTACTACCGGCTCAACGAGACGAGCGGCCTGACCGCGGCGGACTCATCCGGCCACGACGTGGCCGGGGCGTTCTCGGCCACGGGGGTGAACTTGTCGGAGCCCGCAGCGTTTCCCGGCAGCGGCAGCGCGGTGAGGCTCTCCGGCGCCGGGACGGTCCAGGCGAACCTCGCTCCACATGCGCAGACGGTTTCCTTCTGGGTCAAGCCTTCGGTGCGGACGCAGCAGACGCTGGTCCAGCACGGCGATCCCAAGGGCGACGGCTGGCGGGTCGCGATCGCGGACAAGGCACCCCGCGGGGGAAAGCGCAAGCTGTTCTTCGAGTCGCGCGGTAAGTCGGTGACCTCGAGGCTGGTCCTCGCCAGCGGGACGTGGACGATGGTCTCGGTCACCTGGGATGCGAGCAAGGTGAGCTTCTACCTCAACGGCGGGGCGATCACGAAGGTGGTGAACGCGCCGGCCGGCTGGTCCGCAGGACCGAGCGCAAGCGGAACACTCAAGATCGGGCCGGGCGCAGGCGCAGGCGGCACCTCCTTCGACGAGGTGGCGTTGTTCCCGCGGGTGCTGAGCAAGACGGAGCTTGCCGCGCAGCATGCGGCCACGGCCCTCCCGACGGTGGTGAGCGCGCCGGTCCTGAGTCCGCTCACCGGAGTCCAGGTCGGCGATCGGCTGACCGTTACGCCCGGGATCTACTCGAACGGAACCAATGCCGGCCGCGAGTGGCAGCGCTGCGACGAGGAGGACGTCTGCACGACGATCGCCTCCGCGACGGGAACCACCTACGTCGCCACGGCAGCCGATCTCGGCTTCGCGCTCCAGGTACGGGAGACCGTCACCAATGCACAGGGGCCGGTGACCGCGACCTCACACGCCACCGACGCCGTCCTGGCCGCGGATCCCGTGCTGCCCGAGGTCGTGAACGCGCCGGTCCTCAATCCGCACACCGGCGTCCGGGTCGGTCAAGAGCTGACCGTGACGGAGGGAACCTACTCGAGGAACGGCGCCGTTACCGGCCACGAATGGCAGCGCTGCGATACCGATGACGTCTGCGAGACGATCGCCGGCGCCACCGGCACCACCTACGTCGCCACGGCCGACGATCTCGACTTCACGCTGCGGGTGGAGGAGACCGCCACCAACGCCGACGGCTCGAGGAGCGTTACCTCGAACGCCACCGATCCCGTCGCCCCGGCCCTGCCGACAGTGCTGAGCGCGCCGGTCCTCAGCCCGCTTACGGGCGTCCGGGTCGGTCGATCAGTTGACACTCGTGCCGGGGAGCTTTCTGAACGCGACCGGCTTCAGCCGTGAGTGGCAGCGCTGCGACAGCGTTCGCTGTACTGCACGCCGATCGCCGGCGTCACCGGCACCAGCTACGTCGTCACGGCCGCTGATCTCGGTTTCAAGGTCCAGGTCGTGGAGACGGCCACCAACGACGACGGCGAACCGGCCAGCGCACGCTCCGGCGCCACTGACGCCGTGCTGCCGGCGCAGCAGGTTGATCCCGGTCCAGGTACCGGGGGCGGTGGGGCCGGCGCGGGTAACGGTGGGAGCGGCTCCGGCGGCGGCACGGCCGGCCCCGGGACCGGCCTGACCGGCGGCTCGGGTACCGCGGCCAGCGGCGCCAACGGAGCCCCGACGATCACCTGCTCCGGCGCACGGAGGCTGGCCCCCAGCCGCGGCCGCAGCGCCCGCATCGGCGGTGTCAAGGTGACGCTCAAGCTCAACCGGGGCAAGCGCGAGGTCAGTGTGATCGCGAAGCGCGGGACGGTCCGCGAGGTGGCCTTCAAGCTGGACGGCCGCGGGGTCCACGCCGCCAGGAAGCGCCCGCGCAGCTTGGTCATCCGCCGGGCATGGATGAAGCCCGGCGTGCACCGGCTCACGGCGAACGTGAAGACGAGCCAGGGCAAGAGCCGCACGCTGCGCATGAAGCTCATGGTGCGCGGCTGCTGAGCGGCGCCGCACCGGCTGCCAGTGCCGACCGCCAGCGCGGGTGCCCCTCGCTCGCGACCTCGGCGGAGCCTGGCCGGGCGGTCGCGGGCGGCGTCAGATGATCAGGATGATGAAGATCACGCACACGATGATGTTCACCAGCCAGCTGTTGGAGTTCATCCAGTCGCGCAGCTTCGGCATCGCGCCAACCGCGCGCCTGTGGAAGAGCAGGTAGCCGAGCAGCGGCAGCGCGGCGATCAGTGTGGTGAGGAGGATGAACGGCACCGCCGCGCCGAGCGAATCGCCGTTCTGCTCGAGGTTGGTCGCCACGGTCAGCATCACGATGATGTCCGAGGGCATGAAGAAGATCACCAGCAGGCCGGTGCGCAGGGCCTGCTTCGTGTCAGCCTGCTGGAGCTTGCCGAGCCACTTGGGCGGCTCGATCGTCTCCCGGCGGACGTAGTTCTTGATCGCGAAGGCGACGAGCAGTGCGATGAGCGCGTACTGGATGATGTGGCCCGTGGAGCCGCTGTCGGACGGGTCGCCGAAATCCAGCGCTCCGCCGATCAGGGACTGCAGCCCGCGCAGGGCCGCCACACCCACTGCCGTCGCCACCAGCACGCCGATCACGAAGGCGAGGGAGTTCTTCACCGCCTTCTCGGAGGTGACGAAGATGATCGCCGACATGATCTGCGGGCCCGCCATCATCGTGATGGCGAGCGGGAGGATGGCCGTATTCAAGACGCCGCATCTTCTCACTGCCACCTGTCGGTGCGGGTCTAGGCGGCTTTGAGCATGCCGCCGTCGACGACCAGCTCCGTGCCCGTCGTGCTCGCCGAGCGCGGCGACGCCAGGAACGCCACCGCGGCGGCAATCTCGTCCGGCTCGGCGAGACGTCCGGTGGTCAGCTGCATCATCTCCGGTGCAAGGCGGGTCATCACGCTGTCGCGGTCGGTACCCATCTGCTCCGCGAGGATGTCGGCCGCGCCGCCGGCGTCGGTCCACCAGGGCGTCCTGACCGGCCCCGGGCAGACGCCGTTGACACGCACACCCTGCGGTCCGAACTCCTCGGACAGCGCCTTGGTGAGGTTGGTCATCGCAGCCTTCGCGGCTCCGTAGTCGACGTTGACGGCAGACGGCTGCCGTCCGTGGACTGACGAGACGTTCACGATCGCGCCGCCGCGTTCGATGAGCGACGGGATCGCCGCCCGGCAGGCGCGAACCGCCGAGAAGAGGTTGAACTCGAACATCTCGCGCCAGTCATCGTCGCCGAGGTCGAGGAACCCGAAGCGCGGAAGCCTGGTTCCGGGCGGCGGCCCGCCGGCGTTGTTGACTAGGACATCGAGGCTGCCGAACGTCTCGACGGCACGAGCGATGACCTCCGCGGGGGCACCGGCGTCCATCAAGTCCGCCGGCACATGAAGCAGGTCGCCGCCGAGCGCGTCGAGCTCCGGACTGCGGTTGCGTGAGGTCGCCACCACCCGCGCGCCCTGATCGAGCAGGGTGCCGACGACGGCGAGGCCGATGCCCTTGGACGCTCCCGTGACAACGGCCACCCGGCCGTCCAGATCGAGATCCATGCCTCAAAGACGAATTCGCTGGCGCGATTGTGAGATCGCCCAGCGCGACAGGGGCTGCCCCCTCCTCGTCCTACTGCTTCGCGGGCTTGGATTCCTTGGGGGGCCGCGTTTCCGGGGCCGGCTTGATCTTGGTCTCGGGCGCCGGAGCCGGGACGGTGGGGGCCGGCGGTGCCTGGCTCTTAGCGGCCTTCTTCGGGCTCGGCTCTGGCTTCGGGGGGTCGCTCTTCAGGGGCTTGCTCTTTGGCGGGGCGCCAACCGGGCCGCGGGGCGCGTCATCGATCTTCGGGCCTCGCTCTTGGGGGCCGTGTCCAATGCCGGTGCCCTGCCCGGGAGGAGTAGTGAGCGGAGCCGGCTTCAACTTGACCCGGTGGCCGGGCTTCGACTTCGGCTTGCGACCGGGTCGTGTGGTCATGACGGAAGGAGCGTTGTCGAGGACCCGGACGCGTCCGCCGCCACCGCTACGCACGGGACGTTCGGTAGCGCTCGGGGGCTGCCGCGCGACGGCCGGAGCTGGTGCTCGCGACGCCTCCCGCGATGGCGGAGGCGCCGACCACTGTGCGACGCGAGAGCCCGCGGGCTCGGGGGCGGGAGCTGCCGCGGGTGGCGGCGCCGGCGTGCTGTCCTGCTCGAGAACCGCCTCACCGGCCACGGCGCCGCCGCCGGCGAGCGCGCACACGGCGGCGACCTTCGCCGCGGTGCCGGCTCCGAGCGAGGCCGAGAGCCCGCCCAAGCCGGCAGCGAGCCCGCCGCCGGCCGACCCGCCCCCCAGCCCGATCGCCGCGAGCACGCCGGACTTCAGCCCAAGCGACGGTGCCACGGGCAACGCCGCGGCGAGCATCCGCCGCTGCTCCCTCACCTGCTCGCGATAGTCGCGGCAGCCCGGGCACTCCCGCAGGTGGTGGCGGAGCACCGTCCGACGGAGAGCTCCGCCGCGGAGGTTTGCAAGCTGCTCGCGGATCTCCTCGCAGGGAGTCTCGCGTGCCTCCCGCCGCTCGATCAACCGGCTCCGAGCCCGAAAGACGAGTGCCTTCACGCGCGCCACCTCGCAGCCGAGCACGTCTGCCACATCTGCGTGCGAGAGCCCGCCCGCCTCTGCCAGGAGCAGCGCGGCGCGTTGTTCCTCCGGCAGCTCGCGCACATCGCGGAGCAGCTCGCGCAGATCGGCGCGGCGCTCGACCTGTTCGGCCAGGCCGGCGCCCGCAGGCTCGTCGCCGATGGCGACGTGGTCCCGCCGTGAGCGCAGTATCGAGATGCAGCGGTTGCGCGCGATGGCATACAGCCACGGCTTGAGCGCCAGCTCACGCGACTCGCCGCGCTGGAGGTCGTTGAAGGCGGCGGCGAAGGTGAGCTGCACGGCGTCCTCGGCCTCTTCGTGGTGGCCGAGCATGTGGCGGCAGAAGCCGAGAATGCCGGCGCCATGGCGCTCGAAGACGATCTCGTATGCGGCCACGTTGCCGCGCCGCATCTGCTCCACCAGCGTTTCGTCGCCGGCGAGAACCAGCAACCGCTTGGGGCGCAGCGCCCGGGTGCCCGTTCGAGCCGGGATCGAGATTGCGCGCATCCCCCTACAGTCCTACCCGCCGCGGGAGCCGTCAAGCCGCGGCGCGCGCTGGTGCGGGCTCGAAGTGGCATCACGCACAGAAACGCTGAAGGCGGCGGGAAGTTCGGGCATAACCCGCGAACCTTCGAGGCGCGGTTGCGTTGCAGGGGGCATGAAGCGGACTACGGTAGCTATTGGACTGGTAGCGGCCCTGGCGCTGCCCGCCGGCGCGCAGGCAAAGCCGAACAACGACGACGAGCAGGCCGCGCAAAAGCAGTGCAAGGCCGAGCGTGGAGAGACGACTGCCACGCGCGAGGGGTTCAAGGCCAGGTATCACAGCATGAGCCGCTGCGTGCGCGAGAAGGCCGCCGAGGAGGAGGCCGAGCGCGACCAGGCGAAGTCGAACGCCGCCAGGGCTTGCAAGGCGGAACGGGAGACCCTCGGCCAACAGGCCTTCGCCGACAAGTACGGCGAGAACAAGAACAAGAAGAACGCCTTCGGCAAGTGCGTGTCCGGGAAGGCCCGGGAGCACAAGGCGGAGATGGACGCCGAGGACGAGAAGCAGGCCGAGGAGCGGAGAAACGCGGCCAAGGAGTGCGCGGCGGAGCGCCGGGCCATGGGCGAGGAAGCGTTCGCCGGCAAGTACGGAACGAACCGCAACAAGCGCAACGCCTTCGGCAAGTGCGTGTCGAAGAAGGCAGCCGAGTCGTAGGTCAGCGTTCTCCGCCCAAACAAACCCGACTTCGTGTCGTCAGGCGACACTGAGGCGGGAACGTTGAGCAATTACGCGCGCGGCCAGCCCGCGCTCGGCGCCGGCGCGTCGGCGGTCAGCACCTGGCCCGTCAGTTCCTCGTCGGCGACGCTCTCGGGACCGCGCCATTCCCTCGCGACCATGAACAGCGTCTTCCTGTCCGGGCCTCCGAGCATGCAGGCGAAGCAGCCGCGGTCGAGGTCGATCGTCTGCAGCACCTCACCGCCCTCGCGCACGCGTACGCAACGCTTGTTCGGGACGTCCGCGTACCAGACGGCGCCTTCCGCGTCGAGGCAGATCCCGTCCGGGACGCCGTCGCCGAGGTCGGCCCACACGCGCCGGTTCGACAGGCCGCCGTCGTCCTCGATGTCGAAGGCCGTGAGCCGGTTGGCGTAGGACTCGGCGAGGATCAACGTCGAGTTGTCCGGCGTCACGACCACGCCGTTCGGGAATTCGACTCCGTCCGCCACCTGCCGGACCGAGCCGTCGGGGGTCACGAGGGCGAGGATTCCGGGTGCGACCTCGCCGCCGGCGAAGTCGAAGCCGATGTTGCCGATGTAGGCGTTGCCCCGGCCGTCGACGACGATGTCGTTCCACGGATGCTCCGAGAGGCTGCCCAGATCCGCCTGGGTAACGAGCGATCCGTCGGGCTCCCGGCGAAGCAGGGCGCGGTCCTGCGCCGAGACGATCAGCAGCGGTCCGTCCGGCAGCCAGTCGATGCAGAACGGGAAGGACGCCACCTGGGCGATGACCTCACTCCTGCCCTCCAGGTCGACGGCGATCAGCTGCTGCGCTCCCCAGTCGGCGAACCACAGCCGCTCGTCGTGCCAGCGGGGCGACTCGCCGAAGGCGATGCCGGTCATCAGGGTCTGCGTTGTGGACATCGAGGACTCCTCTCCGTGGGCGTTCGTCACAGGCATGTCGAAGCTGCGCAACCTGTCTCGACACATCGGGTGAGAGGATCTCGACAGACACCGCCTGGGAGGTGGCCATGAAGTACCTGATCCTGATCTGGAGCAATCCGGAGTCGCGCGCGATATGGGAGAGCTTCTCCGCCGAGGAGCGCTCCGAGGGTTTTGCGTACTACGCCGGTCTCGCCGAGGACCTCGAGGCGTCGGGCGAGCTGATCGTGACCGAGGCCCTCGCCGATCCCTCGCTGACCAAGCGCGTGACGGTTCGCGAGGGCCAGACGATGACGAGCGACGGGCCGTTTGCCGAGGCAAAGGAGCTGCTGGCCGGCTTCTTCCTGGTCGAGTGCGAGAGCACGGAGCGCGCGGTCGAGATCGCCGCGCGGGTGCCGGAGGCGGAGCTCGGCCTCGTCGAGATGCGGCCCGTGATGGACCTCAGCGGGTTCGAGATGTGAGTGCGCCCAGCCGACGCTCGAGGAAGGCTCGCTCGGCGTCGTTGTCGGCGAGCCCGAGCGCCGCGCGGTAGGCGGCCGCAGCCTCGTCCCGGCGGCCGAGCCGGCGCAGCATGTCCGCCTTCGCCGCCGGCAGATAACGGTAGCCGGCAAGCCGGCCCTCGGCCTCCAGCGCTCCGACCGCCGCCAGGCCCGCCTCGGGCCCGTCGACCATCGAGACCGCGATCGCGCGGTTGAGCGCCACGACCGGGGACGGCCAGACCCGCAGGAGCTCGTCGTAGAGATCCACGATCTGGCGCCAGTCGGTGGCCGCGTAGCTGTGGGCCTGCGCGTGCAGAGCCGCGATCGCCGCCTGCAGCGCGAACCGCCCCGGCCGTCCGCCCTCGAGCGCCGCGAGCACCAGCCGGTGGCCCTCCTCGATCGCCGCCCGGTCCCAGGCCGAGCGGTCCTGGTCCTCGAGCAGAACGAGCCGGCCCTCCTCGTCCGTGCGCGTGGCGCGCCGCGCGTGATTGACCGTCAACAGTCCGAGCAGCCCCTGCGCCTCCCGGTCGCCGGGCATCAGCGCCACCACCATGCCCGCCAGATCGAGCGCGCGCTCGGCCGGCTCGGCGCGGGTGAGCGTCGCGCCCGACGGCGCCGTATGACCCGTCGTGTAGAGCAGGTGGATCACCGTGAGCACGGTGTCGAGCCGGGCCGGCAGCTGCTCCGGTCCCGGCACCTCGTACGGGATCCGCGCCGCGGCGATCTTCTTCTTGGCTCGCGTGAGGCGCGCCGCCATCGTCGGCTCCGGCACCAGGAACGTCTGGGCGATGTCGCCTGTGCTCACGCCGCACACGAGTCGCAGCGTGAGCGCGGCCTGCGCCTCGCGCGCGAGCGCGGGGTGGCAGCAGGTGAAGATCAGCCGTAGCCGGTCGTCGGGGATCACGTCGGGGCCCACCGCGTCGGGCAGCTGGGCCACCTCGGGTTCGACGAGGAGGGGCAGCTTGGTGGACAGGGTCCGGCGGCGGCGCATCGCATTGAGGGCCCGGCGCCGAGCCACGGTCGTGAGCCAGGCCGCCGGGTTGTCCGGCACGCCGTCGCGCGTCCAGGCCTCGAGCGCCGCGACGTAGGCGTCCTGCACGCTCTCCTCGGCGGCGTCGAGGTCGCGCGTGACGCGCGCCGTCGCCGCGAGCACGAAGGCCCACTCACGACGGTGCGCGTCAGCAACCGCTCGCTCGGCGACCTTCAGCTGTCCTCCACGATGTCGAAGCCGAGCAGCGGCCGGACCTCCACACCGCCGTCCATGATCGGCGTCAGCCGCGCGAGCTCGAGCGCGTGGTTGAGATCGCGCGCCTCCATCACGAAGACCCCGGCGAGCGCTTCCTTGCTCTCGATGAAGGGGCCGTCGGTGACCACGCCGTCGCGAATGGCCGTGGCCGTCCCGGTCTGCTCGAGCGCCAGCCCGGCGACGACCTTGCCGCCGGCGTCGGCGACCCGCTCGGGATGGGCCGCGTGGGCCGCCATCACCTCCGGCGGGATGTCCTCCACGCCGCCCGGCGTCTCGCGTTCGAAGATCAGCACCGCGTACTGCGCCATCAGGCCGCGCTCCTTTCGTCGCCGAGCAGGTCATCCAACCAGACACGCCACCCCTCGCTCGTCCGCGCGGCGTCCGCACGCTCTTCGAACAGATGGATCCCGGCACCCACCCGCCAGCCGAACGCGTCGCGCCCGAAGAAGCGGTATAGCGCGTCGCCCGTCCGCACACCCACGAACTCGGGTGTCGCGTAGTCGACGACGCCCTCGATCGGCTCGAGGCCGTCGGGCTCCAGCCGCAGGCGGTCCCCGACCGACGCGTCCTTGCCGAGGCCGAGTGCGCTACGCA
Source organism: uncultured Thermoleophilaceae bacterium (assembly GCA_963751835.1). GTDB lineage: Bacteria > Actinomycetota > Thermoleophilia > Solirubrobacterales > Thermoleophilaceae > JACVRW01. The sequence goes on along the minus strand of CAVVWD010000014.1, from coordinate 116,922 downwards.
GCCAGCCGAACGTCCCCGGGCGGGCGGAGCCCTCGGGCCCGTCGGCCTCCGCATAAGTCGCCTTGCGGCCCTTGAAGTGGCGCAGGTACTCGGCGAGGTTGTGGTGGTAGAGCGCCGTGTGCTTGCGGCAGGCGTCCAGCTCCACGTCGTAGGTCTCCTCGGGCGCCACGCTGTTATGGACGTAGCGCATCGCCGTCCCGCCGGCGCCCGGCTCCAGGACGGTGTCGAGGTCGTTCCACCAGCCGTCCGGCCGCTCCGCGCGGGTGGCCAGGTGGCGCGGGGGCTCCCACCCGGTGACCGTGCCACCGGCGAGCCCCTGCTCGGCGCCGCCGACGCGTGGCTCGTACGAGATCTCCCATATCCACGCGGCCGTGTTGAGGGTCAACGCGTACCACACCTCCTCGGGGGTTGCGGGCAGCTCGGCCTCGACCCGCACCTCGAACTCCTTCATGTCGATCGCTCCTTCGGTCGTCGAATATCGCCTTCTACCTCGACGACAAACGAGCACGGCCGAAATCGACAGAGGCCGATGGCGACCACCCTTAGGATGGCGGCCATGGCCGGTCCGCTCGAAGGGCTGCGCGTCGTCGAGCTCGGCGGCATCGGGCCGAGTCCCTTCGCCGGGATGCTGCTTGCGGACATGGGCGCGGATGTCGTGCGAGTGGCGCGACCGTCCGGGGCGGCCGCGGTCGCGATGGAGGGCGACCCCACCCTGCGCGGGCGCGTCTCGGTCAGCGCCGATCTCAAGACGGACGAGGGACGCGTGCTCGTGCAGCGGCTCGCAGAGGGAGCCGAGGCGCTGATCGAGGGCTTTCGCCCGGGCGTGATGGAGCGGCTCGGTCTCGGCCCGGACGAGCTGCTCGCGCGCAACCCGCGACTCGTGTACGGGCGCATGACGGGCTACGGGCAGGATGGCCCGCTCGCCTCGGTGGCGGGCCACGACATCAACTACATCTCGATCGCCGGCGTGCTCGGCGCGAGCCGGCGTGCCGGCGACCGACCGATGTTCCCGCTCAACCTCGTCGGCGACTACGGCGGAGGCGGGATGCTGCTCGCCCTGGGCGTGGTGAGCGCCGTTCTCCACGCGCGGGGCTCTGGACGCGGGCAGGTCGTGGACGCCGCGATGGTCGAGGGGGCCTCGCAGCTGGCGACGCTGATTCACGGCCTTCACGCGGGAGGCGTATGGAGCGACGAGCCGGGGACGAACATGCTCGACAGCGGCGCCCACTTCTACGAGGTCTACGAGACCGCCGACGGCGGCTTCATGTCGGTTGGAGCAATCGAACCGCAGTTCTACGCCGAGCTGCTGCGGCTGCTCGAGCTGCCCGCGGAGGAGCTGCCGCAGTGGGACCGCGAGCGCTGGCCGGAGTTCAAGGCCCGGCTCGCCGACGTCTTCCGCACGCGCACGCGCGCGGACTGGACCGAGATCTTCGAGCACGCCGACGCCTGCGTCACGCCGGTGCTCGGCCTGTTCGAGGCCTCACGGCACCCGCACAACGTCGCGCGGGGCGCGTTCACCGAGCTCGACGGCGCGACCGTTCCGGCGCCCGCGCCGAGATTCAGCGCCACGCCCGCAGGCCCGGCTCCCAGCGTGGCGATCAGCCCCGCGGAGGCCCTTGAGCGCTGGGGCTAGCGCCCCGCCGGCACGAACCGCTCGCGCAGTTCCGTCTTCTTCCACTTGCCGGTGGCCGTGCGCGGGATCGCCTCGACGAACTCGAAGCTCTCAGGCAGCTGCCACTTGGCAAATTGCCCGGCGAGGTGTTCGCGGAGCGATTCCGCGTCCGCCTCGGCTCTGTCGGCAAGGACGACGACGGCCAGCGGACGCTCGCCCCAGCGCTCGTCGGGGACGGCGATCACGGCGGCCTCGGCGACCCCTGGGTGACCCATCAGCGCGTTCTCGAGGTCAACCGAGCTGATCCACTCCCCGCCTGACTTGACGAGGTCCTTCGAGCGGTCGCAGATTCTGATGCAGCCGCGCTCGTCGATCGTCACCACGTCACCGGTCTGAAACCAGCCGTCGTCCGTGAACTTGTCCGCTCCTTCGCCGCCGTGATAGCCGGCCGCCACGCACGGGCCTCGAACCTCGAGCTCGCCCATCGTGCTGTCATCCCAGGGCACCTCGCCATCGTCGTTGCGCGCGCGGATGTCCACGAGCGGCACCGCGGTTCCCTGCCGCGCGCGGTAGGCGGTCCGCTCGACTTCGGGGAGCTCGCCGACGTCGACCGGCACATGGCATGCCGTGCCCAGCGGGCTCATCTCGGTCATTCCCCAGGCATGGAGGAGCTCGATGCCGTGGCGGTCGTAGCCTTCGATCATGCTCGGCGGCGCGGCCGAGCCGCCTACGACGAGCTTGCCGAGCTTCGAGAGATCCCAGCGCGCCGGCTCGTCATCGAGCGCGTTGAGCATCGGCATCCAGACACTCGGCACGCCGGCCGTCAGCGTGACCTCCTCACCCGCGAGCAGATCCAGGACGCTGACCGGGTCGAGGTGTGGGCCGGGCAACACGAGTCCCGCGCCCGTCAGCGCCGACGCATACGGCAGGCCCCAACTCAACGCGTGAAACATCGGCACGACGGGCAGGACGACGTCGCGGCTCGAGATCCCGAGAGCATCCGGCAGAGCCGCATTCAGGGCGTGGAGCGTGGCCGAGCGGTGCGAGTAGACGACGCCCTTCGGCGTGCCGGTGGTCCCCGACGTGTAACACATGGCGGCGGCGGTGCGCTCGTCGAGCTCCGGCCAGTCGGCGGGCGCCGAGCCGTCGATGAGCTGCTCGTAGAGGGTCGCCCCGGTGGGCGCAGTGTCCGACTGGGCGACGACCACTTCGTGCTCGAGTGATTTCGCCGGCGTGACCTTCTCGAGGACCGGCAACAGCGTCTCGTCCACGACCACCACCTGATCCTGGGCGTGGTCGATGATGTAGGTGAGCTCGTCCTCGTGGAGGCGCGGGTTGAGGGTGTGGATCACCGCCCCCATTGCCGGCACCGCGAAGTACAGCTCCAGATGTTCGGGCTGGTTCCAGAGGAGCGTCGCCACCCTGCTGCCCGGATTGACGCCGAGCTCGGCGAGACCGCCAGAGAGGCGGCGGGCGCGGCCGATCAGCTCCCCGTAGGTCGTCCCGTGCAGCGAGTGGTCCGGCCTCCGCGAGACCACGCGCCGGTGGCCGTGGAAGCGCTCGGCGCGCCGGGCGGCGAGCGTCAGCGTGAGGGGGAAGTCGTCCATCATCAGACCGTTCATGGCGTTGGACCTCTCTTCACGGTGCGCGTCCTGCGATGAGCACTGTATGCCCGTCGCCATGCCGCCGGGAACCCTTGGGGCGCTACCGAGTCCCGATCTCCCCGGCCCATGGCGGGGGCCTGCGACCACGCCTGCACTCGGCCGGCTGGTCGCTGGGCGACAGGGAATCCGAGAGCAGGCCGCCGACGGACTGATCCACGTTCTTGACCCTGTCCATCGGCACCAACGCCGGCTGCGCGCTGCCGGCCGTGCCCTGCTCGATCCGCACGAGCGAGGTCGCTGCGACCGCCTGGCGGCTGTCGTCGAGCCGCACCGGCCCGGCAAGCAGGTCGATGCGCAGCCGTGCGAGCTCTGCGGGCAGCCGCTTGGTACTGCCGTCCGCGCCCTCAACGGCGCGCAGCAACGCCTCCATCGCGTCGCGGTAGCCGCTCACGAGCTCGTGGCGCGCGATGGCAACCGACGATCCGGGGAAAGCGCGTGCGTATGCCCGCAGGTACTCGCGCATGCGCGGCGGGTCGACATACGAGCTCGCCGCCACGCCGGCGAGCTCCGGCGCGGTGGCCCGGAGCAGGTCCGGCTCGTCCACCACGCCCGGCCCCACGACGATCTCGCGGGCCGGGTCAGCCACGCGGCGCGCCAACTGCTTGATGAACTCTGCGGGCCTGAAGAACTGCGTCGCCAGCACCGCGACGCCGTCGACGTCGCGCGGCACTTCGGAGACGCGACCTGCCCCCTCGAGGGCCTCCAATGCGAGCTGAGCGCTGACCCTGCCTCCCAGCGCACAGAATTCGGCCATGAACGCGTCCCGACTATGCCAGCCCGAGTCCCAGTTTCCGAGCACGACCGCCGCACGGCGCCAGCCCAGCCGCCGGTACGCGTAGCTCGCCAGGCCGGCCATGCCCTGGCCGTAGTCCGCGGCGAAGCGGAAGATGTTCCGCGCGGGCCGGCGCAACGTGACCTCACGCGCGCCGTGGACGACCGGCAGGAAAACGACCTCCGGGTGGTCTCGAGCAACATCGCGCATCACGACAGCGTCCGGTCCGATCCCCGCTGCGACGACGGCGTCGACGTCCTCGAGCTCGACGAGCCGTCGCAGCTCGCGCGTCAGCGCGCTGAACTCCCACACCTCAGTACAGCCGGTCACCAGCTCGACCTGGCGACCACCCACCTCGACCTCCGTGATTCCCTCACGCGCGAGGCGACCGCGGGGCCGCGCTCCGCGCTCTATCAAGGGCAGCTGGGCGCCGGACAGCGCTGCGTTCTCGAACGAGCGGTTGATGCCGACGCAGTCGACCACCACGCCAATCCGCAGCGGCTCCTCGTCCTCCCCGCACGCGCCGGCGGCAAGTGTCAGGGCAGCGGCCAGCGCCGCCAGCCCTGTGCGAAGCCAGCGGGACTCAGGACTCATGCTCAGTCACCCACACCGACCCGGCCCCCACGGCGACCGCCCGCGGAGATCCGCCCACTTCAATGGTGGCCGCGACGCGCGCGGAGCGCGGATCCAGGCGCGACACCGTCCCGTCGAGCGTGTTCACCACCCACAGGGCGCCCGCGCCCGAGGCGATGCCGCTCGGGCCGCTGCCGACCCGAACCGGCCTCAGCCGGCGCCCGCTCGCGGCATCGAGCGGGACTACCCGGTCATGTACCCCGTCCGTGATCCAGACCTTTCCGGCGGCAACGGCGACCGAGGTGGGCGCGAAGCCGAGCGGGATCGTGGCCTCGATGCGTCCGCTGCGGGCGTCCAGCTGCCAGAGGCGCCTGTCGACCGCGTCGCCGAGCACCCAGAGCGACCCTGCACCAATGGCCAGCTCACGGAACTGGACGCGCGAGTTCTCCACGGTCAGGGGTGAGCTGTACGGCAGGTACACCTCGACGAGCTTGCGCAGTCGCTCCCCGTCCGTGCTGAGCCGCTGGACGGCCGGGCAGCCGGCGGACCAGACCACGCCCTCGCCCGAGGCCATGGCGCAGGCCAGCAGGTCGATTCCGTCCTCGCGCACCCCGGTCGTGGCGTCGTAGCGCGACACGATGCCTGACAGGAAGCGGCCGTCGGCGCCGACGTAGACCTTGTCGCCGAGCGCCGCGAGATCACGCGGCTCGCCGTTCGAGGTTATGCGCTCGAGCCTGCCCGCTCCCGGCTCGTAGCGCAACAGGACGCCGCCACGGAAGTCCGCCATCCAGAGGCCGCCGGGAGTCACGACGAGCTCGCCGGGATGGCCGCGAATGCCCCGGCGAGCGACCACCTCGTTCGTGTCCGGGTCGACCCGGACGAGCGCGCCGGGGGGCGCCGCGCGCGGGTCCCCGCCGTCACCGGTGAGCAGGCCGACGCCGATCACGGCCGCGAGGGCGACCACCGCGGCAATCAGCAAGGCGACGACCCGGGAGCGAGGCCTCCGCTCGGCGGGGCGCAGCTCCAGCGCGTCGGCGGCCGCCGCCACGAGCGCGCCGCAGCTCTCGAAGCGATCGTCCGGATCCTTCGCCATGCCCCGTTCGAGAACGGCGTCGATCGCCGGCGGCAGGCCCGGGCGGCGCTCGCCGGCACTGGGGATGGGCTCCTCGAGATGGGCGAAGATCGCCGCCACCTCGGACCGGTCCCCGTACGGGACGCCGCCGGTGAGGCATTCGAACATCAGGCACGCGAGGCCGTACTGATCGGTCCGGCCGTCGACCTTGTCGCCGCGGATCTGCTCCGGCGCGACGTACGCCACGGTGCCCATGAACTGACCGTCGGTCGGCCCCCGCTCGGAGGCGCTCTGGGTGAGCCCGAAGTCCGCCAGGTAGCAGTGCTCGCGCTCGCCGTCCGAGTCGAGCAGCACGTTGCTGGGCTTCACGTCGCGATGTACGAGCCCGCGGCGATGGGCGGCGTCGAGCGCGCCGGCGATCTGCTCGGCGATCCCGACGGCTCGTGCGGGCTCCAGCGCCCCCTCACGTCTGAGCAGCGCCTTCAGGTCGAGGCCACGCACGTAGCGCATGGCGATGAACAGGCGCCCATCCTCCTCGCCCGCCTCGTAGATCGGGACGACGTTCGGATGGTCGAGGCTGGCCGCGATCCGTGACTCACGGAGCAGCCGTTCGCGAAAGCGGTCATCCTCCGCCACCCGGGCAGCGAGCACCTTCAGGGCCACCGGGCGCCCAAGACGGACATCGAGCGCCCGGTAGACCTCTCCCATTCCTCCTCGCCCGATCAACTCCTCGGCTCGATATCCAGCGAGCTCCGGAACGACGGGCGGCTGTCGTTCTTTCATGCGAGTCCTCGCCTACCCTGACCGACAACCGCCCGTCTCGCAACTCGCCGGAGGGCTAGCGCACGGGCCCGCAGGTCGAGCGCGCGGCGCGCGCAGTGCGCCGCGCGCCCTGACCCTTGAGCGTCAAGTTGCCGATGTAGCCCGTCGTGACGCCCGCGCGAGCGGGCGTGTCGACCATCTGGATGACGCCCCGGGCGCCTGCGAAGGCGCCGGTCCCCGACACGATCGGGTGGAAGCAGGCCCCCCAGACGAGCGACGCGGGGTCTGCCGAGCCGAACAGCGCCCAGTACTCCATCGTGAAGGAGAGCGTGCCCGACGGGTCGCCCTTGCACGAGCGGTCGCGACGGCGGTCGAGGCAGCCCGTGAACAGCTCCGTGCCCTTCGCGTGGTAGTACGGCGACGTGCCGATCTCCTCGAAGGAGGTGATCGCCCAGTCTCCGAGCAGGCCGCCCTTCATCTTGAAGGTGCCGGCCTCAGTGTCGACCGCGATCTGCTTGCCGGAGACCTTGTACGTATTCGCGGCGGCGGGCGATGCGACGGCAATGGCAGCCGCGCATGAGGCGAGCACAGCGGCGCTGCGCGTTAGCTTCAGATGGAGCATTCTGGCTCTCCTTTGTCGGACGCGGCACATCCGCGTCGGCTCTTGGGCGCAGGGTCGCCGGACGCGCTTGACGATCGATGGAGGATCGCTGGAGGCGGGCCGGCTATCCGGCGGCGAGCGTCCAGGTGAAGCGCGTATCGGTCTCGCGAGGCGCGAGGCCACCGGGGCGTACCCCGCGGCGGACGAGCAAGGCAGGAGCCGCACCACGCGTCGCAAGGGCCGTCCGCGCCGGCCCGAGACCCTCGCGCCGCCAGCGCTCGGTGAGCCCCACGACCACCACGGCGGCGCCCGCAGCGGCGGCCACCAGTGCCTCGGCGTCAGGGTCCACCAGCAGCGGCTCGGCGGGCACGCCGAAGGCGTGCTGCACGGCGAGCGACGCGCTCGCGAGCAAGCGGCTGGCGTCCCGTCCCTCGGCGCCCTCGGCGGCGCCGGCGAGACGCAGTGGCGCGCCGGTGTTGCGCGCAAGCCAGGCACCGAGCTCCACCGCGGCCCAGTCGTGCGAGGTCCCTCCGAACGGGACGAGCACAGGAGCGTCAGCGGCTGCAGCGCGCCGTTCGCCGGGGCCCGCCAGCACTCCGACGTCGCAGGGAGCCTGATCGAGCAGGGCGACGACGCGCGCGTCCTCGAGCAGCCCGCCGGGGGCATCCACGAACAGCAGGTCCACGTCATGCTCGGTCGCGAGCCGCGCCAGGTCGGCGCCGGGCGTGACCGACGTGAAGGCTGCGGCGCGGGCGGCGACCCCATGCTCGACGAGGCGACCCCGCCGCTCCTCGAGCTCTCTGCTCACGAGCGCGAGGTCGTCGCCGTGCGCCACCGTGCCGACCGCGACGATCTCCCGCTCCGGCTCGCGCGCGAGCGGCTCCGCCAGCGCGATGAGCGCGTCGACGGTCTCGAGCTCGAGCGGCGCCACGAGAATCGAGCGCAGCGGCGCTCCAGCGCGTGGGGCGAAGGGCCGGGCGCCGTCCGCGACCTCCGGCAACAGCTCCGGATCCTGGCGCAGGATCCTGCCCTCGAGCTCCTGCAGCGCCGGCCCTGGCGAGATCCCGAGCTCCTCCACGAGACCGGCGCGCGCAGAGCGGTAGGCCTCGAGCGCCTCGGCTTGGCGCCCGCAGCGGTAGAGGGCGAGCATGAGCAGGCCGTGGACCGGCTCGCGCAGCGGGTGCTCAGAGACGAGCGTTTGGATCTCGCCGAGCACATCCGCATGCCGGCCCCTGGCCAGCTCCGCCTCGAGCCGGCGCTCCAGGACCAGCAGCCGCAGTTCCTCGAGCCTGGCCGCCACCGGCTGGGCGAAGTCCTCGTCTACGAGGTCCGCGAGCGCCGGCCCGCGCCATAGCGCGAGCGCGTCGCCGAGCGCTGCCGCGGCCTGGTCGAAATGCCCGTCCTCGAGCGCGAGGCTGCCCTCCTCGGCAAGCCGCTCGAAGCGGTGCAGGTCGAGCATCTGCGGCTCCACGCGCAGCGCGTAGCCCGAGCCCTGGGTCGCGATGGCGTCCTTTCCAAGCGCCTTGCGCAGATGCGACACCGCACCCTGAACGAGGTTCTGCGCACTGGCGGGCGGATCGTCACCCCAGAGCTCGTCGATCAGCCGGTGGGCCGGAACGACAGCGTTTGCCTGCGTGAGCAGCAACACCAGGACGCCCCGGTGGCGTGGCGCCCCGAGGCCGGCGGCGCGGCCGTCCACGAGCACCTCCAGCGGGCCGAGCAGGCGAAACTCGAGGGCCATCAACGGATACTGCGCCGCCTTCGGCCTTTCGGCAAGCCCTGTAACCCGGGTGACCCTGCCGCCTAACCCAACTTGCATCGCGTGTAACCAAGGAAGTAGGGTCGCCCGAACAAGGCTGACCCGCCGCTCCAGCTGGGCCACGCTCTGGGCTCGCGCTTACCTGGACAGCTCGTTGTAGCGGCGGACCGGCTTCGGCGACCCTGGTCTCGCCGGAAGCCCACGGGTGCCGACGAGGCCCTCGAGGAGGGATCCGATGGCGACTGTGGCCGTGCCCGATGACGCAGCGGCCCCGGCGACCCTCGCCGAGGCGCAGCGCCCCCACGCCGCCCTCGGTCGGGGCGAGCGCACGCTCTTCCTGATCGGCGCCGGGGTGATCGCCCTGCACGTGGCGGACGACTCGTTCCTGCAGCCGCAGCCGGGAACGTCGGCCGGCGACCACATCGTCAGCGGCCTGGTGCCGCTGGGGGCCATCGGACTGGCAGCGCTCGCCTACCTGCGCGTGCGCGCGGGCGCACGCGCGGCGATCGCATTGGTGCTGGGCGTATTCGGGATCGCCGCCGGCATCGAGGCGGCGTTCTACACGACGAAGACCGGCCCGTCAGGAGACGATTTCACGGGTTTCCTCTCCCTGGCCGCCGGCGTAGCGCTGCTCGGCCTCGGTTTCGTCACGCTCTGGCGCTCCCGCCGGCGAGAGGGTGGGCCGGTGGTTCGCTGGCTGCGCCGGGCGGCGTTGGGCGCGGCGGGCATTGTCGTCTTTCTGTTCGTCCTGTTCCCCCTGGGCTATGCCTACGTCGGCACGCACGTGGCGCGCCCGCCCGTGGACGACATCGATCTCGGCAGCGCCACCGTCGAGCAGGTGGAGCTGCAGACGAGCGACGGCCTCAGCCTGGAGGGGTCGTACGTGCCATCCGAGAACGGCGCCGCCGTGATCGTTGCGTTCGGCCGCAAGGGCACCCAGGGACCGGCCCGCATGCTCGCGCGCCATGGCTACGGCGTGCTGATCTTCGACCGGCGCGGTGAGGGCGAGAGCGACGGCGATCCCAACCCATATGCGTGGAGCGAGGGCGAGCGGGACCTGCTCGCGGCGATCCAGTTCCTCAAGGAGCGGCCGGACGTCGAGGCCGGGCGTATCGGCGGCGTAGGGCTGTCCGTCGGCGGCGAAACCTTCCTGCAGGCGGCGGCCCACAGCGAGGATCTGCAGGCGGTCGTTTCGGAAGGCGCCACCGCCCGCTCGGTGGGCGAGCTTCTGAGCGTGCCCGGCAGCCGATCGGTGCCGGTCGCCGTGAACGCCGGGATGACCGTGGGAACGGCCCTCTTCTCGGACGCCGCGCCGCCGCCGCACCTGATCGATCTGGTCGATCAAATCGCCCCCCGGGCCCTCTTCCTCATCTACGCACCCGCCGTCGACGACGGCGAGGAGCGCCGCTTCAACACGGCGTTCTACCGCGCCGCAGGCTCGCCAAAGGCGATCTGGGGAGTCCCCGAGGCGGGGCACGTCGGCGCCCGCGAGGCGCGTCCGCGTGAGTACGAGGAGCGGGTGACTCGCTTCTTCGACCGCAACCTCCGAAGGGAGCAGCCATGAACATGCCTACCGCAGACCGTCGGCCCTTCAGTCCTTGGGAGCTCGCCTTCCTGATCGGCGTTCCCGTGGCCTGGGGGATCCTGCTCCTCTTTCACCCTCTCGGGGAGCCGGGGGAGTTCTACCCGACCATCGACGGCCACGTGACCGCCTGGCTCACGGTTCACATAGGAATGGGGATCTTCGTTCCGCTGTTTGCAGGCGTCGTCTATCTGCTCCTGCGAGGCATCAAGAGCACGGCGGCCACGATCAGCAGGATCGGCCTTGCGACGTTCGCGGTCCTCTACGCGGCTTGGGAGCTCCTGCTCGGGGTCGGGACCGGCATCCTCACCGAGGAGGTCAACGCCCTACCCGAGCGACAGCAGGCGGTGGGGGTGGACGTCCTCGAGTCGTACGCGGACAGCGGCGTCATATCGGTCTACTCGGTTGTGGGGAGCATCGGTCTGGGCGTCGGGATGATCGGGGCGGTCGTCGCACTTCGCGGCGCCTACGGACTCGGCTGGGTACCGCTCGTGCTGATGCTGCTTTCGGTGCCGTTGATTGCTATCCACGAGCCGCCGTTCGGGCCCGTGGGGCTCGCCATCTTCATCGTCGCGGTCCTTCTGCTGGTGCGTCAGCAAGCGTCGGTCCCGGCGCGGGATGCCTCGCCCGCCGCCGCTACGCCGCCGGTGACTTCACCTGCGCAATGAACCCGCGTACGTCCGCCGCCGGCTCCGAGTAGGCATCGCCCAGGGCCGACTCCACCGCGCTCATGTACTCCTCGGCCCAGGCCGGAAACTCGTAGTCGATCCCGCGCAGAAACTCGAGCGTGGCGGCCCAGCGGATGTCCGCGATCGAGGGCGACTCGCCGCCCACGAACGTCTTCCCGTCGAGGAAGTGCGTGCGGAAGGCCTCGAGCGGCTCGGCGAGCGCCGCCTCTGCGTCCTTCTGCGCCTTCGCCTTCATGTCGTCGTCGGCGTCGGACGTGGCCACCTCGCCCGCGTACTGCGGGAAGCCGAGCGTCGGGTAGGTGGCCCGCGCGACCAGCGGATAGAACGTCCCGGTCAGGTAGAACATCGCGCTGTCGACCATCGCCCGCTGCCCCGGGTCCCGCGGATAGAACTGCTCGAGACCGTGCTTGTTGCAGAGGTACTGCATGATCGCGCAGCTCTCCCAGATCGATCCCTTCGGCAGGCCCTCCTCCTCGAGCATCGGCGTGAGCAGCGCGGGGTCCTTTTGCATGAAGTCTGGCTCGTCCTTCTTCCCCCATACGTCCCGCTCCTCGAACTCGAGGCCGGCGGCGCGCACGAAGATCCGCGCACTCAGGTTGTTGACGCTCGGCGTCAGGATGCTCAGCGTGTTTGCTGCCATGACTCCTCCTCAGCTGTAGGGGTCCTTCGGCGATCGGTCTTCCGAGAGCGACGCCCGTGATCGCCGCACGAGCGTCTCGATGGCATCTGCGAGGTGGATCTGGGCGATGTTGTAATCGCCGCGCTCCACGCGGATCTTGTGCGCCTCGAGCAGCACGTCGGCGTGCGTGTAGCCGAACGGCGGCTCGAAGCGATACGACGCGAGCTCGATCAGGAGACCGAGCGGATCCTTGAAGTAGATCGAGTCCATGAAGCCGCGATCCTTGACGCCGCTGTGCCGGATGCTGCGCTCGTCCAGGCGCTCGACCGCCTGCTGGAAGGTGGCCTGCGACAGGGCGAATGCGAGGTGGTGTACGCAGCCGGGGTCGGTGGGGGTTCGAGTGGGATCCGGCGTACGCCCTTCGTCGGTGAAGATCGTGATCAGGCGCCCGTCACCCGGATCGAAGTAGAGGTGGCTCTCCGAAGCGTTGTCGAGATTGGGCTGCTCGAAGACGAAGGGCATTCCGAGCACGCCCTCCCAGAAGTCGATCGACGTCTGGCGGTCGGCGCCGACGATCGTGACGTGGTGGACACCCTGGCTCTGAAGTTTCTGCATCGGCCTCCTCGCTAGTGCTCGACGAGAGTCGACTTGTAATCGCTGCGCTCCAGGCTCCCCCACGGCACGAGGTCCACCTGGGTCTGGACCACGAGCAGGTTGCGCAGCCGGTCGCGGATCGCCTCCGCGAGCGCGGCGTCCGCCGTCCGGCCGCGGGCGAGCTCGACGCTCACGGGTAGCGGCGGCTCCTGCTTTACGCCCTCCGCCTGTGGCTTGACGAGGATGTGGCCGCTCACTTCGGGAGCAAACCCGCTCACCACCTCGCGGACGGCCGTGGGGAAGACGTTGACGCCGCGGACGATGAGCATGTCGTCCGTGCGCCCGATGCAGCGCACGCGCGGGCTGGTCCGGCCACACCGGCACGGGCTCGTCCGGACCTCGACGTGATCGCGTGTGCGGAACCGGAGCAGCGGCGCCGCGCGGTGCCGGAGGTGCGTCAAGACGAGCTCGCCGGTGGCACCGTCGTCCAGCTCGAGAGCCGCTTCCGTGTCGGGATCGATCAGCTCGGCGTGGACGAAGCCGCGCGCGCCCAGGTGCATGCCGTCCTGCTGCTCGCATTCCCCCCAGAGCGACACACCGATGTCGCCCACGCCCATCGCCTCGGTCACGCGTGCGCCCCAGCCGTCCTCGAGCTTCGCGCGGAAGGCCGGCTCGCCGCCGCCGGGCTCGCCCGCCACCAGCACGCGCTCGACGCTCGACCCCTTCATATCGACCTCCCGCTCCGCCGCCCACTCCACGAGATAAGCGGCATAGGACGGCGTGAGCACCGCGGCCTCCGGACGGAGGCGCTCGATCGCGAGCATCAGACGCTCGGCATTCCCACTGCCGACCGGGATGTGGCAGACGCCGATCCGGTCGAAGGCGGCCAGCGCCGCGCCGGCCGCGAACGGCCCGGCGTTGTAGGTGGTCACGACACGCTGGCCGGCCACGACGCCCGAGGCCGCGTAGCTGCGCGCCGACGCCGTGACCCAGTTGTCGAGATCCCTCGCGGTCAGCGGGATGTAGCTCGGGCTACCGGTCGTTCCGCTCGTCGAATAGATCCGGACGATCTCGGAGGGCGGCGCGCAGAGGTGGGCGCCGAACGGATCGGCCGGCGTGCAGGTGGCCCGGAGCTCCTGCTTGTCCGTCAGCGGCAGCTCCGCGATCTCGGCGAGCCCTCCGGCGGCCGGCCCGGAATCAAACCCCGCCACGGCCAGCTTGTCGCGGTAGAAGGACGAGCGGTCGAACAGGTAGGCGAGCTGAGTGCGGTAGTGCGCGTCGTCCACGGCGAGCTGCTCAGCCCACGGCCGGGCCTCGACCTCGGGGGCGAGCATCACGCGGACCCGTCCTCCGTGGCGCGCTCGTACTCGATCGCCTCCTCCGCCCTGCCGGCCATCAGGAACCCGAGCGGTTGCTGGCGCTCCTCGGCCAGATGGGCCAGCAGACTGGCCGTGCGTGCGAGGATCGGGACCGCCTTCACGCTGTCTGACTGGAAGCCCAGGTCGAGCATCACGGCCGCGATCGGCATCGAGACGTTCATCGTGAGCGGCTTGCCCCAGGCCTCCGCCACGCCGTCGCGTAGATGACGCGCGAGCAGCACGTTCGGTCCGCTCACACCGCGGGCGTCGGCGAGTTCGAGAATCCGCTCGGCGCGCGGGTCGAGCGGCCTGTGAACCGGATGGCCGAAGCCCGGCATCCTGCTGCCGGCGGCGTGGACCACGCCTGCCATGTCGCGCGCCACCGCCTGGGGGTCCTCGCCGGCCGCCACGCGTTCCTGAGCCTCCTCGAGGAGCTGCGCGCAGGCCTCGGAGGTGCCGAGGATGACCGGACCCGCGCCGAGGATCCCGGCCGCGACGGCGCCCTGCAGCGACCTGGGGTCGGCCGCCAGCGTCATGCGGGCGGTGATATTCGTGGGCATCATCCCGTGCTCGGCGATCGCGACGAGCAGCACGTCGAGGAAGAAGCGCTGGTCCTCGGTCGGCTCGCGGCCGGTCAGCAGCAGGTGAAAGTACTCGGTGAAGCTCAGGCGGCCCATCAGGTCGCCGGTCAGGTCGCGGCCGCGCACCTCGACCCGGTCGGGATAGGCCTGGCTGATGTGACTGACAGGGGGCCCGGCCTTGCCGATCTGCATGCCGCGGCGACGCTACGCGCCCCGCGCCCGACCGTCAAGGGCGCCGGTTAGGCGGGACGGCTGTGGGCGCGCGCTGCCCCTTCGACCGGCTCAGGGGCCGGCGCCCGCGAGCCCGGGCTCGGAGCGCTCGGTGGGCGCCGGTCTTGGCCGCTCGAGCGCGTTGTAGACGGCCCAGCCGACCGCGACCATCGGGACGGCGAGGAACGCTCCGACGATGCCGAGCAGCTGGCTGCCGACGATGACCGCGGTGAGCGTCACGATCGGGTGCAGGCTGACCGTCTTCTGGTAGACGAGCGGTGTCACGAACATGCTGTCGAGCTGCTGGGCGATGAGAATGATGGCGGCCATCGCAAGGGCGGCCCCGGTGCCTTCGGCGCCGAGCGTCACGAGGACGATGATCGTGCCCGAAACCCACGCTCCCAGGATGGGGATGAAGAGCGTCACGAAGCTCAGGAGCGCGAGCGTGCCGGCGTGGGGGGTGCCGATGACCAGCATGCCGAGCGTGATCACGGTGCTGTCAATCAGCGCGACGAGCGCGATGCCCCGGATGTAGCCGCTCGCCGCGTTCCAGGCGGCGGCACCCGGGACGGCCACCCGGTCGCGGCGGCCGGCGCTGAAGCGATTCTGGATCCAGCCCCAGATCGCGTCGCCGCCGGTGAGTATGTAGAGCAGGAAGACGAGCGTCAGCAGGGCGCCGCTGACGAGCTGCGCGGCGAACGAGAGACCCCCGAGCAGGCCGGTCAACACGCCGTCGGCGGCCGCCTTGGCCGCCGGCAGAATGCCCGCGAGGAAGTTACGGATCGCGTCCTCGTGCTGCTTCGCCCAGTCGTTGTTGTCCCGCAACCAGGTGACCACCTGGTCGGCGCCCTCGCTGATGTCCTCGTCGACGCTCCCCAGATTGCCGAACAACGCGTCGGCGAACAGCCACGCCAGCCCCGCGGTCAGCAGCACGACGCCGACCAGGCTCGCCGCGATCGCCAGTCCACGCGGGACTCCGCGGCCCGTCGCCCAGCCGATCAGCGGCAGCAGCTGAGTGCTGACCAATGCCGCCACGATCAGCGGCACGGTGGCCGCCCGCGCATACCAGATCGCCCCGCCGACAAGGAGCGCGCCGGCGGTGATCAGTAGCGCCTTGGCGCTCCAGGTGGCCAACGCGCTGCCTGCAGCAGCACGTGCCGGGACCTCAGCCGACATGGCGGGGTACTTCGACGGTCCGCGTCAGCGTCCTCCACCACCTCAGCCAGATGATCCGCACCGCCGCGATTACGGGTCCCACCGACACAATCAGCGCCTGGTTCGGTGGGCGTCATGGCCGGCCCTGGCGTGTATGCGGTCGATGGGTGAGTATCTCGGCGGGACTCATTGGCGATCTGGGGGAGACTGGCCTACTTGTGCTACGCGGTTCGCGATCAGACACGCAACCACGGGCAGCGCGTCGTCCAAGGCCAGCGGTTGATGCAGGTCGACACCGACATCTTCCTCGGCTGGCTGCGCGCCACCTGGGCCGATGACACGCCGCGTGACTTCTACGTGCGCCAGCTCTGGGACTGGAAGCTCGGGGCCGAGGTGGAGCTGATGTCCCCCGCCCGCCTGACCGTCGCGGCCGAGCGCGGCGCATGAAAGGCTGACGCTCCGCACGGCGGCCCAGGATCGAAAGCATCGCGGCCTCGCCCGCGCGTTGCCGATAATGGGGTGGCTCCCCGGCTATGAGCGGCGCTGGCTGCGCGGCGATCTAGCGGCGGGGATCGCGGTCACGGCCCTGGTGGTGCCGAAGAACCTCGGGTACGCGGACATCGCGGGAGTGCCGCTGCAGAACGGGCTGTACGCGGCGGCCGCCGGGGGAATCATCTACGCGCTCTTCGCCACGTCGAGGCACATCTCGACCGGGCCGAGCTCGTCGCTCGCGGCCGTGGCGGGCGGCGCGGTGGCGGTGACCAGCCTCGGCGGCGAGCAGGCGGCGGAGCTCGTCGCGGCGATTGCCTTGGCCACGGGGCTGTTGTTCCTGCTGCTTGCGCTCCTGCGGATGGGGTGGATCGCCAGCTTCCTGTCGAAGGCCGTGGTCACCGGATTCCTCGCCGGAGCGGCCCTCGACGTGGTCGTCGGCGAGCTGCCCAAGCTGACCGGGACGTCCGCCGAGGGCGACAACGCGTGGCGCGAGGTCGGGTCGTGGCTGGGGTCGCTTGGCGACACGGACTGGACGACCTTGCTCGTCGGCGTCACGGCGCTCGCGGTGATCCTTGGACTGCGTCGTCTGGCGCCCGCGGTTCCGGGTGCGCTGGTGCTCGTAGCAGGCGGACTGCTGGCCTCGGCGCTGTTCGATCTCGGCGCGCACGGGGTGGCCCTCGTCGGCGACGTACCGAGCGGGCTTCCCACCCCGGAGATGCCCGATCTTGGCCTCGTCCGGGACCACTACGCGACTATCGCGATCGCGTCTGTCGCACTGCTGCTGATCGGGTTCTCCCAGACCGCGGGTGATGCGAGGGCGTTCGCTGCGCGGCACCGCTACCGCATCGACGTGGATCAGGAGTCCGTCGCTCAGGGGATGGCGAACGTGGGCGCGGGCCTGTTCCAGGGGATGCCCGTGTCGACTAGCCTCTCGGCCAGCTCGCTGAACGAGTCCGCCGGCGCGCGCACGCAGGTCGCATCGCTCGTGACCGGCGGCCTGGTGCTGGCGACCCTGCTCGTGCTCGCCCCGCTGTTCGCGGACCTGCCCAAGGCCGTGCTCGCCGCCGTGATCATCGACGCCGTCGTGTTCGGCATGATCGACGTCGCCGAGCTGCGCCGCCTCTATCAGGGTCACGCGATTCGACTTCTGGGTCGCGGTGGCGGCGATCGTCGGCGTTCTCTCCGTCGGGGTGCTGGCGGGTGTGGTGGTCGGGGTCTGCCTCTCGCTTGGCTGGCTCGTCTATGTCGCCACGAGGCCGCCGATGCCGCTGCTGGGCCGGCAGGCCGGGACCCAGGTCTTCCGCGACCTGGATGAGAACCCCGCCGACGAGACGTTCGCCGGTATCGCCGTCCTGCGTATGGATGGCGGCCTGTTCTTCGCAACCGCGGAGGCGCTCGAGGAGCGCGTTCGTGAGCTCGCCGAAGAGGACCACGACCGCCGCGCGCTCGTACTCGATCTCGAGGGCGTCAACTTCATCGACTCCCAGGGCGCAGCGAAGGTGACCGAGATTCACGAACTGACGGAGGCCGACGGCGTCACGCTGCGTCTTGCGCGCGTCAAGCCGCAGGTTCTCGCGGTCCTGCAAGCCGACGGGATCATCGACCGCATCGGGGCCGACCACGTCCACGGCAACGTCCACCTCGCGGTCGAGGCGCAACTCGCCGACGTCGACGGCTAGCTGCAAGGTCAGCCCACGGCCATCTCAGCGCGCCGGGCCGGCTGCGAGGCGCCGCAGCAGCGAGCGCGCAGGGGCCACGTCCGCGCCTTGGCGCATGAGCTGGTAGCGGCGGCGCCTCAGCATCCGCACGGCTTCCGCGCTGGGCCGGAACGGGTCGGCATTCGCCGCACCCGTCTCGAGCGATACGGCGGCGACGGGCTCCTCGTCCCGCTCGGCGAGGAGGACTCGTCCCGGCAGGCCTGTTGCGCTGTCGAGCTCGGCGAGCCGTCGAAGCGCGCCTGCATCCGCCGGTCCGGCGACTCGGATCGTGAGCTGTGGGTTGTCCATCGGGAGCCTTTCGTCGGTGCGGGGTTCACCGTTGAGACGTCCTGCGCACGCGTTCTGTTCCCGCCCGACGCGGCTCTGTGAGCGATGTCACACGGCGCTTGTCAGCGCCACGGAAGGACCTTGCCGAACTGGACCAGCGCGATCGTGCTCACTCGGCCCAGTCCGCCGGGACGTCGCCTCCGCCCTCGTGGCTGAAGCGCGCACCGAAGCGGATGAGTGCCGGATGCGACGCGATCTTGCCCGCCACGAGCGCCTCCCCCTGTTCGAACGTGAGCGCGCGCTCGATCAAGCCGGCGGGCACGAAGGAGAACACTTCCTGCACGTGCGCGAGGTCCGCGGCGGAGTTGACGCGCATGAGAACGAGGTTGTCGCACTGCGAGAGCACGTTCGGGTGAACCTTCTGCGGCCGCTGCGTCACGACGATCAGGTAGAGGCCGAACTTGCGCCCCTCGCCGGCGATGCGGATCGCGTCCTCGGTCGCCAGCGCCGACAGCGGATCCGCCGGCTCGGCGGGGCAGACGTTGTGCGCCTCGTCGATCACGATCGCGATCGGCGTTCGGCGCGAGCGCTCGGCCCAGAGGCGCTCGAGGACGGCCCCAGCCGTGAGCAGCTGCTCCTCCCGCGCGCCCAGCGAGCCGATGTCGACCACGAGACAGCGCGGGCCGTCCGGGCTCAGCAGCTCATCCGTGAGCACCGCGGCGTCGTCGTGTCCCGGCCAGATCCCGAACTCGCCGACTCCAAGGTTGCGCGCCCGCAGGCGTAGACCCTCGGCCCGGCCGGGCGGGATTTCGTCCAGGCTGCGGATGCTCTCGTCCTCCAGGAGCTCGAGCAGCGCGGCGTACTCCTCGCGATCCGCCAGCGGGTCGAGCCTCAGGAGGGCGGCCCGTTGGGCAGGGCTCAGATCGCGGAGGCGGACCCTGATGCGATCGTTTCCGCCGCCGCTCCGCACCGCCACCGAGGCCGCCGCACGCCGGTAGCGCTCGTCCTCCGTGCGCGGCTCGCCGAGCCGGACGTAGTCCGAATTCAGGTCGAGCACCACCACCCGCAGCGTCGTCTCGACCAAGAGCCTCTCGAGCAAGACGCCGAGCGAGTAGGTCTTGCCGGAGCCCGACTGCCCGCAGAGGAAGGTGTGGCGCCCAAAGCCGGCCGCGTCGAGCCCGAACGGGACACCGGGCACCAGGGCGAGCTCCGCTACATCGAGCCGCGCGCGACCCGACTGGTCGTCCCGGAGCCAAGCGCCGACCTCGTCGGGCTGGAGCGGGCGCTGACGAGCGCGTCGTGGAAGGGGCGCCCATCGCCGGTGAGCACCACGCCCTCACCCGTCCCGGCACGAATGCGCACTTCTGACCGACGCGCGGGATACTCGCCTCCTGCTCCGCAAGATCGAGCGACATGATCTGACCCAGAAGCCGCGCCTCGCCCGCGTCGATCGATACGTATCCGCCCACCTGGAGCTCGAGCCCGTGCAACGACACCTGAAAGCTGAAGCGGCGGCCGTCCACCGAGGTGGCAAGCGGCAGCAGCGCGCGCTCGAGCTCCTCGCGAACACTGCGGTACTCGGCGATGGAAGCCGCCAGGGCAGCGGCGTCAGTGCCCGCCGGCGGCTGACCGTCGGTCATCGGATGATCCTTGTCTTGTCTTGGAAGCCCCCAGCCACGCGGCGATCATTGTGACCAACACGGCGTCGGACCGGCTTGTCTGGGCCGTCGAGGCTCTGGACGTGGCGCCGGACGACCGAGTCCTCGAGGTCGGCTGCGGGCACGGCGTGGCGGTCTCGCTCGTCTGCGAGCGGCTCGGCGGCGGGCGCATCACGGCGCTCGACCGCTCCGCGAAGATGATCGCGGCGGCGCGGAAGCGAAACCGCGCCCACGCGGACAAGCTGCGCCTCATCCAGTCCAGCCTCGAACAGGCGGACCTCCGCGACGAGGCCTACGACAAGGTGTTCGCG
The DNA here is from genome assembly GCA_963751835.1 of uncultured Thermoleophilaceae bacterium. GTDB lineage: Bacteria > Actinomycetota > Thermoleophilia > Solirubrobacterales > Thermoleophilaceae > JACVRW01. The sequence goes on along the minus strand of CAVVWD010000014.1, from coordinate 96,873 downwards.
ATCCATGTGGCGGCGCTCCACAAGCCAGGGCGAGCGCTGGACGTGGTCCGCGAGCGGCTGGCGCCCGGGGGCCGCCTCTACCTGTTCAGCCAGGCACCGGGGTGGACGAGACCGCACCCGGCCGAGCAGTTCGCGGCGGACCTCGGCGACGTTCTCGACGGGGCCGGCTTCGCCGTCGAGCGGGTCCTCATCGGGGACTTCGGACAAGCCTTCGCGGCGGGGGTGGTGGCGCGCGCGCTCTGACGGCGACGCCGTCTACGCCGACCCGGCGTTGTAGAGGAGAAAGCCCCCGTCGACGGGAAGCACGACGCCGGTTATGTAGTTCGCCTGCTCCGAGCACAGGAACAGCACCGCTGCCGCGCCGTCCTCGGGCTGGCCGACGTGGTCGAGCGCGAGCTTGGAGATCACGGCGTCCTCGGAGATCGCGTTCGGCCCCTCGAAGTACTGCTTGACCATCTCCGACATGAGCAGTGCGGGGGCGATCTCGTTCACGCGAATTCCCTGCTTGCCGGCCTCGGCGGCGGCCGAGCGGGTCAGGTGCGTCACGGCGGCCTTGCTCAGGCCGTAGATGGCCTGAGCGGCGGTCGGGACGAGACCGGACACCGAGCCGGTGTTGACGATGGCGCCGCCACCGTGATCGCGCATCACCCGAATCTCGTGCCTGAGGCAGGCCCACACGCCGCGCGTGTTGGTATCGACCATGTACGCGAAGTTCTCGAGCGTCGAGTCGGCCACACCCACGTTGACTTCGTCGCCCGCATTGTTGAACGCGCAGTCGAGCCCGCCGTAGGTCTCGACGGCCGCATCCATGAGCGCCGCCACCTGCTGCTCGTCGGTCACGTCGGTCCGCACGAACGTGGCCTCTCCTCCGCCCGCGTCGATCTCGCTCACGACCTCGGCGCCCTTGTCGTCGCGGCGGCCCGCCACCACCACCTTCGCGCCGGACCCGGCGAACGCGACCGCGGTCGCACGCCCGATGCCGCTGGTCGCGCCGACCACGACAGCCACCTTGCCGTCGTACGAGATCCGCACGCCGCGACCCTAACGACGGACGGCGGGCCGCTGCAAGCCGTCAGCGCTGCAGCTCGAGTACGACCTTGACGTCCTCGGGCCGCGAGTCGAGCGCCTCCTCGAAGCGCTCGAGCGGAACACGCCGCGTGATCAGGCGCTCGAGCCAGGCGGAGTCGGCGGTCGCGAGCGCCTGGGCCGCGAGCTCGTAGTGACCCAGGTTGGCATTGACCGATCCGAAGACCACGTCGTTCTCGAGCACGATGTCGCGATTCAGCTGGCCGGCGTCCACCGTCACGTGACGGCCGGCCGGAGTGACGCCGGTGAGGCAGACGATGGCGGCGGGCGCGTTGTGCTGCATCACGTCGAACACGAGCCGGTGGGCGCCGGTGGCCTCGACGATGATGTCGGGCGGGGCCTCGCCCGCGATCGTCTCGACGTCGGATGTGTGGTAGATGGCGCCGAGGTCGCGGACGAGGGCGGGCTTGGGGCCGTCGTCGACGCGGTCGAGCACGTGCACCTCGAGGCCCCGCTGGCTGGCGAGCAGGGCCGCGAGCAGCCCGATCGTGCCCCCGCCCGTGATGAGCGCACGCTCGGGGCGGAAGTAGGCCCGGTTGCCGATGTAGTCGATGTGATCCCAGGCCTTGGCGACGATCGAGGTCGGCTCCATCAGCATGCCGACTCGCTCGAGTCCGGCGTCGAGCTTGACCGTATAGGAGGGCTCGACCGTCCAGCGCTCGGAGGCGAAGCCGTCGATCTCCTTGATGCCACGCTCGGTGTAGCGGCCGTTGCGGCACATGTCGAACTCGCCCCGTGCGCACGCCGGGCACGGCACCGGGTCGGGCCGGCGCACCACGCCGACGACGAGGTCGCCCTCGGCGAACCCGCTGTCCTGCGGCGCCGCGCGGACACGCCCGAGCGACTCGTGGCCAAGGATCAGGCGCTCGCGCCCCGGGGGCGGCCAGCCGTACTCGCCGGCAACGATCTCGCGATCGGTCCCGCATACGCCGAGCGCGAGCCCGTCCACCAGCAGATCGCCCGGGCCCGGATCGGGCTCGTCGACATCGACCACGGCGGCCGAGCCGGCGTGGAGCGGCACCACGGTGAGGGCACGCACGGCAGCGCCGAGCCTACCCCGCCGATGCGCCGAGTTGGTTGGGCGTTCACGAATCGAAGACCAATTCACTCACGGTCGGCGTATGTTTCCCGCCTGACCACAGTCCGGGCGATGCGGGAGGCGCGCGCAATGAGCAAGGTCGTGTCAGAGGCAACGAGCCGCGGGGGGCAGCGCCCGCGCATCCTGAGCGCAGTCGTCGCCGTGGTGGTGGCCGTCGGCTTCGCCGGGTGGGCCAGTGCCGAGGCGTCCCGTCAAGGCACCAACCATGACAACGCCCGCAGCGACAAGCTCCTCTTCTTCGCGTCGGACGGCCTCCGGCAGGACGCGGTCGCGAAGTACGCGGACCAGCGCGTGGTGCCCGGGTTCCGCGAGCTGCTGCGCAACGGGGCGCGGGCATCGGGCAACGGCCTGCTGACCCAGGCTCCGCCGAACACCGGCGCCGGCTGGTTCACCCTGGCCACGGGTGCGTGGCCAGGCGTCCACGGATCGACGAACAACACGTTCCACACGAACGGCCAACCCTTCGCCAACACGACGTCGGCGTTCGGCGCGGGCATCCTTCAAGCCGAGACGCTGGCCCAGGCGGCCGAGCGCGGAGGGAAGAAGGTCGCCCAGATCGAATGGGCAGGTGGTCGCAGCGGCGCGATCGACGGCCCGACGCTCGACTTCCGCAACTTCCGCTCAGGCCGAGGCGTCGCGACCAACTACATCTCGCCCTCCGATTCGGCGTCGTTCACCGCGTCGTTCGGCCTCCAGTTCGACCATCCGGACGGCTTCGCCGGCCAGGCGCCGTTCCCGCAGGCGGCTCCCTCCCCCGCCGCTGGATGGACCAATGTGCCGCAGTCCTTCAGCCCGGCACAGGAGATGCGCCTGCGGGTGATCGACTCCGGCATCGACAAGTACGGCCTCAACGCATACATCTACGACAGCCGGGACGACGGGCAGGTGCGCTACGACCGGGTCCTGTTCTCGCGCACCAAGGATGGCAACGACGCGGTCGGTGACCTGCGGGAAGGTGAGTGGGCCGACGTCAAGGTCAGGATCCAGGGCAGCAACCTCGACGGCAAGACCGGAGGCTTTCTCGTCAAGGTCGAGCGGCTCGCGTCCGACCTGTCGCAGGTGCGGCTTTTCCACACCTCGGTCACGCGAGCGATAGCGACGTGGCCGACGTGGCCGGGCGAGCCGGGGTTCAGCGGCGACTTCGAGGACTTCGTCGCCGAGCGCTTCCCGTCGTCCCAGGCCGCCGACTTCGCCGTCCTCGAAGCCGGGATCGTCAGCGAGGAGACTTACGTTGAGCAGGGCCTCTACTGGTCAACCGCGTACCACCCGCTGATCGAGTACGTGCTCGACACGTATAGGCCCGACGTCGCCCTCGTCGGTGCCCCGACGACCGACGAGTTCCAGCATCAGTTCCTCGGGCTCGTGACGAGGAAGCTGCCCAACGGAGCCGCGAACCCGGCCTACGACGACGTCGAGGTCAACGGCACGCCCGACCAGCGCGTCCAGGAGCGCAAGGCGTTCATCCGTGATGCCTACTCGGAGGCCGACGCGACGATGCGTCTGGCCCAGAGGCATCTCCGCGACCGCGACCTCACGACGTTCGTGTCGTCCGATCACGGGTTCGCCCCGCAGTTCCTGGCAATCGACGCGAGCAAGGTGCTGGTCGATCTCGGCCTGCTCTCGCGGCCGCAGACGTCGAACTGCCGCCCGGCGAGCGGGGAGACGATCGGCAAGGCCAAGGCGTGCTGGGCCGGCGGCGCGCTGCAGATCTACCTGAACCTCGCCGGGCGCGACCCGGTCGGGCGGTGGCTTCCAGCAGGTCGCGGCCGCCGATGAGGCGAGCACGGTTGCGCAGATCAAGGCCGCGTTCCTCGCGCTCCGGGACCCGAACGACTGGACGGGCGACGGCAACCCCGAGGGCTGGGACGTGATCGACCGGGCCTTCACCAAGGCCGAGGCGCGTCATATCCCGAACGGCCCCGACAGCACGGCCGACATGGCCCACCCGACGCGTACAGGGGACCTCGTCGTGTTCTCCGCGCCGCCGTACCAGTACGACGCGGCCACGCCCGGCACGCTGATCGCGCGTTCGGCGTTCTTCGGTCAGCACGGCTACGTCCCGGACCTGCAGGACCTCAGGTCGAACACGAACATGCGCGCCACCTTCCTCGCAGGCGGCAAGGCCATCGAGGACGGAGTGGTCCGCAACGTCCGCAGCATCGACCTCGCACCGACCGCCGCGTTCCTGCTCGGCATACCGGCGCCCCAGCACAGTCAGGGCGTCGTGAGGCGCGACCTCCTCGACGACGGCCGCCGCTACAAGCCGCTGTCGATCATCGGTCTGAACGACTTCCACGGCCAGCTCGACCAGACCACCTCGCTCATGGACGGCCTGAACGCGACCGTCGGCGGGGCCGCGAAGCTCGCGACGATGTTCGACGAGGAGGCGTCTTCGCTACCTGGGCGGACCCTGCTCCTGGCGGCGGGCGACAACGTCGGCGCGTCACCGCCGAACTCGGCCCTGCTCGACGACATGCCGGCGATCGACGTGGAGAACGCGTGGGGACTCGATGCCACCGCCTTCGGAAACCACGAGTTCGACTTCGGGGTGGAGCGGATCCTGGCCCACCAGGAGCGCGCCGACTTCCCGTTCCTCTCGGCGAACATCGTCGAGGAGGCCACCGGCAGGGAACCCGACTGGATGCAGACCTCCAAGGTGTTCCGCGTCAACGGCGTGCGGGTCGGGGTCATCGGCGCCACCGTCAGGACGACGCCCGAGCTCGTGCGCGCCGACGCCACGGAGGGCCTCGTCTTCCTCGACGAGGCGACGCGCATCCGCAGGGAGTCGGCGCTGCTTCGCAGGCGAGGCGTGAGGGTGCAGCTCGTGGTCATCCACGAGGGCGCGGTGCTCGGCGCGAACCGGGTGAACGGCCTTCCCGCGGCGCCGTGGGAAGGCCCGATCGTCGGGATCGTGGAGGCGCTGCAGGACACGACAATCGATCTCGTGATCGCGGGCCACACGCACCGCGCGGCCAACACCTTCGTCGGCCGCATCCCCGTGGTCGAGGGCTTCAACGCCGGCGCGAGCTACTCGGTGGCGCAGCTGATGCTCAAGGGCTCGGACGTGGTCTGGGTGGGCACTGCCACGCGCACCGCCAAGAACCTGGGCGTGGCCTCCCGGGCCGACGTGCAGGCGATAGTCGACGCGGCGAACGCCGAGACGGCGGAGCTGCGCAACCAGGTGATCGGGACGCAGAGCGTGGACATCCGGCGCGACCCGACCCGTCTCAGCGAATCCGCGATGGGCAACCTCGTGGCCGACGCGATGCACGACAAGTACCCGGGTGTCGACGCCGCGCTGACGAACTCGGGAGGCCTGCGCGCGGACATACTCATCTCACCGCCGTCCGCGGGCGAGCAGCCCGGTGAAATCACGTGGGGCGAGGTCTTCGCCGTGCTGCCGTTCGGCAACCGCACCGTGATCGAGACGGTCACCGGCGAGCAGCTGAGGGCGGCGCTCGTGAACGGGTTCCAGCCCGCGTGCGACCCGGCCTTCCCGGGTGGTACCGGGCGCTTCCCGCAGGTCGCGGGACTGCGGGTCACCTACACGTGCAACGGCACGACGCCGGCAGTGACCGGCCTGGCCCGGGCCGACGGGACCCCGGTCGCCCCGACCGACACGGTACGCCTCGTCACCAACGACTTCATGTTCGGCGGTGGCGACGGCTACAGGGCGTTGGCGGGCGGCACCGACGTGTTGCAGCCCGGTGACGGCCTGCTCGAGGTGACGATCGAGTACATCAGCGCCAACTCGCCGGTCGCGCCGACCGTGGAGGGACGCATCGTCAGGGGCTGATCCCGAACGCCGTCCGCGGGACCCGCTCAGAGCAGCGCCCGGACCGCCGCCGCCACGTCCGCGGCCCCGGGCAGCGCGTCCTTCTCGAGCGAGGGCGCGAATGGGATCGGCAGGTCCGGCATCGTCACGCGGCGAACGGCCGCCGTGCCGGCTCCCTCGACGGCCAGCGCCACGACCTCTGCCGCGTAGCCGCCCTGGGGCGGGCCTTCCTCGACGACCACCAGACGACCCGTACGGGTCACCGACTCGACGATCGTGTCGCCGTCGAGCGGTCGCAGGGTGCGCAGGTCGATCACCTCCGCCTCCACCCCCTCGCCGGTGAGCTCAGCGGCGGCCTCGAGCGCGACGTCGACCATTGCGAGCGCGGCGGCGATGGTCACGTCCCCGCCCGCCCGCCGCAGCACCGCCCGATCGAGTCCCGGCTCGCCGTCGCCGTCCAGCTCTCCCTTGCGTGCGTACAGGCCCTTGTGCTCGAACACGATCACAGGGTTTGGATTCTGGATCGCGGCGCGCGTGATTGCGTAGGCGTCCGCCGGCGTAGACGGCGCGACCAGCCTCAGCCCCGGCTCGCCCATGAACAGCCCGGTCGGGGTCTGCGAATGGCACGGGCCGAAGCTCGCGCCCGCGCCCACGGCGCTGCGCACCGTCAGCGGCACCGACGCCTGCTCGTTCGACAGGTACCAGTACTTCGACGCCTGGTTCCCGAGGGTGTCGACCACGAGCCCGAGGAAGTCGCCGAACATGATCTCCACGACCGGCTTGAGCCCGCGAACGGCCGCTCCAAAGGCGGCCGAGGTGAACGCCAGCTCGGAGATGGGGGTGTCCAGCACGCGCCGGTCGCCGAAGCGCTCGGCGAGCCCCGGCGTCACGTTGAAGACACCGCCCTGGGACACGTCCTCGCCCATCAGCACAACCTGCTCGTCGGCCTCCATCTCGTCCGCCAGGGCGCTGCGGACAGCTTCGCGATACGCCACGGGCGCCATCAGCGCACCCGGGCCGCCGTGGCCATGCGAGCGCTATCAGCCGGCGCCTGTCCACGGGCCCGCTCGAGCGCGGCGGTCATCTCGCGCTCCGCGTCGGCACGGAGCGCCTCAGCCTCCTGCTCGCCGAGCCTCTCGGCGAGGCGCGGCAGCGGATCGCGCGCAAGCCAGCCTTCGACCTCCTCCTGCGGCCGGTACTTGGCCGGGTCGCTGCGCGAGTGCCCGAAGTGACGGTAGGTCAGGAACTCGATCAGCGTTGGGCCGTCGCCCGCGCGGGCGCGCTCCACCGCGCGGGCGGTGGACTCCCGCGCCGCGAGCACGTCGTTGCCGTCGACGATCTCCCACGGGATGCCGTATGCCTCCGCGCGGTGTGCCAGGCGGCCGCCCGCCGTGGTCTCGTCCATGTGCGTCCACTCCCCGTAGAGGTTGTTCTCGCAGGCGTAGACCACCGGGAGGGCTCGCACGCCGGCGAGGTTGAGACACTCGTGGAAGTAGGCCTGGTTGAGCGCCCCGTCGCCGAAGAACGCGGCAGCCACGCTGCCGTCGCCGCTCAGCTCGGCGGCAAGCGCCGCCCCGGTGGCGGCGCCGATCGAGCCGCCGACGATGCCGAAGCAGCCCAGCAGCCGATGCTCGAGGTCGATCACGTTCATCGATCCGCCGCGCCCCCCGCAGATGCCGCCCTCGCGGCCCAGGAACTCCGCGAACAGAGCCTCGGGATCGCAGCCGAGGGCAAGTGCGGCGCCGTGGCCGCGGTATGTGGCCGCGACGCAGTCGTTCGGCCCGAGCGCCTCACAGACCCCGACCGAGACCGCCTCCTGGCCGCTGCAAAGGTGCGTGGTGCCGCGGATCTCGCCAGACTGGAAGGCGCGCATGACCGCGTCCTCAAACGAGCGGATCCGCGCCATCGCCAGATAGAGGCGGGCGAGCTCGGCACGCTCGACCGACGCGGGGGAATCGACCGTCACTCTCATCCGCGCCTCCTCTCCGGGAGTATTCTCACTAGGCGGACAGCAGTACCCGGATCACGATAACATCGCGCGCAAATGGCGCAGGAGAACTCGGTTCGGGTCCTTGGAAAGGCCTCACGCTTTCTCGATTTGCTCGCCGAACGGGGCGAGCTGACGGTTCAGGCGCTGGCCGACGCCGCCGGAGAGCCGCGCAGCTCCGTGTACCGGCTGCTGGCGGGCCTGCGCGAGGTCGAGCTGGTCGAACCGGGAGCGCGGCGCGGCACTTACCGGCTGGGCATCAAGGTGCTCCGGCTGTCCGGGGCGGTGACCTCGCGCTTCGACGAGCGGCGCGCGGCGCTGCCGGCCATGGAGCGCCTCCACGAGCTGACCGAGGAGACAGTGTTCTTGAGCATTCACCGCGGGCGCGAGGCCGTCTGCATCGAGCGCATCGACGGGCGCTGGGTCCGGTCGATGGCGCTGACGCTCGGGGGTTCCCTTCCGCTCCACATCGGCGCGGGCCCGAGAACCCTGCTCGCGTTCGCCGGAAGGAACGCCTGGATGGAGTACCTGGCTGGCGGCGAGCTCGAGCCGTTCACGCCGCACTCGTTCACCGACCCCGACGATCTGATTGCCGACCTCGAGGCCACCTCGCGGCGCGGCTATGCGATCAGCGACGAGGATGTCGTGGTCGGCATGGCGGCCCTCGGCGCGCCGATCTTCGACTACCGCGGACACCTGCGAGCCGCGATCTCGTTCAGCGGGCCCAGGCCGGGCGTCCTCGGCGAACGCGTCAAGGAGAACGTGCAGGCGGTACGCGCCGCCGCCCGCGAGATCTCGCGGGGCCTCGGGTTCGGCGCCGAGGCCGCAGGCATGACCGCGGCGTGAGCGGGCTGCCGGCGTTCGCCGGCCGCCCGGTCGGGCAGGTGGGCATCGTCGTGCGCGACCTCGACGTGGCGCTCGAGCGCTACGCCGGCGATTGGGGCCTCGGGCCCTGGCGCTGCTGGACGTACGGACCGGCGACCGTGCCTCAGCTCGGCTTCCGGGGACGCCCCGGCGAGTTCGAGATGCGGATCGCGCTGTGCGGGAAGGACCCTCAGCTGGAACTGCTCGAGCCGATCCGGGGGCCGAGCATCTACCACGAGTGGCTGGAGGAGAACGGCGAGGGCGTGCACCACCTCGGCGTCTACGTGCCCTCCATGGACGAGGCGCTCGCGGCGATGGCGGCCGCGGGCCACGAGCCGGTGCAGTGGGGCAGGGGCTATGGCGCGGAGGGGGACGGCGCCTTCGCCTACTTCGACACGCGCCCGTTGCTGGCGGTCTACCTGGAGCTGCTCGAGGTGCCGCGGATTCGCGTGGAGCCTGAGCGCGTTTTCCCGGCCTGAGGCCGCTACTGCTCGCCGGCCGGGCGCGTGCGGTCGTGGACGTGACCGGCCCCGTCGGCCGCGGGCGCGACTCGGAGCGCCTCGAAGGCCGGGAACCGGCTCTCGACCTCGATGGCGCGACCCGTCGACGCGGCACGCACCGCGGCCTCGATGATCTCGTGCAGGTGCACATCGAGCGCGGGCTCGTCCAGCGGCATGGCGCCCGATCCGATCGCGACGACCGCCTCGCGCAGCCCGTCGGCCCAGAGCCAGGTGGTGTCCTCGGGTTCGAACAGCTCCCAGCTCGCGGTGCTCTCGCGGTACAGCTCGATGCCGTGGGGGTCCCAGTCGTCGCCCAGCAGGTTGGCCGTCCCCTCGGTGCCGTACAGCTCGAGTGCGGGGCGCCGGTAGCTCCAGGTGATGTGCGAGGCGAGCACCGACGAGAGCGCCCCGCCCTCGTGGCGTAGCACGAGCTGCCAGGTATCGGGATCGCCGGCCTCGACCGCCGCCCCGCTGATCTCGCGATTGGGAAGCGCAGTCGCGCTTGCGGCCAGCACCTCCGTCACCGGTCCCAGCAGCGCGGCGAGCGACTTGAGGTTGTAGACGCCCACGTCGCCGAGCGTCGCCGCGGTGTCCTGGTGGTACCAGGCCGCCCATGTCGAGCCCGGGTTGCCGTAGTGCGCGCGGGCCGCGTGGACCCGCCCCAGAGCCCCGTCGTGCACGAGCGTCCACAGCCGCCGGAAGCTCGGGCTCAGATGGACGAAGGGAGCGCAAAGGAGCAGCCGCGACTCCTCGCCGGCCCGCTCGACGAGCTCCCGCGCAGCGGCGGCGCGGTCGGCCAGCGGCTTCTCGCACAGCACGTGCTTGCCGGCCGCGAGCGCCCCCGCCACGAGCTCGGCGTGACTCGACGGCGGTGTGAGGATCACCACCAGGTCGACGGCCGGGTCGGCGAGCACATCCTGGGCTTCCGCGACCACCCGGGCGCCGGGGCGCCGGCCCAGCAGGGCCTTCCGCGTCTCCGGCCGACGTGCACAGATCGGACCCTCAACCGCCAGCCCGCGCGGCACGAGGCGATCCAGCATCTGCAGGTAGGCAGGCAGGACGTTTCCCGCGCCGATGAAGCCGACGTTAACCGGTGTTGACTCGGCGCCGGTCACGCGGCTAAGTTACCGCAGTCTGGGTTCGGGTGTTCGCATGGTGAGAATCGCCGGAAGCGACCGCTCAGGGCCCTGGGAGAGGAGAGGCCACATGGCCGTCGGTTGGGATCGGTGGGTGCTCGAGTACAACACGCGGCGCACGTTTCTGCGGCGAGCGGGAGTCACGACACTGGCGGTGGGTGCAGGGCCCACTCTGCTGGCCGCCTGCGGGGACGATGACGACGACGGCGGCGGGGGCGGGACGACGGCGGCCGAGGGCCCGGCCAAGGCGCCGCCCGCGAGCGGGCGCGTCGACTTCCTCTCGTGGGAGGGCTACGACATCCCCGATCCGCTCAAGCCCTGGAAGACCGAGAACGGCGTCAAGGTCAAGGCCACCTACATCGGCAACCACGACGAGATCCAGACCAAGCTGAAGGCGGGCGGCGCGGGCGCCGGCTACGACATCATCACCTACTACCAGGGCTACAAGCCGCTCTATCAGGAGCTCGACATCCTCGAGCCGCTCGACGAGCAGAAGCTGCCCAACCTGAAGAACCTGTTCCCCTACTTCGCCAGCAAGGAGGGCAACTTCTGGATCGACCCAGACGGGACCCGCACCGGCGTCCCGTGGACCTGGGGGTCGATCGGGATCACCATTGACACGCGGCGGGTCAAGTCGATGCCCACCTCCTGGCTCGACCTGCTGGAGCCTGAGTTCAAGGGCCGCGTGGCGATTCCCGACGATCCGGTCGGAGCCTTCTCGCTCGCCGCGCACATCGAGGGCTTCGACCCGTCCAAGACCACCAAGGACGACGGCGAGAAGGTATTCGAATTCCTCGCCAAGGTGGCGGCTCAGTCCACCGGCGTCTCGCCGTCCTTCGGGGACGCCACCACGAAGATGACCGCGGGCGACGCCGACATCTGCTACCAGGGCTGGGCGGCGATGAACGAGTTCGCTGCGGCGGAGGGCGTCAACTCGTTCGAGACCGAGGTCCCGAAGGAGGGCAGCTTCTCGTTCTGCGACGCCTACGCCCTCCCAGCGGGAGCGGACAACGTCGATACGGCGCTCGCGTGGATGAACGAGTCCCTCGATCCGAAGGTCAATGCCGGAGCGGCCGTCCTGCTCGTGGGCGGCGTGACCGTCCCCGACGCAGTCAAGGAACTACCGAAGAACATCGCGACCCTGTACGCCTACGAGGACCTCGACGCGTTGCTCGAGCGTTCGCCGTTCTACAACAACCCACCCATTGAGTCGGACGAGTTCGTGACGTTCGAGGAGGTCCAGAAGCGCTGGCAGGAGATCAAGGCCGAGGCCGGCTCCTAATCCGGGTCGGCCCGCTGGCGCTCACCGCGCCGGCGGCGGCCGGCCTGCTCGTCTTCTTCGTCGCGCCGCTGGTCGCGTTCGGGGTCTACTCGTTCCTGACGGGCGCGCTGTACGAGGTGAAGGCGCCGCTCACGCTCGAGAACTACAAGGAGGTCGCCGAGACCGATTCGAACCGGACCCTCGCGCGCAACTCCCTCGTGGTCGGACTGCTGGCCGCGACCTTCTCGGTCCTGATCGCACTTCCGATGGCCTACTGGCTGCGCTACTCGGCCGGCCGCTGGCGCGGACTTGTCCTGTTCCTGATCGTCGCGTCTTTCCTGGCGAGCTATCTCGTGCGCATCTACGCGTGGCGCTCGATGCTGGGGCGCAACGGTGCAATCAATCGCGGGCTCGAGTCGCTCGGACTGATCGACAAGCCGCTCGACTTCTTGCTCTACAACCGCTTCGCGGTGACGGTGGCGCTGGTCCACATCTTCCTGCCCTACGTGGTGCTCGTGCTCTACGCGGGACTGGCCCCGCTCCAGCCCTCCTACCTCGAGACGGCCCAGGACCTGGGCGCCGGCCGCGTCCAGCGCTGGGGCCGGGTCGTGCTTCCGCTGGTGGCTGCACCGGCCGTCAGTGCCTTCCTGTTCGTGTTCGTGCTCTCCGCGGCCGACTATGTCACGCCCCAGCTCCTCGGCGGGACCAGCGGGGTCATGCTCGGGGTTCAAATCCAGGTGGCCTTCATCGGCACGGGAGACTTCGCGTACGGCGCCGCGCTCGCCTTCGCGATGCTCGCCGGCTTCCTCGTCTGTTACGCGCTGATCGCGCTCGGACTGCGGCTGACGAAACTCGACCGGGTGAGGTTCGCATCGTGAGCGGGGCGCGGCGCAGCCCGATCACCGGCGTCTTCACGATCGCCGGGCTCGTCTTCCTATGGGCGCCGCTCCTGCTCGTATTCCTGTTCAGCCTGCACTCGACGGGCTCGCTCACCTTCCCATTCGAGGGCTTCTCGACCCGCTGGTATGACGAGGTGTTCTCCTCGGAGGAGATCCGCACGGCTGCGCGGAACAGCCTGACGGTGGCCACCTCGACGGCGATCGTGACGCTGATCCTGGGCACGCTCGCCGCCTACGGCCTGACGCGAACGAGCTCCCGGCTGCGCGGCCCGCTCTCACTGCTCTTCTTCCTCCCGATCACGCTGCCCGGCCTCTTCATCGGCATCTCGCTTCTGGTGGCCTTCTCGCGCGTGCAGTTCTCGCTCTCCCTGCTGACCGTGACGATCGCCCACCTCGTCTACGTGTTCCCGTTCTTCTTCCTGGTGGCCCGCGCCGCGCTGGAGCGGCTCGACCCGGCGCTCGAGGAGACTGCCACCGACCTCGGTGCGAGCCGCTGGACGGTCTTTCGGCGCGTGACACTGCCGCAGGTGTGGCCGGTGCTGGTGGGCGCCGCCTGCCTCGCCTTCGCGCTGTCCTTCGACGAGTTCGTGATCACCTTCTTCGTCATCGGACCGGACTCGACCCTGCCGATGTACATCTGGTCCAGCCTGCGGCGTACGATCGACCCGAGCATCAACGCGATCTCCTCCCTGCTGCTGGCGTTCACGATCCTGCTGTTCGTTGTGACATTCCTGCTCACCGTGTGGAGCGAGCGGCGCCGGCGCGGACGCAGCCTGGCCGAGGATCCGCTCGTGCTCACCGGACCGGCGCGAGGAGCGACATGAGCGCGACCGAGCCGCGGGTCCGCCTCGAGGGGATCACCCATCGCTTCGGCTCCGAGACGGTGCTGCGCGACATCACCCTCGACATCGCCCCGAGTGAGCTGCTCACCCTGCTCGGCCCCTCGGGCTGCGGCAAGACGACGCTGCTGCGCATCGTCGCCGGCTTCGAGCGACCGAGCGAGGGGCGCGTGCTGATCGACGGCGAGGACGTGACCTCGCTGGCGGCCAACAAGCGGCCGACCAATCTCGTGTTCCAGCGCCCCACGCTGTTCCCCCACCTGGACGTGTTCGCCAACGTGGCTTTCGGCCTGCAGGTGGCGCGCGTGGGCCGCGGCGAGCAGCGCGAGCGCGTGGCCGAGGCGCTCGCGCTCGTGCGACTCGAGGGCTACGAGAAGCGCCGCAGCCACGAGCTGTCGGGCGGGCAGATGCAGCGCGTCGCGCTGGCACGGGCGCTCGTCAACGGGCCTGCCGTGCTGCTCCTCGACGAGCCGCTCTCCGCTCTCGACCTGAAGATCCGCCTCGAGATGGAGGTCGAGCTGCGGCGCGTCCACCGCGAGACCGGAGCGACGTTCGTCTACGTGACCCACGACCAGCGCGAGGCGATGGCGCTCTCCGACCGCCTGGTCGTGATGGACCAAGGCCGGGTCGACCAGGTCGGCACGCCGACCGAGGTCTACCGCTGCCCGGCGTCGGTGTTCGCCGCCCAATTCGTCGGCAACGCCAACGTGCTGCCGGTGGAGGTGGTCGAGTCGGGCGAGGGAGACGCGCTGCTGCGCCTCGGCAGCCACACCCGGCGGATCGACTATCGGGACGCGGCACCCGGCCCGGCCTGGCTCGTGCTGCGGCCCGAGGCCGTTCGCGTGAGCGGAGCGTTCGCGGCCAACGGGACACCCGACTCGCTGCCGGGCGTGGTGCGCGACGCCGCCTACCGCGGCACCGGCTTCTCCTACCGAATCGAGCTCACCGAGCTCGATGCACACGTCAAGGCCGAGACCCGAGGGGCGGCCGGCCACGAGGTGGACCAGCCGGTGTCGGTCGAGTGGGATTCCGACGCCTGCTGGCTGCTCCCCCGCGACGAGCAGGAGACGGTGGCTCCCACGCCGACCGCCGGTGAGGACCTGCACCCGGCCGCGGGCCCGGGCGGCGAGGAGACACGGCAACCGGACCGGCCGAAGGAGGAGACCAAGGGATGACGACCGAGGGTGGTCGGGTGGCGCTCGTGACGGGCGCCGCGCGCGGGATGGGCGCTCAGGTGGCGCGCAGGCTCGCCGAGGACGGTTACGAGCTGGCGGTGGCCGATGTGCGGAGCTGCGACGAGACGGTCCAAACCATCGCTGCGGCGGGCGGTCGCGCGCGCGGCTACACCTGTGACATCGTCGACTGGGACGGGGTGGGTGAGCTCGTCGAGGAGATCGAGCGCGAGCAGGGGCCGCTGTACGCCGTGGCCCAGGTCGCGGGCGTCTACCGCAACGTGCCGTTCCTCGAGCTCGATCCCGAGAGCTGGCGGCTCGTGATGGACGTGAATGTCGACGGCAGCTTCAACGTGACGCGCCATGCCGCCCGGCCGATGGCCGCGCGCGGCGAGGGCAGCATCGTCCTGATCTCGTCGACGGCGTCGTGGCTCGTGTGGGACACGTCAGCTCACTACACGGTCTCGAAGGCGGCGATCGACGGCCTCGTCAAGGGCGCTGCGTACGAGCTCGGCCCGCGCGGAGTGCGCGTGAACTCTGTGGCCCCGGGAACGATCCGCACTCCGTCCACCGAGGCCGAGCTGGCGATGCCCGGGGTCGAAGCGGCGGAGGCCGGCGCCTGCCGGCTGCGCCGGGTCGGGGAGAGCAGCGACATCGCGGAGGCGGTCGCGTTCCTGTCGGATCCGGGCCGCGCGGCCTGGGTCACGGGTCACACGCTGGTGGTCGACGGCGGCTACTCCATCCACGGCGAGGGGTCCGGCTTCGGCCAGCACGTGGACACGATTCCCGCTGCCCGCGGAGGCGGGTCATGAGCGGACCGCTCGTCTACATCGAGTACATCAGCCGCCGGCCGGGCGTGGCGCTCGAGGCATTTCACGCGCTTGCCGGCCACGGTCAGACGGGCTGGGCGGGCGACAACCCCGAGGAGGTCCTGTTGGCCAACCTGGGCCGCACCTGGCGCACGGGCCCGGAGCCCGAGTACCTCGCCTTCTGGTACACGCCCGGCCAGGGCCTCGACCGCTTCGACGACTGGGAGCGGATCTTCCGCTCCGGGGAAGCTGACGAGTTCGAAGAGCCGTTCAAGATCGCTGCCCGCATCGAGAGCGCCGGCTCCTACGAGCCCCTGATCGATCCCACTCCGGTCGAGACGGAGCGGGTCTACATCGAGTTCTTCGACATCGCCGACGGCGCCACGCACGACGACGTTCGCACGGACTACGAGGGTCGCGCCGCCGCCCACCCCGAGCTGAAGCTGAATTTCGTCCTGGATCGCATCGGCCGCCTGGGTCCGGATCCGCGCGGCATCGCCGCCTGGGGACTCCCCTCCTGGGCGCATCTCGACGAGATCGCCCGGGAGCTCGACGGGGCCACGGCGCCGGTCCGGCTCGTGAATGCCGGCATGTACTCGCAGTTCGGAAAGGAGACGCTGTGAGCGGTCGCATGGACGGCAAGGTCGCGGTCGTGACCGGCGCGGGCTCGGGGATCGGCCGCGCCACGTCCGTGCGGCTGGCCGAGGAGGGCGCGGAGGTCGTGGTCACGTCGCGCAGCGCCGCTCATGTCGACGAGACCTGCGCCGAGGTGGAGCGGGGCACCGGCCGGCGGCCGCGCGGCGTGACGCTCGACGTAGCGGACAGCGCGGCCGTGGATGCGTCCTTCGCCCAGGTCGCTGAAGAGCTCGGGCGGATTGACGTGCTGGTGGCCAATGCCGGAATCGAGCTGCCCCCGGATCAGTCGGGCACCGGACCCAACATCACGGACACGACCGACGAGCAATGGGAGCGGATCCAACGGGTGAACGTCGACGGGATGTTCTACTCGTGCCGCGCGGCGCTCCGCCACATGCCCGACGGCGGCTCGATCGTGACCGTCGGGTCGATCAATTCGTTCATCGCCTGGGAGAACGACGGTGCCTACACGACCTCCAAGGGTGCGGTGCTCCAGCTCACGCGCTCCGTTGCGGTGGACGTCGCCCAGCGCAACATTCGCGCGAACTGCATCTGCCCGGGCGTGATCGACACCCCGCTGAACGACATGTTCCTGGGGGCAGCGGAGGATCCCGACAGCCTGCGCGATGAGTACGCGGCGGTGGCACCGCTGGGGCGGATCGCCGACGCGCGCGAGATCGCGAACTGCATCCTGTTCCTGGCCTCGGACGAGGCAAGCTTCGTGACCGGCGCGGCGCTGGTGGCGGACGGCGGGGCGGTAATACGCCCATGAGCGCGCCGCCACGGCTGGTCCTCGGCGCGGACACGCTCTGCTGGCACCTTCGCCTGGAAACCGGCGACATTACCCTCGAGGGTGTGCTGGACGAAGCGGCCGAGGCCGGTGCCGAGTACGTTCAGCTGACCCTCCACCACGCCCGCGAGCGGAGCGTCGACGACCTGCGCCGGCTGGCGGGCCGAGCGGACGAGCTCGGCCTGCGCATCCTCGCGTCGGGAGACTTCCTCGGCGGCGCCCGCTTCGGCGACGAGCCGAGCGTCGCCGCCGAGCGGGTGCAGACGTGGCTCGAGCGGGCGCTCGCGCTCGGCAGCCCCATGCTGCGCGTGACGTCCGGGTTCTACCGCGCCGACCTCGCCACCCGCCCGGATGCCATCGAGGCCGAGCGGCGCTGGGTGATCGCCGCGCTGCTCGCCTCCGTGCCCGCGGCGCGTGCCGCCGGCGTGACGCTCGCCCTCGAGAACCACGCCGACTTCTCGGTGTCGGAGTACCGCTCGATCGTCGAGTCGGTTGGCGACGATCACGTGCGCGTGTTCCTGGATGTGATCAACCCGGTCGCCGCTCTCGAGGACCCCGTACCCGTGGTTCGTGCGCTCGCCCCGCTCTCGGTGGGGGGTCACGTCAAGGACTTCGAGTTGGAGTCGATCCTGACCGAGGGTGGCTATCACCGCCGGGGTTTCTCGGTCCTGTATCGCTACCCCGGTGAGGGCGCGGCGAGCCTGGCGGCGATCTGGGCGGCGCTGGCGGACGGTCTCGACGGTCGCGAGCTTCCGATTGCGGTCGAGGGCCTCGACAACCGCGCCGACGTGCGCGACCAGGGCGAACGCCTGCGCGGGAGCTTCGAGCACCTGCGAGGGCTCGCGCCGGCTCCTGCCGGGGCCTGAGCGGCGCGCCGCTTCAAGGCGCCATGAGCAACGGCTTCGTCCTCGGCACGCTTTCGGCCCTCGCCTGGGGCTTCGCGGACGTCATCGTGACCTACCTATCGCGGCGCGGCGGCTTCTTCAGGACGCTTGTCTTCACCCAGGCCGTCGGTGTGGCCCTGCTCGTGATCGTCGCGCTCGCGGTCGACGACCTGCCGGGGCCCTCCACTGTGCAGCTGCTCGCGCTCGCCGGGCTCGCCCCCGTGGCCGTGGCCGCCTACGGTGGCTTCTACAAGGCACTCGAGCTGGGCCCGATCGCCATCGTCAGCCCGGTCGCTTCGGCCAATGGCGTGGTCGTGGTCCTGCTCGCGGTGATCGTGCTGGGGGAGTCGCTCAGCTCGCTGCAGGCGCTGGGGTGTGTACTCGTGCTCGGGTTCATCGTGCTCGCCGCCCTCGAGCCCAAAGCCGCCGGCGAAGCGGACAACGGGAGCGGCATTCGGCTCGCGCTCGTGGCATCGGCCGCCTTCGGCGGCTACCTGTTCGCGCTGGCGACCTTTTCGGAGGACCTCGGGTGGCTCGTGCCGATCCTGATCGCCCGCTCGATGACGGTCGCGATCTTGGCGGCTGTCGCGGTCGCGCGGCCGCCGCCCGCCGTCGGTGTATTCGGACGGATCGGCGTTCTTGGCTGCGTCGTTGCCGGAATGCTCGACGCCAGCGGTTACCTCGTCTTCAACCGCGGCGCGGAGATCGGCGAGGTGGCGATCACGAGCGCGGCGGCGGCCTCGTATCCGGTGATACCGATCCTGGTGGGACTGCTGGCGCTGCGCGAGCGCGTGGCCTGGCACCAGCTGGTAGGAGTCGCCGGGGTGTTGTGCGGGATGGTGGTGCTGTCGCTGGGCTGATCGAGGGGTGGGGCTACCAGTGGCTGCCCAGCGCCACCGTGATGGCCTCGCCGTTCACCGCGGCAGCGGCGTCAGAGGTCAGGTAGGTCACCACGTCGGCGATCTCTTCGGGTGTAGTGAGTCGCCCCGCCGGGCTCGCGGCGGCCCGCTCGGCCCAGACCTCCTCCGCGCTCACCCCGCGACGCTCGGCCTCCTGCTCGGCGTCCCGCTCTGCCATTTCCGTGCGCACCCAGCCCGGCAGGATCGCGTTGCATGTGATCCCGTGGGGCGCCACGTCCTGCGCCACCGAGCGCATCAGGCCGATCACCCCGTGCTTGGAGGCGCAGTAGGGCGACATCGACGGCGCGCCCAGCCGGCCGGCTGTCGAGGAGATCATCACGATGCGCCCCCAGCCGGCCTCGATCATGTCGCCCACGAATCCACGGGTCAGCTCGAACGGGGCATCGAGGTTCACCGCCATCGAGGCTCGCCAGCCCTCGCGGTCCTGTTCCCAAATCGGGCGGTCGTGCCAGCCACCGCGGCCCGCGTTGTTCACCAGGATCGTCACCGGCCCCACCCGCGCGTGCGCCTGCTCGACCACCTCGCGGCAGCCCTCGGGCGTGCCGATCGACACCCGCAGCGGCTCGATGCCGGGCTCGGAGGCAAGCTCCTCGAGCAACTCGGCGCTGCGGGCAACGGCCAGGACCCGGTGTCCCGCGCGCGCGAGGCTCAGCGCGGACGCGCGTCCGATCCCGCGGCTCGCGCCGGTCACGAGCGCGACCCGCTCAGCCACGGGTCGCCGCCGTCACACCACCCGGATACAGGATGGTCTTGAGGCTGCGCTGATCCCCCACCGCCTGCAGCGCCGCCTCGGCCTCGTCGAGCCCCACCCGGTCGGAAACGAGCTCCTCGAGCCGGAGTCCGCCGCCGGCGAGCAGCTCGTGCGCCTCGTCGTAGCGCTCGAAGCGCTGGTGCGGCGGCACACCAACCCACTCGCTGCCCATGAGCGCGATCTCCTGGTAGTGCAGCCGGTTGAGATCAACGCGAGCGAGGCCTTCGTCGCCGAAGCCCGCGAACAGCACCACTCGGCCCCCGGGCGCGCAGGCGGCAACGGCGGCGGCGGCGATGTCGCCGCGACCCAGCGTCACGACGATCGCGTCCGGCCCCGTGCCGCCGGACCACTCCGCGGCGGCGCGCTCCCAATGCTCGGGGCCCACGGCCGCGTCCGCGCCGAGGCGCGTCGCCAGTGCGCGCCGGTCCTCGCGGGGCTCCACCACCAGCACCCGTGCGCGCACCCGCGCCGCCACGGCGGTGAGCTGCAGCCCCATCGAGCCGGCCCCGACCACGGCCACGCGGGAGCCCGCGGCCACCTGCGCCCGATCGTGGACGGCGTGCAGACAGTCGGCCAGCGGCTCAACGAAGATCGCGCGCTCGAGCGGCAGCGCCCCGACCGGCAGCGCGCCGTGCGACCAACCGTCGGGCCGGCCGGCGATCGTCGCGAACTCGGCGTAGCCCGCGTACGTGTCGCCGTAGACCCGCGTCCCAGGATCGAGGCCATCCACGTCGGGCCCGGAGGCCACCACCCTGCCCACCCACTCGTGGCCGGGGTTCAGCGGATAGTCGCCGTGGTCCGTCCCGATGGCGTACTTGCGAGCGTCCGTCGGGCAGATGCCGCAAGCCTCGATGCGCACGAGTACCTCGTCCGGTCCCGGCCGCGGGACGGGGACCGTCTCGACCCGCAGGTCAGTCGTGCCGTGCAGCCGCGCGACCCGCATCGTGTCCGGGATCACCGGAGGGTTTCCTCGAGTCCGGGATCGGCCAGCAGCTCGTGCACGGTCGGCGCGACGAGCCGGGACAGCTCGCGGAAGAGCGTGAGCCGGCCGCGCAGCCCTTCGCTGCGCCGCGGGTCGGGCATCACGGTCCGTGCCGAACGCCGCTCCCTGTCGACCCCGAGGGCGCGCAGCGCCAGCAAGGACGGGCCCACCCCCTCGGCCGCGTCGGGCGCGATCTCGAGCGGCGCGCCGAGCGCGTCGGCGGTTGCCTGGAGCCACAGCTCGTTGCGCACACCTCCCCCGGTCACCCGCCATGAGCCCGCCGGGCCGAGCGCCTGCTCGAGGCGCTCGGCATGGTCGAGCACCACCAGGGCAAGCGATTCGACCAGCGCGCGGTAGACCTCCGCAGGACCCACATCCGGGGTCAGGCCGACCAGTGCTCCCCGGGCCAGCGGGTCCCAGAGTGGAGTGCGCTCTCCGGCCAGATAGGGCAGGGCCAGGAGACGGGACTGTTCGGTCTTCACAACAGCGGCGGCGGTCAGATCCTCGCCGCCACCGAAGCGAGCCTCGAACCAGTCGAGCACGAGGCCGCCGGCCAGCGTCCAGCCCCCGATGAGCGTGCCTTCGCCCGGGTACGCCGAGGCGCCGAGGCCCGGCGGGGGATCGAGCCCGGCGCCGGTGGCGCGACCGACGATCATCGTGCTGCCGAGCACGAGTCCGCTGTCCCCGGGGCCGCGCACCCCAGCGGCCGCGATGTCGACGAAGGAATCGTAGGTACCGGCGATCACAGGTAGGCCGGCCGGAACGCCGAGCCGCTCGGCCCATCCCGGCTGCAGCCCTCCGGCTGATGCCAAGGGATCAACGGGCGCGGGAGAGGGGACCGGAGCATCCACACCGGGGAGCCTGTAGTCCCCGGCGGTGATCGAGTCCATCACCGGCACGCCGGACAGCGACCCGACGACGAAGCCGGTGGCGTCGAGGACCCAGGCCGCGCGGTCGGCCAGGCTCGGGTCCCGCTCGAGCCACCACGCCAGCTTTGGCAGGGCGTTGTCCAGGGTCGCGGCGGCCTGATCCTCCGCGGCAGCAGCGGCCAGACGGCGCCGCTGTGGCTCCGCACGCCGGTCGAGCGCGAACAGCGGCGCCGTCGTCAGCGGCCGCAGGTCGTCGTCCACGAGCACGGGTGCCGGCCCGAGCGCGGCGACGCCGATCCCGGCGATCGGCACGCCGCCGGCGCCCTTGACCGCCTCGCGGCCCGCACGCTCGACGCCCTCGAGCCAGTCCGCGGGATCGTGCTCGGCGATGCCGTCGCCGAGCCGAGCGCGCTCGTGTGCGCGCCGTGCGCTCGCCACGAGCAGACCGTCGTCGCGCACGACCGTCGCGCGTACTCCGGAGAGGCCGACGTCGAAGCCGAGGGCGTGCTGGCTCATGCTGGGAGGGATCCGTTACGAATGGGCTCGCCTCGACTCGCCGGGGCGCGATGGTATATCACGCCCGCGTGGACCCAACGACAGGATCGGTCTGGCACCGGCCGCGGTTCCAGCGCCTCTCCCTGGGCCTGGCCGGAGCATTGCCGAATGCCCTCCGCGGCCTGCTATCGGGCTCGGGCCGCGAGCTGGGTGGGCGGCGGCTCGAGCCCGATGTCGAGCTGATGCTCGGCCTGCACGAGCGCTTCGGGTGGCCGGATTACGTCGGGATGCCGGCTCCCGAGGTGAGATGGCGGACCGAGCTGGAGGCGCTCAGGTTCTCGTCGCGGCCGGTTCCCGGTGTGGAGGTTCGCGAGCTGTCCGTCCCTGGCCCGGCCCGCCCGCTCGCCGCGCGGCTGTACCTGCCGGGTAGGCCGGCGGACGGCAGTCCGCTGCTGCTCTATTTCCACGGCGGCGGGTGGATGTCCGGTTCGCTGGCCACGCATGACTCCCGCTGCCGCTTCATCGCCCGCCACGGGGGCATCCGCGTGCTGTCCAGCTCCTACCGGCTGGCTCCCGAGAATCGCTTCCCGGCCGCGGTCGACGACGCGCGCGCCGCGCTCGAGTGGGCGCTCGACAATGCCGCCTCCCTGGGTGCCGGGCGCGTCGGCGTCGGGGGCGACAGCGCGGGCGGCAACCTCGCGGCCGTGCTCGCGCGCGAGGAGCGCGGGCGCGTCGCCTTCCAGCTCCTGATCTATCCGGTGACCGACCTGTCGCGCGAGCATCCGTCGTACGCGACCTTCGCCGAGGCGCCGTTCCTGACCGCACGGGAAATGCGCTGGCTCCGCGACCTCTATCTGGCGCGCGAGGAGGACGCTCGCGATCCGCGGGCCTCGCCGCTCTTGGCCGATGATCTCTCCGGCCCGGCCCCGGCCTACCTGGCGCTGGCCGGCTTCGACCCGCTCTACGACGAGGGGCTCGCGTACGGCGCCCGTCTGCGCGAGGCGGGCGCCGACGTGACCCTGGCGCTCAACGAGGGCCAGCTGCACGGGTTCGCCGGGATCATCGACGCGTGCCCGAGCGCCCGCGAGGCCCTCAGGGCGGCGTGCCGCTGGCTGAGCACGCGTTGAGGCGTAGCATGTGTGCCCCCCGACGCCCGAGCGGCACGCCTGCGTGCGTCTCACCTCGCCCAGAATCCCTGCGCTGTTCCTCGTGCTGACGACGGGCTTGGCCGTGGCGGCGTCCGCGCAGGCGAACAGCGATGCCGCCCCGGGTGAATTGATCGTGCGCTTCGCGCCAAGCGCGGATGCGGGCGACCGGCACGAGATCCGCGAGCAGGCGGCGGTCGGCCTCGACACAGCCCTGCCCCTCCCCGGGCTGCAGCTCGTGGAGGTCGACCCGGGCCAGTCCGCGGCGGACGCCGAGCGTTTCCTCGAGCGCGACGGCGAGGTGCTCTACGCCGAGCCGAACTACTACCGGCGCGCCTTCCTGCGTCCCAACGACCCGAGCTTCGGGTCGCAGTGGGCCTTCGAGAACGTCGGGCAGTTGGGCGGCCTGCCGGGCGCGGACATCAACGCGGTGGCCGCCTGGGACATCACCACCGGCAGCCCGTCGACCGTGGTGGCGGTGGTCGACACCGGTGTCGCGCTCGACCATCCCGACCTCGCCGGGGCGAGCTGGACGAATCCGGGCGAGAGCGGCGCGGGCCGGGAGGGCAACGGAGTCGACGACGACGGCAACGGCGTCGTGGACGACGTCCGCGGTTGGGACTGGGTAGGCGGGGACCCGAACCCCGCCGACCCGAACGGCCACGGCACCCACCTGGCGGGCACCATCGGCGCCCGCACCGGAAACGGTCAGGGCGTGGCCGGCACCAGCTGGAGCACCCGCCTGATGGCGCTGCGAGCCATATCCACCGACGGCTCTGGGACGGTCGC
This sequence comes from uncultured Thermoleophilaceae bacterium, assembly GCA_963751835.1. Classification (GTDB taxonomy): domain Bacteria; phylum Actinomycetota; class Thermoleophilia; order Solirubrobacterales; family Thermoleophilaceae; genus JACVRW01. The sequence goes on along the minus strand of CAVVWD010000014.1, from coordinate 73,185 downwards.
GGACCTCGTGCGGGCCTTCCGCTACGCCGCCGCCAAAGGCGCGCGCGTCGTCAACCTCAGCTTCGGGTCCCCCGCCTTCTCGCGCGCCGAGCAGGACGCAATTGCGGCCGCCCCCGGGGTGCTGTTCGTGATCGCCGCCGGCAACGGCGGGGCCGACGGCAGCGGTGACGACAACGACCGCTTCCCGGAGTATCCGTGCGCCTACCCGCAGGGCAACATCGTCTGTGTGGCGGCCACCGACTTCCGAGACCAGCTCGCCTTCTTCTCGAACTACGGCGCCGCCACGGTGGACCTCGCGGCCCCGGGCGACTCGATCCTGAGCACCTGGCCGGGCGGCAGCTATCAGTACTTGAACGGCACCTCGATGGCCACCCCGCACGTGGCAGGCGCAGCCGCGCTGCTCCTTGCCGCCCGCCCGGATCTGAACACGGCCGGGCTCCGGACGGCCCTGCTCGCCGGCGTGGACGTGCTGGCGCCGCTTGTCGGGCGCGTGGCGAGCGGCGGGCGGCTCGACCTGCGCCGTGTGCTCGAATCGGCCCCGCCCGCCATCCAGGCCGCCAATCCCGGCCCCGGCGGGCCCGCGCAGTCAGGCACGCTCACACCGGGTTCGCCGCGGGCCGGCACGGCCCTGGCGCGTGACCGCGAGGCTCCCCGCCTCTCCCTGGTGGTCAAGCGCCGGATGCCCTTGGCGCGCGTGCTGCGACCGCGGACTCCCGCTGCGCGCAATCTGCAGCGAGCCCTGCTCCGTGCGGGTGCGGGTGGTCCTCCGGCCGCGCCCGGGCCGCATGGCGCGCGGGCCCGGCAGGAGGCGCGCCGTGCAGATCGGAACGATGACGCTCGCCCCCACGAGCTCTCACCGCGCCACCCTCCGCCTCGCTCGCCGTGCCCGCGATCTGCTGTCGGGAGCGCGGCGCGCGACTGTCACGGTGCACGCCCGAGGCGCGGACGCGGCGGGCAACACGGCCGTGGCGCGCGCACGAGTCACGCTGATTGGCTAGCGGAGGGGCTAGGGCGACGTCGGCAGTCCGGTACCTGGGTTGGTCTCCGCCGGCCGGGCCAGGGCTGGGGAAGGGGATGTTGGACGGCGGCCGCTGCGACCCTCTCGGCGAACAATCTTCGGCTGGTCTCGGCCGCTGCCGAATCTGCGTCGGCACCGGTGAAGCCCAAACCCGAGATCCAGTACTACTTTGCTGACTTTGCCGGGGCGGCTCCTGGCGGTCCCGAAACAGTGAGCCGAACGATCGTCGGTCGCGGCCGATTCGCCGCGACCGACACCAACCCCCCTTCCCAGCCCATACGCGAGACCGACCCGGCACCAACCCACCAGGAAGCCCAAGGTCGCCCTGAACTCAGGCCCCTCAGACGCGAGCAGCACCGCGCCGGTGACCAGAACCTGACCGAGGACTGGAGCTCTCGCTCATCTGATTTGCTCCCTCCTGGACCCTCGTCTCGTTCCCAGAAAACTTGTCGACGCACCCTACTGGTATATACCAGTTGTGGTAGCGTACCCGCACCCGTCGAGGAGGAGTGATGGAAGATCGCAGGAGTCGTCTCTCAGCATTCGTCGCCTTCGTCGTTGCTCTGCTCGCCGCAGCCACCTTTGCGGCATGCGGCGACGACGATGATGACGGCGGCAACGGAGGCGGCGGTGGTGGTGGCGGCGAGGGCGGCAAGGTCGCGCTGCTCCTGCCCGAGACCAAGACCACTCGCTACGAGAAGCAGGACCGCCCCAACTTCGAGCGTCGCGTGAAGGAATTGTGCCCCGACTGCGAGGTCCTCTACTCGAACGCGGACCAGGACCCGGCCAAGCAGCAGCAGCAGGCCGAGGCGGCCATCACGCAGGGCGCGAAGGTGATCGTGATCAGCGCCGTGGACGTTGCGTCCGCGGCGACGATCGTCCAGCGTGCGAAGCAGTCGGACGTGAAGGTGATCGCCTACGGCCGGCTGATCCCGGACGCGGAAATCGACTACTACGTCTCGATCGACCCGTTCAAGGTCGGCCAGCAACAGGCCGAGGTGCAGATGGACGCGCTCGACGAGGCCGGCACGAAGAACCCGCGCGTGGTGATGATCAACGGCGCGCCCACGGACAGCAACGCGAAGCCGTACAAGGACGGTGCGAGGGAGGTGCTCGAGGAGCGCGGCGCGAAGATCGTCAAGGCGTACGACACCCCTGACTGGAGCCCTGACAAAGCGCAGCAGCAGATGGAGCAGTCGATCACAGCGCTCGGCAAGGACGGCTTCGACGCCGTCTACTCGGCAAACGACGGCATGGCCGGCGGAGCGATCGCAGCACTGAAGGGCTCGAACATCGATCCGGCGAGCCGCTACGTCACGGGCCAGGACGCCGAGCTGGCGGGGATCCAGCGCATCCTGATCGGGGAGCAGCTGATGACCGTCTACCAGCCGATCAACGACATCGCCGAGACGTCCGCCGAGCTGGCAGTTCCGATCGCGCAGGGCAAGGAGCCTCCCGCCGACCTGGCCACCGAGAAGGTCGACAACGGCGCGAAGCAGGTGCCCTCGGTCCTGCTCGACACCATCTCCGTGGTGCCGGACAACATCGAGAGCACTGTCGTGAAGGAGGATTTCCTCGAGGTCGGCGACATCTGCACCGAGCCGTACGCCGACGCCTGCAAGGAGGTCGGCCTGCAGTGACCCCGGCGGCGCTCGCCGTCGACGCCGGCCAGAGCGGAGTGCGGGTCGCGCTCACCGACGAGCGCGGCCGGCGCTCGGCCACCGCCCCCGGGGTCGTCCGGATGGGGCTCCCTGACGGGCCCGATGCGGTGGCGGAAGTACTCCTGGCGGCGGTTGCGGGCCTCGGTCCTCTCCCCGAGCCCGCCCCGCCAACGGGGATCGGCCTCTCGGGGCTGGAGGCCGCATCGGACGCCGACCTGGATCGCCTCGGCCGGCGACTGCACCACGAGCTGCGGGCTGAGCGGCTCGCGATCGCCAGCGACGCCCTGACGGCGCTGCTCGGCGCGCTGGGGACCCGGGACGGAGTGGTGGTGGCTGCCGGTACCGGCACCGCCTGCCTCGGCCGGCGCGCCGAGCGCTTCGCGAAGGTCGACGGCTGGGGCTCGCTCCTGGGAGACGCGGGCAGCGGCTTTGCGATCGGACGGGCCGGTCTCGATGCCGCGCTGCGCGAGCTCGACGGGCGCGGCGGCTCGGCACGCCTGTTGCTGGCCGCCAAACGGCACTTCGGCAGCGTCGAGCGGATTCCGGAGCTCGTCTACGGCGCCGAGGCACCGAGTCGCGCGATCGCCGGCTTCGCGATCGAGGTGACGGCCGAGGCGGCGGCCGGCGACGAGCGGGCAGCGGCGATCCTCGGCGACGCCGGCCGCGAGCTCGCCGTCACGGCCTGCGCGGCGCTCGGGCGCCTGTTCGAGCCGGGCGAGGCCGCGCTCGTCTCCTACACGGGCAACGTGTTCAGGGCGGGCGAGCCGGTCATGGAGCCGTTCACGCGGACGCTCGCTTCGCTGCGGCCGGGCACCACCTTGGTGCCGCCCTCGGGTGATCCGCTTGCGGGCGCCGGCGTGCTCGCCGAGCTGAGCGCACGACTGCGGCCCGAGCCCGGACTCCTCAGCACGTGGGCCTGAGCCACGCTCTCGAGCCGCTCCGCGGCGGGCTCGTGGTGTCCGTGCAGGCGCCGGCCGGCAGCCCGTTGGCCGAACCGGTCCACATGGCCGCGCTCGCCCGCGCGGCCGAGGTGGGCGGCGCGGTCGGCATCCGCGCCGAGGGCGTGGCGGACGTGAAAGCCATCCGCGCGGCGGTTGATGTGCCCATAATCGGACTGTGCAAGCGACGCATTCCGGGGAATGACGTGTACCTGACTCCGGCTATCGAGGATGCCCTGTCGGTGGCCGAGGCGGGATCGGACCTGGTGGCTGTGGACGCCACGTCGCGCCGGCGTCCCGACGGGCGCGACGGGGCCGAGTTCGTGGCGGCGCTGTCGGCCGAGCTGCCCGGGCGGGTGCTCGCGGACGTCGACGGCGTCGGGGCCGGCCGCGCGGCCTGCGCGGCGGGCGCCGCCGCAGTGGCAACGACGCTGGCCGGCTACGTCGACGGCGCCGCCCCTCCGGCCGACCCGGACATCGGCCTGGTCGAGCAGCTGGCCACCGAGCTCGACTGCGCGGTCCTCGCTGAAGGCCGCTATGCGTCCACCGGGCAGGTGGCGGCTGCCCTGGCGGCGGGCGCCTTCGCCGTCGTCGTAGGGACGGCGATCACCGACCCGGTCGCGCTCACGCGCCGGTTCGCAATGGCCACCCCTCGTGGTGCGGATGGCCCAGCGCGCTGAACCGAAGCGACCGGCGCTCCCCAGGCGCCTGCCGCGCGGCGGTCCCAAGGGCCAGGCGCTCCGCGGCATCCTCGAGGGCCTGCTCGAGGCCCTGCCGCCGGGCGCGGCGCTGCCCTCCGAGCGCGAGCTGGCGGACCGCTACGGGCTTGCCCGCATGACCGTCCGCAACGAGATCGAGCGGCTGACCGCGGAGGGGCTCGTCTACCGGCTCCACGGTCGCGGGACCTTCGTTGCCGAGCCGCGAGTCGCCCAGGCCGGAGCGTTCAGCTCATTCACGGAGGACATGGTCGCCCGCGGCCACGTGCCCGGCTCGATCGTGCGGGCGCGCGAGACGGTCGAGGCTGACGGCTTCCTCGCGGCCGCGCTCGAGCTCGCCCCCGGCGACCCCGTCTTCCGGCTCGACCGCGTGCGCACCGCCGACGGGCGGCCGATGGCGATCGAGCAGGTGTATCTCCCGCTCCCGCGCTTCGAGGGGATCGAGCAGGTCGAGTTCGCTCAGGCCTCGCTCTTCGACGTGCTCGGGAAGCGCTTCGGCGTATCACTGCAGGCCGGACAGCAGAGCGTCGTGGCCGTGAGGATCGAGGGCGAGGACGCACCGCTCCTGGGCGTGGCCGAGGGCGAGCCGGGGCTGCGCTTCCACACCGTCGCGCGCGACGGCGAAGGCGTGCCCGTGTACTACGCGGTGTCGCTCTACCGCGGCGATCGCTACGAGATCGAGCTCCGCCAGATGCGCGAATGACCGCGCTCGGCGCACGCATGGAGGCGGACATGCGAGCTCAGCCGGAGGTCCTGCGCGCACTCGCCTCCGCCGGTCCGCCCTCCCTCGGTCCGCCGCCCGCGGGCGTCGTGATCGTGGCGCGCGGCTCGTCGGACTACGCGGCGATCTTCGGCCGCTACCTGCTCGAGGCCGTGACCGGGCGTCCGGTAGCGCTGGCCGCGCCGAGCCTGCAGACCCTCTACGGGGTCGAGCCACGGCTCGAAGGCTGGCTTGCGGTCGGCATAAGCCAGTCCGGACGCACGCCCGAGATCGCGACGGTGCTCGACCGCTACCGAACGGCGGGCGCCCGGACGGTCGCCGTGACCAACGATCCAGACAGTCCGCTGGCGCGCGCGGCCGACGCCGGGCTGGCGCTGGCCGCCGGAGAGGAGGGCGCGGTTCCCGCCACCAAGACCTTCACCGCCCAGCTCGCGGCGATGGCGCTCGTGGCGCAGGCGCTCGGACGGGTGCCCTGGGACGCGGCCGACTGGGCGCGGCTGCCCGACGTGGTGGCGGCGGTCCTCGACGATCCCGCCCCGGCCGAGCGGGCCGCCGCGCGGCTGGGCGACGCCACCGAGCTCGTCGCCGTCGGCCGCGGCTACCTCATGCCCGTGGCCCTCGAGGCGGCACTCAAGCTGCGCGAGGCCACCGGCGTGCGCGCGGAGGGCTGGTCGGCGGCGGACTTCCGCCACGGGCCGGTGACCGTGGCGCGCGGCGACCTCCCGCTCCTCGCCGTCAGCGCGGCGGGCCCGGCCGCGGAGGACGTGGAGGAGCTGGCGCGCGCGCTCGCGGCGGCTGGCACGCCCGTGCTCCGCCTGGCCGACCGGCCGGACGCCGATCTGCCCTATCCAGGCGACCTGCCCGAGCCGCTGAGCGCGCTCCCCGCGGCCGTCCGGGCCCAGCAGCTCGCGCTCGCGCTGGCGCGGCGGCGCGGGCTCGACCCCGATTCGCCCCCCGGGCTGCACAAGGTCACGCTGACGCGCTGAGCGCCTCGGCTCCGCCCACGAGGGTGCGCTGCACGCGCAGCTCGTCGTCCAGCACCGCGATGTGCGCGGGGCGGCCGGGCAGCAGCACTCCGAGGTCGTCGCGGTCGAGCAGGGCGGCCGGCGCGGACGAGGCGGCGTACACGGCGTCCGCCATGGACGCCCCTCCCGCAACCAGATTGCGGACCGCCTCGTCCATGGTCAGCACGCTACCGGCCAGCGTCCCGTCGGGCAGGCGCACCGCGCCGTCGCGCAGGCGCACCGCGCGCCCGCCGAGCTCGTACTCGCCGGCGTCGAGCATGGCGGCCTCGATCGCGTCGGTCACGAGGCAGAAGCGCCGGCCGGCGGCGAGGAACACGCCGTAGGCGGACTCGGGGGCGAGGTGGACGCCGTCCACGATGGCCTGCACGGTCACGTCCGCTCGCACGAGCGCCGCGCCGCCGATGCCGGGATCGCGGGGGCGCCAGCGGCGGTGGGCATTGTGGATGTGCGTGATCGCGCGCGCGCCGCGGTCGAATGCGGCGTGGGCCTGGTCGGCATCGGCGTCGGAGTGCCCGCACGAGACCACGACGCCGCGCGCGACCAGCCACTCGACCAGCTCGAGCGCACCGGGCAGCTCGGGGGCGAGGGTCATCATGGTCACTGCGCCTCCGGCGAGCAGGCGCTCGGCGAGCCGCGGGTCTGGGAGCAGCAGGTACTCCGGCTCGTGCGCGCCCGGCCACTTCTGCGACAGGAAGGGTCCCTCGAGATGCACGCCGCAGATCAGCGGCAGCCCGGCGGCGCGCGCGCCCTCGGCGGCCTCCTGAGCGATCGCGAGCGGCTCCGCGTACGACTCCGCGGGCGATGAGACGAACGACGGCTGGTAGGCCACCACGCCGGTGCGCGCCAGCGCCTCACCGGCGCGGCGGTAGTCGGACGGGTCGGCGGTGAGGAAGTCGACACCGGCCACTCCGTTGAGGTGAAGATCGACGAAGCCCGGCACCGCGATGCCCTCGCCGCCCGCCGGCTCGACGCCCACCGCGGTGATCACACCGTCGTCGATTGTCAGATCTCCGTCGACCAGCCGGCCATCGACGAGCGCAGCTTTCACGCCGAGCCGCAAGAGCCCACCTCCGGTCTATACCACCGACTCTACACGCGCTCTTCGGGGTCGCGGGCGGGCGGCGGCGGTGTGGGAGGGGCACACCGCCGCCGGGCACGCCCGGCCCCGGGGGCCGCCTATCCGGTCACGCGCGCGACCCGGCTCGTGCGCCCGTCGACGGCCTTCGTCCGCAGCCAGACGGCGTCGCCGACCCGCACCGGACCCCGGTAGACAGACCAGCGCTGCCCGTCCCGCGAGTACTCGATCGTCAGGCCCGGGTTGCGAACGTTCGCGCTCAGCACACCTGCCTGGATGCGTCCGCCCGGCAGCGGGATCCTGTAGTTGACGCCCGTCCCCTCCAGCCCGACCGGCCGGTACCAGGACAGCAGCGGGAAGGTCACCTGGCCGAGCGTGTTCGAGAACACCTCCCAGGCCGCCGGCATCTGCCCCGGCGTGGGCGTCTCCCGGTTCCAGGCCCGCTCCGCCACGCCCAGCAGCTTCGGGAACGCCTGGTACTCGCGGATCTCGGGCGACTTGCCGTTCTCGGCCCAGAGCTGAGCCTCGAGGCCGAGGATGTTGCGCCTCCCCTCGGCGGTCAGCCGCTCCCAGCCCGGGTCGGGCGTGAACGGGGCGCCCCAGCGATCGTGGGTCGCGTTCGCGTAGACGTCGAACGGCTGGTAGGTGAACGTCTTCTCCTCGTCGACGAAGTTCGCCCAGTAGTAGCCCGGCTCGTCCGGGTCCTTGTTGTAGGCGAGGTCCATGTAGAGGTTGGTGGCGTGGGCGAGGATCACCGGGATCCCGTCGTTGGCGAACTTGTACGCCTCCTGCTCGCGCCCCCATCCCCACACGTTCTGCCACGGCAGCGGCACGAAGTTGTCGAGCCGCAGACCGCCGCCGCCCGCCAACAGCACGTCCTCCCAGCCGGCGGTGCGGGGCGCCACCGTCAGGGCGATCTCGTTCCAGCGGGTGAAGAAGAGGTCCATCAGCTGGGCGTCCGTCTTGCCGGCCGTATCGGGGTTCGCCTGGCACAGCGGCGAGCCCTGCCAGCGGTTGGGACCGGGCGCCTCGTCGCCGCCGAGGTTCACCATCGGGAGCGGCACGCCCGCCGCGTCGTACACCGCACGCACCTCGGTCACCACCTTCTCCAGGAAGCGGTAGGTGCTCTCGATGCATGGATTGACGAGGTTGTCGCTGTAGTACTGGACGCTGCGGTGCACGGAGGTGTCGCCGGGGTCGAGCAGCCGGTAGCGATTCGCCTCCACCGGATCGGTCGGGGCCAGATTCTCGAAGCGGCGCTCCATCGCCTGCACCGCGGCCCTTGCGTGCGCCGGGAAGTCGAACTCCGGGATCACCTGGATGTGCCGCTCCGCGGCGTACCTGAGGATCTCCTCGTAGTCCCGGGTCGTGTAGAAGCCGCTGCCGTCGCCGACGTAGTTGAGCGTCGCCTGCTCGAAGCCCTGGTAGGCGGGCGTGCGGCCCAGGTTCGCCTCGCGCTCGCTGCGGGGCTTGCCGAACACGTTGTCACCGCCGAACAGGTCGTTGCCCGAGCCCATGGCCTGATGCAGCATCGTGTCTTCCGTGAGGTCGAAGCCGCGCCGGGCGCCGTAGGACGTCAACTCGGGGAGACCGGGGATCTGCAGCCGCCAGCCCTCGTCGTCGGTGAGGTGGAAGTGCAGCCGGTTGAGCTTCAGGAAGGCCATCAGGTCGAGCAGCTTCCTGATCGTCTGCGTCGACTCGAAGTGGCGCGCGACGTCGATCCCCATGCCGCGATAGCCGAACAGCGGGGCGTCGGAGATCCGCGCCTGCGGCACGCGTACGCTGCGCTGCTCGTTGCCGCGTGCGGCGGCCTCGTAGGCCTCCGCCGGGATCAGCTGCCTGAGCGTCTGGATGCCGTACAGCACCCCGGCGCGGTCCGCGCCGACGATGCGGACCCCGGTGTCGGAGATGCGGAGCGTGTAGCCCTCGGCGTCGAGGCGCGGATCGAGGGCGAGCTCGATGCTCCCACTTCCTCCTCCGCCCCTGCTCTCCCGCGCGAAGTCCCCGCCGAGCACGTCGGCTAGCGCCGACTCGAGATAGGCCGCCTCGGCGCGCAGCGCGAGCGGATGGCTGATCGCGGTCCGGCGGGGATCGATCCTGAAGGTTCCGCTCCGGCGCTCCGCGCTGAGCGGCTGCGGCAGGATCCGCTCGCCCAGCTCGAGCTCCGTCAGCTCCGCCGTGTTCTGGGCGAAGCGGGTTGCCGGAGTCTCGACCGGTCGCTTGTCGCCCTCGAAGACCGTCGTCTGCCGCGGGTCGCTCGCGTCCAGCAGCCCCCTGGCGGGCACCCAACGAGCGGGGCCACCGTCGAAGGAGATGTGCCAGCCGGCCGGGCCGTCCGTCTTGAGGATCGCCCACAGCTCGACGTCCAGCGTGATCTCCCGCGTCGCGCCCGGGCCGATCGGGTCGAAGTCGCTCGTCGGTTCGAGCACGTAGTAGTCGCCGCTCTGGGCGTCGTCCGCACGCTTCAGGGTCAAGCCCTGCTCGGCCAGCTGCCGGCGTGCCCCGTCGCCGAGCTCTCCCGGCGGATACACCGCCAGCGGCTGGCGCACGAAGTTGAAGAACAGCCTCCAGTCGCCGCTGAGGGCACATTCGCGGTCGCCGTTGCGCAACGTAAGGCGCGCGCGGAACCACGAGGCCGGTGCGATCGAATGGTCGACCGGCTGGAACGTCACGCGCAGCTCGTCGGCATCGGGATTGCAGTCGCCGGGCGCGGCCGACGCTCCGGGCGCCGCGGCGAGCAGCGGCACCGCGGCGAGCAGCGCGACCGCGAGCAAGGGTGAGACCCGCTTCGTCATCTGGAGAGCCTCCATTGGGCGAGGCGGGCGGTGGCCAGGGCCCGCCATTCACGGAACCTCGCCCGCCAATCACTGGTCTAGACCAGTGACCCTACTGGTCTAGAACAGTTGATGCAAGGCCGAAGTGAGCGACTGTTCCATCCGGATCGTGAGCGAACATATGTTCGTGCCGAGAAGCGAGGCCACCATCCTGCACGCGGACGTCGACTCGTTCTTCGCGTCCGTCGAGCAGCGCGATGACCCGAGCCTTCGCGGCCGCCCCGTCATCGTCGGGAAGGGCGTGGTGCTCGCCGCGAGCTATGAGGCCAAGGCATTCGGCGTGCACAGCGCGATGGGGGGCACACGGGCGCGCCGCCTGTGCCCTCAGGCGGTGGTCGTGGAGCCGCGCATGTCGGCGTACGTGGAGGCGAGCGAGGCGATGTTCGAGGTGTTCGCCGAGACCTCTCCCACGGTCGAGGCGCTCTCGATCGACGAGGCGTTCCTCGACGTGGCCGGGATGGAGCGCATCGCCGGACCGCCCGCCGAGATCGCGGTGCGGCTGCGGCGTGTGCTGCGCGAGCGGGTGGGGCTGCCGGTGACCGTCGGGGTCGCGAGCACGAAGTTCCTCGCCAAGGTGGCGAGCGGCGTCGCGAAGCCCGACGGCCTGCTGGTGGTGCCCGCGGGCAGCGAGCTGTCGTTTCTCCACCCCCTGCCGGTGGAGCGGCTGTGGGGAGTGGGCCGGGTCACAGCTCAGAAGCTCCGGGAGCGAGAAATCGAGACGGTCGCCCAGGTTGCGGAGCTGGGCGAGGCCGAGCTCGTGTCGATTCTGGGGCGAGCCTCGGGCCGGCATCTTCACGCGCTGGCGCACAACCACGATCCGCGCCCTGTGCGGCGCCGCCGGCGGCGCAGGTCGATGGGCACGCAGCGCGCACTAGGGCGTCGCTCGCCGAAGTCGCCGGAAGCCCTCGATACCGTTCTCGTCGCGCTCGTGGACCGTCTGGCCCGGCGGCTGCGCAAGGCGGAGCGCGTCTGCCGCACCGTTGTGCTCAGGCTGCGCTTCGACGACTTCGCGCGGGCAACCCGGTCGCACACCCTGCCCGAGTCGACCGCGGAGACCCGGACGATCCTGGCCACCGCGCGCGAGCTTCTGGCCGCGGCCATGCCGACGATCGAGCAACGAGGCGTGACGCTCGTCGGCATCAGCCTCGCCAACCTCGACGACGACGCCGTCCAGCTGGCGCTGGCGGTCGAGCGCCGGAGCGCCAGCGCGCTGGACGCGACCGTCGACGACGTGCGGGACCGCTACGGCTCAGCGGCTATCACGCGCGCGGTGCTGCTGGACCGTCGCGAGGACCCGACCGTGCCGCAGCTACCGGACTGATGAGAGGTCGCCCCAGCGCCGGCCCCCGCGCTCGCCGGGATTCGCCGGGCGGCCGCCGCACGGCGGCCGGCGGTGGGTCAGCCCACGCGCTGCTGAAGCCACTCGCCCACCGCCGCGGCCACAGCGTCGAGCCCGGTGCGCAGGCTGTGGTTTCCCGGCACCGTCACGAGCGTATGCCGCGGGCCCGCCCGCGGCATACCGAATGGGTCGCGGTCGCCCTGCACCACGAGCACCGGCACCTGCACCGCGTCGAGTTCGTGTTGTCGCGACTTGGACGGATCCGACGCGCGGCCGGGCGCATGGAGCGGGAACGCAAGGCAGAGCACACCGATCGCGCCGGTCTCCGCCGCGGTGCGGCACGCCACCCGCGCGCCCGCGGACCGCCCGCCGGTCACGAGAGGCAGGTCCCGCAGCTGCTCGGCGCGCAGGCGTTCGACCACGGCCGTCCAGGCCGCGTCGAGCTGGCCCGCCGGGGCGGGAGAGCGCCGCCCGGCGACGAGGTAGGGCTGCTCGACGAGCGCGACGGTGAAGCTTTCGGAGACGGCGGCGCCGGTCGCCGCCACGAGGTCCGGAGCACTCACCCCGCCGCCCGCGCCGTGGCCGAGCACGAGCGCGCCGACCGGGCGCGCGGCGGCGTGCAGGTGCGCCCTCGCGGGGCCGTGAGGGGTCTCTATCTCGAGCGCGGTCGCTTGGGAGGCCCCGCGGCCCCGTTTTGCTCCTGTCGCGGCACGGCCGGCCATTCCCTCATGCTGACAGGCCGCGCTCGGCTCGGACTTGACTTCAAGTGCGCTTGAACCTCGACCATTGATGGCCTGAGCCCACGAACATCGAGGAGTCAGACATGACAGAGTCACGCGGCCCATTTCGCCAGATCACGGACGAGGTCACGTCCTGGCCCGGCGTGAGCGCCGGCCACGGCAGGCGCGGGGAGTTCTCCTTCAAGCTCGGGCCCCGGGAGATCGGCCACCTCCACGGCGACCATGCCGCACATCTCGCCTTCCCGAAGGACGTATGGCAAGAGCTCTACGACGAGGGCAGGATCGACTACCACCCCGTCTTTCCGGGAAAGCCCGGCCATGCCTCGCGCAGGATCGAGAACGAGGACGACGTCCGCGACGTGATCACCATGATCCGCCTCAACTACGACCGGATCGTCGAGCGGCACGGCCTGCCGAAGGAGCCGGGCGTCGAACCGGTGGCGAGCGGCACGAGCGGCTGACGCCTACGCCAGCCGGGCGTCGTGCGTCTTGGCGCCCGGCTCCAGGAACCGGGCCGCCTCCTCGGCCTCCGCCAGAACGGCTCGGCGGTCCGCAGCGCGCAGTTTCACGAGCGGCTCGACGACGACGGAGGCCGTGCCACGCGACTTCTCGAGCTTCCAGAAACCGGCCACCGTCCCGTCGACCAGCACGGTCGCTCGCACACGCAGGTTCTTCGTTGTGAGGTCCTTGCGATGGTCGTCGGCGATCACGCGCGTGCGGTCCGCGTGGGCGAGCACGAGGCTGTCGAACTCGGGCAACAGCCGCACCGGCGCCGGGGCGTCCGAGGGCGGCCGCGGCGCCGGGGGCAGGTCGAACAGCTCGCGGCCCGACTCGTCCCGAAAGGCCGCCAGCTCGGCGCTCAACTTCTCGAACACCGGGCCAAGGCCGCCACCGCCCAGCCACGCCTCGGCGTCGCGCACCGAGGCCGGCCCGAACGCTGCGAGGTAACGGCGCACCAACTCGGCGCGGTCCGGGCGCTTGCGCAGCGGGCGCCCGAGCCAGTGCTCGGCGTCGGTGAAGGGAGCCTTGGGCGTGAAGCCCCAGCGCCCGCCATCCGGCACGCGCACCAGTGGAAGGCTCCTTCGCACGACCGCGGCGATCGCGCGGACGTCGGCCTCCGGATGACGCTCGGCCAGCGCGTCGCGCAGCGCCGCGGCGGACATCGACTCTTCGTGGTCGAAGATCTCTCGCCCGTCCTCGACCAGCGCCGCCACGTCAACCCCCTCGAGCCGGGAGCCGAGGTAGTTGGCCATGTCGCCCTCGACCGCGGAGGCGACCGCCGACTGGAGCCGCACGTAGTCGTCGGCGGTGAGGAGATGCACAGTGCCGCGCATCGACGTGGCCCTGACGACGGTCCGCTCCTCGATCGCCGCGGCAAGCTCGGCGGCCTCGAAGCCCTCGAGCCGCGACCATAGGCCGAGGTAGGGAGGGCCGGGCTCCTGGGCCTGCATCCCGCCCAGCCGGCCGACCGCTTCTACGGCGCCCAGGGCGTGCCGTTCGAGCAGGAGCTGCCGGGCCAGGGTCGCGCGGCCGAGCTCGCGTGCGCTGAGGACGGTCTCGGCCACGCGCGGATGATTCCAGGGGCTCTCTGTACACGCTGCGACGCGGGCGGCGCTGAGGCGCGGGCCGCGATACGAGACGGCGTCCGCGCGGACACGGGCCGCCAACGCAAAACGGCGCCTCACGGCGCCGCTTCACGGGAGGTTGGAACCCCCGTCGGAGGCGGAGTCCGCTACGCGCGTGCGTGCGAGAACCCGCGTAGGAGGGAGCGCAGGCGCCCGCCGCGGCGGGACAGATGGGCCTCCGCGCGCTCAATCTGCGCCCGGCGGAGCTCTAGCAAGGCGACGAGCTCGGCCGTCGGCTCGAACGGATCCGCAATCGGGCGGCCGGAGCCGATCGGGAGCGCGGCCAGCATTCGGGAATCGGCCTCCGCGATGAGTGCCGGGCCCCTCGGTGGGCTCGCGCTGTCCAGTGCCGCAAGTCGAGCGAGCTCTACGAGGTCGCCTGAATCGGAGCGGCGGACGGTGATGTTCTGCATTTTGACGACCTCCTTTGGGCCTGCCGGGTTGCATGTATGACCTTGTGCATGTAGTGTATGACCTACAAGGAGATAGGCAATGTCGTACAAGATCAACTTGTCTGGATTGACGAGGGACGGAGAGGTGTCCCTGACGCAGCAGCTGGTCGATCGCTTCACGCAAGCGATCGACACCGGCGAGCTCGAGCCCGGCGAGAAGCTGCCACCGACTCGCGAGCTTGCCTCCGAGGTCGGGGTGAACCACCTGACAGCCGCGCGCGTCTACCGCAAGCTCGCCGAGCTCGGCTACGTGAGCGCCAGCGTCGGCCGCGGGACGTTCGTCCGCGCGCTCGCTCCCGAGGCAAGCCAGGAGTACGGGGACGACTGGCAGGTCTATGCGCTTCCCGAGCACGACATCACCTATCCCGAGCGCGTGCTCGCGGACTCGTTCGCCGGCGCAGCCGATCCTGACCTGATCTCGCTTGCCGTAGGCTGGCCCTCGCCGAGCGTCTACCCGACCGCCGAGCTCGCCCGCATTACCGCGGACGTCTTCGCCGAGGAGGGCGGCGAAGCGCTCTCGTACCTGCCCGCCGAGGGGCTGTACGCTCTCCGCGAGCAGCTTGCGCTGCGCGGGAGGCAGTACGGCTACGCGCAGGATGCCGACGAGATCGTCGTCGTGTCCGGGGCGAAGCAGGGACTCAGCCTCGTCGCTCAGGCGACGCTCGAGGAGGGCGACGTCGCCGTCATCGAGTCGCCGACCTTCGTGGGCATGCTCGAGTCGCTGCGCCACACCGGCGCGCGCGTGATCGGGGCGCCGGTCGATGAGGACGGACTCGACATCGACACGCTCGAGCGACTGCTCGCACGTCACGAGGTGAAGCTGGTCGCACTACAGACGGCCTGCCAGAACCCCACCGGCCGCAACATCTCCGAGGAGCGCCGGCGGCGACTCGCCGAGCTGGCGATCGAACGCAACTTCTTCATCCTCGAGGACCGCGTGTACGCGGATGCGAGCTTCGGGGAGGAGCCGCCGCGATCGCTGCGGGAGCTGGCGCCGGCGCACGTGATCTACGTGAACTCGCTCTCGAAGGTTGTCGGCGGCGGGCTGCGGGCGGGCTGGGTCGCGGCGCGCGGACCGGTACGCGAGCGCCTCGCGATGCTCAAGCTCGGCGATGACTTCCACACGCCGACTCTCATCCAGCACATCGCGGCACGCTGGCTCGCCGCCGGAGCACACGACCGGCACGTGAAGAACACACTGCCCTTCTATCGCGAGCGCCGCGACGCGCTGGTCGACGCGCTCGAGCGCCACATGGCGGGCGAGTACCGCGCGGACATCCCGAGCGGAGGCCACCACCTGTGGGTAACGCTGACGCGGCCGCTCGACGAGCGCGCGCTCTACTCCGAAGCGTCCCGCCACGGCGTGACCTTCACACCTGGCGGCGTCGTGACCGCCGAGCGGCGCTCGCAAACCTCGCTGCGCCTCTCCTTCTCCCTGGTCTCACCGGCCGAACTGGACGAAGGCGTCAGGCGCCTCACCCGCGCGATCCGCGAAGTGCGCCGCCGCTCCCGCCACGCCGTGGCCGCGCCGATGTCCTAGCAGCGAGCGGGGGTCGTGGCCGCCCGCGGCTTGCCCAAACCTGTCGGTCGCCGTCGCGGCTTGGTGACGTGTCCGGATCGGGGCGACCTGCCCCGATCCCCGTTGGCTAGCCGAGCCGCTCCCAGAGACCGCCGAGCTCACGCAGCTCTTCGCGCGAGAAGCGATTTAGGAAGAGCCTCCGTACGCCCGCCAGGTGCGTCTGGCGCGCCTGGGCGAAGAGCTCGCGGCCCGCCGGCGTGATCTGAGCGAAGTAGCCGCGCGCGTCCTCGCTGCACTGGACGCGTTCGAGCAGACCGCCCCGCTCGAGGCGGTCGACCAGACGTGTCAGGCCGCTGCGGCTGAGGAGCACCGAGTCGGCGAGCTCGGACATCCGCATCCGGCCCGCCGGGGAATCGGCCAGGAAGAGCAGGACCTCGTACGACGAGAGCGGGAGCCCGTGCGCGGCGGACAGCTCGGCGTCAAGCGCCTTGGTCAGCTCCGCATGCACACGCAGCATGCCTCGCCAGGCGCCCAGCTCCTCGGAATCGAGAAGGGTGATGGTCTTGTCGCCGTTCGTGCTCATCGAAGTAGTTGGTTGCGGGAACAACAAGTGTAGCCGCCCCGGCGGGGCCGTGGGCGGGACCCGACGGGGCCGCGGGCGGGACCCCGGCGGGCAGCCGGCGGACGTCCCGGCGGGCAGCCGGTGCCGCTCAGCGCGCGCCGCGGCCGAAGATCCGCCGGATCCGGTCCCAGAGCGCCCGGAAGAAGAGTGAGAAGCCGCTGACGGGCTTGGCCGCGGGCAAGGGGGCGGCTGGCGAACGGGCGGCGGCAGGCGCCGGAGCGGTCGGGTCGGCGGCTTCGCCGCCCGCCGCCGCAGCAGCCTGGCCGGCAACCTCCGGAGTGGTCGGGTCGGCCGCCGGCGCGGACTCGGCCGCCGGCGCAGACCCGGCCGCGGCCGGCTCCGCCTCGATCCGCTGCTGGAGGCACTCCGCAAAGTCCTTGAGCAGCCGGTTCGAGATGTCCTGGATCATGCCCCCGCGGCCGAAGCGGGCGAGCCGGCCGGTGATCGTGAAGTCCGTGTCGACCTCGACGCGCGTGACCTCGCCCGCCGCCTCGAGCTCCGAAACGATCGTGGCCTTGGCCGACCCCTGCCCGCGCTTGTCGTGGCCTCTCGCGCGCATCACCGTGCGATGGGCGGAGGCGTCGGTCTCCTCCATGTGCAGTTCGCCGCGGTAGGAGGCTGTGGTCGGCCCGAGCCTCACCGTGAAGTTGCCGCGATACGCGCCGTCGTCCCCGGCTTCGGTGATCTCTGCGCCCGGGAGGCAGGGCGCCACCCGCTCGATGTCGATGAGCGTCTCCCACACGCGCTCGACCGGCGCGCGCACCTCGAACGACTGTTGGAGCTTCACGCCACGGGGCCGCCGGCCCGGAGCGCATCGAGCTCGGCCGGCGTGTCAACGTCCTCGCCGCCGCCCAGGTCGTCGCAAGCGACCTCGCGCACGGGCACGCTCATAAGCAGATTGCGTGCGCCGTGGTCGCCCGTGACGTTGCGCATCCGGGCGAACAACCGTCGCTCGAGGAGAACCGGGTGCCCGGGGTCGCCGTGGTAGGTCGCGCGAACCGCCAACGCGCCGGTTCCGCGCGCCGCGATGACGCGCCGGATGGCGTCCGGTGCGATACGCGGCTGGTCGCCGAGTATCACGACCACGGCCTCGCAATCCGACAGCTCAGCGAGGCCGCACGCGAGTGACGCGGCCTGACCCTCCTGCCAGCGCGGGCAGACACACGGCTCCGCCCCGTGCAGGTCGACCCCGGCGATGACCTCCTCCGCGCCGGCGCCCAGGACGACGACCACCCGCCCGACGGGCGCGGCCGTCATTGCCCGCAAAGAGTGCTCGAGGAGCGGCCGCCCATCGAGCAGAGCGAGCTGCTTCGCGCTCCCGAAGCGAGTGGCCTCACCGGCCGCAAGGACGATGCCTCCGATCACGCGCCGACCTCGTGGATCCGGCCGCCTGCCTCCGAGAGCCGCCCGCCGTCGCGCCCGTTGCGGACCGCCACGACTTCGGCCATGATCGAGAGCGCAGTCTCCTCCGGGGTCACGGCGCCCAGGTCGAGCCCAATCGGAGCGGCGATCCGCTCGAGGAGCTCCTCCTCGACCCCGGCGGCGAGCAGCCGCTCGCGCCGCTGCGCCTGGGCCCGCCGGCTCCCCATCGCACCCACGTAGGGCGCCTCTGAGCGCAGTGCCAGCTCGAGCGCCGCGTCATCGAGCTTGGGGTCATGGGTGAGCACTGCGACGTAGGTGGCGCGATCGATGCCGCCGATCCTCGCGAACGCCTCGTCGGGCCAGGCGGCGATCACCTCCTCGGCCTCCGGGAAGCGCTCGGGGGTGGCGAACTGGGAGCGCGGGTCGCAAACGAAGGGCCGCCATCCGGCGGCCCGTGCGAGGCGGCAGAGCGCCGCCGCGTAGTCGACGGCCCCGAACACGACGAGCCGCGGCGCCGGTGCCGTCACGTCGACGAACAGGGTGACCTCGCCGGCCTCGCGCTGTTCGGAGCGCTCCGCCCACATGAGCTCCTCGGCGGCCTCCACTGCCACACGGTCGAGTTCCGCATCCCCGAGCCCGCCCACGGTCGCGCCGTCGGCGGACACCAGTAGCTTCGCGCTCAGGTCGCCGCCCGCGATCACGCTCACCAGCGCCGCCCGACCGTCCTCGCCGGCGATGCGTGCGAACTCCCGCCACGCGCTCACGCTGAATACTCCTCGACGAAGACGTCGATCTCGCCGCCACACGGCAGCCCGACGTCCCACGCGTCACTGTCCGCGATGCCGAAGTGCAGGAGCTTGGGGCCGTCGCCGCCCAGCACCTCGGCGGCCGCCTCGACGACCGCGCCCTCCACGCAGCCGCCCGACACGGCGCCCGACACCTCACCGTGCTCGTTCACCGCCATCTTGGCGCCCGGCGGACGGGGCGCCGAGCGTTTGACCGCAACAACAGTCGCTATCGCAACGCGGTCGCCACGGTCGCGCCAACCGCGTACGTCATTCAGCACATCCTTCACAGGGTTCCTTCCCTCCTTGCGCACTGTTCCCAGCAAGAGGCGATCTCATGCCAAATTTGTTCATTTGAGGCCACTCTCCATCAACTCTGCCAGCTCCGCCAGCGATGCAAGCGAGTTGCCCGCCAGGAAGTGGTCGACGTAAGGGAGCGCCGCCTGCATGCCGAGCGTGAGCGGCTCGTAGGCGGGATGAGCCTTCAGCGGGTTGAGCCACACGAGCGTGTGCGCGCAGCGCCCGAGCCTCGCCATCTCGGCCCCGAGCTGCTCCGGATCGCCGCGATCCCAGCCATCCGAGAGCAGCACGACGATCGCGCCGCGCCCGAGCCGACGGCCGTGCTCGCGGTTGAGCGTGGCGAGCGCGTCGCCGATGCGGGTCCCACCCGACCAGTCATCGGCCGCCTCGGCCGCGCGGTCGAGAGCGCGGTCGGGGTCGCGCCCGGCAAGCTCGGCGGTCACGCGCGTGAGCCGGGTACCGAACACGAACGCCTCCACGCGCCGGCGGGCGGCCACGCACGCCTGCATGTACTGGAGCAGCATGCGGGCGTAGGGCTCCATCGACCCCGACACGTCGCAGACGAGCACGAGCGGGCGCGGCCGCTCACGGGGCTCGCGCCAGTGGCGCTCGAACGGGTCGCCGCCGCTGCGCAGAGACGAGCGGATGGTCTGGCGCAGATCCGGCCGGGCGGCGTGCGGCGGGGCGCCGCGCCGGCGCGCCGGCCTGGTGCGACGACTGCGACGGGTCGGCCCGCTGCCCGCGAGCCGCCGCATGAGCGCCCGTGCGATTCGCCGTTCGGCCTCGGAGTAATCCGCGAAGTCCTTCTCCCTGAGGAGCTCGACGTCGGACCAGGCGGCGGGCGTGAGCTCGACCTCGTCGGCGGGCGCGAGGCGAGGGACCTCGGGAGCCGGCACCGCCACACGAGGCAACACGAGCGAGGCCACCTCGTCGAGGCTCTCCGGCGGCTCGGGCTGTTCGGGCGGAGGCGCCGAGAACCATTCGGCAAAGGCCGCGTCGAAGGGGGCGAGGTCATCCCGGCGCGAGCAGAGTGCGGCTCGAAGCGCGAAGTAGGCACTTGCGCGGTCCGAAGGGTCGATGGCGCCGAGCGCGCGGTGCGCAGCCAGCAGCTCACCAACCCCCACGCGCGCGCCGCCCGCGCGCATCGAGGCCACGAGCAGAGTCAGCCGCCCGGTCAGGCGGGCACCCGGCCGCTCGCGGCTCACGGTGCCTCCCCCGCGGGGGCGGCGAGATCCCGCAGCACCCCCCGCTCGCGCACCCGATCGATGTCCTCGCGGACCTTGAGCGCGACCCCGAGCGTCTCGTCGAGGTCGGCGGAGTCGAGCGCGAGCAGCGCCTGCGCCCAGGCAATCGTCTCGCCGACGCCCGGGAGCTTGTAGAGATCCTCGTCGCGCAGCCGGGCGACGGCCGCGCAGACCCGCGCCGCCACCGCGTCCGATACGCCCGGCAGCCGGGCGTGCACGATCTCCGCCTCGCGCTGCGGCGAGGGATAGTCGATCCAGTGATAGAGGCAGCGCCGCTTGAGCGCGTCGTGCAGCTCGCGCGTGCGGTTGGAGGTCACGACCACGAGCGGCCGGCGCTCGGCGGTCACGGTCCCGAGCTCGGGAATCGAGACCTGGAAATCCGACAGGAACTCGAGCAGGAACGCCTCGAACTCGTCGTCCGCGCGGTCGATCTCGTCGATCAGCAGTACCACCGGCTCGCTCGCCTGGAGCGCGTCGAGCAGGGGCCGGCGCAGAAGGAATCGCTCCGAGTAGAGCGGTTCCTGCCGGGCGGAAGCACCCGGCTCGGCCGGGTGCGCACCGAGTCCTTCCACGGCCCGGAGGTGCAACAGCTGGCGCGGGTAATCCCAGTCATAGAGCGCATGGTGGAGGTCGATGCCCTCGTGGCACTGGAGCCGGATCAGCCGCGCGCCGCTCGCCCCGGCGAGTGCCTTGCCGACCTCGGTCTTGCCCACGCCGGCCTCCCCCTCGAGCAGCAGGGGCTGCTCGAGCGCTACCGCGAGGAAGACGGCGACGGAGAGGCCCCGGTCGGCGAGGTAGCTCTCGCGTGCCAGGGCCTCCTGGACGTCTGCGGGGCTGTCGAGCTTCAGAGCCCTGCTGCCTCCTCCAGCGCCCGCCTGGTGAGCACGCGCGCGAGGTGGCGCTTGTACTCGGGCGTGGCGTTCAGGTCCCCGGGCGGATCCGTGCCCTCGGCCGCCTGCCCGGCGGCGGCAGCCACCGACTCCGCGTCGAGCGCGCCGCCGCGCAGCGCGTTCTCCGCCGCGCTGGGCCGAATCGGAGTCGAGGCCATGTTCGTGAGCCCGATGCGCACGTCCTCGCAGGAGCCGTCTGCCCCCTTCTTGACGAGGGCGGCGACGCCCACCATCGCCCAGTCCTCGGCCCGCCGGGTGAACTTCTGGTAGCCGACGCCGTAGCCCTCGAGTGCGGGCAGCCGCACCTCGGTGATCACCTCGTCCTGGGCGAGCGAGGTGGTCAGGTAGTCCTGGAACAGGTCGGCCGCGGCGATCGTGCGCTCGCCGCCCGTCCCGCGCACGGTCAGCTCGCCCTCGCACGCCACCAGCACCGCCGGCATGTCGGACGCCGGGTCGGCGTGGGCGAGCGAGCCGCCGATCGTGCCGCGGTTGCGCACCTGCTGGTCGGCGATCAAGGATGCGGCCCGCGAGGCCACGCCGAGCTCAGGCGTGTCCTGGAGGTCCGCATGCCTGGTCATCGGGCCGATCCGCCAGTCGCCGTCGTCGCGCTGGATCCCGTGCAGGCCGGGGATCTTGCGGAGGTCGATGAGCACGGTCGGGGCGGCCAGGCGGAGCTTCATGAGCGGCACGAGCGAGTGCCCGCCGGCGAGCAGCTTCGCGTCCTCGCCGTTCTCGTGGAGCATCCGGATCGCCTCCTCGAGGCTCTCCGGTGCCTCGTAGTCGAACGCTGCCGTGATCATGCTCCACCTCCCTCCGCCGGACTGCCTTGGGCCGCCTGAATCGCTTCCCACACACGCATGGGCGTCATCGGCATGTCGAGCTCCTTCACGCCGAGCGGCGCCAGCGCGTCCAGTACGGCCGCGGCGACCGCGGGCGTGGCGGCGATCGTCCCGGCCTCGCCGATCCCCTTGACGCCAAGCGAGTTGACCGGCGACGGCGTCTCGGTGCGGTCGGTCTCGAAGGACGGCATCTCCGCCGCCGTCGGCAGGGCGTAGTCCACGAACGTGCCCGTCACGAGCTGGCCGTCCTCGTCGTACACCACCTGCTCGTAGAGCGCCTGGCCGATCGCGTGCGCGATGCCGCCGTGGATCTGGCCATCGATCAGCATTGGGTTGATCGCCGGGCCGCAGTCGTCGACGGCGACGTAGCGCACGACTCTGACCTTGCCCGTCTCCGCGTCCACCTCGACCACGCAGGCGTGCGCGCCGAAGGGGAACACGAAGTTCTCGGGGTCGTAGAACGAGCTCTCCTCGAGCCCGGGCTCGATGTCCGTCGGCAGCTCCTGAGGCGGGATATAGGCCGCGCCGGCGATGTCGGCCATCGTCATCGACTTGTCGGGGGAGCCGCGCACCTGGTACTTGCCGTCCGACAGCTCGATGTCCTCCGGCGCCGCCTCGAGCATCGCCGCGCAGATGCGCTTGGCCTTCTCCTGCACCTTGCGCGCCGCCCTGACGAGCGCCTCGCCGCCGACCGCGAGCGAACGCGACCCGTAGGTGTTCCAGCCCCAGGCGCCCTGGTCGGTGTCGCCGTGCAGGATCGTCACGTTGTCGGGATCGATGCCGAGGACGTCCCCGGCGATCTGAGCGAAGCTCGTGTCGATCCCCTGGCCGTGTGGCGATGTTCCGGAGTAGACGATCGCCGAGCCCGTGGGCGTCACGCGCACCTGCGCGGATTCGTAGAACGCCGCATACAGCCCGACACCCTGCGGCCCGACCGCACGCGACGGCGCGAGGCCGCACACCTCGACCCAGGTCGAGAAGCCGACGCCGCGGTAGACGCCCTGCCCGCGCAGCTCCTCCTGCTCGCGACGGAACGCGTCGACATCGAACTTCTGCAGCAGCTTGTCGAGCGTGCCGTGGTAGTCGCCCGAGTCGTACACGATCCCGAGCGCGGTCTGGAAAGGGAACTCATCCTTGGAGATGAAGTTCTTGCGCCGCAGCTCGAGCCGGTCCATGCCGAGCTCGTCGGCGAGGCTGTCCATCGCCAGCTCGCCCCAGTAGGTCGCCTCCGGCCGCCCGGCACCGCGGACCGCGTCGGTGCACATCTTGTTCGTGAAGACACCGGTGATCTTGATGTCGATTGCCGGCCACCTGTAGCAACCGCCCATCACGGGGAATCCCAGCGTCGGGATGAAGGGCGTGAGCAGCTGCATGTAGGCACCCAGGTCGGCGATGATCTCGGCTTTGCACCCGGTGACGGTGCCGTCACTCTTCGCACCGAGCGTCACGTAGTTGACCTGGTCGCGGCCGTGGTGGCTCGTGGTCATGTGCTCCGAGCGCGTCTCGGTCCACTTGACCGGCCGGCCCAGGCGCTTGGCGAGCGCTAGCACGAGCGCCTCCTCGCCGTACACCTGGAGCTTGGCGCCGAAGCCGCCCCCCACGTCCGGAGCCACCACGCGCAGCTTGTCCTCGGGGATGCCGAGCACCAGTCCGAGGATGAAGCGCGCGATGTGCGGGATCTGCGTGGTCGAGTAGAGCGTCATGCCCTCGCCACGCGGCTCCCCGATCGAGCAGCGCGTCTCGATCGGCGCACCCGAGGTACGGTGATTCACGAACCGCTTCGTGATCGTGACGTCGGCCTCCGCGAGCGCCGCGTCGATGTCCCCGCCGGAAACCCCCCACTCGTGGGTCTTGTTGGTGCCGAAGCTCTCCCAGACGAGCGGCGAGCCTTCCTCGAGCGCCTTCTCGGGATCGACCACCACAGGCTTGGGCTCGTAGTCGACGATCACCTCCTCGGCGGCGTCGGCCGCCGCGCCGCGGCTGGCCGCCACCACGACGGCGACCGGATCGCCCACGTGCTTGACCTCGCCGCGCTTGAGCGGCCAGTTGTCGGGCTTCCTGACCTCGACGCCCGGCGGGTTCCATACCGACGCCAGCCCGGATTCGAAGTCGCCCGCCATGTCCTCGCCGGTCACCACGGCGACCACGCCGGGACGCTCCGCAGCCGCCGACGTGTCAATCGAGACGATCCTCGCGTGGGCCTCGGGCGAGCGCACAATCGCCATATGGAGCATCCCGGGCAGGTTGATGTCCTCTGTGTAGCGCCCCCGGCCCGTGATCATCCGGGGGTCCTCCTTGCGCTTCATCGCGCGCCCGATGTGGCCGTTCTGGCCCGTGCCCGCCTCGGTCACGCTCATGCCGACACCTCCTCAGCGGAAGCACCCGGCTCGGCCGGGTGCGCCCCGACCGTTTCGGCGCCGGCGGCGGCCGCCGCTTTGACCGCCTCCACGATGTTGTGGTAGCCGGTGCAGCGGCAGAGGTTGCCCTCGAGGCCGTGCCTTATCTCCTCGTCGGTCGGGTTCGGATTGCGCTCGAGGAGGTCCGCCGCGGCCATGATCATGCCGGGCGTGCAGAAGCCGCATTGGAGGCCGTGCTTCTCCCAGAAGCCCTCCTGAAGCGGGTGGAGGGCACCCGCCGAGCCGAGCCCCTCGATCGTCGTGACCTGTGCCCCGTCGGTCTGGACTGCGAAGACGGTGCAGCTCTTGACCGCCTCACCGTTCAGGTGGACCGTGCAGGCGCCGCAGTTCGAGGTGTCGCAACCCACGTGGGCGCCGGTCAGGCCGAGCTCGTCACGCAGCCAATACACGAGGAGGGTTCTCGGCTCGATCTCGGCCTCGCGCACCTCGCCGTTGACGGTGACCTCCACGTGCACAGAAGTGCTCATCCTTGCCTCCCGGGTCGCTCTCCTCCTGCTTCGGCGGATGCTATGCCTCTGCGCAACCGGCGGGCAAGCAGCGCGGCGCCCGAGCCCGGCCCACTATCCTCGACGGCTCGATGAGCGCAGTCACGAAGAGCTTCCGGCACGAGGGCCACCGCCTCGTGTACGACGAGTACGGCGAGGGCGACAAGGTGGTCGTGCTCCTGCCCGGCCTCCTGTTTTCGCGCCGCATGCACGAGCCGCTGGCCGAGGCGCTTGCCGAGCGGGGCAACCGCGTGCTCTGCCTCGACCTGCTCGGCCACGGCGACTCGGACCGCCCGCCGGAGATGCCGAACTACTCGATGACGATCTTCGGCCGCCAGGTGATCGGGCTGCTCGACCACGCCGGCGTGGACCAGGCGGTCCTTGGCGGGCCGTCGCTCGGGGCCAACACTGCGCTCGAGGCGGCCGCCGCGGCACCCGAGCGCGTCAAGGGCCTGCTCGTAGAGATGCCCGTGCTCGACAACGCGTTGCTCGGCGTCGCGATCGCCTTTACGCCGCTGCTCGTGGGGCTCACGTTCGGGGCGCCGGTGGCCCGGCTCGTGGGGCGTGGCGCCCGCCGGGTGCCACGCGGGGCCAATCTGCTGGCGGACATGTTGCTCGACTGGGTGAGCCAGGACCCCAAGCCCTCGGCGTCGGTCCTGCAGGGCCTCTTCTTCGGACGTGCCGCGCCTCCCAGCGAGGAGCGCAAGCGGATGAAGCAGCGCACGCTCGTGATAGGCCACTACCGCGACCCCGTCCACGCGTTCTCCGACTCGGACATGCTCGTCCGCGAGCTGCCGAACGCCCGGCTCGTAGAGGCCTCGTCGATCCTCGAGCTCTGGCTCACGCCGGAGCGGCTTACCAACGAGATCGTCGCCTTCGTCGACGAGTGCTTCCGCCCGGCGCCCAGCGCAGGCGGACGCAAGCGAAGCGCGGGCGGAGCACGCCGGCAGACCTCCTCACGGCGCCGCTCGGCGTAGCGAAGTTGCTTCACTACGCTTCGCCGCCGTGTCACACCGAAAGCAGCAGAAGGAGGCCCTCCGCAAGGAGCGTGAGGAGCGCGAGCGCCAGGCCCGCCAGGCCAAGCAGCGCAAGCAGCTCGTCGGTTACGGAGTCGCCGGGTCGATCGTGATCGTCGTCGCCGTCGTGCTCGCCCTCGCCATGCTCGGCGGCGGCGACAACGGCAGCGGGGCGAGCGCTTCGAGCGACGTGCTTCCGGACGGCGGGAGCGTGCCCGAGCAGACCGCGTTCGAGGTGAGGCCGGCGGCGGCCGCGGCGAACTGCCGGCTGCGCACGGTCAAGGGCAGCGGCGCCCAGGACCACACCACCTCGCTGGACGAGCGAGTCAACTACGAGACGAACCCGCCGACCACCGGCCGCCACTACCAGATCCCCGCCGAGGACGGCGCGTACAGCGAAGCGCCGAGCGATGAGGAGCTGGTGCACGGCCTGGAGCACGGCCGCGTGATCATCTGGTTCAAGCCCGGGCTGCCCTCGGGGCAGCGGGCCGACCTGAAGGCGCTATTCGACGAGGACGACTACCAGATGTTCCTCGTGCCGCGGAAAGACATGCCCTACGCGGTTGCGGCCAGCGCGTGGAACGGCGATCCGCCGCCCAACGGCCGCGGTCAGCTGCTGCTCTGCAACGAGTTTTCGCCCGAGATCTTCGACGCGCTCCGCGCCTTCCGCGACGAGCACCGCTCGCGCGGTCCGGAGCCGGTTCCGTAACGGGTGAATTCATGCAGGCGCCCCGCCTGCACGAGATCTTGCAGCGCCGCAACCAGGCTCCTGAAAGCGTGTTCCGGGAATCATGAAGCTGCTCGCCGCCGCAGCCACGCTGGTCTGCGTTCTGACACCCGGCTCCGTCGCGCTCGCCGCGGAGCCGCGACCCGTCGACTTCGAGCTCGCGCCCGGCGCGAGCGCGGCGGCATCGAGTGCGGGCAGCGGCGGCAACGTGGTCTCCCGCCCGCTCCAGACGCCGCGGCGCTTCAACCTCGTCGGCATGCGCTGGCGGGGGCGAGCCGAGCTTGACGTCGAGCTGCGCGTCCGCCGCTCCGGACGCTGGAGTCGCTGGGAGCACCTGGACGCGCACGCCGACCACAACCCCGACCCGCGGCGCGGCGAGCGGCGCGTGGTGGCCTCGGATCCGATCTGGGTGGGCCGCGCCGGAGCCGTCCAGTACCGCCTCAGCCGCCCGGCGCCGGGGCTGCGCCTGCACTTCGTCGACGTTGGCGTAAGGGCCCGCGCGGCGCAGGTACCCCCGCCTCCGGCCTACGTGCCGCGCGCGGCATGGGGCGCCGGCAGCTGCCCGCCGCGCTCAGCCCCTGACTACGGAGAGGTCCGCGCGGTGCACGTGCACCACACCGTCTCGCTCAACGACTACACGCCGGCCGAGGCGCCTTCGATCGTGCTTGCCGTATGCCGCTATCACCGCAACTCGAACGGTTGGAACGACATCGGCTACAACGCCCTCGTCGACAAGTACGGCACGCTCTACGAGGGTCGCGCCGGCGGACTCGACCAGGCCGTGATCGGCGCCCAGGCCCAGGGCTTCAACTCGGTCACCGCGGGAATCGCGAACATCGGCGACCACACCTCCGTGCCACAGACACCGGCTGCGCTCGCGGCGCTGGCGGGCTACATCAACTGGAAGCTGGCCGTGCACGGGCAGCCGCTGTCTGGGCCGGTCACGGTTGTGAGCTCGGGGGGCTCCGCCACCCGCTACCCGGCGGGAGCACAGGTCACCCTGGAGCGAGTGATCGGGCACCGCGATACAGGCAAGACGGCCTGCCCGGGCGCCGCCCTCTACGCACAGCTTCCGGAACTGCGCGCGCTCGTACTGAGTGGCACGGCGCCGTTCTCCTCGTTCGCCACGCGCCTCAGCGCCGGCCTCGTGGACGACAGCATCGACTACGGCGAGCCCGTACCGGTCACGGGAAGCCTCGGCGACCCGGCCGGAGCCCCGCTCGCCGGCGAGCTCGTGGAGCTTCAGGTGGCGAGCGAGGGCTTCTGGCGGACCGCGCGGCGGCTGACGACGGGCGTGGACGGCACCTTCACGACCGAGCTCAAACCCGCACGCCGCATGTACCTCCGCGTGCGCTATCTGGGCCGGGCCCCGCTCCGGCGCTCGACCTCCGCTCGCCTCCTGCTGCACGTCCGGCCGGTGATCGCGATCGAACAGCCGCCTTCGCGCGCGGCGCGCGGCGAGGCGCTCCAGCTCGAAGGGACGGTGGGGCCCCGCAAGCGGGCGCTCCGGCTCGTCGTGCAGCAGCACGTCCGCGGCGTCTGGCGCAAGGTCCAGGCGGGCGGCGTGCGTGCGCGCCGCGGCCGCTTCGCTACCTCCTTCGTCCCGGCGGGCGCGGGCCGATACCGCTACTACCTGGTCGCGCCCGCGGACCTCGACACGGACCGCGGCGCCTCCGAGCTGTACTACCTCCGGGTCCGCTAGACGCCGGCGCCTCCCTCACCAGCCCTGCCTGAGCTCCTCGCTGTAGAGCCCACGGCCGGTGGCGAGCAGGCGTGCCGTGCGGGCAAGGATGCGCAGGTCGAGTCGCAGCGAGCGGTGCTCCACGTACCAGACGTCGAGCTCGATGCGCTCCGGCCACGGAAGCGACGTGCGCCCGTTGATCTGGGCCCAGCCGGTGATGCCCGGCTTGACCTCGAGCCGCCGCCGCTGGCGCACTGTGTAGCCGTCGACCTGCTCCTGGACCGTCGGGCGGGGCCCGACGATCGCGAGGTCGCCGCGCAGCACGTTCACCAGGTTGGGTAGCTCATCGAGCGAGAAGCGCCGCAACAGCCGCCCCGTCCGGGTGATGCGCGGGTCGCCCTCGAGCACATAGATGCCGGCGCCCATCGACTCGGCTCCCAGCACCATCGTGCGCAGCTTCAGGAGCTCGAACGGGCGGCCGTCCTTGCCGATGCGGCGCTGGCGGTAGATGACGGGGCCACGGCTCTCCAGCTTGATCGCGAGCGCCGCGAGCCCAAGCAGCGGCGCGGTGACGACAATCAGCAGACCCGCGACGGCGAGGTCGAGCGCGCGGTTCACGCACGACCTCGGGGGTCATTAGCTTTCGGGCGCACCCGATGCGGATCCTCTACCTGCATCAGTTCTTCATCACACGCGCGGGCGCGGGTGGCACGCGCTCTTACGAATTTGCGCGCCGGTTCGTGGCGCGCGGGCACGGCGTGCGGATGGTAACCGCCGGTGACGGCGACCGGACCGTCGACGGCATCGAGGTCGCCGGCGTGCGCGCCGGCTACTCGGATTACGTGCGTGCCACGGCCGTCTCCTACCCGCGCCGGATGTTGGCCTTCGCGCGCTTCGCGATCGCGGCCACGCTGGGCGCCCTGCGCGGCCCGCGGCCCGATGTCGTCTACGCAACCTCGCCGCCGCTCACGATCGCGCTGCCGGCGCTTGCGGCCGCGGCGCGCTGGCGGGCACCGCTCGTGTTCGAGGTTCGCGACCTGTGGCCCGAGGCGCCGATCCAGATGGGGGCTCTGGGCAATCCGCTCGCCCGGCGGGGCGCCCGGGCGCTCGAGCATTTCGTCTACCGGCGCAGCGCCCGGGTGATCGCGCTCTCGCCCGGCATCCGCGCCGGGGTGCTCGCGGCGGGCGTGCCCGAGGCGAAGGTCGCGCTCGTGCCGAATGCCGCCGACCTCGACCTGTTCGACCCGGCGCCTGCGGCCCCCGGCGCGCGCATGCTCGTCTCGTACTTCGGGGCCATGGGCGAGGCCAACGACATCACGGCCGCGATCGCGGCGGCGCGACTGCTGCCGGAGGTCGACTTCGTGCTCATGGGCGACGGTAAGCGCCGGCCCGAGCTCGAGCGCCAAGCACCGCCCAACGTCGCGTTTCCAGGAGCGGCACGCTCGAAGGAGGAGGTCGCCGCGCTCGCGCGGCGTTCGGCCGCCTGCCTCACGCTCTTCAAGGACGTCCCCGTGCTGGCCACCAACTCGCCCAACAAGCTGTTCGACACCTTCGCTGCCGGGCGGCCGGCGATCGTGAACATGGACGGCTGGATGCGCGAGCTCGTGGAGGGCAACGAGGCGGGGCTCTACGTGCGCGCGGGGGACGCCCGCGACCTCGCCGACAAGCTCGAATGGCTGCGCGATCACCCCGACGAGGGCGCGCGGATGGGCCGGAACGCTCGTGCGCTCGCCGAGCGAGAGTTCGACCGCGATCTCCTCGCCGAGCGCGTGCTCGAGGTACTCGAGGGGGCGGCGGGCCGCTCGTGAGCGATATCGAGCTCTCCTACTGCGTCGTCAACACGAACGGGCGCGAGGATCTGCTGGCCTGCCTGGACGCGATCGCCGCCACCCATCCGGAGGGGGTGCCGCACGAGCTGCTGGTGCTCGACAACGCCTCGAGCGACGGCTCGGCCGAGGCGGTGCGCGAGCGCCACCCCGAGGCCAAGCTCATCGCCCTCGAGCGCCGCGCGGGCAAGGCGGAGAACGACTCGCACCTGCTCGAGGAGTCGCGCGGGCGCTTCTGCCTGCTGCTGAACGAGGACTCGGAGCTGGCCCCCGGCGCGGCGGCGGAGCTGCTCGCCGCGCTCGACGCCGATGCCGGCGCGGCGGCGGCCGGCGCGCGGCTGCTCACCAGCAGAGGCGAGGAGACGGACTGCGCCTGGCGGCTGCCCGACATCCCCTGGGCGCTTGCGGCGGCGCTCTTCCTGCACTCGCGAGTGGCCGTCGAGAGCCGTGGCGACAGCGTGCGCGAGGTCGGCTGGGTGCAGTCGAGCGCGATGCTCGTCAGGCGTGAGGCGGCGCGGCAGGTGGGCTGGCTCGACGCGGACTTCTTCGTCTACTCGGACGAGACGGACTTCTGCAAACGGCTCCATGATGCCGGCTGGCGGATCCTCTTCGTGCCCTCGGCGCGGGCGGTGCACCACGACCAGCTCGGCACCGACCGCGCCGCCATGCGGCGCCGCATCGTCGAGTTCCACCGCAACCGCGATCTCTACTTCCGCAAGCACGGCACGGGCTTGACCAGGATCGTGTGGCGCGCCTGCTGGACCTGGGCCTACCTCGTCCGCGCAGCGGTGGCCGTGCTCGTCCCCGGCCGCGATGCAAGGCGCTATCTCCTGCACGCGCGCCAGGAGCTCGCGCCGTCGCGTGGCATGGGTATCCGCGAGGCGGCCGAGGAGCACAATGCGCGGCTGGATGCCGGCCGCGCAGCCGCCGGCGCGCGCTGAGCGCCGCCGCAAGCCCGCTCCCGGGAGCTCGCCGCCGCTGGGCGCGCGATTACGCTTCCCCTCCCGATGGAGCATCCCGACCTCGCCCAGCTGGCCGCGGTAGGCGGCGCCGTCGGGTCTGTGCTGGTCCTGCTCGCCCGGGGCCGGCTCGTGCTGCTGGCGGGGCTCGTCGTCCTGGCCGTCTCCGAGGCGGGCCTCGCGTACGCGCTCGGCACCGGCTCGCTCGACAGGATCGACGGCGTGACCGGGGCCGCTGCCGCGGCAATCGGGATCATCGTGCTCGGCGCCGCGGCGGCGCTGCTGGCGCGCCGGCCGGCGATCGTGCCGGTGGCGGTGCTCGTGGCGGCGCCCTTCCGGCCGCCGCTCTCGTTCGACAGCGGCGGCACCTTCCTCGTGTCGATCGCCGACGACGGTCGCCTCGGCCGCCTGCTGCCGCTCTACTTCGTGCTCGCCGCCGCCGGAGCTGCGCTGGGGTGGCGGGCGCTGCGCGGGCGCGAGCTGCGCGCCTTGCCGCTCGTGATCGCCGCCCCTGCCGCCGCATTCTTCGCCTTCGCGTGCCTGTCTCTGACCTGGGCAGCCGACCTCGAGGCCGGAGCCAACCTGCTCGCATTCTTCACGCTCCCGTTCGCACTCCTGCTCGCCACCGTGGCGCGCGCCGACTTCCCCGACAGCGTCCCGCGCGCGCTCGCGGCAGCCGCGCTCGCGCTCGGCGCGCTGTTCGCGCTCGTCGGGCTCTGGCAGGCCGCGACGCACGAGCTGTTCTTCTACGCGCCCAACCTCGCGGTCTCGAACGCCAACACGGACTTCTTCCGCGTGACCTCGCTGTTCGGCGACCCGAGTCTCTACGGCCGCCACCTCGTGCTCGGGATCGGCGTGGTGCTGGCGCTGCTTGCCGCGCGCCGCTGGAAACCGTGGCCGCTCATCGCGCTGCTCGCAGTCATGTGGGCGGGGCTCTTCTTCTCCTACTCGCAATCGAGCATGGTCGCCCTGCTCGTGGTCACGCTGGCGCTCGCCCTGGTCACGGGCAACCGGCGCGTGCGGCTGGCCGTTGGCCTGCTGGCGCTCGCCGCCGTCCTCGCCGGCGGCGCCTACGTGGCCGCGCGGATGATCGACGGCGAGTCGCTCAACAAGATCACGAGCGACCGCACCGAGCGCGTCGAGGACACGCTCCGGGTTATCGAGGACGACCCGTTCGTGGGGGTGGGCATCGGCGGCCAGCCGCGTGCGAGCCGCAAACTCGCCCGCAGCGACCGGCCGACCCCGACCTTCGTCTCCCACACCACACCGCTCACCGTGTTCGCCGAGCTGGGCGTGATCGGCGTCGCCCTCTACGCCTGGCTGCTCGTGGGCGGAGCGCTCCTGATCGCGGCTGTGCGAAAGCGGGAGGAGGCCCTCGGGCTGGCGCTGATGGCGTCGTTCCTCGGGCTGTTCGTGCACGCGCTCTTCTACAGCGGCTTCCTGGAGGACCCGATCACCTGGCTCGTGCTCGCGATCGGCGCGGGTTACCTCGCCTGGCACGCGGTGTACGACCCGCGGCCGTCGGCCGCGCAGCGCGCTCACGCCCGTAGGGGAAACATTCCTCCGGTCCGGGCCGAGCCCGGCCCCTCGCGGTGAGCGTCCGCGCCGCGTGGGCCCTTGTCGGGGTCCTGTTCGCGCTGATCGCCATCACCCTCCCCGAGCTGGGCTCGGACCCCCTGCGCTTCCGGCCGGGCAGCGTGGATCCTCAGGGCCTGCTCGCACCGCTGGTGCGCGCGGCCGGCGAGGAGTGGGACGTGGGCATCGCGCGGGCGGCGGCCTTCGGCGCGGCGCTCCTATGCGGCGCGGCGGCGGCCCTCCTGATAGCGCGGCCCCGGCCCTGGCCGCCCTGGGGCGGTATCGCGCTCGTGCTCGCCGTCGGCGTGCTGCTGATGGCACCCTCGACGCTGCTCGCGCTCGGCCTGCGTGACTCGACCGCGCCCTGGTTCTTCACGAACGACTCGACCTACCAGATCGAGCTGGGGGGTGATCTCCTGCTCGATCTCGACAATCCCTACGGCCACGATTACCGCGAGTCCGGCCTCGAGCGCTTCTACACCCGCGACGGGACCGCCTCGGAGCGCGTGCGCGAGCGGGAGGTCTCGCTCGAGCACTTCGCCTATTTCCCGGGCGCCGTGCTCACGGCCGCTCTCTGGCGGCTGCTGCCGGAGCCGCTTGACGACTACCGGCTGCTGGTGCTGCTCGCGACGCTCGCGATGCTGCCCGCGGCGCTGCTGTTCCGTGCACCGCTCGGCGCCAAGCTCGCCCTCGGCGCCCTGCTCGTCTGCAACCCGATCGCGGTGCGCTCCGCCTGGTTCGGGCAGAACGACGCACCCAGCCTGCTCCTGCTCGTGGTGGCGTTCGCACTCGTCACCCGGCGTCGCTACGGCTGGATGGCCGCCGCGCTCGCGGGCGCCATCCTGCTCAAGCAGTTCGCGGTTGTGGCGGTGCCGTTCATGGCGCTGATGCTGCTGCGCCAGGGCGCCACCCGCGACGAGCTCACGCGCGCCGCGCTCGTGTTCGGGGGCGTCCTCGCGGCGGGCATCCTCCCCTTCCTGATCGCCGACCCGGTCGCCTTCTACGAGGACACGATCAAGTTCGGCGCGGGCACCTACAGGATCGTCGGCTACGGGCTGTCGGCGATCCTGATCCGGCTCGGAATCCTCGAGGACCGCGACGGCTCCTACCCGTTCGCGCTGATCGCCGTGCTGACCTGGCTGCCGCTGACGGTCTGGCTCCTGTTCGCGCAGCGCAAGGCCGAGGAGCTCTGGATCGGCGCCGCCGCGTTCTCGGTCTCGCTGCTCTGGCTCATGTTCATCGGCCGCACGTTCAACAACTACTACCTCGTCTGGCCGATGACGGGAGCGGTCGTGGCCGCGCTGATGGCTGTAGGTTCCGCGCGTGTGAGGAGGTCCACTAGTGCGCCCCATCGATCTCGACCCGGGTGAGGCGATCCTCCACGAGGGCGATCCCGAGCGCTGTGTGGTGCTGCTGCCCGGGGTGCGCTACTTCAGCCAGGCGCCGCTGCTCTGGTTCGCGCGCGAGGCCGCGCTCGCCGGCGGCTGGTCGGTGCTCGAGCTGAGCGAGCGGGCGCCGGCCGACCAGGAGCCGTTCGACTGGATCCGTGACCGCACCGAGAGCGCCCTGAACGCCGCTTCGGCGACCCAGGTGGTGATGATCGGCAAGTCGCTGGCCAGCGCGGTGGCTCCGCTCGCGACCCAGCGCGCCCTTCCGGCGGTCTGGCTCACGCCGCTCTTGATCCGGCCCGAGGTGGTGACCGCGCTGGGCGGGACCGACCGGCCGACGCTTGTCGTCGGCAGCCCCACCGATCCGACCTGGGGAAATGGAGAGCTGCCCGAGAACGAGGCCCTCGAGGTGATGGAGCTCGACGGCCTCGACCACTCGCTCCAGGTGGAGGGAGATCCGCTCGCGTCGATAGCCGTGCTGCGCGACGTGACGGAGCGGGTTGCGGGCTTCCTCGAGCGCCTCGACTGAGCCTGGTGTCCGCCTCGGCCCGGCTGGAAGGCTTGGCAACCGGACGTGATCGAAGATCGTTCGGCCCGTGGACTTGGGAGGGCGCGAGCCTTCCTGGATTGACCGCACAGGAGTGGTCAGGGCAGGATGATTGCGCCAGATCCCGGGTTGGCGCCTGCTGCCGATGCAGATTCGGGAAGCCGCGTTCAGGCGAAGATTGTTCGCGGGACAGGCCGTGGCGTAGGATCGCAGTCGCCGCTGTCCCTAACCCCTTCCCCAGCCCTGGCCCGGCCGGCGGAGACCAACCCCGGCTAGGACTGGCGCCGCTCCTGCCGGCGCTGCCGACGCTCCTGCGCGGAGCGCCTCCCGCTGGCGCCTCACGCGCGCCCGGTCCGCCTTCGCGTCCTCCTTCGCGGCCTCCGAGCCGCGCGGAGCCATCGCGAACTGGTGTGCGCGGCCTGTCACGAAGATGCGCTTCTCGTCCGCGACCACAGGATTGGCGTACTTGCCGGCCGGAAAGCGCCAGACCCGCTTGCCGTCGCGGGCGCGCACGGCGTGGGTGGCGTCGGGTCCCCTGGCCACTGAGCGCTGGGCTTCCGAGCCGCAGGTCGAGCAGACCGCGTAATAGACGAGCCCGTCCATCACGGTCGGCGCGGCGTGCACCGCGCCCTCGGCGTCGATCTGCCAGCGCGTGTCACCGGTGGCGGCATCGAGGGCATAGAACTGCCCGTCGTAGGTGCCGACGAAGACCTTGCGCCGGTAGACCGCGGCGGCGCCGTAGATGTAGGACCCGAGTGGGCGCGCCCAGAGCAGCTTGCCGCTCTTCGCGCCGTAGACGTACATCGTCCCGTCGGTGTTGCCGATGTAGACGCGCCCGTAGGCGAGCGTCGGCGTCGCGTACCAGAACTCACGGGCGCCCGTGGCGCTCCAGGCCAGCTTGCCGGTCCCGGCGTTCAGCGCATACAGCGTGCCGCCGTCGGAGGCGATGAAGATGCGCCCCTTCCAGTAGGCGGCGGAGGTGTTGACCTGGTTGTCGGCCTGGAAGCGCCACTTCAGGCGTCCGGTCTTTGCGTTGAGCGCGATCACGTCGTTGTTCCAGGTCCCCACGTAGAGGACGCCGTTGCGCAGCAGCGGCGAGGACTCGACCGGCGCCGTCTCGTGGCGCCACAGCTCGCGACCGGTGTCCGCGTCCCACGCGACCACGAAGCCGTTCGCGCCGGCCTGGTCCTGGAGGCACTCCACCGGGTGCATATAGGACTGGTACACGACCCCCTTGCCGATCGTGGGCGAGGAGGCGGCGCAGCGGCCGAGGCTCTTCTTCCAGTCAGGCTTGCCCGTCTTTTCGTCGAGCGCGAAGAAGAGCCCCTTCTGCTGGGCGAGGTACACGCGCCCGTACGCGACGGTCGGAGGGAACTCGAGCGTGTCGTGCGCGTCGATCCTCCACAGCCGCCGGTAGGGCGGCCGGTGATCGTAGGGCGAGATGTGGCGGCGACCGATGTCGAACCCATAGGTCGGCCAGGGACGCAGGATCTCCTTGTCCGGCGGCGGTGGCGGCGGCTCGGGCTCCTCCGTCACCACGAACTCCTCGGTGGCGGAGCCACGCTTCTCGATCGGCTGATTCTCGTTGTAGGCGTACACGCCGATCGCGACCGCAAGGGCGAGCACGACCAGCGCGCCACCGATGAGCAAGCGGCGTCGTCTGGACATCGACGGCTCAGGATGGCAGACGCCTCCGTCGCCGCCGTTAAGAACCCAGGCGCCTCCAAATGCGCTTCGTCACTTGCGGCACCTCGAGGCTGAGCGCCTCCTCCTCCAGCTGGCGGGTCCACTGCGGTGTACCCGTGCGGAGCACCCAGCCGTCCCCCAGCCGGTAGGCCATGAAGGCCGGCTCGCCCGGGTCGCGGCCGGCCGTGGTGAGCGCATCCGCCTCGTCGGTCAGGCCGCGCGAGACCTCGAACTCGGAGAACTCGCCGATGAAGTCCGAGAGGCCCTCGAACAGCCCGAGCTCGTCCTCGAACACGGCCAGCGGCGCCGGGCTCGTCTCCACGAGCGCCGTGCGCTCCCCGAACACGTTGATCGCCTCGCGAGCCGAGGGGTCGCGTGCCAGGTCGGCGTCGAGCTCGACCGAGCGACGGAAGGAATCCGCACCGAACGAGGCGATCCGGCGCCCACCCGCGACGTACTCGCGCAGACGCCGCATGAACGCCCTGGGGAGCCACAGCGCGCTTCCGGCGAATGCGAGCCCCGGCGCGTCGCCGAGCAGTGGTGGCTCACCGCGCGCAAGCGAGATGTCGGTGGTCAGGTTGTAGCCGAGCCGCTCGCGCTCGAGCCAGCGCAACAGCGGCGCGACCTCGGCCGCGAAGCGCGGCGGGTAGCCGCCACCCGCGAAGTAGCGGTCGAGTCGCACGGCCCGCGAGCTGAGCAGGGTGTCGGCGAAGCCGTCGGCGTCGTCGTCGACCGGGTTGAGGCCCTGCCAGGTGAGCGCCGGGAGCACCAGGAGCGGCAGCCCGCCGGCGCCCACTCCGCTCACCGGCTTCGGGCCGCGGTTCGCGGCCGCCTTCGTCTGCGCCCTCCCTGAGACGGCCAGCGGCCACACCGCGCGCTGGCGGCCCGCGCGCACGCGCACGAGGTGGACGCCGGTGACGGCGTCCTTTGGGACGCGCACCCGGAACGTGCCGCCGACGCGCCCGCCGCGGCGCAGCGGCCGGGGGTCGCCGAAGCGCGACAACACGAAGTCGAAGGAGCGGTCGACCGGTCCGACCTCGAGCCGGACGACGGAGCCGGCCCGCACAAGAGAGAGCGGGCCACGCAGCGTGAAGGTCCGCACCGATACGCCGGTGCGCGGCTGGGCTCGCCGCGGGCTCGGCACCTCCGCGGGCGCGACCGCCGGGTTGCCGGCCCGATCGCGCACCGTCACAGTGAACGCGTAGTCGCCGTCGGGCGCCGGGGTCGTGCTCTCCGGCCCGGCGCTGACACGGCCGTTCCACACCCCAACGCGCGTCTTGGTCCGGCCGTCGGGCGGAATGCCGCGGAAGCGCCTCACCACGTACGGCCGGGGCCCGTCGTCGGTGCGGAACACGCGGTACTCCGGGGCCGAGTTGGCGGGCCCGGCGTAACGGACGCTCACCCGGGGGCGCTGGCCGGGCGCCCCGGCGGCGATCACCGACGGCTCCGCGCTCACCAGGCGCACGCGCGGCGGCCGCCGGTCGACCGTGATCTCCTTGAACGAGTTGATCACGCGGCTCTCGTCCCGCCGCACCACGCGCATGCGGTAGACCCCGTCGGGCACGGGAGCGCCGTCGTCGTCACGACCGTCCCAGCGGAAGCGGTGCTTCGTGTCGCCGGCGAGCCTCTGACCGTCGACGATGCGGCGCACCTCGTTGCCCTCCCCGTCCACGACCGAGAAGGTCACCTCGGCGGGCTCGGAGAGGTCGAAGCCGACCCGCGTATCGTCCCGGTAGTCGTCCCCGTTGGGGGAGAACTGCGCCGGCTTGGTCGCGAAGCGCAGGACGAGCGGGAACTCGCTCTTCAGTAGCTGCGTCGTGAAGAAGGCGGCGATGGTCGCCACCACCAGCACGGCGAACACCGCCCGGACCAGGCGCCGGGACATGGAGGCGGGAGCCTAGTCGTAGCGCTCGCGTGAAAAAGTCGGTCGGCGATGCGGGTACACCTCGTCGATCCCTCCGCGGATGTCCTGCCCTACGACCACGCGCTGGCAGCCGCCCTGGCGCGCCAGGGGGCGCAGGTCGAGCTGGTGACCTCGCGCTTCGTCCACGGTCCCCCGCCCGCCGCGGACGGCTTTGCGCTCAGCGAGTCCTTCTACCGCGGGGCGACGCGCGTGGGGGCGCGCCGGACCGCGCTGCGACGCGCCTTGAAGGCCGCCGAGCACGTGCCCGACATGCTGCGCTATCGCGGCCGTGCCGCGGAGGCCGACGTGACCCACTGGCAATGGCTCTGGCTCGAGTCGCTGAGCACCCGCATGCTCCCGCGCGGGCGCCCTCAGGTGCTGACCATGCACAACGTGATCCGTCGGGAGCGCTCGGCGCAGAAGGTCGCCGCCGCCTTTGCAGCCGTGATCGTCCACACCCGCGCCGGAGCCGAGCTCCTTGGAGGGGGCCCTCGCGTCCACGTGATCCCGCACGGCGCGTTCTCGCACCTCACCGCTCAGCCCAGACGAGCTCCCGCTCCCGCCCGAGCTTGCCGGGGTCCGGCGACCGGTGGTCCTCTACTTCGGGCTCGTGCGCGAGTACAAGGGCGTCGACGTGCTGCTCGAGGCCTTCCGAGATGTAGCCGACGCGGAGCTGTGGGTGGTGGGGCGGCCGCTCGGGGTCTCGATGGAGCGCCTCCGCCGGCTCGCGCCGCCTGGCAGGGTGCGCTTCGTGGAGCGCTATGTGAGCGACGCCGAGCTGCCCGCATTCTTCCGGCGTGCCGACGTCCTCGCCCTGCCGCATCGCAGCGTCGACGTCTCGGGGGTGCTCTTCGCCGGCCTCGCCTTCGGAAAGGCGATGGTGTTGAGCGACGTCGGGGGCTTCCGCGAGCTGGTCGAGGACCACGGTGCCGGCCGTCTCGTCCCGCCCGGCGACCCCGAGGCGCTGGGGGCGGCGCTCGTGGAGCTGCTCGCGGATCGCGAGCAGCGGCGCGCACTCGAGGAGCGGGCCGCGGCGGCCGCCGCGGGGCCGTACTCGTGGGACCGGATCGCCGGGCAGACGCTGGCCGTCTACAGGGAGGTCGGCGCGTGAGGGTCGTGTTCATGGCCAAGTGCAAGCGCTCGGCGGCGCGGGCGCTCGACTGGCTCGTGGCGGAGGGCTGCGAGGTCGTGGCGGTGGTGGCCTCCGAGCCCGACCGCTGGACGCGCGAGGAGCAGCGCGTCGACCTCGTGGCGCAGCGGCACGGCCTGCCGCTGGTCGACGACACCGATCTGTACGCGGACCCGCCCACGGACGTGGACGTGGTGATCTCGTTCCTGTTCTGGAAGCTGATCCGCGAGCCGCTCGTCACGCTGGCGCGCATCGGCTGCCTCAACTTCCATCCCGCGCCGCTTCCCGACCTGCGCGGGCTCGGCGGCTACAACGTGGCGATCCTCGAGGGCAGTGATGAGTGGGGTGTGTCCTGCCATTTCGTCGACGAGCGCTTCGACACCGGGGACCTGGTCGAGGTCGAGCGCTTCCCGATCGACCCGATCGAGGAGACGGCCTTCTCGCTCGATCTCACGACCCAGGAGCGGCTGCTGGGGCTCTTCCGGCGAGTCATGGCCCAGGCGCTCGCGGGCCAGAAGCTTCCCCGCACGCCTCAGGGAGATGGACGCTACGTGACCCGGGAGGAGTTCGAGGAGCTCCGCCGGGTGCGCCCGGGCGACGATCTTGGGCGCAAGCTTCGCGCTTTCTGGTATCCGCCCCATCCCGGAGCTGTGATCGAGCTTGACGGGCGCCTGCTCACGCTCGTGGACGAGCGCCTGCTCGCCGAGACCGCCGATGCCTACAGGGATGCCGGGCTCATACCCTGAGGCGGGCCCGTCGAGGCCCGCACCAACAGCTCCGCGGGCAGCACGACCCGCCGGCGGGTTCGCCGGCCCGCCATGCGCGCGTCGAGCAGCTCGAAGCCGGTGGCGCCGAGGAGCTCGGCGTCCAGGGCCACCGTGGTCAGAGGCGGCTCGAGTGCGCGCGCAAAGTCCATGTCGTCGAAGCCGACGATGGACAGGTCCCTCGGTATGCGGAGCCCGCGCTCACGCGCCGCCATGTAGAGCCCCGCCGCGATCAGGTCGTCGTCGCAGAACACCGCCGTCGGGTGCTCGTCCAGGAGCGGACCGGCGGCGACGCGCGCCGCCTCGATGCCGATCGCGGTCAGCACGCGGGGCTGGGACTCGGGATCGAGACCGGCACCGGTCAGCACCCGACGGCGGGCCGCCGCGCGGAGGTGGAAGGTCGGGGCGTCGAAGCTCGCCGCCAGGTGTCCGATGCGGCGGTGGCCGAGCTCCAGCAGGTGGCCGAAGGCGGCCGCCGCACCGGCCTCG
This sequence comes from uncultured Thermoleophilaceae bacterium, assembly GCA_963751835.1. Taxonomy (GTDB): domain Bacteria; phylum Actinomycetota; class Thermoleophilia; order Solirubrobacterales; family Thermoleophilaceae; genus JACVRW01. Next base: position 32,888 of record CAVVWD010000014.1, on the reverse strand, counting down.
GCGTCGAAGCGAACGGACGGGCGCCGCGGCTCCTCCGCCTCCATGAGCACCACGTTCTCTTCAGGCCCGAGCGCGTCGGGCGCGCTGACCTCGAACAGCAGGTAGCCGTCCACCGGACCGGCGCGCAGCGCCTCGAAGGACTGCTCCTGCCAGCGCCGGTCGTTGGCGGTGTCGACGAGCGCCACGGTGTATCGCGCGGCCTGGGCGGCTCGCTGGGCGCCGCGCAGAACGCGGCTGAAGAATGGGTTCGTTATGTCCGGAACGAGGAGCGCGACGGCGCGCGAGGTGCCGAGGCGCAGAGCCTGCGCGGCGACGTTGGGGCGGTAGCCGAGCTCCCGCGCGACGCGCCGGACGTGCTCCTGAGTGGCCTCCGAGACCCTGCCCCGGCCCTTGCCCGAGAACACGAGCGAGACCGTCGACTGGGACACGCCGGCCCGCTCGGCCACGTCGGTGCTCGTCACGCGCTGTTGGGCGGAGCGTTCTATGGGGCGGAATGCAACCACGGGCCGAGTCATGGGGTTGACGGATTCTGACGTCATACGTAGTATGCACATACGTATGACGGGACTTGGAACATTCATCGGGGCCCTGCTCGCCACCGGCGCCGTCGCGGCTGGCGGCGTGCTCGGCGACGACTCGCGCAGCCCGGCCGCGGCGCCGACCGCGCTGGTGGTGGATGCCGCCGCCGCCCGCGACGGGCGCGAGCTCGTGAATGACCGGCTCGAACACGCCGCCGCCGAGCTCAGGCTGCCTCGCAACGCCGCGGAGGCACGCACCAACGTGCGTTACTTCGACGCCCTCGGGTATCGCGTGGTCGTGGCGGGCCGGGACGCCGTCGGGGCAGTCGCCGCAACCGGAATCCCCGCTGTGCGGGCGACCGGCCTCGCCGCTGCGCTCGACGCCACCGGGCGCTGAGCCCGCGCTACGGTGAGATCGTGAGCGGCCATACCGTACGCCGCGCCGAGCTTGCCGACGCCGACGCCGTCGGCCGCCTGCTCCACGACTTCAACACCGAGTACGACGACATCACACCTGGCCCGGACGCGCTCGCCGAGCGAGTCCGCGAGCTGATCGCCTCCGGAGAGACGATCGTGCTCTTGGCCGGCGGCGGCCCGGAGGGGCTGGCGGTCCTCCGCTTCCGCCCGGCGCTCTGGACGAGCGGGCTCGAGTGCTACCTCGCGGAGCTCTACGTAGTGCCTGACCGCCGCGGCCAGGGACTCGGCCGCGCGCTCATGGAGACGGCGCTGGCAGTGGCACGCGAACAGGGGGCGGACTCCATGGATCTGGGCACCGGCGACGAGGACGTTGCGGCGCGCGCGCTCTACGAGAGCCTCGGCTTCAGCAACCGCGAGGGCAAGCCGGACGGACCTGTTAACTACTTCTACGAGCGGGAGCTCTAATCTCGAACGATGAGCTGCCCCGCCTGCGGCACCGACAACCCGCCCGGCGCTCACTTCTGCATGAACTGCGGCGCAAACCTCGAGCGCCGCTGCCCCTCCTGCAACACGACGGCCTCGCCCGAGGCACGCTTCTGCATGAACTGCGGGGCGTCGCTCGAACAGACGGCCGTCCGCCGCCCCGAGCAGCCGCCGGAGGAGCGCCGCCAGGTGACTGTGCTGTTCGCCGATCTGTCCGGCTACACCGCCTTCGCTGAGCGCATGGACCCGGAGGCGGTCAAGTCGCTCGTCGACCGGGCCCTGATGCGACTCGGCCGCGAGGTGGAGCGCTACGGCGGCACCGTCGACAAGTTCATCGGCGACAACGTCATGGCGCTCTTCGGCGCGCCCGTCGCGCACGAGGATGACGCCGAGCGGGCCGTCCGCGCCGGCCTCGGGATGCAGGACGCCATGGAGGAGGTCAACCAGGACCTCCCCTCGGATATCGACTTCGACCTGCGCGTGGGAGTCAACACTGGCGAGGTCCTCGCGGGCGCCGTCGGAGAGACGTACACCGTGATGGGCGACACCGTGAACGTGGCCTCACGCCTCCAGAGCGCTGCGCGCCCGGGCAGCGTGACCGTGGGCGAGCGCACCATGCGCGCCTCCGAGGGCGCGGTTCGCTACCGCACGCTCGAACCGCTCGAGCTCAAGGGCAAGGCCGCCCCCGTGCCGGCCTGGGAGGCGATCGGCCTGATCGCCGAGCAACCCGTGGGCCGGGTGGCGCCCGCGCGCGAGTCCCCGCTCGTGGGCCGCAGCGAGGAGCTGACCGCGCTCGAGACCCTCTACGAGCGTGTCCTCGAGGAGGGCACGGCACAGCTCGTGACGCTCATCGGCGAGGCCGGCGTCGGCAAATCCCGCGTGCTGCGCGAGTTCGAGAGCCGTCTCGCCGAGCACCCGTCGGCGCCCAGCGTGCGCACCGGGCGCTGCCTCCCGTACGGAACCGGCATCGTCTTCTGGGCACTGGGCGAGGTCTTGCGGGCCGAGGCCTCGATCGTCGACTCGGACTCGGCCGACACGGCGTGGACGAAGCTGTCGGGCTACGTTGCCGAGCTGCGGGACGACGACGAGGGCGCGAATCGACAGGCGGCCCTGATCGGCCGTCTGCTCGGGGTGGAGGTGCCGCCGGAGCTCGTCCCCCGGGAGGACGACCCGGAGCGGGCGCGCGAGTCGTTCTTCTCGGCCCTGCGCTCCGGCATCGAGTCGATCGCCCGCCGGCGCCCGTTCGTGATCGCGTTCGAAGACATCCACTGGGCCGACGACGGCATGCTCGAGGCGATCGAGCATCTCGCGCAGTGGGTGCGCGCACCGCTCCTGCTCGTGTGCCTCGCGAGGGACGAGCTCCTCGACCGCCGGCCGGGCTGGGGCGGCGGCCGGCGCTCGGCGACACAGCTGCTGCTCAACCCGCTCAGCGATGGGCAGGCGCGCACGCTCGTGCAGGCCCTGCTGCCCTCGGGGCGCGAGATGGTCCCCGCGGTGGCCGAGCGCTCAGGGGGCAACCCGCTGTTCGCCGAGGAGATGGCCCGCCGGATCGCCGAGAAGGGCGGCACCGAGGGAGGACAGCTGCCGGACACCGTGCAGGGGGTGCTCGCCGCACGGCTCGACTCGCTCCGGCCTTTCGAGCGGCGACTCGTCCAGCAGGCGTCCGTTGCGGGAAGGACCTTCTGGGAGGGCTCGCTGGTCGCGCTCGCCCGCTCGGAGGGCCAGGATCTCGGTCGGGCGCTGGCCGCTCTTCAACAGAAGGACATCCTGGCTCCGGCCACGGAGGAGCGCATCGAGGGCGAGTGCGAGTTCGCCTTCAAGCACGTGCTGATCCGCGACGTGGCCTACGGGATGCTCCCGAAGGTGGTCCGCTCGCGGAAGCACTTCGAGGTGGGCACCTTCCTCGAGAAGCGGGCGGGCGACCGCACCGACGAGGTGGTCGCCCTCCTCGCGGACCACTATGGGCGCGCCGCGGCGCTCGGCCGCGAGGGAGGCGTGCCGGCGGACGAGTTGATGACGATGCGTCGCCAGGCCGTGCGCTTCCTCGAGGAGGCCGGCGACGCCGCGACGCGGCTTTACTCGAACCGCGAGGCTGCCGAGCACTACCGCCACGCGCGCGACGTGGCCCGGCAGAACGGCGTCGTCGACGCCGAGGAGACCGCCGACGAGATGGAGACGGTCGCGGTTCGGGTGGGCGAGAAGCTCGGCGACGTGTCGCTGCGGCTAGGGCGGGTCGACGAGGCGATCGCCGTCTGGGGGGAATGCCTCGCGTGGCACCGCGGCCAGGAGGATCTCGAGCGGGTGGCCGACCTGCACCGCAAGATCGGCGCCGGCCTCTCGCACAAGGGCGAGCGCAAGCCGGCCATCGAGCACTACCAGAAGGGAATCAACCTGCTCAAGGATGGGCCTCCCCGGCTCGAGCTGGTCCGCCTCTACGAGGAGGCCGCGTGGCTGTACCTGCATACGGGCGACAACATGCTCGCCATCTACGCATCCGAGAAGGCGCTGCGGCTGGCCGAGAAGCTCGGCGAGACCCGCGCCGCGAGCCGCGCCCACGGGATCTTCGGGCGCGTTTTCGGGCGCATCGGGGACACCGAGAAGGCCCGCCAGAACCTGGAGCGCGCCGTGGAGCTCGCGCGCGGCTCGGATCACGGGGAGACGATCATCGCCCTGTCCGCGCTTGGGCGCCAGCTCGAGATCTCTGAGGCCGACGTGACCGGCGCGCGCGAGGCATACGAGGAGGCGCTCCGGCTCGCCGAGCAGATGGGGATGCTTCCCGCGCAGGTAGAGCTGCACGCATGGCTCGCAACACTGGCCGTGTACGGCGCCGACTGGGACAGCGTTGAGCGCTCGACGGAGGCGAGCGCCGAACTCGCCGAGCGCGAGGGGCTCGTGGGGAAGCTCTGCCTCCCCTATGTGCTGCGCGGCACCCTCCGCTGGCGCGAGGGCAGGATCGACGAGGCCACCGTCCTCTTCCATCGCGCGCTCGAGCTGGCCGAGCAGGTCGGTTGGTCCGAGCTCGCATTCCAGGCGCTGATAGGCCTGGCGACCGCGCTGCGCGATCACGGGGATTTGGACGGCGCGGTCAACGCCCTCGACCAGGCGATTGAGGTGTGCGAGCGGGCCGGCCTGCTGGCGCAGTCGATCCAGGCGATGGGGATGCGGGCCGTGGTGCTCTCCCTGGCGCACCGCCCGCGCGCGGCGCGCGAGGCGGCCGCGCTCACGGCCCAGATGGCCGAGCGCCTCCACTATCCGCTCGGAACGGCGGCTGCGCTCGAGGCGCGCGGCGCCGCCTCCGAGGACCCGGCGGAGGGCGCGGAGCTGCTCGCCGAGGCCGAGGCGGCATGGGCCGCCCTCGACCGCCCGCTCGAGAGCAACCGCGCCCGGCTCCTGGCCGGTCAGCTACTGCTCGCCCACGACGGCGAGCGCGGCCGCGAGCTGCTCGAGTCCGCCGCCGCGGAGAGCGAGCGCCTGGGCGTGCCGCACCTGGCCGCGCTCGCGCGCGCGGCGGTGCGCTAGGCGCTAGGACCTGTCGGCCCCGGTCACGACGACCACGGTCGCGTCGCCCGCAAGGCCCTGAGTCGCCGCGTCGATCGGTTCGCGCTGGGCGATGTCGAGCCTGCGGGAGACCGCCGCGGCCTCACGCTCGTGCCCCGGCGAGAACAGGATCACCGACTCGGCGCGCTGCTGATCCGAGCTGTTCGCCACCGTTCCCACCTCGAAGCCCGCGGACTGGACCTCGTCACTTACCCGCGCGGCGAGGCCAGGCACGGTAGTGCCGTTGAGAACCGCGACCGTGACGGTCGAGGGGTCGATGGCCGGCCGTCGCCTGCGCCGCTCTCCGTTCTGGCGCTCCTCGCCGCCGTTCTGCGCCGGCTGCTGCTGCGCCTGCGGGCTCTGGGGCGTTGTTGGCTCTTCGTCTTCTGAAAGCTGGGTGAGCGCCAATGCCACTCCGGCGCCGAGAAGCAGAACACCGGCGATCGCGAGAAGGATGTTCCGGGTGCTCCCGAAGAGGCGCTGGTGCCAGGGCTCGCGCGGGGGCGGGATGACCGCGGTCTGCTCCGGGGCGGGGCGGCCGCCGGGGGCGGTTCGCGCACCCGCCGGAGGAGGCGGCGGGGCGGGCGGTCCGCCGGTGCGCGCAGCCGCGGCGGTGGCCGCCGCGGGACGCGGGGCGCCCGGCACCGGTGGAGCGGCCGGGCGGGCAGGCGACGCCGGCGCGGCGGCGGGGTTTGCAGGGGCCCCCTGGAGGGCCTGGGGGGCGGCAGGCGCCGCCGGCTGCGCGGCAGGGGCGCCCGGCTGCGCGGCAGGGGCGCCCGGCTGCGCGGCGGGTTTCGGGGCGTCCGGCTGCGCGGCGGGTTTCGGGGCGCCCGGCTGCGCCGCCGGCTTCGCATCCGGCTGCCCCGGCGGCTTCGGTCCCGTGGTCGGGGGCGCGGTTTCACCAGGGGCAGCTTGGGGGCTGGAATCCGCGTTGCCGCTCCCTGCGCCTGCCGCCGTCGCGGCGGGGGCCGCTGCTGTGGCGGCAGCCGGGGCCGCTCCGGCCGCAGCCGGAATCGCAGGCGCGGGCGTAGCGCCGCTTCCGGCCGGCGCAGGCGCTGCGGCGGGCCCGGCAGGCGTAGGCGCAGTTCCTCCAGACGCAGCCGGGGCGGCAGTTCCGGCCGGCGCGGGCGCCGCCGCGGCCGGCTTCTGCTGTGGCTGCGCCCCCACAGGGCCGGGGGTGGCCTGTGCAGGCGCCGCCTGGTCGGCCTCGCGCTCGGGCGCCCGTCCTGCCCACTCGCGCAAGCGCTTGACGTCGCGCGCCTGCGAGAAGTAGAGGACGGAGAGCACCGCGAGCCCGACGACGGAGGCGAGGCCGGCGTAGGCGCCGATGTCTTGAACTATCTCCGGCAAGAGTCCGAACTGTAGAACGGGCGGCGGGCGGCGCGGCGCTTAACCGCCCGACACCGCCAGAGCGCGCTCTGCGGACAGCTCCGCCACCGCACCCGCCAGCGCGGCCGCGTCGCCTGCGTACACGAGCTCCTCGATCCTGGCAAACGCGTTCTCGACCCATTCCGGCTCGAGCGGCGCCCGCACCGCGCACACGATCTTCTCCGCGGGCGTCGGCTGCGGACGCTCTCCGGGGTTGAACAGCTCCTCGTGGAGCTTCTCCCCCGGGCGCCGGCCGATGAGCTCGATCCCCACGTCCAACTCCGGCTCGAGCCCGGCGATCCGGATCATGTTCCGCGCCAGCTCGAGGATCTTCACCGGCTCGCCCATCTCCAGGACGAAGACCTCGCCGCCGGTGGACAGCTCGCCCGAGCGGATGATGAGCTGAACCGCCTCGGGGATCGTCATGAAGTAGCGGGTCATCTTCTCGTCGGTAACGGTGACCGGGCCGCCCTGGGCGATCTGACGGCGGAAAATCGGAACGACCGACCCGGACGAGCCGAGCACGTTCCCGAACCGCACCGCCGAGTAGCGCGTGCCCTTCCAGCGGTTCTGCGCGGCCTCGACGGCCCACTCGGCGAGCGCCTTCGATGCCCCCATCACCGTGGCGGGGCTCACGGCCTTGTCCGTCGAGACGAGCACGAAACGCTCCGCGCCTGCCTCGCCGGCCGCCGCGGCGACGATGCGCGTGGCCACCGCGTTGTTGCGCACGGCCTCGACCGGGTTCTCCTCCATCAGCGGCACGTGCTTGTAGGCAGCGGCATGGAAGACGACCGACGGCTGCTGCTCGTCGAAGATCTCGCGCATGCGCGTTGCGTCCTTGCAGTCCGCGAGGACCGCCGCCACCCGGTTGAAGTGGCGCTCCTCCTCGAGCTCGCGCCGGATCTCGAACAGGGCGTTCTCCGAGTTCTCGACCATCACGAGCAACTTCGGCCCCACGCGCGCGATCTGGCGGCAGAGCTCGGCGCCGATCGAGCCGCCGGCGCCGGTCACAAGCACGGTCCGCCCGCGGAGATATGCGCCTACACGGTCGATCTCCACCCGTACCGGCTCGCGGCCGAGCACGTCCTCGACCCGCACCTCGCGCACCTGGCGCATGAGGTTGACCCCGCCCGAGAGCAGCTCGAACGTAGTGGGCAGGGTGCGCACCGGAATGCCGCGCTCGCGGCACGCCATCACGACCTTCTGGCGCACGGTGCCAGGGGCCGAGGGGATCGCGATGATCACCTCGTTGGGGCGTACGCCGTCGAGGACACGCGGAAGAGTGTCGGTCGTGCCGAGCACCTTGAGGCCCGCAACGCGCATGCCCTGCTTGCGCGGGTCGTCGTCGACGAAGCCGACGGGCGCCGAGCTCAGCCCGGGGTTGCGCCGCAATTCGAACGCCACCTGCTGCCCACCGTTGCCGGCGCCGACGATCAGCACCTCGTTCCCCGCGCGCTCGAGGATCGCGCCGCGCGCGGGGCGCTCGACCAGCGCCCGCACGGCAAAACGGGCGCCGGCGCAGAAGACGAGCGATAGCAGGAAGTCGAGCGCAACGACCGTACGCGGCGGGTCGTGGCGGCCGATCGAGAACAGGAACAGGACCACGATCAGGCCGACCGTCGAGACCACGACCGCCTTGAGGATCGTCTCGAAGTCGCGCTGGTCCACGAAGCGCCAGAGCTTCGAGTAGAGGCCGAACAGCGCGAAGATCACGACCTTCATCACGACGATCAGGACGATCGTGTCCTCGAGCAGCCGCTCGTAGCGCGGAGGGATGGCGTCGTCGAAGCGCAGGACGTACGCGAGGTAGTAGGCGAGCGCGAGCAGCGCAGCGTCCACGCCTACCTGACCGACGCGGCGGACGTTCACTGAAGAGCTGAGGGATCTCATGGCTGGGACGCTTGGAGCAGCAGTGTGACGAGTTGCCGGGGATCGCGCCGTATGCGCAACTCCCCATGCGCAGACCGCCGCTCCACCCGTATATCCCGGGGATCGCCGAGCTTACGCAGGCGCCCGTCTCGAAGAAGCGCCTCGTCGACCGCCCCGAGACGCCCCTCGAACGTCGTGTAGACGGGGGTCCCGAGCGCGACGGCCTCGCGGTTCATGGTACCGCCGGCGGAGATGACGAGATCGGAGAACGCCACGAGGCTCTGCGCATCGACCGCCCGCTCGGGGATCGTGAACCGGCCCAGCCGGGCGATCTCCTCGCGCTGCGTCCTGGTACGCGGCAGCACCACCGTCTGCTCATCTTCCGCGCCGAGGCGCTCCAGCACCCGCCGGAACAGCGGGTTCTCGAAGCGGTGATAGAGCGACACCTCCGGCGGCGTGCGCACCAGGACGAGTGGGCGCTCGCGCGTGAGCCCGAGCTCGTCGAGGACCGCCTCGTCGGGCTCGAAGTCGGCCAGGTAGTACTCCTCCTTGAGCCCCGCGTAGCGGCGCAGCTTGCGTGGCGTGGCGCCGAAACGGGCGAGCCGCTCGGGCGGGATCGCCTCGGGCACCATCACGATCCGGCAGAGCCGGCAGTTGACCTGGTGCTGGGCGTTGGCGAATTCGTAGTCGAACGCGGTCGCGCTCGGGATGCGCAGGAGTTTCGCGGCCACGCTGATGTCGTTGGAGCCGTGCCCCATGGCCACGTCGAAGCGGCGGCCTCGTGCCCAGCGCAGCAGCGCGGCGCTGCGCGACACGAGGCCGAGCCCCTTGGACGCGAGCCGGCCGCCGCGGTGGCGCCCGACGGCCGTGTGCTCGATGCCGAAGCGCTCACAGAGCTCGAGCGTCTGCGCGAAGTCGCGGGCGGTGACCTCGACCTCGTGCCCGTCCCCTCGCATGATCTCGATCAGCGGCCGCATCACGAGCACGTGCGGGCTGTTGGTCAGATCTACCCAGATGCGCACGAGCGGGCCGCTACCCTACCTCGCCGTAGTGCTCGCCTCGATCACCGACCCCATCGTCGAGGTGGCCGTGGACGTCGTGGATGCGATGGGGCTGCCGGGGGTGTTCATCCTGATGCTCCTGGAGTCGGCCTGCATCCCGGTGCCCAGCGAGGCCACCATGCTGTTCGCCGGCTTCAACGTGTCGCGCGGCGAATACAGCCTGTTCGCCGCCACGATGGTCGGATCAGTCGCCAATCTCGTCGGCTCCTGGATCGCCTACTGGATCGGCTACATCGGCCGTGTCGACATCCTCGAGAAGCACGGCAAGAAGCTCCACATCAAGCAGTCCCACCTCCAGTGGGCGGACCGCTGGTTCGAGCGCCACGGCGACGCCACGGTGTTCTTCACGCGGATGCTCCCGATCATCCGCACCTTCATCTCACTCCCGGCGGGTGTTGCCCGAATGCCGTTCTGGCGCTTCAGCCTCCTGTCCTTCCTCGGCTGCGTGCCCTGGGTGTTCATGCTCACCTGGATCGGCAAGCATGCCGGCGACAACTGGGAGAGCTGGAAGGACAGCCTCCACTACGTGGACTACGCCGTGGCGGCCGCAATCGTGATCGGCGTGATCTACCTGCTGGTGCGGCGGCGCAGCAACGGCAAGGGCGAGCAGGAGCCACCCGCCCGCGCCGAGCCGGAGCGCGCCTGACCGCGATGTCCGAAGGGGCATACGCGCGCGCGGGCGTCGACCAGGGGCTGTCCGGGAGCGCCGTGGCCGCGCTCGTCGACGTGCTCGCGGGGATCCGGACCGGCCGGCCTTCGCGCGTCGTCCTCCGCTCCGGCCACTACGCAAACGTCCTGCGCATCGACGACCGGCGCGGGATCGCCCTCTCCTGCGACAGCGTCGGCTCCAAGGTGATCGTCTGCGAACAGCTCGGCCGCTACGACACGATCGGCATCGACCTCTTCGGGATGAACGCAAACGATGTGATCTGCGTCGGCGCGGACCCGATCGCCCTTCTCGACTACATCGCGGTCGAGGAGGCGGACCCCGAAGTGCTCGAGCAGATCGCCACCGGGTTGCGCACCGGGGCGGAGCAGGCCGGCGTGGAGATCCCGGGCGGCGAGCTGGCCGTGCTGCCCGATCTGCTGCGCGGGCACCCATCGCCGCGAGGCTTCGACCTCGTGGGCTTCTGCGTCGGCCTGGTGGACCTCGACGCGGTTATCACCGGCGCCTCGATCGAGCCCGGGGACGCGCTGATCGGCATCCCCTCGAGCGGCATCCACTCGAACGGCCTCAGCCTCGCGCGGCGCGTGCTGACGGACTTGGACGAGCGGGTAGGTGACCACACGGTCGGCGATCTGCTGCTAGAGCCGACGGTGATCTACGTGCGGGCGATCCGCGACCTGCTCGGTTCCGCCGTGGACGTCCGCGGCCTGGCGCACATCACCGGCGAGGGCTTCCTGAACCTCCTGCGACTGGACGCGGAGGTGGGCTACCGAATCGACGCGCCGCTGTCGGTGCCGCAGGTCTTCGAGCTGATCGCCGAGCGGGGCGGCGTGGACGATGCCGAGCTGCACGAGGTCTTCAACATGGGCTGCGGCTTCTGCGTGGTGACGCCTGCCGGCGACGCCGACGCGGCCGTCGAGCTTCTCTCGGAGCACCACCCGGGCACAGCGGTGATCGGCAGCGCCACCGAGGCAGCGGGCGTCGTCGAGCTCGTCCGGCAGGGCCTCGTGGGCCGCCGGCCGGGCGGCTTCGCGCCAAGTTCGCCGTAGGTCGCGCCCCCTTTCCGTTGGGTGGTGGTGCCGGGTCGGTCTCGCGTATTGGCTGGGGAAGGGGTGTGTTCGTCGGTCGCTGCGAGCAGGGCGGGATCGACGATCGTTCGCCCGCGGCGCCCGGGAAGCGCGAGCTTTCCTGACTTTGTTCGCCCTGGAGAGGCCAAACTCAGGATTGTGGCGCCAGATCCCGGTTGAGGGTCGCCTCGGTGCCGATGAAGACTCGGGAAGATCCGGCATCACCCGAAGATTGTTCGCCGGCGAAGATCGAAGGGGCCGTTGTCCATGACCCCCCTTCCCAGCCCTGACCCGGCGGGCGGAGACCAACCCCGTGCAAAAGCCCAACGGGAAGCGAGAGGGTGGGTCGCGCTAGCGGTGGCCGCCGCCGGCGGACGAGCTCCCAGAGCTCGCCCGTCAGAAAGCGCTCCGGGCGGACCCGCCACTCCGTGGCGAGCCGCCACAACTCCGCCTCTGCACGCGGGCCGGGCAGGTCGCAGACCGAAGCGATCTCCGGCGTCGCAAGGCGTCCGAAGCGCTCCAGAGCGCCCATGACCGAGACGGGCCAACCGGAACCCGGCGCCGCCCCGGCCGCCAGGGTGGCCTCGCGCCACCCCTCATAGCCGTCGTTCGCCCCGCACCAGCGCTCGCTGCCGTCTCCGACGAAGCAGAGCGCCGGCAGCGACTCCACCGAGCGACCGCGCGTCTCGTCGAGATCCGCCCCAAACGCCTCCACGATCGCGTGCGAGCCGACGTCGACGCGGAAGCGCTCGGCATCGAGCCCGGCCGCCCGCGCCTCCTCCACGAGCGCCTCCACGCCGTCCAGCTTGCGCCGCCGGCACATGATCCCCTCGCGCAGGGCGCGCAGATAGCGCTCAGCGGCCTCGGGGCCCTGCTCGGCACCGGCCTTGAACGCCATGCAGGCGGGGTACGTCGAGCCGATCGCCCCCGGGGTGTTCCAGGCCCGTGGGTCCACGGGCATCCCCGAACGCTCTGCCGCATCGAGCCATTCGGTCACGAGCCGCGACTGATCACCCTCATACTGGCGGGATAGGCCCCCCATCACGTAGGTGATCCGGACCTCGTCGCCGAACTCAATCTGAAGGCGGCGCAGGGCGGGCTCGGCCGCCCAGGAGGCCGAGCAGGCAGGATCCGTGTAGTAGCGAAGGCGTACAGGCAAGAGACCGCGGAAAATAGATGACGGTGATCGGGACGCTCATAAGCGACCGCTACCGGCTCGAGGAGAAGATCGGGTCGGGTGGCATGTCGAGCGTGTACCGGGCGTTCGATCCGACGCTCGAACGCTGGGTCGCGATCAAGCTGATGCACCGGGACATCTCGAACGACCCCGATCAGCTGGAGCGCTTCCGCCGTGAGGCCCGCGCGGTCGCCCAGCTCAACCATCCCCACGTCGTGACCGTGATCGACGCCGGGGAGGACGAGGGCGCCCCCTACATCGTGTTCGAGTACGTCGAGGGCGAGACCCTCAAGGAGCGCATCAAGCGCCAGGGCCGCCTGCCGGTCTCAGAGGCTGTCGCCTATGCGATCGAGATCGGACGAGCGCTCGAATGCGCCCACGAGAACCGGCTCGTCCACCGCGACGTCAAGCCTCAGAACGTCCTCATCGACCCCGACGGGCGCGCCAAGGTCACCGACTTCGGCATCGCCCGCTCGCTGGAGGCCCACGGCCTGACCGCCCCCGGCCGCGTGCTCGGCACCACCGACTACGTCTCCCCGGAGCAGGCCCTCGGCCATGACGTGACCCAGCAGTCGGACATCTACTCGCTCGGGGTCGTGCTCTACGAGATGCTGACCGGCGAGCCGCCCTTCCGCGCCGAGTCGCAGGTGGCCGTGGCGATGAAGCATGTGAGGGAGCCGCTCCCCGACGTCCAGCGGCTCCGCCCGGAGATCTCGGCCGCCCTCGCGGCGGTGGTCGAGCGCGCGAGCGCGAAGGAGACCCTGCACCGCTACTCGACCGTGAGGGAGATGGTGCGCGACCTCGAGGAGGTGCTCGCGATCGAGGCGGCACGCACCGGTGAGGCCACCGGGGAGGCAACCACCGTCCTGCGCTCGCTGTCGGGCGACACGGCCGACTTCGCGCCTGTGCGCATGCGCCACCCCAAGCGGGTGCTCGCCATGACGCTGCTCCTGCTCGCGCTGGCGGGCGGGGCGATCGCCTACTTCGCCTCGCGCACCGAGAAGGGGCCGGGCGTGGGACCGGTGGTGGCCGAGCCACCGGGCGTCGAGCGGGTGCAGCTCGGCGGCCAGGCGGCCAGTGACTACGACCCCGAGGGCGACGACGGCGAGGAGTCCCCGGAGGCGGCCAACCTCGTGCTGGACGGCCAAAGCAACACCGCCTGGGACACCGAGACCTATGAGGCGGGCTTCGAGGGCGCGAACAAGTCGGGCGTCGGCCTCTACGTGGACGCCGGCAAGCCGATTCCAGGTCGCCGGCTCTCGCTCGTCACGTCCACGCCCGGCTTCGATGCCACGGTCTACGCGTCGAACAGCGTCCCGGGCTCGATCAACGGCTGGAGGAAGGTGAGCCGCACCGAGACGGTCGGCGAGCGGCAGGCCTTCCAGCTCGACCTCGGTCAGGGCAAGTCGTTCAGGAACTATCTCGTGTGGCTCACGAAGCTTCCGCCCGACCAGGGCAAGGCCAAGATCGAGGAGCTCCGGCTCTCGCAGGCGAAGGGCTAGTAGCGGTAGCCCCGGTCCTCCTCGTGGCGCTCCAGCGCCAGAGCGAGGAGCCTGTCGAGCAGCTCCACGTACGGAACCCCGCTCGCTTCGAAGAGCTTCGCGTAGACGCTTGTGGAGGTGAAGCCGGGGATCGTGTTGAGCTCGTTGACGAGCACGCGACCGTCCTCGACGAAGAAGTCGACCCGGGCCATGCCCGAGCAGTTGACGATCTTGAAGGCCTCGACCGCCAGGCGCCGGACCTCCTCGAGCTGCGCATCGGGGATGCGCGCCGGGACCACGAGCTCCATCCCGCCGGGCTCGTACTTGGCCTCGTAGTCGTACCAGTCGGCCTTGGAGAGGACGATCTCACCGGGCTGTGAGGCCACCGGGTCGCGGTGCCCGAGCACCGAGCACTCGACCTCGAGCCCCTCGGAGTAGCGCTCGACGAGCGCCACCGGGTCGTGCTCGAAGGCGTGCGCGAGGGCGGCGTCGAGATCGGCCTCGGACCAGGCCTTCGAGATCCCGACCGACGAGCCGAGCCGCGCCGGCTTGACGAAAGCGGGCGGCGCCAGCCCCACCGGCACGCCCTCTCGGACCGCGACGTACTCGATCTGGGGGATCCCGTGCGAGGCCATCAGGTCCTTGAAGACCGCCTTGTCCATCGAGACGGCCGAGGCCATCACCCCCGCACCCACGTAGGGCACGTCGAGCAGCTCGAGCAGCCCCTGCACGGTGCCGTCCTCGCCGAACGGCCCGTGCAGCACCGGGAAGACGGCCTCGGCGCCGAGCAGGCCCGCGCCCGGCTCCAGGACGAGCGGCTCGCCCTCGAACAGCCAGCGGCCCTGGCGGGACAGGCGCACGTCGAGCACCTCGTGGCCGCCCTCGGCAAGCCCGGCGCGCACGGCCTCGCCCGAGGAGAGGGAGACGTCGTGCTCGCTCGAGCGGCCGCCCGAGAGGACGGCGACCCTCATCGGCCGGGCCTCACGGCGCCGGGGGCTCCGCGTCTTCGACGGTGTCCGTCGGCTCCAGCAGCCCGATGATGATCACGACCTCGGCCCCCTCGTCGAGCTCCGTGCCCGAGCCGGGACGCTGGTCGACGACCACCCCGTCCTCGTCCGGATTCGTGACCGTGCGCTCGCGCTGCACCGGCACGAGCCCGGCGTTGCCGATCTGCGTGGCCGCGTCCGCCACGCCGAGGCCGATGACGTTCGGGACGGTGGCCCGAGGCCGGCCCGTCGAAACGGTGATCGTGACGGTCGTCCCGCGCTCGACCCTGCTGCCGCCGCCCGGGTTCTGCGCAATCACCTCGCCCTCGGGCTCGTCCGACTCCTCCTCCTGGATCGCCACTCCGAGGCCCTCACTGCGGAGCCGTGAGTCGGCCGACGCGCGGGAGAGCCCGACCACCCCGGGGACCGTCGCGAGCTCAGGCCCTTGGCTCACGAGCAGCCGCACGCGCGTGCCGACCGTGACCTCCTCGCCCTCGGAGGGCACGGTGCGGATCGCAAGCCCCTTCCGCACCTCGTCAGAGAACTCGAGATCGCGCGTGACCTTCAGACGCGCGTCCTCGAGCTCGCCGATCGCCTGGTTCTGCGGGAGGCCCGCCACCGCCGGCACGAGCACCTCCCCCGGCCCGTCGGAGACCTCGAGGGTGACTGTCGAGCCGGCCTCAGCCTCCTCGCCCGGGTTCGGATCCTGGTCGAGCACCTGATCGAAGGGCTGGGCGCTCCGGACGCGGGTCTCGTCGACCTCGAAGCCGGCCCTCTCGAGCTGCGCGCGAGCCTCCACCAGCTGGAGCTGCGTCACTCGCGGCACCTCGCGCTTCTCGGTAGCGAACTGTCCGCTGGCCAGCGCCCAGATCAGGAAGCCGAGCAGCGCGAGCGTGAGCAGGCCGATCGTGAACCACGGCCAGCGTCGCCTCGGCTCCCGCTCCGGCCGCGTGACCGGCGCAAGCGGGGGCGCCTCGCCGTCGGCCGCCTCGGCCGTCTCCGCACCAGGCAGCGGGATCGGCGCAAACGCGGCCGTCGACTGGCCGCCGTTGGCCCCTGCCTCGACCTGCGAGCGCGCGGCCTCGAGCCCCTCCGCGAAATCCTCCGCCGTCTGCCAGCGCTGCGCCGGGTCCTTGGCGAGCGCCGCCATGACGACCGCCTCGAGCGCCGGGTGCACGTCCGGGCGCAGTGCGGAGATCGGTGGTGGCGGCTCCGAGAGGTGCTTGAGGGCGATCGCTACCGCGCTGTCGCCCTCGAACGGGAGCCGGCCGGTCAGCATCTCGTAGAGCATTACCCCGATCGAGTAGAGGTCCGAGGCCGCCGTTACGGCGTGGCCCTGCGCCTGCTCGGGCGAGAGGTAATGCGCCGTTCCCATGATCGAGCCGGTCTCGGTCATCTCGGACGCGCCGGCCCGCGCGATTCCGAAGTCCGTGACCTTGGCGTGCCCCTGCTCGTCGACGATCACGTTGTGGGGCTTGAAGTCGCGGTGGATCACGCCGTGGCGATGGGCGAAGCCGGCCGCGTGGAGGATCTGGACGCCGAGATCGATCGTCCGCTGCTGCGACAGCGGCGCCTCGCTCGCGAGGATCTCCTTGAGCGTGCGCCCCGTGAGGTACTCCATCGCGATGTAGTAGGTGCCCTCGTGCTCGCCGCGGTCGAAGACACCCACCACGTTGGGGTGGGCGAGTCCGGCGGCGGCCTTCGCCTCGCGGCGGAAGCGCTCTACGAATTCCTGGTCCTGGGCGAAGCGCCGGTGGAGCACCTTGAGCGCGACCTCGCGGCCGAGGTGGGAGTCCTCGGCGCAGTAGACGTCCGCCATCCCGCCGGACCCGATCCGCCGGACGATGCGGTAGCGCGCGTCGACGACCGCGCCCGTGGCGACCTCGGTCATCCGCCGCCCTCTCCGAGGAGCGCTTCGAGCACCTGCCTCGCGATTGGCGCCGCGACCGTGCCGCCCTGTCCCGTGGTGCGCTCGACGGTCACCGCGATGGCCATACGTGGATTGTCCACCGGCGCGAAAGCGATGAACCAAGGCTGTGTGAATTCTCTGTTAGCTCCGACCTCGGCGGTTCCGGTCTTGCCGGCCACCCTGATGCCGGAGAGCGCGGCCGCGGTGCCGGTGCCCTCCTCGACGACACGGCTCATCATCGCGGTGAGCTGCTCGGCGGTCTCCGGCTTCATCACCCGCGATTGGAGGTCCGGCTCGATCCGCTCGGCAACGCGCCCGTCCTTGCGCACGACGCGGTCGGTCAGCTGCGGCTTCATCAGCCGGCCGCCGCCTGCGACGGCCGCCGCCACCTGCGCCATCTGCAGCGGCGCCGAGCGGATCTCGCCCTCGAGGCCTCCCTGCCCGATCGCCACACGGCCGACGTCGAAGCCGTCCTCGACGTACTCGCCGTCGCCGTTGATGATCCCGCTGGGGACCATCTGCGTGTCCGGATAGTCGAGTGGCGGGTCCTCGTAGAAGCCATAGCGCTTCATGTACTCGACGAGCGTGGCGCGGCCGACGGTCTCGCCGACCTGCGCGAACACCGTGTTGACCGAGTTCGTGAGCGCGTCCGTGAACGAGATCGGCCCGAAGCTGACGCCGCCGGCGTTGGCGAGCGGCACGCCGCTGACCTCCCTCGGCGACGAGCCGTCGATGATCGACTCGGGAGTGATCTTGCCGCTGTCGAGCGCGGCCGTGGCGGTGACCACCTTGAAGGTCGAGCCGGGCGGGTAGAGCTCCTGGGTCGTCCGGTTGAGGGTGGGCTTGTTCGGGTCTCTGTTGAGGCGGCCGAACTCCGTCGGGATCAGGTTCGCGTCGTACTCGGGAATCGACACCATCACGCGCACCTTGCCGGTCTGCGGCTCGATCGCCACCACCGCGCCCTTGCGGCCGGCGAGCCCGGCCACCGCCGCCTCGGTGCCCGCCACGCTGAGATTCGTGACGACGTCGAGGCCCTCGCGCTCCTTGCCCTCGAGCCCGGTGAAGATCGACTCGAACTCGTCTTCCTCGCCGGCCAGCGCGTCGTTGCGCGACTGCTCGAGACTGATGCGCCCGTTGCGGATGAACGAGTAGCCCACCGGATGTGAGAACAGACCACGGGTCGGATAGATGCGTGTGAAGATCCGGTCCTCGCCGCGACCGCGCGGGATGCTGCGGGCCAGCACCGTGTTCCCGTCGGCGGCGAGTATCAGCCCACGCGGGATCTTCTGCTCCCTGATCAGCGCCCGCCGGTTGCTCGGGTTGTCCTCGAGTCCCTCGGCGTCCAGCACGCTCCAGTAGGACGTGAACGCCACCAGCACCGCGAACAGGAGCACGAACAGGCCGAACAGCTGCGTGATCTGGCGGTTCAAACGAGACCACCCCTGCGGATGCGCTCGCGCCTGGCACTGTCGGAGACGATCAGGAGCAGCGCGAGCAGCACCATGTTGGCGAGCAGCGAGCTACCCCCGTACGAGACGAGCGGGAGCGTCACGCCCGTGAGCGGGATCACCCGCGTCACGCCGCCGACGATCACGAACACCTGGATCGCGAGCACGCTCGTCAGTCCGACCGCGAGCAGCTTGGAGAAGCCGTCCGCCGCCAGCATCGAGATCTTGAAGCCGCGGAAGACGAGCAGCAGGTAGGCGCCCACGAGCCCCGCGGCGCCGAACAGGCCGGCCTCGTTCACCAGCACCGAGTAGATGAGGTCCGTGTGCGGCGCGGGGATCAGGATGTTCCCGCCGGGCGCCTCGAGCAGCGAGCGGCCGAAGCCCTCCCCGAACAGCCCTCCGTCGGCCTGCGCGAACAGCGATTGGGCGACCTGGTAGCCCTGGCAGTTGACGAACTCGGTGACCTCCCCGGTGCTGGGACAGCGCACCTGCTCGGTTGAGAAGGTGTCGAGCCAGATGTCGAACCGGTCGCGCACGTGCGACACCCGCTCGGCGAAGAAGAACGCGCCGCCGAAGAACATGGTCACTCCCACGCCCACGAGCGACAGCCGGCCCGTCGCGACGTAGAGGAGCGCCAGGAAGCCGCCGAAGAACATCAGCGAGCTGCCGAGGTCGCGGATGAAGATCAGCATCAGCATCGCGAGCCCCCAGACCAGAAGCAGCGGGCCGAAGTGCTTGGGCGAGGGCCGCTCCCGCAGCACTGCCACGAGCGAGGCGACGAACACCGCGAGCAGCACCGAGCCCGCCGGCCCGAGGCCGAGAACCAAGACCGCCAGCAGCGTCAGCACCGCCGGCACGCCGTAGAGCAGGATCTGCTTCTGGTAGGGCAGCGGGCGCAGCCGCGGGCGTACGAGGATGTCGCCGGTCTCGCGCAGGTAGCTCGCGAGGAAGACGATGATGCCGAGCTTCGCGAACTCGGCAGGCTGGAACTTGATCGGCCCGAGCTCGATGGCGAGGAAGGCGCCGTTCACCTGAGTCCCGATCCCCGGCAGCCGCGGCAGCACCAGCAGCACGATGCTCCCTGCCGCGATCAGGTAGCGGTAGCGCTCCAGCACGTGGTGGTCGCGGATCAGCAGGATCGTGGCGCAGAAGAGCACGAGTCCCACCACGAACCACTGGGCCTGCTCGCGGGCGAGTTCGGTGTCGATCCGGTAGATCAGCACGAGGCCGATCGCTGCGAGCAGCGCCGCAAGCGGAAACAGATAAGGATCGGCATCGGGCAGCCGCGCCCGGATGAACAGGTGCGCGACGACGCAGAGGCCGAGGAAGACCGCCCCGTATGTAAGCGTGGCGTCCTGGATGTCCTCCGTGC
Source organism: uncultured Thermoleophilaceae bacterium (assembly GCA_963751835.1). GTDB lineage: Bacteria > Actinomycetota > Thermoleophilia > Solirubrobacterales > Thermoleophilaceae > JACVRW01. The sequence goes on along the minus strand of CAVVWD010000014.1, from coordinate 13,528 downwards.
GAGTGGCGAGCACAGCGGCAAAGCCGGCGACCACGAGCAACGACACCGGCAGCAGGCCGAACAGCTCACGGGTGCGCGCGGACATCAGCTCCCCGATCCGCCCGCGGCCTCGAGCTGGCCGCGTTCCAGCGCCCTCACGAGATCGACGGCGTCCTCGCGGCTGCGCCACTCGTGGTCGAGCACGCGCTCGCGCCGGCCGCTCGGGATCGCCCGGGCCGGGATGCCGCTCGCGTACTCCTCCTCGTAGAGGTCGATACCGAGCGGGAGCTCGTAGGGGATGCCGCGATAGACCGTCACGAGCCCGCCGTCGTTTGTTCCGACGAAGTAGACCTGCCGGCTGAGCGCGTAGAGCCCGGTCACGGCAGCCGCGAGCAGCGCGAGGCCGAGCAGGATCTTCATCACGAGGCCGAGCCGGCCGCGGCGCCTCGGCTTGGCCCGCGCGGGCGGCGCCGGAGGGATGGGCTCGATCGGCTTGCTCGCCGCCGTGGGCGCCGGCGCCGGCGTCGCCGCCCGGACCTCGTCGGCGCTCAGCTGGCCCGCGATCGTCTCGTCCTCGGCCGCGGCGTCGCCCGGGACGACCGTGGTGGCCTCGGGGACAGCGTCGCCGAGCTCCCCGATCCGGAACAACACGACCGTGATGTTGTCCTTGCCACCGCTCTGGTTGGCGGCCTTGATCAGGGCGTCGGCCGCCTCGTCCAGGGTGGCCGACGTGCGGAGGATCGCTGCCACGTCGTCGTCCGAGATCATCGAGGTCAGACCGTCTGAGCAGAGCAGGAACAGGTCGCCGTCGCGCGCGCTGAGCGTGTAGGTATCGACCTCCACGTCCGGCTCGGGGCCGAGCGCGCGCGTGATGATCGAGCGCTGTGGATGGTGCTCGGCCGCCTCCGGGGTGATCTGTCCGCTGCGCTCGAGCTCGGCGACCAGCGAGTGGTCGCGCGTGATCTGCTCGAGCCCGCCGTCGCGCATCCGATACGCGCGGCTATCGCCCACGTGGGCGAGGCTCACCTCCCCGTCGTGCACCTTGGCGGCTGTGAGGGTGGTGCCCATCCCGCGGTGTGACTCGTCCGTCACCGCAAGGTCGTAGATGCGCCGATTGGCCTCCCGCAGCAGCCGCGCGAGCTGGGCCTCCGCGGCCTCGCCCGCCGCGCTGGCGCCCTCGAACGCCTCCGCCGCAATGGCCGAGGCCACCTCGCCGGCCCTGGCCCCTCCCATGCCGTCGGCGACCGCGAAGAACGGCGGCCTGAGCACCAGCGAGTCCTCGTTGGCGCTGCGCTGGCGGCCCACGTCCGTCCGCCCGACCTGTTCGACGATGCCAAGCGCCACGCGACTACTCCTCGTAGCGGTACTCGCTGTCGCCGATGCGGATCACGTCGGCGGGCTTGAGGCGCTCGGTCGAACGCACCTGGCGGCCGTTGAGATAGGTCCCGTTGGTCGATCCCATGTCCTCGAGGTACATGTACTCCCCGCGGGAGAAGATGCGCGCGTGGGCGGACGACGCGAACGGGTCGTCCACGCGGATCTCCGCGCCGTCCGAGCGGCCCATCGTCGCGCCGTCCCCGATGTCGAACGTCGTGCCGGGCTCGTGACCCATCGCAGCCACCACGCTCAACCGCGGCGAGACCGCGGCGCGGAGGTTCGGGAGGGCCGACTCCTTGCGGCGCGGACGCGGCGGCTCGACCGGCTCGGCGGCCGCGGCAGAGCTCTCGTACCGGGAGAGGTCGTGCATGGCGCTCCGCACCACCCAGAGAAGGAACAGGTAGAGCACGAGGAGGAAGCCGAACTTGAGCGCGACCGCGAGCGGCTCGTCCATAGGTGCGGCCCCTACTCGAGCTCGAAGGTCAGGTCGGTCACGCCGATGGTGATGCGGTCACCGTCGCGCAGCGCCACCTGATCCACCCGGCGGCCATTGACCTTCACGCCGTTCGTGGAGCCGAGATCGATCACATGCCACGCGTTCTCATCGCGGCGCAGCTCGACGTGCCGCCGCGACACGTTGGGGTCGGACACGACGACGTCGCAATCGCGGCTGCGGCCGATCACGGCCCGGTCGCCGCTTAGGACGTGGCGCCGCCCCTCGGTCACGAGCAGCGCCTGGCGGCGCGAGACGGGCGCCTCGAGCCTGCGCACCTCGCGATCGGGCGAGTAGACCATCGTGTGACCGAAGTCCCCGGCCGACGGCGCCGCCGCCACCGGTACCTGCTCCTCGGCCTCCTCCTCCGGCGGAGCGAGCAGCTGGGCCTGGATGCCGAACTCGCCGAGCTCGAGCCGCTCGTCCGTGTGGAACTCGATCTGCGGACGGCTGGTGAGCGCAAACGACTCCTGGCGGGCGTGCTCGAGCAGGTAGTCGGAGAGCTCCTTGCGAAGGGCCGGCTCATAGCTCGCGAACTGCTCGCGGTCGGGCGGGGAGAGGAAGACGCGGTAGTGGTTCGGCACGTACACGCGCGAGACGGAGACCATCTGGTTGTCCTCCATCTCCTTCGCCAGCTTGTGCGCAAGCTCGACCGGTTGGACGCTCGTCTTGAACGCGCGCCCGAACGCGCCCTCCACGAGCCCGCCGAGCTTGGCCTCCAGGTTGCGCAGCATGCTCATATACCGCCCCGCAGGGTAGAGCGGCGGGGGTTCACGCGGTCGTTACGCGTGGCGCCCGCCAGCCCTCCGCGGGGGCCACGACCTGGGACACGGACAGGGCCACGATCGCCCCCAGCAGCGGGCCTGCCACGGCGCCGCGGGCGCTGTCGCGGGCCACGTCCGCCGCAAGTGCGTCGCCCAGCGCCATGTGCGCCACCACCAGTCCCACGACCCAGAGACCCGCGCCCACGAGGTCGACCGCGAGCCAGCGGCCACGGATCACGAGCGGCAGCACCAACGCGAATGCCGCCCAGACCACGAGCGGCGCCAGCGCCGGGGTCGTGGCGAGCGGCTGGAGCACGTCCGAGACGGCGGCCGAGATCGAGCCCTCCCAGTCCGCGCGCGGGAGCGTGCCGTCCGGAGAGCCGAACAGCAGCGCCTTGCCGGTGATCGCCTCGCCCAGGGCGAGCCACCAGAAGCCTGCGATTGCCAGACCGGCCCGCCGCCAGGCGGTCGGCGCAAGGGCGGCGATCCCCACGAAGGCCGGGCCGAGCGCCACCGTGCCGAGCAGCGGCGCAAGCACCGGGACCGACCAGAGCAGCCCCGCTCGTGGGAGCAGGAAGGGGACCGGCGCCGCAGCCGCGGCGAGCACGACCGCCGTCCCCTGGCGGTCGGCCTCGGGTGACACGAGCCAGGCGCAGAGCGCAAACACCGAGAGCATCCAGCCGATGCGCGGCAGCAACGCCGTGGCGAGTGCCGCGGCGCCGGCGGCTGCCGCCGGCGAGAAAGAGGGATCGGGCCCGAGGGTCCCGAGGATTCCGAGCACGAGGCCACCGGCGAGGAGACCGGCGCCGGCGCGCTGCAGCAGGCGCGCGCTGCGGGCAGGCCGCGCACCCGGCTCGCTCCGCCCGAGCACGCCGGTGGCCGCTGTGGCGTCGTCACCGAAATACCCGGGCCGCTCCGGCCCACCGCGCCGGAAGAGCCTGCGCGTGCGCCGGGTCGTGGGGAGGCCGACGCGGCGCAGCGTCTCGGGCTCCACCAGTCCGCCCTCGTCGGTCAGATCGCGCTCGGCGGCGCGCAGGTCGGCGCGCAGCTCGTCGGGCCTAGGACGGCGCGCGGGGTCGATGTCGAGCGCGTCGTCGATCGCGTCGCAGAGCTCGAGTGGCAGGTCGCGGCGCATCGATGCGAGCGACGGCAACGGACGCCCGAGCCGCCGCGCCGTGGCCGCGGGCCCGCCGGCGCGGACCGGGTTCTTGCCCGTCCAGGCCTCGTAGAGGGTGAGCGCCAGCGAGTAGACGTCGCAGGCCGGGGTCACGCGCGCGCCCTCCGCCTGCTCCGGCGCCATGTAGGCAAGCGTGCCCACGACGTCGCCGGTGCGCGTGAGCAGCTCGCCGCTCACGAGATGGGCGACCCCGAAGTCGGTCAGCTTCGCGAAGCCGACGCCGGCCGCCGGCTCGGCCACCACCATCACGTTCTGGGGCTTGACGTCGCGATGGATGACGCCCCGGGCGTGGGCGTGGGCGAGCGCCTCGCTGAGGTCCGCGCCGATGCGGGCCACGTCGCGGTCCGAGATTGCCCCGGCGCGCAACAGCTCGGCGAAGGTTCGGCCCCGAACCAGCTCCGACACCAGGTAGACGTCGTGCTCGTCCGCCGCAAGCTCGTAGATGCCGACTATCGCGGGGTGGTTCAGCCGCGCGGCCGCCAGCGCCTCGCGCTCCACCCGCTCGCCGCCGCCTCGCTCGCGCGGGATCGCCTTGACAGCGACCTCACGCTCGAGCTTCTCGTCCCAGGCGTGCCAGACGACCCCGAAGCCGCCGGCGCCTAGGCGCTGCTCGAGGCGATAACGGCCAAGGACCACGCGCGGGCCGGGACCAGTCGGCAGGCTTTCGGTAGGGTCCGACCCTCCCAGTGGCAGGGTGCCGGGCTCTTCCGTGAAGCCTGTCTTGGAACGGTTCATCCCAGGTTCTGTGTTCGGTTCTCGGAGAGCGCGTCCTGCCCCCCGTTCATACTCCATCCAAGCGCCACGTGCGCCTCGAAAGCGCTAGGAGCGATACTGCTTTCCTTCCTCGACGAACCGGACGAGCCCGTAGCTGGACGGACACGGCGGCGGCCGCCGGGCGGTCGATCGACAGACCGCCAGACGCTGATGGTCCGCAGGACCTTAGCTATTGGCGCCGGGCTGCTCGTGCTGATTCTCCTGGTCCTCGGCTTCCGCGGCTGTCTCAACGCCCGCAAGGAGCGCTCCATCAAGGACTACGTGAGCCAGTCGTCCGAGCTGATCGACCAGTCGAAGCTCGAGGGCAACCAGCTCTTCGAGCTGCTCCGGGGGACCGGTGACCAGGACACGGCCGTCGACGCCGCGAACGTCGTGAACGGGCTGCGCAGTGAGTCGGCCACGCTGGTCGACCGTGCGAACGACCTCGACGTCCCCGACGAGATGTCACAGGCGCAGGACAACCTGCTCGACGCGCTCGAGCTGCGCCGGGACGGGCTTGCCGCGGTGGCGAACGCCCTGCCGGGCGCGCTGGCCGACGAGGAGCGCCGTCAGAGCACGGCGGACGTCGCCGAGATGATGCAGGTCTTCCTGGCGAGCGACGTGATCCTGAAGTACCGCTTCCGGCCCAACGTGATCGAGACCCTCGAGGAGGAGGACCTGACCGGCGAGGTCAGCGTTCCCAGGCCGCAAGAGCTCGAGTTCGTCCCCGACGTCCAATGGGTCGACCCCGACTTCGTGGCCGACGAGATCTCCGGACTGCGCGGTGGTGGTGGTGGAGCGGGCGATGAACCCGCGGCCCCCGGGCTGCACGGCAACGGCCTCGGCACGGTCACGCTCGGCGGCGTGGCGCTCGTCCCGGGCGCCTCGGCGACTGTACCGCTCGCCGAGGACCTCTCATTCGAGGTCCAGGTTGTCAATCAGGGCGAGAACAACGAGACCGATGTCAACGTCAAGGTGACCGTCGGCGAGGGCAACGACGCGATCGAGCGCGAGGAGCAGGTGCCGGAGATCGCGATCGGTGAGCAGCAAACGGTGACGATCCCGCTCGGTGAGGAGCCGCCCACCGGCGAGAACGTGCCTGTCAAGGTGGAGGTCGAGCCCGTCGCGGGCGAAGAGATGACGGACAACAACGTCGGCGAGTTCACGGTCATCTTCACAAGCTGAGCCCCGGCGATACCCTCAGCCGCCGTGGATGAGCTGACCTCCACACAGGGAATCGTCGCGCTGGCGGCGGCCGGGGTGGCGCTTCTCGCGCTCCTTTGGTGCATCGTGCTCGCGGTCAAGCTGCGCCGCCTGCGCTCGGCCCAGCGCACTGTGCTGAGGGGGGAGGAGGCGGACATCGTCCAGCACTCCGCCGCGCTGCAGGAGGCCTTCGTGCAGCTGCGCGACTGGGTCGAGGAGACCGCGGCCGGGCTCGAGTCGCGGGTGGGCGAGGCCGAGCGGCGGATGGACGGTTGCGTCTCCCACACGTCGCTGGTGCGCTACGACGCCATGAACGAGCTCTCGGGCCAGCAGTCGAGCACGCTGGCGCTGCTCGACTCGCGCCGGACCGGCGTGGTGCTCTCGTCGATCCTGCACCGGGACCAGGCGCGCTTCTACGTCAAGCAGCTGCACGAGGGCACCTCGGAACACGAGCTCTCACCGGAGGAGCAGCAGGCCGTCGCGGCCGCGATCGCCGAGACCAACTCCGACCGCTGATGAAGGTCGCCTACCTCGGTCCCCCGGGGACCCATAGCGAGGAGGCGCTGCGCGCATCGGCGCCGGCGGACGTCGACGAGCTCCCCCATCCCACCCTCTACGACGCGGTCATGGCGGTCCAGGAAGGCGGCGCGGACCGAGCGGTGGTGCCGATCGAGAACGCGCTCGAAGGAGGCGTGGCGGTCACTCTCGACACGCTGGTGCTCGAGGCCGTCGACGTGCGCATCGCGGGAGAGGTCGTCCATCCGATCCACCACTGCCTGATCGCCGCTGCGCCGCGCGGGCTCGCCGGTGTGGCGCGCGTGGTCTCCCACCCCCAGGCCACCGCCCAGTGCGCTCACTTCCTGCGCGCCCACCTGCCCGGCGTGGAGCACGTGAGCGCGCCGTCCACGGCGGACGCCGTGATGTCGCTCCGCGACGCCGACGGGGCGACCGTCGCGCTCGGCTCGCGCCTGGCCGCCGAGATTTACGGCTGCGAGGTGATCGCGACGAACGTCGAGGACCACCCGGACAACGTTACCCGCTTCGTCTGGCTGGCGCCGGCGAAGCAGGTCGCCGAGCCCGGTCCCCTGGCCAAGACGACGATCGTGTTCTGGGGCGGCGGCGACGAGTCGCCAGGATGGCTCGTGGACGTGCTGGGCGAGCTCTCGAGCCGAGGCGTCAACCTCACGCGCATCGAGTCGCGCCCACGCCGGATCCGGCTCGGCCACTACATGTTCATCGCCGACCTCGAGGGCGCGGCCGGCCGCTCGCCCGTGCGCGAGGCCCTGGTGGCGCTGCGCGGCCACGTCGAGGAGGTCCGGGTGCTCGGCTCGTACTCCCCCGTCACCGGCTCATAGCCCCGGGCCCTTCACCGATTCAGTGCAAATTGCGAGCGGGGGCGCCGGGTACACTCCCGGCAGCATGGCTGTGCGCGTGGATCTGACGCTCGAGGCGGGTGACTCGGAACCAAGGCCTCCCGTGGCGCTGCACGGGGCCACCGGGCCTGCGCAGCGCCGCTCGTCGTCAGGCCGGGTCCTCGTCCTGAACGCTTCCTATGAGCCGATCAACGTCTGCACCGTTCGGCGTGCGGCCGTCCTGCTCCTCAAGAACCGGGCCGAGATGATCGAGAAGGGCGACTGGGCGCTCCACGCCGAGTCGTTCACGCTCGACCGCCCGGTGGTCATACGCCTGCTGACCTACGTCCGCATTCCGCGCGACGCCCACCGGCGCAAGATCACCCGCCGCGCGGTGTTCGCCCGCGACCGCTGGACTTGCCAGTACTGCGGGCACGAGCGCGGCAACCTGACCGTGGACCACGTGATCCCGCGTTCGAAGGGCGGCCCCTCGACCTGGGAGAACATCGTGACCTGCTGCGCGCCCTGCAACCGGCGCAAGGGCGACCGGCTGCCCGCGCAGGCGCGGATGGTGCCCGTCAGGGCGCCGCGGGCGCCGCACCAGGCCATCTTCATCCACGTGGCCGCGCCGACGATCCCGCAGGCCTGGGAGCAGTACCTCGTAGCGGCCTGATGAGCGAGGAGGGGCGGCCGCCCCCAAGCGAGCCACCAAGGCCGGCCACACCCGCCCCGGCCTCGTCGACCGGCCCGCCCGCTGCCCCGCCGCCCACAGACCGCCGGGAGCGCCGGCTCCCCGACGACGAGCGACCGGCCACCGCCCAGCAGTTCAAGAGCCTGCGCCGCTGGCTGATCGTCGCCGGCGTGTGGGCGGTCGCCGCAACGGGACTCGCCGTGTTCGCGCTCATCGAGGCGAACCAGGCGGAGGAGGCCGCGGGCGAGGAGGCAACCGGCCAAGCGGGCCGGGTCCAGCGCCAGCTGGACGCCCGGATCGATGATCTCGAGTCGCGCATCGACGAGCTGCCTACCTCGGAGGACGTCTCGAACCTGGACGACCGGCTCGGGCAGGTGGAGGACGACCTCTCGAAGGCCACCCAGGACGTCACGCGGCTGAACCGCCGCCTCGGGAATCTCGAGGGGCGTGTCGACGAGCTCGAGCAGACGGCCGAGACCAACACCAACACGACCGAGACCGAGACGACCCCCTGAAAGCTCGAGGGGCGCCCCGCAGGGCGCCCCTCGAATATTGGCTGGACTTGGTCGGCGGCTCCTGAGGCCGGAGGGACCATTCCCGGCCAGACCCGCCAACGGCGTCTCGGTTGGACTCCGCTAAACGGGGCCCAGCACCGGCTTAGCGGCCGGACACCTCCAGGGTCCCAAGAAATCTGTCAGTCAAGCTCGGACCACCCCCTTTCTCTGGTAGGGGAGATTGAAGCAGACCCGGAGGTCTGAGCCTCGCTCCCGAGCGCCAGCTGACGACTCGGGTCACTAGTCCTCCGCCACCACCTGGGCGGCGGTGTCCTCGGAGGTCTCCATTACGAGCGCCACCGCGCTGACCACGTCGTCCTCGCGAAGGTTCATCACGCGGACGCCCTGCGCCGGGCGGCCCTGCTTCGAGATGCCCCTCACGCCCGTGCGCTGGACCATTCCGTTCTGCGAGATGAACACCAGGTCGTAGTGCTCCTTGACAATGAGCGCGCCGGCAACGCCACCCTTCTTCTCGGTGAGGCCGATCGTCTTGACGCCCATCGCCCCACGGCCCTTGACCGGGTACTCCTCGATGGCCGTCCGCTTGCCGTAGCCGTTCTCGGTGACCACGAGCAGCTCGGTGTCCGGGCGCACGACGTCCATGGCGAGCACGCGGTTGTCGCCGCGCTCGACGTTCATGCCCTTGACCCCGGCGGTGTCGCGGCCCATGGGCCGCACCTGGTCCTCGTTGAAGCGCGCCGCCTGCCCCGAGCGGGAGACCATGATGATGTCGTCGTTCCCGCTCGTGCGGCGCACCGCCACGAGCTCGTCGTCGTCGCGGATGTTGATCGCGATGATGCCGTCGGCCTTGATCGGCGTGTTGTAGAGGCCGAACTCGGTCTTCTTGATCTGCCCCTTCCTGGTCGCGAACACGAGGTACTTGCCCTCGTTGAAGTCGCGCGTGGCCTGCACGGCCTGGACCCGCTCGCCCTCGCGCAGCGGCAGCAGGTTCACGAGCGCGCGCCCCTTGGCCGTCCGCTGGGCCTCGGGCAGCTCGTAGACCTTCTGGCGGTAGACCTTGCCGCGGTTCGTGAAGAACAGGAGGTAGTCGTGCGTCGAGCACACGAAGAGGTGCTCGATGTAGTCCTCGTCCTTCATCTCCATGCCCATCACGCCGACACCGCCGCGGCGCTGCTGGCGGTAGGTCGCGAGCGGGAGCGTCTTGATGTAGCCCGAGTGGGTGATCGAGATGACCATCTGCTGGTCCGCGATCAGGTCCTCGATGTCGATCTCGTCCTCGGAGTGCGTGATCTCGGTGCGGCGGTCGTCGCCGAAGGCGTCCCGGATCTCGAGCAGCTCCTCCTTGATGATCGCCATGACCCTCGCCTCGTCCCCGAGGATGTCGCGCAGCTCCTTGATGCGCTCGACCGTCTCGGCGTGCTCCTGCTTGACCTTGTCGGCCTCGAGCGCCGTGAGGCGGGCGAGCCGCATGTCGAGGATCGCCTGGGCCTGGATGCGCGAGAGCTCGAAGCGCTCGATCAGCCCCTCGCGCGCGACGTCGGGGTCGCTCGACGCGCGGATCAGCTCGATCACCGCGTCGATGTCGGCGATCGCGACGAGCAGCCCCTCCAGGATGTGCAGGCGCGCCTCGCGCTCGCGCAGCTCGTGCTTGGTGCGCCGCACGACCACGTCGCGCTGGTGGTCGACGTAGTTGCGGACGATCGGCAGCAGCCCCAGGGTGCGCGGCACGCCGTCGACGAGCGCGACCATGTTCACGCCGAAGGTCGTCTGCAGCTGCGTGTGCTTGTAGAGCTTGTTGAGGACGACCTTGGGGATCGCGTCGCGCTTCAGCTCGATCACGAGCCGGATGCCCGACTTGTCGGACTCGTCGCGCAGGTCCGAGATCTCCTTGAGCCTGCCGTTCTGCACCTGCTCGGCGATCTTCTTGATCAGCCCGCTGCCGTCGCCCCGCCCGTCGCCCTTGTAGACCTGATAGGGCATCTCGGTGACGATGATCGCCTCCTTGCCCTGGCGCAGCGGCTCGACGTGCGCGCGGCCGCGGACCACCACTCGACCACGCCCGGTCTCGTACGCGTCGCGGATCCCGCCGTGCCCGACGATCATCCCGCCGGTAGGGAAGTCCGGCCCCTTGATGTGGCGCATGAGCCCCTTGACGTCGATCGAGGGGTTGTCGATGTAGGCCACGACCGCGTTGGTCGCCTCGCGCAGGTTGTGCGGCGGGATGTTCGTGGCCATGCCGACGGCGATGCCCGCGGCGCCGTTGACCAGCAGGTTGGGGAAGCGCGAGGGGAGGACGAGCGGCTCCTGGCGCGACTCGTCGTAGTTCGGCCCGAAGTCGACGGTGTCGGCGTCGATGTCGCGCAGCATCTCGGTGGCAATGCGCGCCAGGCGGGCCTCGGTGTAGCGCATGGCTGCCGGCGAGTCGTTGTCGATCGAGCCGTAGTTGCCCTGCGGGTCGATGAGCGGGTAGCGCATGGCGAAGTCCTGCCCGAGGCGCACCACCGTGTCGTAGATGGAGGCGTCGCCGTGCGGGTGGTAGTTCCCCATCACGCCGCCGACCACGTTGGCGCACTTGCGGTGAGGCCGGTTCGGCTGCAGGCCCGACTCGTACATCGAGTAGAGCACCCGCCGGTGCACCGGCTTGAGGCCGTCGCGCACGTCCGGGAGCGCGCGGCCGACGATCACGCTCATGGCGTAATCGAGGTAGGAGGAGCGCATCTCCTCCTCGAGCCCGCGCGGCTCGATGTTCCCGCCTGTCAGCTGGTCGATGCTCATTGGGCGACGCCTCCCTAGACGTCCAGGTTGGTGACTTCGCGGGCGTGCGTCTCGATGAACTCACGCCGCGGCTCGACGCTGTCCCCCATCAGCATCGAGAAGATCTGGTCGGCCGCGCTCGCGTCGTCGATCGTCACGAGCTGGAGCGTGCGCTGCTCCGGGTCCATGGTCGTGTCGAAGAGCTGGTCGGCGTTCATCTCGCCGAGGCCCTTGAAGCGCTGCAGCGGCACGCCGTCGCGGCAGATCTCGAGCACCTTCGAGCGCAGCTCCTCGAACGAGAGGGCGTCGCCCTCCTTCTTGCCGAGCACGACCCGGAACGGCGGCGTGCCGGCGAGCGCCTCGAGCTCCTTGTGGATCTTCACGAAGCCGGTGTACTCGGGCGTCGCGAACAGCGCGCCGCGCGCAGCCGGTAGGTCTGCGCCGTGCCGGTCTTGCGCTCGATCACGCGGGCGACGATCTCGTTCTCGTCCTCGCTGACCAGCGCGCGTCTCGTACGGCTCGCCCTCGGGGTCCTCGCCCTTCGAGCAGCGCGATCACCGCGTCCGGGTCGATGGCGCCCTCGTCGAGGATCGTGGACTCCTCGAGGAAGGTGATCGGGTCGTGGCCCCACTCGGCACGCAGCGCCGCCGCCCAGCCCTCGTACTGCTTGAGCAGCCGGCCGTACTTCTGCCAGCGGGCGTGAGTGAGGCTGAATGCGTTGCCCGCCGCGGTCCGTCACCTCCATCTTCTCGAGCTTGTCGCGCAGGAGGACCTCCTCGAGCTCGGACTCCTTCTCGATGTAGATGTCCTGCTTGCCCGACTTGATCTTGTAGAGCGGCGGCTTCGCGATGTACACGTAGCCGGCGTCGATCAGCTCCGGCATCTCGCGGTAGAGGAAGGTGAGCACGAGCGTCCGGATGTGCGCGCCGTCCACGTCGGCGTCCGTCATGACGATCACCTTGTGGTAGCGGGCCTTCTCGATGTCGAACTCCTCGCGGATCCCGGTGCCGATCGCGGTGATCAGCGCCTGGATCTCCTTGTTCGAGAGCACCTTGTCGATGCGGTTCTTCTCGACGTTGATGATCTTGCCGCGCAGCGGCAGGATCGCCTGGGTGTTGCGGTCGCGGCCCTGCTTGGCCGAGCCGCCGGCCGAGTCGCCCTCGACGATGAAGATCTCGGCCAGCGCGGGATCGCGCACCGAGCAGTCGGCGAGCTTGCCCGGCAGCGTCGAGTTCTCGAGCGCCGACTTGCGGCGGGTCAGGTCGCGCGCCTTGCGGGCGGCCTCGCGGGCGCGCTGCGGCCGCGACGGCCTTGCTTGATGATCTGGTTGGCGTCGGTCGGGTTCTCCTCGAGGAACTCCGCGAGCCCCTTGTTGACGGCGGCCTGCACGAAGCCCTCGACCGGCGGGTTGCCGAGCTTGGTCTTGGTCTGGCCCTCGAACTGCGGGTCGGCGATCTTCACCGAGATGATCGCCGTGAGCCCCTCGCGGATGTCCTCGCCCTGGAGGTTCGGGTCCTTCTCCTTGAGCTCGCCCTTCTGGCGCGCGTAGGCGTTGATCGTGCGCGTGAGCGCCGAGCGGAAGCCGGAGAGGTGCGTGCCGCCCTCGTGCGTGTTGATGTTGTTCGCGAACGAGAGCAGGGCCTCCTGGTAGGAGTTGTTCCACTGCAGCGCCACCTCGACCTCGCCGATCTCGCTCGAGTCCTCGAGGTAGACGATCTTCTTGTGCAGCGGCTCGCGGGTGCCCTGGCTGTGCAGGTACTTGACGAAGTCGACGATGCCGCCGTCGTACTGGAAGGTCGTCTCGAAGCGCTCGCCGCGCTCGTCCGCGGAAGTCGATCTTGAGGCCCTTCGTGAGGAAGGCCATCTCGCGGAAGCGCTGCTCGAGGACCGTGCGGTCGTAGTCGATCTTCTCGAAGATCTCGAGGTCCGGCAGGAAGCGTGATGCTCGTGCCGCGGCGGTCGGTCTTGGCGCCCTTCTTCAGCTCGCCCATCGGCTTGCCGCGCTCGTAGGACTGGGTGTGCTCGTAGCCGTCGCGCCAGATCGTGAGGTGGAGCCACTCGGACAGCGCGTTGACGACCGAGACGCCGACGCCGTGCAGACCGCCGGAGACCTTGTAGCCGCCGCCGTCGCCGAACTTGCCGCCGGCGTGGAGCACCGTCAGCACGACCTCGGCGGCCGGCCGCTTCTCCTTCTCCATGCATGTCGACCGGGATGCCGCGGCCGTTGTCGGTGACGGTGACGCTGTTGTCCGGGTGGATGACGATCTCGACCTCGTCGGCCTCGCCGGCCAGCGCCTCGTCGACCGAGTTGTCCATCACCTCGTAGATCAGGTGATGGAGGCCGCGCGGGCCGGTGGAGCCGATGTACATGCCGGGGCGCTTGCGGACCGCCTCGAGGCCCTCGAGGACCGTGATGTCCTGGGCGCCGTAGCTCCCGTTCTCCTGCTTCTTGCCCCTCTTCTTGGGGGCG
>CAVVWD010000013.1:0-93437 GCA_963751835.1 uncultured Thermoleophilaceae bacterium | reverse complement strand
TTCCGCTGGTCGCGCTCGACACCCTCGTCGACATCCAGGGCGTCGATGGGTCGCGCAGCGTCCCGCTGACGCAGTTCTATGTCCTCCCGGGGGAACGGCCGGACATCGAGAACGTGCTTCAGCACGGCGAGCTGATCACGCGGATACGAATCCCGCTACTGCCGGTCGGCACGCGGTCCGGCTACTTGAAGGTGCGCGACCGAGCCTCGTACGAGTTCGCGCTCACCTCCGCGGCAGCGGCGCTGATGATCGAAGACGGCACGATCGTGCGCGCCCGGCTCGCCCTCGGCGGCGTCGGGACGGTGCCGTGGCGGGCTCTCGAGGCCGAGGAGATTCTCCGCGGCGCACCGGCCGCCGGCCGGACGTTCCAGGCCGCGGCGCAGGCAGCGCTTGCTGATCCGTTCACGGTCGCGGGCACCGCCTTCAAGGTCGAGCTCGCCGAGCGCACGATCGTCCGAATCCTGCAAACCGTCTCGGGAGTTCGGTCATGACGACCGCCACACGCGAGAGGACTATCGGTGCTCCCGTCGATCGGGTCGACGGGCCGCCCAAGGTGACGGGCGCCGCGCAATACCCGTCGGATTTCACCTTCCCCGATCTCACACATGCCGTCCTGGTGCAGTCCACGATCGCGGCCGGAGCCATCAGGGGCATCGACGCCGCCAAGGCGGAGGTCGCGCCGGGCGTCCTCGCGGTGATCACGCACGAGAACGCACGTGTTCTGGTCGAGGGACCGACTGCCCGGTTCGACCCCTCGCCTACATCCCCGCCATTGAAGGACAACCGGATTCTGCACCGGGGCCAGTGTGCGGCCGTTGTGGTGGCGCGGACGCGCGAACAGGCGGCGGCCGCGGCGCGACTGGTCGAGATCGACTACGAAGAGGCTGTTCCGGTGGTGAGTCTCGACGACCCCGGTGCCACGGTCTTGCCCGATCGCTGGGGGCAGGACATCGATCGCGGCGATGTCACCGCCGCGCTCGCCTCCGCTGAGGTGGCCTATGACGAGACCTTCACCACGGCGGCGGTGACCAACAATCCGATGGGGCTCTTCGCCACGGTGGCCCGCTGGGAAGGTGATCGGCTCACCGTGCACGACACGAGCCAGGACCCGATGAGTACGCGCAGAGCCCTCGCAGCGGCGTTCGAGCTACCTGAGACTGGCGTCCGGGTTCTTGTTCCGTACCTCGGAGGCGGTTTCGGGGCCGCACTCCGCGCCTGGCCGCACGTGATCCTGACCGCCCTCGCGGCCCGGGTCGTCGGTCGCCCGGTCAAGCTGGTACTGACCCGGCCACAGATGTTCACCTCCGCCGGCCACCGGCCGGAGACACTGCAACGGGTGCGGCTCGGTGCCACCCGCGATGGCCGGCTGGTCGCAGTCGATCACGAGTCCACCGCGACGCTCGGGGCCCTGGGCGACGGGGGCCTCGAGCCCGTCACGCAGGTCACGACCAACGCGTACTCCTGCCCGAACGTGGCGACACACGAGCGGCGGGCGTGGCTGCACATTCCAACCCCTTACTGGATGCGTGCCCCTGGCAGGGTGCAGGGCCACTTCGCGCTGGAATCGGCGCTCGACGAGCTGTCCTACACGCTGGGCATCGACCCGATCGAGCTGCGGCTGCGCAACCACGCCGAGGTTCATCCGGAGTCGGGTCGCCCGTGGTCGAGCAAGGCACTGCGTGAGTGCTACGTCGCCGGCGCCGAGCGATTCGGCTGGGCGCGCCGCACGCCCGAGATCGGATCGATACGCGACGGGAACTGGCTGGTTGGTTACGGCATGGCCGGCGTCACGTTCACGTCAGGCCAGGCGCGCTGTGAGGCCACCGTGTCGATCCGCCGCGACGGCACCGCTCATGTGCGCAGCGCAGCGACCGACATCGGTACCGGCACCTACACAATCGCGACACAGGTCGCGGCCGAATTGCTCGGACTCGACATCGACCAGGTACAGGTCGAGATCGGCGACACCGACCTGCCGTTCGCGCCGTACTCAGGCGGTTCGGGAATGGCGACGTCGCTCAGCGCCGCCATCCAGGACGCCGCGGGCAATCTGGTGCGGGCGTTCCTGGACATCGTCGCCGACGACGAGTCATCGCCGCTGCGGGGCAGGAGTCAAGATGAAGTCGCCACCACCGAAGGCGGCATCCACGTCGTCGATGCTCCCGCGCTCGGTGAGAGGTACGTCGACATACTCGCCCGGCACGGACTGCCGGAGATAACCGCGGACGGCGAGAGGGACCCGCAGGCGGACGGTGCGAGCCCGCCGCCCTACGGCTCCTTCGCCGCGTGTTTCGCGGAAGTCCGCGTCGACGCGGACCTGGGACTGTTGCGCGTCGCACGGATCGTGTCGGCCGTCGACGCGGGCCGCATCCTCAACGAGAAGCTGGCTCGCAACCAGATCATCGGCGGCGCAGTCATGGGCATCGGAATGACGCTGCTCGAGGAGACGGTCTTCGACGCCGAGACCGGTCGCATCGCCAATGCGACCTTCGCCGACTACCTGATTCCGGCCAACGCTGACGTGGCCGACGTCGACGTCGTCTTCGTGGGCAAACCCGACACCGTGAGGCCCATCGGCATCAAGGGCATCGGCGAGATCGGCGTGGTCGGCGTGTCCGCCGCAATCGCCAACGCCGTGTACCACGCCACCGGCCGACGCATCAGGTCGTTGCCGATCACCGTTGAACAGTTGTTAGAGTCGCGGTGATCCTCCTGATCGCATCCCAGGACGACGAGCGCAGCCTCCCGGCGCTCCGCGCGGAAGAGCAGGCCGCGCTGCGGCGCGTGGCGACGCTCGTGGCGCGCGACGCGCCGTCGGGCGAGCTCTTCGCGGCCGTGGCCGGGGAGGTCGGCGCGCTGCTCGGCGCGGACCTCGCCGGGATGATCCGCTACGAGCCCGACGACACGGTGACGCCGGTGGCCACGTGGGCCGCGGACGGCGAGCACCCGCCCGTCCCGGATCGCTGGGTCACCGAGGAGGGAGACCCGGCGACGATGGTCGCGGAGACGCGCCGGCCCGCGCGGGTCGACGACTGGACAGCGGTTCCCGGGCCGATTGCCGCGTTCATCCGCGACGAGCTCCATGTCCGCTCCTCGGTCGGTAGCCCGATCTTCGTGCAAGGTCGCCTGTGGGGCGCACTGGCCGTCCACTCGCGGCAGTCCGGTCCGCTCCCGGCGGACACCGAGGCGCGCCTTCAGAACTTCACCGAGCTCGTCGCCACCGCGATCTCGAACGTCCAGACGCGCGCGGAGATGCAGCGCCTCGCCGACGAGCAGGCCGCGCTGCGGCGCGTGGCGACGCTGGTCGCGCGCGAGTCGCCGCCCGCCGCGATCTTTGCCGCGGTCGCGGAGGAGGTGGGGCGACTCCTGGACGTCGAGGCGATCAGGATCGTCCGCTACGAGGACGGGGGCGACGTGCAGGTGGTGGCGAGCTGGGGCGAGCCCGACGCCGCCGTTCCGGTGGGCACGCACCTGACGCCGGGCGACCACGGCCTCACCGCGACGGTGCGCCGAACCGCCCGGCCGGCCCGCATCGACGACCACGCGCGAGCGAGCGGCCACGTCCCCGTCGTCCGTACGTGAGCCGGGCATCCGCTCGGCGGTCGGGACCCCGATCGTCGTCGAGGGACGGCTCTGGGGAGTCATGATCGCCGCCTCGCCGCGCCCGGAGCCGCTGCCGGCCGGCACGGAGGAGCGGATCGGGGAGTTCACGGAGCTCGTGGCCACCTCGATCTCCAACATCGAGGCGCGCTCCGACCTCGCCGCCTCGCGCGCGCGCATCGTGGCGGCGACCGACGACGAGCGCCGCCGCGTGGTGCGCGACCTGCACGACGGAGCCCAGCAGAGCTTGGTCGTGACCATCATGACTCTGAAGCAAGCGCACCAGGCGCTCGAGGCGAACGACGAGCTTGCGTCCGAGCTCGTGAGCAAGGCAATCGAGCAGACAGAGAGCGCGCACGCCGAGCTGCGCGAGCTCGCGCACGGCATCCTCCCCTCCGTGCTCGCGCACGGCGGGCTCCGCGCGGGGGTGGAGTCGCTCGCCGGGCGCTTGCCGCTGCCGGTCGAGGTCGGCGTGTCGGTGGGCCGGCTGCCCCGCCCCGTCGAGGCGAGCGCCTACTTCGTCGTGGCCGAGGCGCTGACGAACGTCGCCAAGCATTCCCGAGCCGGCCGTGCGGCGGTCACGGCGCACCTCGAGGACGGCACGCTGCAGGTCCGTGTGCGCGACGACGGCGTGGGAGGCGCCCGGGCCGACGGAAGCGGCCTGCTGGGTCTGGCGGACCGGCTCGCCGTGCTCGACGGCCGGCTCGCCGTCGAGAGCCCGGCCGACGGCGGCACGCTGGTCGCGGCCGCCATCCCGCTCGCCGGCTGACCTACGCCGCGCCCCGTGAGCAGGGCGCGATTGACGCGGGCTTGGAGGCGACCTAGGCTCGCCGCCATCTTTTCCACCTCTCGAAGGAGGCATCATGGCTGGACCCGGCACGGTCGTTCTCGTCCACGGGGGTTTCGTCGACGGCTCCGGCTGGCAGGACGTCTATCGGCTGCTGACGGCGGATGGCTACAGCGTCAGCATCGTCCAGAACCCGACGCTGTCGCTCGAGGACGACGCCGCCGCCGCGAGGCGGGTCATCGACGCGCAGGGCGAACCGGTCATCCTCGTCGGCCACTCCTACGGCGGAGCGGTGATCACCGAGGCGGGCAACGATCCGAACGTGGCGGCGCTCGTCTATATCGCAGCGTTCGCGCCGGACACCGGCGAGTCCGTCAACACGCTGATCGCCGATCCGCCGCCCGGCGCGCCTGTGCCGCCGATCCTGCCGCCGCAGGACGGCTTCCTGTTCCTCGACCGCGACAAGTTCCATGCCTCGTTCGCGGGCGACCTCCCGGCCGAACAAGCCGAGTTCATGGCCGACTCTCAGGTGCCGTGGGGCGTCGACGCCCTGGGTGGCACGATCAGCGAGGCGGCGTGGCGGAGCAAGCCGAGCTGGTACCTAGTGGCAACCGACGACCGGATGATCCCACCGCCAGCCCAGCGCTCGATGGCCGAGCGGGCGGGCGCGACCGTGGTCGAGGCTGCGGCCAGCCACTCGATCTACCTGTCGCAGCCGGCAGCAGTGGCTGAGCTGATCGAACAGGCCGCGTCCGAGGCGCTCTCGGACACCGGCTGAGTCGAAGCTTTGCGTCAACTCGCGCAAGCAGCTTGCCCGCGCGCTGTGCGACGCTGGGCTGATGGCCGTGCCGGCTTGAGGGGCGACCCTACGACGGTGCCTACGCCATAGGGATTACGGCCAACTGTCGTCGCCAGGCCGATGACAGCGACGGTGTCCTCGGCGACCATTGACGAGCCATGTGGCTTGCGGCCCGTCGTTCTCCCTCCCCCCGGCCGGGCATGGGGAGATAGGTTCCACCGTGCTCGGCTTGCCTGCCGGCGTGAGCGCGTGTCTCTTCGATCTCGACGGCGTGCTGACTCAGACGGCGAAGATCCACGACGCCGCGTGGAAGCAGATGTTCGACGATTACCTGCGCCAACGAGCAGGGAGGACGGGTGAGAGGTTCCTGCCGTTCGATTCGGTTGCCGACTACAACGAGTTCGTTGACGGCAAGCCCCGCTACGAGGGGGTCCGCTCGTTTCTCGCTTCCCGCGGCATCGAGCTACCAGAAGGGGCTCCGAACGATCCGCCCGGCGCTGAGACGATCACCGGGCTCGGCGACCGCAAGAACGACCTCGTGCTGAGGATGATCCACGACGAGGGCGTGCAGCCGTACGAGGGGTCGGTGCGCTACGTGGCGGCAGCCCGCACCGCCGGCCTGCGCCGCGCCGTCGTGTCCTCGAGCACCAATTGCCGCGACGTACTCGCCGCCGCGGGAATTCTCGACTTGTTCGAGCAGGTCGTTGACGGTCAGCTCGCCGAGCGGGAGCACCTCAGCGGCAAGCCCGCTCCCGATACGTTCCTGGCGGGCGCACGGGCGCTCCGCGTAGGGCCGAGTCAAGCCGCCGTGTTCGAGGATGCGCTGGCTGGAGTCGAAGCCGGGCGCCGGGGACACTTCGCGTTCGTGGTCGGAGTCGATCGTGCCGGCCAAGCCGACGCCCTGCGGACCCACGGCGCCGATGTCGTGGTCCGCGATCTCGCGGAACTGATCGGTGCCCGATGATCCAGCATCGCGCTTTCCCCGTCGAGCCGTGGGCCGTTCGGGAGACCGAGCTTCATCTCGACACCCTTGCGCAGACCGAGTCGGTGTTCGCGCTGGCGAACGGTCACATCGGCCTGCGCGGCAACCTGGACGAGGGCGAGCCGTTCGGCCTGCCGGGCACCTACTTGAACGGGTTCTACGAGGTTCGCCCCCTGCCCTACGCCGAAGCGGGCTACGGAAACCCGGAGTCGGGGCAGACGGTGGTGAACGTGACCAACGGCAAGATCATCCGCCTGCTCGTCGAGGACGAGCCCTTCGACGTCCGCTACGGGGAGCTTCGGAGGCACGAGCGGGTGCTCGACCTACGCACGGGTCTCCTCCACCGGGTCGCGGAGTGGGTGTCCCCGACGGCGCGTCAGGTTCGCGTCTCCTCGACTCGCCTGGTCTCGTTCTCCCAGCGCGCCGTGGCGGCGATCCTGTACGAGGTCGAGCCGCTCGACGGGCAGATACCCGTGGTCATCCAGTCGGAGCTCGTGGCAAACGAGTCGATGCCGGATAGGGATATGGACCCGCGGGTGGCGGCGGCGCTGGCCTCGCCGCTCCGCGCGGAGTCCTCAGCTGCCGTTGACAGGCTGGCGGTCCTGACGCACACGACCTCGGCGAGCGGGCTCAGGCTGTCGGCCGCGATGGGGCACGTGATCGATGGACCCGAAGGAGTGGAGTCGTCGATCGACAGCTACGAGGACCTCGCGCGCCTGACGGTTTCCGCGGACGTCTCTCCCGGGGAGCCGCTGCGGCTGGTGAAGTTCCTCGCCTACGGTTGGTCGAGCCAGCGGTCGCTGCCCGCGGTTCGGGACCAAGTCGGGGGCGCAGTGGCCGAAGCGGAACACAGGGGCTGGGACGCGCTCGTTGCCGAGCAGCGTGCGTACCTCGATGACTTCTGGGAACGCGCCGACGTCGAGATCGACGGCGACGCCGAGCTGCAGCAGGCGGTCCGGTTCGGCCTGTTCCACATCCTGCAGGCCGGCGCCAGAGCCGAGCAGCGAGCGATTGCCGCGAAGGGCCTGACGGGATCAGGATATGACGGCCACGCGTTCTGGGACACGGAGACGTTCGTGCTGCCGGTCCTCACCTACACCGCTCCTCACGCCGCCGCCGATGCGCTTCGCTGGCGACACGCGACGCTCGAGCTCGCGCGCGAGCGGGCGCGGCAGCTCGGTCTCGAGGGCGCGGCGTTCCCCTGGCGCACGATCCGCGGGGAAGAGTGCTCGGGCTACTGGCCCGCGGGCACCGCTGCGTTTCACGTCAACGCGGACATCGCCGGTGCCGTAGCCCGTTATCGATCGGCGAGCGGGGACGAGGCGTTCGAGCGCGACATCGGCACCGACCTGCTCGTCGAGACCGCGAGGCTGTGGCGCTCGCTGGGGCATCACGATGCCGCCGGGCGGTTCCGGATCGACGGCGTGACCGGTCCAGACGAGTACAGCGCGATCGCCGACAACAACGTCTACACGAACTTGATGGCGCAGCGAAACCTCTATGCGGCGGCCGAGGCCGTCGAGCGCCAGCCTCAGGTCGCGGCCACGCTCGGCGTCGACGACGAGGAGGCGGCGGGCTGGCGGGACGCCGCACGAACCATCGTGATCCCATACGACGCCGACCGCGGCGTCCATCCCCAGGCGGAGGAGTTCACCGAGCACGACCGCTGGGACTTCGCCGGCACCCTGCCCGAGCAATACCCGCTGCTGCTGCACTTCCCCTACTTCGACCTGTATCGCAAGCAGGTCGTCAAGCAGGCGGACCTGGTGCTTGCAATGCACGCCCGCGGCGACGCGTTCACGGACGAGCAGAAGGCCCGCAACTTCGCCTACTACGAAGCCTTGACGGTTCGCGATTCCTCGCTGTCGGCCTGCACGCAGGCTGTCCTCGCCGCTGAGGTCGGCCACTTGGGGCTCGCCTACGACTACCTCGCCGAGGCCGCTCTCCTGGACCTGGACGACCTCGAGCACAACACCCGCGACGGCCTGCACATAGCTTCGCTCGCCGGGGCATGGATCGGCGCAGTCGCGGGATTCGGAGGGATGCGCGACCACGATGGGATCCTGAGCTTCGCGCCTCACCTGCCCGAGGCTCTTGCGCGACTGACGTTCAGGCTCTGCTTCCGCGGGCGACGGCTGCTGGTCGAGATCCGCCACGACACGGCCAGCTACACGCTGCTGGAGGGCGAGCCGCTCGAGATCGTGCATCATGGCGAGAAGGCGACCGTGGAGCGCCGCAGGTCACTCCGCCGTCCTCTGCCTGCGGCGCCCGATCGCGAGGTGCCCACCCAGCCAGCTGGCCGGACGCCCGCCAGGAGGCGGCCGCTACGTTGACGCCCGACACGTCCGCTCCTCGGTCAGCCCGGGTCAGGATTCCCGCCTCGTGAGCGAGTCGCCCATCGAGCGGCTCTTGGCAGCCATCGACAGCCTCGATGTTGAGGCCGTGATGGCACTCCTGGCGCCAGAGGCTCGGCTGCTTGCCACGGACGGCCGCCGCGCCGAGGGGACTCATCAGGTGCGCGAGCTCGTGACGGCATCCTTCGCCGAACTGCGGTCCACGACCCATGAGATCACGGCTCAGTGGCACGTGGACGATGCGTGGATCGCGGAGATCGACGCGCGCTATGAGCTGCGGGACTTTCTCCGCGTGGGCGCGCTTCCGCGGGCCGTGGTGCTGCGCGATGGACCGGCCGGCATCGCCGACCTCCGCTTCTACGGCGCGCACGAACACCCGGTCAGCGAGCATGACACCGGCGAGGAGTGGGGGACGTTGGTAAGAGGCCGATGGATCCCACCGCTCTGAGCCCGGCGCACCGGCGCGGCTACGTCGTTGTCTGGTGGACCGCGAGCTCTGGCGCACAGACCTGCGCATGGTCAGGACCGTGAGCCGGAGCGACGCCCCGGTGGAAACGTTCGCGTCGTTCGCGGTCGATAACGGCAGGCCCGGAGCCCGGCCGGCCTGATCATCGACGTCAGGAGCGCGATGCAGGCGACGATCGCCGCTCCTCCGGCGGCCGTGGTCGCCGGCGATCGCGCCACCCCGGCCTCGGCGGTGACGAGCACCAGCGTGCTCGCCGGGATCGCCGCCGCGGCGACCGCGAGGCTGGCGAGCAGGCGCGGCATGAGGACGCCCGCCTGCAGCCGCACAGACAGGCGCTCGTCGAGCGACCAGTACGCAAGCTCTCCGGTCAACAGCAGGGCACTGCCGAAGATCGGCGCTGCGACCGCCCCGTCAGCGTCGGGGATCGCGTAGAGCGCTCCCAGGAGCAGGAGCGCGAACGGGATCAGGGTGGGCCGGGCCGCGGTGAGAGCGACCGACAGCAGGGCGATCGCCAGGGCTGCGCCGACCAGAGCTGATGCGCTCGGTCCGGCGTCGAACGCGGTCATGACACCGAGCGCCGTGCCGAGCACGAGCGCGCCACCCGCGGTTCCTAGGCGCGCGAGGCGGGTCGTGCCCGGCGCCGGAACGTGATCACCTCCTCGATTGCGAGCTCGAGGCCGGTGCCCGGGTACTTCCAGCGTACGACCGGAACCCCGAGCGTCTCGAAGCGTGTCCGCAGAGCGTCGCGCTCCAAGCGCCAGAGCCGGAGAGGCAGCTCCTGAGGTCCGGCGACGCCGGCGGCCGTCAACGCCACCGGCGAGACCTCGATCACCGCGAGGTCGTAGCCGCGTGCGCGCAGGTCGAGCAGGGCGGCCACGCCGCGTGCATCGAGCAGCGGGCTCAAAGCAAGCACGAGCGCGCGCGCCGGAATCAGCCGGCGCGGCAGCCGTGCGACGTCCTTCGACCGAAAGCTGAGCCTGACGTGGCTGGCGAGCAGAGCATCGACGATGCGGTAGAGCTGATTCGTACCGGCGGCCGGCGTGAGCCAGTTCACCACTCCGCCGAAGCTCACCAGCGCGACGCGATCGCGGCGCGCGAGGTACGCCGCTGCGAGCGCGGCCGCTGCGTGCACCGCGGCGTCGAGCGTGCCCTCGTCCGCACGCTGGACCTCGGTGAATGTGTCGAGGAACAGGACCACGTCGGTGCTGTGCTCGGGATGCTGCACGTTGACGAACGGGACACCGCGACGCGACGTCGCGCGCCAGTTGATGCGCCGGACGCGGTCGCCCGACACGAGCGGACGAAGATCGGCGAACTCGATGCCCTCGCCGAGCTCCCGCGCGACCTGGCTCCCCAGCACCGGTCGCGTTCGCAGCGCTGCGACGAGCCTCTCCAGGCGGCGGGCTCCCGGGTAGACGCGAAGCTCACATGCGCGCCCGAGCGTCCCCTCGAGCGCGAACGCGCCGAGCCGGTCGCGGGCCCGGACAACCGTTGGCCCAGCCCCGTGGACGCCCCAGCGCCCGACGGCCAAATCGAATTCGATGCAGCGCCCCTCGTCGTGGGCGAGCCAGAACGCGATCGGAGTCGAGTCGGTCCGCAGTCGCGCCGCCGTGGGCAGATGGAGCTCCACACGCGCCGGGGCCCCGTGGTTGTGGACCTGAACCGTCGCGCGTACCCGCTCTCCCTCGATCGCCCGCTCGCGCTCGAGCCGCAGCCTGCCGTCGAGCACCGGCGCTGCCGAGCCCCCAAGCGCGATACCGAGGAGCAGCAGAAACGGGACCGCGAGCGCCGCCAGCTCCGGCCGGCCCGCAGCCAGGGCGGCGATAAGCGCGACCGTGACGAGCGCGGCATACGACTGCAGTCGCGGCGAAGCGGCGAGCGTCATCGCAGCTCGTGGGCCACAGCAACCGGCGGGGTGGCAACGGAGTCGAGGCAGTCGCTCACGACGTCCTCGGCGTTCACGCGCTGAATCCACAGCTCCGGGCGCAGGATGATCCGGTGTGCGAGCGCGGGCACCGCGATCCGCTTGACGTCGTCGGGGGTGACGAAGTCGCGCCCGTGCAAGCCCGCCCTCGCCCGCGCGAGCTTGAGCAGCGCCAGCGTCCCGCGCGGGACTGGCTCCGACCTGTACATCGGCGCTCACACGCGTCGCGGCGACAAGGTCGACGGCGTAATCCCTGATGCCGGGGCCCGCGTGCACGCGCTCGATCGCGCGCTGCATCGCCAGCAGTTCGTCGCGGTCGACGACCGTGTCCAGCTCAACGTCATCCTGTCGGCGCTCCAGACGCCGCCCGAGCAGCTCCAGCTCGGCCTCGCGGTCGGGGTAGCCGACTCGGGTGCGCAGCAGGAAACGGTCCAGCTGCGCCTCGGGGAGCGGATAGGTCCCCTCGTACTCGATCGGGTTCTGCGTCGCGAGCACCAGGAATGGCCGCTCGAGAGCTCGGGTGCCGTGCTCGGTCGTGACCTGGCGCTCCTGCATCGCCTCCAGCAGCGCGGCCTGCGTCTTCGGCGGTGCGCGGTTGATCTCGTCGCCGAGCAGCACGTGCGTGAAGATCGGGCCGGGCTGGAAGCGCAGCTCCCCGCTTCTCTGGTCGTAGATCGCTGCGCCGGTCACGTCCGAGGGCATCAGGTCGGGCGTGAACTGCACGCGGGCGAAGCGGAGACCGGTGACCGCCGCGAACGAGCGCGCCATCAGCGTCTTTGCGAGGCCCGGATTGTCCTCGATGAGGACGTGTCCGTCCGCAAGCAGGCCGAGCAGAACGAGCTCGAGCACGTCACGCTTGCCAACAACCGCGCGCTCCACCTCGTCGAGAATCCGTGCGGCGCGCTTCGCGAGATCGGCATGACCGCCCGGCGACTCGTTCACAGGGCCTCCAGCGCGTCGAGGATCTGCTCGAGCTCATGCGGCCCGATACCGAGAGCCTGCCGGTCCTCGGGCGCCGGCCGGTCAGGACGAAGGAACTCCCACGCGCTGGTGCCGAGCAGGCGCCGGGCCTCGGCGCGGTCGTGCTCGAGCCGCAGGCCTCGCCTGGCCAGGCGCACCTCGGCGATATCGATCAGCAGCGGCCGCAGGCGGGTGTGCGCGTCCCAGAGGCTGGAGCGCGACGATGCGACGAGGTGCTCGACCCGCACGAGCCGGGCCGGCCGCAAGTTGGTCCGCTCGGGCTGCCGCAACGCGGACTCGAACACATGCGCTCTCGCCGGCAGGCGCTGGGCGAGCACCGCGAGCCAGACCGCCGCACCGATGCCCGCGACGAAGACGAACGCAAGTTCGGCGACCACCACCATCACGGCACTCCTCGCAGCATCGGGAGCCATTGTCCGCAGGTCGGCTGCGGGTCGGCAAAAACCCGGTAAAAGCAGGCCAGAAGCAGCTTGTGAAGGGATGGGCCCCACTGTACGGTGGCCACAATGGACTTCTGCATCCTTGGTCCCTTGCAGGCCCTCGACGAGGGGCGCGTGGTCACGCCGCGCGGGACGAAGCAGCGAGCGCTGCTGGCGCTCCTCGTCCTCCACGCAAACGAGACGGTCAGCACCGATCGCCTGATCGACGAGCTGTGGGGGGAGCACCCGCCCACAACCGCCCGCAAGACGCTGCAGGTCCACGTTTCGCACCTGCGCAAGACGCTCACCCAGGGGAGTGACAACGGAGCCGGCGGCAGCATCGTGACCCGCTACCACGGCTACGAGTTGCAGCTCGATCCCGATCGTCTCGACTCGCACCAGTTCGAGCTGCTCGCTGCCGAAGGCAGAACCGAACTCGCCCAGGGCCGCCCAGAGCGCGCCGCTTCAACGTTCGAGAGGGCACTCGCGCTGTGGACCGGGCCACCCCTTGCCGACGTCGCATACGAGCCATTCGCGCAGCGGGAAATCGCCCGGCTGGCTGACCTGCGGACTGCCGTCCTCGAGCAGCTTGTTGAGGCGCAGCTGGAGCTCGGCCGCCACGAGGAGGTGGTGCCCCAACTCGAGGCACTGATCCGCGAGCACCCCTATCGGGAGCGCCTGCGCGCACAGCTGATGCTCGCCCTCTACCGCTGCGACAGACAAGCGGACGCGCTGCAGGCGTACCACGACGCCAGGAGGAGCCTGCTCGAAGGGCTGGGAATCGAGCCCGGTGAGCGGCTCAGGGAGCTGGAGCACGCGATCCTCGCGCAGGACCCGACTCTTGCCGTGCCGGCCGCGGAAGCGGCCGACGTGCCGCCGGAGCTCGACGCGGGCACGCTGTTGGCGGGCCGGGAGGCCGAGCTCGACTGGCTGCGGGAGCATTGGCGCGGGGCGGAGCGTGGAGCCGGCCGGTTCGTGCTGGTCGCGGGGACGCACGGGATGGGCAAGACGCGGCTGGCGGCGGAGCTGGCCCGTGATGTGCAGCGCGAGCGCGGCGAGGTGCTCTACCTCGACGGGGCGGGTTCCCCGGAGGCGACGCGAGCCGCGCTGGCGGGCGCTCGCCACACCGGACGCCCGACGCTGCTGGTGGTCGACGACGTCGACCACGCGGGCGAGGAGCAGCTGGGCGCGCTCGGCGAGCTGGCGGTGGCGTTGGCCGGACTGCCCCTGCTCGTGCTGGCGACGGCGGAGGACCCCGCGGTAGGGGCCCGGCTGCATGCCGCTGCGACGCTCGACCTGGCGCCGCTCGACCGCGGCGCGGTGCTCGCGGTGGCACGGCTCTACACCGGCGGCCGCGATCGGATGGAGATCCCGCTGGAGCAGCTCGCCGAGGCCAGTGGCGGGATCCCCCAGCGCGTGCACCGCGTAGCGAGCGAGTGGGCGCGCACCGAAGCGGCGCGCCGCCTGGGCGCCGTGGCCGCTCGCGCAGCCACCGAGCGCAAAGGCCTGCGCACCGCGGAGGACGACGTGGCGGCTAGCGTGGTTGAGCTACAGGCGGTGCGTGCGCGCGCGGGGCTGGAGAACGCCGAACGGGTCTTCGTCGCCTGCCCATTCAAGGGGCTCGCCTCCTTCGAGCTGGAGGACGCCGAGGTCTTCTTCGGCCGCGAGCGGCTCGTGGCCGAGATGG
Organism: uncultured Thermoleophilaceae bacterium; assembly: GCA_963751835.1. Taxonomy (GTDB): domain Bacteria; phylum Actinomycetota; class Thermoleophilia; order Solirubrobacterales; family Thermoleophilaceae; genus JACVRW01. Next base: position 79,438 of record CAVVWD010000013.1, on the reverse strand, counting down.
TGGCGCGGCTGCCTGGCGCGCCGCTCATGGGCATCGTGGGTCCGTCCGGCAGCGGCAAATCGTCCGCGCTGCAGGCCGGGCTGCTCGCAGCGCTCGCCGACGGCGTCTTGCCGGGCAGCGATGGCTGGGGACTGGCGCTATTGCGTCCGGGCGAACATCCGCTCGCGGCACTCGAGCAGGCCACCGCCGAGGTCGCGTCACGGGACCGGCTGGTCATTGCCGTCGATCAGTTCGAGGAGACGTTTGCCACATGCCGCGACGAGGCCGAGCGCGGGGCATTCATCAACGCGCTCGTCAGCCATGCTCGCGACCCACGCCGGCGGACGCTCGTGCTCATGGCCGTCCGCGCCGACCTGTATGGCCGCTGTGCCGCCCATCCCGAGCTGTCACGCATGCTCGGCGCCAACCACGTCCTGGTGGGGCCGATGCGCCATAGCGAGCTGCGCCGCGCAATCGAGCTGCCGGCGCGCCGCGCCGGCCTGCGGGTAGAGGCCGAGCTCGTCGACGCTCTCGTCGCCGACGTCGAGGGCGAACCCGGGGCGCTGCCGCTGCTGTCCACCTCGCTGCTGGAGCTATGGCAGCGCCGTGACGGCCGCTCCCTGCGAATGAGCGCCTACGAGCACGCCGGCGGCGTGCACGGGGCGGTAGCCCGGCTGGCCGAGAGCGCCTACGAACGGCTCGACCCGGACCGGCAGCTGCTCGCCCGCCGGCTCCTGCTACGGCTCGCCGGCGAGGACGAGGCGGCCGTGCGCCGGCGCGTGCCACTGGCCGAACTCGGGGGCGGGCGCGACCAGCGTGTGACCGAAGTGCTCGCTCGGCTGGCCGAGGAGCGGCTCGTGACCATCGGAGACGGCGAGGTCGAGATTGCGCACGAGGCCCTGCTGCGGGAGTGGCCGCGCCTACGTGGCTGGCTCGAAGAGGATTCGGAGGGGCGCCGGTTGCAGCTCCGCCTCGGCGCAGCGGCCCGCCAGTGGCAGGCGGCCGGGCGGGACCCCGAGGAGCTGTACCGCGGCCCGCGCCTGGCAGCGGCTCTGGACTGGTCGGCCGCCCACCGGGGCGAGCTCAACCCGGTCGAGCGGGCCTTCCTGGACGAGAGCCGGGCCGCCGGCGAGCGTTCGCAGCGCCGGCTGCGCGCCGCGCTCGCCGGCGTTTTCGGCCTGCTGGTCGTCGCGGTGATTGCCGGGCTCGTCGCCCTCGACCAGCGCGGCAACGCGCGCGACGAGGCGGTTGCCGCCGACGCGCAGCGCCTCGGCGCCCAGGCCCTCTCGGAGGACGACCTGGACCGCGCCCTGTTGCTCGCCCGCCAGGGCGTGGCGCTCGACGACACTCTTCAGACGCGCAGCAACCTGCTTGCTGCGCTGCTCAAGAGCCCGGCAGCGATCGGCGTGCTGCGCGGCGACGGCGACCAGCTGATCAGCATGGACCTGAGCCCCGACGAGCGGACGCTTGCGTTCATCGACTACGACGGCACGGTCAGCTTCGTGGACACGCGCACGCGGCGACGCGCGGGACGACGAGCAACCGTCGCCGGGTCTGTCCACGAGGGAGTCATCGTCGACCCGGAACTGAGGCCCGACGTTCGGTTCAGCCCCGACGGCTCACTACTCGCGGTCGCCGGCAGCTTGCCCGTCGTTCTGGACGCGCGCACCCATCGCGTGCTCGCCCGGCTTCGCATGGGGCGCGATCGGACCATGTACACGGTGCGCTTCTCGCCAAACGGGCGCACGCTGTCCGCCGCAATTGCGCTCGATCAGGCGCGCGGCACCGTCATCCGGCGCTTCGATGTGCGCACCGGCCGGCCCCTCGGCGCAGAGCGGCACGTCAGCCGCAACCTCGTTACGTTGATGCTCAGTCGCGACGGCCGGCGCATGATCACCACCGGTTCCGGCGAGGACACCCTCGTCAGCGACGCCCGCACCCTGCGCCCACTCGCGCGTCTGCCGATCGGCGCCGAACAGGCGGCCCTGAGCCCGGACGGTCGCACCATGCTGGCGGGCGGCCGTGACGGCTCGGTGCAGTTCGTCGACGTAGCGACCGGCAACGTGCGCAGAGCCTCCGGACGCCACGACGGCGCGGTGGCGGAGTCGGAGTTCAGCCCCGACGGGCGCACGGCGATCACAGCGGGCGAGGACGGCCGGCTGATCGTGTGGGACGTCAGGCGGGCGTCGGCCGGCGAGACACTCGAGGGTCACTCCGGGCAGATCACGGGACTGGCGATCAGCCGGGACAGCTCGACGCTGTACAGCACCGGTCTCGACGGGAAGGTGCTGATCTGGGATCTCGCCGGCAGCCGCCGTCTCGGCCGCCCGTTCAGGGCGGGGCGGAGTAACCCCGAGTTCCCTCGCTTCGCACTCAGCCCCGACGGCCGGCTGCTGGCTCTCGGGCAGTTCGACGGGACCGTCGCGCTCGTCGACGCTCGCACGCTTCGGCCACGTTCCGAGTTCCGAGTCACGAGGGGTCCGGTCCAGGGCATGGGGTTCGTGCCGCGCGGCAGGCTGCTCGTCGTCGGTGCCGACGACGGTTTCCTCGCCCTGGTCGACCCGGGCCGCGGGCGGATCGTGAAGCCCCTCGGGGGTCACGACGAGAAGATCCTCACGCCGAGCTTCAGCGCTGACGGACGCCTCATGGCCACGGCCAGCGACGTCCAGGGAGACGCGGGCGACGGGGAGGTCCGCCTATGGGCATTGCCGTCGGGGGCGCCCGTCGGAGCTCCCCTTCGCTACCCCACCGTCGGGGACGTCTCGCTGTCCCCCGACGGGCGCACTCTTGCCGTCACCCACCCGCCCGCCGGCGGGGTCGAGATCGTCGACGTGGCCAAACGCGATTCCCAGGCCTCGCTGACGGAAGCGGAGACGGTCTGGGACCTCGCACGTTTCACGCCCGACGGCCGCCATCTGGTCGGCGCCAGCTACAAGGGCTGGGCGCGGCTGTGGTCCGCGGAGGAACCGGGCCCCTTCAACCTCGCCAGCCCCTGGAAGCCGGCCAGCCCTCCATTCAGCGGCCACGCCGGACGGGTCGAGTGGCAATCGGTGAGCCCCGACAGTCGGACGCTGGCCACCGGCAGCACCGACGGCACGATCCGCCTTTGGGATCTGCCCACGCAGAAGCCGCTCGGCACGCCACTGCCTGGCCTTCCGAACCGCTACCTGCTCCCCCAGTTCACACCCGACGGCTCGCACCTCTTCGCAATCACCGACGCCGGCCGCGCCTACCGCTGGGACGTCCGCCCGTCATCTTGGGCACGGCACGCCTGCGCCGTGGCCGGGCGCCGGCTAACTCGGAGCGAATGGAAGGATGCGCTCCCTGAGCGCAAGTACGACCCGGCCTGCTGAGCAGCGGCCGCGCAAGACGGGGACCGTTGCCGTCGCGATCGCGCTGACGGCGCTGGTCTCTGTCGTCGCCGTCGCCAGCCGCGAGCCGCTGCGCGGCACGACCGGGCCGCCGGGCGAGACGGGCCAGGCGTCCGAGGACGCCGTGGTGAGCCCCCCGGCGCCGGACTTCCCGGTTCCGGGCGCCTTGCCGCCGGAGGTGTTCGTCCTCGATCGCAGCCGAGAGCTCGGGCACTCCGGCGTGGCTGCCGTGGACGCTCGCCGGGATCGGCCTGGCGGGCATCGTCGCCGCGGCCCTGTTGCTCTTCCGCGACATCCGAATGTGGGGCGGCAGGCGAGGCCGCCGTCGTAGAGGCCCGCGCAAGGCGGCGGGATCCCGCGGCGGCCGTCCCCTCGGGGGCGGCGCAGCGAGGACGAAGCGGAGCTCGCGCGGCGTGCCGTCGAGACGGCGATGGAACCATTGCGCAACCCCGCAGACCCGCGCGATGCGGTGATCGCGGCCTACGCGCGCATGGAGAAGACGCTCGCCGGGCGCGAACTGGGCCGGCGAACACCCGAGGCGCCACGCGAATACCTCGCGCGCGTCCTGCGCGAGCAGGGAATGCCGGAGCGCTCGCTGACGACGCTGACAGCCCTGTTCGAGGAGGCGCGCTTCAGCATTCATCCGATCCCCCGATCCGCGCCTCGTCGGGCGCTGCGCGAGCTCGAGAACGTCGTCATTCTTGGGTCGTGTATGGCTCGGTTCGTCGTACAACTGCATGACGCCACCACCCTGCACTTCGACCTGCGTCTCCAGATCGGCGATGTGCTGCGCTCGTGGGCCGTACCCAAGGGCCCCTCGCTCGATCCCGCCGTGCGGCGGCTTGCGGTGCCCGTTGCGGACCACTCACTCGAGGCCGGCGAGTTCGAGGGCGTTCATGAAGGGCAGGGTCGCGGCAGCGGCGCCGTGATCGTCTGGGACGAGGGGACGGCCGAGGTCCTGCGCGAGGAGCCGGACCACATCTCCTTCGTGCTCCAAGGCAAGAAGCTCAGCGGCCGCTTTGGGCTGACCCGGACCGGTGAACGTCGCTGGATCCTGGTCAAGGCAAGCGACGAGCATGCCAGGCCGGGCTCCGACATCGTGGCCGAGCGCCCGGCGAGCGTGCGGAGCGGCAGGACATGGGAAGAACTGGGTCGCGTCCCTGACCGTCACTGATCGCTCGGCAGCCGCGCGTCGAGCCAGGTGAACAGCGGGCCCTCAGCGACCTCCAGGAACCTCGGCTCGATCGGATTGCCGGCCGTGGTGAGCAGCTCGGCGACGGCGACGTAGTCGCGAGCGGGCAGCTCCCAGTGCTGCGAGCCGAGCGCGGCCCAGCCCAACGGGGTGTCGAAGGCGGCGTCCGAACGCGCGCCAGGGTCGGCGCCTCGCGCGAGCAGCTCGCGGACGGTCTCGCGGCTGCCCACCCAGGCCGCGTGGTGCAGCAGCGTGCCCTCCGGCGAACCGCCGACGACGCCGCGGAAGTCGGGCCCGACGGCCTCGACCACTGAGTCGAGCCGGCCCCGCAGGGCGGCCAGGATGAGCACCTCCTGAGCGTCGGGATCGAGATCCCCCGGCAGCGGTGACTCCGGAGGCTCGCCGCGTGCGACGGCCGCCACCGCGAGGTCCTCGGCGGCGACCGCGGTCAACGCGCCGAGCTCCGCAAGTGCCTGCGCCTGATCGCTGCGACCGCGTAAGACGGCGTGCTGGTAGGGCGTGCGCAGGGGGACGTCCCCGCGCCACGTCTCGCCGCCCTGCCGCTCGACGTCCGCTCCGAACTCGGCCAACAGCCCCAGGAAGCCTGGACCTCGCCCACGGCGCACGGCGTGCGCCAGCAGTGCGCCCTCGTTCGGATCGGCGCCCGCCTCGAGCAGTGCCCGGACGTGGGGCTCACGCTCCTCGTCGAGCGCGTGCGCCAGCGCGTTGGTGCCGCTCGTCTCGGCACCGTGGTCAATCAGGAGCCGCACGCACTCCGGGCTCGTCGCCTCGGTGGCGTGGTACAGCGACTCGCCGTCGTTCGGGTCGGCGCCCCACTCGAGCAGCAGCCGCGTCAGCGCCGGGTCGTGCACACGCCCCGCGGCGCCGTACAGCGCCGACATGCGGCCGTACTCGTTGACGAAGAACGCATTCGGATCGGCGCCACGATCGAGCAGCTTGCGAGCGAGCTCGACGCTGGCGAAGCAGGAGTGCGTGACATACAGCAGCGGCGCCCACCCGAGCGGCCCTCCTGCCTCGTTCGCATCGCCGTCCCAGCCGTCGCCGAGGACGAGGCGCGCCCAAGGGTCACGGCCGATCTCGGGCCGCGCCGCCAGCAGCGCCTCGGCGCGGGTCCGGCGCTGCTCGGTGGCCGCCGCGACGAACGCGTCCGCGTTCGGGGTCATGGACGACGAGCTTAGGCGGCGGCCGCCTCCGGCAGCGCGCCGGACTCGGACTGCTCCTCCGACTCCAGCGGCTGGCGCTCGATCTCGTGTTCGCGAACGAGCCAGAGGGCGAGCAGGGCGCCGGCGATGCCGATCAGCCCGCCGAGCATCAGCACGTCGTTGAGTCCGGTGAGGAATCCCTCGCGGGCCGCGTTCGAGACCGTCGCGCGCGCCTGCGGGGGAACCGCGCCCAGGGCCTGGTCGAGGTTGCCCGACGAGGCGGCTTCCACGAGTTGGCGCGGGCGGTCGCCGCTCGCGGCGGGAGTCCCCGCGGCAAGCTCGCTCACCTTGTCGGCGCCGCGACCCACGAAGATCGCCCCCCAGACGGCGATGCCCACGGCCACGCCGACCTGGCGGAAGGTGTCGTTGATCCCGGCCGCCATGCCGCTCTGCTCCTTGGGCACCACGCTCACGGCCACGTCAGCGATCACCGGGTTGATCAGGCCCGTCGCAACGCCAGCGATGAGGAATCCGCCGAGCAGGGTGGTCCACTCGGAGCCCGCGTCGATCCCGCCCATTAGGAGCAGTCCTGCGCCGACGCCCGCGAGGCCGATGCTGAGCATCACGCGCGCCTGGACCCGCGACAGCAGCGCTCCGGCGATCGGCGCCGCGATGAAGCTCGCCAGCGTGATCGGTAGGTAGCGCAGGCCCGCCTCGAAGGGCGAAAGCCCGAGGTAGTTCTGCAGGTACAGCGTCAGGTAGAGGAACAGCGCGAAGAGCGAGCTCGAGACCGCGAACGCGGCGAGCTGGACACCCGTGAACGCCGGCCGGCGAAACAGCCCGAGCGGGAGCATCGGCTCGGACGCGCGCCGCTCGAGTGCCACGAAGGCAACAAACAGGGCCGCGGCGCCGGCGAGCAGCGAGACGATCATCGTGCTGCCCCAGCCCTCATCGTTGCCGCGAACCAGCGCGAGCACCAACAGGAACAGCGCGCTGCTGAACGTCGCGGTCCCGGCCCAGTCCACGCGCGTCGCATTCGGGTCGCGGCTCTCGCGCAGCCTCAGGTAGGTCACGGCGATCGCGGCCAGCCCGATCGGAACGTTGAGGTAGAAGATCGACTCCCAGCCGAGCGAATCGGTGAGCGCCCCGCCCACGAGCGGGCCGATCGCCACCGCCATCCCGATGGTCGCTCCGTACATGCCCATCGCCATGCCGCGCTCGCGCCCGGCCGTGAACTCCTGGGCGATCAGGGCCAGGGACACCGCGAACATCACCGCACCGCCCACGCCCTGAAGCGCGCGTGCCAGGTTGAGGAAGGTCGGGTCCGGCGCCAGCGCACAGAGCAGAGAAGCGGCCGTGAAGATCGCCAGCCCGACGCCGAACAGCCTGCGGCGCCCGAGGCGGTCGGCGAGCGAGCCCGCCGTCAGCACCAGGGCGGCCAGCGTGAGCGCGTAGGCGTCGACCACCCACTGCAGATCGGTGAAGCTGGCGTCGAGGTCCTCGCGAATCGACGGCAGCGCCACGTTGACGACCGTGATGTCGAGCAGAAGCATGAAGGTCGCCACCGAGACGGCGATCAGGGTCCACCACTTGCGTTCCATCTGAAATCGATCTCCTCGTCACGTCGGCTGGATTTCGTTCGTCTCCTCTATGACGGAACGCGACGAAGGAATGTGACGTAGGGCGCGGTCGTATGATCGCCCGGTGATCGATCAGGGCACCGCGTTCGGCGCTCGCGTCGCTCGGCATCTGCGCGAGGAGATCGTCGTGTGGATGACCACGGTCACGCCCGTCGGATGGCCGCTCCCGCGCCCGGTGTGGTTCATATGGGACGGGGCCGAGGCGGTCGTTATGTACAGCGAGCCCGGAGCGCGCGTCCGCAACATCGACGCCAACCCACACGTGACGCTGAACTTCGACGGGGACGGCCGCGGCGGGGACATCGTGGTGCTCTCCGGGCGCGCGAGGGTCGATGCTGACACGCCGCCTGCCGATCGCTCCAGCGACTACCTGGCCAAGTACGACGAGCACATCGCGGGCATCGGCATGAGCCCCGCGACGTTCGCGCAGCGCTACAGCGTCCCGCTTCGGATCCGGCTCGAGCGCCTCAACGGGCACTAGCCCGGCCCGGCCGGGGTCATCGGTCGACCGATGAGTTCCTGAGTACGCCGCCGTTAGACGCGCACTTGCACCCACTGACCCAGGAGGTCGAAATGCTGCTCGAGAACAAGAACTGCATCATCTACGGCGCCGGCGGCGGGATCGGCGGCGGCGTTGCCCGCACGTTTGCCCGCGAGGGCGCGAACCTGTTCCTCACCGGTCGCACGCGTGACTCGCTGGAGGCCGTGGCCGAGGAGGTCAGGGGCGCCGGCGGTTCGGCCGAGGTCGCCGTGCTCGACGCCCTCGACGGCCAAGCGGTCGAGGAGCACGCCCGCGGCGTCGCCTCGAAGGCGGGGAGCGTCGACGTCTCCTTCAACCTGGTCTCGCGGGGCGACGTGCAGGGGATCCCGCTCGTCGAGATGAGCTGGGAGGACCTCGCGCGGCCCGTCACAACCGGCCTCCAGGCCCACTTCAACACGGCGACCACCGCAGCGCGTCTCATGAGCGAGCAGGGAGCGGGCGTGATCCTGTCGCTCACGAGCGGCTCCGCGAAGGGAGCCCACCCCGGCATGGGCGGCACCGGCCCCGCCGACGCGGCGATCGAGACCTTCCTGCGCTACCTCGCCGCCGAAGCCGGGCCGCAGGGGGTGCGGGTCCTGCCCATCTATACGGCCGGCGTCGTCGAGACCCTGACACGCGCGAAGATCCAGGAGGTGTCGAGCGAGGGACCGGACCCCGAGGAGGCCGTGCGGATGATCGCCGGGATGGCGATCCTGCGCCGCGCGCCCAGGCTCGCCGAGGTGGCCGAGACGGCCGCCTTCCTGGCATCGGACCGTGCCTCCGGCATGACAGCCACCACCGCGAACGTGACCTGCGGCCTTGTTCCGGCGATATGACAAAGCCGGGCCCGGCGCCGCGTGAGGAGCTCGTCGCCGCAGCGAAAGGCGGCGACGAGTCCGCCTTCACTGCGCTGGTCGAGCCGCACCGGCGGGAGCTCCACGTGCACTGCTACCGGATGCTCGGCTCCTTCGAGGCGGCCGAGGACCAGGTGCAGGAGACCTTCATGCGCGCCTGGCGCGGCCGCGAGCGCTTCGAAGGCGGCCGGCTGTTCCGGGCCTGGCTCTACCGGATCGCGACGAACGCCTGCCTCGACGAGCTCCGGCGAAGCGAGCGACGCGTGCCTGCGCTGCACTCGTTCCGGGACGTGCCCTGGCTCCAGCCGTACCCCGACCGGCTCCTCGACGAGATGGCCCCGCGCGAGGCCGAGCCGGACGCCGTGGTCGTGGCTCGCGAGACGATCGAGCTGACGTTCATTGCGGTGATCCAGACGCTGCCGCCCAGGCAGAGGGCCGTCCTGATCCTGCGCGACGTGCTCGAATGGCCGGCCCGCGAAACCGCCGCGCTCCTGGAGATGAGCGTCCCGGCGGCCAACAGCGCGCTCCAGCGCGCACGGCAGACGGTGCAGGAGCTGCGGGTCCGCGGAGCGGCTCGAGCGCTCGACCGAGGAGCTGACCGAACAGGAGCGCAGGTTGCTTCAGGGCTTCATCGACACTCACGAGCGCGGTGACGCGGCGGCCGCGGCCGCAATGGTCGCGGACGACATCCGGATCACGATGCCCCCGCATCCGTTCCTGTTCGAGGGCCGCGAGGCGATGGCATTGCTCCTCGAGCGCGCCTTCGGCCCGGAGACGCCGGGCGACTGGCTCCTGGTGCCCACGCGTGCCAACCGGCAGCCGACGGCCGCGAGCTACCTCCGCCAGCCCGGGGACTCCGAGTACCGGGCGTTCAAGTTCGACGTCCTGCGCGTCGAGGGCGGCGTGATCGCCGAGATCACGACGTTCGACGCGAGCCTCTTCGACGCGTTTGGGCTGTCGCCGACCTGGCGGAAAAGCAGCCCTCGTAGCAGGCCCGCTCAGAGCTCGTGGATGTCCTCGGCGATCACCCTGAGCAGCCCGGCGGCGGTGCGGCGCTCGGCTGGGCTGAGCCGATCGAAGATGGCCCGCTGGCGTGCCCTCACCCAGGTCGTCTTCTCGGCGAGTACGCGGCTGCCGGTGGGCGTGAGCGAGACGGTGACGACGCGCCCGTCGCCATTCTCACCGCGCCGGCGGCGCACGAATCCACGCTCCTCGAGCGCGCGCAGCGAGCGGGTGGCGGTCGGCACGGCCAGGTCGGCCGCAGCGGCGATCTCAGTGACCGTCGCCGCGCGCTCGCCGACCGCGGACAGGACGTTGTACTGAGAGATCGTCAGCTCCGTGTCGCCACCCGGGACGCCTCGTCCGCTGGCGCGCAGGACGGCGGTGAAGAGTGCCTCGAGCGATTCGGCGAACTCGGTGTGCGCCCCTTCGTGCTGCGTCCCGCTTGCGTCCGGCGCGGACATGGTTAAGAATTTAGCGTGCTAACGGTTGTTGGTAGGCTCGTTAGCACGCTAAGCAAACGGAGTGGCCCGTGTTTCATCGAATACTCGTTGGAGTCGATGACAGCCCCGCCGCTCGACTTGCCCTCGAGAGGGCGATCGAGCTGGCCGAGGAGGGCCATGGCCGAATCGGGCTCCTCGTCAGCGCTCCGGAGCCCTCGGGAGTGATCTGGGCGAGCCCCGTGGCCGTTCCGCAGAGCCGGGACGGGATGTGCAAGCAGCTCGAGAACTGGGCGTGCAAGGTCATCGAGGCAGCCACGCGGGCGGTTCCGCCCGAGATCCCAGTCACGAAGCTCGTGACCCACGGAGACCCGGCGGCGGCGTTGCTGCGAGAGGCTGAGAGCGGCAATTGGGACCTCGTCGTCGTGGGCCAGGCGGCGCGCGCGGTCCGGGTGTGCCTCAAGCGGCCGGTCGGTGAGCGTCTCCGCGACATCGCAACCCCCGTGCTCGTGGTGCACGAGAAGCCCGAGCCGGCCGCGCGGCCCGCCTCGACGGACCACAGGCCCCGCCCCGCGGCCGCGGCGCTCCGGGCGCTCCGCGGCCAGCGCCGCCGCCGCGCACGTCCCTCCGCCTGACCCGCGTGATCGTCTTCACCGGCGCCGACCTCGACCGTGCGCCCACGGAACGCCGCGACCCGGAGTGGCTCTCGGCCCGCCGCTCTGATCCCCGCGCCCGCGCAGTACAGCTTTCGGAGCGAGGCGTCTGGATCGAGGACGGGCGGCTGCTGCTCGGGTCGGCCGACCAGTCGGAGGTCTTCCTCGGGCTCGCGGGCGAGACGCCGCTGTTCGCGTCCGACGTGAGCGCCGCCGAGCCCGAGGCCGGCCACCCGGCCGGCCTGCGTGAGGCGGCCACCGAGCTGCCCGCCGACGAGGCAGCGCTTGCCGCATATGCGGCGTCCCTGCTGTCGTGGCACCGGCGGCACGGCTTCTGCGCCAACTGCGGCGCGGCCACCGAGGTCGTCGACGCCGGGCATGAGCGGCGCTGTCCGGCGTGCGAGGCGCACCACTTTCCGCGGACGGACCCGGTGGTGATCGTGCGCGTCTCGGATGGAGGCGACCGGATCCTGCTCGGCCGGTCGCCGCGTTGGCCGGCGGGGCGCTACTCGGTGCTGGCCGGATTCGTCGAGCCGGGCGAGATGCTCGAGGACGCCGTGCGGCGCGAGGTGCGTGAGGAGTCCGGAATCGAGGTGAGTGAGGTGAGCTACGTGGCCTCGCAGCCGTGGCCCTTCCCGAGCTCGCTCATGCTCGGCTTCCAGGCGTCGGCCGAGGGCGGCGAGCCGCGACCCGACGGCGACGAGCTCGAGGACGTGCGCTGGTTTCGCCGCGAGGAGGTCGAGGAGGCGGCCGCGGGGCGCAGCGAGATCCTCCTCTCGCCGCCGTACTCGATCGCCCGCAGGCTGATCGACGCCTGGCTTGCCGCCGGCTAACGGTCGGGGCGCTCGGGATAGACGTCGTCGATGGTCGTGAGCGGGAGGTAGGGCGCCCCGGCCGCGGCCTCGATCGCCTCTCGCCCACCGGCCAGGCGGTCGAGCACGCTCACCACGCCCGCCACATCGAGGCCCTCCTCGCGCACCCGCTCGATCGCCCTGACCGTCGAGCCGCCGGTGGTAACCACGTCCTCGACGATCAGGCAGCGCTCGCCCGGCTCGAGCGGCGGGCCCTCGATCCAGCGCTGCAGCCCGTGCTGCTTCTTCTCCTTACGCACGAAGAAGGCCTTGACCTGCGCCCCGGCCGCGAGCGCCGCGCACGCAACGGGGTCGGCGCCCATCGTCATCCCGCCCACCGCGGTGGCCTCGGCCCGTCCGGCCTCGGCGGCCACGAGCTCGCCGAGAGCGCGGAAGCCGGCCGGCATCAGGATCGCCCGCTTGGCGTCCACGTAGTACTGGGCGGTCGCGCCGCTCGTGAGCGTGACCTCCCCGATGACCAGCGCGTGCTCGCGCAGCTCGGACACGAGCCGCTCACGGGCGTCAGCCATGTGTGGACATCTCGGGCGCGGAAGTCATGGTCGTGGCGGGCGTGCCGATGGTAATGGCGATGGGATCAGGCATCCGCTCAATCGCGATCCTCGCTACGGGGATCGTTCTTCTCGGCTTCGCGCTCTTCGCCGTGGACGAGATGGACCGTGGTTCGCAGAACCAGCAGAACGCCCTGGCGTCGGAGCTCGAGAGCGCGAGCGAGAGCCCGGCGGTGATATCGCCGGACCCCCGCGAGGAGCGCATGCGCGAACAGCGCAACGGCGACTTCCGCGAAGCGATCGACGATGCCAACGACGTCCTGCTGGCGCCGTTCGCCGACCTTGTGGACTCGGAGAACGCGTGGGTGGCCAACGGAGTGCCCACGATCCTCGGCCTGCTGGTCTACGGACTGCTGCTCGGGCTGGTCGCCAACATGCTCCCCAAGCAGCGCGCGCACGGCGGCGACTGGCGCACGGCCTGAGCTTGCCGGGAAGGACTTCGAGGTCGCGCCTCGAAGGACTTCGCTAGTCTGCTCCCGCGCAACTTTCCCTGCAAAGGGCTGTTTGCGTGAATTGAAGTCAAGCGCCGAGTCGCGCCGCCCGCCGCCGGGTGAGTGCGAACGGGGGAACCAGGTTGGTGGCGATGAGCCACCAGGGGCGAGTCGCGGACCCTAGAGCCGCGTAGCGCATCTTCCAGCGCGAGCCCGTCAGCTAACCCCGTAGGCCCGAACGGAAGGGGACATGACGGATGACCGCCTACAGGGATCTGGCCCAGCCTGAGCTCTGGTTGGACTCGCAGGTGCGCTCGCGCCGGCGCAGGAGGCTCTTGCCGAAGGCAAGACGGGAGCAGGCACGCAAGAAGCACATCTCCGCAGCGCTGGCCACGGCGATGGTGGCCGGGCCCGGCGCGTCCGTCGCCGCGGCCCAGATGTCGAGCGGCCTGCAGGCGACGGTTGCGGCCGCGTCGCCCGCCAACCGCGCCATCGAGATTCGCGAGGGCGGCCTGCCGCTCCAGCTGGGCAGCCAGGGTGAGCTTGTCGCACACGTCCAGCGTGCGCTCGGCGTGGCGGCCGATGGGATCTTCGGCCCCCAGACGGACGCTGCAGTTCGCCAGTACCAGTCGCGTGCCGGCCTCCAGGTCGACGGCATCGTGGGACCGGTCACGTGGGGATCACTCTTCCAGAGCGGGAGCGGCGCAAGCGCCTCGGGCGTCGGCGGCGACAACGTCCCGACCGAGGTCAAGCAGCGTCTCGAGCGGCGGCTCGTGGAGGCCGGGCAACAGCTCGACGTCGAGGCCGCTGCGAGCGCGTCAACTCAGGCCGGCGGCGGCCAGGGCGGACTCACGACGCAAGCGGGCGACGCCCAGGACGCGGCCGCTGGCGGCAGCGACGTGGCCGGCGGAACGACCGGTGATACCGGCTCCGACGGCGAGGGCGGCTCGGGCCGCGAGGGCGGCTCCGGCGGCGACACCGTCTCCAGCGGTGGCGATGGCGGTGGCGGCGAGGCCGGCTCCCCCGTCCAGACGCCCGAGTCCACGACCCCGGCGCCGGCGCCCGCACCAATCCCCGGCACCGGCAGCTGCGGGTCCACGACGATCGCGGCGCCGGTCAAGGGCACCCAGACCTCTCCGTTCGGCCCACGCTGGGGCCGCAACCACGACGGCGTCGACCTCGCAGCGCCGAGCGGCACCCCGATTCGCGCGGCGGCCTGCGGAAGCGTCAGCCTCGCCGGCCAGCAGAGCGGCTACGGGAACATCGTCTGCATTACCCATACGAGCCAATTCTCGACGTGCTACGCGCACATGTCCCGCTTTGCGGTCTCGCAGGGCGCTCAGGTGCAGCAGGGACAGGTGATCGGGTACGTCGGCTGCACCGGCTCCTGCACGGGACCGCACCTGCACTTCGAGACGCGGGTCAACGGCCAGGCCCAGAACCCGTCGACGTACATGAACGGCGGGGCAATCCCCGGCAAGAGCACCGCATCGACGGCGCGCGTCAACGCGATCGGCGGCCCCGACCTGGCCGTCGCGAAGCGGCCGGCGTCGTCGAAGCGCGCCAAGACCAAGGCCGCGCGCATGGTCGCGAGGTACCGCGCGGCCGCGAAGGCCGCAGTCGGCCAGGAGGTCATCTCGCAGGGCGGCGGCGCGATCGCGCCCGCCGGCGCTCCGGCAGCAGGTACGCCCACGGTCGCGGCTGCACCGGTCCCGGCCCCGGTCCCGGCAACGGCGCTCGCTCCCGCGGCTCCGGTCCCGGCGGAGGCCGCTCCGGTCGCTCCCGTCCCGGCCGAGGCGGCTCCAGTCGCTCCGGTTCCGACCGAGGCCGCTCCGGTCGCTCCCGCACCGGCGGCTCCGGTCCCCGCTCCCGTCGAGGCGACCCCTGTTGCCCCCACCCCGGCACCCGCGCCTGTGGAGGCGGCTCCGGTCGCCCCAACCCCGGCCCCCGCGCCTGTGAGGCGGCTCCGGTCGCCCCAGCCCCGGCCCCTGTCGAGGTGGCGCCCGCGCCCGCCCCGGCTCCGGCGCCCGCGCCTGTGGAGGCGGCTCCGGTCGCCCCTGCCCCGGTGGAGCCGGCCCCCGCTCCGGCTCCGGCACCCGCGCCCGTGGAGGCGGCCCCCGCCCCTGCTCCGGCACCAGCACCGGTCGAGGCTGCCCCCGCACCGGCGCCGGCACCCGTGGAGGCGGCCCCGGCGCCTGTCGAAGCGGCCCCGGCCCCGGCTCCCGCGGAGGCGGCGCCCGCAGCTCCGGCCCCGGCCGAGACCACGCCGGCCGCGGCTCCGGCGGAGGCAGCCCCGGCCGCACCCGTCGACACCGCGGCAGCCCCGGCGCAATAGCACTTCGGACGCCCCTCCAAACGGAGGGGCGTAGCCGAGGGGGAACCGTGGAAGCCCCGTCCGCAACCCGGGCGGGGCTTTCGCGTCGGGGAAGGGTCCCGGGAGCCTTCCCGACTTTTGCCGCCCCTGGCGGCACAACCCGGGATCCTTCCGGGAATGAAGGTCACCCGACCGGACCCGACCCCCTCACCAGCAAGCCGTCCTGGGCAGCCCAACCCTCAGCGCACGCCCGAACTGAACGCAAGGACCTACCGGTACGAGTAAATCGGATCGCCGATATCGATCCAGCCAAAGATCGACGCGGCGTTCGGGATCGGCACCCTCAGACAGCCGTGGCTCGCCGGGTAGTTCGGCACCGAGGCGTAGCCGTGAATCGCATACCCCCCGATGAAGTACGAGGAGTGCACCATCCCCTTGGCGTTCGTGCCGGGCGTCTGCAGGTAGAAGCGGTAGCTGCCAAACACGGTCGGGGTCGACGCCTTACCCGACGACGTGTGGTAGACCCGATACGGCCTGCCCTTGTCGGCCAGGACGAGCAGCTGCCGGGACCAGTCGAACTCCACGTGCTTCCCGGTCTGCGGGTAGCGCAGCTTGAACGCTCCGTCGCCCCGGAAGACCTTCGCGTACACCGACTTCAGGGCGTAGCCGTCGCGCCCCATGTCGTTCGCCTTGCGAAACGCGTTCACCGCGTTGGCGGTGAGCCAGTCGTAGTGACCGGTCACGGGCACCGAGTACCCGAGCCGGTGGAGCCCGCGCTGGAGCAACAGGACCTTGACGCCGCTCTCGCCTGCCCCGGCCTGCCAGTCCACGACGGTCACACGCTTGCCGCGGGTGCGGAAAGCCGCCTGCGCCGGCGTCCCCCCATGCCTTACGACAAGCCGGAAGAGCCCTGTCTTGGCGAGCTTGACCGGAATCTTGTAGCGCCCTCCGGGCCCGACCGGACCGCGGATCCGCTTGGCCACCTTGCCCTCACGGACCACACGCAGCGTCACGGTCTGACCCGCGACGTACGGCGCTACCCGGCCGCGCACGAAAAGCTGCTGGAAGGGCGCCGAGTAGCGCATCCCCTTGGTGGCCAGCCCGCGGGTCACCTTGATGCTGGCCGCGCCGGCGGCCGGAGCAGGCGTGGGCACGGACGGCGGTGGCGGAATCGTGGGTTTCGGTGCCGGCGCGGGTGGGGGGGCGGGCGGCGGGGCGGGTGCGGGCGGCGCCGTGACCTGCGCGTGAGCCGCCGCGGGAGCCAGAGCGAGCGTCAAAACAGCGGTGGCGAGCGCACGCGACCCGTTCATCTGCCGCCCACTATGGCATGAGTCGGCGCCGATTCTCTACGCCCGCAAGAGCGCGGGCGCCGGCGGCATCAGGCGCGGAATCACCACGCAGGCGACCAACATCAGCGGGCCCAGGACGACTGAGACGGTCGCGTCCTCGACCGCCACCCCGTACGCGATCGCGTTGTTGAAGGCGTGCAGGGCCACCACAGGCCACAGCGACCCGGTCTTCTCGTACACGAGGCAGAACATGAACCCGAGGACCGCGAGCGGCGGCAGGATCAGCAGGGCGTCCGACCCCGAGAAGTCGTAGTGGATGATCCCGAACAGGGCCCCGTCGATGAGCGCGGCGACGATCACCGAGTAGCGGCTGCGGAGCGCGCGGTAGAAGAAGCCGCGAAAGAAGAACTCCTCCGCGAACGGCGCCACGCAGATGACCATGAAGCCGGCCGCGATCATGCCGAAGGTGCCTTCGTCGGCGCCGAGGTCCTGGGCGACCGTCTGCTCGGCGTCGGGCGAGACGAGCGCCGTGTAGACCGCCGCGGCGATGTAGAAGGACACCATGCCGAGCGCGGCCCAGCCCACGGCTGGCCAGAGGGCCGTGCGCCGAAGCCCGAAGTGCCAGGGCTTGGGCCGCCGCGTGAAGGATGCGAACAGTACCGCCGTGCCTACGAAGATCAGGCTCTGCATCAGAGTCGCGATGACCGTGAACGTCGGGTTGTCGCCGTCCGAGCCCGCGCCGGTCGCCGCCGCAACGACGCCGACCGCAATCAGCGTGCCGATCAGGGCCACGAGGAAGCCCACCCCGGCATACCAGGCAGGCCAGCGCGGGGCCACCCCCGGCGGCAGCTCGGGAGGCTCAGGCGGAGGCGCAGAATGGAGGACGGACTGCTCCACGGACACCTCAGACTAGGGCGGGGAGCTCCGCAAGCGTCCCGATTGTCTCCACGCCGTCCGGTGGGCGACCCTCGCGGCAGAGCAGAAGCGGGCGGATGCCCGCCGCGCGCGCGCCCGCCACGTCCTTGTCGGGAGAGTCGCCGACGTGCACCGCCTGATCGGGGCGTGCCCCGGCGAGCGCCAGCCCCGCCGCGAAGATCGTCGGGTCGGGCTTGGGGGCGCGCGCCGTCGCCGAGGTGACGACGCCGTCCACGAGCTCGAGCAGGCCGGCGCCGGCGAGCCGCTCCGGGAGCGAGCAGTCCCAGTTACTCACGACGACGAGCGGATGGCCCCGTTCGCGCAGCTCACGCAGGACGCCCGCGACCTCGGGGAACGGCTCGAAGTGGAGCGCGGCCAGCATCGCCCGGCGCGCACTCGCGTGATCCAGGCCGGGCAGCGCGAGCGCCTCCATCAGCACCCGAGCGCAGCGGTCGCGGAGATCGGCCAGCGACGCCGCGTCGTATCCCTCGAGGTGATGCTCCAGGTAATAGGAGATCTCCGCGGCGAAGCCGGCGGCGGCGTGCTCCTCGCTCAGCTCGTATCCCTCCTCGGCGAGCAGCCGCCGCAGGCGCGGCGCGGGGGGATCGAGCGCCACGAGTGTGCCGAGCGCGTCGAGGAGGACGGCCGTCACGAGATCCAGTGCCAGGTCGCGAACTGGGCGGTGAACAGGCCCAGGCCGACCGCGGACACGGCCACCACCCGCTCCGTGATGCGGCGCTCGTCGCAGACGACGGCGAGCCACATGAAGATCGGGAACAGCACCGCCACGAAGCGCGGCAACGACATCAGCGGCTGCGGCTTGACGGGAAACGTCAGCGGCAGGACGAGCGACACCGCCACCCAGGCGCCGTACGCCCTCGGCAGCCGTCGCAGCACGCCGACGCATGCGACGAGGGCGAACACAAGCGTCGCGAACAACATGATGTTGATCGCCGCGATCCGGAACGGGTCGCCGGCCGCGACCTCGAAGTACACGGGGCTGCGCGAGCCCGAGGCCAACTGGCGCACGCCGTCGAGCGCAGCAGTGAAGCCGTCCCAGGCGCCCGCCAGCGGCACCGCGAGCTCCCGCGACCAGGCGTCCTGGACGTCGAGGAAGCGCAACGCATCGCCCTCGACGAGTCCGAGCCAGGCCGCGTATGCGGCCAGGCCGAGCGGGCCGAGCAGGAGCCAGGCCGCGTCGCGCGGACGCCGCTCACGCGAGCTCCACCAGATCATCGCCAGCGGCACCAGCAGGAGCAGACCCGCGCTCCGCGTGGCGGATGCACCCATCGCGCATGCGCCCGCCCAGCCCCAGTGCTCGGTCCGGGCGGCATAGAACCCGCCCACCGCCAGGGCGAGGAAGAGGCTCTCGGAGTAGGGGGCGCCGAAGAACACGGCCGCCGGGAAGACCGCCAGCAGCAGCAGCGTCGGAGCGGCGAGCCTGCGCCCGAGCTCGAGCGCCACGAGCCGGTAGAGGAGCGCCAGGGCGGCCACGAAGGCCGCGAACGCGACGACGTACGAGGCCACCAGCAGCGCCGCCTCAGAGCCGCCGCCGAGCGTCGCCAGCGACCGAACGAGCAGCGGATACAGAGGGAAGAAGGCCGCACGCGGTGCGCTGTCCCCGTAGCCGGAATCGGCGATGCGGAGGTACCAGGCGGCGTCCCAGCGCGCGAGCGGCGCAAGCACCGGATCGGCGAAGGCGTGGGTGAGTTCGGGCTCGTCGAACTTGAGCTCGTTCTCGCGCGCCAGCCCGCCGCTCGCAGGACCGAACGAGAGCGCGGCGAAGATGGCCACGAGAAGCACCGCGGCGCGGGTCGTCCACGCGACGCGCCAAGCGGCGCGGAGCGCCTCGGAGCCGCGGACGGCCGCGATTGCGCGCGTCGCGACGGGGGTAGCCTCATACGCCATGCCGGGGGTCGATTTCTACACGGCAGCCTCGTTCATCGAGGAGAACAGCAACTGGATCACCGCGATCGTCACGGTGGTTCTCGCGTTCGTGATCGCGGAGATCGTCGACCGCGCGCTTGCCCGTCGCGGCCAGAGCGTCGGCGAGCGCGTCCGGGGCGGGGAGCTGTCGCCGGTGGCCACAACCCGGCTGAGGCTGGTCCGCCGCCTCATCTTCGCGCTGATCGTGATCATCGGCCTCGCGCTGGCGGCGTGGCAGTTTGACTCCGTGCGCCGCGTGGCGACCGGCGTGCTGGCGTCCTCGGCGGTGCTCGGCCTGGTGGTGGGCTTCGCGGCGCGGGCGACGCTCGCCAACGGCATCGCGGGGATCCTGCTCGCGATCACGCAGCCGATCCGGATCGGCGACCTCGTGACCTTCGAGGACAAGACGGGCGAGGTCGAGGACGTGAAGCTCAGCTACACCTACATCCGCCTCGATGACGGACATCGGCTGATCATCCCCAACGAGCGGCTCGCCCAGAGCCCGATCGAGAACCACACGATCGGCGATCCGCGCGTCCAGGTCGAGGTCTCCGTCTGGCTCCCCCTGGACGCCGATCTCGAGCGCGCGCTCGAGCTGATCGCCTCGGAGGAGGAGGAAGTGACGGCCGGCGTGGCCGAGGTCGACAAGGAGGGCGTGCGCCTCAGCGCCACCACCTGGGCCGCTACACCGGACGAGCGGGGGGCCGTCGCCGAGGAGCTCCGCCGGCGCTGGCTGCGGGAGTTGCGCGAGCACGGTCTATCCTCCGAGGCAGTTGCCTCCTGAACCCGGGAAGCGCTCGAGCCCGTTTCCATGACCTACCGTCAGCGAAAGTCCAGGAGGCGAAGGCACGCGGGGGGAACCAGCGGCAAGTTCCTGCTGGCGCTCGGCGTGCTCGCCACCTTCTGCCTGATCGGCGTCCTATCGGTCGCCGGCTACGTGCTGGCCATCGCCTCCTCCGCGCCCGAGCTGAGCGAGCTGAAGGCCGACGACAAGGGCGAGGTCTCGGCGGTGTTCGCCGCCGACGGCACCCGGCTCGGGTTCGTGCAGTCGGACGTGCTGCGCCGGGTCGTGCCCTTCGAGGACATGCCCCGAGCGATGCGCCAGGCAACGGTCTCCATCGAGGACGAGCGTTTCTACAAGCACCAGGGCGTCGACTTCAACGCGATCATCCGCGCCGGCATAAAGAACCTCGAGTCGGGCAAGACCGTGCAGGGCGGTTCGACCATCACGCAGCAGCTCGTGCGCGCCCTCTACATCAAGGACCCCAAGCGCGACTTCGAGCGCAAGATCCGCGAGGCCAAGCTCGCCTCGGAGCTCGAGGAGAAGCGCTCCAAGCGCTGGATCCTCAACGAGTACCTCAACTCGGTGCCGTACGGAACGGTCGGCGGGCGCACGGCCATCGGCGCGCAGGCAGCGGCGGTGACGTTCTTCGACAAGAACGTCGACGACCTCAACCTCGCCGAGTCCGCCCTTCTCGCCGGCCTGCCTCAGGCGCCCTCCCAGTACAACCCGTTCCGGAACCGCCACGCCGCGCGCGAGCGCCGGAACGAGGTCCTCGCGCAGATGCTCGAGAACGGCTATATCACGCAGGCCGAGTACCGCGAGGCCGTGGATAAGCCGATCAAGCTGAAGCGCGGGACGCGCTACACGACGCGCCTGGAGCCGTACTTCTTCGACTACGTCCAGGAGGAGCTGATCGAGCGCTACGGGGTGGGCGTGGTGCGACGCGGCGGGCTGAAGATCCACACAACGATCCAGCCGGGCATGCAGGAGCAGGCGCGCGAGGCGATCTACGCCTACTACGGCGATCCCGCGGGGCCCGCCTCGGCGATCGTGGCCATCGACCCGACCAACGGGAAGATCCGTGCGATGGCCGCGAGCGGCGGTAGCTACGGCGACCGGCGCTTCAACCTCGCGGCCCAGGGCCACCGCCAGCCGGGCTCGGCGTTCAAGACCTTCGTGCTCACCGCGGCGGTCCTGAAGGGCATCGATCCCGACTCGACGAGCTACACCTCGAAGCCGCTGGCGCTCGACGTGGGCGACCTGGAGCCGTGGGAGGTCAGGACCTTCGGCGACTCCTACATCGGCAACGTCAGCCTGACGCGCGCGACGCTGTCCTCGGACAACACCGTCTACGCGCAGCTGATCATGGACATCGGCCCGAAGGCGGTCTGCAAGGCGGCGAAGCTGCTCGGCATCACGACGAAGCTCGACTGCTATCCGGCCGAGGGCCTTGGCGGCCTTACCCGCGGTGTGACCTCGCTCGAGATGGCGAGCGCCTACGGGACGCTCGCGGCCGGAGGCGTCCGCCGGCGGCCGACCGGCATCGAGAAGGTCGTGTTCCCGGACGGCAAGAGCGAGAAGTTCGCCGACCCGAAGGGCAAGCGCGTGATGACCGACGGCCAGGCGTACGAGATCACGCGGATCCTGCAGATGAACGTGACCTCCGGCACCGGCACCGCCGCGGGCTACGGCTGCCCGGCGGCCGGCAAGACGGGCACGACCGACGAGGCCAAGGACGCCTGGTTCGTGGGCTATACACCGAAGCTCTCGACGGCGGTCTGGGTGGGGTATCCGGACGCCGGCGTTGCGATGCCGGGCGCACAGGGCGGCACCTACGCGGCGCCCGTGTGGCACGCGTTCATGCTGCCCGCGCACGGCGAGTTCTGCGATGACTTCCCCGCTCCCACCGAGCCCTTCCAGTCCTCGCCCTTCACCGGCGAGTACGCCAGCAGCGGCGGTTACAGCTCGAGCTCGAGCTCGAGCGGCTACTACTACGACGACTACGACGAGTCGAACGGCACGAGCGACGGCACCGGCGGCACCGGCTACGACCCGAACCTGTACGAGTCCGCTCCCCAGCAGGAGCCGGAGGTCCAGGCGCCGCCCGCGCAGGAGGAGCTCGCGCCCGCACCGCCCACCGAGGGCGGCGGGCAAGCGGCCCCGGACGACGGCTAGGCGGCGCGCTGGCCGAGCTCGAGCTGATCGCCGCGATCGAGGCCGCGCTCGAGGATCGCAGCGGACGGCTGGTGCGCTGGACGGGTGACGACGCCGCGGTCGTGCGCGCCGCGCCGTTCGCGGTCACCTCGATCGACACCATGGTCGAGGGCAGCCACTTCAGGCTGACCACGCACTCGCCGGCCGACGTGGGCTGGAAGGCGCTCGCGGGCGCCCTGTCCGACCTGGCCGCCATGGGGGCGGAAACCGGGGAGGCATACGTGTCGCTCGTGCTGCCGGCCGGGTTCGAGGGCGCACTGGAGCTCGTGGAGGCGATGGAGACCCTGGCCGCGGAATGCGGCGCCACGATCGCAGGCGGTGACGTCGTGACCGGACCGGCGCTGGTCGTGACGGTGGCGGTGACCGGCTGGGCCGAGACCGAGGACGAGCTCGTCGGGCGCGACGGGGCGCGCCCGGGGGAGCTGATCGCGGTCAGCGGCGTGCTCGGGGGATCGGAGGCGGGGCGCCGGTTGCTGGAGCGCGGCGAACGGGAGCCGGCAGAGCTCCTGGCCAGGCACCTCCGCCCGCGGCCGCGCCTGCGCGAGGGGCGCGCGCTCGCCCGCGCCGGCGCCAGCGCGATGATCGACCTGAGCGACGGCGTGGCCACCGACGCCCGCCACGTCGCCGAGCGCAGCGGCGTCGAGCTGCGCATCGAGCTCGGCCTGCTGCCGCTGGCGGCGGGGGTTACGCCCGAGGAGGCGGCCGTCGGCGGCGACGACTACGAGCTGCTGGTGACGGTCCCGCCGGAGCGGCGTGCAAGCGCCGAGGCCGCCGTGCCGCTGACCTGGATCGGGACGACTGCCGAGGGCTCGGGCCTGGTGCTGCTGGGGCCGCGGGGGCCCGTCGAGGGCCTGACCGGATACGAGCACGCCTGAGGGTTCAGCGCCTCTTAACGGCCCAGCGCGGACTTCGTGCCGCCGAGCGACCCCGGTCCCGCGTAAGCGCCCGGGCCGTAGACGGACGGCCCGGTCTCCCCCGGGGCGGGCTGCTTCTCGCCGGGCACCCGCCAGGCGAGCTCGGCGGTCGCGCAGGCGCTCGCCAGCAGCAGGCAACCGGCCAGCGAGGTGGCCAGGCCGACGCTGTGCCCCGTGACCAGCATGAGGAGGTACCAGGCGCCGTGCAGCGGGTCCAGCGACAGCGCGAACAGGTAGTAGACCGTTACGAAGAGCGGCGCGAGCAGTCCGCCGGCCAACAGTGCGAGCCGCGCCCGGCGCGACGGCACCGGCCGTGCCAGGACGGCCAGCATCCACAGGTGCGCGGCGGGCACCGCGAGCAGCCCCGCGTAAGGATTCAGCAGCCACAGCGCGAGCGATCCGACGCTGATCGCGAGTGCGAGCGCCACGGCGGCCCCGGGCGCGTCGGGGCGCTTGAGGCGCTGATCCGGCCGCGCGGCGAGCCAGCGGGCGAGGATCAGGGCGAGGGCCATCCCCACCACCACGCCGCCCAGCACGGCGAGTGCCGGGCCGTCTAGCGGGAGCTGAGTGGGCGGCACCGGCGCCGGCGGCGGAGGTGGGGTCGCCCCCGTCAGGGCGAGCAGCTCGGCCACCGCGAGCCCGGCCAGGAAGGGCGCCACCCAGGCGCCTATCCAGCGCAGCCACGGCAGCACCTCGATCCGCCGGCGCCGGGCGCGTGCGAACGCGTCCACCGAGGCCACTACCACCGGCAGCAGCAGCGTGCCCGCGAGGAGCGAGATCAGCCAGCCCGGCAGGACCTGGCTCACCGCCAGCAGGTACGACTCCGGCCCGTGCTGGGGGCGCCGGCCCTGGTCGAGCGCCGTGACGGTGCGCAGCGTCGCCCGTCCCAGTGCGCCGAGACGATCCTCGTCGATTGCCTCGACGGGCCCATCGCCTGCGGGCGGCAGCTCGCCGCTGCCCGAGATGCGCACGGCCTCGTAGCCCTCGGCAAGGAGCACGCCCTGGGGGCCGATCCCGATCGGGAACGCGAGCCGGGCAAGCTGCCCGAGCGTCCCGGTGCCGCCCGCCGCCTCGTCGAGTTCCTGACGGATCGAGTCCGCCACCGTCCGCTGCAGCCCGATCCCGGCGCGCCGCGAGTCGTTCGACCAGGCCTCGACCGACGGTTCGCTTGCATCCGAGCCGAGGCTCGATACGACGAGGATCGCGTCCACGAAGTCCGGCGAGCCGAGCTCCGAGAGCAGCCGCTCGGTCCCGACCTCGCCGAGGTTCGAGCCGTCAACCGAGGCGAGGACGAGCGTCTTGCGCGAGGGCCGGCCCTGGAACACGCGCGCAAGCTCCAGCAACGCGGCGGTATCGGAGGCGCTCCCCGGCCCGTCGGGGACCGCTCCGGCGTCCCGCGCCGCGACGATCACGATCTGCCTGCGCGAGGCGCCCGCGCGCCGGCCGATCACGTTCTCGAGTCTGCGCCCGGCGTGCGTGAATCGCTGCCGTTCGATCTGGTCGGGCTGGAAGCCGCGCGCCTGGAGCTGCCTCACGACCAAATTGGCGGCGGCCGCGTCGCCCGGCTCGCCGGCTCGCCGGTCCGGCTGCTGGGTCGCGATCCGCGCCGCCAGCCGGGCCGCTTCGCGCCCGTCGAAGAGGATGTCCGCGGCCAGCCCCTGGGGAAGCGGACGCGGACGGGACTGGAACGAGAACATCGCCAGCACCAGCGCCAGGAGCGCCGGGATGAACGCAGCCCGGTAGACGCGCGCCTCGATCAAGTCCGCTCCAACCTACAATTCCGAAGGTGACGGCCTCAGCACCCCGCATCTTGCTCGTGGACGACGAGGACGCGGTCCAGAAGCTGCTGACCTACCCTCTGCGCAAGGAGGGCTACGACGTGGTGCCTGCGCTCGACGGGCGGGAGGCGCTCGACCGCCTCTCCGAGGACAACTTCGACCTCGTCGTCCTCGACGTGATGATGCCAAAGATGGACGGCTTCGACGTCTGCCGCGAGATCCGCGCGCGCAGCACCGTTCCGATAATCATGCTCACGGCCAAGACCGAGGAGATCGACAAGGTGCTCGGCCTCGAGCTCGGTGCGGATGACTACATCACCAAGCCGTTCTCCGTGCGCGAGTTCCGCAGCCGCGTCAAGGCGGTCCTGCGCCGGGCGGCGCTGACCCAGTCGGAAGAGCAGTTCGAGGAGCCGATCGAAGCGGGTGAGCTCCGCATCGACTTCGAGAAGCGGCTCGTGGAGGTGCGCGGCGAGGCCGTCCGCCTCACCTACGTCGAGTTCGAGATCCTCGCCGCGCTGGCGCGCGCGCCGGGCCGGGTGTTCAGCCGCACGATGCTGCTCGAGCGCGTCTGGGGCGATGCCGCCTACCGCGACCCGCGCACGATCGACGTGCACATCCGCCACCTGCGCGAGAAGCTCGAGTTGGAGCCGAAGACGCCGGAGCTGATCCTGACCGTGCGCGGCGTCGGCTACCGCTTCAGGGACGGGTGACGGCGATCCGGTCGATCGGCAACAAGATCGCGCTGCTCTTCTTCGTGATCACCGCGGCCGCCTTCGGCGCCATCTACTTCTGGGTCGTGACCCAGCCCGAGTCGAGCCTCGAGGAGCGCCGGCTGCAGGATCTCGAGGCGGTGGCCAGCGCCTATCAGGGCACGCTCGACGGCTTGCGCGTCAGGAATCCCAAGCAGCCCGGTCTCGAGCGCCAGGTACGCGCCCTCGCCGACTCCGCGGCCGCGCGGGTGACGCTCTGGGAGTGGAAGGAGAAGCCGGAGGGACGCCAGCTCGACAAGCGCGGCCTCGACTTCTACGTGCGGACCGACTCCGCGGAGCAGCATGCCGTGCCGCCCGCCGACGCGCTGGCCGCGCGCGCGGTGCGCAGCGGGCGCATGCAGACCGGCTTCGGCAGCTTCCAGGGCGAACACATCGGACTCGTGGCGCAGCCGATCGGCCCCGAGAAGAACCCGCAGTGGGTGGCCGTCTACTCGCGCAGCTTCGAAGAGGTGGCCGAGACCGTCTCGTTCATCCGCGGGCGCGTGCTCTGGGCCACCGCAGCCGCGCTCCTGATCGCCCTGGTCGGGGGCTACTTCGTGGCCCACCGCCTGGCGCGGCGCGTGCGCCGTGTCGAGCGCGCGGCTGCGGAGGTGGCCCACGGGCACTTCCAAGAGCCGCTGCCGGTCGACTCCGACGATGAGCTCGGCCAGCTCACGCGCACGTTCAACGACATGCAGCGCCAGCTACGCGAGGTGGATATCGCCCGCAAGGAGTTCATCGCCACCGCCTCCCACGAGCTGCGCACCCCGATCTTCTCCCTGGCCGGATTCGTCGAGCTGCTCCAGGACGAGGACCTCGACGAGGACACACGGCGCGAATTCGTCGACACCATGCGCGAGCAGGTCGAACGGCTGCAGAAGCTCTCCGTCGACCTCCTCGACCTGTCGCGGCTCGACTCCGGCTCGGTCGAGCTCCACACCGAGCCCGTCGACCTGGCTGAGCTAACACGCTCGGTCGTGGGCGAGTTCAGGCCTGCGCTTCGCGACCACCGGACGGAGCTCCGCATGGACGTGGCGGAAGAAGGCCCGCTGGCCGATTGCGACCGCGAGCGGGTGGCCCAGATCATGCGAATCCTGCTCGACAACGCCCTTCGCCACACGCCGGAGGGCACGGACGTGACCGTGAGCGCGCAGCGAGACAACGGCGCCGCCGAGTTCACCGTTGCCGACGCGGGACCGGGCCTGCCGGCGAGCTCGCGCGACAAGGCCTTCGAGCGCTTCTACACCGGCGACGCCGCGCGCGGCGCGGGTCTTGGGCTCGCGATCGCCCGCGAGCTCGCGGAACGCATGGACGGCAGGCTCGTGCTCGATGACCGAGAGGACAGCACGGCCTTCGTGCTGAAGCTGCCGACGAACGGGTCCGAGTCGTGAGAGCCCTGGCCGGCCGCCGGCGCGGCGCTCGCGCTAGCGCTCGCTGCGGCGGGCTGCGACAGCTCAGACGAGGAGAGCTCGGGCTCGGGCTCGACCACGCGCAACGTCACGACCACCCGCGTGGAGGTGGTCGAGGGGATCGGCCGCGAGGGCGGCTTCAACCCGGCCCAGATCTACTCGCAGCTGTCGCCGGGCGTCGTGACGGTGATCTCGATCTTCGACGGTCCGGTGAGCGTCCTCGAGGACGGCGGCGAGGGCGGCCAGGGCTCCGGCTTCGTGCTCGACGACAAGGGCTATATCGCCACGAACGCCCACGTGGTTACCTCAGAGGACGACAACTCCGCGGAGGCCGAGCGCGTGTTCGTCCAGTTCTCGGACGGGAACCGCGTGCCGGCCGAGATCGTGGGGAAGGACCCGAACGCGGACTTCGCCCTGCTGAAGGTCGATCCCGAGGGGCTGGACCTCACGCCGCTGCGTCTCGGCCAGTCGAGCGGGCTATCGGTCGGCGCGCCCGTGGCGGCGATCGGCAGCCCCTTCGGAGAGGAGCAGTCGCTGACCGTGGGTGTGGTGTCGGCGCTCGACCGCAACATCCGCTCGCTCACCCGCTTCGGAATCGGGGACGCGATCCAGACCGACGCCGCCATCAACCCAGGCAATTCCGGCGGCCCGCTGCTCGACGCGGAGGGGCGGGTGATCGGCATAAACGCCCAGATCAAGTCCCAATCGGGCGGCGGCGAGGGGGTTGGGTTCGCGATCCCGGTTGACGCCGTTCGCCGCTCGCTCCACGAGCTGCGCAAGGAGGGACGGGTCGACTACGGCTACCTCGGAGTGCGGACGCTGATCCTCTGGCCCCAGCTCGCCGAGCGGCTCGGACTCGACGCCGCGAGCGGCGCGCTCGTGCAGGAGGTCGAGCCCGACAGCCCAGCCGAGGACAAGGGCCTCGACGCCGGCGACGAGACCATCGAGTTCCAGGGCCAGCCGGACATTCCGTCGGAGGGCGACGTGATCGTCGCCGTCGACGGCGAGCAGCTCACCCGCAATAAGGACCTCTCCGACGTCATCAGCCGCCACGGCGCCGGTGACGAGGTGGTGCTGACCGTGGTGCGCGACGGTGAGCGCCGGCGCGTGGCGCTCACGCTCGGGCGCCGCCCGCAGGGCGCGGTTCCGTAGCCCGGTTCCCATGCCGGTTTTTACACGGATACGGGTACTGTGAAAAGCGTGGTGCAGGTGCCCGAGGCGGCCGACAGCCGTGATGTCTCGCTGACCATCCCGGCGCGTCCCGACTACCTGGTCCTGGCACGGTTGGCCCTATCCGCCGTGTGCCGCCTGACCCCGCTCTCCCCAGAGGAGGTGGCGGACCTGAAGCTCGCGATCACCGAGGCGGCCAACGACTTCGTGGACGAGGGGCGACCGATCGACGACGAGAGCCGCCTGAGCTTCTCGTTCCAGCTCCGCGACGACCGGCTGCAGATGGACCTGGACGGGCCTACCGGGTCGGTGGTTGCAAGCGAGCAGGAGCTCAGCCGGGCGATCATCGAGGCCACGGTCGACGAGTCCTCATTTGCGTCGGGCCGAACGCGGCTGGTGAAGTACCTGAACGTGTCCGGCGAGTAGTCTGCCGCGCGTGCTCCAGCCGGTCTCCGTAGGCAACAAGAGTCTCGCTGACTACACGCACCTGGTGGGCAGGCCGCTCGTCCAGGAGATCAGGGATCTCGCCGAGGAGCTCCAGGGGCTGCGCGTGCTCCACGTCTCCGCCACCGCGTTCGGGGGCGGCGTCTCGGAGATCCTCTACACCCTGATCCCGCTCATGAACGACGCGGGTATCGCGGCGGAGTGGCAGGTGATGCTCGGGCGCGAGGAGTTCTACAACGCCACCAAGCGGCTGCACAACGCGTTGCAGGGCAACCCGGACTCCCTCACCGAGGATGAGTGGGAGGTCTATTACCGCTACAACGAGATGAACGCCGCCGAGATAACGAGCGGCTGGGATGTGATCATCGTCCACGATCCGCAGCCGGCCGGGATCAAGCGACTCGTGCCCGAGAAGGCGAGGACCTGGGTTTGGCGCTGCCACATCGACCTTTCGGAGCCGAACCCCGACGCGATCGAGCGCATCATCCCGCTGGTGGCCGAGTACGACGCCTCGGTCTGGCACGTGCAGGAGTACGTGCCGCAGAGCCTCGACGGCTCGTCGTCCGGGGTGCACATCTGCCCGCCCGCGATCGATCCGCTCTCACCCAAGAACATGGCGCTCTCGCCCGAGGACGCGGCCTTCGTCTGCGACCAGTTCGGCATCGACGTCGACCGGCCGCTCATGTGCCAGGTCTCGCGCTTCGATCCCTGGAAGGATCCGATCGGCGTGATCGACGCCTACCGTCTCGTGACCGAGCAGATGCCTGAGGTGCAGCTGGCGCTCATCGGCTCGATGGCCACCGACGACCCCGAGGGCTGGGAGTTCTTCAACTCGACGATGGCCCATGCCGACGGGGACCCGGACGTCCACATCCTCAACAACTTCAACAACGTGGGCGCGATCGAGGTCAACGCCTTCCAGTCGCAGGCCGACGTGGTGATCCAGAAGTCCACCCGCGAGGGCTTCGGATTGACCGTCTCCGAAGCGCTCTGGAAGGCGCGGCCGTTCATCGGCGGGCACGTCGGCGGCATACCGCTGCAGGTGCGGGACGGCGAGACCGGCTTCCTCGTGACGTCGCCGGAGGAATGCGCAGACCGCTCGCTGAGGATCCTGCGCGAGCCCGACTTCGGCAAACAGCTTGGGCGACAGGGGAAGGAGCACGTGCGCAAGCACTTCCTCACCCCGCGCCTTCTGCGCGACTGGTTGAGGCTCTTCCGGGACCACCGATGACCGGCGAGGTTCCGCTCGTTCTCGTCTCGAACCGCGGCCCGGCGACGTTCGAGGACGGGAAGCCGAGCCGCGGCGGCGGCGGTCTCGTGACCGCCCTCCAGGGCCTCGTCCACCACCGCGACGCGGTCTGGGTGGCCTCCGCGATGACCGAGGATGACGCACAAGTCTCCGAGCAGCACGGCGGTCGCTCGTTCGAGGTCGAGCTCGAGGGAAACCTGTACCGGGTGAGGCTCGTTACGAGCGACCCGGAGGCCTACGACCGCTTCTACAACGTGGTCGCCAACCCGATGCTGTGGTTCATCCAGCACTACCTCTGGGACCTCTCGAACGCGCCTGACATCCGGCGCCACGAGGTGGAGGCCTACGAAAAGGGCTACTGCACCGTCAACGAGGACCTTGCGCGTGCGGTGCTCGAGGAGCTGGAGGACCAGCACGACGCGGTCGTGATGCTGCACGACTACCACCTCTACGTGGCCCCGAAGTTCATCCGGCGCGAGCGCCCGGACCTGTTCCTGCACCACTTCGTGCACATCCCGTGGACGCAGCCGGATGCCTGGCGCGTGCTCCCGGCGGACATGCGCGAGGACATCTACGAGGGCATCCTCTCGAACGACATCATCGCCTTCCACACCCGCTCCTATCAGCGCAACTTCCTGCTCTGCTGCCGCGACCTGTTCGACATGGAGGTGGACGAGGAGGCTGGGGTGGTGCACTTCGGCGGGCGCGACATCTGGGTACGGGCGTATCCCCTCCCGATCTCGGCCGAGAACTTCCACAACACCGCCCAGCGCCCGGCCGTGCACCAGTACGAGCGCGAGATCCTGCGTCGCCGCCGCGAGCACCTGATCCTGCGCGTGGACCGGGCCGACCTCTCCAAGAACATCCTGCGCGGCTTCACGGCGTTCGACCTCTTCCTCGAGCAGCACCCCGAGTTCAAGGAGCATGTCACGTTCATCGCGCACCTGATCCCGTCGCGGCAGGACGTGCCGGAGTACGCCGAGTACCTGGAGCGGATCGAGGCGCTCGTCGCCGTGGTCAACCACCGGCACGGCACGACCGACTGGATGCCGATCGAGCTGCGCCTGCGTGAGAACCTCGAGGAGGCGATCTCGGCCTACAAGCACTACGACCTGCTCATGGTCAACGCGATGTTCGACGGGATGAACCTGATCGCCAAAGAGGGGCCGCTCGTCAACGAGCGCAACGGGGTCTCGCTGCTGAGCGAGAACACCGGCGCCCACGAGGAGCTCGCCGAGTTCGCGCTCTCGGTCAACCCGTTCGACGTGCAGGAGCAGGCGGACGCCATCTATCGGGCGCTGACGATGTCGGCCGAGGAGCGCTCCTGGCGCGCGCAGGGACTCAAGCGGATCGTGACCGCGCGCGATCCCGGCGACTGGGTCGACGACCAGCTCGCCGACATCGACGCAAAGCGGCGCGGGCGCGCGCCGGTCGCCGGCTGAGGGACTGGTCAGGGCGCTGGGTCGGGGGTGAACTCGCCGCTCCGAGGGGGCGGGGGCGGGCGCTCAGGCGGATCGCCGCGGGGCGCGGGCGCGGGCGGATCGACGCGGGGCGCGGGCGCGGGCGGATCGCGGGGGGGCGCGGGCGGGGCCGGGTCGCGGCGGGGCGCCGGCGCGGGCGGGCGGCCGACGCTCGGGCGCTCGACCGGCTCTCGGGTCTCGGGCTCCAGCGGATCGGCCTGAACCTCGCCCACCCCGGCCTTCTCGGCGCCGCTCGACCGACGTCTCCGCTTCGTCACCACCCGCCTCCGGGGCCGCGCGTCCGGCCTGCGATCGGCCTCCTCGACTCCGCCCTCGCCGGCTCTGTGCTCGTCGCCGGGCGAAGGCCCTCCTTCTGGCAGGGTCCACTTCGCCGCCGGTGGCGCGATCGGCTCCTCCCGAACGGGCGCCGGGGGCTCCGGCCGGCAGCCGCGACCGCCCGTCGCGAGCAGGACTCCGGCGGCGAGCAGGGCGACCAGCCGTCCCACGTTGCCCCATCGCACCCGGCGCAGGAGCGCCGGGGCACCGCCCGCTCGCCGCCGGTCCATGACCGCTTGAAGGCGCCGTGGCCGCCCGCTTCGCCCCCGGATCTCCGGACCGCCACTGCTATCGTGGCCCGCTCCAATGGCCGGTTTCTACGACCTCATGCTGCTCATCGACCCGAATGCCCCGGAGGACCGGCGCACCGCCGCGATCTCCGAGGCCGAGTCGCTGATCGGCTCCGGCGGCACGCTCGCCGGGAGCTACGACTGGGGTCAGCGCCGGATGGCATACGAGATCGACCACCGCCCCGAGGCCGAGTACCGCCTGTACCAGTTCGAAGGCGACAACGCGCTGCTCGACAGGCTGAACCAGCGCCTGCGGATCCTCGACGGTGTGCTGCGCTTCCGCATCATCAAGGCGAAGCCCGGGCAGCCGGTCCCGCCGCCGCCCGACCACCAGGCGATCCGCCGTCGCGACGAGCGCGAGCCGCAGGACACGAAGGTGGCCGCCCGCGCAGCCGCGGACGCCCCGCCGGCAGATGCGGCGCCCGGCGATGCCCCGCCGGCTGACGCCGCTCCGACTGCCCCGCCCGCTGACGCCGCTCCGGATGCCCCGCCCGCTGACGCCGCTCCGGATGCCCCGCCGGCTGACGCCGCTCCGGATGCCCCGCCGGTCGAGGTCGAGCCCGCCACCGAGTACGCGCCGGTCGACGAGTAGCTCGTCCCGCCGGCCGGCGCCCTCCCACCGCCTACTCCTGTTCGGTCCGCAACGCTCCGCCCCCTCGAGGCCCCGCTCTGCGCCGACTGACGCACCTTTGTAACGACTCCGCGAAAGAAGCCGCTCTCAACAGAGAATTCCTGTCAGATCCAGCCCAAGCGCTCCGACCCCATTTGTACTCTCGTCCGACAGCCCAATCAGCAGTCCTACTTTTCGAGCAGGACAGGAGGAAGTGAGCCTCATGGCAGGAGTCAATCTGAACAGGGTCTGCATCACAGGGAACCTCACCCGCGACCCGGAATTGCGCACCACCTCGGGGGGGACCTCGGTCTGCAGCCTGCGGGTCGCGGTCAACACCCGCCGCAAGGACGGGTCGACCGGAGAGTGGACCGAGAAGCCCAACTATTTCGACGTCACCGTCTGGGGCGTCCAGGGCGAGAACTGCGCCCAGTACCTCTCGAAGGGACGTCCGATCGCGGTCGACGGCCGGCTCGAGTGGCGCGAGTGGCAGGACAACCAGGGCAACAAGCGGCAGTCGGTAGATATCATTGCCGACTCTGTCCAGTTCCTCGGCTCCCGTGAGGGTGGCGAGAACGGCGGCCGTTTCACGCCGCAGAGCGACGTTCCGGCAGATACCGCGGACTTCGCTCAGGCGCCCGTGGGCGCCGGGGGATCGGACGACGACATTCCGTTCTGACCCCGAAGTAGCGAGTACGCAGGAGCAAAACTGGTGGCCAAGCAGCGTGGAGGAGGAACAGGCACCGCGACACGGGATCGCCGTCGCGGGCGCGGAAAGGGCGCGCCCGGCGGCCCCCGCCGCAAGTCCTGCCCCTTCTGCAAGGAAAAGGTCGACGTCGTCGACTACAAGGACCTCGCCGCGCTGCGCCGCGCGATCAGCGACAAGGGCAAGATCCGCTCTTCTCGCGTGACCGGCGCGTGTCGCCGCCACCAGTCCCAGCTCGCCATCGCGGTCAAGCGCGCGCGTGAGCTGGGACTGCTCCCGTACGTCGCCGACAGGTAAGCGACGGAAGCACCATGGCTCAGGCAATCCTCCTCAAGGACACGGAGACGCTCGGCGAGCGCGGTGACGTCATCGACGTCTCGCCCGGCTACCTCCGGAACTACCTCGTCCCCCGCAAGATCGCGCAGCCGGCCACGCCGGCGGCGATCGCGGAGTCGCAGCGCCGCCGCGAGGCGGCCGAGCGGGCTGTCGAGGAAGCGGCCAAGAAGGCCGAGGAGACCGCGGCGCTCCTGCGGAAGACCGTGCTCACGATCTCGCACCAGGCGGGTGACGACGGCCGGCTGTTCGGCTCCGTCACCTCCCAGGAGATCGTCGACGCGATCCGCCAAGCGCGCGGCGTACGCCTGGACAAGCGCCGCGTGGCGCTCGAGGAGCCCATCAAGACCACAGGCACTCACATGGTCACCGTCGAGGTCGCGGACGGCGTGACGACGGAGATCAAGACCATCGTCACCCCCCAGGCATAGGTCCTCAGTGACGCTGCGGGGCATCGCCTGCCCGCGTCATCGGGGTTCGGCGTGCTGAGCACGCCTTCACCCCTGCTTCCTTGGCAGGCGGGCCCCTCGCGCCCTGAGGACCTATGCAACGCCGATGAGCATCGCGCCCTGAGACGTCATGCGCGCGCCCTGGACAGAACGGGCTACCTCGGTGGCGATCTCGGCCCCGCCTGAGGCCGCCGGAAACGGCGTTCCCCCTCACAACGAGGAGGCCGAGGCTTCCGTCCTCGGCGCCATCCTGCTGACCGAGCAGGCGCTCGACGGGGTGCTGCTCGAGGTCGGGCTGCGGCCCGCGGACTTCTACCGGCCCCGGCACCAGCTGATCTTCGGCGCGATGATCCGGCTCAAGGAGAAGGCGGAGCCGGAGGCCGTGGACGCGCTGACGGTCTCGGAGGAGCTGCGGCGCGCGGACGAGCTCGAGAAGGCCGGGGGCGAGTCGTACGTCAAGTCGCTGCCCGCGGTCGTGCCGGCGCTGGGGGCGGTGCTCGACTACGCACGGATCGTCAAGGAGCACGCGCTGCTGCGCAGCATCCTGGTCACCACGCGCCAGATCCAGGACGACGTGGTCGCTCACCGCGGCGATGCCCGCGAGCTGATCGAGCGGGCCGAATCGATCCTCTTCAAGATCGGACACGACGGCGGGATGTCCGAGATGAAGACGATCGAGGCCGTCCTCCACGAGGAGATCGACAAGCTCGAGGAGCTCTCGCGCAGCGACGTAGGCC
This sequence comes from uncultured Thermoleophilaceae bacterium, assembly GCA_963751835.1. Lineage (GTDB taxonomy): Bacteria > Actinomycetota > Thermoleophilia > Solirubrobacterales > Thermoleophilaceae > JACVRW01. The sequence goes on along the minus strand of CAVVWD010000013.1, from coordinate 44,700 downwards.
TGACCGGCACCCCGAGCGGCTTCCAGGACATCGACGACCTGACCGGCGGCTTCCAGCCCGGCAACCTGATCGTGCTGGCCGCGAGACCATCGATGGGAAAATCCACCCTGGCTACCAACATCGTGGAGAATGCCGCCATCGAGCACGGCCGGCCCGTCGCCCTGTTCTCGCTGGAGATGTCGGAGACCGAGCTCGCGCATCGCTTCATCGCGTCACAGGCCAAGGTCTCGAGCGACGAGCTTCGCAAGGGCCGGGTGAAATCCGACCGCTGGCCCAAGGTCCTGAGGGCGGTCGAGAAGCTGGCCCGGGCGCCGATCTACATCGATGACTCGAGCGACATCAGCGTGCTCGAGATGCGCGCCAAGGCCCGGCGCCTGCACGCGCGCAGCCCCAACGGCTTGGGCCTGCTGATCGTCGACTATCTCCAGCTGATCCGCCCCGACGGGCGCGCCGACAGCCGGGTCGAGCAGGTCGGGCAGATCAGCCGTGGCCTGAAGATCCTGGCCCGCGAGCTCGCGATCCCGGTGATCGCCGTATCGCAGCTCTCGCGTGCGGTCGAGTCCCGCAATCCTCCAATCCCGATGCTGTCCGACCTGCGTGAGTCGGGGCAGGTCGAACAGGACTCGGACGTCGTGATGTTCGTCTTCCGCGACGAGTACTACAACCGGGAGTCCGAGCGGCTCGGCGAGGCGGACATCATCTTCGCCAAGCACCGCAACGGGCCCGTCGGGGAGGTCACGCTCACCTTCCAGCCCCGCTACCCCCGTTTCAGCAGCATGTATCGCGAGCGCGGCGTCGATGCGCCGCCGGCACGCTCGGGTGACGGCTGATGCTCGAGCCGGTCGGCTTCGAGGAGCGCTCGTGCCCGTTCGGGGAATGCGACGGATCCACCTGGATCGTCGACGAGCAGACGAACCAGGCCAGGCCGTGCCGCTGCCGCGACCAGCGCATCCGGCGACAGATCAGCGGCGGCATCGGCACCGGCATCGGGCGGCGCTTTCTCGAGGTCTCGTTCGAGCGCGAGCCGATCGTGTCGCTCGACCCGATCGTGCTGCGGCGCGTGCGGGCGTTCGTGCGCTCGATCGAGGACAACCTCGACGCCGGAAGCGGCCTCTGGTTCGACGGCCCGGTCGGGACCGGCAAGACCTCGCTCGCGATCCTCGTGGCCAAGGCGGCCAAGGACGCCGGGCGCTCCTACGCCGTCTTCCCGGTCCCCCTTCTGCTGGCGAAGATCAAGCGCACCTTCGACCGCGACGCCGACGACAACTACCTGGCGTTCTTCCACAAGCTCTGCTCGGTCGACGTGCTCGTGCTCGACGACCTCGGTGCCGAGAAGCAGACCGAGTGGGTGCTCGAGCAGCTCTACTCGATAGTCAACGAGCGCTGGCAGGATCGCCACTCGATCGTGGTGACCACGAACCTGCCGGATCCCGATCCGGACGCTCCCGGCCGGATGCTGCAGGCGAGCGCCCGCGATCTCCGCGACGCGGTCAGCGGCGGGCGCGTGGACGGGCGCGATCTCGACGATCTGCGCACGATCATCGAGCGGCTCGAGCGTGTTGTCGGAGAGGTCGCCGGGCGGGAGATAGCGGCCGAGCTTGACCCGATCGTCCGGCTGCGCAAGCAGCTCGGCTCACGGACCGTGTCGCGGCTGATGGAGATCTGCGACGACCCGATTCCGATCCACGGCCCGGATCTCCGCATGGCGGCACAGGGCGCCTAGCGGCGGGAGCCCGCGCGCACGTCCCATCTAGACTCGACCGCGATGCCGGGACTGGTGATCGTCGGCGCCCAGTGGGGCGATGAGGGGAAAGGGAAGGTCGTGGACCTGCTCGCCGAGCAGGCCGATCTCGTGATCCGCTTCCAGGGCGGCAACAACGCAGGGCACACGATCGTTCGCGACGGGGAGACGTTCAAGTTCCACCTGATCCCGTCCGGGATCCTCTACCCCGGCAAGCTCTGCGCGATCGGAAACGGCGTGGTCGTGGACCCCAAGGTCCTGACCGCGGAGATCGACGAGCTGCGCCGCCGGCGGATCGACATCGGCGGGCTGCGCATCTCGGCCAACGCCCACCTGATCATGCCGTACCACAAACTGCTCGACCAGGAGGGCGAGGCCAAGCTCGGCAAGCTCCAGATCGGCACGACCCGGCGGGGCATCGGGCCCTGCTACGCCGACAAGGCGTCCCGCCTCGGCATCCGCGTGCAGGACCTCCTTGACGAGAAGATCCTGCGGAAGAAGATCTACGCCGCGATGGAGCCCAAGCGGCTGATGCTGCGGCCCTATGCCAAGGAGCCCGAGCTCGACCTACACACGATGACCGAGGACTACCGCATCCTCGGACACCGGCTCGAGTCCTACATCGCCGACACCGCGCCGATCGCTTGGCGCGTGATCGACGACGGCGGCCTGGTCCTGTTCGAGGGCGCCCAGGGCACACTGCTCGACATCGACCACGGCACCTACCCGTTCGTGACCTCCTCGAACGTAGTCGCCGGATCGGCCTGCGCGGGCGCCGGCGTCGGCCCGAGCTCGATCGACGAGGTCTGGGGCATCGCCAAGGCGTACGCCACACGCGTGGGCGCGGGCCCGTTTCCGACCGAGCTCGACGACGCACTCGGCGAGAGCATCCGCGATGTAGGCCACGAGTTCGGCACCACCACCGGCCGCCCCAGGCGCACGGGCTGGCTCGACCTCGTGGCGCTCCGCTACGCCACGCGCGTCAACGGCCTGACCGGGCTGATCGTGACGAAGCTCGACGTGCTCACGGGCATCGACCCGCTGAACGTTGCGGTGCGCTACCTGGGTCCCGAGGGGGCCACCTTCGACGAGTTCCCGTACCACCAGACGATCCTGCACAGGGCCCACGGCGACTACGTATCCCTGCCCGGCTGGGACGAGGACATCTCCGGCGTGCGCTCGATCGAAGACCTGCCGGCGAACGCGCGCGCGTATCTGGACTACGTCTCGGACTTCCTCGGCATCCCGATCGTGATGATCGGAGTGGGCCCGGGCCGCGACGAGATGATCTGGACCGGCGCGGCCGAGCGCGTTCGCCCGGCGGCGGCCTGACGCGCGCGCGGGCTTCGGCTAAGCCCGTACGACGTGGCTCTTCACGATCATGTCGTGCAGACAGCGGTTCTCGTCGTCCCACAGCGGCCACAGGTAGTTGACGATCGTCGGGATCGAGAAGAAGAAGCCGCCGATGAAGTTGAACAGGAACCACTTGACGACGACCTCGCGCAGCATGGCGTAGCCGAAGTCCACCGGTTCGCCCGTGTCGTGCACCACGCGGATGCGAAGGGCCTGCATGCCCCATGTCTGCCCGTTCTGGCCGCCGGCGCGCTTCATCAGGACCGGCGCGTAGAACAACGCGGCGAGGACGTACGCGAACGACCCGATGATGCCGGTTACGACTGCGCCGACTTCGCTGCCGGCCGCGACCACCACCACGAGCACGATGATCACGATCACCGGGACTGTCAGGATCAGCCCGTCGATAAGCTGCGCCGCCACCCGGCTCCACCAGCTCGCGAGCGGCGTGCCGGCCCAGGCGTGCGGCTGGGCGATCGGATGCTCCCAGCCGCCGGGCGGAACCGGCCCCAGGTATCCCGGCGGGGCCTCGGGAGCGGGCGGCGCCTTGGGGAGGGTCGACGGGTCTTGGGGTGCCGGTGCCTGTGGGCCCGTGGCCGGCGCTGGGCCAGGCTCTCGTGGCGCGTCTCGCGAGGGCGGTCCGCTTTCCATGTGCGGAATCAAATCACTCCGCCGGCGACTCCAGCACCAGCTCTTCGCCGCGCCGCAGGAAGCGCAGGCCCAGCGCCAGCGCCCCGAGGAGCGCCATCACGGCGAGCGTGATCTGCACGCTGAGGAGACCTTCGCGGCTCCAGTAGACGTCCTCGAGCTCCAGCAGCAACGCCGACTCGTCGAGCGTGAGCCCCATCCCGATGCCGAACGGCACCGCCAGCACCGGCTCGAGGTCCTCGTCGCGGGTGAGGATCGCTGCCGCTCCGGCGGCGAAGGCGAGCACTATTCCCGGCACGAAGTGGTGGATGTGGCGGCGGCCGAAACGCAGGCTGCGAAACGGCCCGACCGTCGGGCGCGCCCGCAGCCCGTAAGTGATCGAGCGGACGATGAGGAACGTCGTGGCGAACGAGGTCAGCAGGTTGAAGGTCGCGTTCTCGCGCGTCGACACCTCGCGGTAGCCGACCCGTGCCACCTCGGCCGTCTCCACCACCGCCTCCTCGGCGGCCAGCAGAAGATCGTCCGTCTCCTGAGGCAGCGGCGCGCTGCCGCGCCTCCATACGCGGCCGACCTCCGCGACGACGACCGCCCCGAACGTCGCCGTAGCGAGGGCGCCTAGCACCAGCGTCCCGCGACCCGGGGCGAGCGAGCGCCGGCGGCGCAGCCTCATGCGGGCAGGCGCTCCTCGTCCGGCACGTCTCGCACCGGCCTGGCGGGCGCTCCCATCACGAGCATCCCCGGAGCGACGTCACGGGTGACCACGGACCCGGCGCCGACGAAGGCCTCCTCGCCGATCTCCACCCCGGGCAGCAGCACCGCGCGAGCCCCGATGCGGCAGGCGCGCCTGAGCACCCCGCCGCGCAGCTCGACGCCGTGCTCCCGGCGCCCCGCGGTGGGATCGTTGGTGAGCATCACGCCGGGCGCGATGAACACGTCGTCCTCGACGAGCGACCAGGCCGTGACGTAGGCGCCGGTCTGCATCCTCACACGCTCGCCCACGCGCACATCGTTCTCGACCGAGGCGGCACGCCCGACGACCGTCTCCGCGCCGATCTCCGCGCGCTCGCGCACGTGGGCCTGGTCGGCGACCACACAGCGATCGCCGATCCGCGCTCCCGCCACCACCACCGCTCCGGCTCCCACGGTGGCGCCGGCTCCGACGACAGCGGGCGGAGGCGATTCGCGCCCGGCCGCGCTCGACTGCCGCCCCAGCGCCGGGGGCTTACCCACGACGCAGCCGTCCTGGAGCCGCGCACCCGCTCCGATCACCGTCCCGGCATGGACGACCACATGCCCGCCGAGCTCGACGCTGTCGGGAAGCTCGACCCCCTCGCCGAGCAGCAGGCCGGGGGCTCGCTCGGACGGAGAGAGCCCGGGGCTCACAGCCGCACGAGGTTCGCGGCCGAGATGCCGCGCGTGACACCGCGGAAGTCGACCACGAGCCGCGACTCGCGCACGATCCGCTCGAGGTCGAGCCCCGGATGAGCGGTCACGATGACGGTGCAGTCCGCGTCCTCGGGCCACTCGGAGCCAAGGCCGAAATCGGGCAGCTCGGGCACGAAGTCATCGTGGTAGGCGAGCTCCGCGCCACGCTCGCGCAATATCCGCATGATGCGCAGCGCCGGCGACTCGCGCAGGTCCGCGACCCCGGGCTTGTAGGACACGCCGAAGATCGCGATCCGCGATCCGCGCACCGACTTCGAGTGGTCGTTGAGCGCGCGCGAGATCCGCTCGACGCAGAAGTACGGCATGGCCTGGTTGACCTCACCGGCGAGCTCGACGAACTCCGTCTGCATGTCGAACTCGCGCGCCCGCCAGGCGAGGTAGAACGGATCGACCGGCAGGCAGTGGCCGCCCATCCCCGGCCCCGGCTTGAACGACATGAATCCGTAGGGCTTCGTGGCCGCCGCATCCACGACCTCCCAGACGTCGATGTCCATCCGGTCGCATAAGACCGCCAGCTCGTTCACGAGCGCGATATTGACCGAGCGGAAGATATTCTCGAGCAGCTTCGTGAGCTCCGCCGCCTCGGGCGTGGAGACCGGGACGATCTCGTCGCAGACGGTCTCGTAGAGCTCCGTCGCGCGCCGCAGGCACTCGGGCGTGAGCCCGCCGATGACCTTCGGCGTGTTGCGCATCGTGTAGTCGGTGCGCCCGGGGTCGATCCTCTCGGGTGAGAACGCCGCGAAGAAGTCGCGCCCGGCCGCGAGGCCCGACTCCTCGAGCAGTGGCACGAAACGCTCGCGGAGCGTGCCCGGGTAGGTCGTCGACTCCAGCACGACGAGCTGTCCGGCCTGGAGCACCTCGGCCAGGGAGATCCCGCTCGCGACGAGCGGCCCGAGGTCAGGCTCGCGGTTCCGTGTCAGCGGCGTGGGGACGGCCACGATCACGGCCTCCGTCTGCGCGAGGTCCGCGTAGCGGGTCGTGGGCTGGAAGCGGTCGGCCACGCCGGCGAGCGCCTCGTCGGACACGTCCTCGATGTGTGAACGGCCCGCCGCGAGCGCCTCGACGACGCGCGCGTCGGTGTCGACGCCCCTGACCTCGTGGCCCTCCTCGCAGAACGCCACCACCAGCGGCAGGCCGACGTAACCCAGCCCGATTACCCCGACTCTCATAGGCGCGCAGTGTAGGCAGAGAGGACCTCGGCAACCCGCTCTGCAGCGTGGCCGCCGCCGTACAAGTCGGGGCGCTCGGAGGGCGGCTGGCGCTCGAGCGCCCTGAGAGCGGCGTCGGCATCCAGGTCGACCAACACGTTCCAGCCGGCCTCGACGGTCTCGATCCACTCGGTGCGGTCACGCAACGTCACGCATGGAACACCGAGGAGGTAGGCCTCCTTCTGCACGCCTCCCGAGTCGGTCAGCAGCGCACGGGAGTGGCGGACGAGCTTCAGGAAGTCCAGGTAGCCGAGAGGCGGAACCAGGTGGAGGCCGGCCAGCCGCTCGGTCAGCCCGGCGGCCTCGAGGCGCGCGTGTGTGCGGGGGTGCACCGGAAAGACGACAGGCGGCGGGAGCCGCTCCAGCAGCTTGACGAGCGCCTTCAGCCGCTCCGGCGGGTCGACGTTGCCGGCCCGGTGGGCCGTGACCACCAGGTACGCACCCGCGTCGAGCCCCAGGTCGGCAAGGATGGCCGAGCGCTCCTCGGCGATGTCGCGGAAGGCGAGCGAGACGTCGGCCATCACGTCGCCGACCAGGTGAGCCTCGCCGCGGGCCCCCTCGCGCTCGAGGTTCTCGAGCGCGGTCTCGGTCGAGCAGAGGAGAAGATCGCTCGCGTGGTCTGTGAGCACGCGGTTGAGCTCCTCGGGCATCGTGCGGTCGAACGAGCGCATACCCGCCTCCACGTGCCCCACCGGGATGTCGGCCTGGGCGGCCGCCAGGGCGCCCGCCAGCGTCGAGTTCGTGTCCCCGTAGACGAGCGCCAACACCGGACGGACCTCAGCCAGGACCGGCTCGAGCGCAGCGAGGATGCGCGCCGTCTGCGCGGTGTTGGAGCCCGTCCCGGCGCCCAGCTCCCGCTCGGGACGCGGCACGTCCAGCTCCTCGAAGAAGACCCGCGAGAGCTCGTCGTCGTAGTGCTGGCCGGTGTGGATGATCAGCTCGTCGAAGTCCTGGCGCAGCCTGCGAGAGACCGCGGCGGCCTTCACGAACTGGGGCCGGTTTCCGATGATCGTGGCGATTCGCACGTGGAATGGTCCGGAGATCGGTCCTATGATGTCCTGTGTGTTGGCCGGAAAGCTGTTGGGAGGCGCGGCCGGGGTACTTGGACTGGCGGCCGAGGTGGCCAGGCACGTGGCCTGGTACGTCTCCCACCGGATCGACCCGCAGCCACGCGACCGGGCCTAGGCCGATCCTCTAGCTGGCGCCGGCCAGCTCCTCCTCGATGCGCGCCCGCAGCGCCGCCTGCCCCGCGCGGGTCCGCTCACCCTCTGGCAGCTCGATGTCCTCGATCGCAGCGATCGACTGGACCTCCCGGGTCGTGGAGGCGAGGAAGGCCTCGGAGGCGCCGTGCAGGTCGTCCATCGTGCAGGGGCGCTCCTCCACCGGCATGAGCTCCATGACACGTGCGCGGGTGATCGAGGCGAGGATGTGCTCGGAGAGCGGCGGCGTGAGGACGGCGCCCTGGTCGTCGACCCAGAACAACGTCGACGTCGGCGCCTCGAGTACCCGTCCGTGTGGTGTGACCAAGAGCGCCTCGTCGAAGCCACGCTCGCGGGCGACCCTGCCGCACAGCATGTTCGCTCCGTAGGAGAGCGACTTGATCCCGTCGAGCACCCGCGTCGGGGCGTACTCGACCACCCCGAGCCGGATGCGCTCCGGAGTCGGCGGCAGCGGCTCGGTCAGGAGCAGCCGCCGGCCGCCGCGCGTGAGCACCACCCGCAACAGACCGTCGAACTCGGCGCCGCCGCGCTCGGCGAGCACCTCCGGTATCTCGGCCTCCAGCTCCGACCGGAAGGTCTCGGGGAGGCGCAGATTGGCGCTTGAACGCTCGAGCCGGTCGAGGTGGTCGCCGAGCGCGAAGGGCCGCCCGTCGTAGATGCGGATCACCTCGAACGCCCCGTCGCCGCGGAGCAGGCCCTCGTCTGTGGCCGGGATGGTGGCCTCCTCGGCCGGCATCACCCGGCCGTCGACAGACGCGAGCTCGGCAGTGCGCACAGATGGTTGCGACATGGCCGGGGATATTCGCAGACATCCGGTCGCTTTCTGCGAGTGCTGCGGGTCAGCGCGCGACGGCGGTGAGCGCCACGCCAGGGAGTTCGTAGCCTCCGTCTCCGCCGAACGGGGCGAACGCGGCACCGAGTTGCGTCTTCAGGGCCTCGCGCTCGTCCTCAGGCAATCCCCGGAGCACCAGCGCGGCCGGCCCGCCGGTGTCCGTTGTAAAGGTGGTGTAGTCGTCGATGTCGCGGAAGGCGAAGCGCACCGGGATCTCCTCCGTGCGCACGGCGGTAAAGCCCGCGCCCTCGAGCAGCGCCCGCGTCTGCTCCTCGCCAGCCATCGCGAAGGGGCTCGCGGCTCCGGGCTCGGGCGGCGGCATGTGGCCCCGCTCGACCAGCAGGCCGAAGCCGATCGTGATCCACGGATTGCGCTCGGGTGCGCTCCAGACCGCGAGCGCGAGGCGCCCACCGGGACGCAGCACGCGGCGCGTCTCGGCGAGCGCCGCGGAAGGGTCGGGCATCAGCATGTACCCGAACCGGCAGAGCACGCCGTCGACCGAGTCGGCGTCGAGCTCGACGCGCTCGGCGTCCATCACCCGGTAGTCCACGTTCGCGAGCCCGAGCTCGGCGCCGCGGCGGCGGGCCACCTCGACCATTGCCGGGGAGAAGTCGGTTGAGATCAGCCGGCCGCGCTCCCCGACGATCGAAGCCGCTTTGAAGCCCGTATCGCCCGCGCCGGCCGCAAGCTCGAGCACCGTGTCGCCGGTCCGCGGTGCGAGCTCCCTGAGCATCCACTCGCGCACCGGGGTCGTGGTCTCCTCGATTCGGGCTCGCCAGCGCTCCCAGCCCGGGGCGATCGCCTCCGCGATCTCGTAGATCGTGCGGCGGTAGTCCTCAGGCCCAGTCCGGTCAACATCTGCTCGGATCGATCTCGCGTTCATCGCTCCTCCGTTTCTCGCGGTCCGCGTGCGTGCGGTGCGCGCGGCGTGCTAGGTCCGATTGGCGACGCTACGGAGCGGCCGGCATCGCCGCTACGGGCGAAACACCCAAATTCGGAGGTCACGCGACGTGGGTAATTCTGTGTAGGCGCGCCTACACGAGGTCGTGCTCGTAGGCGTACGCAGTCGCCGCCGCCCTGCTCGATAGACCCAGCTTGCTGAAGATGTTGCTGACGTGCCGGGCCACGGTCTTCTCGCTCAGGACGAGGTCGGCAGCGATCGCTCGATTCGTCTTCCCGGTCGCCACGAGTCGCAGCACCTCGAGCTCGCGCGGTGTGAGCCCGCCCGCCGGTGTGGCGGCCCCCTTCCCGGACAGCGCCTGGGCACGCGCGAGGTCAGCCCGGGCGCCGAGCTCCTGGAAGACCCGGCGCGCGGCGTCAAGCTCCATCTCGGCGCCGTCCCGATCCCCGAGCTTCCGGCACGCAAGTCCAATCAAGACCCGGACGCGCGCGGCCTCGTACGGCACCTCGAGCTCCTGCCACACCGTCCACGCTTGGCGCAGCGCGCCCAGCGCCGCTCGCGCGTCGCCCTCGAGCAGCAAGACGGCTCCCTGGGCATGGGCGGCCGGGGCGCGCAGCAGCAGTGCGTCGAGGTCGTCGGCGATCTTCGACAGCTCATCGGCGGCCGCGCGTGCCGCGTCGGCATCACCGGCGGCAGACATGATCTCGACGAGCGCAGGAAGCAACCGCGACCGCGTCACCCGGTCCTGGGCCTCGTCGGCCACGCGACGGATCGCCGCCTCGGCGGCGCCCACCTGCCCCTGCGCCAGTCGTAGCAGCGCCAGACCAGGCTGCGGCTCTCTTCCCCAACGGCTGGCCTGTTGGTACGCCTCCTCGGCCTGTGCGAACTCGCCCCGCAGCCGGTGCACCTCGCCCTGCTGGTAGAAGGCGGCGCCGACCGCCGGCTGGCCGCGTCGCAGGAGCCGCTCGCGAGCCCGCCGCGCCGCGTCGACGGCGTCCGGCCACGCGCCGTGCAGCTGCATGATCTCGGCGCGATGCACCAGGCAGCTACCGCTGAACGGGACGAGATCCGGCTGGGAGTCGCACCAGTGCGTCAGCGCCGCGGTCCACTGCTGCGCCCGACCCAAATCGAAGACCTCCTGGCACGCCTCGATCACGCTGCAATAGACGGCGCCGGCGATCATCTCGGGCACCTCATCCGCCATGACCGCGACCATGACCTCGTCGAGCAAGGTCATCCCCTCGACGGTTTTTCCTTGCCCGATCAGCGACCGGCCCTGGATGCTGCGGGCGACGGTGACCAGCTCGACATCACCGAAGCGATCGCCGATCTCGGCAGCCTGACCGGAGATCGCCTGAGCGCTCGGCCAGTCACCCGCGAACGCGTGTTGAAGGGCTACCGGCACCAGCAGGTGCCCCCGCTCAGCGCAGTCACGCTGGCCATCGTCGATCAGCCGGCGTGCCCGCGCGAGCCATCCGCCGGCGCGGGCGGACTCGCCACCGTTCATCAGCACGAACACGATCCTGCCGGCGCATCGGGCGGCCCACAGCTCGTCGCCCCTCCCCAGGATCTCGTGATGCGCGCGCTCCCAGACCTCCACGCTGTCCTCATCCCGGCCGAGCAGGTACGCCGCCGTCGCGAGCCGCTCGAGGTCCTCCGGCTCGAGCCCGGCCTCGCGATCCGCGGCCGAAAGCTCGGCGAAGGCATCCGCCCACTGCCGTCGGTCGAACGACTCTCGGCCGCGCGCGCGACCCGCGCCCAGCAGTGCCTCGGTGTCGCCCGACACGGGAGCATCGTACGCCCAGCGCGTCCTCCTCCCATCCCGGTTCACGGGCGAGGCGCCGGCGAACGGCTTCGCTACGCTCGTTCTGGCGGCGCGACACGATGCTTCACCTGCTCGCCGGCGGTGCCAACCCTCGCTTGCGATGAACGGCGACGACAATCCCACCAGGCTCCAGACTCTTCTCGCCGAGCACGCCGCGCTGCGCCGCGTCGCGACCACCGTGGCGGGCTCCACACCCGCACCGGACCTCTTCGACCGCGTCTGCGGAGAGCTCGGCGAGCTGCTCGCCGTCAAGAGCACCGACATGATCCGCTTTGAGGACGGGCCCTTTGCGACGGTGGTCGGCACCTGGGCGGCGAGCGGCACGCCGTCGTTCCCGGTCGGCGAGCGCATCCCGGTCGAGGGTGAGTCGGTGACCTCGAAGCTCTACCGAAGCGGACGGCCCGAGCGCGTGGACGACTACGCCGGCGTGGAAAGCGAGCTCGCGGCCAGGCTGCGGGAGTTCGGGATCCGCTCGGTCGTGGGGGCTCCGATCCATGTGGCCGGTCGCCTCTGGGGTGCGGTCATGGCGACCAGCGAGCTGCCGCACTCGTTCCCGGCGGGGACTGAGGAGCGGATCTGCAGCTTTGCCGAGCTGGTGACTGCCGCGCTCGCGAACGTCGACGCACGCGAGCAGCTGGCCGCGTCGCGGGCGCGGATCGTCGAGGCCGCGGATGCCGCGCGGCGCCGCATCGAGCGTGACCTCCACGACGGGGCCCAGCAGCGGCTCGTCTCACTCGCTCTGACCCTGCGGGTCCTCGAGTCGAGCCTCGACCCGGACTCCGCGGCGACGCGCGAGCTCGCGGTCGCCCGCTCCGAGCTCGACGCCGCACTCGAGGAGCTCCGCGAGCTCGCTCGCGGCATCCATCCGAGCATCCTCACGGATCAGGGGCTGGAAGCGGGGCTAGCCTCGCTTGCCGGTCGCTCCACCGTGCCGGTGAAGCTCGATCTGGACAGCTGCGGGAAGCTCCCGCTGTCGGTGCAGACGACCGCGTACTTCGTGGTCGCCGAAGCGCTGACGAACGCCTCCAAGCATTCCCACGCCGATTGCATCGAGATACGCGTTGCGGTGGGCGAAGGAGAGGCGACGGTCGAGGTCCGCGACGACGGCGAGGGCGGCGTCGACGCCGCCCGGGGCACGGGGCTCCGCGGGCTCGCCGACCGCGTCAGCGCGCTCGGCGGCACGCTCGCGATCGACAGCCCCGTTGGGACAGGAACGACGATTCGTGCGCGGATGCCGCTGAGAGCGCCGGGCGAGGCGAGCGGTGAGTACGGCGCATGGGTCGAGTACGCGCACGCGTGATACGACCAGTGGGCCGTGTAGGAATCGAACCTACAACCTTGAGATTAAGAGTCTCCTGCTCTGCCAATTGAGCTAACGGCCCGGCGGCAGCCGATTCTAGAAGACGCCTGGCGGGCTGTCTGCCAGGCGTGCGGGGCTATTCGGTGGCGCCTGAAGCCACCGCGTCCAGCGCCTCCTCGCGGGACGAGTGGATCGGGAAGACCCGGTCGAGGCCGGTGATCTCGAAGATCTTCGTGATGTTGTCGTCCGTGCACACGAGCGCAAGCGAGCCGCCGGCAGGACGGAGACGCTTGACACCGCCCACGAGCACGCCGAGTGTCGTGGAGTCGATGAAGGTCGCCTTCGAGAGGTCGACGACGATCTGCTTCTTCCCCGACTCGATCAGCTCGACCATGCGCTCCTTGAACTCGGGCGCGGTGTAGAGATCGACCTCGCCCCCAAGCTCGATTACATGGGTGGAGTCGTCGATCGCCTCGTCTTCGATGTGGAAGTTCACGTCTCTCCCTGTCTAGTCCTGGTCACGGGGGAGCCAGCTGCGAGTCCGTAGCCTATTTCAGCCACTCGGCTGCTGTGCCTGCTGGGGTTGCTTGAGCGCCTCTGCCTGCTGTTTTACCTGCTTGCGCTGGCTCTTCGGCGCCAGGTCCACGGCCTTCTGGGCGGCGAGGTCCGCTGTGCGTTTGTCGCCCGCAAGCGCCGCGTAGGCCACGAGCTGGAGGTAGGCGGAAGGGTCGTTCTGCGCCTCCGCGATGATCGCAGCCGCCTCCTGCGCCCGCTTGGGCTGGTTGAGGGCGCCCACGTCGTAGACCCGGAGCGCGTAGAGCGCTGTGTCGGCGTTCGGCTTCTCGCTCTCGGCGGCGACGTAGCGCTGCCAGTAGGCGCCCGCCTTGCGCAGCTCGTCCTTGGCGTCGTTGGGGAACTGCGTCGTTCCCGACTCCTGCTGGGCGGTGGCGAGCTGGTAGTTGTCGCGCACGAGCGACTGGAGCAGAGCGGTGTTCTCGGGGTTCGCCTGAAGGCGCTGCTCCTGCTTGTCGATGCGCTCTTCGAGCGCGCTGTTGGGATTGCCGCCGCCGCCGTCGCCCTCGAAGGCGTTGAACAGGCCGCCGGAGACGTCCCCGCCGATTCCGAACAGCACGAGACCGCCGCCCAGAAGGAGGGCGAGCATGAGGTAAGTGGCCTGCACCACACGGCGCCGCCGTCCTCTGAGATCGAACAGCATGCGGAGCCGAAGGCTAGTGGGTCTAGGATCCTTCGGCCGAGGCAACCTGCTCGGCCACCTCTGGCGAGGGACGGCCGAGTGCCGAGGCGAGCCAGATGCTCAACTCGTAGAGCAGAATCAACGGGATCATCTCGAGGATCAGCGTCAGCGGATCGAGCGTCGGCAGCAGCGCGGCCAGCACCGCGATGATCACGATCGCGTACCTGCGGCCGGCCCTGAGCTTCTCCGGGCTCGTCACGCCGAGCTTGCAGGCCGCGATCACCCCGACCGGGATCTGGAAGCCGATCCCCATCGCCAGCATCAACAAGGTGACGAACGAGTAGTAGTCACGCGCCCGGACCTGGGTGTTGAACTCGTCCGCGTTGAAGTTGAGCAGGAAGTCGAGCGCCGGCGTCAAGACGACGAAGTAGCAGAACACCACCCCCGCGATGAAGAGCACCGGGACCAGCATCAGGAGCGGCGTAGCCACACGCCGCTCGGACGGGCTGAAGGCCGGTAGCACGAACGCGTACAGCTGGTACAGGATTACCGGCAACGCGATAAGCAGGGCCGCGTAGGCGGAGTTCGTGAGGGTCGTATAGAACGCCTCGGCCGGCCCCAGCGTGATCGGCTGGATCCCGTCCGGTAGCGGCGCGTTCACGATCTCGAGCACCACGTGGTTCTGCCAGGCCGTCAGCGCCCAGGCCGCTACGAACGCGACCGCGCAGATGATGAGCCGCGTCCGAAGCTCATCAAGATGCTCTACGACCGAGAGCCGGTCTTCGTGACCGATCGGGCGAATGCGCCGCACGTCCTACGCGGCTCCTCGGCTAGGACTGCTGCTCGCGCGCCGTGGTGCTGGCGGTCGTGGAGGGCGAGTCAGGCGTGTCGTCGCCGACCGTCTTGGATTCGATCTCCTCGTGCTCCTTGTCCTTGCCGGTCACGGAGTCCTTGAACTCCCGCATCCCGCGCCCGAGCGACCTGCCGAGGTCCGGCAGCCGCTTGGGCCCGAAGATGACGAGCACGATTACAAGCACGACGATGATCTCGAGGGGCCCGGGGGTCCACATGGTCCTTCGCATGGTAGCGGCGCAGCGTGGGGGCACCGCGTCGGCTCGAATTGCGAGGATGCCCGCGTGAGCGGCTCAGTCCTCTCGGACGGCACGATCCGGCGCCTTGTGAAGCAGGGCCACATCAGGATCGACCCCTGGGACCCCGACATGGTCCAGCCCGCGAGCGTCGACCTCAAGCTGGGCCCGTCGTTCCGCGTGTTCCACAACCACCGGCTGCCGGCCATCGACCTCGCGGAGCCTCCGCAGGGTGTTACCGAGCACGTGAAGATCGAGACCGACCAGTCCTTCGTGATCCATCCCGGGGAGTTCGTGCTCGGCACGACCGTCGAGTCCGTCGCGATGCCGGACGACCTGGTCGCGAGAATCGAGGGCAAGAGCTCCCTGGGCCGGCTCGGGTTGATCGTGCACGCCACCGCCGGTTTCGTGGATCCCGGCTTCAGCGGGAACCTGACGCTCGAGATAACCAACCTCACCAGGGTTCCGATCGTGCTGTGGCCCGGGAAGCCGATCGCCCAGCTGTCGTTCATGGCGCTCGACCGGCCGGCCGAGCGCCCCTATGGCCACCCCGAGCTCGGCAGCCACTACCACGGCCAAGTCGACGCCACGGAGTCCCGCTACGAGGGCGGCCCGCGGCGCGCATCCTGAGGTTCCGTGCGACATATCACGTCCAAGTTCGCGCCCAGCGCGTAAGTAAGGACATACACACCCGTTGGACCGACAGAAGGTCCGTCAATTTCCCTTCAAGTTCGGCCGACCGGTGCCGATACCGGAGCCAAGAGGATGCGAGAGATGGAAAGCCACGGAGAACAGACCCACTACACGAAGCGAGTGGTTCTCCCGAGCGGGAAGACGATCGAGGTCGTGTATTTCAAGGACACGGACGCCTCCCGGCCCGAACCGGCCGCGCCGCAGGCGCCCGAGCACAGCCCCGCCGAGCCCAAGCAGGATCTGCACATCTGCGTCGAGTGCGCCTCCGAGCTCGTGTACCCGGTCCAGTGGGAAGAGGCCGGTCCCACCAATTGGAACGTCCTCCTCCACTGCCCGAACTGCGACGTGTATCGCGAGGGCGTCTTCACCCAGGAGAACGTCGAGGCGTTCGACGAAGAGCTCGACCGCGGCAACGACGCGCTCGCCCGCGACTACAAGCGCCTCATGCGCGCGAACATGGCCGACGAGGTCGAGCGCTTCGTCGGGGCGCTCGAGGCCGACGCCATCCTGCCCGAAGACTTCTGAGCCTCGGGCGCGCTAGGCGTAGCGCTCGACGACGCCGTCGGCCACGAGGTTGAGGGCGCGCCGGCGGGCGTCCGACAGGTCGAGCTCTCCGAGACCGGCCTTGGCGTCCGCGACGTGCGCGAGCGCGCGGCCTCGGGCCTCGTCGAGGGCGCCGGTGGCGGCGATGCTGTCGCAGATCGCCGCAGCGGCGGCCGGATCGCGGACCTCGCGCCGCAGGTCGACGGCCGCCAGCTCCGGGTCGCTCCGCCGCGCCAGGATGAGCGGCAGCGTCACCGTGCCGTCGAGCAGATCTGTCCCGCGCGGCTTGCCGGTCCGCTCGGCCGGGCCTGACACGTCGAGCACGTCGTCCAGCATCTGGAACGCGAGGCCCACGCGCTCGCCGAAGCATCCGAGCGGCGCAGCCAGGTCGGGGCGGCCCCCGAACAGGGCGCCGAGGCGGCAGGACGCGTCGAACAGGCTGCCGGTTTTCAGCCGGCAGCGCTCGAGGTAGCGCTCCGGCGTCACCTCCGTGTTCCACGCGTCAGCGCGCTGCATGAGCTCCCCGCGCGCGAGCGCCGACGAGGCGCACGACAGGGCACGCACGGCCTCCTCGGCGCCCGGGCGCACCAGCTCGGCGAAGGCGCACGAGAAGAGCAGGTCGCCGGTGGCCGTGGCCGCCAGCCGGCCCGCCGAGGCGAACACCGTGGGCCGGCCGCGCCGCAACTCGGCGCGGTCCAGCACGTCGTCGTGCACCAGGGTCGCCATGTGGAGCAGCTCGACCGCGGCCGCCGCCGACACGAGCCCCTCGCTGTCGCCGTCCCCGCACAGGAAGACCAGGACCGGGCGCAGGCGCTTGCCTCCGGCCGAGAGCGTGCCGTCCGCATGCGCGGCGAGCCGCGTGCCGTGGCCGGCGGCGATCTCGGCCAGGCGCAGCTCGGTCCGGTCGAGGAGCCGCGCCAGCTCCGGCCCGCCGGCCGCGAGGACAGCGCCCAGCTGCGCCTGGGTGGTGTTCACGGCGTGCGTGTACCCGAGTGGATGGCGATGATCCCGCCGGCGGTGAGGATCCAGCGCACGTCGGCGAGGCCGGCGGCCGCCAGGCGCCCCGCAAGCTCCTCAGGGCCGGGAAAGCGGCGGACGCTGCTCGGCAGGTACGTGTAGGCATCGGAGTCCGCGAGCCGGCCGAGCGCCGGTACCGCGTGGTCGAACCAGACGCGGAAGAACCATGACAGCGGCGCCCCCTGGGGCGTGGTGATCTCGAGCACCACCACGCGTCCGCCGGGCTTCGTCACCCGAGCGAGCTCGCGCAGCCCCTTGTCCAGGTCGGCGAAGTTGCGGGCTCCGAAGCCCACGGTCGCCGCGTCGAACTCGCCGTCGGCGAAGCGCAGGGCGAGCGCGTCCCCCTCCTCGAACTCGACGTCCGGCGCCTTGTTGCGCGCCAGGTCGAGCATCGCCGGGGAGAAGTCCACGCCGGTCACGAATGCTCCCCGGGAGGCGAGCTCGATCGCGAGGTCACCGGTGCCGGTGGCCACGTCGAGCGCGCGCGAGCTCGCGCCCACACGGGCGAGGTCGGCAGCCCGCCGCCGCCACGCGTGGTGCATACCCGCGGTCATCACGGAGTTCATGCGGTCGTACACGCGCGCGATGCGATCGAACATCGCGCGGACCTGCGTCTCGGGGAGCGTCCCGGACGCGGGGGTGCCCCCGCTCACCCGGGCTACTCCTCGCCCTTGAGCGACGCTACGTACTCGACGAGCTTTTCGAACTGCTCGGGGTTGTTCTCTCGGAGCGACGCGTAGGACGGCATCGGCGAGGTCGGGTTGATCAGCGTGCGCGCGATCGCGTCCGGCCCGAGGCGCGCGCCGATCTCCGTGAGGTTCGGCCCCAGCGTGTTGCCGTTCTCGCCGATCTTGTGGCAGCCGAGGCAGCCCGAGGACGCGGTGATCGCCCTGCCCTCCTCGTACTGCGGCGCCGTTGCCAGCTCGATCTCCGTGGGCGAGCCCGCCAGGGCGCCGAGCACCGTGAGGTAGGCCATCGCCGCGACCGTCGCGAGGGCGGCGATCATGGCGATCGGCCGGCGCAGCGGATTGCGTTCCGGGCCGCGGTCGTAGAACGGCAGGAGCAGCAGCAGGACGAGACAGATCGTCGGGATGCCGATCGTCGCGAGAAAGACGAGCTCCGGTGGCTTGACCACGCGCAGCAGCTCGAACAGGAAGAAGAAGTACCACTCCGGCCGCGGCGTGTAGGTCGTGGTGGTGGGATCCGCCTTGGGCCCGAGCTCGGCGCCGAGCACGATCGCCATCAGGATGATCACGGCGAGCGTGACGCACGCCATGAGCGAGTCCTTCGCAATGGCGTAGGGGAAGAAGGGCTTCCCCTGGTTCTTCATGATCGAGTAGTCGCGCAGGTACTCCTCGCGCTCACGTGCGTTCACGGCGGCCTCAGATCTCCTCGGTCAGGAGGTCCTTCTTCTCGGCCTTGAGCCACGGTGGCGCGGTGGTCCCGAGCTTGGCCACCAGGTAGAGATGGGCGCCGATCAACGCGATGATCAGACCCGGCACGAGGAGCATGTGGAGCGCGTAGAAGCGGGGGATCGTTGTCGGCCCGAACTCCGCTCCCGCGCGCAGGAAATCGGCCAGGAAGGGGCCGATGAGTGGGCCCGACGCGTTGATGTTGACGGCCACGACCGTGGCCCAGAACGAGCGCTGGTCGAAGGGCAGCAGGTAGCCGGTCAGGCCCATCACCAGCGTCAGCACGAGCAGCACGACGCCGATCACCCAGTTCAGCTCGCGCGGATACTTGTAGGCCCCGAACACGAACGTCCTGCCCATGTGCAGGAAGATCAGGATGATCATTACCGTCGAGCCCCACTTGTGCATGCCGCGAACGAACTCGCCGAGGAACACCTCGTTGGTGATGCGCGAGGCGGACTCGTAGGCACGCGAGGCATCGGGCTCGTAGTACATCGCCAGGAAGACGCCCGTGACCGCCTGCGAGAGGAAGGCGAACAAGGTCGCCGAGCCGAGCGTGTAGTACCAGTTCGTCCCCTTCGGGACCTTACGGAAGAGGAAGACACGCAGGAACGGGCTGAGGCCGGTGCGCTCGTCGAGCCAGCCGACGGCGGACGCGCCCGCCTCGCCTGCCCGTTCCTTGACGGTCGGCTTGGGTGGGGCGACGACGGGGCCGTTGGGACCGTTGCGGCCGTTCCCCGGGCCGCCAGGGCGGGGCGGCTTCGGTCGGAGTGCCCGTGGCAGAGGAGGTGTCATGTGGTGGGCCTCGACGGGTAGAGGTACTGCCAGAGCCCGTCGAGGTGGTTCGACGGGTCACGCGGCGCGAAGCGCTCGAGATCCGAGTTCAGCGAGAAGCGGTCGCCGACCTCGACCCTGCCGGCCTCGACGCGCGTGTAGAAGCGGTCCAGCGGGCGCACCGGCGGGCCGCCCTCGACCTCACCCTCGAAGCCGTAGATGCCGCCGTGGCACGGGCAGACGAACTTCTGGGACGCCTGGATGTAGCGCACCGGGCAGCCCAGGTGCGCGCAGCGCGTCGAGATCGCGACGAACGGCTGCGGGTCCTGGCCCTCGATGACCTTGTCGCGATCCGGGTTGAACGTGCGCACGTAGATCGTCGTCTTGCCGGCCTCGCCGATGTCCGGTGCGATGTTGATCACGCGCTGGACGTAGGTCTCGTCGTTGAAGTCGTCCTCCGGGCCCACGTCCTGCCAGCGCGTGGGGGTGGTGTCCTCGAAGATCGGGCCGAGCGCGAAGCCGAGCGCGGGCAGCGCGAACGCCATCGTGGCGATGCCGCCGGCGGCCAGCGCGGTGCCGGTCATCAGTCCGCGCCGCGTCATCGTCTCGCCCTCGAAGGCACCCGCCACACCGCGAGCGTCGGTGTAGCGAGACGTCTTGTCGATCTTTGGAGGGGGTGAGTCAGCCACGGACCGAATACGGATTCTTCCGCTCGGCAAAGAGTAATGCCAACTTGGTTACGGAGCGCACAACGCCTCAGTGCTCTGGGGCGCGGGAGCCTATCGCGCCAACAGCGCAGCGCTCCGCTCCCACAGCGCCTCGGCGTCGGCCGGACGCTGTTCAGCGTGTGCGCGCGCGGAGCGCGAGATGAGGTCGGCGAGCTCGGCCACGGCCTCGAGGTCGCCCGCCTCCGCGAGCCGCGAGAGACCGAGCGCGTAGAGGGCGTCGCCGGCGAGCAGCCGCAGGTCCTCGTCGAGGCCGGAGAAGGCGCGCGGCTCGCCGTAGTGCATCAGGTAGCCCTCGTGGACGGCCTCCAGCACGAACCGGCGCTCGGTGCCGGCCTCGAGCTCCTCGAAGCGGCCGGGCCCCGGGTCCGGAACGGCGTGTCCCGCCAGGGCGGGGCCGGCCGCCGCAACCACCTCCGCGAGCAGGCTCACGCGAGCGCCTCCCGGAGCGCCTCGGCCAGCGCCTCGACGGTCCGCTCGACGTGCGCGTCCGAGTGGGCGAGCGACGGGAACCAGGCCTCGAACTGCGACGGGGGCAGGTAAATCCCGCGGTCGAGCATGGCTCGGCAGAAGGCCGCGTACGCCGCCGTGTCGCACGCTCGCGCCGCGTCGTAGTCGCCCACGGGGCCCTCGCTGAAGAAGAGCGTCAGCAAGCCGGTGGTCCACTGGACCCGCACGGGCAGGCCGCGGGCGGCCGCCTCGATGCCGCTCGCGAGAGCGCGGGTGGTCTCGTCGAGGCGGCGGTAGGCCTCGTCGTCCAGCAGCCGCAGAGTGGCCAGGCCCGCGGCGGTGGCAAGCGGGTTCCCGGAGAGGGTGCCGGCCTGGTACACGTCGCCTGCCGGCGCCACTCGCTCCATCAGCTCCCGCGGCCCGGCGTAGGCGGCCGCGGGCAGACCGCCCCCGACGATCTTGCCCAGCACCGTCAGGTCCGGGGTCACGCGCTCACGCTCCTGCGCGCCGCCGCGCGCCACGCGGAAGCCGGAGATCACCTCGTCGAACACGAGCAGCGCGCCGGCCGACTCGGTGGCCTCGCGCAGAAACTCGAGGAAGCCCGGCTCGGGCGGGACGATCCCCATGTTGCCGGGGTATGGCTCGCACAGGAGCGCCGCCACATCGCCCCCGGCGACGGCGCGCTCGACAGCCTCGCGGTCGTTCCAGGGCACGACGAGCGTGTCGGCTGCCTGTGCCGCGGTCACTCCCGGGCTCGCCGGAATGCCCTGCGTGGCCAGCCCTGAGCCCGCCTCGGCGAGCAGGCCGTCAACGTGCCCGTGATAGGCGCCCGCGAACTTGACTATGCGGTCGCGTCCGCTGGCGGCGCGGGCAAGCCGTATCGCGCTCATCGACGCCTCGGTGCCGGACGACGTCATGCGCACCATCTCCGCCGACGGGACCCGGGCGGCCACTTCGGCGGCCAGCTCGACCTCGGCCTCGGTGGGCGCTCCGAAGCTCGTCCCTGCCGCGGCGGCGGCCTGCACGGCGGATACCACCTCCGGATGCGCGTGGCCCGCGACGAGCGGCCCCCACGACATCACCCAGTCGACGTAGCGCCCGCCGTCGACGTCGACCAGCTCGGCGCCCTCGCCGCGCGCGATGAAGATCGGGTCGCGGCCGATCGAGCGCATCGCGCGGACGGGGGAGTTGACCCCGCCGGGCAGGAGCTCCAGCGCGCGCTCGTACACCTCAGCCGAGCGGCTGCCTAGGCGTGCTCCGCTTCCCACCGCTTGTGCTCGTCAGTGAAGTAGCGCAGGCGGATCTTCTTGAACTCGGTCGAGGAGTAGAGCGTGCGCCGGTCGTCGATCCCGGTGTCGGCCGCGATCGAGTCGAGGATCGCGTCGCACTCCTCCTTCGAGCGCCCGTGCGCCATCGTGAACACGGAATAGGGCCAGTCCGCGTATGTCGGCCGCTGGTAGCAGTGGGAGATGCCCCGGAACGAGGACATCCGCGGCCCCAGCTCGAGGATGCGCTCCTCGGGCACGTTCCAGACCCCCATGCCGTTCGCCGAGAAGCCGGCGCGGCGATGGAAGAGGATGGCGGCCACGCGGCGGAGCGCGCGCCGTTCGCGCATGGACTCGAGCTGCTCGAGCAGCTGCTCCTGCGGAATGCCGAGCTCCGCGGCGGCGGGGGCGTAGGGCTCGGGGGTCACCTCCATCGGCCCCTGGGCCGCGCGGATCGTGGCCACATCGAGCTCGGACAGCGGGATCGCCTCGGGCTCGCGGTGCTCGATCGCCTCCGCGGCGGCGGCCAGCGCGTCCGTGCCCTTCTCCATCTCGAGGTCCATGCGGATCTTGAACAGCCGCAGCGTCGGCAGCTGGCGCACCGACTGCGCTCCGGTGAGCCGCTGCAACACGTCGAGTGTGCCGTCCAGGCCCAAGGGCGACTCCGGCTCGGTCGCGAGCGTGAACCAGAGGTTGAAGTCGTGATCGCGTAGGTAGTTGTGGGACACGCCCGGATGCGAGTTGATGATCTTGGCGGCCCGCCAGGGGTTCGCGGCGTCCACCTTCGCGGCCACCAGCATCGAGCTGTAGCCGAGCACGCGCGTGTCGAAGATCGGCGTGATCTCGCGGATGATCCGCTCGTCCAGGAGCCGCCGGGTGCGGCCGAGAACCTCGTCCTCGGACAGCTCCGCCAGCCCGGCAACGTGAGCGAACGGGCGTGGATCCAGCGGGAAGCTGCCCTGCAGCAGGTTGAGCAGGCGTTTGTCCGCGTCGTCGAGCGGCACGGCCGAGCCGCCGCGGCGGCTGCGCACCTTGGCTACCGGCTCAGCCACCTGGCCGCGTCCTTCGCGTGGTAGGTGATCACGATGTCGGCTCCGGCGCGCCGGATCGCGGTGAGCGTCTCGAGGACGATGGCCCGCTCGTCGATGTGCCCGGCTGCCGCGGCCGCCTTGACCATGGCGTACTCGCCGCTCACGTTGTAGGCCGCCACCGGCACATTGGTCGCCTCCTTGACCCGCCGGATCACGTCCAGGTACGGCAGCGCCGGCTTGACCATCACGACGTCGGCGCCCTCCTCCACGTCGAGAAGCGCCTCGCGCACGGCCTCGTCCGAGTTCGCGGGGTCCATCTGGTAGCTGCGGCGGTCGCCGAACGCCGGGGCCGAGTCGGCGGCCTCGCGGAACGGCCCGTAGAAGGCCGAGGCGAACTTCGCCGAGTAGGCGACTATCGGGAGGTCCTTGTGGCCCTCGGCGTCGAGCTGCGAGCGCAGCGCGCCCACGCGCCCATCCATCATGTCGCTCGGCGCGACGGCGTCCGCACCGGCGCGGGCGTGGGAGATCGCCGTCTTGGCGAGCAGCTCGAGCGTCAGGTCGTTGTCGACGCTTCCGTCATCCAGCACGACCCCACAGTGCCCGTGCGAGGTATAGGCGCACAGGCACACGTCCGTGATCGTCACGAGCTCCGGATGTGCCTCCTTGATGGCGCGGACGGCGAGCTGCACCACGCCCTCGTCGTCGTACGCGCCCGAGGCCTGCTCGTCCTTCTCGGCCGGCAGCCCGAAGAGCAGCACGGCGGGGATGCCGAGCGCGTGCACCCCGCCCGCCTCCTCGACCGCGTGCGAGATCGACATGCGCTCGACGCCGGGCATCGCCTCCACCGGGGTGCGGCCCTCGCCGAGCTGCACGAACATCGGGTAGACGAGGTCCGAGGGCGACAGGCGCGTCTCGCGAACGAGGTCGCGCAGCACACCGGTCTTGCGGAGCCTGCGCAGCCGTGTGGCGGGGAAGGCCATCGGCCTCGAGTCTAGGTCGCTGAGCGCCGGCCTACGCGAAGCGCGCTCAGCGCCGAGCCGCGCCAGCGCACCGAAGACGAGCGCGAGGACCCGCGAGATGGAGCAGCGGCCCGCCGAGGTCGCCCGCGTCGTTGAGGGCGGCGTCGAGCGCGTCGAGCGCGGGCTTGAACGGGAACGCCGCCGAGACGGCGCGGATCACGTCATAGAGCGCCGGCGCCACCGCGCCCGACGGGACCAGCGCCAGGAACGCGAGCGGCAGGCAGAGCATGAAGGCGAGCAGCGAGGCCGCCCGCACCTCGCGCGTGAGCGCCCCGATCGCCAGGCCGAGCGCCGCGAACGCGAGCGCCCCGGCGGCCAGGGCCGCCAGCCAGAACGGGAAGCGGCCCCAGTCGAGGTCCACGAACAGGCCGAGCCCGGCCAGCATCAGAAGCGACACCGCTATCGAGCAGACAGCCGCCAGCCCGGCCTTCTCGACCAGCAGCCCGCTGCGTGACACGAGGCCGCGCACGAGTCGCGTGAAGGCGTTCTCCTCGCGCTCGAGCGCCAGCGTGCCGGCCGCGAGCAGCAGCGTGATGAACATCAGCGAGACCGTCACCGCCAGTGCTATCGCGAACGAGTTGAGCGACGTCGAGCCGCCCTCGAGCGCCGTCGACTCCACGCGAATCGGCTCGCCCACCACGCCCAGCACCTCGTCCGAGAAGGCGAGGTTTTCACGCGCCAGGCCCGCGAACGCGATCACCCTGTCGAGCTCGGCGCGCTCGGGCGAGCCCTCCGGCAGGTCCTCGCGGGCAGCCCGCAGGATCTCCCCCGACTGCTCCAGGCCGAGCACGTCGAAGCTCTGGCCGAGGAACGAGTACTCGCCCCCGTCCGAGATCAGCTCGAGGAGCTGGAGCGCCTCCTTGGCGACCCGCTTGGTCAGCGCCGCGTTGGCCTCCTGGACCTGCGACTTGATGGTGTTCTCTACGTACTGGCGCTTGGCGGGGTCCTCAGCGTTGTAGAAGACTTCGACCGTGCCCGGCTCGAGCGTCGACTGCAGGTTCCCGGCCAGGTCCTCGGGGATGATCAGCGCGCCCAGCACGTCGCCGTCCTCCACCATCTGGATGGCTTCCTCGCGGCTGTCGACGGGCACGGGATCGATCGCGTCGAAGAGGCGCCGCCCCTCCTTGGCGAGGTCGATCTCCTCGCCGCCGAGCTCGACCTGCGTCGACCGGCCCTCGAGCCCGTTGTAGAAGGCGACCTCGGGCTTATCGGGCCCGCGCGAGAGCGCGAAGCCGATCAGCACGGCGATCACGACCGGGTAGAGCACCAGCAGGCTCACGAGCAGCGGCGAGCGGCGCAGGATGCGCAGGTCTTTGAGGAGCAGCCAGCGCACTAGCGGTGGGTCCTCCGCGCCCGCACCGGCTAGTGACCCCGCTGGTGCAGGAAGTGGACGAACGCCTGCTCGAAGTCGAGGCCCGTCGTGCCGGTGGCCTGCTCGAGCTCACGCGGAGAGCCGTCGAAAACGCGCTCTCCGTCGGCGAGCACGATCAGCTGGCTCGCGTAGCGGTCGGCCTCCTGGATGTGGTGGGTGGCGTAGACGACCGTCGTGCCGTCCTCGGCCAGGCGCAGGATGAACTCCCACAGGCGCTCGCGCTGGCGCGGGTCGAGGGCCGCGCTCGGCTCGTCGAGCAGCAGCACGTCCGGCTCGGCCAGCAGCCCGATCGCGATGTTCACGCGCTGTCGGTTGCCGCCCGACAGCGTGGCCACCTGGTCTCCCGCGCGCTCGCCTAGGCCGGTCAGGGCGAGCATCCGGTCGACGGTCGCGCGCGTGTCCGGGCAGCGCTCGAGCCGCGCGAACAGCTTGAGGTTCTCCTCGACCGTCAGCTTGCTGTACAGCGCCGCCTGCTGGGGCACCCAGCCGATGCGTGAGGCGGTCTCGACGCTCCCTTCGTCCGGCTTTTGGATGCCGGCCAGGATCGTCAGGAGCGTCGTCTTGCCGGCGCCGTTCGGGCCGATCACCGCCACCAGCTCGCCCCGGCCGGCGGTGAGCGAGACGGATCGCAGGGCCAGGCGCTCGCCGTAGCGCTTGACGAGATCGCGCGCGGCGATCGTGGTCTCGGTCTCCGCCGCGATGCCCGTGGCTCGCTCCACCGCGCTCACATTGGCAGAATCGCCCGCCGTGAAGCTCCTGTTCGTAGGCGACGTGGTCGGCGGCATCGGGCGGCGCACGCTGGCCACGCTCCTGCCCGGTCTGCGCGAGGAGCACCGGCCCGACTTCGTCGTCGTGAACGGCGAGAACGCCGCCGGCGGGGTGGGAATCACCGAGAAGACCGCGCGCGAGCTCCTCGCGACGGGGGCCGACGCGATCACCCTCGGCAACCACGCCTACCGCCACCGCGAGGTCTACGGATTCCTCGACCGCGAGCAGCGCATCGTGCGTCCGGCGAACTACCCGAAGGGCAGCCCGGGGCGGGGCCACACGCTCGTCGAGCAGGGGGGCGTGAGCCTGGGCGTGATCAACCTGTCCGGGCAGGTCTTCCTCGCCGCCGTCCGCTCGCCGTTCGCCGAGGCGGACGCGCTCGTCGCCGAGCTGCGCGGCCGGGCGGAGCACCTGCTCGTGGACATGCACGCCGAGGCGACGAGCGAGAAGGTGGCGATGGGCTGGTACCTCGACGGCCGCGTGACCGCCTGCGTCGGCACCCATACCCACGTGCCGACGGCCGACGCTCGGGTGCTCCCCGGCGGCACCGCCTACGTGACCGACGTGGGCATGACCGGACCGCGCGGCGGGGTCATCGGCGTCAAGCGCGAGCAGGCGCTCGAGCGCTTCCTGACGCTCACGCAGGTGCGCTTCGAGACCTCCGACGAGGATCCCTGGCTGAACGCGGTGTTAGTCGAGGCGGACGGCGAGGGCCGCGCGACGCGCATCGAGCAGCTGCTGCTTCCGCTCGAGACGTAGCGCGCGAATCGACAGGCCGAGTACGGCGAGCAACAGCGCGTCGCGAAGCGCTACGACGGCAACTGCGAGCGGTTCGCGCGCCACCACGTCGAAGTAGTGGGCGGGGAACTCGACCTGGGTCAGCACGGCGGCGGCGAGCACCGCCGGCGCCAGGGGATGCATGCGCCAGGCGAAGGCCAGCGCTCCCAGTGGCAGCACCCAGATCAGGAACTGCGGTGAGAGCACCTTGCCGAGCACGGCGAACGCGGTGACTGCCGCGAGCGCGGCGAGCACGAGACGGCGCCGCTCGAGGGCGGGATCGCCGGGGCGCGGCCGGGCCACCGAGGCGGCCAGCACCGCGACGACCGCCGCGAGCATCAGGCCGAGGAGGGCGGCGACCGGGCCGTCGAGGGGATGCAGGAGCCCGTTGGAGCGATGGCTCTCGACCCCGGTCGCCTCGCCGACGCCCGCGCCGTCGAGTCCATGCAGGAGCATCGCCGCCGTGCTCTCGACCTGCACTGGCCGGTCGAGGTGGTAGCGCAGGGCGTCGAAGGCGCCGTCGGGAGAGACGGCGAGTGCGGCGCCCGCGCCCACGAGCATCACGCCCAGGCACGCCGCCGCGCCCTGCCAGGCCGCTCGGCGCATGCCGCGCCCGATGAGCCAGGCGATCACAACGGGCACGGCCACGAGCGGAAAGCCCTTGACGAGCGCACCCGCCCCGAGCAGGGCCAGCCCGCCGCGCGGCCGCCCCGCGCATACCAGCCACAGCGCTGCGAGCGTGAGCGCCACCGGCGCGAGGTCGAAGTGCGTGCGGATCAGCGCGCCGCAGGCGACCGGCATGAGCGCCGCGGCCAGCAGCGCGCGCCGGCGGTCACCCCCGGTCTGCGCTGCCAGCGCCCCGCACAGGAGCACGACCGCCGCCCCGAGCAGCAGGGTCCAGCCCGCGAATGCGAGCCGGAACGTCTCCTCGCCCGTTCCGGCCACGCCGGGAACCGCTATCGCGGGCGCCGCGAGCGGCGGGTACTCGAAGAAGACGTCGCGGTAGGGCAGGCCACCGTCGAGGACCGGCTCGGCGAAGCTGCGGTAGACGAACAGGTCGTTGACGCGCTCGTCGGACCACGGCGCCACCCACAGCGTGAGGGCCCAGCCGGCCGCCAGCAGCCCCAGCGCGAGGAGCGCGTCGCGCCTCACGCGGGCACGAGCTCCCGCTCCGGCTCGGCCTCGCTCGGCTGCGCGACCGGGACCGGCCGCTGGGCCGCAAAGAGGGCCACCAGCACGAACGGGACGAACCACACGACGTACAGGTAGAACCAGTGGCCGGCGGTCAGCTGCAGCGCGATCAGCACCGCCCCGCCGAGCGCGGCGACCTCGCGTGGGCCCGCGCGGCGCGGCACGAAGGCCACGAGCACGGCGAGGCCGGCGGCCGCAACCTTGACCGCGAGCTGGAGCCAGTCGAGCGACTCGACCTGTCCCCAGATGCTGAACGGAGAAGGCCTCGACGCCTGGTACCCGACCGTGCGGTCGTACATCTCGCGCAGGCCGCCGTCCGGCACGAACGGCAGCACGACCGCAGCGGTCACCAGGACGAGCGCCGCCCCGAAGAAGAGCGGCGCCCGGCGCGCGAACAGCGGCGCGAGCGCCAACGACACGAACTTGGCCGCCGCGCCGAGGGCGACAGCGATCCCGCTGCACGCGCCGGACAGCTCGCGGCGGGCCATCGTGAAGGCCAACAGGGCACCGACGCCGGCGAGCGCGACCAGCGAGTCGTTTGCGTTCGACTCGAGCACGAACGTCGTGTACGGATAGGCGGCCCACGCGTAGGCGAGCGCCACGCCCAACGCCGTGCCGTCCCGGCCAGGGCGCAGGCGCCGGCCGAGCAGGAGCAGGCCGCCGATCACGAGCAGGTCGATCGCGATCGCCGCCCCGTGTGCCGCCGGGAGGTCGTCCCAGCGGCCGCTCCAGCGGAGCGCCTGCTCGAACGGCACGTAGAGCAGGTAGTTGACGGGGCCGTAGGTGTCCCCGCGCTCGACGTCCCCGGAGAAGCCCTCGCCGTAGAGCGGGTCCCCGTCGACGATCCGGTCCGCCCCGATCACACCCGCGTAGCCCACGTCGATCACGTTCGAGTCGGCCACGTTCAGGCCGATCCGGAATGCCACCAGGAACACGAGCCCGACCGCGACCACCACCAACGGCAGGTGTGGAACCAGCGCGCCGGCACGCTCCCGCGGGCGGAAGCCGGCCAGCAGCAGTCGCGCCAGCAGATAGAGCAGCACCGGATAGACGAGCGGCACCGAGACGTCGATCTCGCCGCGGTTGAAGAAGACGTGCGATGCCCCGAAGGCCAGCAGCACGAGCAGATCGAGATGGAGTAGACGGAAGGGCCGCCGCAGGTCGAAGAACGGGGCCACGAACAGCACGCACAGCGGGATCCACACGTAGGGAGCGTTCAGCTTGCGGGCGAAGGCACCGTCGTAGCCGCGCGCCATCGTCCAGGCGATCTGGTCGCCTGTCCACTGCTCGAGGATCGCCCCGGATCGGTCGTCGACGTGGACCTGCACCACCTCGTCGCCGTCCCTGAAGAAGCTCACCTGCCAACGCCCGGTGCCCTTGGTGTAGGCGGTCGGGTCGAGCGGCCCGTCCCGCCGCTCCTCGCGCACCTTGCCGGCCCGCGCCGCGATTCGCTCCACCTCGCGGGCGCTCCGGTCGAAGAAGCGCGGTGGCTCCGTGTAGGAGGCAGGCCGCTGGGGCTCCACCGCTGAAGCGGCCGGCGCGGCCAACGCGGCCAACACCGCAACCGTCAGGAGCGCGGTCAGTCCCGCGACAGCTCGATGCGGAAGCTCCACATCTTGTTCCCGATGAAGTTGAGCGGCGTGGCCACCACCACCGCGATCGCCTGTGACGGGAGCTCCGGCAGCTCTGCCACGCTCACGAGCAGCTCGAGCACCAGCGCGGCAAACAGGAAGGCAGCGACGCTGACCGTGAAGAAGCGCGCCGCCTGGAAGCCGGCGTGGCCGCCGCGCGCACGAAAGGTCCAGTGGCGGTTCCACCAGAAGTTGTTCGTCACGGCGACGACGAACGCCGCGGTCGCGGCAACCAGGTAGTGCAGGTCGAGGACCTCGACGCAGAGCGCGAACACGCTCAGGTTCACCACGTATCCCGAGGCTCCGACCGCGCAGAACTTGATCAGCTGCATCCAGTTGTGCGGCTTGCGCAGCCCGGCGCGCACGCGCAGGTGAATGGCATGCGACCGCTCGGCGACCACCGGACCCGGTTCCTCAGTCACCCCGCCGAGGGTACACCGAAGTGCTGAAGCACCAGCGGGGTCACGTCCGTCAGCGACCACTGCTCGCGTTCGGGCACGTCCAGGCCGCACATGAGCAGAACGCCCTCCGAGTCGTCGCGGTGGAGCGAACCGTGGCTGCCGCCGCCCACGTGGTCGGCGCCGCCCCAGTCGACGAACTCGAAGCCCGGCTCTGCCGAGATCAGCACGTCGCCCGCGTGCGGGCACTCGAGCGCGGACCAGACGCGCGCCAGCGCGTCGGGGTACTCGGCGCTGCCGACTGCGCCGCCCTCGGTCTCGAGGCCAAGCACCGCCTCCTCGCCCTCCAAGCTCCAGCTCTGCCCGCGAACGTCGCTCAGCTGCCCGCCCGGCCGAAAGCGCAGCTCGCCGGCGGACGAGCGCACCACGCCGGAGTTCCCGTCGCGCCAGATCACGAGATCCACCCCCTCGACGTCGCCGAGAGTGGCTACCACGCGCGGCACCAGCTCGTCACGGCGCGCCTCGTCCAGCACGTAGACCGCGCCGGCGCGCGCCGAGGGACAGACCGCGACCTCGGCCTCGACCGGGGCCGGGTCGGCCGGCATCAGCACGCGGAAATCCGCCAGGACCTGGGCGAGATTCACACCCTGCTCGACGGTCGTCTGGGAGTGGTCGGACATCACGATTACCGCGTGCTCCTCGAGGAAGGGCTCGTAGCCCCCGGCCACGTGCATGATGCGCTCGAGCGCGCGATCGGCCTCCGCGATCGAGGTGACCTGGCCGTCCGGGCCGAGCTTGTGCGAGTGGGTGTCGTTGTCCGGGAGCGAGAAGAGCAGGAAGTCGAACAGGTCGTGCTCGACGAGGTAGGCGCCGACGCAGCCCGTGTGCCGGTCGCGCTGGCCCGGCATTCCGAGAGCGGAGATGCAGCCGGTGTCGCGTGAGTCGAACAGGTCCGCGTAGAAGAGCTCGCGTGCGCCGTAGACGGGATGCCGGAACTGCATGGCCTCGGCGATCCGCCGGTAGACGCTCGCCCCCGAGGGCTCGTGTCGCGTGCGGCCACGGTAGATCAGATACGTGGTGCAGGCGGTCCGCAGGCCGGCGTCGTCGAGGTGCTCGTAGACCGTCTTCCGCGCACGCGTGAGGTGCGCCATGTTCATGTTGTAGACGGTGTCGTAGAGCGAGCGGACGACCCCGAACACACGTGTGGCCGGGAACGATGAGCCGTACTCGACGTAGCGCTCCTCGCCGCGGTGGTACCAGTTCATCGACGGGATGTGATGCTCGCCGGGCCCGTATCCCGTGGCGATCGCAGCGGACGCCACCGGCGTGACCGACGGGAAGGTGGAGAGGCAATCGCGCACGTACGTGCCGCGCTCACGGAGAGCGGCAAGCGCCGGCGCCCGGCCCTCCTCGATCGCCAGGTCGAGCATCTCCGGCTTGAGCGAGTCGACGACCGCGAGGACGAGCTTGCCGGGCTTTCGCCGCCCCGCCACGCCGGCTAGCGGAGGATCCGTAGTCCGGCGTACTTCTCGCCCTCGCGCCGGCGGCCGCCGAGGAGCAGCACCGCGAACCCGATGAGGGCGAGGAACGACACCGGGGGTACGAAGATCGCCAGCGCCGCGAGCGCGAGCGCCGCCGCATCCGCATAGACCGTCAGGAGCGCCGCCGCGCCCCCTTCGAGGCGGCGCCGGGCGCGTTCGACGAGCCCACCCACGGCGAGCCAGCCGAGCGCCGCGCACAGCGGCCCGAGCACAAGGCCCAGCCAGCTCTCCTCGCCACCGTCCGCGAGCGCGCCGGCGAACAGCAGCGCGCCGAGCACGACCCCGACGACGCCCGCGAACAGCTCCACGGGGCTGCGCCTTTCCCCTGCACCCGGCCCCGCGCCCGAGCGCTCGATCATGTAGGCCGCCACCCCCAGCGCGAGCACGCCCGCCAGGAAGACCGGCGACTCGAGGAAGCTCCAATCGGTGCCGTCGAAGTCGATCCCCACGTCGCCCCGGGCGAGCGCGCCGGCGAGGAGCGGCGGCAGGTACGGCCGTACGCCGGTCGCTCCCGCGAGGCCGGCGCCGGTGCCGATGTCCATGAACAGGCTCATGCGAGGTCGGGTGAGGGCGGTACCCTGCGGGCGGTGAGATTAGCTCTGCTGGCCCACCGTCCGCGTTCCGACGGCGCGCGCGGGTGCGCGGCTCCCAAGGCACGGCCCCGATGAGCACGTCTCGCGACCTCGAGCGCTACGCCGGGCTGTTCGCCTCGCGCACCAAGGTCATGAAGTCGTCGGCCATGCGTGACCTGATGGCGGTGACGGCGCGGCCGGAGGTCATCTCGCTCGCCGGCGGCCTGCCCGACACGAGCACCTTCCCGCCCGACACCTTCGCGGCCGTGGCGCAGCGGATCGCCGCGGAGTCGTGTGCGAAGGCCCTGCAATACGGGCCGACGGAGGGCCTCGCCGAGACCAAGGAATGCATCGCCCAGGTGATGGCCGCCGAGGGCATGCGCGGCGACCCGGAGGACATGGTCGTGACCACCGGCGGCCAGCAGGTGATCGACCTGGTCGCCAAGACGCTCATCGACCCCGGTGATGTCGTGATCGCCGAGGGCCCGACCTATCCAGGCGCCGTGCCGGTCTTCTGCGCCTACCAGGCCGAGGTCGTGCAGATCGACATGGACGGCGCCGGGATGCGTGTGGACCTGCTCGAGGACGCGCTCGAGCGCCTCGAGCGCGAGGGCCGTAGGCCCAAGTTCATCTACACGGTCCCCACCTTCCAGAACCCGGCCGGGGTGACGATGTCGCTCGCGCGCCGCAAGCGTCTGGTCGAGGTCGCCCACGAGCGCGAGCTGCTCGTCCTCGAGGACAACCCGTACGGCCTGCTGCGCTATGAGGGTGACCCGCTGCCGCCTCTCTTCAGGCTCGATGGAGGGGTGTACGTGATGTACCTCGGCACGTTCTCGAAGATCCTCTCTCCCGGAATCCGGCTCGGCTGGGTGGTGGCGCCGCCACCCGTGCTCGAGAAGATCAACCTCGGCAAGCAGGCCGCCGACCTCTGCACCTCTACGCTCTCGCAGCTCATGGTGCAGGCCTACTTCGAGCGTGGCCGCTGGGAGGACTACGTGGAGTCGCTCACAGACACCTACCGCACCAGGCGGGACACGATGCTCGATGCCCTCGCCGAGCACTTCCCGCGCCAGGCGGAGTGGACCCGCCCCGGCGGCGGCCTCTTCATCTGGGCGACGCTGCCCGACTTCATCGACACGACCGACCTGCTCGCCCGCGCGCTGCGCGACAACGTCGCCTTCGTCCCGGGCGAGGCGGCCTTCCTCGACGGGCGTGGCCGCTCCTCGATGCGGCTCAACTTCTCCGCCTCGGACGAGGAGTCGATCCGCGAGGGGATTCGGCGGATCGGCGAGGTGGTGACCGAGCAGGTCGAGCTCTACGGCACGCTCACCGGCGAGTACCGGGTCGAGGACATCGCCGGTGCTGAGGTGGTGCCGATGCCGACCCCGGCTGAGCGCGAGCGCCGGGCAAAGGGCGAATGAGCCGGGTCGCCGTCCTCAAGGGGGGCCGCTCGCTCGAGCGCCAGGTGTCGTTGCGCTCGGGGGCCCGGGTGGAGGACGCCCTGGGGCGGCTCGGGCACGAGGTCGTATCCATTGACGCCGGGCACGACCTGATCCGCCGCCTACGCGAGGCCGACCCCGACCTGGCCTTCATCGCGATGCACGGCCGCGACGGCGAGGACGGCACGGTCCAGGAGCTCCTCGAGATCATCGGGATCCCCTACACCGGCTCCGGTGTGCTCGCCTGCGGGCGCGCGATGGACAAGGTGCTGGCCAAGCACCTGATGCTCGAGGCCGGCATCCCCACTCCCGAGTTCTTCGCGTTCAACGAGACCGCCTTCCGGGAGCTCGGCGCCGCCGACGCCCTCGGTGAGATCGAGGAGCGGCTCGCGTTCCCGATCGTCGTCAAACCCTCCTCACAGGGGTCGGCGCTCGGGGTGCGCTTCGCCCGCAGCGCCGCCGACGTGCCCGCGGCGATAGTCGCCGCCTTCTCCTACGACTCGCGCGTGCTGCTCGAGCGCCACGTCGACGGCCGCGATCTCGCGGTGTCGATCCTCGACGGGGAGCCGCTACCGGTCGTGGAGGCCGTGCCCCACGATGACGAGTTCTACGACTTCGAGGCCCGCTACGAGATCGGGCGCACCGACTTCGTCTGCCCGGCGGAGCTGCCGGACGGCCTGACCGAGGCAGCCCAGGAGCTGGCCCTGCGCACCTACCGCCTGCTCGGCTGCACCGCCTTCGCGCGCGTCGACCTGATGCTCGACGCCGGCGGCGAGCTCACCGTGCTGGAGGCCAACCCGATCCCTGGCCTGACCGATACGAGCCTGCTGCCGCAGGCAGCGGACGCCGCGGGGATCTCGTTCGACTCGCTGATCGGGCGCATCCTGGAGCTGGCGCTCGAGCGCCAGCCGGCCTGAGCCGCCCGGGTCTGGGCCGGCGCCGGCTAGCGCCCTGTCTCGGGCTCGTCGGACTCGGGCTCGTCGGCTTCCGTCTCGCCGGGCTCCGGCTCCTCCGCGCCCGCGAAGTCTTCGGGCGTCACGTTGTCGAGGAAGTCCTTGAACTTCTCGACGACCTCCTCGGTGTCCTCCACCTCGTGCTCGAACTCGATGGCGGACTCGGAGATCACGTCCTCGGCGGCGAAGATCGGCGCGCCGGTGCGCACCGCCAGGGCGAGCGCGTCGGACGGCCGCGAGTCGATCGGGATCTCGCGCCCGTTCAGCTGCAGCGTGACCTCGGCGTAGAAGGTGTTCTCGCGCAGCTCGGTCACGGCGACCCGGGTGCAGGACACCTCGAGCTCGGACAGCATCTCGCTGATCAGATCGTGGGTCATCGGGCGCGGCGTGTTCGCACCCTGGAGCTTCATCAGGATGGCGGCGGCCTCGGGGTGCCCGATCCAGATCGGCAGGAACTTGTTCCCGTCGCGGGTCTTCAAGAGCACGATCGGCTGCTTGCCGACCATGTCGAAGCTGACGCCGTAGATGACCATCTCCTGCATGGCTGCTTCGACAGTCTAGACCGCGTGTGAAGCGCTGCCCCGGTGGGCCCCCAGGCGGCTCCCGAGGACGCTTCGGAAGCGGCGAGGGGGCCTCGAAGGACCCCCTCGGCACTCGCCTGTTCAACCCAAGATACCTGCCACCTGCATGGGCGATCCTGGACTCGAACCAGGGACCTCGTCCTTATCAGAGACGCGCTCTAACCGACTGAGCTAATCGCCCGGGACCGGTGATGATAGCGGCGCCGGGAAGGGCTCAGGCGGCCCGGCGGAGACCCCGGCCGAGCAGCTTCTCGGCGAGCTTGACGGCCTCGTCGGGGCTGTCGAAATCGAGCTCGACACGGCAGCGCTCGCCCTTCGCGCGGACCCTGACCTCGTGCCCGAAGGCCGCCGTGAGGGCGTCCTCGGCCGCCGCCAGGGCTTCCGCAAGGTCCGGGTGGATCGTGGCGCGCGGCTTGCGCGGCTCCTTGTCCCCCGTTTCCGCCTCGCGTGCCTGCCGCTCGGTCTCGCGGACCGACCAGCCGGCGTCACGCGCGTCGAACGCGAGCCGCCTGCGGGTCGCGTGGTCCTTGCACATCAGGAGCGCGCGGCCGTGGCCTTCGCTGAGCCGGCCCTCGTCGATCAGCTCGAGCGCCTCCTCGGGAAGCTCGAGGAGGCGGATCAGGTTCGAGATCGCGACGCGGCTGCGACCGACCCGGCGGCCGACCTCCTCCTTCGTGAGCCCGAGGTCGTCGACCAGCATCGCGCAGGCGCGCGCCTCCTCGACCGCGTTCAAGTCGATCCTGGCCATGTTCTCCGCCAGGGCGATGTCGAGCCGCTCCCAGTCATCGGCCTCGCGAACCACCGCAGGCACCGACTCCAGCTCCGCGATCCGAGCCGCGCGCAGCCGGCGTTCCCCGGCGACCAGCTCGTAGTGGCCGCCCGGCAGCGCGCGGACCACGATCGGTTGAAGGACTCCGCGGGCCCGGATCGACTCGGCCAGCTCGGCGAGAGCCCCCTCGTCGAAGCTGCGCCGTGGCTGCCGCGGGTTGGGCCTCACGAGCTCCACCGGGATCTCGCGCAGCCCCTCCTCGCCGTTCTGCGCGCGCGGCAGGATCGCGGAGAGCCCGCGTCCCATGCCGCGCCGGTCCGGGTCAGCCACGCGCGGCCACCTCCTTTGCCAGCCTCAGGTACGCCGCGCTGCCGGCGCTCTGCGGCGCATGGCGCAGCACCGGAAGGCCGAAGCTGGGCGCCTCGCCGAGTCGCACGTTGCGTGGCACGACCGTGTCGAACACCAGCTCAGGGAAGTGCTCGCGCACCTCGCGCTCCACGTCGCGCGCGAGGCGGGTACGGCCGTCGTGCATCGTGAGGATCATCCCGGCGACCGTCAGCCTCGGGTTGAGCTCGCGCTGAATCAGGGAGAGCGTGTCGAGCAGCTGGGCGAGCCCCTCGAGCGCGAAGTACTCGGTCTGGACCGGGACGATCACCTTGTCGGCGCTTACGAGAGCGTTGACCGTGAGCGGCCCGAGCGAGGGCGGACAGTCGAGCAGCGTGAAGAGGTAGCGCTCGCGAACATCGCCGAGGCGATCGCGGAGGATGGTCTCCGAGCCGGCGATCCGCGGCAGTTCCACGTTGGCCCCGGCGAGCTCGGGCGTTGAGGGAACGACGTCGAGGCGCTCGACGGCGCTCGGGATCGCGGCAGCAGTGAGGGTGAGGTTCCCGGAAAGGCAGCCGTAGACGTTAGGAGTGCTGTCCTTGGGCAGGCCAAGCGCAACCGTTGCGTTGCACTGCGGATCGAGGTCGACGAGCAGCGTCGGGTAGCCGGCGTCGGCGATGCTGGCGCCGAGGTTGACGGCGGTGGTGGTCTTGCCCACCCCGCCTTTCTGGTTGGCGACTGCGAGGACGCTGCCCATCGGGGGTCAAAGTACGGAGGTGACCGGTCGGAAGCTCGGGTCTTTCTTCGCCGGTTCGGGTGTGAACCCTTCTCGCGGTCTGTGTTCCGTTCAACCGTGCGCGGCGGGTTGGGCTGCCTCCGACTGCTTGCTTGGGAAGGGGGTCGGACGGGCTCGGCAGGCCCGGATTCGCGGATCTGTCCTGGATTGCCTACCTATACGGTGGGCAGGGCAGGATTGATCAGCGCCTTAGCCTCAGCCGAGGGGGCGCTTGCGCGCCATTCCGGGCCGGCGCGGGAAGCCCTCGGGCGTCGCGCCCACCTTCTCGAACACATGCAGATGGCGATCGCGCGCGCCCTCGAAGGGCACCACCCGCTCCACCCCCCTCACTGCCATCCGTAAGCGCTCCGCAGCACGCGCACCGGCCGCCTCCGCAGCAGCGTCCCGAGCCCCCTTCCAAGCCACCAGCACGCCCCCGACCCGGAGCAGCGGCGCCGCGTACTCCACGAGCACCGCCAAAGGCGCCAACGCCCGCGCGGTAACCGCGTCGTAGGCCTCACGCCCGCCGCCAAGCGCCGGCGGCAAGCCGGCCCACTCCTCGGCCCGCGCAGTGACCGCCCGCGCGTTCGTCACATCGGCCGCCTGAATCAGCCGCGTCGCTACCGCCGTCTTTCGACCTGCCGACTCGATGAGATCGACCTCGGCCCGCGGCAGTGCCACCGCGAGCGCCAGTCCGGGAAAGCCCACCCCAGCGCCGACGTCGGCGATCCGGTGGGCCCGGCGAAGGCCCTCCACGGACAGGCCGCTCAGCGAATCCGCCAGATGCGTGTCCACCGCGGCCTCGGGCTCACTCACGGTCGTGTGCGGGTCCGGCTCGGCGGCCAACGCCTCGAGCAACCGCTCGAACTGGCCCACAGCGGACGCCGGGAGCCCGTGCCGCTCAACCAGCGCCTCGAGCGTTTCCCGTGAAACGCCCAAACCGCCTGGCCGGCCCTCAGTCGCGGAAGCCGCGCGCCGGCGAGACGACGAGGCGGCGGTCGGGCTCGTCACCCTCGCTGTGGGTCTCCACCTCGCCTCGCTCGCTCAGATAGGTGTGAACGATCTTGCGTTCCGTGGCCCGCATCGGCTCGAGCTCGACCGCGCGGTCGAACCGGACCGCCTCGGCAGCGGCGCGGTCGGCCATCCGGTGCAGCGCCGCCTGCCGGCGCTCGCGGTATCCGGCCGCGTCGATCGTGACCTGCTTGCGAGGGTCCGAGCCCAGGAAGGCAGCGCGGAAGGCGAGGTGCTGCAGAGCGTCGATGGTCGCGCCGTGCTTGCCGATCAGCAGGCCGAGCTCGTCGCCGTTGACCGTCGCCCTGATCTCCTCGGCGCTCTCGTGGATGTCGACCGTGGCACGCAGACCGAGCGCGTGAACCACCCGGCCCACGATCGCGCGCACGCGCTCGGCGGGCTCGTCGGGAATCCGCTCGGCGAGCTCGCGCCAGGCCTCGACGTCGACCTCGGCGCGTACGCGCGCCGGGCGATCACCGGCGGGCTGGTCGACAACCTCGAAGCTCACGCAGTCGCCGCTGATCCCGGGGAAGCGCGGCTCGAGCGCCTTCATCGCGGCCCACTTCGCCTCGCCGAGGGTGTCGCCCTCGGCCTCGGCTGCCAGTTCCTCAGGGCGCGGCTCTTCGCTCACGGACATCCCGGTCATCCTCTCAGCGCCGGCGCCCCGAGCGCTTCTTCTTCTTGCGCGGCGAGGCCGGTGGCGCCTTGGTGCGGGCGCCACCGCCGCCGGCCGGCGCCGGTGCGGCCTTCTGCCCGCCCTTCGGCCCGGCCTTCTGGCCGTCCTTCGCTTCGCCGTCCCCCGCGTCGCCGCCGTCGGCGGCAGCCACCACGGGCGGAGGCTTGCCCCGCGCCGGTTTCGACGCCGCCTTCTCGGCCTCGGCCTCCGCATCCAGCACCGGCTTCGGATAGAGCTTCTTGACCAGGAGCTGCTGGCCGATCGTCCACACGTTGGTCGTGATCCAGTAGACGATCAGACCCGCCTCGAAGTTGATGATGAAGATGACGAACACGAACGGCAGCGCGAGCATGATGCGGCGCTGCATCGGGTCCGCGCTGATCGCGGTGACCAGGCTCGCCGCGAGCTGCGTGCCGACGTAGAGCACGATCAGCGAGCCGAGCAGCACCGGGTCGCCCGTGACCTTCTCGGCGAGGTTGTCGATCGCGTAGAAGCCCGGGTTGTCGGCGATGTCCTGCTGGAAGGCGTCCGAGCGCAGCAGGTAGAAGAGCGAGATGAAGAAGGGGATCTGCAGCAGCAGCGGCATGCAGGAGCCGAGCGGGTTGACCTTCTCGCGCTGGTAGAAGGCCATGACCTCCTGGTTCATGCGCTGCTTGTCGTCCTTGTAGCGCTCCTGGATCTTCTTGATCTCGGGCTGCAGGCCCTGAAGGCGCTGCATCGCCTTCACGCCCTTGAACGTGAGCGGCAGGATCAGGATCCGGACCGTGAAGGTCAGCAGGATGATCGACCAGCCCCACGAGTTGGGGAAGTCGCCGATCACGCCATGCCAGAACTCGAGCACCCACTGACAGGCGTCGATCAGAGGCTGGAGGACGTTGGCGATGAACATGGGCTAGGGCTGGGAGCGTGGACGGAACAGCTTCTGGTCCTCCACGAAGTCGACGCCGCCGTGACTCCAGGGATTGCAGCGGAGCAACCGCCAGGCGGCAAGCACGATGCCCCTGAACACACCGTAGCTGCGGACGGCCTGCACGGCGTACTCGGAGCAGGACGGATAGTACTTGCAGCGCGCGGGAAGCCCGGGCGAGATCGCGCGCTGGTAAAGGCGCACCGGGCTCGTCACCACGCTCCGGAACGCGGAGGCGAGGCGGCCGCCGCTGGGCTCGGCGCCGGCGGGGGCGCCGCTCACGACCTACCCTCCCTGTCGGCCAGGCCGGCCTCGGCGAGCACGGCGCGGAGCGCCTCTTCGATCGCGGCCTCGCCGCCTGCGCTCGCCAGCTCGCCGGCCGGGGGGCGGGCGACGATCACGAAGTCGTGCCCAGGGCTGACCGCCTCGGCATTCGCCCAGAAGGCCTCGCGAAGCAGCCGCTTGATGCGGTTGCGCTCGACCGCCCCGCCGAGCTTGCGCCCGACGGAGACCCCCAGGCGCGCGTCCTCGTCATCGCCGGAGCGTGGGAACGCGTAGACCACGAGGTAGCGGCTCGCGTGCGAGCGTCCCTCGCGGTAGACGCGCTCGAACTCACCGCTGCGAGACAGCCTGCGGCGCTTCCGGCGCGCACGATCGGTCATCGTTACTAGGGCGTGAGCCGCTTCCG
Organism: uncultured Thermoleophilaceae bacterium; assembly: GCA_963751835.1. Taxonomy (GTDB): domain Bacteria; phylum Actinomycetota; class Thermoleophilia; order Solirubrobacterales; family Thermoleophilaceae; genus JACVRW01. The sequence continues at coordinate 4,641 of CAVVWD010000013.1, read as the reverse complement.
GCCCTTGTCCCGGCGGCGCTTCAGCAGCTTGCGGCCGGCGCGCGTGGACATGCGCGCACGGAACCCGTGGGTGCGGGCGCGCTTGCGCTTCTTCGGCTGGTAGGTGCGCTTCATCGGGAGCAGCCAGGGTACAAGATCGCGCCGAAGGCACCTGTCGATTTCCTGTCGATCGACGGCCGAAAACCGGGTCGCCATGCTTTTCCCGCGTTTTGCGGGAGCGCCCCCGAGAGCCTGCCTGAGCGCCGCGAGGGCCGGTGTAGACTCGGTTCGCCGAGGGCAGCAGCGGCCGTCTCTCCGCTCGTTTCCTTCCTTCTGCAAGTGACTCAACCTGGCCCCGGAGGAGGGTCCCGACCGCCCTTGCCAGCACAGCTCGACCAGCTCTGGGACGACATCAGGGAGGAGCTCCGGCGGGAAACCCCGGATTTCAAGTTCCACATCTGGCTGGAGCCACTCGAGCTCGCCGCGGTACGCGGCCGGACCCTTTTCGTCCGCGCCCCCGATCACATCCGGACGTCGGTGGCCGAGCGCTACCTCCCCCTCCTGCGTGACGCGGCCATGCGCCGTTTCGACGGGCGGGCCTCCGTGGAAATCGTGGGCACCTCGTGGCTGCCGCCGGCCGACGGCCGCCCGGACGCGCCCGCCGGCGAGACGCCCGCCTCCAACCTGAACGCGAAGTACAGCTTCGAGCAGTTCGTGATCGGGCCGGAGAACCACCTGGCCCACGCGGCGGCGCTGGCCGTTGCCGAGCTGCCCGCCCACTCCTACAACCCGCTCTTCCTCCACGGCTCGCCTGGGATCGGCAAGACCCACCTCCTGCACGCGATCGGCAACTTCGTCGAGCGCTACGGCTCCGGTCTCACGGTCCGCTACGCGACGATCGAGGAGTTCACGAGCGAGTTCGTCGCGGCGGTGCGGGAGCGTAGGACGGGGCGCTTCAAGAGGAGCTTTCGGGGAGCGGACGTCCTGTTGATCGATGACGTCCAGTTTCTCGCCGGCCGCGCGAAGACCCGCGAGGAGTTCTTCCACACCTTCAACTCGCTGCTCGGCTCCGGGCGTCAACTCGTCATGACCTCCGACCGCAGCCCGGAGGAGCTCCCGGGCCTCGAGGAGCGGCTGATTGAACGGTTCCGCGCCGGGTTGGTCGTCGAACTCGAGCCGCCGAGGGCACCCGTGCGGGAGGCCATTCTCGCGAAGCGCGCGCGGCTCGACGGCGTCGAGATCGACGAGGCCGCTCTTGCCGAGATCAGCACCCGGGTGACCACCAGCGTTCGTGCGCTCGAGGGGGCGCTGATCCGCGTGGTGGCCTATGCCTCGCTCCAAGGTGAACCCGCATCGCCTGAGCTGACGCGCCATGTGCTCCGGCGGCTCGGGACAGACACCGGCACCGAGACCTGCGGTATCGGCGAGATCCTCGACGCGGCCGCACGCGAGTTCGGAGTCGAACGCAAGGAGATCCTCTCACGAGACCGGCGCTCAGCCGTCGCGACGGCTCGCCAAGTCGCGATGTACCTGGCGCGCGAGCTGACCAATCACAGCCTTCCGGAAATCGGCCGTGGGATGGGTGGACGCAGCCACACCACGGTGCTGCACGCCGTCAACCGAGTCAGCGCCGCCGTGAACACCGAGCCAAGTGTGCAAAGGGCAGTCGACAATCTGCGCCGTCAACTTGGCCGGCCCACCTGACGACCGACTCGAATGGAAGAATCAACAGCTTCCGCACAGGCGGCATTCCGCTTCCCGTCTGATCTTCCGCGGGATGTCTAGGTTCTCTACAGCACCAACAACCTCAAAGAGATAGGCAGCATCAGTTGAAGCTCACCGTTTCACGGGAAACGTTCCTCGCGAGCCTCGGCATCGCCGTTCGCGGCGCATCCAGCCGTAGTGCAATTCAGACCCTCGCGGGCGTTCTGCTCCGAATCGAGAACGGCACCGCGGAGCTCCGAGCCACCGACATGGAACTCGGCGTGCGTGTGTCATTCGAGGTGAGGGAGTCCACACCCGGCCAGGCCGTGGTGCCTGCCCGGCTTCTCCTCGACGTCGTTCGCTCGCTGCCGAAGGACGAGCTGACGCTCGAGTACCGAAGCTCGCATCAGGACGTGGAGGTCGTGTCGGGCCCCGCGAAATTCCACCTGCGCACACTGCCCACCGAGGACTTTCCGAAGCTCCCCGAGGCCCCGGCCGAGGGCGGCCTCAGCGTGCCGGCCGACGCCTTCGTCGACACGATCGGCCGCGTCGCAAGGGCTGCCTCACGTGACGAGACGCGCCCGCACCTCACCGGAGTGCTCGTAACGGCGAGCGGGAACGAGCTGCGGATGGTCGCCACTGACTCCTACCGGCTGAGTGTCAAGGAGACCGCGCTCGAGGCCGCCCTCGACGGTGATCTCGAGGCCAACGTCCCGGCGCGGACGCTGCAGGAGCTCAGCCGGATCGCAACGTCCGGCGGCGCTGAGTCGATCGCTGTCGCCGCGCTCGAGAACCAGGTGGTGTTCACGGTCGGGGACGTGGTGCTGTCGTCGCGACTCGTCGAGGGGCGCTTCCCCAACTACCAGCAGCTGCTGCCGGAGTCCTATGAGCACGAGCTGCGGGTGAGCCGGGACGAGCTGCTCGACGTGGTGCGCCGGGTCGGCCTGCTGGCGCAGAAGAACGCTCCGCTCAGGCTGCGCTTCTCGGAGGGGGTACTCGACGTGTCTGCGCAGACCCCGGACGTCGGGGAGGCGAGCGAGTCTCTGCCTGTCCCGTTCAACGGCGAGGAGCTCGAGATCGGCTTCAACCCGGAGTTCTTCCGAGACGGTCTCGACAGCGCCGAGTCGGACGAGCTCGTCCTGAAGCTGATCAGTCCGTTGCGCCCCGGCCTGATCGAGTCGGGCGGCGACGAGTCGGGCTTCCGGTACCTCGTGATGCCGATCCGTTTGAACGTGTAGGCGCCGTGGTCGCGACGCGCATCGAGCTTCGCGACTTTCGCAACTACGAGCACGCCGAGCTTGAGCTCGGCGAGGGGCTGACCGTGGTGGCCGGTCCCAACGGGGCCGGCAAGACCAATCTGCTGGAAGGCCTCTACTTCGGCTGCACCGCGCGCTCGCCGCGGACGTCCAACGAGCGTGAGCTCGTGCGCCGCGGGGCCGAGGTCACGCGCGTGGTGCTGGACACGGTCGACGCCGAGGGCGCGCACCGCATCGAGGTCGGCTTCGAGCCCGGCGAGGCCAAGCGGCTGCGCGTGGACGGTAGCCCTGTGGACAGCCTGTCGACGATTGCGGCCCGGCCGCTAGCCAGCGTCTTCCTGCCCGAGCGGCTTGAACTCATCAAAGGGGCGCCGGCGGGCCGCAGGGCGCATCTCGACCAGGTGATCGCTGCACTGTGGCCGGCCCGCGCAGGCACCCGCGCCGCCTACTCCCGCGCGCTGGCGCAGCGCAACGCCCTCATCGCCCGCATCCGGGGCGGCGCGGCGGGCCCCGGCGCGCTCGACGCCTGGGACGCGGAGCTCGCGCGCCAGGGGATCCGGCTCATGGAAGACCGGGCCGAGGCTATAGCCGGCCTGCGGGGGCCCTTCGTCGATCTCGCCGCGCGTCTCGGCCTTCCCGGCACGGCGGAGCTTCGCTACCGGCCGCGCTCCGCCGCCGAGGACGCCGACGAATTGACGGCGGAGCTTGCGGAGCGCCGCAGCGCCGATCTCGAGCGGGGATTCACGGCCCACGGGCCGCACAGGGACGAGCTCCAGCTTCTCCTCGAGGGCGTCCCGCTGCGGGCCTACGGCTCGCAGGGGCAGCAGCGGGCGGCGCTGCTCGCGCTCCTGTTCGCCGAGCGCATGCTGCTTGCCGAGCGCCGCGCCCGGCCTCCGCTGATGTTGCTGGACGACGTGATGTCCGAGCTCGACGCGGAGCGCCGCGAGCTGCTCGCGGAGTTGCTCCGGTCCGGCGGCCAGGCCGTGATCACGGCCACCGAGCCCGAGCACGTGCCCGGGGCGGCACTTGCCGGCGGCGGGCTGGTCCGCGTCGACTCCGGAGCGATCCGTTCGCCCGCTGGGGTGGTGGCCGCGTGAGGCGCCTCGCGCCGAGGCCGCTCGCCCTGGCGCTCGAGGGCGTGGTCGGGCGCGCCGAGCCGGCGACGCTGCTCGCACGCGCGCAGGGAGTCTGGGGGGAGGCGGCGGGCAGCGGGCTGGCTGCGTTTGCGGAGCCCGTCTCGGAGCGCGACGGGGTCCTCACCGTGGCCTGCGAGTCCGCCGTCTGGGCCCAGGAGCTCGAGCTGCTGAGCGCCGATCTCCTGACCCGCCTGAACGCGGCGCTGGGGGATGCTGGGAACCCCCAGCTCGCCCGGCTTCGGTTCGTCGTGGGTTCGGGACCGAACTGAGCCCGACAGCCCCGCGACACACCCTGTCGCGCAAGCGTTCCACTGCGCACGGTTTTGCGCGATTTGCGGGCATTTTGTGACACAGAAACCCGTCCGGAGCGGGGGGTAGCCTGCTAATATCAGAGGCGGTCTTATGTACCGCCCCGGCCCGTGTTGACTGGCGGCACGGTGTCGGGGCTTTTCATGGCGTTTTGGCGGCCGCTGCGGTCGCAAGATGAAGGGAACCACTTGGCGGAACGGCCCGATAACGGCGAAGAGCAGATGCACGGCGACGGCTCGGCACCCGAGCCTCCGAAG
>CAVVWD010000012.1:0-44931 GCA_963751835.1 uncultured Thermoleophilaceae bacterium | reverse complement strand
CCCGACGTCGCCGCGATCCTCGCGCACTCGGGGCGCCAGGCTTCACTCGCCGGCCGCGTGCACGACGTCACCGAGGGAAACCCATTCTTCGTCGGCGAGGTGGTCGCCGCGCTCGGCGGGAACGGCGATCCGGGTACGGCGCTCACCCCGCGCGTTCGCGACGTCGTGCGCTGGCGGCTGGCCCGGCTCCCCGACGGGACAGGCCATGTCCTGGACGCAGCGGCGGTGGCCGGCGCGGAGTTCGATGCCGACGTGCTCGCGGATGTGGTCGAGGTCGATCTCGAATCCGCTCTGGACGCCCTCGAGGCCGCCGAGCGAGCGCGGCTTATCCGTTCCACCGGGGTTCTCGATCGCTTCAGCTTCGCGCACGCGCTGGTGCGGCAGACGATCGTGGACGAGCTGCCGGCCGGCCGGCGCGTGCGGCTGCACGCCCGGATCGCGCAGGCGCTCGAGCGGGCGGCCGCGACGCGGGCCGTCGCTGTCGCTGACCTCGCGGCGCACTTCACGGCCGCCGGAACGCTCGTCGACGCCGCCCGCGGCGTGCGCTACGCGCGCGCGGCGGGCGACGAGGCCGCGGGGAAGATGGCCTTCGACATCGCCGCAAAGCAGTACGAGCGTGCCCTGCGTGCGCAGGAGGGGCTCTCCCACGTGAACGAGGACGAGCGGCTCGACCTCGAGCTCGAACGCGGCCGCGTCCTCAGGCTCGCGGGGGATGAGCGCGCGGACGAGCTCCTGCGCGCGTTCGCCACCGCGGCCGAGACCAGGGGCGATGGGGAGCGCATGGCCGAGGCCCTGTTGGCGACGGGCCTCGACTGGGCGGACTTCATCGAGGAGGACGCCGAGATGGTCGCGCTTCTGCGTCAGGCGCTCGCGCTGCTGCCGTCCGTTGACAGCGCGATCAGGGCACGGCTGGAGGGTTTCTTGGCGCAGGAGGCGTTCTCCAGCGTGCCCGACAGCGAACGCCGGGCGATGGTCAGTCGAGCCCTGGCGATGGCCCGCCGTGTCGGGGATCCCAAGGCGCTCGCATCCGTGCTGACCGCGCACTCGTGGATCGTGGCGGGCCCTGAGAGCCTCCCGGAGCGCCTCGCGCTGGCCGACGAGCTGGTGGCAGTCGGGCGCGAGGCGGGCCTTCCATACGCCGAGTGCGACGGGTATCACATGCGCTTCATGGCCTTGGTCGAGCTCGGTGACGTGGAGGCGGTCGACGACATGCTCGCGGCGGCACGCTCCGCCGCGCGAACCGGCAGGGCGCACGGAACCGTCGTCTTCCTCGAGGCGGCGCGGGCGTTGCTCGCCGGTCGCTTGGAAGACGCCGAGGCGGAAGGCGCGCGGGCCTGCGAGGTCCAGATCGCCGGGGGGGCCCCGCCTGAGGTCGCCCAGATCATGTTCGTCAGGTTGCTGTCCCTGATCCGCCTGATCCAGGGTCGCTTGCGCGAGCACGAGGGCGCCCGCCGCGCGATGGCGGAGGGCGTGACCAAGCTCCCGGCCACCTTCTTCGTGGTGCGGGCCCACGGGGCCCGGGAGCGGGACGACCGCGACGGCGCCCGCGAGGCGTTCGAGCGCGCGCTCGACCAAGGCCTGCTCGACCTGCCGCACGGCCCAACCTGGATGGTCTCCCTCACGTGGGCTGCGGACATCTGCGCTTGGCTCGAGGATCGCCCTCGGGCGGCGAGACTGTACGACCAGCTCGCGCCGTTCGCGGACGTCATGATGTATCAGTACGGGCCGGTCGGACGACCCGTCGGCCGCCTGGCGCTTACCCTCGAACGCCCCAATGAGGCCGAGCAGCTTCTGCGCGACGCCGTGGCGCTCTGCGAGCGCATCGACGCACGAGCCTTCCTCGCCATGGCCCGTCAGGACCTCGGCGAGCTGCTGCTCCCATCACCCGAGGGCCGCCGGCTCCTCGAGCAGGCGCGCGCCGCCGCCAACGAACTCGGCATGCCGGGCCTCACCAAGCGCGCAGTCGCCGCGTACGAATAGCGGGTGCCCCGGACGAGCCTGACTGCTCCTCGCGGTGAGCGAGAGCGGATAGCGCAGTGGCGTAGTTGTAATTCGTGATCACGTTGGCTCATCCGGGCCGCCGAGGTCAGCGGGCGTGCCGCCAGCCGCACACAGCCCAGCACCGACACAATCGTGACCACGCCGCCGATCGCCGTCGTGGCGCCCAGCGGCGCGCTCGTCACGCCGGTGATTGCGCTACGCGGGATGGCCGATCGCGTCGCCGAGCCCCCGCTCCTCTCTCGCGATGCGCGACATGCGGGCGTCCCGGTTGGAATCGGCCAGGGACCCTGCGGCCAGCGGTCCCGCCCCGGGCTCACCGCACGCCGAGGAGGCGCTGCGCGTTTCCCGCGTAAACGGCGGCCAGCTCCGCCTCTGAGAGCCCGGCAGCGCCGAGGTCCGCGATGGTGGCGTCGATGGCGTGGGGCCGGCCCACGCCCGATCTCGCTCTGTGCCAGCGATCGCGGCCGATAGAGGACCTCACGACAGAGTGGACTGCGGCGAAGCGCCTTCAGCCGGCCGCCGGAAACCGCATTCCGCTGCACAACTGGGATAGCTCCGGATGGATTCGAACCATCGACCTCACGATTATGAGTCGTGCGCTCTAACCGCTGAGCTACGGAGCCCTGGCGGTCGAGTCTAGCCTTCGGGGCGATGCGCGAGGCGCCGCTTCTGATGGCCGTGCCCAACGTGAGCGAGGGCCGGGATCTCGCTGTGCTCGAGGTGATCGAGCGCTCGCTCGGGCCGGCGCGATTCCTCGACCTTCATACGGATCGGGACCACCATCGCGCCGTGTTCACCCTCGCTGCGCCGCAGGGCCAGCTGTCTGAAGCCCTCCTCGGCCTCGCTCGCGCCGCGGTCGCGCACATCGACATCTCCGCCCACTCCGGCGTGCATCCCCATGTGGGCGCGCTGGACGTGATGCCCGTGGTCTACCTCGACGAGGAACGGCGCGGCGCCGCCTGTGCCGAGGCGCTCACGGCGGCGGCGCTCGTGGGGGAGGAGCTTGATGTGCCCGTCTTCCTCTACGGCGAGCTTGCCACCCGGCCCGAGCACGTGGAGCGGGCGAGCATCCGGCGTGGCGGCCCGGAAGAGCTGGCGCGCCGCATCGAGTCGGGGGAGCTCGTCCCTGACTACGGGCCGCGCCGCGCGCACCCGACGGCCGGGGCCGTGCTCGCCTCCGCACGGCCGCCGCTCATCGCGTTCAACGTGGACCTCACAACCGACGACGTCGAGCTCGCCAGGCGCATCGCGGCCGGCTTGCGAGAGTCCGGCGGCGGCCTTCCCGGCGTGCGCGCGCTCGGCCTCTATCTGGAGGACCGGCAGAGGGCCCAGGTGTCCACCAACGTGCACGATCACCGCGCCGTGCCGCTGCGCGACGTGGTGGACTACGTGCGCGAGCGCGCCGAGGTGGCCGAGGCCGAGCTGATCGGCCTTGCGCCGCGCGCGGCGTTCGAGGGCTTCCCGGACGACGTGCCGCTGCGGGGCTTCGACCCCGAGCGTCACCTGATCGAAGAAGCGCTCGCGGCCATCCGGTAACGTCGATCCGCCCATGGCCCAGACCAAGCGCAAGCGCACCCGAAAGCACCGCGGCACCCCCGCCGGCACGATCGACCGAGCGGGTCGCACGGGCCGTCCGCAAACCCGGCAGGACGCCAAGCAGGTCGCCCGCCAGCGGCGCGAGGACCGGCTCAGCAAGCTGCCCACGTGGAAGGCCGCGATCAACCGCGCCGCGATCGCGGCGGCGGTGTTCGGCGTGCTGGTCGTGGTGGCCTTCGGACGCAACCCCGCCGCGGGCGCGGCGCTGGCCGCCTTCATGTTCCTGCTCTACATCCCGCTCGGGTACGGCACCGACCTCATGATCTACCGGTACCGGCAGCGGAAGAAGGCGGGCGAGGGGCAGCGAAAAAAGGCCGGGGGCGCCTGACGATGGACGTGCGCATGTTCACGGTCGGCCCGGTGGCCGAGAACACCTACATCGTGCGGCGCGACGACAGCGACCGCGCGCTGATCGTCGACCCGGGTGACGAGGCCGACAAGCTGCTCGGCGCGATCGACGCGCTCGGCGTGACGCTCGACGGGATCGTGCTCACCCACACCCACTTCGACCACGTCGGCGCGGTCGCTCCCGTTGCCAAGGCGACCGGTGCCGAGGTCTGGGTGCCGGAGGTCGAGGCGTTCGTGCTCGCGGACATCAACCGCTTCGTCCCCTGGTCCGGCATCGGGCCGTTCGAGTCCTACGACGCCGAGCACAAGCTCGAAGGCGGCGAGCGGCTCGAGCTCGCCGGCTTCGGTATCGACGTCCTCTCGACACCGGGCCACAGCCCCGGCCACGTGACCTTCTCGATCCCGGACGAGGCGGCCGTGTTCTCCGGCGACGTGCTCTTCCAGCAGTCGATCGGCCGCACCGACCTCCCCGGCGGCGATCACGCCACGCTGCTCGAGTCGATCCGCATGCTCATCGACACCCTGCCGGCCGAGACCACCGTCTACCCGGGCCACATGGGGATCACGAGCCTCGGCGCCGAGCGGGCCACGAACCCCTTCCTCGCCGAGCTGGCGAGGTGAGCGGCAAACTCCAGGCGCCGCGCGGGACCCAGGACGTCCCGCCCGCCACCGCGCGCCGCAGGCTGGGGCTGCTGCATCTTTCCGAGGAGGTCCTCGGCCGTGCGGGCTACGAGCCGTTCGATACCCCGGTGTTCGAGGACACCGAGCTGTTCGCGCGTGGGGTGGGGGAGTCCACCGACATCGTGCAGAAGGAGATGTTCACGTTCGAGGACAAGGCCGGCCGCTCGCTCACCCTGCGGCCGGAGGCCACCGCGGCGATCTGCCGCGCCTACGTGGAGCACGGGATGCACAAGCTGCCCCAGCCGGTCAAGCTCTGGACCTGGGGCCCGTTCTTTCGCCACGAGGCGCCGCAGGCCGGACGTTTCCGGCAGTTCACGCAGCTGGACGTGGAGGCGCTCGGCTCCGACGACCCGAGCATCGACGCCGAGCTCATCCTGCTGCTCTGCGAGATCGTCGAGCGCGCCGGGGCCGGCCCCGCGCGCGTGCGGATCTCGAGCCTCGGTAGCCCGGAGACGCGCGCCGACTACATCGAGGAGCTGAAGGCCTATCTACGCGCGCGCGAGGCGGAGCTGTCGGACGACGTGCGCGAGCGCCTCGATCAGAACCCGCTGCGGGCCTTCGACGCCGACCACGAGGGCACCAAGGCGGTGATGGCGACCGCACCCCGTCTCCTCGACCGCCTCGCCACCGACGACGCCGAGCACTTCGCGGAGGTGCGCGCGCTGCTCGACGCCGCCGGCCTCGAGTACGAGCTCGACTCGACCCTCGTCCGCGGCCTCGACTACTACACGCGCACGGTGTTCGAGCTCGAGTCGCCGCGCCTCGGCGCGCAGGCGGCGCTCGGCGGCGGCGGCCGCTACGACCGGCTGATCGAGGAGCTCGGTGGCCCGCCGACGCCGGGGGTCGGCTGGGCGGCGGGCATCGAGCGAATCCTGCTCGCCTCGGATCTCGAGCCCGAGGCCGAGCACCGCGTCTACATCGCGCTCGCGAAACCGGACAGCGTCGCCGTCGCGTTCGAGCTGGCGCAGCGGCTGCGTGGCGAGGGCATTCGCGTGGAGATCGAGCAGGCTGGGCGCTCGATGAGGGGGCAGCTCAGGCAGGCCGACCGGATCGGCGCCCGCACCACCGTGATCCTGGGAGACGCGATAGACGTGAAGGACATGGAGAGCGGCGAGCAGCGCGAGGCAGCGGACGCCGACGAGGCGGTCGAGCTGGTGCGCGAGGCGCTCGCGTGAGGCCCCCGCGCGAAGCCAACCGCTACCGCAACCGCTGGGCGGGCGAGCTGCGCGCCGGTGACGTTGGCGGCGAGGTGAGGGTGGCCGGCTGGGTCCACCGCCGTCGCGACCACGGCGGGCTGATCTTCATCGACGTGCGCGACCGGACGGGACTGCTCCAGCTCGTGTTCCGCCCCGAGGAGGCGCCCGAGGCCCACGCCGCGGCGGGCGGGCTACGCGGCGAGGACGTGATCAGCGCGAGCGGCCGGCTGGTGCGCCGCGACGAGAGCGCAATCAATCCCGACCTCCCGACCGGCGAGGTCGAGCTCGTGGTGTCTGAGCTCGAGCAGCTCGCCGACGCCGAGACGCCGCCGTTCCAGATCGACGAGGACGAGCCGGTGGGGGAGGAGCTGCGCCTGCGCTACCGCTACCTCGACCTGCGCAAGGAGGGGATGCGGGACCGGATGATCCTGCGTCACCACGTGGTCAAGGCGATCCGCGACACGCTCTCGGACGAGGGCTTCCTCGAGATCGAGACGCCGATCTTGACCCGCTCCACGCCCGAGGGGGCGCGCGACTTCCTCGTACCGAGCCGGCTAATGCACGGCTCCTGGTACGCGCTCCCGCAGTCGCCCCAGCTCTTCAAGCAGCTCCTGATGATGAGCGGCATGGAGCGCTACTTCCAGATCGCGCGCTGCTTCCGCGACGAGGACTTCCGCGCCGACCGCCAGCCCGAGTTCACGCAGCTCGACATGGAGATGGCGTTCGTCGACGAGGAGGACGTCCACGACACGGTCGACCGGCTGCTGCAGAGGGTGCTGGCCGTTGGCGGGATCGAGGTGGAGCTGCCGCTCGAGCGGATGACCTACGACGAGGCGCTGCTTCGCTACGGCTCGGACCGGCCCGACCGCCGCATCGGGGTGGAGATCGAGGACCTCTCGGACGTGTTCCGAGCGAGCGAGTTCAAGGTCTTCTCCGGGGCGATCGAGGCCGGCGGGGTGGTGCGTGCGATCCACGCGGGCGGCGAGTGGCCGCGCAGCCGCTTCGACGCGCTGACCGAGAAGGCGCAGTCGCTCGGCGCCAAGGGGCTCGCCTGGGCCGTGGTGGAGGAGGAGGGCTGGCGCTCGCCGATCGCGAAGTTCCTGTCGGAGGACGAGATCCGCGCCGCCACCGAGCGGCTCGGCGCGGCCGAGGGCGACGCCGTGCTGATCGTCGCGGACAGCGCCGAGTTGGCCGCGAAGGTGCTCGGCGCCCTGCGGCCCGAGGTGGCCGAGCGCGAGCCCGACGGCCACGACATCTTCTGGGTCATCGATTTCCCGATGTTCGAGTGGAACGAGGACGAGCGCCGCTGGGACGCGCTCCACCACCCCTTCACGAGCCCGACCGGCGACCTTGACGCGGACCCGGGCACGTGGCGCAGCCGCGCCTACGACGTGGTGTTCGACGGCTGGGAGCTTGGCGGGGGCTCGATCCGGATCAACACCCCCGAGGTCCAACAGAAGGTTTTCGACGCGCTCGGGATCGGCCCGGAGGAGGCGAAGGAGCGCTTCGGCTTCCTGCTCGAGGCGCTCACCTTCGGCGCGCCGCCGCACGGCGGCATCGCATTCGGCATCGACCGCATCGTGGCACTCCTGGCCGGCGCCACCTCCATCCGCGACGTGATCGCCTTCCCCAAGGCGGCCAGCGGCATCGATCCACTGACGGGCGCCCCGGCACCGGTGGACGGGGGCCAGTTGAAGGAGCTAGGTGTGAAGGTGGAAGGAGCGCCGCCCCCAAAGACGGCCTGAAAGTCGCGGCGGTTGAGCGCCGGAGGAAAGGCTGGAGGCCAGCTTGCGAAAACCAAGCAGCCCAAGGAAGAGGGGTCGGGATAGTGCTCCGCACATCCCGACCCCGATGACGCCGGGATGCGCAGGTTTGCAGCAAGGTGGCCCCAGCCTGGCGGTTCCGGTCGGAAGTTGGGCCTGCTGTTTGGAGCAAGCGTTGGGCGTCCTCCGCGACGGACCACGGCCCTATCGCGAGTGGGACTCCCGTCCCGGTGGTGTTCGGCTCAACGTGTACGGCCGGCTGGCGCGCAGGCTCGGGCCGCGTTCGAGGCTAGCACCGGACGACGCCGCGTGCCAGGATGTTGCACCCGGTCTGCGGATAAGCCAGCCCCGGCCGGTAGGTTTGGCTCGGTGCGCTCCTTCATTGACCATCTCGACCTGCCCTCGGGTAGAGGCGTGCTCGCCGATGCGCCCCACGCGGGCGTCGCCGGCGGCTCTCCGTGCGGCGACCTCGTACGCGTGACCGTACGCGTGGAGGGCGAGAGGGTCGTCGAGGCGGGCTTCGACGCCGAGGGCTGTGGCGCGCTGATCGCCGCGGGAAGCGCTGTGGTCGAGCTGGTCGAGGGCGGGACCTTCCTCGAGGCAGCGGCTGTGGGGACGGAGGACGTTGTGGCCGCGCTCGGTGGTCTCGTGCCGCCGAAGCGGCACGCCGCAGAGCTCGCGGCCGACGCTCTGCACCGCTCGCTGGGCGCCGTGGCGCGTGCGGGCAGGCCGCGGCTCCGCCACAGCTCGCGACGCACGCTCGTCGCAATGAGCGGGGGAGTTGACAGCGCAGCGGCGGCCCAGCTGGCGTTGGACGCCGGGGACGAGGTCGTGGCGGTCACGCTCGAGCTGTGGGCCGACCCGGCAACCGACGGCGAAAAGAGCTGCTGCTCGCCGCAGGCGGTGCTCGGCGCGCGGCGGCTCGCCCACGGCATGGGCATCCCGCACGTGACCCTCGACGTGCGGGAGCGCTTCCGCGCCGAGGTGGTCGACGACTTTCTCGACGGCTACGCGGCCGGCCGCACCCCCAACCCGTGCGTGCGCTGCAACGGCCAGGTGCGCTTCGATGAGATGCTCGCGCTGGCGGACGCCCTCGGTGCGGCGCGCCTCGCGACCGGGCACTACGCACGCATCGCGCAGGACGCTCGCGGCCCGCTGATCCGGGCGGCGGCGGATCCGCTCAAGGACCAGAGCTACATGCTGGCCAGGCTCGACCCGGCCCTGCTCGACCGGCTCTCGTTCCCGCTCGGAGGCCTCACCAAGGAAGCGGTACGCGCCCTTGCGCGCGACGCCGGCCTGCCCGTTGCGGACAAGCGCGAGAGCCAGGACCTGTGCTTCGTCGCCGGCCTCGGCGGGCGCGAATTCCTGCAGCGCCACGGCGGCCCCCGCCTGCGCCGTCCCGGCGAGATCGTGGACCGCGACGGCAAGCTGCTCGGCCGCCACGAGGGACAGCACAACTTCACGATCGGCCAGCGCCGCGGACTGGGGGTGGCGGGCCCGGAGCCGCTCTTCGTGCTCGAGAAGGACGCCGAGACGAACCGTGTGGTGGTCGGTCCGCGCGAGGAGCTCGCCTCCACGCGCGTGTCACTCACGCAGGCCCGGCTCCACCGTGACCCGGCTGACGTCCGGGAGGTGCGCCTGCGCTACCACGCGAAGCCGATCGGCTGCTCGGTTCTCGACGCCGGCGAGGACGGGATTGTCCTCGAGCTGGCGGAACCGGCCCTCGCGATCGCACCGGGCCAGCTTGCCTGTCTCCTGAGTGCGGACCGAGTTGTCGGGTACGGGACCATCGGGGGGGAACCAGCGTGACCCACCGCCCGGAGCGGATAGAGCTGAAGGCGCCGCTGTCCGGCGACTTCCAGGCCGTCGTGCGGCTGATCATCGGCGGAATCGCCGAGCGGGTGGACTTCGCCTTCGAGGAGATCGACGATCTCCAGCTGGCGGTCGAGCGTCTGCTCGCCGAGGCCGGGCAGGTCGGCAGCGTCCACCTGTCGTTCGAGATCGTCCAGGACGGCATCCGGACCTGGGTGGGCCCGCTCAACGAGCACGCGATCGCCGACGCTCTGAGCGACGGCGAGGTGCGGCCCGGGGAGCTCACGCTGCGGCGGATCCTGCAGACGGTCGTGGACTCGTTCGGCGTCGAGGAGGCAGACGACAACCGCGTCGTCGTGCGCCTTGTCAAGCGCAAGGGCACCCCGTGAACCATCTCCCGCAGCGCCATCCCGAGGTTTCCGGAGAGAAGGCTCGCGAGGAGGACCGCGAGCTCCTGCGCCGCTACCACGAGAGGGGCGACACCACCGCGCGCGAGGAACTGATCGAGCGCCATCTCCCGCTGGTGCGCTCGCTGGCTCGCCGCTACGCCGGCCGCGGCGAGGCGCTCGAGGACATCGAGCAAGTCGGCGCGATCGGGCTCATCAAGGCGATCGACCGCTTCGAGCTCGCGCGCGAGGTCTCGCTGGCGACGTACGCCACCCCGAACGTGGTCGGCGAGATCAAGCGCCATTTCCGCGACAAGGGCTGGGCGATCCGCGTCCCGCGCGCGCTGCAGGAGCTGAACGCGTCGATGTCGGGAGCCATCGAGCGCCTGACAGCGCGGCTCGGCCGCTCGCCGAGCATCGCCGAGATCGCCGAGGAGCTCAAGACCTCCCCGGAGGAGGTGCTCGAGGCCATGGAGGTCGGGTCCGCGTACTCGACCGTCTCGCTCTCGACAGGCCCGGGCGGTGAGGAGGACCTCGACCCGCTCGAGACGATCGGCGGCGAGGACGAGGAGTTCGAGCGCTCGGAGCAGCGCGCCGCGCTCGAGCCCGCGCTCGGCCGCCTGCCCGCGCGGGAACGCGAAATCCTGCGCATGCGTTTCGAGGAGGGACTGCCCCAGACCCAGATCGCGCAGCGGGTCGGGCTCTCCCAGATGCACGTCTCGCGGCTCATCCGCAAGTCGCTTCAGGTAATGCGCGAGGAGCTCCTGCGAATCCCGCCCGGCGCGGCGAGCTAGAACGCGCCAGACATCCCACCCTCGTTAAGCGCAGATTTTCCTTCGGTTCAGGTTTGGCTGATTAGCCAGTTCAGTGGGTATCTTGCCGCCGGGCGGGCAGAACGCTCGCGGGAAGCGACTTTGGAGGGAAGACTTAATGGGGAAGTTCGGTAGAGGCGCGCTTGCGTTGCTTGTCGCCGCCCTGTCGATGTTCGTGATCGCAGCGTGCGGCGGTGATGACGATGACGATGGCGGCGGCGGAGGAGGAGGGGGTGGGGGCGAAGCCAAGCAGGGCGGATCGATAACGATCGCGCAGACTTCGCAGCCCGACTACCTCGATCCGGCGCTCAGTTACACGGTCAACGGGTGGGAGCCGATGTGGCTCGTGTACACCCCGCCGATCACCTACAAGCGCGCCGAGGGCGCGGAGGGCACGGAGCTGATTCCGGGCGTCGCCGAGAAGATGCCGGAGGTCTCCGGGGACGGCATGACGGTGACCTTCACGATGCGCAAGGGCCTGAAGTTCTCGGACGGGACGCCACTCAAGGCATCCGATTTCGAGCACACGATCAAGCGCGTGCTGAACCTCGAGTCCGGTGCCACCGGCTTCTTCCTGATCATCGAGGGCGCCCAGGAATACGTGGACGCCGGCAAGGCGGACGGCGACATCTCCGGAATCGAAACCAACGACGAGACCGGCGAGGTCACGATCAAGCTGACGGGTCCGGACGGGACGATCCTCAACGTGCTGGCCATGAACTTTGCCGGAGTCGTGCCGGGCGACACGCCGTTCGAGAACCTCTCCGCCGACCCGCCGCCGGGCATCGGCCCGTACACGCTCACGAAGTCGGTGCCCAACCGCGAGTTCGTGATGGAGAGGAACAAGGACTTCAACATCCCGGGCATCCCGAAGGGCAACATCGACACGATCACCACGAAGATCGTGAAGTCGGCCGAGCGCCAGACGCAGGATGTGATCAACGGCGAGCTCGACTTCATGCAGGATCCGCCGCCGGCTGACCTGCTGCCTCAGGTGAAGGCGGAGTACAGCGACAGGTACAAGGATCAGCCGACGCGTCAACACCTACTACTTCTTCATGAACACGACGGTCCCGCCCTTCGACAAGGAGGAGGTCAGGCAGGCGGTCAACTACGGCGTCGACTCGCGCGCGCTGTCGCGCCTGTTCGGCGGGCGCGCTCGAGCCGGGCTGCAACTTCCTGCCGCCGGGCCTGCCGGGGCACACGGAGATCGAGTCCGTGTCCGTACGGCGACCCGAACGAGCCTGGCAACCTCGAGAAGGCGCGTGAGCTCATTACGCAGGCGGGCGTCGAGGGCGAGTCGGTCGACGGTCTACACGAACAACGACGAGAACCGGCCCGAGATCGGCCAGTACCTCACCGACATGCTCAACAAGATCGGCTTGAAGGCCGACGCTGAAGGTCATCGACGCCGGCGTCTACTTCCAGACCGTCGGTAACGACAAGACGAAGGCCGCGATCGGGGCGACCAACTGGTTCCAGGACTTCCCGCACCCGGCCAACTTCCTGTTCCTCATCGACGGCGACACCAACCAGCCGACCAACAATCAGAACTTCGGCCGTGTCGACAACCCGGAGCTGAACAAGTTGATCGATGAGGTGGAGGCGGCCCCGGCCGACGGCGCAACCGAGCAGGCAAGCGAGGCGGACAGGTTCGCCGTCGAGCACGCCTACGTCGCTCCCTACGGGCAGGAGACGATCTCCACGTTCTTCTCGGAGCGGATGGACTTCGAGAACTGCCCGCTGTTCCACCCGGTCTATCTGAACGACTACTCGAGCTGGTGCCTGAAGTAGGCACGTTTGTAACTCGCTACCCGCGGGAGGGCGCTTGAGCGCCCTCCCGGCGGGGTAGGGTGTGCCGGAGGGAGAGCGAGCCTCGGGAGATGGCCACCGAGCCCGTCACCGACCAAACGCACTGCAGGGCCCGGCGGCCTGGGAGAAGGAGGCGGAGCGGGAGGGCGTCCACGGTGTCGGGCCGTGGCGGCTCGGGCTTCGGCGTCTGCGGCGCAACAAGGTTGCGCTCCTGTTCGGCCGCTCTTCGTGCTGCTCGTGCCGGCCTGCGCGGCCGCGCCCGCTGTGGGCGAATCAGGTCGCCAAGACGGGGCCGAACGAGAACCACCTGACCGACACGGTCATCGATCGACGGCAAGGAGACCGATGTGGTGGCTCTCAACGGTGTCCCGATCGGCCCGACCTAAGGCAGAGGGCAGTTCTTCCTCGGAGCCGATCACCAACGGTCGCGACGTGATGGTGCGGCTGCTCTACGGCGGGCGCAACTCGCTGGTGATCGGCCTCACCGCCGCGTTCATGACCACGATGCTCTCGATCGTGTTGGGCCTGCTCGCGGGCTTTCTTCGGCGGCAAGACCGATACGGGGATCAGGTTGCTGCTTGACGTGATCTGGTCGTTCCCGGTGGTGATCCTCGGCGTGGCGCTCGGCGTCGCGCTCGCGCTCGGGGGGCCTGAAGCTCGGGCCGATCACGATCAGCGGCGACTCTCTTCTCATTTCCATGATTCGTCATCGGACTTGTCTACATGCCCTATATGGCGCGGCCCGATGCGCGGGCAGGTGCTCTCGCTCCGGGAGAAGGAGTTCGTCGAGGCTGCGCGCGCCCAGGGCGCGGGGCCGCTGCGGATCATGTTCGGCGAGGTGGTGCCGAACCTGGCGTCCACGATCCTGGTCTTCTTCACGCTCCTGATCGCCAACGCCATCCTGCTCGAGGCGGCGCTCTCCTTCCTTGGCGCCGGCGTTCGCCCGCCCAACCCTTCCTGGGGGACGATGATCGACGACGGCATCGAGCGGATCGCGACGGCGCCGCACCTGGCGATCGTGCCGGGCGCGATGCTCGTGCTGACGGTCCTCTCGCTGAACGTGTTCGGCGACGGCGTGCGTGACGCGCTCGACCCGCGGGCCAAGGTCGGCTGGAGCGTAGCGCTGATGGCCCGCTTCATCGTCCGCCGGCTTGTCCAGATGGTGCTCGTGATGTTCGCGGTCTCGGTGCTCACCTTCCTGATCTTCAACGTCATCCCCAACAGCGATCCGGCGGTTCGAATGGCGGGACGTCAGGCGAGCGAGTCGACGATCGAGGCGATCCGCGAGGAGTGGGGCTTCGACGACAGCCTGCCGCAGCAGTACATCACGACGATGAAGAAGGTCTTCAGCGGCGACCTGCAGTCGCACTTCACGCAGCTTCCGGTGGGCGAGGAGATCATCAAGGGCCTGCCGCGCACGCTGTCGCTGGCCATCGGTGCGGCGCTGCTGTGGATGTTCGTCGCGATCTGCGTTCGGGCTCTACAGCGCGGTCAAGGCGGGCAAGTTCGCCGACCGCTTCCTCACGATCATCGCGCTGATCGGCATCTCGATGCCGGTCTTCTGGATCGGGGCGCTGATGAACTACTACCTGGGCTTCAAGCTCGGCTGGTTCCCGAACGGCGGCTACGTCGAGTTCACGGAGGACCCGGTCGACTGGTTCTACCACCTGATCCTGCCCTGGACGGCGCTGGCGATCCTGTTCATCGGCTTCTACTCGCGCGTGCTGCGGTCGAACGTGCTCGACACGATCAACGAGGACTACGTGCGCACGGCACGGGCCAAGGGGCTCTCCGAGCGCCAGATCATGCTCCGGCACGTGCTCCGCAACTCGATGATTCCGATCGTGACGCTGTGGGGACTCGACTTCGGGCGGTGGTCGGCGGGGGCGCGATCCTCACCGAGACCGTGTTCGACCTCCAGGGCGTCGGTCAGTACTTCGCCGAGTCGATCGGCCAGCTCGACGTGCCGCCGGTGCTCGCGGTCACGCTGTTTCTCGCGTTCTTCATCGTGCTGCTGAACGCCGATCGTGGACATCATCTACGCCTACCTCGACCCGCGCATCCGCCTCCAGTGAGCACGCCCGAGGCCGCCACCGAACCACCTCGGCCTGCCGGCGAGGAGCACTCTGCTCACCGTGCGGGACATGCGCGTCTCGTTCGCCACCGAGGAGGGTGTCGTGCAGGCGGTGGACGGCGTGTCGCTTCGACCTCGCCGCCGGCGAGGTCCTCGCGGTGGTGGGCGAGTCGGGCTCGGGGAAGTCGGTGTCCGCGATGACGCTGATGGGCCTCACGCGCTCGCCCGAACGCGATGTTCGAGGGCACCGCCCACTACAAGGGCACCGAGCTGATCGAGGCGTCCGATGACGAGCTCCGGCAGGATTCGCGGCGCCGAGATCGCGATGATCTTCCAGGACCCGATGACCTCGCTGAATCCCGTGCTCAAGATCGGGCATCAGATCATCGAGCAGATCCAGGAGCACGAGGCGCTCCCCGACCAGCAGGCGCGCGAGCGCGCGATCGAGCTGCTCGACAAGGTCGGGATCCCACGCGCCCGCGACCGGCTCGACTCCTATCCGCACGAGTTCTCGGGCGGCATGCGCCAGCGCGTGATGATCGCGCTGGCGCTCTCCTGCGACCCGTCGATCCTGATCGCAGACGAGCCGACGACAGCGCTCGACGTGACGATCCAGGCGCAGATACTTCAGCGCATCCGCGAGCTGCGCGACGAGACCGGCGCCGCGGTCATCCTCGTGACCCACGACCTGGGGGTCGTGGCGGACATCGCCGACCGTATCGCGGTCATGTACTCCGGCCGGATCGTCGAGCAGGGGACGCTCGACGAGATCTTCTACGACCCGCAGCATCCCGTACACCTGGGGGCTGCTCGGATCGATCACCCGCGTGGACCAGCCGCGTCCAGAGCGCCTGCCGGCGATCGCCGGCCTGCCGCCCTCGCTGGCCGACCGGCCCGAGGGCTGCCACTTCCGGCCGCGCTGCCCGCACGAATTCGCCAAGTGCATCGGAGGTTCCGCCGCTCGAGGCTCGCCTCGAAGGATCGCGCGGACCACCGCGACCGCTGCTGGCTACACCCGCGCCCAGAAGCGTGAGCTGCGCGAGGTTCGCCCCGGCGAGATCGGGCTCGAATCGAAGGCGGGGGCGGCTTCCGCGGTGAGCGTCGAGGTCCCGCGGCAGGAGGCGGACGAGCCGAGCAGGCAACGGCGCCCCGCCGCTCGTCGAGGTCGAGCACCTCAAGGTCTTCTTCCCGATCAAGGAGGGCGTCTCATCGACCGCGAGGTGGCGCGCGTTCACGCCGTGAACGACGTCACGCTGTCCGTGGCCGAGGGCGAGACGGTCGGGCTCGTGGGGGAGTCCGGCTGCGGCAAGACGACGATGTCGCGCACGATCATGCGCCTGATCGACTCCACCGAGGGGACGATCCACTTCCGCGGCGACGACATCACCAAGGCGGGCCGCCGGGAGCTCGCGCCGCTGCGGCGGGAGATGCAGATGGTCTTCCAGGACCCGTTCGCGTCGCTGAACCCGCGCAAGCGCGTCGTTCAGATCATCGGGCAGCCGCTGCGCCTGCACGGCACTCCGCGCGCCGAGGTCGAGGATCGCGTCCGCGACCTGCTGCGGCTGGTGGGCCTCCACCCGGAGCACCTCAACCGCTTCCCGCACGAGTTCTCTGGCGGCCAGCGCCAGCGGATCGGTGTGGCGCGCGCGCTCGCGCTCGAGCCGCGCCTGGTCGTGCTCGACGAGCCGGTGTCGGCGCTCGACGTCTCGGTGCAGGCGCAGATCATCAACCTGCTCGACGACCTCCAGGAGGAGTTCAACCTCACCTACCTGTTCGTGGCCCACGACCTCTCGGTCGTCCGCCACGTGTCCGACCGGATCGCCGTGATGTACCTCGGCAAGCTGATGGAGGTCTCGCCGGCCGAGGAGCTCTACACGAAGCCGATCCACCCCTACACCTCGGCGCTGCTCGCGGCGATCCCGATCCCCGATCCCGAGCGGAACCGCCGGCGCGAGCGGATCGTCGTGTCCGGCGAGCCGCCGAACCCGATCAACCCGCCGAGCGGCTGCGTGTTCCACCCGCGCTGCCCGCGCGCCACCGAGATCTGCCGCGAGGTCGAGCCGCCGCTGGTCCGCTATCCGAACGGCCACCTCGCCGCCTGCCACCACCCGTTGAACGTCTCGGCCGAAGAGGTCGGCGCGGCCACGAAGGACGAGACGAGCCCGCTCAGCAGCGGCGACGAGATGCCGTCCATGAGTGGGAACGGCCAGCCGGCTCCTTAGACTCAGAAGGCCATGAATGCCGCCGAGATCCGGGAGCGGTTTCTGTCGTTCTTCGAGGAGCGCGGCCATCGGCGCATGCCGTCGGCGTCGCTCGTTCCTCCCTCGTATGACCCCTCCGTGCTGTTGACGACGGCGGGCATGCAGCCCTTCAAGCCGTACTTCCGCGGCGAGGAGGAGCCGCCCTCCAAGCGGCTCACCTCCTGCCAGAAGTGCTTCCGCACGACGGACATCGAGAACGTCGGCATGACGCACCGGCACCTCACCTTCTTCGAGATGCTGGGCAACTTCTCGGTCGGGGACTACTTCAAGCAGGAGGCCGTCGAGTTCGCGCTCGAGCTGTCGACCGCGGGCTACGGGTTTGACGAGAAGGACATCTGGATCACGGTCTTCGGCGGCGACGAGGAGCTCGGGCTCGGCCCGGACAACGAGGCGATCGCCTGCTGGCGCTCGGTGGGCATGCCCGACGACCGCATCGTCCTGCTCGGCCGCGACGACAACTTCTGGCAGTCGGGCCCGTCCGGTCCCTGTGGTCCCTGCTCGGAGCTCTACCTCGACCGCGGGGCGGCGTTCGGGCCGGACAGCGACCGGCCCGGCGACGACACCGAGCGCTTCCTCGAGTTCTGGAACCTCGTGTTCATGCAGTACGAGCTGCAGGCGGACGGCTCGCTGCCCGAGCTGCCCACGAAGAACATCGACACCGGCATGGGGCTGGAGCGCATGGCGGCGATCCTGCAGGACGTCGAGTCCGTGTACGAGACGGACATTTTCCTTCCGCTCGTTCAGCTCGGCCAGGAGCTCAGCGGCCGCCGCTACGGCCAGGACTTCGCCACCACCCGCGCGCTCCGCATCCTCGCCGACCATGGTCGTGCGGCGGCGTTCCTGCTCGCCGACGGCGTCGTCCCCTCGAACGAGGACCGGGGCTACATCCTGCGGCGCATCATGCGCCGAACGATGCAGCAGGGCCAGGTGCTCGGGCTGGAGGACCCGTTCCTGCCGCGGCTCTACGAGCGCGCCGTCGAGGTCATGGACGACGCCTACCCCGACCTCGAGGCCGAGTGGCCGACCATCGAGCGCTGGGCGCGCGCCGAGGAGGAGAGCTTCAGCCACACGCTCGCGCAGGGCGAGAAGCTGCTCGCCGAGCTCGTCGAGCGCGCAAAGGCCGAGAACACGTCCTGGGTATCCGCGGAGGACGCCTTCCGGCTCCACGACACCTACGGCTTCCCCTACGAGTTGACCAAGGAGCTGCTCGCCGAGCAGGGGCTGTCGGTGGACGACCAGGGCTTCGAGGAGCTGATGGAGCGGGCCCGCGAGGTCTCGCGCGCCCGCCCGAGCTCACGCACCCGCGCCCGCGCCGAGGCGGGCGGCGGGCACGTGCACCTGGAGCACGAGGACGTGCTGCGCTTCGCCAAGGAGGCGGGCTTCAGGACGCGCTTCGTCGGCTACGAGACGACCGAGGCGGACACCGTCCTGCGCGTGGCCGAGGGCGCCAACGGCTGGATGCTCGCGAAGCTCGAGGAGAGCCCGTTCTACCCCGAGGGCGGCGGGCAGGTGTCGGACCGGGGGATCGTCGAGACCCCGTCCGGCCGTGCACAGGTGGTGGACGTCTACCGGCTCGGCGACGATCAGGCGCTCGCGCTCGAGCCGCTCGAGGGCGAGCTCGGCACGGGGGAGAGCGCACGGGCGGTGGTCGAGCGCGACCTGCGGCTCGCCACCATGCGAAACCACACCGCGACCCATCTCCTGCACGCGGCGCTGCGCGAGCGGCTCGGCACGCACGTGCGCCAGGCCGGCTCGTACGTCGGGCCGGACAAGCTGCGCTTCGATTTCACCCACGGCGAGCGCCTCAGCCCGGAGGAGCTGCGCGAAGTCGAGCTGAGGGTGGGCGCCTGGCTGTCCGGCAACCATCCGGTGCGGGCGATCGAGACCACACGTGACGAGGCCGAGGCGCTCGGTGCGATGGCGCTGTTCGGCGAGAAGTACGGCGACTGGGTGCGGATGATCGAGATCGAGGACGTGTCGCGTGAGCTCTGCGGCGGGACGCACGTGGCGGCCACGGCCGAGATCGGCCTCTTCCACGTGACCGCCGAGACCTCGAGCGCGTCCAACGTGCGCCGCATCGAGGCCCTCACAGGCGCGGAGGCCGCGCGCCTGTTCCGGGAGCGCACCGAGCGGCTGGACGAGCTCGCGCGCCTGCTGCGGGTTCCGGAGCACGAGCTCGGCCACGCCGTCGAGCGCCTGAACGAGCGCGTGAAGGAGCTCCAGAAGCGGTCCAAGGGTGACGGCGGCCGCGCCGTCGCGGACGAGCTCGTCGGCGCGGCCGAGGACGTCTCGGGCGTCCGGGTCGTCGTTCAGGCTGTCGAGGGCATGGACGCGAAGGAGCTGCTCGACCTCTCAGATGCCGTGCGCCAGAAGCTCGGCGAGTCGGCGGTCGTGCTCGGCTGCGCGGTCGATGGACGGGTGCATCTCGTCGCCAACGTCGCGCCCCCCGTCGTGGAGCGGGGCGTGAAGGCGGGCGACGTGATCCGCGCCGCGGCCAAGGTCGCCGGCGGCGGCGGGGGCGGGCGCGACACGATGGCCCAGGCCGGCGGGCGCGACCCCGAGAAGCTGCCCGAGGCGCTCGCCACCGCGAAGCTTGAGATCGAGAAGGCGCTCGGCTGATGCGCATACTCGCTCTCGACCACGGGTCGGCCCGTTGCGGCTGCGCGATCTCGGACCCGTCGGGGACCCTCGCCACGCCGCTGCCGGCGGTCGAGCGGCCGGACACGCGCAAGGGACTCGCGGCGCTCGCGCGGCTGGCCGAGGACAAGGGCGCCGAGCTCATCGTCGTGGGCCTGCCGCTCACCCTCGCCGGGGATGAGGGTCACCAGGCGGAACTCGCGCGCAGGTTTGCCGAGCGGCTCGACCGGAGAGTGTCCGTACCGGTGGAGCTTCACGACGAGCGCATGACCACGCGGCTCGCGGAGCGCACCGGGGGAGAGGGTGACGCGGACTCACGGGCAGCCGCGCACCTACTGGAGAGCTACCTTGCTCGTGCCGGAGCTGGAACCCCCGAGTGAGCTCAGGCGCGCCGCCCGTGCCGGGCGGACGTACACCCGAGGAGCGGGAGGCAGCTCGCCGTGAGCGCGAGGCCCGCCGGGCCGGACGCGCAGGCGACACCGCTGTGGCGACGGTGACCGCACCGCCGCCCCCGACCCACGGCCAACCGGACGACTGGCTCGCCGAGGTCGAGCCCGCGCCGAGCCCCGAGCGCCCCGACGGCGGCGGGCGGCGCGGCAGCGCGGGGGATGGTGGCCGCAGCGGCCCGCGCTGGGGTCGCTTGCTCGCGGCCGCGATCACGCTGGCGGCGCTGGCCGGGGTCGCGTGGGTGCTCGTATCGCTGTTCCAGCCCTTCAAGGACGACGGCGACGGCCGAGTGGTGCGCGTGAGCGTTCCCCAGGGCGCGACGCTCGGCGACATCGCGAAGCTGCTCGAGGAGAAGAGCGTGATCTCGAGCGCCGGCTTCTTCGAGCTGCGCGCCCGCCTCGCCGGCCGCAGCGGCGACCTCAAGCCGGGCTCGTACGAGATGCGCGAGGACATGAGCTACGCGGCCGCCCTCGACGCGCTCGAGCGCGGCGTGCCGCCGAACATCACGGTCGTGCAGCTGCCCGAGGGGCTCTCGCGGCGCGAGATCGCGCCGATCGTCAAGCAAGCGGGCGTGCCCGGCCGCTACCTGCGTGCGAGCCGCCGCAACCCGGCGCTCGACCCGCGCCGCTACGGCGCGCCCCGCGGGCGCAGCCTCGAGGGCTTCCTGTTCCCGGCCAGCTACGAGCTCCGCAAGGGCCGGCCGGCCCGCGCGCTCGTGGGGGCGCAGCTGGACGCGTTCCAGCGCAACTTCGACAAGGTCGACCTGAGCTACGCCAAGCGCAAGAACCTGACCGCCTACGACGTGCTGATCATCGCTTCCCTGATCGAGCGCGAGGCGGCGGTCCCGAAGGAGCGGCGGCTCGTTTCCTCGGTCATCTACAACCGGCTGAAGAACGACATCAGCCTCGGCATCGACGCCACCGTGCGCTTCGTCACCGGCAACTGGACCGAGCCGCTCAAGCAGTCCGAGCTCGCCAACCCGAGTCCTTACAACACGCGCGTGCACGCCGGACTGCCACCGGGCCCGATCGGCAACCCGGGGCTCGCCTCGATCCGCGCGGCCGCCAACCCGGCGCGGACCGGCTACCTCTTCTACGTCGCGGCGGTCTGCGGCAACGGGAAGCACAAGTTCGCCGAGACCGACGCCGAGTTCCAGCGCTACGTCGACGAGTACAACGCCGCGCGCGAGGAGCGCGGGGGCAAGTCGCCGACGAACTGTTGAGCACGCTCGCAGGCGTCCTCGGCTTCCCGGTCGGCCACAGCCGCTCGCCGGCGATGATGAACGCCGCATTTGCCGATGTCGGCCTCGACTGGCGCTACTTCCACCTCCCGGTGCCCCCGGAGCGCTTCGCCGAGACGGCCCGCGCGCTGCCGGGCTCGGGCTACAGGGGAGCGAACGTGACGCTGCCGCACAAGCTTGCCGCACACGACCTCGCCGACGAGCTGACCGAGGCGGCCGCGGCGATCGGCGCCGTGAACACGCTGAGCTTCGAGGAGGACGGCCGCATCGGGGGCGACAACACCGACGCCGGCGGGCTGCTCGAAGCGCTCGGAGAGGAGCGACCGGCGACCGCGCTCGTGCTCGGCGCCGGCGGCGCCGCGCGCGCCGCGGCGTGGGCGCTGCGGGAGGCGGGCGCCGAGGTCACGGTCTGGAACCGCAGCGCCGACAAGGCCCGCCGGCTCGCCGGCGAGCTCGGGGTGGGGCAGGCCGGCCGGCCCGGGCCCGCGGACCTGCTCGTCAACGCCACCCCGGTCGGACTCTCGGCTGACGACAGCCTGGACGACCTCCCGCTGGTCGAGACCGCCACGGTCGTCGACCTCGTCTACGGCCCCGACCCGACCCCACTCGTCCGCTGGGCGAAGGCGCGCGGCG
The DNA here is from genome assembly GCA_963751835.1 of uncultured Thermoleophilaceae bacterium. Classification (GTDB taxonomy): domain Bacteria; phylum Actinomycetota; class Thermoleophilia; order Solirubrobacterales; family Thermoleophilaceae; genus JACVRW01. Next base: position 23,232 of record CAVVWD010000012.1, on the reverse strand, counting down.
CCCGGGTGGTCGACGGCCTGGAGATACTCGTGCGCCAGGGAGCGTTCAGCTTCGAGCGCTGGACCGGGCGCCGGGCGCCCGTGGAGGTCATGCGCCGGGCGGCGTCCAGCCCGGTGTCTAGTACATCCGCCTGCCCCTAAACCCCGGCCTCCGGGCTGCCGATATGGCAGGCAATGTCCGTCTCCCGCCCCTTTCTCCTAGCCCTCATCGGCGTGGTGCTGCTCGGCGCCACCGTCTTCGCCGTGCAGAACTCGCGCAACGCCGCGTCGAGCGATCCGGCGCGCCCATCGCAGCCTGCATCGGAGGCAGCGCCGCAGCTCACGCCCAAGCAGCAGCTCGAGGCCGCGTTCACCAACGACGATCTCAAGAGCGCGCGCTTCGAGGGCGAGCTCTCGTTCAGATCGCTCGGCCAGGAGAACGTGCTCGAGACCTCGGGCGCTGTTCGAGGACCGCGGGCCGAAGGAGATGCCCGTCGTCGACATCAAGGTGAACGTCGACGCCGAGAGCGCCAATCTAGACCTCGAGGGCGGCTTCGGAACCAACGGCGACAAGGCCTGGTTCACGCGTGGCGACAACGCCTACGCGGTCCCGCAGGACGCGTGGGACAAGATCGTCGAGGCGCGCGAGAGCGGCGCCGGCGCGGGCCAGGACTCGCCCGCGCTGAATCTCGAGCCGAACGGCTGGCTGCGCAAGGTCAGCTCCGAGGACGGCGGCGAGATCGACGGTGTCGAGACCACTCATCTTTCGGCCGACGTCGATGCGGCGGCCGCGATCGCCCAGATCGCACAGGCGATGGCCGACGCCGGCCAGCTGGGCGCTTCGCCGCTCCCGGACGCCGCCCAGCGCCTGGGCGGGCTGCTGAGTGACGCCGAGCTCGAGGTCTGGGTCGGCAAGGACGAGATCATCCGCCGGCTGACGTTCGAGCTCTCCGGCAAGGGGGACGCCAACCGCCCGGTCGACATGGACCTGCGCTTCGAGCTCTCCGGCGTCAACGAGCCGCAGGATGTGTCCGCTCCTGCCAAGCTTGAGAACAGCCTTCCGGGCGGCCAGTACGGCCAGTTCGCCCAGGGCGTCGTCGTCGGCGTCGGCAGCAGCTTCGGCGTGGACGCGAGCTCTCTCGGGCTCGGCGCGCCCAACAGCAACGCGCACCTCGAGGCGGAGCGCGCTGTGGCGGCCCATCGCAAGGTCGTGATCTTCTTCGGGAACCCGCAGGGTGCCGATGACCGGGCAGTGAGCTCCGCGGTGCGCGCGCTGGACCGCGAGACGCGCGACGTGGTCGTCCTCAGCGACGACGTCGGGAACGTGGACAAGTACGGCTCGATGGTCGAGGACCTCGGCGTCAGCCAGACGCCCGCGGTGGTCGTGATCGATCGCCAGGGCTCGGCGCGCCTGCTCGAGGGCTACATCGACGCCGCGTCGCTCGTCCAGGTCGTAGCGGACGCGCGATGAGCGCGACTCAGGGCGGGCTGACGCCGGCCTTGCCGAAGGGCAGCCGCACACGTCCGATCGCTGACGTGATCGTCGACATGGGCCTCCTGCCGCGCGATCAGGTGGACCCGATCGTCGCGCAGGCCCAGGCGCGCGGCCGCTCCACCGAGCACGAGCTCGTCGAGTCCGGCGCCATCAACGGCGACCAGCTCTCACGTGCCGTCGCCCAGCGCTTCGGCCTCTCCCACGTCGACCTGACTCTCTTCAAGCCGGACGTCGCGGCGCTCAACCTGGTCCCGGCGCAGATGGCCCGCCGGCTCGGCGCCGCGCCGATCGGCTACGACGACGAGGGCGGGCTGCTCGTCGCGATGTCGAACCCCTCGAACGTGCTCGCGCTCGACGACCTGAAGCTGCGCACGGGCCGCGAGGTGCGCGCCGTGGTGGCCTCGCCGGAGGACATCGACGGCCTGATAGGGCGCATGAGCCGGCTCGACGAGGCCGTGGCCGAGGCGGTCCAGGAGGGCGAGGAGGAGCTCCCCGACGTCATCGAGATCCGCGAGTCCGCCGAGGACGCGCCGATCATGAAGCTCGTCAACTCGATCATCGCCCAGGCGGTCGAGGAGGGCGCCTCCGACATCCACTTCGAGCCCGAGGGGCGCGGGATGCGCGTGCGCTTCCGGGTGGACGGCGTGCTGCGCGAGTCGGCCCAGATCCCGAAGCGCATGATCGCGGGCACGATCTCGCGCGTGAAGATCATGGCGAACCTCGACATCGCAGAGAAGCGGCTGCCCCAAGACGGCCGCGTGTCGCTCACCGTCGAGGGCCATTCGATCGACACCCGCGTCGTGACGATGCCGCGCGTGGACGGCGAGGGAGTCGTCATGCGAATCCTCGACAAGTCACAGGCGCTGATCGGCCTCGGCTCCCTGGGCATGTCGGAGAGGAGCTCGCAGCTCTTCGAGGACTCCTTCCGCCGCGCCTACGGCGCGGTGCTGGTGACCGGCCCGACCGGCTCGGGCAAGTCGACGACGCTCTACGCGGCGCTCAACGAGATCAACGATCCCGGGCGCAACATCATCACGATCGAGGACCCGGTCGAGTACCAGCTCGCGGGGATCAACCAGCTCCAGGTCAACCTCAAGGCGGGCCTGACCTTCGCGAGCGGCCTGCGCTCGATGCTCCGCGCGGACCCCGACGTGATCATGGTCGGCGAGATCCGCGACAGCGACACGGCGAAGATCGCCGTCGAGTCGGCGCTCACCGGCCACCTGGTCCTCTCGACGCTGCACACCAACGACGCGCCCTCCGCGATCACGCGCCTCACCGAGATGGGCATCGAGCCCTTCCTGTCGGCGTCGGCGATCGTGGCGATCGTGGCCCAGCGGCTCGTGCGCCGGCTCTGCACGTCCTGCAAGAAGCCGACGACGTTGAGCGCCTCTTCGCTCGAGCAGGCCGGCTTCAACGTGGCCTCCGACCTCGACGCCTACGAGCCGGTGGGCTGCGCCCGCTGCAGCGGCTCGGGTTACAAGGGCCGGACGGGCCTGTACGAGGTGATGGCCGTCTCGGACGAGGTCCGCGACCTCACCGTCGAGCGCGCGTCGGCCGACGACATCCGCAAGATCGCCGTCTCGCAGGGCATGCAAACGCTTCCCGCGGACGGCTTCGAAAAGGTCAGGAACGGCATCACGTCCATAGCCGAGGTGGCCAGAGTCACGTGATCCGGCCCTCCCGCCGATAGGAGAAACCATGGAGTTCGACTTCGCAGAAGTCCTGCTTCAGGTGATGGAACGGAACGCTTCCGACCTTCACCTCACAGCAGGCTCACCGCCCATGATCCGCCATCACGGCCGTCTACACGCGCTGGACTACCCGCGCCTGACGCCGGAGACGACCCGTGAGGTCGTGTACTCGATCCTCACGAACGACCAGCGTCAGAAGCTGGAGACCGACTGGCAGGTCGACCTCGCCTACTCGATCCCGGGCAAGGCACGCTTCCGAGTCAACGCGTACTTCCAGCGCGCCGCGGTCTCGGCCGCGCTGCGCCTGATCCCGCAGGAGATGCCCAAGCTGGACTCGCTCGGGCTGCCGCCGGTGCTCGAGGACTTCACCAAGAAGCCGCGCGGCTTCGTGCTCGTCACCGGCCCGACCGGGTCCGGGAAGTCGACCTCGCTCGCCGCGATGCTCGACCTGATCAACGAGACGCGCCACGAGCACATCCTCTCGATCGAGGACCCGATCGAGTTCCTGCACAAGCACAAGAACTGCATCGTCAACCAGCGCGAGCTGGGGGCGGACACGAAGAGCTTCTCGCAGGGCCTGAAGGCCGGCCTGCGTCAGGACCCGGACGTGATCCTCGTCGGCGAGATGAGAGACCTCGAGACGATCTCGACCGCGCTCACCGCGGCCGAGACGGGACACCTCGTATTCGCGACGCTCCACACGCAGGACACCGCGCAGACGGTGGACCGCATCGTGGACGTGTTCCCGCCCGAGCAGCAGCAGCAGGTGCGCGTCCAGCTCTCCGTGGCGCTGCAGGGGATCGTTACCCAGCAGCTGCTGCCGACGGCGGACGGCCAGGGCCGCTGCGTCGCGACGGAGGTCCTCGTGCCGACTCCCGCGGTTCGCAACCTGATCCGCGAGGGCAAGACCCACCAGATCTACTCGGCGCTCCAGACCGGCGGTCAGTTCGGGATGCATACGATGGACGCTTCGCTCGCGCAGCTCGTGCGCCAGCACAAGATCACCCGCGAGCTGGCAGAGTCGCGCTCGAGCGCCCCCGAGGAGCTCCGGCGCCTCATGGGCACAGTGAGGGCGGCCTAGCGCGATGGCCAGCTACGCGTTCAAGGCGCTCGATCTCTCCGGCGTCGCGACCAGGGGAGAGATGGACGCTGGCGACAAGCAGGCCGTGGCGGCGCAGCTGCGCTCGAAGGGCCTGATCGTCGTCGACATCGAGGAGCAGAAGGCGGCCAGCGCCGGTGACATCCTCGCGCGCTTCCGCCGCGTAAAGGCCGACCACCTCGTGATCGCCACGCGCCAGCTCGCGACGATGGTGCAGTCCGGCATGTCGCTCCTCCGCGCGCTGTACGTGATCGAGGAGCAGACGGAGAACGACAAGCTCCGCGAGACCTGGATCGAGGTCCGCAAGGACGTCGAGGCCGGCGTCTCGCTGTCGGCCGCCCTGGCGCGGCACCCCGACGTCTTCAACGAGCTCTACGTGGCGATGGTGCAGGCCGGCGAGACCGGCGGCATCCTGGACAGGACGCTGGTCCGCGTCGCGGACCAGCTCGAGAAGGACGCGGCGCTGCGACGCCAGATCAAGGCGGCCATGATCTACCCGTCGCTGATCGGCGGTTTCGCGTTCGTCGTCCTATTCGCGCTCGTCGCGTTCCTCGTTCCGGTGTTCGAGAAGATCTTCGAGGACTTCGGCGGCGAGCTGCCGGCGATAACGAAGTTCACGGTCTGGCTCTCCCACATGATCACGGGCCGCTGGTACGTGATGCTCGCCCTGACGTTCGCGGTGATCTGGCTGTTCCGCTACTGGAAGAACTCCGAGCGCGGGCGCATGCAGTGGGACCGCCTGAAGCTCAAGTTCCCGATGAAGATCGGCGACATCGTCCAGAAGGTCGCCCTGGCCCGCTTCTCACGAACCTTCTCGGGCCTCATCGCCGCCGGCGTGCCGATGCTCGAGGCGATCGACATCACCGGCAGGACGTCCGGCAACCGCGTGATCGAGCAGGCGATGGAGGGCGTCCGCGACTCGGTCAAGAAGGGCGGCACGATCACCCAGCCGATGACCGAGGTGCCCGAGGCCTTCCCGGTGATGGTCACCCAGATGATCGGCGTGGGCGAGGAGACCGGCGCCCTCGAGACGATGCTGACCAAGGTCGCCGACTTCTACGAGGAGCAGGTGGAGGCTGCGGTCAAGGCGCTCACCTCGATCCTCGAGCCGATCATGATCATCCTGGTCGGCGCCATCGTCGGCTTCATCGTGATCGCGATGTACCTGCCGATGTTCAAGGTGTACGACCAGATCAAGTAGGGCCCCATGCGCGACGTCCCACGAACACGACCGACCTGGCTGTTCTGGGCCGGGATCGGAGCCGCAGCCGCCCTGGTGATCGGCGGCTTCGGGCCCTGGGTGACAGTGCTCGGCGAATCGGCGAACGGCACCGAGGTCGAGGACGGCTGGCTGACGATCGGCTGCGGCTGCTTGGTCGCCGCGTTGCTCCTGGTTGCCTACGTGCGACGCAAGGCCGGCGTCGCAGTGCGAGTGGCGCTGCTGCTGCCCGCCCTGCTCGTCACCAGGGTCACCATCGCCGACATCTACGACGTCAACACGACCGCGGCGGGCGTCTTCCCCGGGGGCGCCGCCTCGATCAGCTGGGGACTCGCGCTCGCCGCGGCGGGAGCGGTCGCCGCGCTTGCGATCGGAGTGGGCGCGCTGATTGGTAGGCCCGTATCGCTGGCGGTCCGGGCCTAGGGCCAGCGCTTCGGCTTGGGGTGTGACGCGTTAGTCGCGTATAGCGCACGTTTCGCGTCAAACCCCCGTCGCTGCGGCCGCCTCCCAGCCCTTCAGCAGCACTTTCCGGAGCAGCTCCGGTGGGTGCGCGCCGGCCACGCCGATCGCCCGGTCGACGGCGAAGAACGGCACGGCCGTGATGCCCAGCCCCGTCGCCTCGCGCTCGTCGTCGCGCACGGCTTCGGCGTAACGCCGTGTGGCGAGGACGTCACTGACTTCCGATGCGGGTAGGCCGATCTCGGTTGCGAGCGGTTCGAGTGCGGCCGGGTCGCCGATGGCCACGCCCTCGCCGAAGTAGGCCCGGAAGAGCCGCTCCTGCATCTGCTCCTGGAGTTCGTGGGCCGCGGCGAGCTGCACGAGCCGGTGGGCGTCGAAGGTGTTGCCGCCGCGCGCGATGTCGAACCGAAGCTCGAGACCCTCGGTTGCCGCGACGGCGGTCAGGTTCGCGTGCATCGCGAGCGCCTGCTCGCGGCTCATTCCGTACTTGCGCGCGAGATGATCGGCGCCGTCCCCCTCGCGGGTGCGCGGGGCGCCCGGGTCGAGCTCGAAGCTGCGCCATCTCACGCGCACCTCGTCCCGGTGCTCGAAGCTCGCGAGCGCGGTCTCGAAGCGCCGCTTTCCGACGTAGCACCAGGGGCAGGCGATATCCGACCAGATCTCGACGTGCACGGGTTTCATCGAGGCTAGCGGCGGGCGGCAAACACCACGGCGGGCAGGCTGGCAGCATGCGCCCGCGTGAGCGTTCCAACGATCCAACTAAATGACGGCCACACGATCCCGCAGCTCGGCTTCGGCGTCTTCCAGATCGATCCCTCGGAGACCGCCCGCGCGGTGGCCGAAGCGCTCGACGTCGGCTACCGGCACATCGACACGGCCGAGATGTACGGCAACGAGAAGGAGGTGGGCGAGGCCATCCGGGCATCCGGGCTCGACCGCGGCGAGATCTTCGTCACGAGCAAGCTCAACAACGGCTTCCACAGGCCCGATGACGCCCGCCGCGCGTTCGACGGGACGCTCTCCGAGTTGGGATTCGACCACGTCGATCTCTTCCTGATCCACTGGCCGCTGCCGACCCTGTACGACGGCGACTACGTGTCCACCTGGAAAACGCTCGAGGAGTTCCAGCGTGAAGGTCGCGCGCGATCGATCGGAGTCTCGAACTTCCAGGTCGAGCACCTGGAGCGGCTCGCGGCCGAGTGCGACGTGGTCCCGGCGGTGAACCAGATCGAGCTCCACCCGTACCTCCTGAACGAGCAGGTGCGCGCCTACGGTGAGGCGAACGGCATCGCCACGGAGGCGTACTCGCCCATCGCCCAGGGCGGGGTGCTGGACGACCCGGTAGTCACCGCGATTGCCGACAGGCTCGGCAGGTCACCGGCCCAGGTGGTGCTGCGCTGGCACATCCAGCGCGGCAACATCGTCTTCCCGAAGTCGACGACCCCGGCGCGGATCGCCGAGAACTTCGAGCTCTTCGACTTCGAGCTGGACGACAGCGACGTCGAGCAGATCGACGCGCTCGACAAGGGAGAGGCCGGCCGGACCAGCCCGAACCCGGACACGATGGCGCATGTGCCCGACTAGCTCTGGCAGTTCGGCGATCCAGGATGATGCGCCCTGAAGGCCATGACCCACGACAGATACGGCTCGGCCGACGTCCTCGTGCTCGACGACGTCGCCATGCCGGTCGTCGGGGACGACGAGGTGCTGATACGCGTCCACGCCGCAGGCATCGGTCCCGATGTGTGGCATCTCATGACTGGCTTGCCGTATTTCGTCCGCTTGATGGGCCTTGGGTTGCGCAAGCCCAAGACCCGCGTGCTGGGCTGGGATGTGGCCGGGAGCGTCGAGGCGGTCGGGAAGGATGTCACGGATTTTCAGCCGGGGGATGAGGTGTTCGGCACCTGTCGCGGCTCCCTCGCGGAGTACGCGTGCGGTCGTCCCGAGAACCTTGCGCTCAAGCCGGCGAATCTCTCCTTCGAGCAGGCGGCGGGCGTTCCCGTCTCCGGGTGCACCGCCCTCCACGGTCTGCGTGACGAGGGAGAGATTCAGGCCGGGCAGACGGCTGTGATCATCGGCGCATCGGGAGGGGTGGGCACGTTTGCGGTGCAGCTCGCGAAGGTGTTCGGCGCGCACGTGACCGGCGTGTGCAGCACGACCAAGGTGGACCTCGTCCGGTCCCTCGGCGCCGACCACGTGATCGACTACACCCACGAGGAATTGGCGGACGGGGGGCAGCGCTACGACCTGATCCTCGACACGGCGGGGCGGCGTTCGCTGTCGCACCTGCGGCGCGCGCTCACCCCAAAGGGCACGCTCGTGATCGTCGGAGGCGAAGGCGGCGGACGGTTGACAGGAGGCTTCGAGCGCCAACTCCGCGCAGCGCTGCTGTCACCGTTCGTGGGTCAGCGTCTGCGCGCGGTGATGTCGACCGAGCGCCAGGAGGACCTTCGGTACCTGAAGGACGTAATCGAAGCCGGCGAGGTCACACCGGTCATCAGCAAGACCTATCCGCTGGCCGAGGCTGCCAAGGCGCTCAGCGATGCCGACGAGGGACACGGACGAGGGAAGACCGTCATCACGGTCTGAGACGGAAGCGCCGGGAAGGCGGAAGCGGTCGGCGCGCGCGCCCGGACTACTCCGATTCACCGGATGCGTATACGGTCGGAGCACCGCGATCGAGGAGGTCTGCATGCCGCAGGCGAACACACCGGAGGAGACGGGCCGGTTGGTCGGAGAAGCGATCACTTCCGGAGACATGGACGCGGTGCTCTCCCTTTACGAGCCCGACGGGACGTTCGCGATGCCAAAAGGGTTCGGTGAAGGGTCGGTGACCGGCCTTGACGCTCTTCGTGACGCCTTCAACGGCTTCCTGGCGATGAGCCCGGAGCTCACCGTCAACGCTGAAAAGACGCTCCTCTCCGGCGACACGGCGCTCGTCATCGGAAATTGGACGCTGAAGGCCCGCGACGCCGAAGGGAACGACATCGAGACCGGCGGCAGGTACGCGGACGTCGTCCGCCGCCAGCCGGACGGCACCTGGCTATTCGTGATCGACAACCCCAACGGCAGCGACTGACCGCGCCGAGCTCCGAGGATCAGCCCGGCTCGAACGACCATGAGAGCTCCTCGTGGGACCGGTGGTGCGAGACGTCCGCACCTCATGATCCGTCGAGCTTCGGTGGTCCTCACGAAACTACCTCGGCCCGTTTGGCCATCTCCCCCGGTGAAGGCGCCTGTCGCTCAAGCCGTGAGCGCAGCAAGTCCGATCGCATCGAAGCGCTCGCCTCGCCCGTGCCGTCCCGCTTCATGAACGGCGTGGGGCTCGACGGTAGGTGAGGCTGGCAAGTCCCTCGACCCGGCTTTACCCTCGGGGGCGATGTCCGGCAGTGATCCTGTGCTCAGGCTTCGTGGTCGGCGCAGCGAGCGTGAGGCGCTCAGTCGGTTGGTCGCGAGCGTCAGGGCGGGTGAGAGTCGGGTGGTGGTCCTTCGCGGTGAGGCGGGCGTCGGAAAGACGGCCTTGTTGGGGTACCTGGCGAAGCGCGCGTCAGGGTGCCGCATAGCGCGAGCGGCGGGCGTCGAGTCTGAGATGGAGCTTGCGTTTGCGGGGTTGCAGCAGCTGTGCGGGCCGATGCTAGAGCGGCTCGATCGACTTCCTGGGCCTCAGCGCGATGCGCTCGCTTCGGCGTTCGGGCTGAGGCCCGGCGACGCGCCCGACCGCTTCCTCGTCGGGCTGGCTGTACTGAGCCTGCTCTCCGACGTAGCCGAGGAGCAGCCTCTGGTCTGCCTCGTCGATGACTTCGACCTGACGATCAACGACCCGGCAACAGCTGACCACGTCGGCGACGCGTTCCGCGGGTACTTCGGGGCCGACCGCGTGACCGAGCTCACCGACCCGCTCCCCGTGAGCGAGGACTTCGGCCTGTTCGGTCAGGAATGGAAGGTCCCGTCCCTGTTCTGGTACGTCGGCGGCACCGATCCTGGCGTCTTCCACCGGGCCGCGCAGGCCGGCCGGATCGTCCAGGACGTCCCCACCAACCACAGCTCGAAGTTCGCGCCCGTCCTGCACCCCACCCTCGAAACCGGCATTCAGACCCTTGCCACGGCCAGCCTCAGGTACCTCGGTCACTAGCTAAACGACGCCTCGCGATCCTCCACAGCCTCGCGTTGGCGATCGCGGCCTTGCCGACAACACTTCTGAGGGCTGGGGGATGGTCAGCAAGATCAAGGGTCATGCGCGTTCATCATCGATGTGCGTTTGGCGGCAATTCGCCGCCTAAGCCGGCATGACACTGATTTCCTGTTTGAAGGGGAGAACGGCGGCGGCGAGGAAGCTGTCCGCGCCTACTGGAAGCGGGCGTCGCCACCGGCCGGCAGCTCACGCCTGCAGCGCAGCGGCGTAACCTCGGGTCCGTGACGCCTCGCGCGACGGACTGGGGCCTGGCGCTGCTGGTCGGGGTGCTGTTCGCGACCGGCGTGATGAGCCTGTTCGCCGGTCGCTCCGGCGACGGCTGGGTGTTCGCGCTCCACGGCGCCGGCGGCTTCGCGCTCGGGGGCATGCTCGTGTGGAAGAGCCGCCGTGTCTGGCGGCGGCTCGTGCGCCCGTGGGACCGCAGGACCGCGGCCGGGGCGGGGGCCGCGGCGTTCGTCGCCGTCTCGCTGCTCTCGGGCTGGGCATGGTCGAGCGGGGTCCAGCTCTCGCTCGCCGGCTACAACCTGCTCAACTGGCACTTCGCGCTCGGCACCGCGCTGACGCTCGTGGTCCTCGGCCACGCGCTGCTGCGCGCGAAGCCGCTGCGGCGCGCGGATCTCGCGGGGCGGCGCCAGTTCCTGAGAGTCGGGGCGGTCGCGCTCGGCGCTTACGCCGCGTGGTGGATGCAGCGCCCAGTCGGTGAGCTGCTCGAGCTGCGCGGCGCCAAGCGGCGCTTCACGGGCTCGTACGAGCGCAGCTCGTTCACCGGCAACGACTTCCCGACCACCTCGTGGGTCGCCGACAAGCCGCGCGTGCTCGACCCGGGCGAGTGGCGGCTCGAGGTCGCCGGCCTAGTCGAGCGCCCGCTCGAGCTGACCCGCGACGAGCTCGATGCCGGCGACGAGCTGGTCGCGACGCTCGACTGCACGGGCGGGTTCTACTCGCGTCAGCGCTGGCGCGGGATCGCGCTCGAGCGGCTACTCTCGCAGGCGCGTCCGCTAGGGACGGCCACGCACGTGCGGGTGATCTCGCACACCGGATATCGCTGGGGCTTCGCGCTCGGCGAGCTGGAGGACCTCCTGCTCGCGACCCATGTGGGTGGCGAGGAGCTGTTACACGGCCACGGCGCGCCGCTGCGCCTCGTCGCACGCGGTCGGCGCGGGTTCCAGTGGGTGAAGTGGGTCGTGCGGATCGAGCTGCACGACGGGCCGGATCGCGGAGCGGCGGCGTCCACGGTCTGGAGCAGCTTCACCGACGAGGGCCGCGGAGCCGCGTGAGGCGTCCAAGCCAAGGCAGCAGGGGCGGCGGGGCTGCCCTCTGACAGGCTGCCCGCGGCGAACGCCGGCTGGAACCCACGACTCAGGAGGCTGCAATGGCTCGCGCGGTAACGCTCATCCGCTCCGACTCCCTCTCGAACGTGGCCGAATACGCCTACGCCGCCACGGCCCCGGCGAATGCACGACTGGTCTTCCTCGCCGGCGCCTGCCCGCTCGCCGAGAACGGGTCGACGGTCGCCCACGGCGACTACGCCGGCCAGGCCACGCGCGCGGTCGAGAACATGCGAACCGCCCTCGCCGACGCGGGCGCGACGATCCACGATGTGCTCAGCACGCGCGTGCTCGTCGCCTCGTCCTCGCAGGCCGATCTCGCCACCGCCTGGGAAGTCGTACGCGACGCGTTCGCCGATCACGACGTCCCCAGCACACTCATCGGCGTGACCGTGCTCGGCTACGACGATCAGCTCGTCGAGATCGAGGCGATAGCCGCGGTGCCCGAGGAGTAATGGATCAAGAGCAGCAGAAGGACCGGAGCCTCACCGCTCTCCCGGCTTCGCGAGTGTGAGTGCGCATCGCACCGTTCGGAGGCGCTCGCCGCGGACAACTTACGAGCGCCGCGTCCAAGGGGAAGGGACCCTCGCAAGACAGACCAGTGCAGGCGCGAGGCGGCTGGCGGTCGGGACGCCTGGAGCTCGTCCATGGGGGCAGCGAACTCGTTCTCGAGCGGGTCGGCGCAGACCGCTGCCTTCGTCGGGCAGCAGCAGTCTCGACGTGCACGCCTGCTCCTCGACGAGGAGCAGGCGCGCAGCCTGACAGTCCTGCCTCTCGACGAAGCCGACACAAATGCTCTGACTCGTGTCGAGCGCCTCTCGCAATGGGACGGTCGGGCGCGTGCGCCCCGCTATTCGGGGGCGGTTCGTTGCGACGCACGGGCTGCGCGGCGTAGAGTCGCGGAGGCGAACCGCATGCCCGAGCGCGAACAGTGGCAGGTCATGGGCAACGCGGCCGAGATCTACCAGCGGGCGCTGGTGCCAGCTATCTTCGGGCCGTGGGCCCCTCGTGTCGTTGAGCTCGCCGGGCTGCGGCCCGGGGAACGCGTGCTCGACGTTGCGTGCGGTACCGGGGTGGTCGCGCGCCTGGCGGCCGAGGCGGTTGGCGCGGATGGGCGGGTCGCGGCTCTGGACATGAATCCGGGCATGCTCGCGGTCGCCGCCGCCGTGCCCGCGAAGGGTGCTGCGATCGAGTGGATCGAGGGCAGCGCTGAGGCCCTGCCGTTCGCCGACGCCGGCTTTGACGCCGTGTGTTGCCAGCTCGGGCTGCAGTTCCCGGACCGGGAGGGAGCGCTGCACGAGATGGCGCGTGTCGCGGTGCCCGGCGGGGCGCGTGGTGGTGATGGTCTGGCGCGAGATCGATCGCTCACCCGGTTTTGCGGCCTTGGCCGAGGCGTTGGGCCGGACGATCGGCTCAGACGCCGAGGCGGTCATGCGGGCGCCGTTCGCACTCGGCGACGCCGGCGAATTGTCGGCGCTCCTCGCCGGAGCTGGTCTGCGCGATTGTGCGATCCGCGGCGAAACAGGGAACGTCAGCTTCGCCTCGGCGACGTCATTCGTCGGCAGCCAACTCGGCGGCTCACCGCTTGCCCCGATCGCCGCGGCCGCGCCAGCAGCCGCCCGCGAGGAACTCCTGCGCGAGGTCGAGCGCGCGCTCGCACCGGTTACCGAGCCGGGCTCGCTCTGCTTCCCGATCGAGGCGCACCTCGCGCTCTGCCGGGCCTGATCGCGCGAACGGCGTCATCGCCTCGCGCCGCGTGGGATGGCAGTGCGTCCACACCGCCGGCCCCTGCTTCCATGCGACTGGGCACGGCGGCGCCGGAGGCGCCCATGTCCACACCTGCTGCTTTCGCGTCGAGGCTGGCCTGTAAATAGCCGCCGCAACGGCGTCCGGGCGGCGATTCTCTCGCGGCGGCCCGGGACGCTGTTGCACAAACAGCCGGCGAGCCCGCTGGATCCGTTCTAAGGCCGGCTGGGAGAGCCGCTCGACGCTAGCCATCCGCCTGATCTCCGCCACTGCTCCACGCCAAGCACTGCCTTCCCCCGGTCTCGATCGTCAGATCGAGCCAGATCACGGGTCCGGTCGGACGGCTCCGGCCCTGCGTCCAAGTGGACCAGTTTTAGACCGGCACAGGTGGACCAGTATTCAGGCGGCGCCTACACTCGGAGCGCGCACTTTCGCTGGCCGTCCTGGAGTGGAGGCCGGACGAGCGATGTCCGAGGCGAACGTCCGAGGCCGGCTTCGTTCGCGGGCCGGCGCCGTGGGCGCCCTTCCTCGAGGATGGCGCCCGAGCTGCCCTGGAGATGGCCGTCGTCTCGGCGGCTGTGCGGTACGCGTCGGTTGGTGGTATCACCCTGTATGAGGCGAGTCGGAGGTGAAGCCATGGAGTTGAAGGTCGGGCATCGCGTCGAGGTCGAGTCGGAGTCGACCGAGCAGAGGCCTCGGATGGGCGTAATCGAGGAGGTGGTGCGGGACGCACCTTCCCCTCGCTATCGCATTCGCTGGGACGACGGGCACGAGAGCATCTACACCCCTGCGGCGGGGGCGCTGCGTCGCGCCCGAGCGAGCGAGAAGGCGTAGGACGGGGCGCCAGTAGGACGCAGGGAGGCGACGGCGAAGCAGCGCGCTGGGCGTCGGTCGCCGGCCAGTAGTCCTACGCGGTGATCGCGCTTGACATGCTCCGTCGGCTGTGGGTGGGTGCGATGAAGCGCGTGTATTTGCTGCGTCATGCCAAGTCGCGCAGGAAGGATCGGTCGCTCGCCGACCGCGACCGGCCGCTCGCGGGGCGGGGAGGCGGGCCGCGAGCGCGATTGCCGATCATCTCCGGGCGGAGAGGGTTCGGCCCGAGCTCGTGCTGTGCTCACCTGCGCGGCGGGCCGGGAGACACTCGAGCGTGTCGAAGGCGCCCCTCGGGATCGGGTCGAGGTGGTCTTCGAGGAAGGGCTGTACGGCGCGAGCGAGGCGGGGCTGCTGCCCCTTCTTCGCGTGCGTCCCCGGGAGGTCGGCTCGGTCCTGGTCATTGGGCGCAATCCGGGCCTCGGGGGGCTCGCGCTGGCGCTGGCCTCCGAGGGAACCGAGCTCGCGCGGATGCGAGAGAAGTACCCGACCGCCGCGCTCGCCACGATTGACGTGCCGGCAGACCGCTGGAGCGCGCTCGGGCGGGGCGGCGGCGAGCTCGTCGCCTACGTGCGACCACGGGACCTGCACTAGGGTCCGCGTCCGGCCGGCCTCGGCTGCGGGCAAGCCGATCGGCGAGGCGCGCCGCGTGAACGCTGTCCCTCGGGCCCTCCTCGAGGGCATCGAGCCAGCGGGGAACGTGATGGCTGAATCAGGACCGGCACGTCCGCCGCGTTGTTCCCGGACTGGCGTGGGCTCAGCCAGCGTTAGAGAGGGTGCGCTCGGACTGCTTGGCGGTAACCACCGTGACGGGCAAGCCGAGCGCCTCCACGCGATGGGGGAGGTCGCGGCGGAGCCAGCGCGAGACGCGCGCCGGCAGTGTGGAGATGATGATCTCGTCGAACCCGCCTCCCTCGAGCGCCTGCTCCACGGCGGCGAAGGGATCATTGTCGCCGACGATCCCTTCGACGTGACCGCCCGCGGCCTCGTCGAGCAGCGGGATGGCGAGTTCGAGCGTGGCCGCGGCCTGTTCGGTCTCGGGATCCCAGTAGGGGCGCGGCACCAGCAGGGTGAAGTGGCAGGGGGACCGGCCGGAACGGGCGCGGATCTCATCGAGCAGCCTCGGCGTTGCCGCGGTCCGGTGAGCCACGACCAGCACGCGCGTGGGTGCTGCGGACGTCATCCCGCGCTGATTGTCGCATCGCTCCGCCGACCCCGTTCAGGGTCCGCGGTGGTCCGTTTCTTTGAGACGGAGGGGCGCGGTCGGGCATCACGAATTGCGCCGCCGGCTTCGCCACGCTCCAATCACTTGCGGGTCTTTCAAGGGGAACGCGCGGCACACGAATCGATGGCCTCACGTCAGGGCGCCCGTGAGGGCCGGTAGCGCTCGCGAGCGCTTGAATGGTTCGGGTGCGCGAGCTCGCAAAACGGCTGATCGAGATCCCAGGAGTCGTGGCAGTGACCCTCGGCGACTCGCGCGGCCTTATGCAGCCGGACAGTGAATGGGGGTTCGGGCTCTACTACCGCGACGCGATCCGCGCCGAGGACGTGCGGGCGCTCGGTTTCGAGAGCACCGTGGTCGAGCCGGGGGACTGGGGACGGCTCGCTAACGGCGGCGGCCAGTTGACGGTCGAGGGTCGGCGGGTCGATCTCCTCTACCGCGACCTCGAGGTCGTCCAACACTGGATCGACGAGGCGGAGGCCGGCAGCTACGAGGTCGAGCGGGTGGAGGGCTACCTGGCCGGCATGGCCACCTACGTGCTGGCCGGAGAGCTCGCGTTGGCGGAGGTGCTGGCAGGGGAGCTGCCGCGACCGGAGTTTCCCGACGCGCTGCGCCAGGTCGCGCCCGGACGCTGGCACGCCAGCGCGGCCTTCTCGCTCGCGATCGCCGAGACGGCTGCCGCGCACCGCGACGTTGTCTCGTGCGCCGGGCTGCTGGCGAAGGCAGCCATCGAGGTCGCCCAGGCGGCGCTCGCGGAGCGCGGCGAGTGGGTGCTGACCGAGAAGGGCATCGTCCGGGCGGCCGGACTCGGCGGGCGGGTAGCGGGCATCCTGGCCGCGCCGGGTGACCGCCCCTTCGAGCTCGGACGGGCGGTAACCGCCATGCGGGGGGCGCTCGGCATCCCGCCCGCCGCGCAGCCGCCGACCGCCTTAGAAGCTGTCTCAAAACTTGCTGAGTAGCCTGCCGCGCGAGTGGCGCGGACGTGGCTGCAGATTCAGGTTGAGTTGGTGAGTGGACGGGGTGCGGAGCTCAACCCGTCTCCTGGACGCACGATGATCGTTGGCCCGTCCCACACGTTCGCCGAGCTCGGCGACGCGATCAACGCCGCCTTCGCGCGCTGGGATCTCTCGCATCTGCACGAGTTCGAGCTCGCCGACGGGCGGCGGATCGGCTATCCGAGCGACGACTATGCCCCCGATCTCGAGTGGGAGGACCAGGCGAAGCTCAGGGTGGCGCGCGAGCTGAAGCCGGGCGAGGAGTTCGAGTTCGTATTCGACTTCGGCGACGACTGGCGCCATCGCTGTCGGGTGCTCGCCGAGAAGGTCGACCCGGCTGAGGAGTACGGCCCGATCCCCGATCGCCCGGTGCCGATCTGGGGCTGGGGCTGGATCCCCGACCAATACGGCCGCGACTCCCTTGGGGAGTTGGGCTAGCTCCAGCCGAGCATCCGCAGGCAGATCAGCGCGCAGCCGAGGTCGAGGAATGCCTGGTGGAGCTCGGGCAGGCGCTCATAGCGGATCCGCAGCCGCCGGAAGCCGTGCAGCCAGGCGAAGGTCCGCTCGACCACCCAGCGCTCGCGCCCGAGCCCGGAGCCGTGCGCGGTCTCGCGGCGGGCGATCACCGGCTTGATGCCCCGTGAGCGCAGCTCGCGGCGGTACTTGTCGTGGTCATAGGCTCGGTCTGCGAGCAATCGCTTGGGTCGTTTGCGCGGCCGGCCGCGCCTGCCGGCGACGGGCTCGATCCCGTCGACGAGCGGCAGAAGCTGGGTGACGTCGTTTCGGTTGCCGCCCGTCAGTGAGACCGCGAGCGGCGCACCGGTGGCGTCGCAGAGGAGATGATGCTTTGAGCCCGTTCGAGCACGGTCGACCGGCGAGGGCCCAGTCAAACCCCCCCTTGCAGCGCCCGCACCTGGCTTCCGTCGATCACCCCGGTCGACCAGTCCAACCGCCCGGATGCGTTGAGACGGCGGACCAGCTCTCGATGCAGTCGCTGCCAAACCCCGAGGCGCCCCCAGTCCTGAAGCCGCCGATGGGCGGTCGCCGGCGAGCAGCCGAACTCGGGCGGCAGGTGGCGCCAGGCGATCCCGGTCACGAGCACATAGACGACGGCATTGAAGGCGATCCGATCATCGACCCGGGGGCGCCCGGTCCGCTGCGGTTCCCGAGCAGGAAGGAGCTCCCGGAAGACCTCCCACAGCTCGTCGCGCACGGCCCACACGGACCCGGCCATCGGCCACCTCCCGCTCGGGTTATGACCCCTCATCGGGAAGGATTCGCCGCGACCCACGCGACCCCTTTTGAGACAACTTCTAAGGGCAGGGTGAACGTCAGGCGCGCTGGCTACGCACCAGTGAGCAGGTGCGGGCAGGCTGGTGATCGCCCGAGCGGCGGTGGTGGAAGGTCGCCGCCAACGGCAGACGGGAACCCCGACCGCGGCTCGCGGACTCACCTGCATCCGAGCCGCGCGAGCTAGGACGCGTTCGCGCGCCACGCCAACGTTGAGAGCCCACGCGTGTCCACATTGACCGGGCAAGGGGCAGCCACTAGGCTTGATGTGGGTTCGCGGGTCATGAGCGAGGAACCCGGTCGTGGAACGGAGAAAGGGCCTCCAGCCCTGCAACCTCGTGATTGGAGCACGCGATGACAGCTTCGCTGGAGACCCTTGTTGTCGCAGCCTACGTGTTCGCGGAGTCGCTTTGGATCCCTCGCCCGGGTCCTGTGGGCAAGATCAGCGACGGGGAGCTGATCGCGCTCGCGGTTGCGCAGGCCGCGACCGGGCCTGCCCTCGGACCGTCAGTTCCTCGGGCTGGTCGGTCGGCTCTTGCCCGGCTGGTTTCCGCACCTGCCCGACCAGACCCAGTACAACCGTCGCCTGCGGCGGCTCGACGCCCTACGATCAGCACGGTCCAGCTGATGGTCGCCGAGCTGATCGCCGAGGGCCAGGTCCGGCTCGCCGACGGCACGCTGATCGCCTGCGCGAACTACCCGGGCTGCGCCTCTCACAGTCACTTCGCCGGCCACGCCGCGCTACGGCTACTGCCCCTCCAAGAGCCAATTCGTCTGGGGCATGCGGCTCGTCCTGCTCGCGCGACGTCAAAGGGGTGCCGGTCGGCTATGACCTCGTCGGTCCCAAGACCGGCGAGGAGCGCGAGAGCGCCTACGAGCTCGCCCAGGCCCACGCCGGCAGCGCCCTGTTCGCAGACGGCGGCTTCTGGGGCGCCGAGTACCAGCGCACGATGGAGCTCATCAGGCGTCCAGCTCGTCACTCCCGACAAACACAAGCTCGGCGAGCGCCCGCCGGCCGAGCTCGCCAAGGCCCGCATCCGGCTCGTCATCGAGTCCGTGTTCTCCAACCTCAAGCGCCAGATGCGCCTCGAAGACCACCTCGCCAAGACCCTCGGCGGCCTCGCCCAACGCATCGCCCAGCGCCTGCTCGCGCTCACGCTCGGGATCTTCATCAACCTGCTCGCCGGTCGCCCCGCCAGAGCGCTCGTCGCCTACGACGGACGCTAAACCCACATTTTGCCTGCAAGCCCATCGGGAGGAGGAGCATGGCCGACGCTGGCTTGTTCATCGGGTGGGGCGCGCCGGTTCGCGGGCGTGAGGCCAAGGGCCTCGAGGTCTTCAACGAGGCGCTCGCCTATTACGGACGCCTGCAGCAGGAAGGGGTGATCGAAGGCTTCGAGACGGCGATCCTCGAGCCCCACGGCGGCGACCTGCAGGGACTCGTGCTGATTCGCGGAAGCCAGGAGAAGCTTGCCCAGCTCCGCGTCGACGATGAGTTCGTGCGCCTGTCGACCCGCGCAGATCTGATCGTCGAGGGCCTAGGCGTGATCGGCGCCGCGCTCGACGGGCTCGAACAAGCGATCGCGACTTACCAGGAGGCTATCTCCGAGCTGGGCCAGTAGCCCGCGTCGGCGACCACCACCCTCAGGAGCTCGGTCACGCCGATCTGTTCGAGCACGCGCACTGTCGCGTCGACCATCGGCTCGAGGTGCCCGAAGTCGGGCGAGTCGACGGTTACCTCGGCGGCGTTCAGGGATCTCAGCAGGCCGAGGATGTCCGTGGTCGACCATCGCTCGACGCGTTTTGCGTCGAGCGTCGGCGTCGTCTAGCGTGGGGTGCGTGACCGCTTCGGAGAGCAAGCGGGAGGCGATCGAGGTCGCCGCGCGGCCGTTGCGGGAGCTGCTGCGTGAGGAGCACGACGAGATCGCCGCCGCGCAGCGGGCGCTGAGGCAGGCCGAGAAGGCGCACGATCGTGCGATCGAGCTGGCGGAGCGGCAATTGCGGGCGGCGGAGACGGCGGAGCCGCTTGCGTCCTTCGGTCACCGGGTGGTCCTCTACGCCGACAGGGTGAGCACGGCGGACGGGAACGACGACCTGACGGCGGAGGTGAGGGCGTGGGCCGAGGTGCTACCGGAGGCGGGGCGGCTCTCCCGGCGCGGGGTGGTGCTGGTGATCGAGGCGCCGACGTGGCGGCGGGAGGTCGCCTTTCCCCGCTGGGACGAGCGAAGGGTGCGGCGGCTTGCCGAGCAGATCGAGCTCGCCGCGGGCAACGTGGACGTGGTCCGCGGGGCGGCTCGAGCCGAGGCGGAGCCGGCGGAGCGAAGCCTCCGCGAAGCGCGGGCCGGCCGTCGCGCGGTGGAGGAGACCCGCGCGCTGCTGCACAGACTGAGTGACCTGGTGTACGAGGACGAGGACGTGATCGACGTGGCGCCGGCGATCAGCGCGGGCCACGACGGCGTGCTCGTGGCTACGGATCGGCGGCTTCTCTTCATCTCGGTTCGGCGGACGGTCTACTTTCCGTACGAGGAGATCTCCTCGGTGGGGCTCAAGGGGAGACGGCTCGGAGCGCGCCTGGCGCTCTCGACGCCCACGGGCAAGGGCGTCTTCAGCGGGCTTGCGCCACGGCATGCCGCCGACATCGCGGACCTGGTTTGCAGCCGGATCGGCGGCGAGACGGCAGCCGTCCAGCGCGCGAGCGCGGACCTCAGGCGGGACTGAGAGAGGGGCCTCGCCGCTCGGCGACCGGTTCCTGCAGCGCGTGCCCCGCGCGAACCGGGGCAGGCATCAACGCCGCGGCCACGAGCACGAGCAGGAACGCGGTTAGCCGCGCCGCGACGACGAGGAAATCGTCACCCAGCGGGTCCCCGAAGACGACGACGCCCGCCAGGATCGTGGACATGTTCGCGGCGACGGAGGTCACCGCGATCACGGCCACGCCGTCGCCGATCTGCAGGCTGCGGGCGGATGCGAAGAAGGAGGCGACCGCCGCCGTCACGACGAGCGCGGTCCAGGGGCTGATAAGCGCGCCGATCCCGCTCTCGAGATCGCCGCTCAGCGCCTTGATCGCCACGTCGGAGATCCCGAAGCCGAGCCCCGCAGCCGCGCCGAGCAGCACTCCGTACTGGGCCCTGACCCGCTCCATGCGACCCGAGAAGATCAGCAGCATCCCGAACGCGATGGCAACGCCCTCGAAGATGATCATGGCGCTAGCGGAGTAGTCGGAGTGGTCGCCTCCGGAGCTCGTGCCGGTGAGTCCCAGGAGCGCGAGTGAAACCGCCACCAAGACGATCCCGACCCACTGCCGGCGGCCGAGCTGGAACCCGAAGAAGCGCTCCGCGAGCACGGCGAGCAGGACGAACCCGCCCGACAGCACCGCCTGGGCGAGCGAGAGCGGCAGCAGCGTGAGCGCGGCGACGTGCGCGAGGAAGGCGGCGACCGCCACCAACCAGCCGATCGTCCACCACTTCGAGCGGAACAGGTCGATCGCGCTGCGCAGTGGGTGGCGCATGTCCACGGCGGGCGCCGCGACGGCACCGCGGTGCTTGTACAGGAAGGCGAGATTCGTCCCGAGCGCCGACAGAACGGCACAGCCGAACCCCACAATGGCCGACGTTGAAAGCGCGGTCACTCAAACGCCCCTGCCCATCCTCTCACCACCCAGCCGCCGCCGTGATCGAAATATCAGGTCGCGCGACTTCATCGCCGGCGCGTAGGACGAGCTCGACGCGGGCCCCGAGGAGCGGCCGCCGCGGTGGCTGTCGCCCGACGAGGCCCACCACCGTCGCGGGCCGCGAGCTCGCCACCCTCGTCTCCGACCTCGACCACCGCCGCGTGGTGGAGGGGCTCGACGGCCGCAGTCTGCGTCGGATGAGCGCTTTCTGCGCTCGCTCCCCGAGCGGCACTGGCGGGCGATCGAGGTCGTCTCGATCGACCGCTGCGACCGCCGATCCCCGGGCCGGCAAGCCGACCCGCCAGGGCTCGCCGCAGCTGCGCTGGGCGCTCTACGAGTCAGCCCAAGCGGCAGGCAGACCCACGAGCCCCGACCGCGCCGACTACCTGGCGCTCAAGACGCGCGGACTCTCGCACACCCGGGCGTCGCTGACGATCGCGCGCAAGCTCGCGCGGCGCTGCTCCACACCCGCGCGAGCTCGGCCCCGACGCCTTGGAGCCCGTCACCTGACCGCCGCCGATCCCGTTCCGCCCAAGCCGCACCATCCCCAGCTGACAGCCAGTCTTCCGGCCAGCTCCCCCAAGCTTCCGCGGCTCCCGCCCACGGATGGAGGTCCACCAAAGACCGAGCGGCCGGAGTCGCTCCCAGCGGATCGACCCATCGACCAGCACGTCACCGACCGCAAGGCCGAGCCAGAAAAGGCCGGGCGGCCGCGGAACGCTTGCAACCACACCACTCCACAACCACTCACCGCCGCAAGTTGACCGAGGGCCCGATTCAGATAGGGGGTTGGTCGGCAGGCGCTCGCGGCGGTCGGGTTTGCGCTCAACTGACTGCCGCCCGGCGCGGACGGGTCAGGCCCCCTGAGGCGGCCATCTGGTGGCGATAGAGCTTCAGGAGGTTGTGAGTGGCGGCGATCAATCGCCATTCCGGCGTCGCCGGAATTCGACCGTTCGCAGATACCGCGCGTCGAGCGGCTCTAGCTCTGCTTGGGACGGCCCCGGACCGGCGCCTAAGACGCGCCGGGCTCGAGCGTCGTTCGATCGCCGCTGGCCCGGACCTCAACCTTCCGAGGTTTCGCCGCCTCCGAGACAGCGAGCGTGAGCGTCAGCACGCCACCCTCGTAGCTCGCCCCGATGCTGTCGGTGTCAATAGTGGCGCCAAGCGAGAGCTGTCGGCTGAAGACGCCCTGGGGTCGCTCGCTAACGAGCAGCTCATCGCCCTCCCTAAACTCGAAGTGCCGCTCCGCCCTCACCGTCAAAGCGTTTCTCTCAACTGTCACGTCGATCGAGCTGGGATCGGCGCCCGGCAGGTCGAGGTGGACGATGAACTCGTCACCACGGCGATAGGCGTCCATCGGGCAGCTGCGCGGGCTTCTCCCTCCGGAGACGATCTGCTGGGTCAGCTGGTCAAGCTCTCGAAAGGGATCAAAATAGAGCGTCATCTCTGCCTCTCTCGCTCCGTGGGTCTCCGGCCATGACCTGCGGGAGGATACCCCCGCTTCAGCGGCTCTCAGGCGCAATGTCGCTCGAGACGATGGACAGACGGAGGGGGTGAGAGCAGTGGTCTTGAAACGGGGAGACCGCGGTGTCGTGGAGTCCGAGTCGACCGAGCCCCCTGGCACACGCGGGCTATCGAAGTGAGGAGCCCGCGCCGCGCTACCGGAGTCGCGGGGATGACGGACGGGAGAGCATCGACACGCCGACTACCAGCGCCCTGTGCAAGGCCGGCACGCGCAGGACGGCGTAGGGCTCGGGCCGCTCAGGGGGCGGCATCAGCTCACGTGATGGATGGGTCGACGGCTCGGTGCGCGTCGGCGCAGCGATTGGACACACCCCGCTCCGTTCCGGCGCCGGCATCGGACGAGACGCGAGAAGCACTAGCGCCAACTCGGCCACGCCAACCTCGGCACGACCTCGATCTACCTCCAAGGAATCGATCCCGAGGAGATCGTCGCCGCTGTCCACGCGCGACG
>CAVVWD010000011.1:0-545827 GCA_963751835.1 uncultured Thermoleophilaceae bacterium | reverse complement strand
GTGACACCTCGCTCAAGGTGCCGCACGGCGAGGGCGGCGTCGTGATCGACGTCAAGACCTTCAGCCGCGACAACGACGACGACCTGCCGCCGGGGGTCAACGACCTCGTGCGCGTGTTTGTGGCGAAGAAGCGCAAGATCGCCGAGGGCGACAAGCTCGCGGGCCGCCACGGCAACAAGGGCGTGATCTCCAAGATCGTGCCCGAGGCCGACATGCCGCACCTCGAGGACGGCACCCCGATCGACGTCATCCTCAACCCGCTCGGCGTGCCGAGCCGGATGAACCTCGGCCAGATCCTGGAGACCCACCTGGGGTGGGTCGCCGGCAACGGCTGGTACGACGACGGCTCGGAGGCCTTCGCGGAGGCGTCCGAGAACGGCGGTCGCGTGAATATCGCGACGCCGGTGTTCGACGGCGCCACGATCGAGGACGTCGACGAGGCGCTCGTGCGCTGGGCCGAGGAGCAGGGCAAGCCGCGCGGGATCAACTTCGAGGTCGACAAGTCGGAGCGCCCGGGCCGCCAGTGCTCGGGCAAGGTCGCGCTCTACAACGGCCGCAGCGGCGAGCCCTACGAGGAGAAGGTCACCGTCGGCTACATGTACATCCTGAAGCTGCTCCACCTCGTGGACGACAAGATCCACGCGCGCAGCACCGGCCCCTACTCGCTCGTGACCCAGCAGCCGCTGGGCGGCAAGGCGCAGTTCGGCGGCCAGCGCTTCGGTGAGATGGAGGTGTGGGCGCTCGAGGCCTACGGCGCGGCGTACACGCTCCAGGAGATGCTCACGATCAAGTCCGACGACACCGTCGGGCGCGTCAAGGCCTACGAGGCGATCGTCAAGGGCGAGAACATCGCCGAGCCCTCCATCCCGGAGTCGTTCAAGGTGCTGCTGAAGGAGATGCAGTCGCTTGCGCTCGACGTTGACGTGCGCTCCGAGGAGGGCGCCGGCGTCGAGATCCGGGACGAGGACGACGACCTGCTGCGCGCGGCCGAGGAGCTCGGCATCGACCTCTCGGGGGTCCGCGCCACCGACGGCGGGGCCGCGGACGAGTCCGAGGAGAAGCTCGAGGCCGAGGGTGAGGGCGGACAGACGGACGAGACAGCGGCCGAACAGGACGCGGAGTACATCGAGGAGTAAGGGACCAAATTCGTGATTGACATCAACAACTTCGACGCCATCAGCATCGGCCTGGCGTCGTCAAAGCAGATCCGGTCCTGGTCCTCGGGCGAGGTAACCAAGCCGGAGACAATCAACTACAGGACGCTCAAGCCGGAGAAGGACGGCCTCTTCTGCGAGCGCATCTTCGGTCCCACCAAGGACTGGGAGTGCTACTGCGGCAAGTACAAGCGCGTCCGCTACAAGGGCATCGTCTGCGAGCGCTGCGGTGTCGAGGTCACGCGCTCGAAGGTTCGCCGTGAGCGCATGGGGCACGTCGACCTGGCGGCGCCGGTCTCGCACATCTGGTTCTTCAAGGGTGTGCCGAGCCGGATCGGCTACCTGCTCGACATGGCTCCCAAGGAGCTCGAGAAGGTCCTCTACTTCGCCGCCTCGATCGTCACCTGGGTTGACGAGGAGGCCCGCCAGAAGGACCTCGACAAGCTCGAGAAGGAGATCGAGAAGACGATCCAGTCCTACGAGGCCGAGCGCGAGGAGCGCGTCCTCGAGCTGAAGGAAGCCGTCGAGCGCCGCGTGAACTACCTGTCCACGGGCGACCAGAAGGGCTTCTCGGACGACGACCTGCTCTGGGCCGACACCCTCGACGTCAACCTGAAGAAGCTCAGCGACGACGAGCGCGAGAAGATGGAGAAGGAGCTCCGCAAGCAGTTCGACGCGGACATCTCCGACACCCAGGCCTACTACGAGGACGGCATCGAGCGGCTCCGCCAGACCTGGGAGCTCTTCCAGACGATGGAGCCCAAGCAGGTGGTTGCGGACGAGACGCTCTTCCGCGAGCTCAAGGACCGCTTCGGCTCCCCGTTCGGATGGGGCGAGTACTTCCGCGGCGGGATGGGCGCCGAGTCGGTGCGCGACCTGCTCCAGCAGGTCGATCTCGACGCCGAGCGCGAGGAGCTCGAGGACCAGGTCAAGACCGCCAAGGGCCAGAAGCAGTCGCGCGCGGTCAAGCGGCTGAAGGTCGTCTCGGCCTTCATCCACTCGGACAACAAGCCCGAGGACATGATCCTCGAGGCGATCCCGGTGATCCCGCCGGAGCTGCGCCCGATGGTGCAGCTCGACGGCGGCCGCTTCGCCACGTCCGACCTGAACGACCTCTACCGGCGCGTCATCAACCGGAACAACCGGCTCAAGCGCCTGCTCGACCTCGGCGCGCCCGAGATCATCGTCAACAACGAGAAGCGGATGCTGCAGGAGGCCGTCGACGCTCTGTTCGACAACGGCCGCCGCGGCCGGCCCGTGACCGGGCCGGGCAACCGCCCGCTCAAGTCGCTCAGCGACATGCTCAAGGGCAAGCAGGGCCGCTTCCGCCAGAACCTGCTCGGCAAGCGCGTGGACTACTCGGGCCGCTCGGTCATCGTGGCCGGCCCCGAGCTGCGCATCCATCAGTGCGGGCTTCCCAAGCTGATGGCGCTCGAGCTGTTCAAGCCGTTCATCATGGCCCGGCTGGTAGAGCGCAAGTCGGTCCAGAACATCAAGGCAGCCAAGAAGATGGTCGACTCGATGATCCCGGAGGTCTGGGACGTCCTCGAGGAGGTCATCCAGGAGCACCCCGTCCTGCTCAACCGCGCGCCGACGCTCCACCGCCTGGGTCTCCAGGCGTTCGAGCCGGTGCTCGTGGAGGGCAAGGCGATCCAGGTGCACCCGATGGTGTGTCACGCCTTCAACGCCGACTTCGACGGCGACCAGATGGCCGTGCACGTGCCGCTGTCAGCCGAGGCTCAGGCCGAGGCGCGGCTGCTCATGCTGTCGGCGAACAACATCCTGTCGCCGGCGCACGGCGCGCCGCTCGCGACGCCGAGCCAGGACATGGTGCTCGGCTCGTACTACCTCACCTACGGCCCGGATGAGGACGCGCTCTCAGAGCTCCAGCAGGTGGAGCGGACCGGGGACTGGAACGAGAGGAAGTACGGCAAGCGGCCGCACGTGTTCCGCTCGGCTCAGGAGGCCGAGCTGTCATACGAGTCGAAGGTGGTCTCGCTCCACGACGTGGCCGAGTACCGGCGCCGTCACCACGAGGACCACACGCTCACCACGGTCGGGCGGATCATCTTCAACGAGCGCATCGAGCGTGCGCTCGAGGATGCGCTGGGCGAGGAGTACGACCCCTCGACCTACGAGTTCGTGAACAAGCCGCTCAAGAAGCGCGACATGAGCGAGGTGATCGAGCGGCTCGTGGACATCCACGGCCCGTACGCCACCGCGCTGGTGCTCGACGCCTTCAAGGAGCTCGGCTTCCACTTCGCGACCCAGGCCGGCATCACGATCTCGAAGAACGACGTCGTGATCCCACCCACGAAGGACGAGATCCTCGAGGGCTACGAGTCCGAGGTCGCGGAGATCCAGGAGCAGTACGACATGGGCCTCCTGAAGGACGAGGAGCGCAAGGAGAGGGTCATCGAGAAGTGGACGGCCGCCACCGACGAGGTCGGCGAGGCGATGCAGGACAACCTCCACCGCCTGAACCCCATCTACATGATGGCCAACTCGGGCGCTCGCGGGTCGTTCAAGCAGATCCGCCAGCTGGCCGGGATGCGTGGCCTCATGGCCAACCCGAAGGGCGAGATCATCGAGCGTCCGATCAAGGCCAACTTCATGGAGGGCCTGACCGTGCTCGAGTACTTCATCTCGACCCACGGTGCCCGCAAGGGCCTCGCCGACACGGCGCTCCGCACCGCCGACTCCGGCTACCTCACCAGGCGGCTCGTGGACGTGGCGCAGGACGTGATCGTGCGCGACGAGGACTGCGGCACCGCGGAGTACATCGAGATGCCGGTGCTGGTGGACGACCGCCCGAATGGCCAGCTCGAGGGCCGCTTTGCCGCGGTCGAGTTCAAGACCAAGCGCGGCCGCGTGCTGGTCGAGAAGAACGAGCTGATCACGCAGGCGCACATCGACGAGATCGTCGAGGCGTACGGCGAGGAGGAGGGCGCGGCCGTGCCGGTGCGCTCGGTCCTCAAGTGCCTGGCCGAGGGCATCTGCCAGCGCTGCTACGGCGTTGCGCCCGCCACCGGCAAGGTCGTCGCGATCGGCGACGCGGTGGGCATCATCGCCGCCCAGTCGATCGGTGAGCCGGGCACGCAGCTGACCCTGCGGACGTTCCACACCGGCGGTGTGGCCGGCGCGGACATCACTCACGGCCTGCCGCGCGTGGTCGAGCTGTTCGAGGCGCGCAAGCCGAAGGGCCAGGCCGAGCTCGTCAAGGAGCCCGGCACCGTGACCGTCGAGGACACCGAGAAGGGCCGCAAGGTGATCATCACCGACGCCGCGGGCGAGGAGCACGCCTACTCGTTCGGGCGCCGGACGCGCCTGCTCGTGTCAAGTGGAGACAAGGTCAAGCAGGGCGACCAGCTCAACGAGGGCTCGATCTACCCGCACGACCTGCTCGCCATCGGCGGGGACAACCAGCCCGAGCGGCGGACCGCGACCGAGATCTACCTCGTCAAGGAAGTCCAGAAGGTCTACAAGTCCCAGGGCGTCGACATCAACGACAAGCACATCGAGGTGATCGTCCGGCAGATGATGAAGAAGGTCCGCGTCGACCAGAAGGGCGACACGACCTACCTGCCGGGCCAGTTCGTCGACCGCAACGAGATGCTCGGGGTGAACGTCGACCTGAAGAAGGCGAAGAAGGAGGAGGCCGAGACCGAGGAGATCATCCTCGGGATCACGAAGGCCTCGCTCGCCACCGACTCGTTCCTGTCGGCGGCCTCCTTCCAGGAGACGACCAAGGTGTTGACGGACGCCGCGCTCGAGGGCAAGACCGACCGGCTGCTCGGCCTGAAGGAGAACGTGATCATCGGGAAGCTGATCCCGGCGGCCACGGGCCTTCGCCGCTACCGCCGGCTCGAGATCGAGCCCACGGAGCCGATCCGCCGCCACACGCCGGAGGAGCTCACCATGCTCGAGGAGTCCGAGCTGCTCGGCCTCACCGAGTCCGGCGAGATCGAGGGCTTCGGCTTCGGGAACGGCGACGACGGCGCGGACGCCTTCGGCGACCTCGCCGATCTGCCGTCGACGGGGACGGGTCCTCGGAGTCCTAGGGCCGGACCCGGCCACATTCCCTCGCGAACTCGCGGGCGGGCCGCCTTTCCGGGCGGCCCGCCTCTTTTCGTGGTCGGGCGGTCAAGCGCAGCCGGGTGCCCGGGCAGAGAAGCGCGGTAGCCTCCCAAATGGGGCTGCGGTTTGCCGTAACGCTCGGCTGGGGTGGTTCTTGCCCTGCTGCTTCCCGCCGCTGCCCACGCCGATCGGCCGTTCGCCATCCGCTATACGACCAACGACGCGGGCTCGATCACCTTCGCGGCCAATACGCTGATGACGTGCCCGGCCTCGGGGGGCCGACCTGCGACGCGGCCCGGGCCGGGACCCAGGGCGGGACGCTGGGCAACAACAACGGCTGGGCGATGACCTACGTGGACGTCGACGGCCAGCCCGGGACGTTCAACTCGTCCTCGGCGGACCTCAGCATGCCCGCGGATGCGCTGGTGCTGTGGGCGGGCCTGTACTGGGCCGGCGATACCGCCGCGGCGCCGCGGGGCCGCGGCGCCGACCCCGGCGCTTCGCAACACCGCGAGCCTGCGCGTCCCCGGCGCGACGGCCTACGCCCCGATCACCGCTCAGACGCTCGACACGAACGGGACCCGCTACAGCGGTTTCGCCGAGGTGACCGAATCAGGTCCGCGCAGCGGGCGTTGGCGCCTACACGGTGGCCAACGTGCAGTCCGGCACGGGCGAGGACCGCTATGCGGCGTGGGAGCTGATCGTCGTCTTCCGCGACTCGACCCAACCGCCGCGCAATCTCACGGTGTTCGACGGGCTTGGCGACGGTCAGCCGAGCGACGCCGGTGGCGTCGGCCTCGCTGTCCGGCTTCATCACGCCCCCCTTCGGGCCGGTGCGCACCACCGTCGGTCTGTGGAGTAGCGAGGGCGACCGCACGTCCAGGGGCGACAGCGCAACGCTGAACTCGACGCCGATCTTCGACGCGGCGAACCCGGCGGACAACGTGTTCAACTCGTCGATCACCCGCTTCGCCGTGAACGTGACGGACAAGAATCCAAACTACGTCAACCAACTCGGCGCGGACATGAACCTCTTCCGCGAAGACGGGGTGCTGCCCAACGGCGCCACCAGCGCGACCATCCGCCTGACGACCAACGAGGAGACCTACTACCCCGCCGGCGTCTTTTTCACCACCGACATCTTCGCGCCGGACATCCGGCCCGTGAAGTCCGTGGTCGACGTGAACGGCGGCGCTACCGAGCGCGGCGACCAGCTGGAATACACCGTGCGGTTGACCAACACCGGGCAGGACCCCGCCGTGAGCCTGCGGTTCTTCGACCCGATCCCGGCGCGGTCGACGTATGTGCCGAACAGCCTCTCGACGACACCCGTGACGACCAGCGGGGGCGCGTGCGGGACGTTCGTTCCGGCAACCGACACGATCGGCGACGGCGTGGCCGAGTTCGACCCCGCCGCCGGCCAGACCGTCTTCCGCCTCGGAACCGGCGCGAACGACACCTCGGGCGGGCGGCTCGAGCCCGGGCAGACGGCGTGCGCGCGATTTCGGGTCCAGGTCACGGCCGACGCCCCGCGCACCGCCGAGATCGTCAACCAGGGCCACGCGTCCTTCGTCGGCTTGACGCTCGGCACGCAGTTCCCCGAGGAGTTCTCCAATCCCGTCACGAACGTCGTCGCCGGCGCCGACCTCGTGCCGACGAAGGCCCACGCGGGCGGCACCTTCGTCGGGGGTCAGGCCTACAACTTCACCATCGGCGTGGCCAACAATGGCGACCTCCCCACGAGCGGGACCGTCACCGTCGTGGACACCTTCGACCCGGCGCAGTTCTCATCGGTCAACTCGGCATCCGGCGCCGGCTGGACGTGCACGACCGCCGCGAGCACCGTGACCTGCACCCGCCCGGACGCGCTGCCGGCGGGGCAGGCGTACCCGCCGATCACCGTCAACGCCACGGTGGCCGACCCGGCGCCCGCGACCGTCATCAACACGGCGACCGTGTCCGGCGGAGGTGACACCGACGACACGAATAACTCGGCGACCGACGCGGGCGGGGCGATCGCGCAGGCGGACCTGGCGATCACCAAGGTCGCGGATCAAGCCGTCGTGCCCGCGCGCGGAGAGGTCACCTTCACGCTGGACGTGGTCAATAGCGGGCCTTCGACGGCGACCGCCGTCCAGGTCACCGACACGTTGGCGCCCAACTTCGCCGCGCTCGAGGTGACCAGCGACCGCGGCTCATGCACCACCGCGGTCGTCTGCGCGCTCGGCGCCCTGGCGCCGGGCCAGCGGGCCACCATCACCATCAGGGCGCGGGTGCTCGACGCAGCGGTGAATACCACCGTCACGAACGTCGCCACCGTCACGGACGCTGGGGCGAGCGACGACCCGGTGGCGGGCAACAACACTACGGACGCCATCGTCGACGTGCCGGTGAGCAGCGACCTTCAGGTCGACAAGACCTTCGCCCCTACGCCGAACCCGACGGCCGGCGACTTCGTCACGTACACGGTGGCGGTGACCAACGCCGGGCCCTCGACTGCCAACAACGTCAGCACCCGCGACATTCTCCCCGACGATTTCTACGCGCCGGACATCCCGACGGGCACCTTTACGGGCGGCGGCACCTGCGACTGGCTGCCGGACGCGCGCAACATGCGCTGCGCGATCGACTCGCTCGACACCCGGCCAGACCGAGACGATCACCATCACCGCCCGGCTGGCGCCGGACAGCCGGGGCAAGACGGTGCTCAACAGCATCGGCGCGATCTCCGACTCGGTCGACCCCAACCCCGCGCTCGCCACGGACACCGTTTCCCTCGTGCCGATCCCCGCCGCCGACCTCGAGCTGACGAAGGTCGGGCCGCCGGACCCGGTGGCGCCCGGCGGCGTGGGGCGTTACACCTTCCAGATCGCCAACCGCGGGCCGAGCGACGCGCCGGACGTGATCGTCCGCGACAGCCTGCCGGACGGACTCAGCTTCGTCGGGGACACGGCCGGGGTGTGCTCGGCGGTGGGCCAGGCCCTGTCATGCACGCTGGGCGCGCTGAACGCCGGTGCGTCACGCGAGCTGGGCGTCGATGTTCGGGTCGACTCGCTCGCTGGCGGGCCGGACCGTGCGCAACGCCGCCTCCGTCGCCTCCGAGCCCGCCGACCCCACCCTCGCCCCGGCGGAGGTCGTGCCCTCCAGCAACTCCGACGCAAGTGACCTGGTGGTCGGCCCCCTCGAGCTGGTGCCGCCCCCGCCCGGGCCGTCCCTGTTCCCGCCGCCGAGCCTCGATGTGGCCGTCAACGTGCGCCCGCCGGCGAGCCCCTACACGGTCGGCGAACCGGGTAGCTGGCGCGTGGCCGTGGTCAACAACGGGCCCTCGGCGGCCAGCGCGGTTCAGCTCGAGCTTTCGCGCCGCGGCGCGCGGGTCGACGATCTCGGCGTAGGGGCCGCCCAGGTCGGCTGCGGGGTGGGGGGCAGCTGTGCCCTGGGGAGCCTCGCCGTGGGTGAGCGCCGTACGTTCGCCGTGAGGCTGCGGCCGCTCGAGGCCCAGCGCCTGACGTTGGCGGCCGAGGTGAGCCCCGCCGAGACCGATACGGCTCCGCCCAACAACGCCGATGAGGCGAGCATCGATCCGAGGCTGGCCGTGGTGAGCGTCGCCGTCGACACCACGAGCAAGCGAGTCAAGCCCGACGAGGTGATCGGCGTCGTCACCACGGTCAAGACCCGAAAGCGGCGCCCAGCCCGGGCAACGCAAGTCTGCGTCCGGGTACCGGACGGCCTCGCCATCGTCAGCGTCGGCGGCGCCAGTATCCGCGACGGCCGGGCGTGCTGGCGCGTTCGCCGCATCGCGGGCAATCGCTCCCGGCGCTTCCGACTCCAGCTACGCGCCACCGGTCTGGACCGCCCGCGCCGCGTGACCCTGACCGCGGCCGTCACCGGGCCCTACGTGCGCGATAGCCGCGCGCGGGTCAGCGTGCTCGTGCTGCCCGCCCAGGCGCCTGACGTGACGGGCTAGGCAGAACGGTTCGCAGAATCACGCCTGATGTCTGTTTCAGGACTCGGCGCGGAGGCTGGCCGCCCACTCCAGCAGCCGGGCCACGTGCTCGTCCGTCATGCCCTCAGACGACTCGGTCTCCACGATCAGGGTCGGCGCTTCGCGGGCCTCCGCCCAGGCGAGGCAGGTCTCGTCGATGTTGTCGTCGATCCAGGCGGCGGGCCGGTCGCCCGCGTACTCGTCGATCGCGTCCAGCTTCCAGTGGGCCGAGCCGAACACCGCGCGGCCGTCGAAAGTGAGGAAGGGCAGGTCGCGGAACGGGAGCTTCAGGAGGAACGGCAAATGCTCATTCGCACGTTCCTCCCAGCCGGTTGCCCAGACAAGCTCGAATTCGTCAGCTACGCTCCGCAGCCGTTCCCCGATCTCCTCGGGGATGCAGTGCGCCACGCCGTCGATCCAGTAGAGGGGACCAGGCAGGGTGCCGGCTCCGGGTGCGAACCCGAAGAGGCTGATCACCCCGTCCACGTCAACGAACAGGATCGGCGGTTGTCGCATTGTTGGATCCAAAGTTTCGGAATGCCGTTACTGAGGTAGCCAAGAGAGTGACGAGGGAGCGCCTTTCCATTCAAGTGGGAGGCGTGAGGGCCGATAGCACGAAGTACGGGTTGGGAATCCGCCAGTCCCGCCGTACCTAAACCAGACCCCATATCCAGATACCAGTGATCCAATTAGGAATCCTGCTCGCGTTGCTTTGCGCACTTGCAACCAACGTGGGCTTCCTGCTCAAACATCGGGGCGCCTGCGCCGCCCCTGACGTATCCATAAGGCACCCGGTGAGCAGCGCCGTGGGCCTCTTCCGCTCGAAGTGGTTCGCGATCGGAATGCTCGTGGCGCTCGTGGCATGGACCTTCCACGTGGCCGCACTCGCGATGGCGCCGCTGTCGGTCGTCCAGGCGGTGATCGCCGGCGGCCTTGTGTTCCTCACCGTGCTGGCCGAGCGCTGGTTCGGCTATTCGGTCGGCACCCGCCAGTGGGCGGGCGTCGGCCTCACCGCGCTCGGCCTCGTGCTGCTCGCGGTCACGCTGCCGACGCACGGCGGCGGCCATGGGAGCTACTCGATGGCGGGCATGATCGCCTTCGAGTCCGCGCTGCTCGTGCTCGGCACGTTCCTCGTGCTGTCCAAGAAGCTCGGCGCGCACGCGCATCACGGCGTGATGCTCGGCACCGCGGCCGGCATCCTGTTCGGCGTTTCGGACGTCGCGATCAAGGCGCTCACCACATCGGTCGGGGACGCTGGCGTGTTCGGTCTCGTGTCACCGTGGCTCCTGACCTGCGTGCTCGCGTCGGTGATCGCCTTCTACGCGTCCGCCCGCGGGCTCCAGAAGGGCGAGGCCGTGCCGGTCATCACGCTCACGAGCGCCGCGGCCAACGTCTCGGCGATCAGCGGCGGAATCCTCGTGTTCGGCGACCCGATGCCGGGCAGCGCGATCGGGATCGTGCTGCAGAGCTTCGCCTTCGTGCTCGTGATCGTCGCGGCCACGCTCACGCCGGCGCCGCTGCGGGCGGCCCGGGCGACGGCTTAGCGGGCCCGGCCCTCGGCCCGAAGCGGCCCCGGCGGGCCAGCAGTACTGTGGCTCCCGGGGTGGTGCTGGGTCGTGGACGTGCTTGGGCTGGGGAGGGAGTGGGTTTGGTTTACGGGCGCCGGCGGTCTGACTGTCAGCGCCGGGGTCGTTATTGCTCAACGTTGCCGACTTCGTGTCGCGTGACGACATCAAGTCGGGATCGTTCGTGGTCGCTCCCACCCGCGCCATTCGGCAGATCGCTTGACAGGAGTGGGGACCGCACCTAGCTTGGTCTGAGCACTCCCTGCGGGCAGGGGAGGGGAAGCCGTACCTGCTGCCCGTAGGCAGACCATAACTCTGGACGCCGTCGCTGGTCCAGCGGCGCGGAAAGGAACACATGTCAAGACGTACACTCGCGCGCGCGGCCGTGCCCGCGCTCGGGCTCGCAGTCGCGCTGGCCGCGGTCGTCCCGGCGACCGCCCAGAACGCGCCCTCGAAGGCGACGCTGAAGGCCATCGACAAGTCGGAGTTCAAGGCCAACCGCTATGTGCAGGATGGTTCGCGCTTCGACCGCGACATCACCGTGATCAAGTCGGGCGGCACGCTGACCCTTGTCAACAAGACCGAGGCTCCGCACACCTTCTCGCTCGTCAAGAAGTCGGACCTGCCGCGCAACCTGGCTGGAATGGAGGCTTGCTTCAGCCCGAAGGGCGCCTGCGGCAAGCTCGCCGTGGCACACGAGGCCATCGACCCTGCGACCGGTGAGGAGCGCGAAGAGCCGGGGATCCTGCTCGTGAACGTTGGTAAGGACGGCTTCGATCAGCCCGGCGACTCGATCTTCCTCGCGCCGAAGTCGAAGGAGAAGGTGAAGATCACCGCCAAGAAGGGCGCCAAGCTCTCGTTCCTCTGCGGCATTCACTCGTGGATGCAGGGCACGCTCGAAGTCAAGTAGCGCTGCTCGCTGCTTTGGTGCTTGCGGCCTCCGCCGGAACGGCGGAGGCCGCCGTGCGCCACGAATGGGTGGCCGCGGTGCCGACCACCTGGAACGCGGTGCCGAACGGCCACGACGCCCTCGCCCACGACGGCGAAGGCATGATCGAGCCCGCGCGCAGCGTCTTCCCGACGGTCGTCTACCGCCGTTACACGCGCGGCTGGCGCCGCCCGCTTCGCAACGCGCCGCGGGCGAGCGTGGACCACGACAAGGTCCCCGGTCCGCTGCTGCGGGCGCGCGAGGGCGATCGCCTGCTCGTTCACTTCAAGAACCTCGACACCCTCTTCAAGCGCTCGCACTCGATGCACTTCCACGGCGTGGGGTACCGGCCCGGCTCCGACGGCGTGTACCTGCCCGGCTTTCCCGAGAAGGGAGGCGACGTCAAGCCCGGGCAGACGTTCACCTACCGCCTGCGCGCCGGCCCGGACTCGGCCGGCGTCTGGCCGTACCACGACCACTCGCGCTCGATGCACGAGTCGCTGCTCGGCGGCATGTACGGGGCCCTCTCGATCCTCGGGCGCTCTGAGCGGGCGCCCGACCGTGAGTTCGTGAGCGTCTTCGCGCCCGTCGGCGAATTCCAGGGCGTGAACGCCCGGGCCTTCGTCGGGAACACGCCCATCTACCGCGCCCGCGTGGGCGACCGAGTGCAGTGGGATGTCCTCGCGATCGGCTCCGAGCATCACACCTTCCACGTGCACGGCCATCGCTGGCGGAATCGCGGCGTGCCCGAGGACACGCGCACGCTCGGCCCCGCCGAGAGCTTCCGGGTCAAGTGGCGCGAGGACGCGCCGGGCACGTGGCTCTACCACTGCCATGTGGAGGAGCACATGGCGAAGGGGATGATCGGCCTCTACCGGGTGAGCGAGCGATGAGGGCCTCGCTGACGGCGGCGGGCCTCGCTGCGACCCTGGCCCTTGCGGCGCCGGCTTCGGCCGAGGTCGCCTTCGTTACGGCGGAGCACAGCAGCTTCTCTCCCACGCACCTCGACATCCTGGTGGGCGACCCGGTGAACTGGCGCAACGCGAGCGTGCGGGAGCACGACATCAGGTCCGACGCGGCGGGCTTCGACTCCGGTCGGCTGGCTCCCGCGACGAGCTTCGCGCACGTCTTCTCCGCTCCCGGCAGCTACCCGTACATCTGCACGATCCATGCGGGAATGGCGGGCGACGTGGCCGTGCATCCGCTGCTGCTCGACGGACCGCACGCGCCGGTGGCGCGCGGCGCGCCCGTGGCTCTGCACGTGCGCGCGCCCGACGGGGTCCGCGAGGCCGTCATCGAGGAGGACGCCGGAGGCGGCTTCCGGCGCGTGGCGGTTGCGACACCGCCGGCGGGCAGGGGGCATGAGGAGCACGACGCGGAAGGCACCCTGCACGCAACGGTCACGCCACAGGCGAGCGCCTCCTACCGCGCGGTTGGTTCCGCCGGCACGAGCCCCGCGCTGCGCGTCGAGGTGACCGACCGGACGAGCTTCGCGCTCCGGACAGCGGCGCTCCGGCGCGGCACGGCCGTGCGGGTCCGCACCCGTCCCGCCCAGCCGGGCGCGCGGGTGGTGCTCCAGCTCCGGCTGCGCGAGCGCTTCGGCTGGTGGACGGTCGCACGCGACCATCTGGACGACCGCTCGCGGGCCTCCTTCCTACTGCGGCGACGGGGCTCGGTGCGCGCGCGGGTGGCGGTGGTCGGCGAAGACTGGGCCACCGTGCTCGCGGTGAGCCCGCCGTTGCGCGTGCGCAGGCGGTGAAGGTCGAGCTCCTTGCATGGCAGCCCTACGATGCGGCCATGGACGACAGGATCGATCTAGCCGAGAAACTCGCCACCCTCGAAGACACCTTCAGCCCAGGGATCGTCGCCCGGATGAACGACCTGAAGATCGAGGTCGTCAAGGTCCTCGGCGACTTCGTCTGGCACAAGCACGACGACACCGACGACTTCTTCCTCGTGCTCAAGGGCCGGCTGACGATCCAGCTGCGCGATCGCGACGACGTGGTCCTCGAGGAGGGTCAGCTCTACGTGGTGCCGCGCGGGGTCGAGCACTGCCCGCGCGCCGACGAGGAGACGCATGTGCTCCTGATCGAGCCGATCGGCACGGCGAACACCGGCGACGCCGGCGGAGAGCGGACCGCCGAGGAGAGGTGGGTCTGACCACTGCTACCATCACGCGCCGCATGCCCAGCATCAACCAGCTCGTACGCAAGGGCCGCCGCAAGCCCAAGAAGAAGGTCTCGACCCCGGGCCTCAAGTCCGGTCAGGGCCGCAAGAAGCGGATCGCGGCGCCGCAGAGGCGCGGCGTATGCACGCGCGTGTATACGACCACGCCGAAGAAGCCGAACTCGGCACTTCGGAAGGTCGCTCGTGTGCGGCTGACCAACCAGATGGAGGTCACGGCCTACATCCCCGGTGAGGGCCACAACCTGCAGGAGCACTCGGTCGTGCTCGTGCGCGGCGGCCGCGTGAAGGACCTGCCGGGCGTGCGCTACAAGGTCGTTCGCGGGACCCTGGACGCTGCCGGCGTCTCTGACCGCAAGAAGGCCCGCTCGCAGTACGGCGCGAAGGCGAGGTAGAGATGCCGCGCCGCGCAGCAGCAACGATCCGCCCGATCGAGTCCGACTCCATGTACGGGTCGAAGCTCGTCCAGCAGGTGATCAACAAGGTGATGGCCGACGGCAAGAAGTCGATCGCCGAGCAGATCGTCTACGACGCCCTCGACATGCTCGCCAAGCGCACGAACCAGGACCCGGTTCCCGCGCTCGAGGAGTCGATCAAGGTGCTCACCCCGACCCTCGAGGTCCGCTCCCGCCGCGTCGGCGGCGCGACCTACCAGGTCCCGGTCGAGGTGCCCCAGCGCCGCGCCCGCACGCTCGCCGTGCGCTGGCTCGTCGAGTTCGCGCGCGACCGTCGCGAGAAGTCGATGTCCGAGCGGCTCGCGGGCGAGCTGGCCGACGCCCAGTCCCAGCAGGGCGGGGCCTTCAAGCGGAAGGACGACATCTTCCGCATGGCGCAGGCCAATAAGGCCTTCGCCCACTACCGCTGGTAGCCCACTGGCGGGACCGGCCCGATAGGCGTCGCCTGGCGGGGTCATCGGCCGCTCGCGTGCCGAGCACGCGTCGCGACCTGCTTCCCCCGCCATGCTTGCCTCTCGAACCGCTCCCGCCAGCGGGTCGCTTTGCCCTCGGCGTGGGAGTCAGTCGTCGCCGTCGTCGCCCGGCAGCCGCCCCGCCGGCGGCGTGTCCGCCACCACCGGCGGCGGGGGCGGGCGGAAGCGCTCCAGCGCGAGGCCGTCGAGCAGCTCGTGGTACGCGCGCCGCTCGATCCCGTCGGCGGAGATGATCCCGGAGTCCCAGCGGCGGTTGCCGGCGTCGGCGCGCCAGTTGTAGAGGTACATGCGCGTGATCCGGGGTGAGGTCGCCGCGAGCCGGAAGGTGTGGCGCACGGCGCGGGCGGCGCGGCGCTCGTCGTGGGGCCAGCGCTTCCTGAAGCGGACGATGCCGCCCGTCTCGGTGAACCAGATCTCGTCGCGCGGCACGCGCCGCATGAAGATGCCGGTGTTCCGCGTGCCGAGGCGGGTGGTGTCCGGGTAGTTGTGGACTCCCCAGGTGTGCGGCCCGGGCCCGGCCGCCGCCCGGAAGCGCTTGACCCAGCGCCAGGTCTTCCAGGAGCCGGTCAGGAGCACCTCGACGGCCAGCACGCGGCAACCCGCCACCGCGCACTGGCGGCGGAGCGCCCGGTAGAAGGCCGCCGCCCGGCGGGGGTGCCTGGCGGTCGGCTGCTGGGTCACCAGGTTGGCCTCGTTCCAGGTCGCGTACTCGCGCACCCAGGGGTAGCGCTCGCGGAACTCGAGCACGCGCGCCGAGTACTGGGCAACCTTCGGCAGCTTGAACTGGCGGCGGCGCCCAATCGAGTGGGTGAACGTGACGAGTGGTTCGATCCCGTGCGCCCGGGCCGCCGCGAGCCAGGTATCCGCGTAGTGGAGCTGCTCGCCGCCCCTCTGGACGACGTCATAGGGAACGATCAGCCTCGCGTGGCGGATGCCGGTGGCCTTGAAGCGGGCGTCGCCGAAGAGCTCCGCGCTCTGGTCGGCGATCCCGACGTCGACGTGTGGCGGGACAACCTGCGCGGCCGCGGCGGCCGGCAGCGCGCACGCCACCGCCACGACCAGAGTCACGCACCCTCTATGCATCGTCAACCACAACACGCTTGAGCCCTCGGCGCTGCGGCACCAACAGGGCCAGAAGCCCGGCAGCCAGCGCCAGCGCTCCCCCAATGATCTCAAGAGTCAGCCCCGGCCCGGCCGCGGCGGTCGCACCCTCGAAGTTGCGGCCGAGCGCCCCGGTGTCGTCGGTCACGGGCAGGTCGACGAGCAGCGCCCAGCCGAGCACGAGCACGCCGACCGCGACCAGGGCGAGCGCGGCCGGCGTGGAGCGGCCCGGCCCCGCGCCCCAGGCCAGCACCAGAATCAGCGCCGCGAGCAGCAGGAACGCCCCGCCGTTGCGCTCCAGACCGCTCAGCTCGCAGCGGTCGGCGAGCTCCGGATCAGTGTCCTGGATGACCTCGCAGCTCCCGCTCGCGACGTCCACGGTGGCGACCGCGCTGAACTCCGTGACCACCAGCAGCAGAGCGGCCGCCACACCCAGCGCCATCACCATCAGGGGGAGCGCTTGCAGCCCGCTTCCGGCCCGGGATCGCCTGCTACCATCGTTCGTCGCTTCGCGGGCGGTTTCCCCCCACTTCCCGCGGCCCCGCTCAGGCACGCGGGGGCAGGCGGTTGCTCACGTCGATGGAGTCCTCTACGACATAGAACTCATCCGGGTAAGCGCCGCACGCAGCACCGGGCCCGGAGAGGCCCTTTTTTCTGCTCGGAACCGGAAGAACGCAACAAAAGGTCATGGCACGCAAAGTCCCACTAGAGAACACGCGCAACATCGGAATCATGGCGCACATCGACGCCGGCAAGACGACGACGACTGAGCGCATCCTCTTCTACACGGGCCGCACCCACAAGATGGGTGAGGTCCACGAGGGCGCTGCCGTGATGGACTGGATGGAGCAGGAGCAGGAGCGCGGCATCACGATCACCTCCGCCGCCACCACCGCCTTCTGGCGCGATCACCGCATCAACATTCATCGACACCCCCGGCCACGTGGACTTCACGGTCGAGGTGGAGCGCTCGCTGCGAGTGCTCGACGGCGCCGTCGCCGTCTTCGATTCGGTCGCCGGCGTCGAGCCCCAGTCCGAGACCGTCTGGCGCCAGGCCGACAAGTACCGCGTCCCGCGCATCGCGTTCATCAACAAGATGGACCGCGTCGGCGCGCACTTCGACAACTCGGTCGACAGCATGCGCGAGCGTCTGGGCGCCAACCCGATAAAGGTGCAGCTTCCGATCGGCGCCGAGGCCGACTTCAGCGGCGTCATCGACCTCATCAACATGAAGGCGATCGTCTACAAGGACGACCTGGGCCAGGAGTGGGAGGTCACCGACATCCCCGAGGCCCACGCCGCGCTCGCCGCCGAGGCGCGCACCGCTCTCATCGAGTCGGTCGCCGACTACGACGAGGAGCTGATGGAGGACTACCTGGAGGACAAGCCGATCGAGCCCGACCGGCTGATCCAGGACATCCGCAAGGCCACGCTCGACATCTCGATTACGCCGGTGCTGTGCGGCTCCGCCTTCAAGAACAAGGGCGTGCAGCCGCTGCTCGACGCCGTGATCGACTACCTGCCGAGCCCGCTTGACGTGCCGCCGGTCGAGGGACTCGCGGGCAGCCAGGTCCAGGACGGCGAGGGCACGCCGGCAACGCGCGAGGCCTCGGACGACGCCCCCTTCTCGGCGCTCGCCTTCAAGGTCATGGCCGACCCCTACGTCGGCAAGCTCACCTACTTCCGCGTCTACTCGGGCAAGCTCGCCGCCGGCGGCCGCGTGCTGAACACGGTGACCGGCCGCACCGAGCGCGTCGGGCGCATCCTGATGATGCACGCCAACTCGCGCGAGGAGGTCGACGAGGTCTACGCGGGCGACATCGCCGCGGGCGTCGGCCTCAAGCAGACCTCGACGGGCGACACGCTGTCCGCGCCGGACGCGCCGGTCGTGCTCGAGGCGATGATCTTCCCCGAGCCGGTCGTGCACCTCTCGATCGAGCCCAAGACCAAGGTCGACCAGGAGAAGCTGTCGGTGGCCCTCCAGCGCCTCGGCGAGGAGGACCCGACCTTCCAGGTGCGCTCCGACGAGGAGACCGGCCAGACCGTGATCTCCGGGATGGGCGAGCTGCACCTCGAGGTGATCGTCGACCGGCTCAAGCGCGAGTTCAAGGTCGAGGCGGCCGTGGGCCGCCCGCAGGTGGCCTATCGCGAGACCGTGCGCGGCTCGGTGGAGAAGGTCGAGGGCAAGTTCATCCGCCAGACCGGCGGCTCGGGCCAGTACGGCGTGGTCTACATCGACCTCGAGCCGGCGCCCGGCGAGGGCTTCGACTTCATCAACAAGATCAAGGGCGGCGCCGTGCCGTCCGAGTTCATCCCGGCCGTCGAGAAGGGGATCGAGGAGGCGCTCGAGTCGGGCGTCAAGGCCGGCTATCCGATGGTCGACGTGCGCGCCACGCTCGTGGACGGCAAGTACCACGACACCGACTCGTCGGAGGTCGCCTTCAAGATCGCCGGCTCGCTCGCGCTCAAGGAGGCCGCCAAGCGCGCCAAGCCCGTGCTGCTCGAGCCGGTCATGGCCATCGAGGTCGTGACGCCGCAGGAGTTCATCGGAGACGTGATCGGCGACCTCTCGCGTCGCCGCGGGCATGTCGAGGGCCAGGAGCCGCGCGGCAACGCCGTGGCCGTCAAGGGCAGCGTCCCGCTGTCCTCGATGTTCGGCTACGCGACCGACCTACGCTCGTCCACCCAGGGCCGGGCGACCTACACGATGCAGTTCGATCGCTACGAAGAGGTCCCCTCGAACATCGCCGAGGAGATCATCGAGCACCGCACGGGCGAACCCGTCGGTGCGGGCGCATAAAGAGTATGTTTCGCAAGTTCGGGTCCGAACCCGAGAAGATTTTGAGAAAGGGGTAGTAAGAGGTGGCGAAGGAGAAGTTCGAGCGCAACAAGCCGCACGTCAACGTCGGCACCATCGGCCACATCGACCACGGCAAGACGACGCTTACCGCCGCCATCACCAAGGTGCTGTCGGAGAAGTACGGCGGCCAGTCGATGAGCTTCGAGGAGATCGACAACGCTCCTGAGGAGAAGGAGCGCGGCATCACGATCGCGACCTCGCACGTGGAGTACGAGACGGAGAACCGTCACTACGCCCACGTCGATTGTCCCGGTCACGCCGACTACGTGAAGAACATGATCACCGGCGCCGCGCAGATGGACGGCGCGATCCTGGTCGTATCGGCGGCCGACGGCCCCATGCCCCAGACCCGCGAGCACATCCTCCTCGCGCGCCAGGTGAACGTGCCCTACGTGATCGTCTTCATGAACAAGACGGACATGGTCGACGACGACGAGCTCCTCGAGCTGGTCGAGGTCGAGGTGCGCGAGCTGCTCTCCGAGTACGAGTTTCCGGGCGACGACGTCCCGGTCATCCAGGGCTCGGCCCTGAAGGCCCTCGAGGGCGACGCGGAGCAGATCGAGAAGATCATCGAGCTCGCCGCCGCGCTCGACTCCTACATCCCGCAGCCCGAGCGTCCGCTCGACCGGCCGTTCCTGATGCCGGTCGAGGACGTGTTCTCGATCACCGGCCGCGGCACGGTCGCCACCGGCCGCATCGAGCAGGGAGTCGTGCACACCGGCGACACCGTCGAGATTGTCGGCATCCACCCGCAGACCGCCTCCACGGTCGTCACCGGCGTCGAGATGTTCCGCAAGATCCTCGACGAGGGCCAGGCGGGCGACAACGTCGGCTGCCTGCTGCGCGG
This sequence comes from uncultured Thermoleophilaceae bacterium, assembly GCA_963751835.1. Taxonomy (GTDB): domain Bacteria; phylum Actinomycetota; class Thermoleophilia; order Solirubrobacterales; family Thermoleophilaceae; genus JACVRW01. The sequence continues at coordinate 526,201 of CAVVWD010000011.1, read as the reverse complement.
CGTCGGCCGCGAGGACATCGAGCGCGGGCAGGTGCTCTGCAAGCCGGGCTCGATCACCCCGCACACCAAGTTCAAGGCCCAGGTCTACTGCCTGAAGAAGGAGGAGGGTGGCCGTCACACCCCGTTCTTCAACGGCTACCGGCCGCAGTTCTACTTCCGCACCACCGATGTGACCGGCGTCGCCAACCTGCCTGAGGGCACGGAGATGGTCATGCCGGGCGACAACGTCGAGATGACGGTGGAGCTCATCCAGCCCATCGCGATGGACGAGGGCCTGCGCTTCGCAATCCGCGAGGGCGGCCGCACCGTCGGCTCGGGGGTGGTGACCGAGGTCGTCGAGTAGACGCCTCTGACAGACGATTCCTAGGGGCGGGCTGCATTTCTGAGCCCGCCCCGAATCTGTCCGCGCGCCCATGGCAACACTCACGCAGAACAAGATCCGAATCCGGCTAAAGGCCTACGACCACTCGGCGATCGAGACGGCCGCCAAGGAGATCGTCGACACGGCCGTGCGCACCGGCGCCTCCGTGTCCGGGCCTGTGCCCCTGCCCACCGAGAAGAACGTCTACTGCGTGATCCGGTCGCCGTTCAAGGACAAGGACTCACGCGAGCACTTCGAGATCCGGACGCACAAGCGGCTGATCGACATCCTGCAGCCCACCCCCAAGACGGTGGACTCGCTGCAGCGACTCGATCACCTGCCCGCGGGCGTCGACATCCAGATTCAGCTGATCTGATGGCCGGCCTGCTGGGACGAAAGCTCGGGATGACGCAGGTCTTCGATCCAGAGGACGGCCACGTCGAGCGCGTGACCGTGATCGAGGCCGGCCCCTGCTTCGTCACCGCGATCCGCCGCGCGGAGCGCGACGGCTACGACGCGCTGCAGCTCGCCTTCGGCGAGGTCGCCGAGAAGAAGCTGAACAAGCCGAGGCGCGGCCACCTGAAGAAGGCCGGCGTCGGCAGCCTCAAGTACCTGTCCGAGTTCCGGGGCGACCCGGGCGAGGCCGAGGTGGGCAACGAGGTACGCGTCGACTCCGTCTTCGAGAAGGGCCAGACCGTCAAGGTCTCGGGCGTCTCGAAGGGCAAGGGCTTCGCCGGCACGATCAAGCGCCACAACTTCCACCGCGGTCCCGTCTCGCACGGCTCGCACAACGTGCGCGCGCCGGGATCGATCGGCGCCTCCGCCGATCCCGCGCGTGTGTTCAAGGGCATCCGCGGGCCCGGCCAGATGGGCAACAAGCGCGTGACCCAGGTCGGCCTCGAGGTCGTCGACGTCCGTGCCGGCGAGAACCTGCTGCTGGTGCGCGGCTCCGTGCCCGGTCCCAAGGGGTCGGTCGTCGAGATAAGGAGCGACGCCTGATGGCGCAGGCCAAATACATCGGCGGCGGCTCGGGCGCGCTGGATCTCGACGGCGAGGTGTTCAGCGAGAGCTTTCACGGGCCCGTGGTGCACGAGGCGGTGCGGGCCGAGCTGGCCGCGCGCCGGCGCGGCACCCACTCGGCCAAGACCCGCGCAGAGGTCGCAATGACCGGCGCCAAGGCATGGCGCCAGAAGGGCACCGGCCGCGCGCGCGTGGGCGCGCTCTCGGCGCCGCAGCGCACCGGCGGCGGCGTGGCCTTCGCGCCCAAGCCGCGCGACTACACGGTCAAGGTCAACCGCAAGGCGCACAGGCGCGCGCTGCGGGCGGCACTCAGCCTCCATGCCGAGCGCGGCTCGATCGCGGCCATCGATCCCTCCGGCTTCGTCCCACCATCCACCCGGACAGCTGCCGCGGCGCTGGCGGACTGGGAAGGCGACGGCACCGTGCTCGTCGTGCTCAGCGACGGCGAGGAGGCCTGCGCCAGGTCGTTCCGCAACATCGCCGACGTGTCCGTCGTGCGCGTGGACCGCGTCGGAGTGGTGGACATTGTCGGGGCGGGCCGGCTCGTGGTCTCGGGCTCCGCGCTCGAGCGCCTGACCGAGAAGGCGGTGGCCAAGTGAACGCCCGCCAGGTGATCGTCCGTCCGGTGATCTCGGAGAAGAGCTACGCGCTGCTGGCGGCCAACAAGTACACGTTCCGCGTCCACGAGAAGGCCAACAAGACACAGGTGCGCCAGGCGATCGAGGAGATCTTCGGCGTGCGCGTCGAAGGCGTGCGCACGGCCTGGGTCAAGCCCAAGCCGAAGCGGCGCGGCCTCTACTCAGGCACCCGCCGGCGCTGGAAGAAGGCGGTCGTGACGCTGCACGCGGACGACAGCATCGAACTGTTCGAGGGTCAGAGCATCGAGTAACCATGGCTATCAAGAAGCACAAGCCCACCTCGCCGGGCCGGCGGTTCGCCACCTGGCTCCAGCACGAGGCCGTGACGAAGAGCGAGCCGGAGAAGGCCCTCACCGAGGGGATCAAGAAGTCCGGCGGCCGCAACACGCACGGCCGTGTGACCTCGCGCCACCGCGGGGGTGGCGCCAAGCGCAGGTACCGGCGCATCGACTTCAAGCGCACGAAGGACGGCGTGCCCGCCAAGGTCGCAGCGATCGAGTACGACCCGAACCGCTCGGCGCACATCGCCCTGCTCCACTACGCGGACGGTGACAAGCGCTACATCCTCGCGCCCGCGCGGCTGCGCGTCGGGGACACGGTGTCCTCCGGGCCGGACGCCGACATCACCCCCGGCAACAGCCTGCCGCTCGCCAACATCCCGACCGGTACCACGCTACACAACGTGGAGCTGACGCCGGGTCGTGGCGGCCAGCTCGGCCGCTCCGCGGGCACCGCGATCCAGCTGGTCGCGAAGGAGGGCAAGTACGCCACCCTGCGCCTGCCCTCGAGCGAGATGCGCATGGTGCCGCTGGTCTGCCGCGCGACGGTCGGCGTGCTCGGGAACGCCGAGCACGAGCTGGTCGACCTCGGCAAGGCGGGTCGCTCGCGCCACCGGGGCAAGCGGCCGCAAACGCGCGGCGTCGCCATGAACCCCGTCGACCATCCGCACGGTGGAGGCGAGGCCCACAAGACTCCGGGTGGCCACCCGGTCACGCCCTGGGGCGTGCCCACGCTCGGCTACCGCACACGCAAGAAGCGCAAGGGGTCGGACCAGTTCATCGTCCGCGGCCGCCGGCGCGGCAAGAAGGGGAGAAGGTAGATGTCGCGCTCATCCAAGAAGGGACCGTGGGTCGAGGAGCGCCTTATGCGGCGCATCGAGGCAATGAACGAGTCCGGCGACAAGACGATGCTCAAGACCTGGTCGCGCATGTCGACGATCTTCCCGGAGATGGTCGGGCACACGATCGCGGTGCACGACGGGCGCAAGCACGTGCCGGTGTTCGTCTCCGAGTCGATGGTCGGCCACAAGCTCGGCGAGTTCGCGCCCACGCGGATCTTCCGCGGCCACGCCGGCAGCGACAGGGTGCGCGTGCGATGACTCCGCCGGACCGTATGGCCGGACCGCCCGAGGGCGGCTGGGAGTCGCTCAAGGTCGACGAGCTCCGGGACGAGCTCGAGGCCCGCGGGCTTCCCAAGAGCGGCACGAAGGCCGAGCTCGTCGAGCGTCTCGAGGACGACGAGGTTGCCCAGGAGGGCGCGGCGCCGGCCGAGGAGTTGAAGGCCGACGAGGTCGTGGAGGCGGAGGCCGCCGAGGAGGCGGTCGACGCCGAGGCCGCCGAGGAGGAAGCCGCCGAGGAGGAGGCCGCCCAGGAGGCGCTCGAGGCGGACGAGGCGCCCGAGGACGAGGCCGCCGAAGAGGAGGCCGCCGAGGCCGAGGCTCCCGCCCGCCGTCGCGGCTCCGCCGAGACCGGCGCGCAGCCGCGCAAGGCCGCTCCGCGCCGCGAGGACGGCGCCGTGGTCGTGGCAGCGCGCGCCAAGTACGTGCGCAGCGCGCCGCGCAAGGCCCGCCTCGTCATGAACCACATCCGCGGCAAGCGCGTCGAGGACGCCCAGGCCATCCTTCGCTTCGCGCCGCGGGCCGTCTCCGGCGACATCCTGAAGCTGCTCAACTCGGCGGTCGCGAACGCCGAGTCCGCCTACGAGCTCGGCGCCGACGAGCTGCGGGTGCGGAGGGCGTTCGTGGACGAGGGCCCCACGATCAAGCGCTTCCGGCCGCGCGCGCTCGGTCGCGCCACGCGCATCAACAAGCGCACCAGCCACATGACCATCGAACTTACAACCGAAGGAAACGGGAGGTAGCCATGGGACAGAAGGTGCATCCCGAGTCCCTCCGGGTCGGCTACATCCACGATTGGAAGTCGACCTGGTTCAACGAGAGGGAGTTCTCGGACTATCTGATGGAGGACATCAGGATCCGGGAGCACATCGAGAACAAGCTCGCGCACGCGGGCCTCTCGACGATCACGATCAAGAAGAACAAGAACGAGGTCGAGGTCAACATCCACACCGCCCGCCCGGGCATCGTGATCGGCAAGTCCGGTTCAGAGGTGGACGCCCTGCGCAGGGAGCTCCACAAGATGACCGGCAAGGCCGTGAAGGTGAACATCCTCGAGATCAAGCGGCCCGAGCTCGACGCCAGGCTCGTGGCGCAGTCGATCGCCGAGCAGCTTCAGAACCGCGTGGCCTTCCGGCGCGCGATGAAGCGCGCGCTCACGAGCGCGATGAGGTCCGGCGCCAAGGGCGTGAAGATCCAGGTCTCCGGGCGGCTGGGCGGCGCCGAGATGGCGCGTACCGAGGGCTACTCGGACGGCCGCGTGCCGCTGCACACGCTGCGCGCGGACATCGACTACGGCTTCTACGAGGCCCGCACCACCTTCGGCCGCATCGGCGTGAAGGTGTGGATCAACAAGGGCGAGATCATGCCCAAGGGCTTCCAGCAGGACCTGACCGAGCTCGAGGCGCCCCAGTCGGTCGGCGCCGGCGGCGGCGGCCGCGGGCCGGGCGGTCCCGGCGGCCGCGGCGGCGGCCGCGGGCCCGGTGGCGGGCGTGGACCCGGCGGCGGCGGCCGAGGGCCCGGACGTGGCCAAGGCGGCGGCGGCCGGGGGCCGGGCGGTCGAGGCGGCCGCGGGGGCGACAGTCCGCCGCAGACGGGCAGGCTCTGATGCTGCAGCCCAAGCGAGTCAAGTGGCGCAAGGAGCATCGCGGCCGCAGGCGCGGCTATGCCAAGGGCGGCACGAACGTCGAGTTCGGCGAGTACGGCCTGAAGGCCCTCGAGCGCGGCTGGGTCACCAACCGCCAGATCGAGGCTGCCCGTGTCGCGATGACCCGCAAGATCAAGCGTGGCGGGAAGGTCTGGATCAACATCTTCCCGGACAAGCCCTACACGAAGAAGCCGGCCGAGACCCGCATGGGCTCGGGCAAGGGCACGCCCGAGGGCTGGGTCGCTGTGGTCAAGCCCGGGCGCGTGATGTTCGAGCTCTCGGGCGTGCCGGAGGACCTGGCGCGCGAGGCGATGCGCCTGGCGGGCCACAAGCTGCCCGTCAAGACCAGGTTCGTGCAGCGCGAAGGCGCGGGGCAGTAGATGAAAGCGGTCGAAGTGCATAACCTCGAGGACCCGCAGCTCGTGGAGCTCGCGGACAACGCGCGCAAGGAGTTGTTCAACCTGCGCTTCCAGCACGCGACGGGCCAGCTCGAGAACACGGCGCGGCTGAAGCAGGCCAAGCAGGACCTCGCCCGCGCGCTGACCGTCGCGCAGCAGCGCGGCCTCGACGTAGACACAGAGATCCGCAAGCAGAAGAGCCAATGACCGAGACCGAAGAGAACGTGAACGAGGAGCAGGCACCGGACGAGACGGCCGAGGAGGCCGCTCCGGCCGAGGCTGCCCCGGCCGCGCCGGAGGCTCCGAGCGAGCCGGACGAGCAGCTCTCCCCCAAGGAGGCGCGCAAGCGCGCGCGCTCGGCTCACGCGGGCGAAGCTCGGCCCGAGCGGTCGATCGAGGAGCGCTCGCAGGAGCGCGCGGAGCGGCGTGCCCGCAAGGCGCAGCACCGGCGGCTCTACAGGCAGAAGCAGCGCGAGCGCCGCGCGGCGCAGCCGCGCGCCGAGGCGCCCGCCGTGTCCGAGGCCGCCGGCCAGCCGGCGGCGGAGGAATCCGGATCATTGGTGGAGAAGCCCGAGGGCACCCTGAAGTTCCGCCAGGGCATCGTCGTCTCCGACAAGGCGGACAAGACGATCACGGTCCGCATCGACGTCGCCCACCGGCACCGGATGTACAAGAAGATCGTGCGCACGTCATCGACGCTGCACGCGCACGACGAGGCGAACGACGCCCACGTGGGGGACACCGTTCGCGTGATCGAGAGCCGGCCGATCAGCCGCACCAAGCGCTGGCGTCTCGTAGAGGTCCTGGAGCGCGCCCGGTGATCCAGCAGGAGTCCAGGCTCAAGGTCGCCGACAACACCGGCGCGCGCGAGCTGCTCTGCATCCGCGTGCGCGGCGGCTCGCACCGGCGCTACGCCGGCGTCGGCGACATCATCGTCGGCACCGTCAAGCAGGCGATCCCGCACGGCTCGGTCAAGAAGGGCGAGGTCGTGACCGCCGTCGTCGTGCGCACCAAGAAGGAGTTCGGCCGCGACGACGGCACCTACATCTCCTTCGACGAGAACGCCGCGGTGCTGATCGATGCCGCCAACAACCCGCGCGGCACCCGCATCTTCGGCCCCGTCGCGCGCGAGCTCCGGGACCGCAACTTCATGAAGATCGTCTCGCTCGCGCCGGAGGTGCTCTAGCCATGGCGCTCAAGATCCGCCGCGACGACACCGTCCGCGTCATCAAGGGCAAGGACCGGGGCAAGACCGGCCGCGTGCTGCGCGTGGACCCGAAGGGCCGCAAGGTCTACGTGGAGGGCGCGAACATCGTCAAGCGCCACATTCGCCCGCGCACGCTGCGCGACACTCAGCGCGCCCAGGAGATCGGCGGCATCGTCGAGAAGGAGGGGCCGATCCACGTGTCAAACGTGATGCTGATCGATCCCGAGTCGCGCGAGCCCAGCCGCGTCTCCGTCAAGCGCGAGGGCGGCCGGCGCGTGCGCGTAGCCAAGAAGTCGGGCAAGGAGATCGACTGATGGACGCCACAGCACAGGCGAACATCCCGCCGCGCCTCAAGGAGCGCTACGAGGGTGAGATACGGCAGAGGCTGCAGGAGCGCTTCGGCTACGACTCGGCCATGGAGGTCCCGCGCGTCGAGAAGATCACGCTCAACATGGGCGTGGGCGAGGCCAAGCAGGACTCGAACATGCTCGAGGCGGCTCAGGAGCAGCTCGCGACGCTCGCGGGCCAGGCGCCGAGCGTCCGCCGCGCCCGCAAGTCGATCGCGGCCTTCAAGCTGCGTGACGGCATGCCGGTGGGCCTCAGCGTGACGCTGCGCCACGCCCGCATGTACGAGTTCCTCGATCGCCTGACCTCGATCGCGATCCCGCGCATCCGCGACTTCCGCGGGCTGAACGCGCGCTCGTTCGACGGCCGCGGCAACTACTCGATGGGCGTCCGCGAGCAGATCATCTTCCCCGAGATCGACTACGACGCGATCGACCAGGTGCGTGGCCTCGACGTGACCATCACGACGTGCGGCCCAGACCGACGAGGAGGCCTACGTGCTGCTGCGCGAGCTCGGCATGCCGTTTCTCGCCGGAGGGGGCACCCGGCTCGCACACCGACGAGGCAGAGGAGCAGGCCGAGGAGGAGCACAAGGAGGAGCTGCGCCTGAAGGCCGAGGCCGAGGCGGCGGCGTACGAGGAGCTCAAAGAAGAGAACCCGGAGGCCTACGAGCCGGCGACGCCGGTCGAGGAAGAGGTCACCGAGACAGACAGCGTGGAAGAGTCGGAGAGCGAGTAGATGGCCAAGACGTCACAGAGGGTTCGCCAGCAACGCGGATCCAAGTACAAGACCCGCAACTACAACCGCTGCAAGCGGTGCGGCCGCCCGCGCGCCTACCTGCGCAAGTTCGGGCTCTGCCGCATCTGCGTGCGCCAGATAGCCCGCGAGGGCATGATCCCCGGCCTCACGAAGTCGAGCTGGTAGCCCATGTCGATGACCGACCCCATCGCGGATTTCCTGACTCGCGTTCGCAACGGCCTGCACGCCGACCGCGACGAGGTCGAGATGCCCGCCTCCACGTTCAAAGCGGAGATCGCCCGCATCCTGCAGGAGCAGGGCTACATCGAGGACTTCTCGGTCGAGCCGGCGCGCGTCGGCCGCGTCCTGCGCGTGCGTCTCAAGTACACCGAGGACCGCAAGCCCGTGATTCAGGGCCTCGCCCGCGTCTCCAAGCCCGGCCGGCGCACGTACGTGCAGTCCGGGTCGATCCCCAAGGTGCAGGGCGGGATGGGCACGACGATCGTGTCCACGTCGAGCGGCGTGATGACCGGTCACGAGGCCCGCCGGGCGGGCGTCGGCGGCGAGCTCGTGGCGAGGGTGTGGTGACCGCCGCGTGAGCCGAATCGGAAAGCAGCCGATCCCGGTGCCGAGCGGCGTCGAGGTCACGATCGAGCCGGCGCTCGTCAAGGTCAAGGGCCCCAAGGGCGAGCTCTCCGAGCGCGTCGACCGCAACATGCAGGTCAAGCAGGAGAACGGCGAGATCCTCGTCGCGCGGCCGACCGATCGCGGCGAGCACCGCGCCCTGCACGGCCTGACCCGCAGCCTGATCGCGAACATGGTCGAGGGTGTGACGAACGGCTTCGAGAAGCGCCTCGAGATCCAGGGCGTGGGCTATCGGGCCCAGCTCCAGGGCAGCAAGCTCGTGCTCGCGCTCGGCTACTCGCACCCGATCGAGATGGACGCTCCCGACGGCATCGAGTTCGAGGTGCCGCAGCCCACGCGCGTGATCGTGCGCGGGATCTCCAAGCAGGCGGTGGGCGAGGTGGCGGCCAACATCCGCAAGCAGCGCCCACCCGAGCCCTACAAGGGCAAGGGCATCCGCTACGAGGGCGAGTACGTGATGAGGAAGGTCGGGAAGCGCGCATGACGGTCAAGGCGAAGCCCCAGGCGCGGCTGCGCCGGCGCCGGCGCGTGCGCGCCAAGGTGCGCGGGACCGCCGAGCGTCCGCGCCTGTCCGTGTTCCGCTCGAACAAGGGCGTGCAGGCGCAGGTCATCGACGACGTGGCCGGGCGCACGCTGGCCGCGGTCAGCTGGACCGAGGCCGAGCTCAAGTCGCTCGGCACGATGGACCAGGCCAAGAAGGCGGGCGAGCTGCTGGCCGATCGCGCGAAGGCGGCCGGCATCGAGACTGTCGTGTTCGACCGCGGCGGATACCGCTATCACGGACGCGTCAAGGCACTCGCCGATGGCGCGCGCGAGAACGGGCTGAAGTTCTGATGGGGATCGCTCCGGTCCCGGCCGAGCCCGGCCCCTCGCGCACTACGATCGCTACGGTGAGTGGTTCTCATGGCGAGTAGGGACAGAGCACGTGGCGGGCGCGACGGCGGGTCGGACCTGCAGGAACGCGTCGTCGAGATCAACCGCGTTGCGAAGGTCGTCAAGGGCGGCCGGCGCTTCTCGTTCACCGCACTCGTGGTGGTGGGTGACGAGAAGTCGCAGGTCGGTGTCGGCTACGGCAAGGCCAACGAGGTCCCGGTCGCGATCCAGAAGGGCGTCGAGCGCGCCCGCAAGAGCCTCTTCAAGGTGCCCATGCACGGCTCGACGATCACGCACCAGGTGATCGGCGTCCATTCGGCATCGCGCGTGCTGCTCAAGCCGGCCTCGCCCGGTACCGGTGTGATCGCCGGCGGCGGCGTGCGCGCCGTGCTCGAGCTTGCCGGCATCCACGACGTGCTCTCGAAGTCGCTCGGCAGCCAGAACCCGATCAACCTGGTCAAGGCCACGGTCGCGGCGCTCGAGGGCCTGCGCAGGCCCGAGGACGTGGCCAAGCTGCGCGGCCTTACGGTGCGCGAGGTGCTCGGTCTCGAGAGCGCCGAGGCTTCCGGCGACTCAGCCGAGGCGCCGGCCGCCGAGGCGGCGGGTCAACCTGTCGCCGAGGAGACCGCCTTGTCCGAGGTCGCCGGCTCGCCGGCGACGGAGGAATCCGCTCACTGATGGCGAGCCTCGTGATCACCCAGGTCAAGTCGGCCAACGGCTCGAGCCGCAAGCAGCGCGAGTCGCTGAAGTCGCTCGGCCTCGGCAAGATCGGGCGCTCGACCGAGCGCGAGGACCTTCCGACCGTGCGCGGCCTGATCCACTCGGTCGACCATCTCGTCGAGGTGCGTGATGCCTGAGTCGGACGAGCGCATCGGGCTGCACTCGCTGAAGCCCGCCCCCGGTTCACGCAAGGCGCGCAAGCGCGTCGGCCGTGGCGAGGGCTCGGGCACCGGCAAGACCTCCGGCCGCGGCCACAAGGGCGCCGGCGCGCGCTCGGGCAGCAAGCGCCGCGTCCGCTTCGAGGGCGGCCAGACGCCGATCCACATGCGGATGCGCAAGCTGCGCGGGCCGCACATGAAGAAGTCGATGCCCTTCGAGAAGTTCCGCACCCGGACCCAGCCGGTCAACGTCTCCGATCTCGAGGCCCGCTTCGATGCCGGCGCCGAGGTCACGCCGGACGGGCTCAGGGATAACGGCCTCGCGACCCGTCGCGAGGTGCCCGTCAAGATCCTCGGCCGCGGCGAGCTCTCCAAGGCGCTCACCGTGCACGCGCACGGCTTCTCGAAGACCGCGCGCGAGAAGATCGAAGCCGCAGGCGGCACCTGCCAGCTGATCGAGGGCTAGGTCCAAGGCCGTGCTGCGCACGTTTCTGAACGCCTTCCGGGTACCGGACATCCGGAAGAAGCTGGCCTTCACCGCGGCCATGCTCGCGCTCTACCGCCTGGGCGCGTACATCCCGGCGCCGGGCATCAACATCGACGTCGTCGAGGACCTGGCCTCGAACTTCGAGGGCCAGTCCAACGTCCTCGGCTTCCTCAACCTCTTCTCGGGCGGCTCACTCCAGCGCTTCGCGATCTTCGCGCTCGGGATCATGCCCTACATCACCGCCTCGATCATGCTGCAGCTGCTGACCGTGGTGCTGCCGTCGCTCGACAAGCTGCGCAAGGAGGGCGAGGTCGGGCAGCAGAAGATCACGCAGTACACCCGCTACCTGACCGTCGGCCTCGCGTTCGGGCAGTCGATCGGCTACGTCTTCCTCTTCCGCACCTTCGCCGGCAGCGAGGGGAGCGAGGTGGTCGACAACTTCACCTTCGGGCGTGTATTCGTGATCGTCATGACGCTCACCGCGGGCTGTGTGCTGCTGATGTGGCTCGGTGAGCTGATCACCCAGCGCGGCATCGGCAACGGCATCTCGCTGATGATCTTCGCGTCGATCGCGTCGGGGCTGCCGAACGGCATCCAGGCCTGGTGGACGAACCCCGACCAGATCTTCGTCGTGATGATGCCCTTCCTGGCGCTCGCGATCATCGCCGGCATCGTCTTCATGCAGGAGGGCCAGCGGCGCATCCCGATCCAGTACGCGAAACGGGTGGTCGGCCGCCGGATGGCCGGCGGCGGCTCCACCTACCTGCCGCTGCGCGTGAACATGGCCGGCGTGATCCCGGTGATCTTCGCCGCCTCGCTGATGGCGTTCCCGCCGACGGTCGGCGAGCTCACTCAGGCGGGCTGGGCGCAGGACTTCTCGACCTTCTTCAGCCCGAACGGGGCCGCCTACCTGATCGGCGAGTCGATCCTGATCATCGTCTTCACCTACTTCTACACGGCGGTCACCTTCAACCCGGTGGAGCAGGCGGACAACCTCAAGAAGTACGGCGGCTTCATCCCTGGGGTGAGGCCTGGAAGACCCACGGCCGAATACCTCGACCGCATCCTGGCGCGGTTGACATTCCCGGGAGCGCTCTACCTGGCGGCCGTGGCTGCGCTGCCGACGATCCTGATCAACCAGACGAGCGCGAACTTCTTCTTCGGCGGCACCTCGATCCTGATCGTGGTGGGCGTGGCGCTCGACACCATGAAGCAGCTCGAGGCGCAGCTGATGATGCGCAACTACGAGGGCTTCCTGAAGTGAACGAGCTGAACCTCGTCCTGCTCGGCCCCCCGGGGGCCGGGAAGGGCACGCAGGCCGAGCGCCTGGTCACCGACTTCGAGCTTCCCTACTACGCGACGGGGAACATCCTGCGCGCGGCGATCGAGGAGGAGAGCGAGCTCGGGCGCGAGGCCAAGGAGTACGTCGACCGCGGCGACCTGGTGCCCGACGAGCTCATCTGCCGTGTGATCGGGGAGCGGCTCGACTCCGGCGAGGCCGACGACGGCTTCCTGCTCGACGGCTTCCCGCGCACGATCGGCCAGGCGGAGATGCTCGAGCGGGCGCTCGACGAGCGCGGCCGCTCGCTGACGGCGGTGCTCCTGATCGAGGTGTCTGACGACGAGGTTGTTCGTCGCCTCTCCGGCCGCCGCACCTGCGTCAAGAGCGGTCACGTGTACCACGTGGATTTCGACCCGCCGAAGAACGAGGGCATCTGCGACCAGGACGGGTCGCGCCTCATCCAGCGCGACGACGACAAGCCGGAGACGATCCGCAACCGGCTCGCGGTCTACCACCAGCAGACCGAGCCGCTGATGGCCTGGTACGAGGACAAGGGCCTCCTGCGCCGCTTCGACGGCTCCCGCACTCCCGACGACGTCCACGCGCACATCCGCGCAACGCTTGCAACACTCCGTCTGGAGGCCGAGCTCTAGACATGATCGTGCGGAAGACCCCCGAGGAGATCGAGAAGATGGCGGCGGCGGGCCAGATCCTCGCCCGCTGCCATGAGCTGCTGCGCAAAAAGGCCCGCCCGGGGGTCACGACGGGCGAGCTCGACGAGGCGGCCGAGCGCTTCATCCGCTCCCAGAACGGCGAGCCGGCGTTCAAGGGCTACCGCGGCTTCCCCGGCTCGATCTGCGTATCGCCGAATTCGATGGTGGTGCACGGGATTCCGGGTCGCTACGAGCTGAAGCGCGGGGACATCCTCTCCGTGGACATCGGCGTGATCCTCGACGGCTGGGTGGCCGACGGCGCGATCACGCACCCGATCGGGAACGTCACCCCGATCGCGGCCAAGCTGCTGGCCACGACACGCGCGTCGCTTTTCGATGCGGTCGAGCAGTGCCGCCCCGGCAACCGGCTCGGCGACGTCTCGCACGCGGTGCAGGCCCGGGTGGAGTCGGAGGGCTTCTCGGTTATCCGCTCCCTGGTGGGGCACGGAATCGGCCGCGACATGCACGAGGACCCCCAGATCCCAAACTACGGAGAGCCCGACACCGGCCCCGAGCTCGAGGAGGGAATGGTGCTCGCGGTTGAGCCGATGGTGAACGTCGGCACGCACCACGTGCGCATGGGCTCTGACAACTGGGCGGTCTACTCCCAGGACGGCTCTCTGGCCGCCCATTTCGAGCACACCGTGGCAATTACCGCCGACGGCCCGCGGATCCTCACCCCGTGGCATCTGCAGGCCGCCCAAACGGAGCCTGCTGCTACTCTTTCCGGTCGGCGCTGAGCCGTTTCCTGGGCTCTACGCTGGTCCTCGTTTCGATACGTCCCACCCACGGAGCTATGAAGGTCCGCGCATCAGTCAAGCCCATGTGCGAGAAGTGCAAAATCATCCGCCGCGGCGGTGCGGTCCTCGTGATCTGCCAGAACCCCCGTCACAAGCAGCGTCAGGGGTGATGGTCGACTAGATGGCGCGTATCGCAGGCATCAACATCCCGCTCAACAAGAGGGTCGAAATCGGGCTCACGTACATCTACGGCATCGGCCGCTCGACGTCGAACCAGGTCCTGGCCGAGGCCGGGATCGAGCCGGACACCTACGTGAAGGACCTGACCGAGGACGAGGTTCGCAAGCTGCGTGACGGCGTCGACGAACTGCTCGTGGAGGGCGACCTCCGGCGTGAGCGCTCGCAGAACATCAAGCGGCTGATGGAGATCGGGTCGTACAAGGGCCTGCGCCACCGGCGCGGACTGCCCGCCAACGGCCAGCGGACGAAGACGAACGCGCGCACCCGCAAGGGTCCGAAGCGCGGCTCGTCCGCGGGTGGCGGGAAGAAGAAGGTCAGGAAGCACTGAGGTGAACAGCTAGATGCCCCAGCCCCGACGCCCTCGTGGCCGCCGGCGCGTCCGCAAGAACGTGCCCTTCGGCCAGGCGCACATCAAGACGAGCTTCAACAACACGATCGTGTCGCTGACCGACAAGGAAGGCAACGTGATCGCGTGGGAGTCCGCCGGCGGTGCCGGCTTCAAGGGATCGCGCAAGTCCACCCCCTTCGCGGCGCAGGTCACGGCAGATGCCGCCGCGCGCAAGGGCATGGAGCACGGCCTGCAGAAGGTGGAGGTCTACGTCAAGGGCCCGGGCTCCGGCCGTGAGACCGCGATCCGCTCGCTGCAGGCGGCCGGCCTCGAGATCACCGGCATCCGGGATGTCACGCCGCAGGCCCACAACGGCTGCCGTCCGCGCAAGAGGAGGCGCGTTTAGGTGCTCACCTCCCCACCCACGCACGCGCAGATGCCGCACATGCCGGCGCTGCCCATCGTCCTCGGGTCTCGCCTTGCATCTTGCAAGGCTTCGACCCTGCGTCCTCGGCCAGCTTGGCCTGTGCGCCCCTGCGCGCACGTGGGCGAGGAGGTGAGCACCTAATGGCCCGCGACACGGGAGCCCAGTGCAAGATGTGCCGTCGCGAGGGCCAGAAGCTCTTTCTCAAGGGCGAGCGCTGCCTGACCGACAAGTGCGGCGTGGAACGGCGCAACTACCCGCCCGGCGACCACGGGCGGGGGCGCATGCGCCAGTCCGAGTACCGCGTACAGCTGCGCGAGAAGCAGAAGACGCGGCGCTACTACGGGGTACTCGAGAAGCAGTTCCGCAGCTACTACGACAAGGCCAGCCGCCAGGAGGGCGTGACCGGCGAGAACCTCCTGCGCCTGCTCGAGTCGCGCTTCGACAACGTGCTCGTGCGCCTCGGCTTCGCCGCCTCGCGGCGGCAGGCGCGGCAGATGATCCGCCATGGCCACTGGTCGATCAACGGCCGCCGGGTGGACATCCCCTCGTACCAGCTGCGCTCTGACGACGTGATCACGATGCGCCCGAGCGCTCCGGTCGAGCCGGCCGTGCGGGACGCCACCGAGCTCACTTCCGCCGTGCCCGCCTGGCTCCAGGCCGACCACGACGGCCTCACCGCGAAGGTCCTCCGCCTGCCCGAACGGGCGGAGATCACCACGCCGGTGCAGGAGCAGCTCATCGTCGAGCTTTACTCGAAGTAGCACCCGACACGTCCGCCGCAGCGCGGCGCGGCGTGCTTACAACCGAAGGAATCACCTCTCCCATGATCGACTTTCAGACTCCCCAGATATCCGCCGAGAGCGTCGAGGACAACCGCGGAACGTTCACGATCGAGCCGCTCGATCGCGGCTTCGGCTACACGTTCGGCAACTCGCTTCGCCGCGTGCTGCTGTCGTCGCTGGCCGGGGCCGCCGTCACGAGCGTCCGTATCGAGGGCGTCGCGCACGAGTTCTCGACGATCAACGGCGTCAAGGAGGACGTGACGGACATCGTCCTCAACCTCAAGGAGGTCGTCTGCCGCATGCATTCGGATGCGGCGGAGATCGAGGCCCCGCTGGTCGTGACCGGCCCCGGTGACATCACCGCCGGCGACATCGACCTGCCCTCGGGCGTCGAGATCCTCAACCCCGACGCCCGCATCGCCACGCTCGAGAAGAAGACCAAGCTCGAGATGTACCTCACGATCGGCCACGGCCGCGGCTACTCCCCGGCGGAGGACAACAAGACGCCCGACCAGCCGATCGGCGTGATCCCGATCGACTCGATCTTCTCGCCCGTCAAGCGCGTGGCGTACTCGGTCGACGCCGCCCGCGTCGGCCAGAAGACCGACTACGACAAGCTCACGCTCGACATCGAGACCGACGGCTCGCTCGACCCGCAGGCGGCGCTGCGCGAGGCCGCGGAGATCCTCATCAAGTACCTGGCGATCTTCACGGACGCCGACCGCGTCGAGGCCCTGCGCGACCAGGGCGCGGCGCTCGTGGCCGGCGCCGACGGCATCGGCGGCGACGGCGCGGGTGCGCCGGGCGCCGGCGGGATGGACGACATCCTCATCGAGGAACTCGAGCTCGGTGTCCGCTCCTACAACTGCCTGAAGCGCGCCGGCATCCAGACCGTCGGCGACCTCGTGCAGAAGTCGGAGTCCGAGCTGGCCGCGATCCCGAACTTCGGCCGCAAGTCGATCGAGGAGGTCAAGGAGACCCTCGACGCCCGCGGCCTGGGGCTCCGGGCGGGCTAAGGTTTCACGTCGCCATGCGCCATCGCAAGCAGAAAGGGAAGCTGTCGCGTGACGCAGCGCACCGCAAGGCGCTGTTCATGAACCTCTGCCGCGAGGTGATCGACCACGAGCGCATCCAGACCACCGAGGCCAAGGCCAAGGCGGTCAAGCCCGAGCTCGAGCGCCTGATCACCCTCGCCAAGAAAGGCGACGGCCACTCCCGCCGGCTCGCGATGGCGCGCCTCGGCCAGGACAAGTTCGTGGTCTACAAGCTCTTCGAGGAGATAGCGCCGCGCTACTCGGACCGCGAGGGCGGCTACACGCGCATCCTGAAGTTGGGTCCGCGGAAGTCGGACTCGACTGAGATGGTCTTCCTCGAGCTCGTCTGACGAGCTCGTCTGACGACGCGATAACCGGCGCACTCCGGCGTCCTCGGCCCTCGGCGTGCCCAGCACGCCTTCGGGCCTGCGTCCTTGGATTGCTTGGTTCTCGCGCCGCAGACGAGCTCGTCGGGCGGCGACGCCGGCCGGGCGTCTCTGCGACACGATGGGCGCATGCGAACTATCAATCCAGGAGGTTCGGCGCGGCCGGTCGGCGGCTATAGCCACGGCGTGGTGACCGGCGAGGAGCTGCTCTTCATCAGCGGGCAGACGCCGGAGGCCCCTGGCGGCGCCGTCTTGACAGAGCCTGCGGAGCAACTGCGCCAGATATGGGCGAACGTGACGGCCGTGCTGGAGGGTGCCGGCGCCGGTGTTGCGGATCTGGTGCACGTGCGCACCTACCTTGCCGACCGCTCCCATCGGGAGGTCAACTCAGACGTGCGCCGCGAGGTGCTGGGGGCCCACAAGCCCGCTTTAACGGTGGTGATTTGCGAGCTGTTCGAGCTCGGATGGGTGGCGGAGATCGAGGCCTTGGCTCGCGTGCCGCGGGGCCGGCGGCTGACCGGCGGCTGACGACCGGCGTGACGACGTCCCGCCGGAGCAACGGGCCCGACTTGGTGTCGTGTCACGACACCAAGCCGGGTTCGTACCACTGTGCCGACCTGGTGTCGTCAGACGACATCAGATGACCACGGCGGCCTTGTCCGGGGGCCCCGCCGGGGGTCATCCCCCTCACTGCTGTCGTTCAGGCCTCCGCGAACGCTCACCTAGGGGTGGCCGCGCGTAGGGCGCGCGCCAGGATTCTCGGGGAATCGACCACGAGGCCCCTGCGCCGCAGTGCGGCGAGGATCGACTCCTGGTCAGCCAACCTGATCATGGTGGCGTAGTCGGGCCGAAGGGTTACGGTGGTCTCGAGGGCCTCCACGGCGAGCTCTTGGCCGTCGACCTCGAAGCGGCTGCCTCCGTAGCCGGATTCGACCCGCAGCCCGATGCGGCTCTCGGCTCCGACGACGAGCGGGGGAGACACCCCGCCGTGGCGAGCGAGCGGAGTGAGCACCATTGCGTTCGCTCCGGGCAGCAGGATTGGGCCGCCGGCGGCCATCGTGTAAGCGCTCGAGCCGACCGGCGTGGCCACGACCACTCCGTCGCCGGCCGTTCGCGCATAGACCTCGCCGTCGACCCTGATCTCGGTGATGACCTGGCCGGTTCCGTCGCGGACCACCGCGACATCGTTGATTGCAACCGCGATGTTGGTGGCGCCGGCGTGGATGTCGAGCCCTGGAAGCGCTTGCGGGACCCAGTCGCCGGCGACCACCAGCTCCAGTGCCGAGTCGAGATGCTGGGAATCCACCGACGTGAGGGCACCGATGCTGCCGCAGGCAATAGCCAGTACCGGGCGGGCGGCGGGTGCGGCGGCATGCAGGGCCGCGAGAGCTGTGCCGTCGCCGCCCAGGGCGATCACGAAGTCGCACGACGCGACGTCGACCGGCTCTGCGATCGTTCGCGCCTGTCCCGGGATCCGGATCTGGCCGATCGCGACCCCCCGCCTCGACGCCCACGTCCGAGTTGCGGCCAGCGCCGAATCGAGGTCGCGGAGCGGGTGAACCACAAGCCCGACCTGCCCTGACATTGCCGCGACCCTACTCGACCCCCGCGGACGGGTCGGTGGGCGCCCCTCAGGCAGTCGCGAACTCGCGCAGGCGCTCGCGGGCCTCGCCCGCCAGCGGCTCGCCGTGGGCCACCAGGAGGTTGTCGAACTCGAGCTCCTCCGTGAGGCGGGCGTAGGCCTCCTTCAGGCCGCGCTTCGTGTTCTCGGGGTTGTCCAGCAGGTTGTCGCTGACGAAGCCCAGGCGTCCTCCGTATCGGATCACTCCGTCCGCGACGGAGAGCGCCGATACGGAAGGGATGTGGAGCGCCGACTCGTCGGGGCAGATCGAGCCGACGTCGTGGACGGTGATAGCTCCGCCGGCGAGCGTGTCGCCGGGGTCGTAGGGCTCGACCGGATCGCCCTCCCAGTCCTGCATGCCGGACCGGGGGACGTGTACGGAGGCGCCGAAGCGCTCGCGAGCCTCGAGGCTGCTGCGGCGATGAAGGCGGTTCGTGAGGGCGATCGTCTCGACGTCCGAGACCTGATCCGGAACCGCGAGCGGGTCGATCAGGACTCCGAGCTCCGGGAGCCAGTAGGAGCTCACATCCACGCCGATGTCCGGATGGCGGGCAGTCCAGTGGCGGATCCCGGGCGCGATCTCTTTCATCGGGCGAACATACCGGCCCGGGCACCGGCCTGCGTGGCGCCGCTCTGCAAGAAATCTTGCAACTTGCAGGAGTTTGTCTTGATAGAACGACGACCGCCAGACGCCGAGTCGCCGCGCCTCCGGGCGGGGCGAGCGGGGGACCCGATGCGGCCGTGGTGCCGCGGGGGCGAATCGCCCGGCCAGACCGCCAAGGCGGGAGGCGGGGCGTAGCGCGAAGCGCGAGCCCGTCAGCTGACCTCGCAGGCGTCAACCCGACAACGAGGTCACGAACGAGGTGCAAAGGAATCTTGCCTGTGCGGCTGCCGCCGCGAGCGGAATCCGGCTTCCAGCACGCGGGCTGTCCGTGGCTGCGGTCCTGGCGCTGGGCGGAGGCGCGCTCGCGGCCGTCGCGGCGGTCGAGGCCGGCGATCCCGAGCCTGCCTATGCCGTGGTCGTCAAGTCTCGCGGGGCCGACGTCCGCCAGCTTCAGCGCGCCATCGGCGTGAGCGCGGACGGTGTCTTCGGGTCCCAGACCGAGCGCGTGCTCAGGCGCTGGCAGCGCTCGCACGGCCTCGTGGCCGACGGGATCGCGGGGCCGAGCACACGCACCGCGCTTGGCCTCGGCCCGGGGCCGGTGCTGAAACGCAGGGGCGGAGAACGTAGCGCCAGGCGCTCGCGCAGCGACCGTGGCGGCGGCGTCCGCGCGCTCCAACGCCGGATCGGCGTCGCCGCTGACGGCGTCTTCGGCCCGGGCACCGAGGCAGCGCTCAAGCGCTGGCAGGAGGCCCACGGCCTCGTCGCGGACGGGATCGCTGGGCCACAGACGCGCGCAGAGCTCGGGCTCGGCCCCGGTCCCGTGCTGAAGCCGCGTGGCTCCGAGGGTGCCGGCGCCGTACCGTCGGCGCTCGCGGGCGTAATCAGCGCCGCCGACCAGATCGCGTACCACCCCTACCGCTGGGGCGGCGGTCACCGCTCGTTCCGGGACTCGGCCTACGACTGCTCAGGCTCGGTCTCGTACGCCCTGCACGGCGGCCGTCTGCTGCGCCAGCCTCTCGATTCGACCGGCTTCATGAGCTATGGCGCGCCGGGGCCGGGACAGCACATCACGATCTACGCGAACCGCAGCCATGTCTACATGGTCGTCGACGGCCGCCGTTTCGACACGACCGCGCACCGCAAGTTCGGCTCCCGCTGGACGACCAGGCAGCGCTCGCCGTCGCGCTTCGTGGTCCGGCATCCGCCGGGCATGTAGCACCGCGGTCAGGCCGGGCTCGGCTCGGCCTCGAGTCCCGCGCGTCCCTCGCGCAGCTTCAGGCCGATCAGCGGGAAGATCATCGTGGAGAGAATCGCCGCGCCCACCAGCGAGGCCGCCGTTGACGAACGCATGTGGCCCTGTTCTACGGCGATCGTGGTGATCGCGACGACGAGCGGGAGCTCAGTGGAGGAGAAGAACGCGAGCGCGCGACGGTCGCGCCCGTCGAGGACGCGGCGGTAGAGCAGCAGCGCGGGCACGCCGCGCACCACCAAAAAGAGCGCCAGGAAGAGCGGGAGCTTGAGCAGTTGAATCGGGTCCTCGGTGAGCGCGCTGAGGTCGAACTTCAGCCCGCTCGTGATGAAGAAGAAGGGGATGAGGAAGCCGTAGCCCACCGCGGTCAGCTTGGACTCGAAGAGCGCGACCTCCCGTCCTCTGAGCGCGAGCCTGACGATCACCCCGGCGACAAAGCCGCCGAGCAGTAGGTCGAGGCCCAGGTCGTTCGCGAGCGCGGCGAGCGCGAAGACGAGCACGACCGCCACCCGGATCGCGAGCTGCCCGCTCGTCTCCAGCGAGCGCTCGAGCAGGTCCCAGCCGCGCCCCGCGCCCCTGACAGCGATGACTGCGGTCGCGACCGCGATCGCCACGAACAGCAGCAGGATGAGCGCGTTCGAGATCGTGCCCCTGGTCGAGAACACGAGCGTGATCAGCAGTATCGGCCCGAACTCGCCCATCGCCCCAGCCCCGAGCAGGTACGTGCCGAAGCGCGTGCGCAGCTCGCCGGCATCGCTCAGGATCGGGATGAGCGTCCCGATCGCTGTGGTGGCCATCGCGGAGCCGGTGTAGAGGAGCGAAAGCACGAGGCCGGAGGCCATCAGCAAGCCTCCGAGCCCGTAGGCGAGGGCGAGCGAGAGCCCCCAGCCGATCAGGGCCAGATTGAGCGGGTCTCCGCGGATCCGGTCGAAGTCGATCTCGTAGCCGGCGAAGAAGAACAGCATCCCCAGGCCGAGGTTCGAGAAGAACTCGATGAAGTTGTCCGGCTCGGCGAGGTCGAGCACCTCCGGGCCGACGATGATGCCCGAGACGATCTCGATCACCACCACAGGGATCGCCAGCCGAGGCTGGACCCAGCCCGCGAGCAGGGCGGCGAGCGCCGCGACCGAGACGATCACGAGGAACGAGCCAGCGTCGACGTTCACCATCGCGGCGGCATCGTACGTGCTGCGCCCCGGGCGCGGGGAACGTCGCGGGTTGAGGGCGATCCGTTACCGAGATGTAAGGCAGCCGAATACCCCATAAAACCGATGGGCATTGTGCTAGCGTCCTCGCTCGGCAAAGTCGACTGACAAGGTGGAGAATGGATCGGAACCGGACTCGTGCATTGAGGCTCTTCCCGCTACTGGCGGCGCTCCTGGCAGCGCTCGTGCTGGCCGCCTGCGGCGGAACCTCGAGCGATTCCGAGAACGCTTCGGCCGACAGCGGCGGAGGGGGCGGCGGCAACCTGACGCTGGTCGCCTACTCAACTCCCGAGGAGGCCTACAAGGAGCTGATCCCCGCCTTCAACGCCACATCTCAGGGCAAGGGTGTGGGGTTCGACCAGTCGTATGCCTCGTCCGGTGAGCAGTCGCGCGCCGTCGAGGGCGGGCTGCCGGCGGACGTCGTGGAGTTCTCGCTCGAGCCGGACATCACCAGGCTCGTCGAGGCAGGGCTCGTGGACGAGAACTGGAATCAGAACGAGTACGACGGCATGGTCACGGACTCCGTCGTCGTCTTCATGGTCCGCAAGGGCAACCCGAAGAACATTCAGAGCTGGGACGACCTAGTGACGGGAGAGGTCGAGGTGCTCGAGCCCAACCCGTTCACCTCCGGCGGCGCGAAGTGGAACATCATGGCCGCCTACGGCGCCCAGCTCGAGCAGGGCAAGTCGCCCGAGCAGGCCAAGCAGTATCTCGCCGACCTGTTCGACAACGTCCCCGTGCTCGACAAGAGCGCGCGCGAGTCGCTGCAGACCTTCGCGGGCGGCAAGGGCGACGTGCTGCTCGGCTACGAGAACGAGGCGATCCTCGCGCAGCAGAAGGGCGAGGAGCTCGACTACATCGTCCCCGAGGAAACCATCTTGATCGAGAACCCTGTCGCGGTCGTGAACGAGACCGACGAGCCGGAGCTGGCGCAGTCGTTCGTGGACTTCCTGTACACGCCCGAGGCCCAGGAGATCTTCGTCGGCAAGGGCTACCGGCCGGTGATCGAGGGGGTGCCGGGAGCGGACGAGTTCCCGACGCCTTCGAAGCTGTTCGAGATCGGCAAGTTCGGCGGCTGGGACACGGTGAACGACGAGTTCTTCGACCCGGAGAATGGCGTCGTCGCCGAGATCTTCCAGTCCCAGGGGAAGAGCACTGCCTCCGACTGACGGCAGCCACGCGGCCACAGCGCCGCCCCCCGCACCTGCGTCGCGCCTGCCGAGGGCGCTCCCGATCCCGGGGGACGTCCTCGGCCGCGGCATCGCGATGGCGTACCTGAGCATCGTCGCCCTGATCCCGCTGGCGGCGGTGCTCTTCAAGTCGCTCGACAACGGCGTCGACTCGTTCTGGGACGCGGTCTCGAGCCCTCAGGCGGTCGCGGCGCTGCGGCTGACGCTGATCGCCTCGGTGATCGTCGTCTTGATCAACGCGCTGGCCGGGACGCTGATCGCGTGGGTGCTCGTGCGCGACGAGTTCCCCGGCAAGGGCATCGTCAACTCGCTGATCGACCTTCCGTTCGCGCTGCCCACGATCGTCGCGGGCCTCACGCTGCTCGCGTTCTACGGGCCTGACAGCCCGGTGGGGGTGGACGTCGCCTACACGCGCGTGTCTGTCGTCCTCGCGCTGCTGTTCGTGACGCTGCCGTTCGTCGTGCGCGCCGTGCAGCCGGTGCTGCTCGAGCTCGACACGGAGATGGAGCAGGCCGCGGAGTCGCTCGGCGCGAGCCGCTTCACGGTGTTCAGGCGGATCATCCTCCCGAACCTGCTGCCGGCGATCATCGCGGGCGGGGGGCTCGCCTTCGCGCGTGCCGTCGGCGAGTTCGGCTCGCTCGTCCTGATCACGGGCATGATCCCGTTCGAGACCGAGGCCGCCTCGGTCTTCATCTTCGCCCAGGTCGAGAGCGACAACCCGGTCGGTGCCTCCGCGGTGTCGGTCGTGCTGCTGGTCGCCGCGCTCGCCATCCTGCTGTTCTTCGGCTGGCTCTCGAAGCGGGCTCTGCGCCATGAGGAGTAAGTACGCCCTCCGCATATTGGCGCTCGGCTACCTGGCGCTCCTGCTCGGGATCCCGGTCGTGCTCGTGTTCATCAACGCCTTCCAGGACGGTGTCGCCGCCGCCTGGGAGGCCGTCACGACGCCGGAGGCACAGCACGCCTTCTACCTGACCTTCGTGATGGTCGCCGTGGCGGTCCCGCTCAACACGATCTTCGGCGTTCTCTGCGCGCTCGCGATCGTCCGCCAGCGCTTCCGCGGCCGGGCGCTGCTGAACGCGATGGTCGACCTGCCGTTTGCGGTGTCACCGGTCGTGGTCGGCCTCGCGCTGATACTGGTCTACGGCCGCCGTGACGGCTGGATCGGCGAGTGGCTGGCGGAGAACGGCATCCAGGTGATCTTCTCGGTGCCGGGGATGATCCTCGCGACCATGTTCGTCTCGCTGCCCTTCGTCGTGCGGGAGGTGATCCCGGTGCTGCGTGAGATCGGGACCGAGCAGGAGCAGGCGGCGGCCACGCTGGGCGCCGGCGGCTTCCAGACCTTCTTCCGCGTCACGCTGCCCGCGATCAGGTGGGGCGTGGCCTACGGGGTCGTCCTCACCACTGCGCGCGCCCTGGGCGAGTTCGGCGCGGTCAGCGTCGTGTCGGGGAAGATCTCCGGCCAGACGCAGACGGCGACGCTGTTCGTCGAGGAGCGCTTCCAGCGCTTCGACCTCACCGGCGCGTACGCTGCCTCCGTCGTGCTGGCGCTGCTGGCGCTGGCCACGCTCCTCGCCATGAACTTCATCAAGCCGAAGGAGGCAGAGGGATGAGCATCGTCGTCGACTCGGTGTCCAAGCGCTTCGGCGAGTTCACGGCCCTCGAGGACGTGTCGCTCGCGGTGCGCGACGGCTCGCTCACGGCCCTGCTCGGCCCGAGCGGCGGCGGCAAGTCGACGCTCCTGCGGGTGATCGCCGGGCTCGAGGCGCCCGACAGCGGCAGCGTGCTGATCGGGGGCGAGGACGCCACCTCCACGCCGCCCCAGCGGCGCAACGTCGGCTTCGTCTTCCAGCACTACGCGGCGTTCAAGCACATGACCGTCGCCAAGAACGTCGCGTTCGGGCTGACAATCCGCAAGCGGCCCAAGGACGAGATCGAGGAGCGCGTGGACGAGCTGCTCAAGCTCGTGCACCTCGACGGCTTCGCGCACCGCTACCCCTCACAGCTATCCGGCGGGCAGCGCCAGCGCATGGCGCTCGCCCGGGCGCTCGCGGTCCAGCCACGGGTGCTGCTGCTCGACGAGCCGTTCGGGGCGCTCGACGCCACCGTGCGCAAGGAGCTGCGCGCCTGGCTGCGCCGCCTCCACGATGAGGTCCACGTGACGACCGTGTTCGTGACGCATGACCAGGAGGAGGCCATGGAGGTGGCCGAGCAGATCGTGGTGCTGAACCACGGCCGGATCGAGCAGACGGGTTCGCCGCGCCAGCTCTACGAGCAGCCCGCGAACGACTTCGTGATGGGCTTCGTCGGCCCGGTGTCGGAGCTCTCCGGGCGCTGGATCCGCCCGCACGACGTGGAGATCCTGCTCGAGCCGTCAGACGGCGCCGCCGAGGCGATGATCGACCGTATCCTTCATCTCGGCTTCGAGGTGCGCGTTGAGCTGACGCTCGGCGACGGCGAGAAGACCTGGGTGCAGACGACACGCGCGAACGCGCAGGAACTCGAGCTGACCGACGGCGAGATCGTCTGGCTGCGGCCGGCCACGGACCACGACGCAGTGCCGGCCTGAGGGCGGCCCCTCAGCGCCGCGACCAGGCCTCGGGCGACTCGGTGAGCCGCAGCACCCGCGCGGGCAGCTTGCCGGCAACCACGTCCGCGAGCGTGATCTCGTCCAGCACCGAGCGCATGCTCGCGCGCAGTGCGACCCACACCGTCCGCAGGTTCTCGGCGGCGCCGTCGTAGGCGACGTCCTCTGGGGCCTCGCCTCTGACGCTGGCGAGCGGTCCGTCCACGGCACGGATCACCTCGCCGAGCGTGACCTCATCGGCGGCGCGAGCGAGCCAGTAGCCGCCCTCGGCCCCGCGCTGCGCCCGGACGATCCCGGCATGGCGCAGGTCGGTGAGGATGTTCTCCAGGAACTTGAGCGGGATCGCCTGCGCCTGGGCGAGCCGTTCGCCCTTGACAGGGCCGTCGTTCGCGACGGCCAGCTCGAGCAGCGCCCGAACCGCGTAGTCGGTCTTCGCGGAAACCCGCACGAGCCCGAATTGTGCCGATAGTCTCGGCGCATGGACGTGACCTGGGCGAGCGAGTGGATCGAGGACTACGGCGACGCCTGGCTCCGGAAGGACTCCGACGCCATCGCCGAGCTCTTCACAGAGGGCGCGATCTACCGCTCCAGCCCCTTGCGCCCGCCCACGGTTGGCCGGGCGGCGATTGGCGACTACTGGCGGCAGTCGACCTCGACCCAGGAGGACCTCGAGCTGCGCTTCGGGACGCCCGTGGTGCATGGCAACCGCGTGGTCGTGGAGTGGTGGGCCACGATGCGTGACGAGGGCAGTGAGGTCACCATCCCGGGCTGCCTCCTGCTCCACTTCGCGAGCGGCGGCCGCTGCGACGAGCTGCGTGAGTACTGGCACCTCGAGCAGGGCCGCCACGAGCCGCCCGAGGGTTGGGGGCGCTAGCCGGAAGTCTCGTTGGGCGCCTGCGGCGCCCGATGGCCGTGTTGTGCACGGCGGCGGCGGCCTGGCCGGCCGCGGCGGCAGGGGCCGACCGTCAGCGGAGCGCGAAGCTCGTGGCCGCCGGCGACATCGCCTGCGAGGCGAGCGTCCCGGTGGGTCCGACCCGCTGCCGCCACGCCTACACGGCACAGATCGTGCAGGCGCTCGACCCGGACATCGTGGCCACGCTCGGCGACGCCCAGTACGAGGACGGCAAGCTCACGACCTACCTCGCCTCCTATCACCCCACCTGGGGCGCCTTTCGTTCGATCACGCGGCCGGCGCTCGGCAACCACGAGTACGCGCCGAGGGCGGACAGGCGCCGCGCGCCCGGGCACTTCGCGTACTTCGGGAAGGCCGCCGGGCCGCGCAGGGGCTACTACACCTACCGG
The DNA here is from genome assembly GCA_963751835.1 of uncultured Thermoleophilaceae bacterium. Taxonomy (GTDB): domain Bacteria; phylum Actinomycetota; class Thermoleophilia; order Solirubrobacterales; family Thermoleophilaceae; genus JACVRW01. Next base: position 499,883 of record CAVVWD010000011.1, on the reverse strand, counting down.
CTCGCCGGCTGGCGCATCATCGTGCTGAACTCGGGCGCGCTCGACTTCGCCAAGCGCTCGCGCGCGCTGCCCAACGACTGCTTCCCCGTCTCCTGCGCGCGGCGGAGCCGCCAGGTGCGCTGGCTGCGCCGGCTGATGGGCGGGCTTACGCCGAACCGCTGCGTACTCGCCTACTGGCACCACGCGCGCTACAGCTCGACCAGTCCCGGCCCATCGCCCGAGCTGCGCCACGTGTACCGGGCGCTGTACGAGGGTGGCGCCGAGCTGGCTGTGACGGCTCACTCGCACAGTTACGAGCGCTTCGCGCCGATGGACGCGGCGGGTCGCCGGCGCCGCGCCGGGGTGCGGCAGTTCGTGGTGGGCACGGGAGGCGCCGGCAGGATCCGCGCCCCGCGGCGGGTGCGCGCCGGCAGCGTCCACTACGACCGCAGCGGCGCGCTCGGGGTGCTCGAGCTGAGCCTGCGTCCCGGCCGTTACGCGTTTCGCTTCGTGCGCGAGGACGGCACGACACTCGACCGCGGCCGCGGGCGCTGTCATCCGGCGCCGCGTCGCACGGGGCGTCGCGGCCGGAGTCCGTAGGATTTCCGCGGGTGGACATCGAGCAGATCAAGCAGCGCCAGCGGGCGATCTGGGGGCTCGGCGACTACTCCACGCTCTCGAAGTCGCTGTGGCCCGCGTCCGTCGAGCTCTGCAATGCGTGCGCGGTCTCTGCGGGGCAGGAGGTCCTCGACGTGGCGGCCGGCGACGGCAACTTCGCCCGCGCCTGCGCGCACGAGGGTGCTCGGGCGGTTGCATCGGACATCTCACCGGTCATGGTCGAGCGCGGCAAGGCACGCGCCCTGGAGGAGGGGTACGAGATCGAGTGGGTCGAGGCCGATGCCGAGGAGCTCCCGTTCGAGGACGGGCGCTTCGATTGCGTCGGCTCGGTCTTCGGCGCCATGATCGCCCCCCGGCCCGAGGTCGTTTCACGCGAGCTGTTCCGGGTGGTTCGGCCCGGCGGCACGGTCGGCATGACGGCCTGGAGCCCGGAGAGCTTCGTCCCGAGGTTGGGGCAGATCTCGCGCACGTACGCGCCCCCGCCCGTGGACCAGCCGTTGGCGGATGAGTGGGCGGACGAGGAGACCGCCCGGAGCCGATTCGATGGGCTTGCGGCGACGATCGAGTTCGAGACCCGCACCCTCGTCTGGGAGGCCGACACGCCCGAGGCGTTCGTCGCGGAGCAGGGCGAGGCGGCGCCGCCGTGGGTGGCGGCAAAGCAGGCCATGCCGCCCGAGCGCTACGCGGCGATGGTGGCGGAGGTTGTCGAGCTCGCTCGCAGCATGGGAGGCGACGGGCCTGTATCGATCGAGAACGAATACGTGCTGATCATCGCCCGCAAGCGCGGGTGACCGCCCGGCTCCTGCTCGAGTACGACGGCTCCGAGTTCGCCGGCTGGGCGCGCCAGCCGGGGCTCCGCACCGTCCAGGGCGTGTTGGAGGAGGCGCTGTCGACCGCGCTCCGGCGCGAGGTCGAAGTGATCGTGGCCGGGCGCACCGACCGCGGCGTCCACGCGCGCGGCCAGGTCGCGAGCCACGCGGGCGAGCCGGCGCCGCTCCGGAGCCTCAACGCCCTGCTCCCCGACGACGTGGCGGTGCTTCGGAGTGAGGAGGCGGCGGAGAGCTTTCACGCCCGCCGCGATGCCCGCAGCCGCACCTACCGCTACCGCGTGCTCGCCCGTCCGGCGCCGAGCGCCTTCGAGCGCCGCTGGGCGCTCTGGTGGTCGCGGCCGCTCGATCGTGCGGCGCTCGACGGGTGCGCCGCAGCGCTCCCCGGCTCCCACGATTTCACCGCCTTCACGCCGACCGACAGCGAGCACGTGCGCTTTTTCCGCGACGTCTTCCGCGCCGGATGGATCGAGGAGCCGGGCGAGGTGCTCGCCTTCTGGATCGAGGCGGACACCTTCATGCGCCACATGGTGCGGGTGCTGGTGGGAACCATGCTCGGCGGTGTCAGCCCGGACGCCTTTCAGCGACTACTGGAGGGACGGCCGCGCAGCGAGGCGGGGGCGACAGCACCGGCCCACGGCCTTTACCTGGAGTCGGTCCGTTACTGACCCTGAGTACCCTGGGAAAGCGTTCCATGAAGGTCCTTCTGACCAACGACGACGGCATCACCGCCACCGGCCTGAACGCCATGCGGCAGGCTTTGCTCGAGGTCCCCGGCCTCGAGCTCGCCGTGATCGCGCCGGACGCGAACCGCAGCGCCACCGCCCGCAGCATCACGATCCGTCAGCCGCTCTGGGTCGAGGAGGTGGAGTTCGGCGACGGCACCACCGGCTTCGCCACCGACGGCACGCCGGTCGACTGCGTCCGCTTCGCCGCCCTCGGGCTGATCGAGTTCGTTCCCGAGCTGATCGTGTCGGGCATCAACCACGGCAACAACCTCGGCGACGACATCACCTACTCCGGCACGGTGGCGGCCGCGCTCGAGGGCATCATGCTCGGCATCCCGGCGATCGCAGTCTCCCAGCAGGCGGACCACGGCGAGATGGACTTCCGCGCCGGCAGCTCCTGGAGCCGCGCGCACTTCGAGCAGGCGGCCGCTTTCATCGCGCGCCTGGTCGAGGGTCTCGCGGACGTGCCGATCCCGGCGGGCACGCTGCTCAACGTGAACGCCCCTGCCGCCGAGGCGCGCGGCGTCAAGGTCGGCCGGCTCGGCAAGCGCGTCTACAACGACCGCATGGAGCTTGCCGAGGAGGACGGCGAGGGCCGCCGCCGCTACACCATGTACGGCGTCGAGCCCGGCTACCAGCACGAGGACGGCACGGACTTCGCGGCGATCGCGGGCGGCTACATCGCCGTCACGCCGCTGCACTTCGACCTCACCGACCAGGCCGGCATCGACCGCCTGTCGGGCTTCGAGCTCGACCGGCTCCTGCGACCGGCCGCCCGCGAGGTTTGAGCGGGGTACCGAAGGAGGCGCGCGAGCGGGCCGCCGAGCTGAGGAAGCAGCTCGAGTACCACGGCCACCGCTACTACGTCCTCGACGATCCCGAGATCTCGGACGTCGAGTACGACGCCCTGCTGAACGAGCTGCGCGACCTCGAATCGCAGCACCCGGAGCTGCTGACGCCGGACTCGCCGACACAGCGCGTGGGTGGCCAGCCGCTCGACAGGTTCCCGGAGGTGCGCCACCTCCAGCCGATGTACTCGCTGGCCAACGCCCGCAACGAGGAGGAGCTGGCGGCCTGGGTCGTGCGCTCGGAGCGCTATCTCGCCCGCCAGGGCGTCGAGATGGGCGACGTCCGCTTCGTGACCGAGCCCAAGATCGACGGGCTCGCGATCTCGCTCGTCTACGAGGACGGCGTCCTCGTGCGCGGCGCCACGCGCGGGAACGGTGAGGTGGGCGAGGAGGTGACCCAGAACCTGCGCACGATCGGGGCGATCCCGCTGCGCATCGACGGGGCCCCGCCGCTGATCGAGGTGCGCGGGGAGATCTACCTGCCGCTCGCCGCATTCGCGAAGCTGAACGAGGAGCGCGCCGCCGCCGGGGAGCCGACCTACGCCAACCCGCGCAACACCGCCGCCGGCTCGATCCGCCAGCTCGATCCGCAGCTCGCCGCCGCGCGCCCGCTGTCGATGTGGACCTACGGGGTGGGCGCCACGGACGGGCTCGAGTTCGAGTCGCATCACGATTCGCTCGAGTGGCTGCGCGACCACGGCTTCCGGGTCAACCGGGACGTGGAGGTCAAGGACACGGTCGAGGAGGTGGTGGCCGCCTGCAAGGCCTGGGAGGAGCGCCGGCACTCGCTCGACTTCGAGATCGACGGCGTCGTCGTCAAGGTCGACGACCTCGATCTGCAGCGTCAGCTCGGCGTGGTCGGCCGCGAGCCGCGCGGCGCGATCGCGTGGAAGTTCCCCCCGACCACCGCCACCACCGTGCTCGAGAAGGTCGCCTGGAACGTGGGCCGCACCGGGCACATGATCCCGTTCGCGATGCTGAAGCCGGTGCAGGTGTCGGGGGTGACGGTCAGGCAGGCGACGCTCCACAACGAGGAGGACCTGCACCGCAAGGACGTGCGCGAGGGCGACGAGGTGATCATCATGCGCGCGGGCGACGTGATCCCCCAGGTCGTCTCGCCGACCTCGAAGGCGCAGCGCTCGAAGAAGCGCGCCGCCCCGCCGCAGCCGCCCGCGAAGTGCCCCGCCTGCGGGACCCCGACCGTTAAGTCGGAGGAGGGCGTCTGGACGATCTGCCCGAACCGCGCCTCCTGTCCGGGCCAGGTCTTCCAGGCGGTCAAGCACTTCGTCGGCGCGATGGATATCGAGGGGCTCGGCGAGGAGAACGCGCGCCGCTTCCTCGACGAGGGGCTGATCACGAGCTTCGCGGACATCTACGACCTCACGGTGGAGCGGCTGGTGGAGCTCGAGCGCTTCGGGGAGACGTCGGCGGGCAATCTGGTACGGGCGATCGAGGCCTCCAAGGAGCAGCCGTTCCACCTCGTCCTCTACGCGCTCGGGCTGCCTGGCATCGGCTTCGTCAACGCGCGCAACCTGGCTCGCCACTTCCGCTCGATGGACGCGCTGCTCGCGGCGAGCGACGAGGAGATCGCCCAGGTCGAGGGGATGGGGCCGATCCTCGCCCGGACCGTGCACGAGACGCTCGCCGAGCCGCGCGTGCGCGAGCTGATCGAGCAGCTGCGCGGGGCGGGCCTGCAGATGGAGGAGGAGGGCGACGCGCCATCGGCGGAGGGCCCGCTCGTGGGCAAGAGGGTGGTGCTGACCGGCACCCTCCCGAACCTGACCCGGCCCGAGGCCACGACACGAATCGAGGCGGCGGGCGGCAAGGTCACCGGGTCGGTGTCCAAGAACACCGACTACCTGGTGGCGGGCGAGGATGCCGGCAGCAAGCTGACGAAGGCCCAGGAGCTGGGCACCGAGATCCTCGACGAGGACGGCCTGCTCGAGCTGCTGCCGGAGGGCGCCGCCGCGGCGGCGGCTGCTCCGCCCCGGCGGCGCTAGCCGCGCGCCGCCAGCGCCTGCAGCATCGCGTCCTGCAGGCGGCGGGCTCCGGGCGGATACACGTAGTTCATGAGGATCGAGTACACGTAGGTGTCGCCCGAGAGCGCCTCGCAGTAGCCGGACACGGCGCTCACGTTCGAGAGCGTCCCGGTCTTGCCGCGGCAGCGCGCGCGCGCCGGCCCCGCGGCGCATGCGGTCCTTGAGCGTGCCGTCCTGGCCGGCGATCGCCAGCGAGTCGATGAACTGCTCGCCGAACTCGATCTGGTCGAGCTCGAACACCTCGGCGAGCAGCTTCACGACCTGGCGGGGCGAGGCGCGGTTGCCCCGCGAGAGGCCCGAGCCGTCCACGAGCCGCGCGCCGGAGCCGAGGCGTTTCGCATAGCCCGCCGCCACACGCGCCCCGGCCGCCGTGGTCCCCACGCCGCCCGCCTGCAGCGCGAGGTCCTTGAGAAGCATCTCGGCGAAGAAGTTGTCAGAGGGCTTGTTTGTCAGCTGGATGAGGCGGAACATCGTCGGCGAGTCGACGCTGGCGAGGACCTCGGTCCCGACTGGGGTGACGCCCGCGCGCGGCTTCAGCCGCACCGGCACGCCGCGCGCCTCGAGCGCGGCATCCAGGCGGGCGGCCGCGAACGCGGGAGGATTGAGCTGGAAGGACCCGCCGCTCTCGCTGCCGAGCCCGCGGTTGAAGGACAGGGCGCTCAGCGGGCCTACCCAGATCGAGGTTGCGTAGCGGGACTCGGGGCCTCCGCGCAGCGCGTCGAAGCGCGACTCGTCCCCGTAGATCCGGCCGGTCACGCGCGCGACACCCGCCTCTTTGAGGAGCGCCGCCAGCTGCTCGACCGTGGCCCCCTCGCCATAGCTCCTGGTCGTGAATCTGGTGCTGCCGAAGGTCGGATCGCCGCCGCCGCGCAGGTACAGGTCGCCCTGCCAGACCCCGTCTGCGTCCAGTGCGCCGGCCCCGAGCACCTCCGTGCCGAGCGTGCCCTCGCTCCCGAAGCGGGCCAGGGCGGCCGCGGTGGTGAAGAGCTTGGTGTTCGAGGCGAGGACGCGCGACCGGTTCTGGCGCCAGCGGAAGACGGTCTCGCCCTGGCTGAGATTGACCACGTAGGCGCCCGAATAGGCGCCGGAGGCGCGCATCTGGCGCGACAGCTGCTTGACGAGCACCTCGTCGGCCGCCGCGGTCGTTGCGGGCGCCCCGATGAGCACTGCGATTGCGAGGGCGGCGATTCGTCGCATCGAGGAGGTGGAACACGCTAGCGGCCTTTCCGGTGCGGCCTCCCGGAGGGTGCGCCCGCCGCATCGGCCATACTCAGGGCGCATGGGAGAGGTCGTAAAGCTCCAGAAGCCGGCCCAGAAGGGCAAGGCCACGCAGGCGAAGCCGCGGCGGCGGCGGCCGCGCTCGCGGACGGCCCTGGTCCTCGGAGGCGGGGGCTTCACGGGCGGCGTCTACGAGATCGGCGCGCTGCGCGCCCTCGATCTGCTGGCCGTAAACCGCACGGTCAACCAGTTCGACGTCTACGTCGGCACGAGTGCCGGTTCCTTTCTCGCCGCTCTCACCGCCAACGGGGTGACGCCTGAGGAGATGATGCGGGTCGTCAACCAGCAGGTCCCCACGCCGTTCAGGGACGTGGACCGCGGCACGCTGATGCGCCCGAACGCGCTCGAGTTCGCTCAGAGCGCCGCGCTGATGCCGCTGCGGATGCTCGGCCTGGCCCGGACCTTCCTCGGCCAGATCCGCAGCGCATCGCTCATCGATCTCGCCGTGGGGCTGGCCGAGGCACTGCCGTCAGGCCTCTACGACTCCCGCGGGATCGAGCAGTACCTGGAGACCGTGCTCGGCGATCCCGACCGGGCCGACGACTTCCGGCTGCTGGAGAACGAGCTCTTCCTCACGGCCACCGATCTCGACACCTGCGAGCGCATCGTGCTCGGCGGGGCGGAGTGGGACGACGTGCCGATCTCGCGCGCAGTCGCGGCCTCGACCGCGCTCCCGATGGTCTACAAGCCGGTCGAGATCAAGGGCCGTCACCTCGTCGACGGCGGCCTGCGCTCGGCGACGAACGTGGACGTCGCGGTCGAGGCGGGCGCCAAGTTCGTGATCGTGGTCAACCCGCTTGTGCCGTACGTCAACGACTTCCAGAAGGTGATCCCGACGATGTGGGGCAGCCGCGTGCGGCGCGTGCGCGACATGGGTTTCCCACAGATCGGCTACCAGGCCTTCAAGCTGATCGCCCACCAGCAACTGCACGAGGCGTTGGCACGCTGGAAGGAGCGCTACCCCGGCGTCGACATCATCCTGATCGAGCCCGATCCAAACGACGAGCTCATGTTCGAGACCAACATCCTCAACTACACCCGTAGGGTGGAGATCGCCCGGCACGGCTTCGAGTCCGTGACGCTCAAGCTGGCGTCGGACTACGACGAGATCAAGGCAGTGTGCGCGAAGCACGGGATCGAGATCTCGGCCACGCGCGTGCGCAAGGTGGTGCGCAAGTTCGCGAAGGAGCGCGAGAAGGCCGCGGGCTGGCGCCGCATACTCGAGCAGACGACCGGCGCGCTGCTGCGCCAAACCGACCAGGCCTGAGGGAGGCGGATCTTGAAGTACGTGCTCTTCTACGAGTCGGCCGACGACCTGTTCTCGAAGGCTCCGGCGCACCAGGAGGCCCACGGAGTCCACGCTCGCGAGTTCCAGTCGCGGGGCGACCTTCTCATGACCGGCCCGTTCGCGAATCCTCAGGAGGAGGGCGCGATGTCGGTGTTCACGAGCCGAGCGGCGGCGGAGGAGTTCGCGAAGGGCGATCCGTTCGTGCTGAACGGGGTGGTCGAGAACTGGTACGTCCGCGAGTGGGACGAGGGGCTGGACTAACCGCCTCTGCCTTCACTCTGGGGGTTGGTTTGGGGTCGGTCTCGCCTCGAGCTTTCCTGACTTTGACCGCCAGGAGCGGACAAAGTCAGCATGGTGGCGAAGACCCCCTTCCCCAGCCCCGGCCCGGCCGGCGGAGACCAACCCGGTGCCGAGACAGTTCAGCCGCTCGATCGCCAACTCCAGCGCGCGCAGCAGGCGATCCGTGGCCGGCGCGTCGCGCACCGTCGCGCGGATGTGGTCGTCGGCCCCCAGCGGGCCGCCGGGCGCCACTATCACCCCCTGCCGGCGGAGACTGCCGGCGAGCTGGTTCCCGGTCATCCCGCGGGCGGCCAGCCAGATGAAGTTGGCCTGCGAGGGGGACACGTCCACCGGCAGCGGGCTCAGCGCCTCGAGCAGCCGGGCACGCTCGCGCGACACCGCGCGGCGGCGGCGGTCGATCTCAGCGTCGCCGGTCCGCAGCGCGTGCTCGACGGCCGCCTGCGTGAGCGCGTTGACGCCGAGGACCGGCGCCACCGCCGCCAGCAGCGAGGCATCGCTCGACACCGCGTACCCCGCCCTGAGCCCCGAGAGCCCGTAGGCCTTCGAGAAGGTACGCACGACGAGCAGGCGCGGGAACGCCTCGACCAGCCGCAGGCAGGCGTCCATCTCCTCGACGTCCTGGAAGTGGACGAGCGCCTCGTCGAGGAGCACGTGGACATGCTCCGGCAGCGCGGACAACAGGCGCCCCAGCTCCTCGGCCGGCGTGTAGTCGCCCGTCGGATCGTTTGGGTTGCATACGACGACCACGCGCGTGCGCTCGCTCACCTCCTCGAGCAGCGTGGCGCGCTCGCACGGGTGCGGGCGCGCGTAGGCGTGCGCGGCCATCAGCGGATAGAGCGGGTAGGAGGGCCAGGGCATCAGCAGCTCGTCGCCCTGGGAGAGGAGCGCCATCGCCGCCGCCTGCAGGAGCTCGGCGGCACCGTTGCCCAGCACGATCTTCTCCGGCGGGATCCCGTGACGGTCGGCGAGCAGGCGTCGGGCGCGGGTCGCGTGCCGATCCGGGTAGCCGTTGACCCCTCCGCGCGCCCGCGCGATCGCCGCGTTCACGATCTCCGAGTGGGGCAGGTCCGGCCACTCCGTCCCGGAGAGGTCGAGCTCCTCGACGCGCTCGAGGGCGAGCTTGCGCTCGCGCGCGCGGCGGGCGCGCCGCTGACGGTTGAGCGCTTCCTCGTCGATGTCCTCGAACTGCCTGTAGTAGTCGCGAAAGCCCACCGTGCTCACTCGGGGGGAGCGATGCTCGGCCCCGGTCCCTGGATGATCAGGAACCAGATCGCGAAGGCGACCAGGGCGACGCCGACGCACGACGCGAAGATGCGCTCGAGCGCGCCGCGCTCCTGCCGGTGCCCGGCTGCGCGGCGGACGAGCTTCCAGGCGTGGTCGACACGTTTGGCGGCCGCCATCGTGAGCAAGAGCGACGCCAGGCAGCCGAGCATGATCGTCGCGATGCCGGCTGTCACGTAGCCGGTCAGGTAGTCCACCTGCGAGCCGATCCACAGCCAGGCGGCCGGCTGCGGACCGAGCAGCGAGACGCAGAGCAGGATCTCCACCGCCAGGAGGCCGTGGGCCAGCCACTCGTCCATGCGGCGCCGGCCCTCGGAAGAGGGCCCGGGGTCTCGGTAGCGCACGGGCGCCGTGCCCGGCCGCCGGCCGATGAACAGGCCGCCGGTATCGGTGGGATCGTTGCTGGCCATGGGCGAAAACAGCGCGCCCCGCGCGGGGCGCGCCGTTCACTCAGGGTAGTGGTCGCCGAAGCTCAGCGGGGGCGGGCGTAGACCGCGTCGATCAGCCCGGCGAACTTGTCGTGCACCACGTTGCGCTTGACCTTGAGCGTCGGGGTCAGCTCGCCGGTCTCCTGGGAGAGGTCGTGGTCGAGGATCTCGAAGCGCTTGATCTGCTCGACCGGCCCGACGTGCGAGTTGACCTCGTCGACCGCGGCCTGCATCTCCGCCAGCACCTTCTCGTTCGTCCGCAGCGCCTCGATCGACGCGTCCTCCAGTCCGAGCGACTCCGCCAGCGCCGGCGCCTCCTCCGGGTCGATCGTGATCAGCGCCATCAGGTACGGTCGCCGGTCGCCGACCACCACCGCCTGGGAGATCCAGCGGTTCTGCTTGAGGCCGTTCTCGAGGTTCGCCGGCGTGATGTTCTTGCCGCCGGCCGTGATGATGATGTCCTTCTTGCGGCCGGTGATGAAGAGGAACCCGTCCTCGAGCCGGCCGAGATCGCCCGTGTGGAGCCACTCGCCCTCGAGCGCCTCGGCAGTCGCCGCCTCGTTCTTGTAGTAGCCCTTGAAGATGTTCGGGCCCTTGATCAGCACCTCGTCGTCGTCGGCGATCTTCACCTCCACGCCCGCCATCGGCTTGCCGACCGAGCCGAACCGGAAGCCGTTCGCCTCGGGGCGGTTGACCGTTGCGCTCGTGGCAGTCTCGGTCATCCCGTAGCCCTCCATCACCGGCACCCCGCAGGCGAAGAAGAACTCGAGGATCTCGGGAGCGATCGGCGCGGCGCCGGTCACGCACTCGCGGATGTTCTGGCCGAACAGGCCGCGGACGTTCTTGAAGAGCTTCTCCTCGGCCTGGTCGAAGGCGGCCTGGAGCTCGGGTGGCACGTCCTGGCCCTCGAGCTGCATGGTGCGCACCTTGACGCCCACCTGAACGGCCTGACGCAGCTGCTCCTTGTCCTCCACCGCGCCGGTGGCCAGCGTGTAGATCTTCTCGAACATGCGCGGCACCGACGGGAAGTAGGTCGGGCCCAGCTGGGCGATGTCGGCGATGATCATCTTCGGGTCGCGCGACCAGTAGGCGACCGTCACGCCCAGGTCGAACGAGCCGAACTGGATGAGGATCGCGAAGGCATGTGCCAGCGGGAGGAACAGGTACGAGCAGTCGCCGCCCTGCAGCACGCTCTGCTTGGCCACCGCGTCCGTGATCGCGCGGTAGTTGGCGTGGGTGAGCAGGCACCCCTTGGGCGGCCCGGTGGTGCCCGACGTGTAGATGTAGAGGCACATGTCCTCGGGCGTGACCGCTTCGTAGCGGGCCTCCCACTCGGAGTCGTCGCGCCCGCGGCCGCGCTCGCGCAGCGAGTCGAGCGTGATGACGTCCTCGCCGAGCTGGGCGCCATCGGGATCGATGACGATGATGTGGCGCAGCTCGGGGCAGTCGGCGCGGACCTGGAGCACCTTGGCGAGCTGCTCGGCGTCTTCGACGAAGACCGCGCTCGAGTCCGAGTGATGGAGGACGTACTGCACCTCCTCCGGCGAGTTCGTCTGGTAAATCGTGACCAGCGTGCCCCCGGCGGTGAGGATTCCGAAGCAGGCCTGGGTCCACTCGGGCCGGGTGTGGGCGAGGATCGAGATCTTTTCGCCCGGCTCGATTCCGAGGTCGACGAGGCCGAGCGCGACCTCCTTGACGGCCTCGCCGAGCTCCGCGTAGGAGACGTCGACCCAGTCCTCGCCGACCTTATAGCGCTGCGCTGGGCGGTCCGCGTACTTCTTGGCCGCCAGCGGCAGCATGTCGGCGATCGTGGTGGAGCCAGTGCTTTCGACGACACCGGTGCTCGCGGTGACTGCTTCCATCAATCCTCTCCCTCTTGCTTCTCGAGTCCAGCTGACGGCCGCGGAATCCGACCCGCGGCGGGGAGATTCTATGTGCACAACGGCCGCGGGGCCACGATGTGGCCCCGCGCCAGACTGCAGGAACGCGGGCCTCGGCCCGCGACGGTTGCTAGGCCTTGGCCAGTTCCCTCTTTTCCTGCTCGTTCTTGAGACTGCTTGTGAAGAGAGTCTTGTCGATCCGACCCTGGAAGATCGGGACACCCATTTCCATGCACTTTGCGATGACTTCGCGTCGGTGCATGCCCGCCTCTCGTCCGAGTTCGGTGGGCGTCAGGTGGATCGCCATGTACAGCTGCCTCCTCGTCGCTTTTCGGGCGTGGAACGGAGGGTAGCGGTTGCACCGGTCGGCGCAAGAGAAATCTGCTGCCGCCGTTAGGGGAGCTCGGCCAGAGCTGTCAGCGTGCGCTCGCCGCCGGGGTCGCCGGCGGTTGCCGGAACGAGCACCAGCTCGTCGAGCGCGGGCGCGTACGCCTCCAGGCGCCGGTTGATCTCGTCGGCGTTGCCGACGAGGCCGACGGTGGCCGCGGCCTCGCCGGGAAGTGCGCGCAACAGGTGTTCGCGACCGGCCCCCGCATTGGCCATCTCCACCGCCTCGCCGAACCCGGCGGCCGTGAACATCTCGTCGTAACCGGCCACGGCGAGGTAGCCGACCAGGCTCTGCATGATCTGGGCATACGCCTCCGGATCGGGATCGAACGCTGCCGGGATCCAGGCGGCGAGCTTTGGCGCCCGGCGGCCAATCCGCGCCGCCAGCGTGTCCAGCTTCGCTCGATACTCACGTGCCAGCTCGGGTGAGACGAGGTCGAGCACCATGCGGTCGGCGTGTTCCGCGGCGACCGCAATTGCCCGCTCGCCGAAGGCTGCCACCGTCAGCGGTCCGCCGGGCGGGTCAAGCCGCAGTCGGTAGTGGGCCGAGACGACCTCGCCGTCGAGGTCCGCCTGACCTTCGAGCAGGAAGCCACGTACGGCTCGGGCGCTCTCGGCCAGGGCGGTCACAGGGCGGCGCCGCGAGCGGCCGTGCATCCGCTCGACCACCCGCGCGCTCGATGTGCCGAGAGCCACGCCGACCGGGCGGCCGACGAGGGCGGCGGTCGAGGCCGCGGCTCTGGCGATCGTCGCCGGGTCGCGCACGTGAACGGGCAGAGGCCCCACGGTCAGCGCGATCCGCTCGGTGGCCACCCCGATCGCGGTCGCGAGCGCGAAGGAGTCCCAGACCCAGCCCTCGCCGATCCACAGCTCGCTGTAGCCGAGCCGGTCGGCCAGCGCGGCCGTGCGCAGCTCCTCGTCGGGCGTAACCTCGGGCCGCGATCCGACGACGACGCTGAGCTCCATGGGCGCCGCTTATACCAGCGCCGGACCGTCGGGCCGACGTCACGATCGCGGGTTTGATGTGATGCCGGGTGGATTCGTCCCCGTCGCCACTCACCCGACCCGGGAGGCAACGATGCGAAGGCTGATCCTTGGAAGCGCGCTCGCCGCTCTACTCGCACTCACCCTGCCCGCTGTGGCCATGGCACAGACGGGCGACCCAGCCGACACCCTCATGAACCTGGACTTCAGCACCAAGTCCAAGAAGGCAGGGACCAAGAAGAAGGGCCGGCCCGTGTCGCTCACCATCAAGGTCGGACAGAGCACCCGTACCGGAACCGGACAACCCGCCACCTCCAAGCAGCTCAAGATCGCCCTGCCGAAGGAGTTCCGCTGGAACGGGAAGCTGTATCCGAGCTCGAAGCGCTGCGACCCGACCGCTGCGACCCGGGCCCAGTCCACCCGCGTCTGCCCCAAGGGATCCAAGGTCGGCTCCGGTCACGTCACGGCCATCGCCAGCGGCGGCAATCTCGTGGAGGAGCTCGACGTGTCCGTCTTTGTCACGACCGGTGCGGACCTCGGCCTGTTTCTCGACTCCGCCCCCACCGCACCGGCTTCGATCCACACGATGCTGGTCGGCAGCGTGAGCGGCGGCAGGAACGTCTCGATCAACATCCCGATACAGATCCAGGAGCCTGCACCGGGGGTGCCAAGCGCGATCCGGGACCTGCGGACCACGATCAACGGCACCGTCACGCGTAAGGGCCAGAAGCGTGGTGTGATCGAGTCGTTCGGCTGCAATCGGGCCTGGACGCTCTCGTTCACCAGCGTGTTCACGAGCGGGGGGAGCCTGAAGGACTCGGACTTCGCGCGCTGCACGAAATAACGCTGGTCGCGTGCGTCGCTACGGCAAGCGCGCGGACCTGATCGTCCACGAGGAGGAGCCGTTCAACGCCGAGACCGGGCTCGCCGCCCTGGCCGAGGGTCCCGTGACGGCCATGGATGCGTTCTACGTGCGTTCGCACGGCGCGGTGCCGGAGCTCGACCCCGCCGCGTGGCGGCTGCGGGTGCACGGGCTCGTCGAGCGGGAGCTGGAGCTCTCGCTTGACACCTTGCGCGAGGCGTCCCGGGAGTGCGAGGTGACCGCGACTCTGCAGTGCGCCGGCAACCGGCGCGCCGGGCTGGTCGCCATCCGCGACATCCCGGGCGAGGCGCCGTGGGGACCCGGCGCCACGGGCACCGCGATTTGGAGCGGTGTCGCGCTCGCCGACGTGCTCGCGCTTGCCGGCCCGCTGGGCGAGGCGGCGCATGTCGGCTTCGACGGCGCCGACGTGTGCCCGGAGGCGAAGCCGGCCCAGCGCTTCGGCGGCTCGATCCCGCTCGACAAGGCGTTGCGCCCGGAGGTCGTGCTCGCGTGGGCGATGAACGGCGAGCCGCTCCCTGCAGTGCATGGCGGGCCGGTGCGCGTGGTCGTGCCCGGCTACATCGGCGCCCGCAGCGTCAAGTGGCTCGAGCGGATCGAGCTGCGCTCGGAGCCGTGGCAGGGCTACTTCCAGCACGTCGCCTACCGGCTGCTGCCCGAGGACGGGACGCCCGGCCCGGGCGCGGGAATGCCACTCGGCCTGGTCGCGCTCAACGCCGACGTTCTGTCTCCGGCCGACGGCGACACGGTCGCGGCAGGCCCCCTCGAGGTGCGCGGCTACGCGTTCGCGGGCGGCGAGCGGCACGTGGCACGGGTCGACATCTCACTCGACGGCGGCGCAACCTGGCGGCAGGCCGAGCTCCTCGACGACCTGGGCCGCTGGGCCTGGCGACACTGGCGGCTCACGGTCGATCTCGCGCCCGGAGAGCACGAGATTCTCGTGCGCGCCTGGGACTCCTCGGCGGCCACCCAACCGGAGGACGAGGCGGCGCTGTGGAACCCGAAGGGCTACGTGAACAACGCCCGCCCGCGGTTACGGGTGCGCGCCGCCGCTTCGTAGCCGAGGGGCTCCCGCTCGGTTTGTCCTGCCCTGCCCACCCATGCGGTGGGCAAAGCAGGATTGTTTGTTCTGGGGGTCAGGCCACCCGAGTGGCCGCTTCGAGCCGCTCCTGCGCGCGAACGGCGGCGGCGAGCCCGTCGCGTGGGAAGCGGCGGGTGCGCAGGCGGTGGGCGAACGCCCGTAGCGCTTCGCCGGCATCAGGCGGGGCGCCGACCCAGCGTTCCGCGGCGCCGCGGTCGCCGATCAGCTCGAGGACGCCGTCGCGGAGAGTCGCGGTGCCCAGGGCACCGCACGCGACCAGCTCCAGGCCTCCGGGGCGGGTGATCCAGCTCGCGCGCACGGTGAGGGGCGCGCCCGCCCAGGTTCCCAGCGCGACCCCGCCGAGGTCACCTTGGTCGGGCCCGGCACGCTCGAGCGCGACCGCCGCGAGGCGTGGCGGTTCGTCGGGCTGCAGCGCCGTCAACGCGTCGACCAGGTGCAGCGCCAGATCGCCGAAACCGCCGACTCCGGCACGGCGCGGGTCACGCATCCACGCGCTCGGCCCATCGAACCACCCGTCGACCCCGCCAGGGTGGGCGAGCGCGGCGCTGACGCTTGCCAGGCGGCCCAGCAGCCGCTCGCGCAACAGGCCGCCGAGCCTGCCAAGCGCCGGCAGCTCGCGAAGAAACAGCGCGGCCACCGCGGGTGTGCGGGTACGCCCGACCTCCCGCGCGACGCCGCGGGCCTCGGCCGCGCTGCGAGCCACCGGCTTCTCGACCAGGATCGGACGACCCGCCCTTGCGGCCTGCACGCACAACGCCGGGCGCTGGTCGGTCGGCGCGCAGATCACGACGGCGTGGGCGCGCCCGATCGCAGTCTCGGCCCGCGAGACCGCCGCACCCGACACGGCGGCCGGGATCGCGGCCCGATCCTCGTCCCAGACAGCCGCCAGACGCAGGTCCGGCTCGGACGCAAGTACGCCCAGCACGTCCGGGACATGAGGATGACCGCAGCCCAAGAGCGCGATGTCGATCGGCATCGGATCAGGGTGGCACGCTTCGCGCTAGATCGGGTTCGGCGCGTCGATGAAGTGGTGCTCGACACCGAAGCGCTCGGCCACGAGCTCGCCGAGGCGGCGGACGCCGAAGGTCTCGGTCGCGTAGTGGCCGGCGGCGATGAAGTGGACCGCGTTCTCGCGCGCGTCCGCCATGACGTGCTCGGCCGGCTCCCCGGTCAGGAAGGCGTCGAGGCCCAGGGCGATCGCTTCGCCGAAGCTCGATGCCGCTCCGCCCGAGACGATCCCGACGCTGTGGACGACCGCCGGTCCGGTCGCCCAGACGAACGGCTCGTGCCCGACCAGCCGTGCGCAGCGGTCCTGCAGCTCGGCGAACGGGACTCCCTCTGGCGAGCGCCCCACGAAGCCGACCTTGCGGCCGCGGTGCTCGCCGAAGGGCTCGCTCCGCTCGAGGCCGAGCTCCGCGCAGATGAGCGCGTTGTTGCCCACCTCGGGGTGGGCGTCGAGCGGGAGGTGGTAGCCCGCGAGCGAGATGTCCGCGTCGAACAGGATCCGCAGTCGCTCCTTCATGGCCTGCGACACCACGCGCGGGTGGAAGTCCCAGAACAGCCCGTGATGGGCGATCACCAGGTCCGCGCCGTCCGCGGCCGCCCGCTCGAAGAGCTCACGGTGGGCCGACACGCCCGTCACCACCAGCTGCACCTCATCCGCGCCCGGGACCTGGAGACCATTGGGCCCGTAGTCGGGGAAGTCTCCTGCGTCCAGCAGCTCGTCGAGGAAGGCGATGATCTCGTCACGCTCAGCCATGGCGCGGACAGCCTCTCAGACGGCGGGGGGAGGCGCGGGTGACCCCCTGCGGGGGAGGGGGTGGGAGGATTTTCAAACTCGGGATTTGCGGGTAAGTTCCGCCTCCTCAGGGAACGAGGCAGGGACGCAGGGATGATCGCCACAGGCAGGGAGACTTCGGACCTCGAGCTGGTTGCCGCGGTCCGCAACGGGCACGACGCCGCCTTCGAGGAGCTGTACGAGCGCTACCGCCCGCGGATCGCATCGTTCGTGCGTGGGATGGTCCGCGACGCGGGCCGGGCCGAGGACCTGACACAGGAGGCCTTCGTGTCCGCGCTGCGGCGCCTGCGCGAGACGGACTCCGAGATCGTCTTCAAGCCGTGGATCTACCGGATCGCCCGCAACCAGGCGATCGACAGCCACCGCCGGTCGGCCCGCGCCGAGGAGATCTCGATGGACGCCGAGCGCGGCCTGCGCCCGTCCGACCACTCGCGGCTGGTGGATACCGCCGCACCGGACGCCGCCTGGTCGCCAAGGAGCGGCTCGACCACCTGTGCGGAGCATTTGACGAGCTGTCCGACATCCAGGCGCGCGTGATCGTGATGCGCGAGTTCGAGGGCCGCTCCTATCGGGAGATCGCCGAGACGCTCGATATAACGCGGCCGGCCGTCGAGAGCGCCCTCTTCCGAGCCCGCCGGCGCCTCGAGAGCGAGTATGCGGAGCTCTCCGAGGGGCGCCGCTGCGCGGCGATGCGCACCACCATCGCCCGCCTCGCGGAGGGCTTGGGCGGTCACTCGGACCAGGCCCGCCTGGCGCGGCACGCGCGCCGCTGCAGCCTGTGCCGGCGCCGCGCCCGCGAGCTCGGCGTGGAGCCGCTCTCGACGCTCGCGCGCGTGCGGGCGAAGGTCGCCGCGCTGCTGCCGCTGCCGTCGGGCCTGCAGGGCACGGGCTCGCTCGGCAGCCTGATCGGAGAGCGCGCAGCCACGCTGGCCGCCATCGCGGCCATCGGCGCGGGCGGGGCCGCGGTCGGAGTCGAGCAGATCGGAGGCGGGCCCGAACGCCCGGGTGCCGACTCTGAGCGTGCGGCCGAACAGCGAAGCGCGCAGCCGCCCGCGGCGCCCGCCCCGAGGCCGGCCGCGGAGGCTCGCCGGGACGCCCGGCAGCGCTCGCGCGCGGCCCGCCGCGAGCATGCCCGTCGCGGCGCGGCCACGGCGCCGCGCGAGCGGCTTCGCTCGGAGGCCGGCGCCGCCCCGGGGCCTGCCTCGAACCCCGCCCCGCCCGAGGCGCCCGCAAGCGCGGCAGGAACCGAGCCCGGCCCCCGAGCTCCACTGCCGGACCAGCCGAGGGCTCCCGACGTGCGCTCCGTGCTGCCGCGCCTCCCCAGGTGCCGGGAGGGGTCTCGCCGCCGCAGCTGCCGCAGCTGCCACAGGCTGCCGCCGGTCCAGCGCCGCCGCTTCAGCCCGGCGGCGCGCCGGGCGCGAGCGTGCCGCCGCAGGTCGCGGACCCGGTCAACGGCGTGGTCGGCGGCGTGAACGGCACCGTGCAGGGCGCGCTCCCCTAACCCCGGCGCCGCGCGGGTAACCTGCCCGCCGATGGCCGCGAAGCGCACCCGGCCCGCGAACCAGGGCGACGAGTTCCTCGAGTCCCTGATGGAAACGAGCCTCTACTCGATGGGCGCCTACTTCAGCGACCAGCACCCCGATCTCGTCGAGGAGGTCATCGCGGAGAGCGAGGCGATCGAGGATGCGGGCCTGCGCAGCTACGCGGACGAGCACGGCATGACGGTCGAGGCCTGCTTCGAGACTCTGCTCACCGGCCTCGCGGTCCGTTACTACAACGCCGTCGCGGCCTGAATGCGCCCCACGGCCGAGGTGGCCGTCGTGGGCGCCGGGATCATCGGGCTCGCCACGGCGTACGAGCTGATGCGCAGAGGGGTGGACGTGCGCGTCTTCGAGGCGGCCCGTCCCGGCGCCGGCCAGTCGGCGGGCCGCACGCGCATATTCCGGCACAGCCACCGGCGGCTCGAGCTGGTGCAGCTCGCGGTCGAGGCGCGCGCCCGCTGGGAGGACTGGGAGGAGCAGCTCGGCGTGCGGCTCCTGGGCCGCGAGGGGCTGCTGCTCACCGGACCGTCGGCAGAGGAGGTGGCCGCGCTGCTCGCGGCCGCGGGCGCGCCCGGCAGGCTGCTGGACGCGCGGGCGCAGGCGGAGGTCATGCCGATTCTCAGGCCGCCCGGGGGCCCGGCTCTGCTCGACGAGCTCGGCGGCTCGACCGACGTGCGCGCCGCCGTCGACGGGTTGGCGGCCGCGCTCGGCGAGCGGCTCACCCTCGCCGAGGTCTTCGCGGTCGGCACGGGTGAGCCGGCTGTCGTCGAGACATCAGAGGGGATCTGGGAGGCCGGCCGCGTGGTGCTCTGCGCCGGTGCGGCGGTCGGCGCCCTCGGGCCGGCTGCGGGCATCGAGATCCCGCTCACGGTCACCTGCCACGCGCGCGTGACCTTCCGCGTGCGCGAGCCGTCGCTCGCCGGCCACCTGCCGGCGCTGCAGGAGCAGACCGGCACGTTCGGGGAGACCGTCTACGCGGCGGCCTTCCCGGCCGAGCCCCTCTACGCGGTGGGTCTGAGCGGGGAGGGCAGCGACGTGCCGCTCGGCCCGGGCCGCGATGCGGCGGCTGAGACGCTCGTCGAACGGATCGCGGCCTACGCGCGCGAGGCGCTTCCGGGCCTCGACCCTGACCCCGATGGCGTCCGGCTCTGCCTCCAGACGCTGCTGCCCGGCGGGAGCGACAACTTCGGCGTCTGGCAGAGCGGCGCGGTGCTCGCCCTGGCGGGCGACAACCTCTTCAAGTTCGCCCCGCTGGCCGGGCGCGTGCTCGCCGGAGCCGCCTGCGGGGAGAGCATCCCGGCATGGCTCGTGCCGGGAGCCTTACCCCAGAGGTAATTGAGGGTCTTCCCTCCCGTCGGCATCGTCCGCGGCATGCAAACCAACTCGAACGCACGTCGTTGGGCGGCGCTGCCGGTGCTCCTGGCCGGCGCCTTCATGGTCGTCCTCGACTTCTTCATCGTCAACGTCGCCCTCCCGTCGATGGCCGGCGACCTGGAGGCGAGCGCGAGCTCGCTCGAGTGGGTCGTCGCGGGCTACGGGCTGACCTTCGCCGTCTTTCTGATCACCGCCGGCCGGCTGGGCGACGACATCGGTCGCCGGCGTGTCTACGCGATCGGCCTCGGCCTGTTCACGCTGGCCTCGTTGGCCTGCGGCTTGGCGCCGAGCGCGGCGACGCTCGTGCTGGCGCGCGTCGCGCAGGGCGTGGCAGCCGCCGTCCTGATGCCGCAGGTGCTGTCGATCATCGGTGTGGCCTACCGCGGACCGGACTACGTGCGCGCGCTCAGCGTCTATGGCGTCGTCCTCGGCCTCGCGGCCGTGGGCGGCCAGCTGATCGGCGGCGCGCTGGTCGAGAGCGACGTGGCCGGGCTCGGCTGGCGTTGGTGCTTCCTGATCAACGTGCCCGTCGGGCTGGCGGCCCTGGTGCTCACCCCCGTGCTGGTGCCCGAGTCGCGGGCCGAGAGCCGGAGCCGGCTCGACCTGGCGGGCGCCGTCATGGTCGCCGCCGGGCTCGTCGCCGTCCTGCTGCCCCTGATCGAGGGCCGGGCGCAGGGCTGGCCCGCCTGGACCTGGATCTCGCTCGCGGCGGCGCCGTTCATCCTGGCCGCATTCGTGCTCCATCAGCGCGGGCTGACGCGGCGTGGCGCCGCCCCGCTGCTCGATCTCGGCCTGTTCGGCCAGCGCGGGTTCTCCGGCGGGCTCGCCACTCAGCTTCTCCTGGCGTCAGCGCAGGCGGCGTTCTTCGTGTACCTGGCGCTCTACCTGCAGATGGGCCGCGGGCTCGACCCGCTCGAGTCCGGGCTGGTGTTCACGATCGTCGCCGTCTCCTACGTGGCGGTCTCTGGACCGGCGCCCAAGCTCACCGAGCGCTACGGCCGCGCGGTGATCACGGCCGGCGGGCTCTGTCTCGCCGCCGGGCTCGGCTCGCTGGCGCTCGCCGTCGCCGAGGTCGGAGTGGACGGGTCGCTGGCTGCCTTCGTGCCAGGCCTGCTGCTCGCGGGTGCAGGGGTCGGCCTCTGCTTCACGCCACTGACGGCGATCGTGCTCGGGAACATCGATCCGGAGCGCGCGGGCGCGGCCTCCGGCGTGCTGTCCACGACCCAGCAGGTCGGCTACTCCCTGGGCGTGGCGATCACGGGCGTGATCTTCTTCGGCGCCGGGAACGACATTGCACGGGCATTCGAGCTCAGCCTTATCGAGCTTGCCGTGCTGGCAGCGAGCGTGGCGGTCGCATCGCGCCTGCTGCCGGGCGCGGGGCGCGCGCCGCGGCCACAGGCGCCTCGGCCTGTCAGCCAGGAGGCGGCGTACTGATGGCCAGCCGCGCCGGCGCATAGATTTACCGCCGTGAACCTCGACACACCCGAGGTCCGCTACGCACGCAGCGGCGATGTGAGCATTGCTTACCAGGTGGTCGGCGACGGGCCCGTCGACCTGCTGTTCGTGCCCTTCATGATCAACCTGATCTGGGCCTGGGAACAGCAGATCTTCATCGACTTCTGCAACAGCCTCACGTCCTTCTCGCGCCTGATCCTGCTCGACAAGCGCGGGACCGGCCTCTCGGACACTCCCCGCGACCTGCCCACGCTCGAGACACGCATGGACGACCTCCGTGCGGTGATGGACGACGCCGGCTCGGAGCGCGCCGCCCTGCTCGGCGCCGGCTCGCCGGGGGGTCAGCTTTCGGCCGTGTTCGCGGCCACCTATCCGGAGCGCGTGGTCGCGCTCATCCTCCAGAACACCTGGCCGCGCGTGACCGCGGCGCCGGACTTCCCGCCCGGGGAGCCGGTGGAGGAGTGGCACCGAAGGGTGCGCGAGGCCCGTCTCCACTGGGGCAGCCGCGAGTACCAGCGCGAGGAGATGCGCAGGTTCTTTCCGAGCTATGCGCACGACCACGCCTTCGAGCAATGGCACGTGAACCACGAGCGTCTCGCCGCCAGCCCCGGCGCCGCCGCCGGGTTCATGCGGGTGCTGATGGAGACCGACATACGCGAAGTGCTTCCGGCGATCTCGGTGCCCACGCTCATCCTCTGCCACACGAAGTGGCTGGACGGCTGCACCTACATGGCCGAGCGCATCCCGAACGCAAGGCTGATCGAGCTCACCGCCCCGGACGTCAGCGTCTACGCCGATTCCCAGGTTCCGCTCGAGGTGGAGCGCTTCCTGTCCGAGCGACATGTCGACACCAGGCGGCAGCGGGTGCTCACCACGGTCCTCTTCACGGACATCGTCGACTCGACCTCACGGGCCGCGGACATGGGGGACAGCCACTGGCGCGAGCTGATCAACGCCCATCACGCGGCCGTGCGGGCTCAGGTCGCGCGCTATGGCGGAACGGTGATCCGCAGCACGGGCGACGGCTTCTGCGCGACCTTCGACGGCCCCGCGCGTGCCATCGGCTGCGCACACGGCGCGCTTCGCGCCGCGGGCGACCTCGGGCTCGACATCCGGGCCGGGATCCATACCGGCGAGGTCGAGCTCGTGGGCGGCAGGGTGGAGGGGATCGCCGTGCACATCGGCGCCCGGATCGTGGCCGAGGCACGGCCCCGCGAGGTGCTCGTCTCGAGCATCGTGAGAGACCTCGCCGGCGGCTCGGGCATCGACTTCGAGGACCGGGGAGTCCACGACCTCAAGGGCGTTCCGGGAGAATGGCGGCTCTTCGCGACTCGACTCAGCGAACGCTCCCGATTAGGGTAGGCACCCATGAGGCTGTTCAGCAGCGACACGAAGGTCGACGCACTCAAACGCGCCCCGCTGTTCGAGGGGCTTTCCCAGAGCGAGCTGTCGGAGCTCGCCCAGCGGAGCGAGGACATGGAGCTGGAACCCGGCACAGTGCTCTGCAGGGAGGGTGAGATCGGCCACGAGTTCTTCGTGATCATCGAGGGAGAGGTGGAGATCGAGCGCCAAGGTCAGAGCCTGGGCACGCGGGGGGCGGGCAACTTCATCGGCGAGATCGCCCTGCTCGAGGAGATCGAGCGCACGGCCACGGTCACGGCCAAGACGCCGCTGCGCGTCTTCGTGCTCACGCGGACGGCTTTCAAGGCCATGGTGGAGCAGCACCCGAGCGTCGAGCTCAAGGTCCTGCGGACGCTGGCTCACAGGGTCGCCGCACTCTCGCAGGACCCGAAGGTCGCCTAGCTCGCCGGGCTTTCGCTCGTCGCCTCGCGGTGGAGAACCACCTCGTAGTGGTCCACAACCGGTGTCCGCTGGGGCCCGGCCGTGGCCACGGCCTGCTCGCGCGCCTCGTCCGCGATCCGCTCACTCTCGCGCATGTCGGCCTCGGTCTCCCACAGCGCGATCGTCACCGCCTGACCGGCGGTGTGGTTGACCCCGACCGTAATACCGCGGAAGCCCCCCGACTGCTCGAGGCGCGGAAGCTGTTGCTCCTCGAACTGCCGCACTGTTTCGTCGATGCGCTCCGGATCGAGGCCCGCGAACCTGCTGAGCCGAGCGTGCATGTGTCCCTCCTCTCCTAGCCCTGTGGCGGGCAGTATCGCCTGTTCGCGACGGCAGGGATACAACCGGGGTTCACGAAAGAGCGCAACGTGCTGTTCATGGTGGTGGAGCGCTTCACTCCCGTCGCGGCGGCGGAGATCTACCGGCGCGTGCGCGAGGAGGGCAGGTCGATCCCCGAGGGACTGCGCTACCTCGACAGCTGGGTACGGGCCGACCTGCGCGGCTGCTACCAGCTGATGGAGTGCGACGACCCGGTCCTGTTGCAGGAATGGATAGCGAGCTGGGATGACCTCGGCGAGTTCGAGGTGGTGCCGGTGGCGCCCTCGAGCGCCACGCAGGAGCTGATGGCTCGGATCGGCTAGGATCGATCCACCTCATCGGACCGCGGCCTCCCCGATCATCCCCTGCGCAACGTGCGGCGGCCCGCCGTCGCGGTCGGCGACGAAGCAGAGGAGCGCGTACTTGCCCCGCTTCAGCTCCAGCTCAGCGTTCTCCGAGCTGCCGCCGTCGATGGCGGACGTGCCCACCATCTCGCGGAAGTCGATCGGCGGGTCGCCCTTCTCGGTCTTCATGAACTCGCGCACGTCGGCCAGGCTCTTGCCCGCCTGCACGCGCACAGCGATCACGTGGTGAATCTCGCGGCCGGTGTTCTCGAACCGGATGACGTTCTTCCCTGGCCGGAGCCCGCTGGCACGGAAGCCGTAGTCATAGGCCGTCACCTTGCCGTCGGCGGCGGGCAGGCCGCCGGGCCTGGCGGGCTGGGGCGGCACCTCGAACCTCACAAGACCACCCACCTCGAAGCTGTCATTTTCGAGGTCAGCCGCGTAGTAGGTGCCCGGTCGGAGCACGACTTCGGCGCGACCGGCCTCGCCTGGATTGAGCGGACTCGCTCCGCCCGCGGCGTGCAGCCAGTCTGGAATGAACTTGCCGGCGCTGGCCGCTCGCAGCCCGTCCAGCACTTCTCCCTCGGACCGCTTGCCATCCACGCGCAGCAGCTGCGCCTCATGCTCGGCCTTGCCTTCGTTGCGGTAGCTCACCTCGTTCAGCCCCGCTCGTGGCGACCCCGACAGCGTCAGCTCCACGCGGTCGCCCCGCTCTTTCGTGACGAGCGAGATGACCGGCGGCGCCTGCGCCGCAGTCGCCTGACCGCCATCGTCGTCGTCACCACATCCAACGGCCAGGCCGCAGAGAGCCGCGGCCGCCAGGGCCAATACCTTCAGTTTCACTTCGGGCGCCTCCGTGTCGCGCTGTGCATGAACGGGCCGCTTCGCCCAGTGGAGGGACCAGGTAGGGCAGAAGCGACCCGCCCTATCTAGAAAGGCCCCGTTCGCCCGATCCGTCAAGCGAAAGTGGACAAAAGCCCACCTCCCGCACGGGCAGGCCGGAGTCTGCCCCTCTGCCGTAGTAAGGCCGAATACGCCCGCCCGGCGGGGCGTACGATCAGGGTGCACGGCCCGGGGACAGCCGAGCCCGCAGGCCGTTCGTTTGATGGCCGCGCGAAGCGTTGCTATCAGTGCGGCGGATGAGCGTGGGGATGAACGCCGCGGCCCAAGCCGCGGCGCAGGTCGCCGCCGTCCGCGACGATCCCGTCGCGCGCCTCGCGCTTCTCTCACGCACCTACCACGGTCCCGAGGGCCGGGCGCCGCGGCATCTGCCCTTCCGCCGCGCGGCGCTGTCGTTCATGCGCTGGCAGGCAAAGCGCGGACTTCTCGATCCCGTGCACGCCGAGCGCCCAGGCAGCCCCTGGTGGCGGGCGATCAACGAGCGGCTGCTGCGAGACGGATGCGAGTCCGTGGCGCTTGTCGGCGGGTTTCAGGGCGAACCCTCGTCGCCGACCGTCGAGCTCTGGCTGTCGTTCATTGCGGACCCGCAGGCTGGGAACTGGTATCGAGCCCATAACTCGAGCATCGTCGCCGCCTACCTTGAGAACCGTGCGCTCGCCGCCACGGAGAGCGCGCCCGAGCGATTCTTCATGAATGTGGCGCTGGTCCGCGTCCTCTACGCGCACGCGTTGGTCGCCGCCCCGCGCCTCGCCCTCGGCCGATGCGCTCCGCTCGCCCGCGTCCTCGGCGATCCCCGGCTCGGAATGGCGGGAGCCTTCCTCTCACTCGGCCGCGTGCTTCCCGACCGCTATCCGCTCCGGGGAGCAATCGAGATCTACCTCGCCGATGAGCATCGTCTCGGACGGATGCTCGACTACGCCGTCATCGCGCCGCGCGGGCAACGCCTCTACGAGTGGTCCGCCGAGGAGCTCGAACAACCCCGACTGGTCGAGCTGATTCGCGACGGCGCCCCGATTTACGAGTGGCCGTACGAGGAGCGACACGTCTGGCGCTCCGCACACATGCCCTTGGTAGCTCGAATCCTCGAACGGGCAACGGTCGCTCGCTGAGGTCGAAGCCTGATGCTTCGGCGGGCGGCGACGACGGTCGATCACCGGAGAGCCATGACCCGGAACTCCGCTTGGGGCGGATCGATCGCAGCGTCGGTCGTGTTGCAGACGGCGTACGCCACCTGCGGATTGGGACCTGCGCCGATTCGGAACGAGTCCAGGATTCCACTCGTTGGGGGCGATTGCCGTTCCACGAGAAGAAAATCGGTGACCTGCAAGCCGGCGATGCCGAACGAAGACTGGGGCGCGCAGGTGTTCGCTGGGACGCTCGTGACGTTAAACCCCGGTGCCGCTGTGCCGACGAATTGAGGCGGCCCTGCGCCCCCACCCACGACTACTGCCCGCATCCTGCAGCAGCACGGTTGCATCGGTCCCGTCGACGGTGTCGGCGTCGAGGCCGGATCCGGAGCCGTCCACCTGCTCGAGCTTGGCCAGCACCTGCTGCGGGGTGTCGGGCGACCCGTTCGCGCCGGGATCGCCCTTGTCACCCTTCGCGCCCTGCGGGCCGACGTCGCCCTTGGCGCCCGCCGGTCCAACCGGCAGCTCGCCGAGCTTGAAATCCGCTCGTCAGCAACGATTGATTCTTGATGGCACCGCTAGTCAACGAGTTGCTCTTGATGTCGACGCCCGTGACCGAGCGGTTCTTGATCTGCTTGCCGGTGATCAGCTTCTGCGCGGACGTGACGGCAGACTCGCCAACCGCCGTACCGCTCAACGCTACACAGAGCGCGAGAAACGCCACCACCATCGCGGCCGAGGGCCGTCGCGGCCGAACCTTGCCCAACATTTAGACCTCCTGACGGGCGCGACAGCTGCCGCGCCGGGGACGGGACATCGCTGCGATTTCTCTCTGCTCCCTGGGAAGCCGATTGGTTACTGGCAAAGGGAGGAGCCGCGCTGAAGAACAGCACGACCCACCGACATTCCGCAGACACGTCGCTGACGCGCGCTGCAGAGCGGTGCAGAGGTGGCCCATCCATCCCCACCAGATCGTGCGGGACGCGCCGTGGATGAGATAGGTTCCGCCGGCGGTGGTCATCTCGATCCTGATGCGCAGGCTGCGCGAGGGTAAGACGCTCGAGGACTTCCGCTCAGCCTGGCAGCGAGAGGGCGGATTCGGCGTGCCCACGCGGGTAGTTACCGGCCAGGGCCTCGACGATCCACGTGACGTCGTGACGATCGGCTTCACCGACATCGAGCTCGACGAGATAGAAGCCTTCTTGGAGCGGACGGCACCCGAGGAGGCGCGCAGGCACGAGCGGATCGCCGAGGTGATCGAGCCCACAATGACGCGGGCGTTCTACGTCCAGGTCGCCGACGACGACCTGAGTTGAGGAGAGCGAACCGCTGCGAACAGGGGCGAAAGCGGCGCCCTCTGATGCGGCCTTCGCCGCTATGCGCCGCTATTCGCGGTCCTGCCGGGAATCGGGCTGACTGGATTTGAACCAGCGACCTCTCCGACCCGAACGGAGCGCGCTACCAGGCTGCGCTACAGCCCGAAGGGCCCAAGACTAGCGCCCGTATCTGGCGCGGGGCGGGCAGGGCCCATTGCCATACTGAAGCTGCGTGAGGGCCAGCCGGTACCCAGTCGCCATCCTCGTGTCGGCCCTCGCGGTGTTTGGCGCCTGCTCCTCGGACGACGACGATTCGCAGGCGCCGTCGGCCACAACTAGGCCGGCCGCTACCGAGATGCCTGCCCGAACCAGCGGCGGCGACGGCCAGGCGAGCGCGCGCCCTGTCCAGCTACTTCCGCTGGGGAACTTCGACGAGCCGACCTACCTGACGGCGCCGCGGGGGGACAGGCGGCGCTTCGTCGTGGAGCGCGGCGGGCGGATCCTGGTGGTCAAGGGCGGGCGAGTGCTTGAGGAGCCGTTCCTCGACATCTCGGGCGAGGTCACGACGGGCGGGGAGAGCGGGCTGCTGTCGATGGCGTTCGCCCCCGACTACGCGCGCTCCGGCCGCTTCTACGTCTACTACACGGACCAGGAGGGCTTCCCGACGATCGCGCAATTCCGGCGCTCGTCGGGGAACCCCGACCGCGCCGACCCCGGCTCGCGCCGGACCACCATGCGGGTGGCCCACTCGCGCTTCAACCACAAGGGCGGCCAGGTGCAGTTCGGCCCGGACGGGAAGCTGTACGCGGCGTTCGGGGACGGCGGTGGCGGCGGAGACCCAGACGACAACGCGCAGAACCTCGGCCGCATCCTGGGAAAGATGGTCCGCATCGAGCCGCTCCCGAACGGCGGCTACGCGATCCCGGCGGACAATCCCTTCGCAAACCGCTCCGGCGCGCGCCGCGAGGTCTACGCCTTCGGCCTGCGCAACCCGTATCGCTTCTCGTTCGACCGGCGCACGGGTGGCCTCACGATCGGGGACGTGGGCCAGGACGCCATCGAGGAGATCGACTATGTGCCCGGCCCGGGCCGAGGTGCGGCGCCGCGCGGCGGCTACAACTTCGGCTGGGACGTCTTCGAGGGCCGCGACAGCTACGAGGGCGGCCGGGCGCCAGGCCACGTTCCGCCGGTGATCGCCCATTCCCAGGACGGCGGCTTCTGCTCGATCATCGGGGGCTACGTCATCCGCGACCCGTCACTCGGCCGTGGCTGGACCGGGCGCTACATCTACGGCGACTACTGCAACCCGGGCATTCGCCTGGCCAGCTTGAGGCGCGGCAGCGCCGCCTCGCGGTCGAGCGGCCTGCGGGTCTCGGGCCTCGTCTCGTTCGGAGAGGACGGCAGGGGCCGCGTGTACGCGGTCTCGCTGAACGGGCCGGTCTACCGCATCGGCCGCCGCTGAGCCGGCGGCCGCGGCGTGCAACACTCGCCCCACCCGGAGGAAGGAGAGTCGACATGTACTTCGAGGGGGTGATCCCCGCGCTGCTCACACCGTTCGACGAGAGCGGCGCCGTGGACGCGGCCGCGCTCGGCCGCAATGCGGAGTGGCTCCTCGACAACGGGGCCGCCGGCCTCGTCGGTACCGGCACGATGGGCGAGGCGCCGAGCCTGAGCGCTCGCGAGCGCCGGCTCGTCATCGAGACGCTCGTGGAGGCGGCGAGCGGGCGCGTCACGGTCACCGCGGGCGTGTCGAGCGAGACGCCGGAGGCCTCGACCGCCTTTGCGGCCGACGCCGCCGCCGGGGGCGCGGGCGCGTTGATGCTGCTGCCGCCGCTCGGCTACCAGGGCGACACACGCGAGATCGAGCACTTCTACCGCGGGGTGGCAGGCTCAACCGAGCTGCCGATCATGGCCTACAACAACCCCAAGGCGAGCGGTACCGACATGCGCCCGGACCTGATCGCGCGGCTCGCCGAGATCGACGGCGTGGTGGCGGTCAAGGAGTGCTCGGGGGACGCCCGCCGGATCGCCGAGATTCTGAACACGACCGAGGGCTTCGAGGTGTTGGTGGGCGGCGACGACTGGGCGCTCGAGGGCTTCTGCGCGGGGGCGAGGGGCTGGATCGCCGGCGTCGCGAACGTCGCGCCGCGCGAGTGCGTGGAGCTGTTCAGCCTCTGCTCGGAGGGTCGTCTCGAGGAGGCCCGTGAGCTCCATGCCCGGCTGTTGCCACTGGGACGGCTGGACATGCACCCGAAGCTCGTCCAGTACTTCAAGGCCGCGATGGACCTGGTCGGACGGGAGGGCGGGCCGTGCCGCCCGCCGCGGCTCGAGCTGACAGAGGACGAGCGGCGCGAGGTCGAGGAGGCGGTGAGGGCGCTCGGAGCCGGAGTGGCGGGGTGATCGCAGGCCGGGTCTTCGCGGCGGTCGACTCCCACACCGAGGGGATGCCGACGCGCGTGATCACGGGCGGGATCGGCCCGATCCCCGGCGCCAGCATGCTCGAGCGCAAGCTCCACTTCGAGGAGCAAATGGACGATCTGCGGCTGCTGCTGATGCGCGAGCCGCGCGGGCACGGCGCCATGTCCGGCGCCATCCTCCAGCCGCCGCTCCGCGACGACGCCGACTGGGGCGTCGTCTTCATCGAGGTCTCCGGCTGCCTCCCGATGTGCGGGCACGGCACGATCGGGGTGGCGACCGTGCTGGTGGAGACCGGGATGGTCGAGGTGCGCGAGCCCGAGACGGTGGTGCGGCTCGACACGCCGGCCGGCCTCGTCGAGGCCCGCGTCGCGGTCGACGGCGGCCGCGCGCGCTCGGTCAGCCTGCGCAACGTGCCCTCGTTCCTGCTCGCGCGCGAGCGCAGCGTGACGCTGAACGGCCGCGCGCTCACCTACGACATGGCCTTCGGCGGCAACTTCTACGCGATCCTGCCCGCCGACTCCGCCGGGCTCGAGGTCGACCCGGCGCGGGCGGACGAGCTGATCGCGACCGGCCTGGACATCATGGCGGCGATCAACGGGTCGGAGCGGCCGGTCCACCCGGCGGACGAGCGGATATCGGGCTGCCGGCACGTGGTGTTCACGGCCCCGGGCGAGGACGGGCGGCGCTCCCAGCGCAGCGCGACCTCGATTCATCCGGGCTGGCTCGACCGCTCGCCGTGCGGCACCGGGACCTCGGCGAGGCTCGCCCAGCTGCATGCGCGCGGCGAGCTGGGTATGGGCGAGGAGTTTGTGAACCGCTCCGTGATCGGCACCCGCTTCGCCGGGCGGATCGTCGAGGAGACCGAGGTCGCCGGCGTTCCGGCGGTGGTGCCGGAGATCAGCGGGCGCGCCTGGATAACCGGCATGGGCCAGTACATGCTCGACCCCGAGGACCCGTTCCCGGCCGGGTTCGCTCTCTGACGAGCTGCGAGGTCGCGATCGTCGGGGCCGGCATCGTCGGCTGCGCCACCGCATTCGAGCTGGCGCGCCGCGGGGTGCGGGTCTGCCTAGTCGACGGGGG
The DNA here is from genome assembly GCA_963751835.1 of uncultured Thermoleophilaceae bacterium. Taxonomy (GTDB): domain Bacteria; phylum Actinomycetota; class Thermoleophilia; order Solirubrobacterales; family Thermoleophilaceae; genus JACVRW01. The sequence continues at coordinate 469,523 of CAVVWD010000011.1, read as the reverse complement.
CGAGGTGTCGGGCGGCACCACCGGGCTCGGCGAGGGCAACGTCCTCTGCTGCGACAAGCGGCCGGGCGCCGAGCTCGAGCTCGCACGGCTGGGCCTCGAGGCCTTCGACGAGCTCGAGGAGCTGCTCGGCGCCGAGGCGGGGATCAGGCGCAAGGGAGCGCTCGTGGTCCACACGGGCGCGGAGTCGTGGGAGGAAGAGCCCGGACGGGTGGACGAGCTGCGCGCCGCGGGGGTCGAGTGCTCGCTGCTCGATGCCGCCCAGGTCCGGGAGGCCGAGCCGGAGCTGCGCGGCGAGCTGCTCGGAGCAGCCTCGTTTCCGCGCGATCTCCAGTGCGACCCGCGCGCGATCGCCCGCGGCCTCGCGCGTGAGGCGGAGGCGCTCGGAGCGGCTGTCGAGACGGGTTGGCCGGTCGAGTCGGTGACGGTGCGCGGCGGGCGCGTCCAGGGCATCGCGGCTGCCGGGGCTCGCATCGCCGCCGATGCGGTCGTGATCGCCGCCGGCGCGTGGAGCGCGCCGCTCGCACGCGGCGCGGGTCTCGATCTCCCGGTCGAGCCGCGCAAGGGCCAGCTCGTCCGGCTCGAGCGCCGCCCCGGCTTCCTGCGCCACAAGGTGATCGACGGCTCGTACATGGCGGCGGTGGAGAGCGAGCGGGCGGGCCTCCTCGTGAGCACCGTGGTGGAGACCACGCTCGACGGCCACGTGCTCGTCGGCTCGAGCCGCGAGCGGCGCGGCTTCGACCTGTCCGTCGAGCCGGCCGTGAGCGAGGCGCTGCTCGAGTCGGCGGCGCGAATCGCGCCGGGGATCCGCGAGCTGCGCGTGGACGGCGCCTGGGCGGGCCTGCGCCCCTGGCTGCCGGGCGGCCTGCCCGCGATCGGGCCGTCGGCCGCCGCCGAAGGGCTCTGGATCGCCACCGGTCACGAGGGCGCGGGCGTGGCGCACGGTCCGATCACGGGCCGGCTGATCGCGCAGGCGCTCATGGGGGAGGAGCCGGCCCTCGACCTCGGTCCCTTCGACCCGGACCGGTTCTAGGTGGACGAGGGCACGACCCGCGCTACGTTGCCGTTAATAGTCAACGGAAACGCAGCACGGGCGGTGTCGATGGCCACGGCCAGGGTCGCATTTCATGCGGGTGCGGGTAGCCACCCCTCGCCGAGAGGCTGGCCCGACCCCCGAATACGCGGGCTCGCCCGCATGGTTTCGAGGCTCCGGCGGCGCAAAGCTCGACCCATGCAGATTCCACGGGTACAGAGCCACGTTCTCGAGCCTCGCGACGACGTCTTCTACCTGGACAGCAGCCTGCCGCCCGGACTGACGCTGACCGACTACCGGCGCAGCCGGCCGCGGCGGCGGCCCTCCAGGTGGCTCAGCTGGGGCGGGACAGCTCTCGCTCGGACTGCTTCGCGGTAACCACCGTCGCCGGGATGGCCTCGGCGCATCAGTCGCCCAGATTCACCCAGACGGTCTTGTTCTCGAGGTAGGACTCGAGGCCCTCGCGGCCGTGCTCGCGCCCGACGCCGGAGGACTTGAAGCCGCCGAACGGGGCCGCCGGGTCGCCCGCGCTCCAGGTGTTGATCCAGATGTCGCCGGCGCGCAGCAGCGCGGCGAGCTTGTGCGCCTTCGCGAGGTCGCGGGTCCAGACGCCCGCGGCCAGGCCGTACTCGGTGTCGTTGGCGCGGCGGGCGACCTCCTCGATGGAGTCGTACGGAAGCGCCACCAGCACGGGGCCGAAGATCTCCTCGCGCGCGATCGTCAGGTCGTCGCGCGTGGTGCTGAAGAGCGTCGGCTCGACGAACCAGCCGTCGCCCTCGAGGCTGGCGCCGCCGGTCAGGAGCTCCGCGCCCTCGGACTTGCCGCGCTCGATATAGCCGCACACGCGCTCCCGCTGCTCGGCCGAGATCAGCGGGCCCAGCTGTGTCGCCGGATCGAGGCCCGGGCCGATGCGCGCCTTGCCCGCGGCTTCGACGAGCCCGCCCATCACCTCGTCGTACTGGTCGCTGTGGACGAACAGGCGGGAGCCGGCGTTGCAGGCCTGGCCGCTGTTGTAGTAGATCGCCTGGTAGGCGCCCTTGACGGCCTGCTCGAGGTCTGCGTCGGGGAGGATGATGTTGGGTGACTTGCCGCCGAGCTCGAGCGTCACGCGCTTGAGCGCCCGGCCCGCCTTCGCCCCGATCTCACGCCCGACTGCAGTCGAGCCGGTGAAGGCGATCTTGTCGACGCCCGGATGGTCCACGAGCGCCGCGCCGGTCTCGCCGTCGCCCGTGATCACGTTGAGCACGCCCTCCGGCAGACCGGCCTCGAGCGCCAGCTCGCCGAGCCGCAGTGCGGTGAGCGGTGTCTGCTCGGCCGGCTTCAGCACGACCGTGCAGCCCGCCGCGAGCGCCGGGCCGGTCTTCCACGCCGCCATCAGGAGCGGGAAGTTCCAGGGGATGATCTGGCCGGCCACGCCCACCGGCTCCTTGCGCGTGTAGCAGTGCATGCCGCGCTGGGCGACCGGCAGCACCTCGCCCGTGATGCGCGTGGGCCAACCGGCGAAGTAGCGAATGTGCTCGGCCGCCAGCTTCACGTCCACCCGCTTCGCGAGCTTGAGCGGCTTGCCGTTGTCGAGCGACTCGAGCTGCGCGAGCTCGTCGGCGTGCGCGTCGATCGCGTCGGCCAGCGCGAGCATCGCGCTCGTCCGCTCCGCGGCCGCGATCCCGCTCCAGCGGCCGTCGTCGAACGCCTCGCGCGCTGCGCGTACCGCGCGGTCGACGTCCTCGGCGCCCGCATAGGCAACCGGGGCGATCACCCGGCCGGTCGACGGGTCGAGCGTGTCGAACGTCCGGCCGTCCGCGGCCTCGAGGCGCTCGCCGCCGATCAGCAGCCGGTGAGGCCCTTCGGCGAACGAGCGGGCGGCGTCGGAGAGTGCCTCGGGTAGCGCGGCGGCGGTCGTCATAGCGGTGAACCCTACGCGTACCGGGATCTCCCGACGCTACTCGGAGAAGTGCAGCTCCACCGCGCCCAGGGCATCGAGCTCGAGGCGCACGGTGTCGCCCGGCTGCGGCGGATGGGGCGGGGCGAGGATGCCCGTGATGATGCGGTCACCCGCGTGCAGCTGCTGGCCGGCGTCGGCCAGCCTGCCGGCCGCGACGCCGACCATCTCCTCGAGATGCGCTCTGGTGGAGTTCGCGTCCAGCTCGTGCTGCAGCTCACCGTTCACGAGGATGCGGCCCGCGCCGGGCGCCTCCGCCGTGACCCTGGGGCCGAACGCCACGGCACGGTGGAAGATGTCCCCGGCCAGGATCTGCTCGAGCTCGATCGACAGGTCCGGCGGGTCGGCCAGCTCGAGAGCCGGCAGCAGCGCCGCGATCGACCGCGCGTCGTCGCCGAGCTCGACGGCCACCTCCGACTCCACGATCACCTCACCGCCGTCCCCGAGCGACCAGGTGGCGCCGTCCTCGAGCAGGCCATCGCTGGTGACGAAGCCGACGAGCGGCCGGTCGATTCCGAGCTTCTCCTGGACCTGAGGGAGGTTGAAGCCGATCTTCCAGCCCACGTGCTCAGCCCCCTGGGCGAGGATCTGGCGCTGGCGCACGAGCTGGGCCGTCATGCCGCGCTCGACGCTCACGGAGTCATCACGATCTTGAGCGCCTCGCGCCGGTCATAGACCGCGTAGGCCTCCGCGGCGTCCTCGAGCCTCATGTGGTGGGTCACGAGCGGTGTGGGGTCCAGCACGCCGGCCTCGAGCATCGCGAGCACGCGGTCGACGTGGCCTATGACGTTGGCGTGGCCGGTCTTCAAGGTCAGCGCCTTGATCCAGACGATGCCCATGTGCAGCTCGATGCGCTCCGCGTACACGCCGATCGCCGACACCGTTCCGGCCTTGCGCGTGACCCGGCAGGCGAGCTCGAGCGCATCGGGATGGCCGACCGCGTCGATCGCCGAGTCGACGCCGCGCCCGCCGGTCGCCTCCTTGACCGCCGCACGCGGGTCGTCCTCGGTCAGGTGGACCGCCTGGGCGCCGAAGCTGCGGGCGAGCTCGAGGCGCTCCTCGACCGTGTCGATCGCGATTACGCGGGCCGCCCCCGAGGCGCGCGCCGCCTGGACCGCGCAGAGCCCGACCGGGCCCAGCCCGAGCACCGCCGTGCTGTCGCCCGGCCGGATGCCTGCCTGGTCGACGGCGTGCCAGCCGGTGCCCATCACGTCGCCGGCGAACAGGGCGACGTCGTCCGACATGCCCGCCGGCACGCGCCGCAGCGTGAGGTCCGCGTGAGGCACGAGCACCTGGTCCGCCTGGGCGCCCTGCAGCGAGCCGAGCGTCTTGCCGTGACCGAACACGCGGCCCTCGTCGCACTTGTGGAAGGCCCCGCGGCGGCAGAAGAAGCATCTGCCGCAGGCCGAGCAGTAGCAGCCGAGCACGCGCTCCCCATCCGACGACCTCGGTCACGTCGTCGCCTGCGGCCACGACCGTCCCGACGAATTCGTGCCCGAGCGTGAAGCCAGGCTCGATCACCACGCGGCCGTGGTAGATGTGCAGGTCAGAGCCGCATACCCCCGTCGCCTCCACCCGCACGATCGCGTCGTCGCGCTCGAGCAGCTCGGGCTCGGGGCGCTCCTCCACCCGGACCTCGCCGGGCGCCTGGAAGGTCACGGCCTGCATGCGGGCGCCACGCTATAGGGTCGAAGTCATGACGAACGCCGTGGTCCTGATCAAGGCCGACCGGGAGGCCATGTCCGCCCTGGGCAGCGAGCTGGCAGACGTCGAGGGAGTGTCGGAGGTCTACTCGGTGACGGGCGAGTGGGACTTCGTGGCGATGCTGCGCGTGCGCGCACCGGAGGAGCTTGCCGAGGTCGTCACGGGCAGGCTGGCCAAGGTCTCGGGGATCCGCGACACCTACACGATGGTTGCCTTCGAGATGTTCTCCCGCCACGACATCGAGGCGATGTTCTCGATCGGCGCATAGCGGGTGCCGGACGCGTTCTACGAGGCCGACGGCGAGCGGCTCGTGCCGAGCGAGCTCACGCGTGGGCCGTGGGATCCCGCTGCCCAGCACGCCGGCCCGCCCTCGGCGCTCGTCGCCCGCGCGATCGAGCGCTTCGAGGCCCGTGCCGGCCTGCGGGTGGGGCGAATAACCCTCGAGATCCTGCGGCCGGTGCCGCTCGCCCCGCTCAGCGTGGCGGCGCGGGTGGTGCGCCCGGGCCGTAGCGTCGAGCTGCTCGAGGCCTCCCTCTCCGGTCCGGACGGGGAGCTCGTGCGAGCACGGGCCTGGCGCGTGCAAGCGGGTGAGCAGCGCTTGGACGAGCCCGACGAGTCACCGCCCGGACCCGGCGACGGCGAGCCGCGCGACTTCTTCCCCACCGGCGAGAAGATCGGCTACCACACGGCGATGGAGTACCGCTTCGTCGCGGGCGGCTTCCTCGAGCCCGGACCGGCGACGGTCTGGATGCGCCCGCGGGTGCCGCTGGTCGCGGGGGAGGAGATCACGCCGCTCCAGCGCGTCTTCGTAGCCGCCGACTCGGGCAACGGCGTCAGCGCCGCCCTCGACTGGAGGCGCTTCATCTTCATCAACACCGACCTGACGGTCCATCTGCTCCGTGAACCCGCGGGCGAGTGGGTTTGCCTCGACGCGGTAACGCATGTGGACGGGCTCGGGCTGACCGACACGGCGCTCTTCGACGAGCGCGGCCGGATCGGCCGCGCGGCGCAGACGCTGCTCGTCAGGCCGCGCTGACGCGCACCCGCAGCGCGTCGATCAGGGCCTCGATTGCGGGTCGCGCGCCGGCACCCCGGCGCACCGCGGCGAACAGCGTTCGGCGGAGGCCTTCTCCAGCGACCGGCCGCAGTGCCAGCGCAGCGTCCTCCTGGGGCCTGCCGAGCGCCGGCACCACCGCGACCGCGAGCCCGGAGCGCGCGAGGTCGAGCAGCGTCCCGAGGTCAGTGACCCGGTGACGCACCCGCGGCTCGAAGCCCGCCGCCCGGCAGGCGCCGGCCACCATGCCGGCGTACGGCGTCCCGACCCACGGAGTCGCCCAGGGCTCATCCGCCAGGTCCGCGAGCGCGACCGGCCCGCCCGCGCGTGCCGCGGGGTGATCGGCGGGCAGTGCCACCAGCAGCTCGTCCGGGCCGAGCTCATGGCGCATGAGGCGCGGGTCGCGCGGACGCAGGGCGTGCGCGTATTCATCGGCCACGACCAGGTCGAGCTCGCCGGAACGCAGCTGCGGGAGGGCCGCCTCGGCCTCCTGGTCGACCAGCTCGCAGGCGAGTCGTGGATGCTCGAGCGCGAGCACCGCCAGGGCCGGGACGACCAGCGCTCGCGCGGCGGTCTGGAACGCGGCCACCCTGAGGGCGCCCGAGACCTCGTCCGGCCGCTCGAGTGCCGCCTCGGCAGCCTCGAGCCGCTCCAGCACCTCGCGGCCGTGATCGGCGAGCGTGCGGCCCGCGTCCGTGAGCAGCACCCCGCGGCCGATCGGCTCGAGCAGCCGGCGGCCCGTCTCCAGCTCGAGCTTGCCGAGCTGCTGCGATATCGCGGACGGCGTGTAGCCGAGGGAGTCGGCCACCGCCGTGAGGCTCCCGCGGTCCTCCAGCTCAACGAGCAGGCGCAGGCGGGCGGCGTTCAGCATTGTGTTAGTGAGACTAATCAATAATTGATAGAAGTACGAGTTGTTCTTCACGGTGTGGACGGCGATGCTGCTGGTCATGACCAGCTATCTCGCATTCGTCGGAGTCGCCGCCGGAACCGTCCTGCTGCCGGGACCGGACATGCTCGTGGTACTGCGCGTCGCGCTCGGCGGCGGGGTCCAGGCCGGAGCATGGGCCGCTCTCGGCTCCGCCACCGGCAACGTCGTGTGGGGGACCGCGACGGTGCTGGGCGCGACCGCCGTCGTCGCGGCCTCGCCGGAGGCGTTCGGCGCGCTCAAGCTAGCGGGCGCCGCCTATCTCGGATGGCTCGGCGCCCAGGCACTGCTGGCGGCGCGCCGGGGCGACCCGGTGGCGGAGACCAGCTCGTCAGAGCGCGCCCCGTCCGCCACGCGCGCCTTCCGGCGCGGGCTCGCCAGCGATCTCGCCAACGTCAAGGTCGGCCTGTTCTGGACGGCGCTCGTGCCGCAGTTCCTGCTGCCCGGCGCAGGCCCGGCGCCGGCGGCGGCCATGGTGTTGACGATGGCCCTGCTGGCCCTCGCCGGCATGACGGGCTTCGCGTTCCTGGCCGGCCGGCTGCGACCGCTGCTCGCTCGCCGGGGTGTGTCGCAGCTCGTCAACGTGGCGGTGGGCGGCCTGCTGGTGGCGCTCGCCGCCGGGATGGCGTTCGCCCACTGAGCGCAGTTCCCACCGGCCAGGGCGGAGCGGTTACCGTCTCCCCATGCCCGACCCCCAGGTGGTGCTCATCACCGGCTGCTCAACCGGCATCGGCCGCGCAACGGCCGAGCGCCTGGCCCGCGCCGGCCACACGGTCTACGCCACCGCCCGTCGCCCCGAGTCGATCGAGGACCTGAAGGAGAGCGGCTGCCGGACGCTCGCGCTCGACGTGACGAGCGAGGAGTCGATGAGCGCGGCGGTGGCCGCGGTAGAGGAGGACGAAGGCGGCATCGGCGCGCTCGTCAACAACGCCGGCTACAGCCAGAACGGGGCCGTCGAGACGGTGCCGCTCGCCGACGTGCGCGCGCAGTTCGAGACCAATGTGTTCGGCCTGCTGCGGATGTGCCAGCTCGTTCTGCCCGGCATGCGCCGCCGGGGCGAAGGAACGATCGTGAACATGAGCTCGATGGGAGGCAGGCTCACGCTCCCGGGAGGCGGCATCTACCACGCCACGAAGCACGCAGTCGAGGCGATCTCCGACGCGATGCGCTTCGAGGTCAGCGGCTTCGGCGTCCACGTCGTGGTGATCGAGCCGGGGATCATCCGCAGCAGCTTCGGCGAGACCGCCGCTGGGTCGGTGTCCGCTGGGGATGGCCCCTACGCGGAATTCAACGCCGCTGTCGCCGAGGCCAACGCCACGGCCTCCGACGGCCCACTCGGCAAGCTCGGCGGCGAACCGGACGACGTCGCGAAGGTGATCGAGGCGGCGATCGCGGCGCGCAGGCCGCGCTCGCGCTACAGGGTGACCGCCTCGGCGCGCGTCTTGCTCACCCAGCGGAGGCTGCTGCCCGACCGCGCCTGGGACAGGGTGATGAGCGCCGCCTTCCGGCGTCCGTAGACTCCCGCGGTCCGTTCGTAAAGAGGAGAGACTGAAACGTGCCCTATTTCAAGGACGCGGACGAGGTGTACGCGTACATAGGCAGGCTGTTCGAGCAGCTTGCCGAGGACGAGGAGCTCGCCCCCAAGTTCCGCAAGGCGAACACGATCGTCCAGTACCAGTACCGCGAGCCCGAGTCGCAGATAACGGTCAATCTGGTCGACGGCGAGGACGGCCGGGTCGACTGCGGCGACACCACCATGGAGCCCGAGGTCGTGATGACGATGGACGCGGACACCGCGCACCGCTTCTGGCTCGGCAAGGTCAACGTGACGGTCGCGCTCGCCCGCGGGCAGATGAAGGCCAAGGGTCCGGTGGCCAAGATCCTCAAGCTGGTCCCGCTCGTCAAACCGGTCTTTCCGCGCTACCGCGCGATGCTCGAGGAGGCGGGGCGGAAGGATCTCCTCGAGGCATGAGCGACGAACCGGCGGAGGTCGGCTCCGCGCTCGACCCGACCCCGCTCGAGGGCTTCAAGGACTTCTACCAGTACGTCTCCACGACGCGGGTGATCGTCGGCCGCGACCTGCTCGAGTCGACCGGCTTCGAGTTCAAAAAGGAGGGCGCGCGGCGGGTGTTCCTCGTCACCGACGCGGTGATCCGCGCGACCGGCCTCGTTGAGAAGGTCGAGGCGGGGATCCTGGACGGCGGCCTGGAGCTGGCCGGCATCTTCGACGAGGTGCCCCAGGACTCTTCGACCGAGGTCTGCGACCGCTGCGCGGCCGTCGCCAAGGAGGCGGGCGCCGACTCCTTCCTGGCGCTCGGCGGCGGCTCCGTCATGGACACCGCCAAGGTGGTGGACGCGATCTTCACCCACGGCGGCACGGCGCGTGAGCAGGAGGGGTTCTTCCTGATGCCGCGCGAGGAGGACGACATGGGCAGGCCGCTCGACATCGCGCCGCTCGCCTGCATCCCCACCACCGCGGGCACCGGCAGCGAGGTCTCGATGGCCGCGGTCATCAAGGAGCCCACGGAGAAGATCAAGCTCGAGATGGCGGACTTCCCGCTCTTCCCGAGGCTCGCGATCCTCGACCCGGAGACGACGCGCACGCTGCCGCCGGCCGTGGCCGCGGCCACCGGCATGGACGCGATGACGCACGCGATCGAGGGCTACGTGTCGCAGGACTGGAGCCCGCACCAGGACGCCCGTTCCCTGCACGCGCTGCGGATGATCCGCGACAACCTCGAGCGCGCCGTGCAGGGCGGTGAGCAGGACGAGGAGGCGCGCGGGAACATGCTCGTCGCCGCCAACCTGGCCATCACGCTCGCGCTCGGATCGGTACACGCGATGTCCCATCCGGCCGGGGCCCAGTTCGGGGTCCCGCACGGCGTGGCGAACGCCATCCACCTGCCGCACGTGATCCGCTTCAACGCCGAGGGCGGCGGGGCGATTGCGGACCGCTATCGCGACATCGGCGAGCTGTTCGGGCTGGAGACAGGCCGCTCGGATGCGGAGGCGGGGGGTGCGCTCGCCACGCATATCACTGAGCTAGTCGAGCGGATCGGCCTGCCCACCCGGCTCTCGCAGGCGGGCGTGCCCGAGTCGGGCATCCCCGCCCTGGTCGAGGGCGCGATGGGCGACGGCACGACCCTGCTCAACCCGCGAGAGGTGGGCGAGGAGGACTACGCGGACCTGTACCGGCGGGCGCTCTGAGCTCAGCGGTACGTCGCCTCGGCGCGCTCGGCCTCGACCATCGCCTGAAGGACGGCGATGGACGTGTGCTTGGGGCGCCAGCCGAGCTCCTTCCTCGCGTGCTCCGTCTTCATCAGGACCGGCTTCCTGACCGCGTGGATCCAGGCCACCGAGTCGGGCAGGAGCGGCAGGCGAGTCACCACTTCCGCGGTCGTTTCGGTGATCGGCTTCGGGATCGGCAGGGAGTACCAGTCGAGGGCGTCGGCCACCTCGCCGAAGGTCAGCGTGCCGCTGCCGGCCAGGTTGTACGGACCGGGCTCGCCGCGGCCGCGCACCGCCGCGGCGAAGGCGCTCGCAACGTCCTCCTCGTGGACGAGCTGGAAGGGCACGCCGGGGTTGGGAATCACCGGCTTGAGCACCGGCATCATCTGCAGCAGCCGCTTCGCGGCGTGGGGCATGGCTTCCCCGAGGCGGAAGTACGGCATCTCGTGGAGCATCGTCCGTGCGCCCGGCCCGGCGACTATGCAGGGACGGAACACGTAGGCGACCGTCCGCCTGCGCCGCCTCAGGACATCAGCCAGCACCTGCTCGACCTCGGCCTTCTGGTGCGAGTACGGAAACTCGGGCGACCCGCGCGCCGGCACGTCCTCTGTCAGCCAGTCGGGGTTGTCCTCGTGGAAGCCGTACGCGGCGACACTCGACGCGTAGACGATGCGCTCGGCGCCGGCTTTGGCGGCTTCCTCGAACACGAGCCGTGAGCCCTCGACGTTCAGGTTGCGTGACGCCTCCCCGGCTCGCACGATCACGAAGGCGAGGTGCACCACGACGTCGGCGCCCTTGACGAGGTCGCGCACGCTGTCGCGGTCAGTCACGTCGCCCTGGCGGTACTCGGCTTTCTTCCAGCCCCGGTCCGCCGGGTCGAAGGGGCGTCGCGCCATCCCGATGATCCTGCTCACCGACCGCGAGCGCTGCAGTGCGTCGACGATCCCGATGCCGAGATCGCCGGTCGGGCCCGTCACTGCCACGGTCAGCCCGGTGGCCGCCATGGAGCGGTTTCTACCGCATAGTTGCGTTGGCGCGGCGGGCCAGGCGCCCGCTCGACTCGCAGCCGCTGACGAGGTCGAACGGGTCGGCGGCGACCTTGTCCTGCCCCTCGCCGCACTCGATCCGGTCACGGACACCGTCACGGGCCTTCACGGTGTCGTCGCCGGCGCCGGCCTGGATGGCATCGCCGCCGCCGCCACCGGAGATCAGGTCGGCCGCCTCGCCCGTGCGGATGCGGTCGCGCCCGGGGCCGCCCTGCACGTCGATCGCGCCGCCGCTCCCCGTGACCGTGTCGTCGCCGCCGCCGGCCAGGATCGTCGCGGAGCCGCCCTCCGCGCTGACGCGATCGGCCCCCGATCCCGCGTCGACGAAGTCGCCGCCCAGGCTCGCGTAGACACGGTCGCGGCCGGCGCCGCCGAAGAGCCGATCGCCCTCGGACTGCCCGAACAGCGTGTCGTCGCCCTGCCCGCCGAGCACGAGATCCGCGCCCGCGCCCGCGTACACGACGTCGTTCCCCGTGCCGGCGTCGATCCGGTCGTTGCCCGTACCCGCGATCAGGAGGTCGACGCCGTCGCCGCCGTCGACGCTGTCGTCCCCGGAGCCGGCCTCGAGGTAATCCCCCGCACCCGCGCCCGAGAGGGTGTCGTTGCCACCCTCCCCGTAGATCTGATCAGGGGTCTCGGTCCCCGCGAGCACATCGGCCTCGTTCGTCCCGATGAGCGTGCTTGCGACCGCCACGGCGCCCAGCGTGCAGAGGAACGCGACGACGACGGCAAGAGTGGAAGCGGTACGCCTCACCGTCCCAATGAACAACGGCGTGTCGGCCGGGTTGCGGTCGCGTTCCTCACGCGTCGTCGTAGCCCGGATCCCCCGGAAGCAGCACCTCAGCCGCCCCGTCGCGCACCGCGACCTTGGGCTGGATCGGCTCGACCGGCCGGCCCCGAGCCGCCGCGAGCGTCGCGGCCACGGAGTCGGTCTCCGCCAGTCGCTCCAGCTGCTTGATCGTCGGGAAGACGAGGAAGAGCTCGTCGCGCGCGGACGCGGCCAGGGCGTCGGCCGGGCGCAGCCAGCGCGCGTCGACGCATTCGCCGCCGTCCGGCCGCGGCTCCGCGCCGGGAGGCGCCTCCGCGACGAAGAACCAGGTGTCGAAGCGGATCTTGACGTCGGTGGGCGTGATCCAGCGCGAGAACGGGACGAGCTCCGCGCCCGCGGGCAGCGTCACACCGGCCTCCTCCTCGAGCTCACGCACCGCCGTGGCGGCCGGGTCGGCGTCGTCGCTGTTGACCCCGCCTCCGGGGAACACCCAGGCGCCGCCCATGAAGCGCTGCTTCGGGTTGCGCTGAACGAGCAGGACCTCCGGGCCGGCCGGCGTGTCCCGCAACAGGATCAGAGAAGCGGCCGGGCGGGCCTCCACGACCTCGCCGAAGTTCAGCTCTTCGCCTGGGGGCGGACGGTCGACGCGCACCGCGCCAGCCTACCTGCGCCCTCTACTAGTCTCCCGCGCCGATGAGCGAGAACCGGCAATGGATCTGCACCTCCTGCGGGTTCATTTACGACCCCGAGGAGGGTGACCCCGACGGCGGAATCCCGCCAGGGACGGCCTTCGACGACATCCCCGACGACTGGTTCTGCCCGGTGTGCGGGGCGAGGAAGAGGGACTTCGAGCCGTACGAGGTCTGAGGCGGGGCGGGGTGCCGGGCCGCTGCCCGGACGAAATCCCGTTACGTGTACGACTTGATGTCGTCCAGCGACATCAAGGCGGCAACGTAAAGGGATTCGCGCCCCGTGCCGGATGGACGGGGCCGCCCCGTGCGGCAGGGCGGCCCCGATCCGGATTGCGCCTACCCGCGCGCCGTGATGCTGAGACTGCGCGTGGACTCCGCCGCGTGAGCGGTGGTGTCACCTGAGAAGACGTACGCGCGAACCTTCTTGAGCGAGCCCGCCTGGACCTGCTGCAGAGCGCGCTTCGACAGCCGCACGCTCACGTTGGCGGTACCGCCGCCACGAACGGTGAACTTCCCGCGGCCGACGACCTTGCCGCCCGAGCGCAGGAGAACCCGGCCCCGGTGCAGGCCGGCGCCGGAGGAGTCGACCTTCACGCGGACCTTGCCGCTCTTGGACACGGCGAGGCTGCGGGAAGCGATCGAAACCGAACCCCGCTGCGGCCCACCGGCGACCACCACGGCTGCCGGGGCATTCGAGGCGGCGACGACCGGCCGGGCCTTGGTCGCCCTTCGGGCCCTGGAGTCCGGTCGCGCCCTGCGCGCCGGTGGCGCCATCCTTACCGGCGGGACCGGTGGGAGTGACAGGCGGGTTGAGCGGGGCCGGATTGTTGACGTGCGAGGACTTGCTCGTCACGTTGTCGAACGTGAAGCCGGTGGTGCCGAAGCGTGCATCGGGGCGGCCAGCGCCGGACAGTACGAATGATCAGGCGGTCGGCTCGGAGCGGGATTGCGCTCCTCATCGAAGCGGTAGTAGTTCTCCCACGACGCGCCGCGAACCATCTGCTACCGTCGATGAAGACGCGGACGACATCGTTGTCGTCGCCCCGGACGAACGTTGTCTCGAACTTGATCGTGTGCGGGACCGAACGGTCCAGCGTGGCGATGCAACTGATGCACGAACGTGGCGTCGGCGAAGAACACCTGCACGCCATCGGCGCTGATCCTCAAGGCGCAGACGTAGCTCATCCGCGAGCCACCTGCAGCCGTCGGGCTGACGGTCACGAGCAGTCCCGGCACATGAGTAGTCCGGAGCCCTGACCGTGAACTCGTTGACGAGCACGTTGGTGGCCTCGTTCTCGCCAGCCGCCTTAACGACCGGCTTCGGAGTACGGCATCTCGCCAAAGCTGCCACTCGTGACAGCGTTGGAAACCCGGAGCGCCTTGCCTCCGATCACGGCACGACGGCTGGTCGTACTTCGCATCAGCCGCCCAGCTGCTCCGGTGATCCTGCCGTTGACGCTTCCGTCAGCGAAGCCGTCGAACGTCGTGGTGACGCGTTCCGCCTGAGCGGTTCCTGCAAACGCAAGGGACAGCGCGAGCGCCGTCCCCATGATGACCTTACGCATTGGGCAATCTCCTCGATGGGTTGAAATTCGGGATTGGTTGATCGCTGGCGAACGCCAGGCGGCACGACCTACCGCCAATGGGTCGGTCGTCCGGTCCGGATTCGTCAGCGGCCGTCTTCTAAGAGACAAAGCAAAGGGGCCGGACAACGGCCCCGGGGGCAGGTACAACAGTTCTCTTCATCGGCACCCCGCGAAGCTTCTTTAGCGCGGTAAGGAAAGCGGGGTGCTCTACCCGGTCAGGCCGCCGCGCGCAGGTCCACGCCGGCGTGGGCCGCCTCGATCGCCTCCGCGGTGATCGACACCAGTCGCCGCAGGTCGGCCGAGGAGATCGCCAGCGGCGGCATCAGGACCACGACGTCGCCCAGTGGGCGGATGATCGCGCCGCGGGCGCGGGCCTCGAGGGTCACTCGGTGGCCCATGCGCAGCGCGAGCGGTTGCTCCGCGAGCTCGATCCCGACCATGAAGCCCACGCGCCGCACCTCGCTCACGGCTGGGTGCGCAGCCACGGGCTCGAGCAGCTTCGCCAGCAGCTCGATCTTCCCTTCGAGCGCCTCGAGCGTGCGCTCCTCGCGGAACACGTCCAGCGTGGCAAGAGCCGCCGCGCAGGCCAGCGGGTTGCCCGTGTAGGTATGGCCGTGGAAGAAGGTGCGGAACTCCTCGAACTCGCCGAGGAAGCCCTCGTAGATGCGCTCGGTCGCGAGCGTCGCCGCCAGCGGCAGATAGCCGCCACTAATGCCCTTCGCAAGGCAGAGCAGGTCCGGCGCGACGCCCTCGTGCTCGCACGCGAACATGCGCCCGGTGCGGCCGAAGCCGGTGGCCACCTCGTCGAGGATGAGCAGCACGCCGTGGTGGTCGCAGAGCTCGCGTACGCCGCGGAGGTAGCCCTCTGGGTGGACGAGCATGCCCGCGGCGCCCTGAACGAGCGGCTCCATTATCACCGCCGCGACCTCCCCGCCGTGCCCGGAGAGCAGCCGCTCCATGGCGGCGAGGTCGCCGGGCTCCGCCTTGAGCGTGTCGAACAGGAGCGGGCGGTACATCGAGTGGAAGAGGTCGATCCCGCCCACCGACACCGACCCGATCGTGTCGCCGTGATAGGCCATCTGTAAGGCGACGAACCGGGTCCGCCGCTCGCCGCGCTGCTGCCAGTACTGGAAGGCCATCTTCAGGGCGATCTCGGTGGCCGTGGAGCCGGAATCGGAGTAGAAGACCCGCGTGAGGCCCGGCGGCGCGATCTCCACGAGCCGCTGCGCCAGCTCGATCGCCGGCCGGTGCGTGAGTCCGAGCATCGTCGAGTGCGCCATTCGGTCGAGCTGGACGCGCACGGCGGCGTCGATGCGGGGGTGGGCGTGCCCGTGCACGTTGCACCAGAGCGAGGAGACGCCGTCGATGTAACGGCGGCCCTCGACGTCGATCAGGTCGGTCCCCTCGGCCCGCTCGACGATCACGGGCTCCTCGTCCATCCAGCCGCGCTGTTGGGTGAACGGATGCCAGAGATGGGCCCGGTCCGCGGCGACGAGATCCATGACGGGCGAGGCTACGCCGCCGGGTGGTCGGAATTCGGGTGGCGATAGCTACGCTCAGCGGCGCAATGCCCCCTCTGCCCCTCCTCGTCTTCGTGGTGGGGACGGGCTCGCTCGGCGCGGAGATCGCCGCCGTGCGGCTGCTCGCCCCGTACTTCGGCGCCTCGACGATCGTCTGGGCAAACACGATCGGGATCGTCCTGGTGGCGCTCTCGCTCGGCTACTGGCTGGGCGGGCGCCTGGCCGACCGCCACCCCCACATGCGCGGGCTCTGCCTGCTCGCACTGTGCGCCGCCGGTCTGCTGGCGCTGGTCCCCTTCGTGGCCGATCCGATGCTCGAAATCGCGGTTGACGCCCTCGATCAGATCTCAGCGGGCGCCTTCCTCGGCTCGCTGGTCGGCGTGCTGGTGCTGGTGGCGATCCCGGTGCTGCTGCTCGGCGCCGTGTCGCCCTGGGCGATCCGGTTGGCGGTCTCGTCCGTGGAGGAGGCCGGCTCGGTCGCCGGGCGGCTCTACGCCCTCTCCACCGCCGGCTCGCTGCTCGGCACGCTCGTCTCCGCGCTGGTCCTCATCCCGCTCGTCGGCACCCGGCGCACGTTCCTGATCTTCGCCTTGGCGATCGCGCTGATCGCGGTGGCCGGGTTGCGTCCCGTGCGGCGCTGGGCGCTCGCGCCGACGGCCATAGCGGTGCTGATCGCCCTGCCCGTGGGGACGCTCAAGGCCGACACCGAGGACGGCGGGCGGGTGATCCACGAGGCGGAGACGGAGTACCAGTACGCGCGCGTGATCGAGTACCCGGACGGCAAGCGGACGCTCGAGTTGAACGAGGGTCAGGCCCAGCACTCGGTCTGCCAGGCGGAGTGCGAGCCGGGCCCGGGCGGACCGCGCAGGCCGTCGTCGGTGTTGACCGGCGACGTCTGGGACGGCCACCTCGTGCTGCCCTTCGCCGGCCGCCGCGAGCCGCCCGCGCGCGTCGCGATCCTCGGCAACGCGGCCGGCACGACCGCGCGCGCCTACGAGGAGTTCTTCCCGAGGACCAGGGTGGACGGCGTGGAGATCGACGGCGAGCTCTCGGACATCGGGCGCGAGTACTTCGACATGAACAACCCCCGGCTGCACCTCTACCACGAGGACGCGCGCCCGTTCCTGCGGCGTATCGACGCCGAGTACGACGTGATCTCGGTCGACGCCTACCGCCAGCCCTACATCCCCTTCTACCTGACCACGGTGGAGTTCTTCGAAACGGTTCGCGACCGGCTGGCTCCCGGCGGCGTGCTGATCGTGAACGCCGGGCATCCCGAGGATCAGAACGACCTCGAGAAGGTGCTCACGGCGACGATCTCGGAGGTGTTCCCGCACGTCCTCCGCGACCCGATCGAGGACACCAACACGCTGATCGTGGCGAGCGAGCGGCAGCTCTCGGCACAGCGCCTGCGCGACGCCGTCCCGCGGCTTCCGACGGGCCTGCAGGGCACCGCGCTCGCCGCGGCGGCGCGCATCGAGGAGCCGCTCGCGGGCGGCGACGTATACACGGACGACAAGGCGCCGGTCGAGTGGCTGATCGACAAGTCGATCGTGGACTACGCGAGCGGGGCGGACGACTGAGCCCTCATCCCGACGTCGCAATCGTCGGGGGAGGGATAGTCGGCTGCGCGGCCGCCGCGCTGCTGGCCGAGGCCGGTGCGCGCGTGGAGCTCTACGAGCGCGACGAGGTGGCCGGCGCGGCAAGCGGGCGCAACTCAGGTGTAGTCCAGCATCCGTTCGACCCGGTGATGGCCGGGCTCTACCGCGAGTCGGTCGCCCTCTACCGCGAGCTCGAGGGCTTCGCCCTGCCCGAGCATCCGGCGGGCGTGCTGTTGCTCGCTCCCGACCCCGCGCAGCTGACCGAGGTGGCCGCCGAGATCGGGCGCGACGTCCCCGAACTGCGTCCCTCGATCCTGCACGGCGGCGAGCTGCAGATGCTCGAGCCCGCGCTCGCAGAGGGCCTGAGCGCCTGCCGGCTGGACACCGGCTTTCCCGTGCGCCCTGCGTCGGCCACGCTCGCGTTCGCCCGGCGCGCGTATGCACGCGGCGTGCGAATCCACGAGCGTGAGGTGGCCTGGCCGTGGTCGGGCGCCGGCCACGCCCACGGGGTGATCGCGTCCGGCGTGCGCCGCCCGGCGGGCGCGGTGCTCGTGACCGCCGGCCCCTGGACCCCAGAGGTGATCGACACCACGCGCGCGTGGAATCCGATCACCCCCGTCTGGGGCGTGGTCGTGGAGCTCGAGCTCGAGGCGCCGCCCCGCCACGTGGTCGAGGAGGTGGGCGTGGAGGCCGTGGCGGCCGGTATGGCGGACCCCGGCGGGGTCTTCAGCGCCGTCACGGCGGACGGCGTGACCTCGCTCGGCTCGACCTTCCTGCGTGAGGAGCCCGACCCAGCCGCCTGGGTCGAGCGGCTGCGTGCCACGGGGACGGCCTTCCTGCCGGCGCTGGCCGGCGCCGAGGTCCGCGGAGCGCGCGCCTGCGCTCGCCCACAGTCGCTCGATGGGCGGCCGCTCGTGGGGGAGGTGGAAGGCGTGGAGGGCCTGTGGGTAGCCGCCGGACACGGGCCCTGGGGGATCTCGACCGGGCCGGCCACGGCGCGGCTGGCGGTGGACGCGATCCTCAGCGGCAGCGCGGTGCCGGCTGCGCTTTCGGTCCGCCGCGCCGTCTGAGCTGGTCAGACGGGTCCACGGGGGCGTTACCCCTTCGACCTGATCGCCCTCGCCACGCCGCCGCCTGTCCCGAGCGGGGCGCGCAGGGTCGTGCCGTAGGCGTGGATCCGCGCGGCCACCGTACGCTTCAGAGCCGGGATCACGCCCTCGGATTGAAGCTCGCGCTCGGCGGCGATGAGCTCCTGCTGGAGCTCCTCGGCGTCCTCGAGGGATCCCTCGCGGAAGGCACGCGCCAGCTCGACGCAGCGCCAGGGCTCGACGTTCGCCAGCGCGAGGACAGCGCCTGCGGAGCCTCCGTGCAGCGCCTCGAGCACCAACGAGGCGGTTCCCATGAGCAGCTCGAAGCGCTCGACGCCGGCGCTCGCCACGGCCGCCGCGTACGCCTGGTGCCGCTCGATCGACTTGGTCGAGTCCTTGAGCCCGGCGAGCCCGTCACGGATCAGCTGCCGGAGCAGCACCGGCTCGAGCTCGTTATGGGTCCGGTCAGGAATCGTGTACGCGTATACCGGCGTCCCGTCCAGGCCTTCGACGAGCGCGGCGTAGTGCGCGCGGAGCGCGTCGCTCCCGACCGGGTAGTAGTAGGGCACCACGGCCGAGATGGCCGCGGCGCCGTCCGCGACGGCGCGCCGCGCCAGCTCGAGCGTGGGCGCGGTGCCCGGGCGTCCGACGTGGGCGAGCACCGGCACCCGGTCCGCGGCGGCGGCGCAGGTCGCGCGCACAACCTCCGCGACCTCCTCGTCAGAGAGCAGAGCCGCCTCGCCGGTCGTGCCGCATGGCATCAGCGCGTCGACGCCTGCGTCCACGAGCTGGTCGACGTGCGCGGACAGGGCGCGCTCGTCGAAGCGGCCGTCCTCGTCGAACGGCGTGAGCAGCGCCACGATCACGCTTGGCCGGCGGAGCTCCATGGGTCCGGGGTGCCCGAATCCCGGGGTCGTCACACGTTGGTGACCTGAGTCGTCAGTTCGCGCGCACCTTCCCGGCGTCTGGACGCGCCTGGCGCCACCCACGGGAATCGCCGATGCTTCGGCATCGACTCATCCCGTGTGCGTCGCCAGCCACGCCCAGCCGCTCGGGAAGCTGACGCCGAACTTCCGACTCAGGTCACTCTGGGCCCGCCTCGCCGACGAGGACCGCGAGATCGCGGTGCCCCCAGGCGAGCGAGGCGCGCAGGCCCGCCGCCTCGAGCCAGCTGAGCTGATCGGCGGCGGTGCTCGGCTTGTCGTATTCGCCGTCGATCGGCGTGACGAAGTCGGCGGGGTCCGCCGGTACCACGACGTCTCCGAGCACGAACCGTCCGCGCGGCGAGAGCACCGCCGCCACCCGCCGGAAGAGGTCGGCCTTGCCGAGACCGTCGAGGTGGTGTACGGCGAGGGCGGAGAAGACCGTGTCGAAGGGACCCGCAGGCAGCGGGTCCTCGAGCCGGCTCTGACGCAGCTCAACGCGATCGGCCGGCAGCGCGACGCGAGCTTGATCGAGCATCTCACGGCTCGCGTCGAGGCCGACGAGCACGGCGTCGGGATGGATCGCGAGCACGCGCCGTGCCGTCTCTCCGGTGCCCGTGCCGAGCTCCAGCAGCCGCGCCGCGCCTGCGCCCGTGGCGGCGGCGGTCTCGTCCTGGAGCCGCTCGTAGTCGGGCACCTCCTCGTGCATCAGCGCGAGGTAGCTGCCGGGATCCCAGTGGAACTGAGCCATCGGGCCCCCAAGGGATAGCGTGTTCGCGAACGGGTAGCTTCCACGCGAGCGAGAGGAGGCTTGCGGTGAGCTTCAGGAAGTTCGAGCTGAGCGGCTACGACGAGATGCGCGCGGCGCACCGTTGGGAGGTGCCCGAGCGCTACAACATCGCGCAGGACGTGTGCGACAAGCACGAGCGGGACCGGCTCGCGATGGTCTGGGAGGACTGGCGCGGCAACGAGCGACGGGTCACGTTCGGCGAGCTGCAGGACCTGTCGGACCGCTTCGCCAACGTGCTCGAGGCCACCGGCGTCGAGCGCGGCGACCGCGTGGCCACGCTGCTCCCCTCGCTTCCGGAGACCGCCGCCGTATTCATCGGCACCTACAAGCGCGGCGCCATCCTGCTCTCGATGTCCGTCCTCTACGGCGACGAGGGCATCGAGCACCGCCTGCGCGACTCGGGAGCGAAGGCCGTCGTGACCGACACCGCGAACCGCCACCGCATCCCCGACGGGCTCGTCGAGAAGGTGTTCGTGATGGGCGGCGCGGGTCAGGCGGACGACGTCGACTTCGACAGGACGATGGAGCGCGCCTCGACCGACTACGAGACCGTGGACACCGCGGCCGACGACCCGGCTCAGCTCTACTACTCGTCGGGCACGACGGGCTTGGCGAAGGGCATCCTCCACGCCCACCGCTACCTGCTCGGTCACGAGGAGTTCGAGTACTGCCACGACGTGCGTGACGGAGAGCTCTTCCACGGCTCCGGCGAGTGGGCGTGGGCGGCCGGCATCTGCCCGCTGCTCGGTCCGTGGCGCTACGGCGCGGTCGCGCTCGTGCAGGCCCGCGAGGGCGGCTATGACCCCGAGGAGCACCTGCGCTTCCTCTCGAAGCACGGGGTCGAGAACATTTTCACGACGCCGACGGCGCTGCGCTCCATGACGGGCGTCGAACGGGCCGGCGAGCGCCACCCGCTCGAGCGGTTGCGCATCACCTGCTCGGCCGGCGAGCCCCTCAACCCGGAGGTGATCCGCTGGTTCCGGGAGCAGTACGGGGTGACGGTGCTCGACTACTACGGGCTCACCGAGAGCTACCCGCTGTGCGGGAACTTCCCGCACCTCGAGGTGCGCGAGGGCTCGATGGGGCGGCCGATGCCGGGCTGGGACGTCCAGATCCTCGACGAGGACGAGCAGCCGCTCCCGCCTGGGGAGCGCGGCGAGATCTGCCTGCGTGCGCGCTCGAACCCGCACTACCCGATCGGCTACTGGAACCGGCCGGAGGACACCGAGGAGGTGTTCGGGGGCGAGTGGTTCCACACCAAGGACGCCGCCACCGCCGATGAGGACGGCTACGTCTGGTACGCCGGGCGCGCCGACGACGTGATCATCTCGGCCGGCTACCGGATCGGCCCGTTCGAGGTGGAGTCCGCCTGCGTGGAGCACCCGGCCGTCAAGGAGGCGGCCGCCGTGGCCTCACCTGACGAGCGCCGCGGCGACATCGTCAAGGCTTTCATCGTGCTGGCCGGCGGCCACGAGGCCTCCGACGAGCTGGCGGACCAGATCAAGCAGCATGTCCGCGAGCGCCACTCGGCCTACGCCTACCCGCGCGAGATCGAGTTCGTGGCCGATCTGCCCAAGACGCTGACCGGCAAGATCCGGCGCGTCGAGCTGCGCGAGCAGGAGCGGGAAAGGAAAGCCCCCAAGGGGTAGCCTCCGTCTGCCCGGCCGAAGGAGGCGAGTCGGCGCCATTTCGGCGGGGCAATAGAAAAGGGGGCAGCGATGGGATCACCACTCGAGGACCTGCTGGCGGGCGTGCTCGGAGGAAAGGCGGGGGCCGGCGGAGGCGGACTGGGGGCGGCGGTCGACAGCCGCGGAGGCAGCGGGGGCCTCGCGCAGGTCCTGCTGCCGGCGCTCGTCGCTCTGCTGGCCGGCGGCGGACTGAAGAAGATCCTGGCCGGTTTCGAGCAGAAAGGCATGGGCGGCAAGGCCAACTCGTGGGTCGGCTCGGGGCCGAACGAGGCCGTCTCCGGCGACGAGGTGCGCAGTGCGCTGGGCGACGAGGAGGTCAACCGCATCGCCGGTGAGCTCGGGCTTCCCGAGGACCAGGCGGCTGAGGTGCTCGCCGCCGCGCTGCCGGACGCGGTCGACTACGTGACACCGGAGGGGGAGGTGCCCGACGACAAGACCGTGAAGAACCGGCTCGAGCCCTTCAGCGCGTCCTAGAGCACCGGAACCAGCGGGATATCCCACAGGATCGCCGCGAGGACGAACGCGGCCACGGCAACCGCCGTGACGAAGCTGACGACGATCCGCTGGGTCGTCGAGGTCTCCTCGGCCCGGTCCTTGACGTGATCGCCCCAGATGATCAGCTTCTCCATGCTGCGCTCGGCCCAGTCGAACTCGAGCGCGAGGAAGCCGAGGCCAATCACGATCGTCGCGATGCCCGGACCCGGGATGCCCGGGCCCGACATGAAGATGCCCGCGCACACGATCAGGAAGCCGATGACGACGATCGCAGCGCGGTGCAGGATGTGGCGCTGCTTGTGCCGCTCCTTGCGTTCGCGGAGCTTGACGAGCAGCTCGGGCTCGTCGGGCTCCTGCCGGGCGGCGCTCTCCTCGGTCGCCATCCAGTCGAGCTTAGAGCCTGTTCGGCGCGCATCCGTGCGCCAGCGCACGCGTCTCAGAGCCAGCGATCCAGCGGCAGCGCCTCGCCCGCGGCGGCGAGCGTCGAGAGGTCGGCTGGCGGCAGACCGCTCACGCTCACGCCTGCAAGCCGCTCGACGGTGGCGCGGTTCGAGAGCTCCATCGGCGACGGGTCGGCGGGCCACGGCGTCATCACGATCCCCGCCACCGGCAGCCCGACCGCGCGAGCGGCCTCCACGGTCAGAAGCGTGTGGTTGATGGTGCCGAGGCCCGTGCGAGCGGCCACCACCAGTGGAAGCGCAAGCTCCCGCGCGAGGTCGCGGACCAGGTATCCGGGCGTGATCGGCACGAGCAGGCCGCCGACGCCCTCGGCCACGAGCACGTCGGCCGCCGCGGCGGCCCGCCGCGCGGCTGCAACCAGGCGGGTCGGCTCGATCGTCTCGCCGGCAAGCTCCGCGGCGTAGTGGGGGGAGAGCGGCGGGCCGTAGCGGTAGGGCGCCACCTCGGCGGGCGACTGGCGCCCGCCGCCGGCGTAGGCGAGCAGCTCGTGATCGGGGAGGAGGGCACTCGGCGGCTCGTCCAGCCCGGTCACGACCGGCTTGAAGGCCGCCACCCGCTCGCCCCGCGCCGCAAGCGCGGCGCACACCGACGCGGCCACCACCGACTTGCCGACCCCCGTGTCGGTTCCGGTTACGAAGAGCCCGCGCACCGCCGGGGTCAGCCGCGCAGGATCGCGAGCCGCCAGCGGCGCACGGCCCAGCAGTCCCGGCGCCTGAGCTCCGATCGGCGGGCGACCACCCGGCAGCCCGGGGGCGGACGGCGAACCACGAAACGCCCGCTACGCACTAGTGGCCCACTAGGCCGCGTCACGGAGACCGTCGAAAACGCGGCCGCGCTCCGCCCCGCTCGCGGGCGTCGTCACGCCGAGGCTCGGCGCCTCGCGCGCGGCTTCCGGCACGCATGCCGCCAGCACTCGAGCGGCCTCGCGCAGCTCCGACGTCGTATGCGAGGCCATCACGGCAAGCCGCAGGCGCGACGTGCCGGCCGGCACCGTCGGCGGGCGGATCGCCTGCGCGAACACTCCGCTCTCGAGCGCCCGCTCACACGCGCGAACCGCGTCGGATGCGTCGCCCACCAGCAGCGGCACGATCTGGGTGGTCGAGCCCGTGACCGGCACCCCCTCGGCCGCCAGGGCGTCGCGCAGTACGTCGCGCGTTGTGCTGCAGTTTCTCGACCCGGCGTGGCTGCTCGCGCAGCAGCTGGAGCGCCGCCATCGCCGCGGCGACGGCCGGTGGCGACAGCGCGGTCGAGAAGATCAGCGTGCGCGCCGTGTTGATCAGGTACTTCGCCATCGGCTCGTCGCAGCAGACGTAGGCGCCGTAGGAGCCGAGCGCCTTGCCGAGCGTGCCCACGACGACGTCGACCTCGTCGTCGAGTCCCGCCGCGGCGACCGAGCCGCGCCCATACGGCCCGATCGCGCCAGTGCCGTGGGCGTCGTCGACCATCACGCGGGCGTCGTGGCGCTGCGCGAGCTCCACGATCTCCTCGAGCGGCGCGATGTCGCCGTCCATCGAGAACACCCCGTCGGTGACGATCAGCGAGCCACGACCCTCGGCCTGGCGCAGGCCCCAATCGAGGTGGTCCATGTCGCAGTGGTCGTAGACGAACGTGTCCGCCTTGGCGAGCCGGCAGCCGTCGATTATCGAGGCGTGGTTGAGGGCGTCGGAGAAGACGACGTCGCCCTCGCGTGCGAGTGCGGAGACCACGCCGGCGTTCGCGAGGTAGCCGGAGCCGAACAAGAGGCAGGCCTCGGAGCGCTTGAAGCCCGCCAGCTGCTCCTCGAGGCGGCGGTGGATCGTCATGTTGCCGGACACGAGCCGCGAGGCGCCCGAGCCTGCGCCGTAGCGCATCGCCGCCTCGGCGGCCGCCTCGCGCACGCGCGGATGGTCCGCCAGGCCGAGGTAGTTGTTCGAGCACAGGAGCAGCACCGGCTTGCCGTCGAGCAGCACGCGCGGGCCCTGGGGTCCGGAGACGCAGCGCATACGCCGGTAGAGCCCGCGGTTGCGAATGTCCGCCAGCCGGTCCTCGATGTCGCTGTTCACGCGGCCCTCCCTGGGACGTGCACGATCTCCGGATAGGTGTTGGGCGCCCCATCGGGACGTGGCGGCACGGCGCTCTTGCTGCGGTGCCGCAGCTGGGTCGAGGGGTCCCAGAAGTTCGCCTCGTCCTGTGAGTCGACGAGATCGTCGAGCGGAGTGCGCGGCGGCTCGCCCTCGAGCCAGCCCGAGCGGTTGTCCGGGCGCGGGTTGGCGCCGTTGTCCTCCTGGCGCGCCACGTTCAGCCCGAGCTCCTCGAACATCGCGCGGTCCGATTCGGGCTCGGAGCCAAGCGTGGTGAGGAAGTTGCCCATCATCACGCCGTTCAGCCCCGCCTTGACGGCCAGCTTCTGGAACTCGCCCGCGCCGAGATTCTCGTTGCGGCCGCCGCAGAGGCGGAAGAGCGCCCCCGGCAGGATCAGCCGGAAGATCGCCACCCACTTGACGGCCTCCCAGGGATCCATCAGCTCGCGGTCGCCGAACTTGGTGCCGGGGCGCGGGTTCAGCAGGTTGATCGGCACCGACGTCGGCTCGATCTCGGCGAGCTGGAAGGCCATCTCGACGCGCTGCTCGCGCGTCTCGCCCAGGTTGAGGATGCCGCCCACGCAGGTCTCGAGCCCGGCGTCGCGCACGGCGTCGATGGTGCGCAGGCGCCCTTCGTAGCGGACCGTCGTGGAGACCTCCGGGTAGTAGCTCTCCGCGGTCTCCACGTTGTGGTGGACGCGCTGGATGCCGGCCTCCTTGAGCGCCTTGGCGCGCACTGTCGACATGTGCCCGATCGAGGCACAGCGCTTCAGGTTCGTGTGCTCGGCCACCAACCGCGCGCCCGCAAGGACGTTCTCGAAGTCGCGCTTGGAGAGTCCCTGCCCCTGAGTGACCATGCAGAAGCGGTGCGCCCCCGCCGCTTCGGCCGCGCGCGCGTGCTCGAGGATCTGCTCCGGGCTCATCATCGCGTGCATCGGCGTGTCCGCCTCCGCGAAGCGCGACTGAGAGCAGAACCCGCAGTCCTCGGCACAGCCGCCCGACTTGGCGTTCACGAGCGAGCACATGTCGGTCGAGTCGCCGAAGCGCTCGACGCGAATCCGCCAAGCGCGCTCGACCAGAGCCTCGATATCGGCGCGACCCTCGAGCTCGCCGAGCCTGAGCGCCTCTTCACGGGAGATGAGGGGCGGCACGTTGGGCGCACCGTAGGCGCAGCACCGGACGGAGCGTTGCGCTACGTTCGCTGCCGGCGCGATGAGCAAGATCGTCTTCGACGAGAGCATGGTGGAGCAGCTCGAGGCTCTCTACCGAACGCGCGACGTGATGCGCCGGCGCCGGCTGATCCGGGATGCTCTGGGCGCACAACCCGGCGAGCGGATCCTCGACGCGGGCTGTGGCCCCGGCTTCTACATATCCGAGCTGCACGACGAGGTCGGCTCCGGAGGGTCGCTGGTGGGGGTCGACAGCAGCCCTCAGATGCTGGCCGTGGCGGCGCACCGGAACGAGGGCCGGGCGGGCGTCGAGTTCCGCGCGGGGGACGTCACGTCGCTGCCCGTGAAGGACGGCGAGTTCGACGGCGCGATCTGCGTGCAGGTGCTCGAGTACGTGGACGACCCGACGGCGGCGCTTGCGGAGCTTCGGCGCGCGCTGCGCCCGGGCGGGCGCGCCGTCGTCTGGGATGTGGACTGGACGACCGTGTCCTGGCACTCGAACGATCCGGCCCGCATGGAGCGCGTGCTGCGCGGCTGGGACGACCACCTTGCTCATCCCTCGCTCCCCCGCACCCTTGCGGCCCGAATGCGCACGGCGGGTTTCGCCGACGTTCGGGTCGAGGGTCACACGTTCGCCACGGCGGAGTTCACGCCGGAGTCCTACGGCGTGGCGGCCATCTCCGTGATCGAGAAGTACCTCGCCCCGCGCGGCGAGGAGGCACAGGCCTGGGCCGGCGAGCAGCGCGAGCTGGGCGCCCGCGGGGAGTTCTTCTTCGCCTGCATCCAGTTCGGCTTCAGCGGGACGCGGCCGGGCTGACAAGCCCGGCTCAGCGCCCGCGCCAGACGGGTTTGCGCTTCTCGGCGAAGGCGCGCACGCCCTCGCGGAAGTCCTCGGAGCGGAAGCACGACTCGCGCAGCTCGACGAGCTCGCGCTCGACGTCCTCGGGGAGCGGCCGCGCCCGCAATGCTCGGATCGCCCGCTTGTTGCCGGCGAGCGAGAGCGGGGCGCCCGAGGCGATCTCGGCGGCGAGGTCGAGCACGCGCTCGTCGAGCTCCTCCGGCTCCACGAGCTCGTTTACGAGGCCCATGCGCTCGGCGCGCTCGGCGTCGACGTTGCGCCCCACGTAGAACAGCTCGGCCGTGTTGGCCACCCCGCACACGTCGATGAAGCGGCGCAGGCCCGTGTGCGAGTAGATCAGGCCGAGCTTGGCGGGCGGCATGCCGAGCCTGATCCCGCGCGCGGCCACGCGAATGTCGCAGGTGAGCGCCAGCTCGAGCCCGCCGCCGATCGCGTGCCCGTTCAGCGCGGCCAGCACCGGGTACTCGTACGCCTCGAGCGCCTCGATCGCGTCGTTGAAGGGGTGTGCCACGAGCCGCTCGGCCGACTCCTCGAAGCTCTGCTCGCCGAGGTTCCCGATGTCGTAGCCCGCGGAGAAGACCTGGCCCGAGCCGCGGATCACGAGGCAGCGCGCCTCGAGCGTCCGGGCGTGGCCGGCCAGCGCGTCGAGGATCTCGTGGTCGAGGGCGCCGCGGCGATCGGGATTCGAGATCGTGAGCCGGGCGACGCCTTCGGCGGGATGGTCGAGTACGAGCTTCTGCGTCATGGCGCAAGCGCCCGGCTCGGCCGGGTGCGCGGCGATCGCATTACTCCAGCACGACGAGCGTGTCGCCCTCGGAGACCGACTGCCCCTCCTCGCAGACGATCTCCTTGACCGTCCCCGGATCCTCCGCCTCGACCGGCATCTCCATCTTCATCGACTCGAGGATCACGAGCGTGTCGCCCTCCTCGACCTCCTGGCCGATCTCACACTCGACCTTCCAGACCGTCCCGGTGATGTGAGCCTCCACATCGGGCAAGTGGGTTCCTCCTGGTTTGCGTAGGCGGGCAAGATACCGGCATGATCCTCGCGATCGACCAGGGCACCACGGGCAGCACCTGCATCGTCTTCGACGAGGAGGGGAGCCCGGCCGGCCGCGAGGCGCCAGGCCGCCCGCTACGAGCCATCGATGTCCGAGGACCGGCGCGAGACGCTCCTGGCCGAATGGGGCTCGGCGGTGGAGCGGGCCCGCGGCGCTAGGCTGCCGGAGGGGGCACGATGAAGGAGCAGGTCTACAAGGATCCGCGGCCGGCGGAGCACTTCGAGCGTTTCCATCGCCGCACGCGCACGAAGAAGCCCAACTGGATGTACGAGGGCGTGCGGCTGGTGCTCACCCCCTACATCGTCTTCTTCTACAGGGCGCGCTGCATCGACTCCGACAACATCCCCGCGGACGGGCCCGCGATCATCGCGCCCAACCACTTCTCGTTCCTGGACCACTTCTTCGTCGCGGTCTTCCTGCGCCGCAAGGTCCAATTCATGGCGAAGTCGCAGCTCTTCAAGCTGCCGCTCGAGATCATCTTCAACAACGGCGGCGTCTTCCCGGTCCGGCGCGGCCAGCACGACGAGGAGGCCTTCAAGACCGCCCACACGATCCTCGAGCGGGGCGGAATCGTCGTGATGTACGCGGAGGCAGGGCGCTCGCGCAGCGGCGAGCTCGGCACGCCGCGCCACGGGCTCGGCCGGCTGGCGCTCGAGTCGGGTGTGCCGGTGGTCCCGACCGCCATCGCGGGCACCGAGCGCGTGCGCAACTGGAAGCGGCTCCAGTTCCCGAAGGTGACCGTCCAGTTCGGCGAGCCGCTGCGCTTCGAGCGGGTGAAGGAGCCCACGCGCGAGCAGGCGCAGGCGGCATCGGTGGTCGTCTTCGACCGGGTGAAGGCGATGCATTCGCGGCTCCGCACCGAGGGCCGCAGGAGCGTCGTACGCGCCGCCCGCCGGCCGGTCAGCGGCTAGCCCGCCCGCCCGCCGCGACGTGCACCGCGTTGCCTTCCTCATCGGCTTGGCGCTCGTGTGCGCGGCGCTTGTGGGCGTCGCCCTGCTGGGCGGCGGTGACGACACGCCTGAGTTCGGGCCGCTCGAGATCGACAACGATCCGTTCGCGTACGAATCCGGCCGCGAGGAGGAGTTCAGAGAGCGGGCGACCGCCGGCCACAGCCACGTGATCTACGCGAAGAGCCCCGACGGCGTGATGGCGACCGCGCAGCGCGTGGAGGCCTACCGGCCGAAGATCGAGGAGGTCGCGGCCGCGGCGGGCGTCGATCCCGATCTCGTCGAGGGCATGGTCCTGCTCGAGAGCGCGGGGCGCCGGGAGGTGATGGCCACGAGCGACGTCGAGGGCGCGGTGGGGCTCACGCAGATCCTCGCCGAGACCGCCGTCAACCTGCTCGGGATGCGCGTGGACGTCGACGCCAGCCGGCGCCTGACGCGCCAGATCGAGCGTGCCGACCGCCGCGGCGAATCAGCGCGCTCGGAGCGGCTGCGCACCCGGCGGCGCCGGGTGGACGAGCGCTTCGCTCCCGCCAAGGCGCTCGAGGGGACGGGCCGCTACCTGCAGATCGCGATGGGTGAGTTCGGCCGGGAAGACCACGCGGTCGTCTCGTACCACATGGGCATGGGCAACCTGCAGGACGTGCTGGCCGCGTACGGCGACGACCGGGCGAGCTACACGCAGGTCTACTTCGACGCCACGCCCGACCGTCATCTACGGACCCAGCGGCTCTTGACCGGCCTGGGCGATGACTCCAAGACCTACCTCTGGCGGGTGCTCGCCTCGGCCGAGGTCATGCGGCTCTACCGGGACGACCCGGGCGAGCTGGCTCGCCTGGAGGAGCTCCACACCGCCAAGGCGTCAGCGGAGGAGGTTCTGCATCCGCGCACCTCGACCCGGGTGTACGAGACGCCCGAGGACCTCGAGGCCGCATACGAGGAGGGCGAGCTGCGTCCGTTCCCGAACGATCCGGCGCGCTACGGGCTGCGCCGCGACCCGCGCATGGGCGCGCTGGCAAGGCGCGTGGACGCCGAGCGCACGCTCTACCAGGGCCTCCGCCCGGAAGCGCTGGCGATGGCGGTGTACGTGGCAAAGGGAGTGCGCTCGATCGCGGACACGAAGGCGCCGCTCATCGTCACGAGCACCGTCCGTGACCGCGCGTACCAGGCGGTGCTGGCCCGCCGCAATCCGGAGGCAACCAGCGCCTACTCGCTGCACACCACCGGCTTCGCTTTCGACATCCGGCGCGCGTACCGCTCGCCCGCTCAGGCTGCGGCCTTGCAGTACATGCTCGACCGCCTCCAGTCGCTGAACCTGATCGCCTGGGTGCGCGAGCCTGGTGCCATCCACATCACGGTGTCGAGCGAGGCGCGCCGGCTGCTCCTTCGCTGAGCCGCTCGCGCAGCTCCCGGCGCAGGATCTTGCCGGCCGGCGAGCAGGGGATCTCATCCACGAACTCGACGCGCCGGATGCGCTTGTGCGGCGCCACGCGCTCCGCGACCCAGGCCATCAGCTCCTCCCGGTCGAGCTCATCGCGCGCGACGACGAACGCCACCGGCAGCTCGCCCGCTTCCTCGTCGGGCGCCCCGATCACGGCAGCGGAGGCCACCCCCGGATGCGAGCACAGGAGCGCCTCGAGCTCTGCCGGCGCCACCTGGTACGCCTTGTACTTGATGAGCTCCTTGAGCCGGTCCGTGATGAAGACACGACCGTCCTGGTCGACGCTCCCGATGTCGCCAGTGTGGAGCCAGCCGTCCGCGTCGATGGTCGCGGCGGTCGCGTCGGGCCGGCCCCGGTAGCCCTTCATCAGCTGCGGCCCGCGGATCCAGATCTCGCCGGTCGGGCCCGCGCCGAGGTCCTCGCCGCCGACGGGATCGACCACCCGCGCCTCGGTGCCGGGGAGCAGGATCCCAACCTGCTCGGGGACGTTGCGCTCGAGCTCGACGGTCGTTGAGATGGCGATCCCGGCGGTGCACTCGGTCATGCCGTAGCCCTGCCTCACGAGACAGCCGAGCCGCTCACCACACTCCTCCTGGAGCTCGACACCGAGCGGCGCCGCGCCGCAGCCGACGAAGCGCAGGCTCGAGAGGTCATAGCTGTCGACGACCGGGTGGCGCGCGAGCGCAAGGGCGATCGGCGGGACCACGATGGTGAAGGTCACCTGGTGGTCCTGGATCGCCTGCAGGAACGCCTCGAGGTCGAAGCGGGGCATCGACACCACCGTCGCCCCCGCGGCCAGCGACCCGTTCATCAGGATCACGAAGCCGAGCACGTGGAAGAAGGGCGCCACCGCCAGCACCACGTCGTCCTCGCCGATGTCGAGAACGGCCTCGCACTGCACGATGTTGGTGATGAGTCCACGGTGGCTCAGCTCGACGCCCTTGGGCGCCCCGGTCGTGCCGCTCGAGTACATGAGCGCGGCGGTGGCGTTCGGGTCGATCGCCGGCGCGGGCGGCTCGTCTCCGTACTGCAGGAGGGCACCGAATGGCGTGGCGCCCTCGCCCTCGCCGAGCACGAGCAGGTCAGCGCAGCCGGCCTTGGCCGCCGCCCCGCGGGCAGGCTCGAGGAAGGGCGGCACCGTAAGGAGCGCCCGGGCCCCCGAGTCGGCCAGCTGATACGCCAGCTCGTCCTGCTTGTAGAGCGGGTTGGCGGTCGTGACCGCGCCGCCGAGGGACATCGCCGCGTGCACCGCCACGGCGTACTCCGGGACGTTCGGCGCGTAGATTGCCAGCACGTCGCCTTCTCCGAACCCGCGCGCGGCGAGCCCAGCGGCGACGCGGCGGACCATCGGGGTGAGCTCTCCGTGCCGGATCGTCCTGCCACTGGGCGCATCGATGAGGGACGGTCGGCCGGGGTGCCGCTCCGAGCCCGCGAGTACGTAGCTCGTGAGGTCGGTCTCGGGTACCGGGGCGAGGGGCCAGGGGCTGGTCGCGACGTGCTGCTCTATCTGGGTGGCCATGTGGGTCCTCTTCTGTGGCGGGTCCACTCTCTGGACCGCCTGGCAGGGCGTTCTATTCCCCGTACTCCGGCTCGAGCTCGTTCCAGGCTTCCCAGTCGTGACCGGGGATGATGAGCGCGTCCGGGGTTTCCTTGCGGTATTGCTGGATCTCGCGCAGCGAGCGGCGGAACAGGTGCTCGTCGTCTGTCCGGTGCGGGAGGTGCGAGCTCTCGAGCGTCTCGCGCAGGTAGATCGCATCCCCGGTGATCAGCACCTCGAGTCCGCTCGTCCGCACCACCACCGACATGTGCCCAAGTGTGTGGCCGGGGGTGAAGAGAGCGCGAACGCTCCCGTCTCCGAAAAGGTCGAACGAGCGGCCGAAGCCCGAGAACGAGGACGCGTCGCGACTCTCGAAGTCGAGCAGCCGGTAGTCGAAGCCGTGGTCGAACTGGCGTCTCACGTAGCCGTGGCGCTGGCCCCGCGTGGTGGCCGACTCCCACTCGGGCGCCGAGACGACGAACGTCGCCTGCGGGAACTCGGAGATGGCACTCGCGTGATCCATGTGCAGATGGGTCATCACCACCACGCGGACGTCTCCGGGCGGGATGCCCTTCTCGCGCAGCTGTGCCGGCACTGCCTGATCCGGGTCCATCTTCAGGTCCCTGAAGATGAAGGGGGCGATTCGGCCGAGGTTCTGGCGCGGGTTGACGGCCACGGAGGGGTGGAAACCGGTGTCGATCAGGACCGGCCCGGCGCCCGGATGCTCGACGAGGAACGCCGGCACGGGCACGTCGATCCAGTCCCGCTTCGGCACGCCGATCCCGTACGCGCGCAGGGCGCCGAGACGCCCCTCGCTGCGCAGGAACCATGCCTTCGGGCCCCTCACGCGGCCGGTCAGCAGCGGGTGCAGCACGACCGTCGCGCCGCGGCGGCCGCCCGCCAGGGGCAAATCGGCCGGCCGGGGCTCCGCGGCGGTCTCCATCGGCTGGAGAAACGCTAGCCGGAGCCGCGGTCGGCCAGCTCCTCCCAGAACTCGATCCAGCTGAGGGCTTCGAGGGGGCGCCCCGGATAGGCTTACGGCAATGCCATCCGAGCGCTTCGTGAACGAGCTGAACGACCAGGTCGCCCGTGAACTCGCGGCGGCGCACCAGTACACGGCGGTGGCCGCCTACTACGACCGCGAGACGTTCCCGCGGCTGGCCAAGCTCTTCTACAAGCAGGCCGACGAGGAGCGCGGGCACGCCATGAGGATGGTCAACTACCTGCGCGACACGAACTCACCGCTGCGGCTGGGCGAGATCAAGGCCCCGAAGACGGACTTCGAGGACCACGTGACCCCGATCGCCCTCGCGCTCGAGAACGAGAAGAAGACCACGGTCCAGATCGGGAAGCTGTTCGAGATCGCGCGCGAGACCGACGACTACGCGAGCGAGAGCTTCATGCAGTGGTTCGTCGACGAGCAGGTCGAGGAGGAGGCCACCATGGACGCCCTGCTCCAGGTGGCCGAGCGGGTGCGCGAGTACCCGATGATGCTCGAGGAGTTCGTCGCGCGCGACGGGAACGACCTGGGCGGAGGGACCTAGCCTCCTCCGGCTGCGGGCCGCGGCTCGAAGAGCAGCGCGGTCACCACCGGACGCGACTCGGGAGCGGGCTGGTCCTGGTGCGAGTAGGGGCGATTGAGCAGGTGCTTTCGGTGGACCAGGGGGGCGATCCACAGGCCGTCGTCGACCTGCACGCAGCCGCGGACACGACCCCAGGGCGCGGCGACCGGCTCGTGCTCCACGAGCGCGCCGTCGATGCGGACCTCGCCGAGCGGCCGGTAGGGATCGCGGAGGAAGAAGCCGGCGACGATGGCCTCCGGCTTGTCATTGGCGGCGCACCACTGGTCAAGGCTTCGTGTCTCCGGGAATACGACCACACGCACGGACGTGGTCGCGCGCGGGTGCCGGACGAGGTAGACCGTGGTCTCCCATCCGTCGCCCACTCGGAGGCGGGTGAGCTCGTACGTGATGCCGTCGTCGGGGACTACTACGGCCTGGCCCGCTCTGTGGCAGGGGCGGCGGGTACGAGCTCGAGCTCTAGGCGCTCGGCACGCATGCCCTCGGCCCGCTCGTTCCAGGCTCTCCGCAAGAGCGGCTCGTACTTGTGCAGGCTCCTCGGCACGCCGCGCAGGTGGGCGGGCAGCGGCGGCTCGGGAGCGATCCCGAGAGCGAGCAGCAGCCGGTCGTCGTCGATCTTGCGCGCCGGGCAGTCGCGGCAGCGTGGATTCGATCGGCAGCACCTGACGTGCACGGCGGCGCAGGGTAGCACGTGTTAGGGCTCCCTAACGATTGGCTCCGGGTTACCCTGGCGCGTCCATGCCCTCCAAGCTCTTCCAGCCCGGCCTGCTTGACGGGCAGGTGGCCCTCCTGAGCGGCGGCGGCTCGGGCCTGGGCCGCGCGAGCGCTCTCGAGCTGGCGGCGCTGGGCGCGCGCGTAGTCGTCTGCGGGCGGCGGCTCGAGCCGCTCGCGCAGACCGCTGCCGCCGCGGACGGAGGACGCTGCGAGCCGATCGCCTGCGACATCCGCGAGGCGGATCAGGTGGAGGCGCTCGTCGACGAGGTGCTCGCTCGCCACGGACGCATCGACCTCCTCGTCAACAACGCCGGCGGCCAGTTCCTCATCCCGGCCGAGGACATCACCCCGAAGGGCTTCCGGACCGTGATCCGGCTGAACGTCGAGGGCACCTGGCTGATGACGCACGCCGTTGCGACCAAGGCGATGATGGGTGGCGGCGGAGGGAAGATCATCAACGTGACGCTGTCGCCCCACCACGGGCTCCCGGGGATGGCGCACTCGTCCGCAGCGCGCGCCGCCGTCGAGAACCTCACCCGCGTCCTCTCGATCGAGTGGGCGCGCTTCGGGATCAGGCTGACCGCGCTGGCCGCCGGCCACTTCGCCACCGAGACGCTGATGACGAAGTACCCGACGCCTGTGGTCGAAGGGGTGGCGGGCACGGTGCCGCTGCAGCGGCTGGGGACCGAGGAGGAGTTCGCCTGGCTCGTGGCCTATCTCGCCTCGCCGGCAGGCGACTACGTCTCGGGCGCGATCCTCACGATCGACGGCGCGCGCGACAACTGGTTCGGAGCCTGGCCGCCGGGCGGGCTGGCAGACGCGGGCGGCAGGCCGCTCGCCGAGGAGCGGAAAGGCAAGGAATGAGCGAGCGCACGTTCTCGGTTCCCGTGCTCGAGACCGAGCGGCTCGTGATGCGCGGCTGGCGCGACGAGGACCTCGAGCCCTGGGCAGCGATCTGCGCTGACAACGAGGTGATGCGCGCGCTCGGCCGCAGGGGCGGGATCGATCCCGCGGAAGCCTGGGGGGAGATGGCCTTCTTCAGCGGGCACTGGGTGCTCAAGGGCTTCGGCCACTGGGCGCTCGAGGAGCGCTCGAGCGGTGAGCTGGTCGGCCGGGCGGGGCTGCTGCGCCCGCCCGACTGGCCGGACCTGGAGGTCGGCTGGACGGTCGCGCGCCGGCGCTGGGGCGAGGGGCTGGCGGGCGAGGCCGGCCGGGCGGCGGTCGAGTGGGCGCAGCAGGCCCTCGGCGCGCGGCACATCATTAGCCTGATCGAGCCGCGGAACGCGCGCTCGATCCGGGTGGCCGAGAAGCTCGGCATGACGCAGGAGGGCGAGATCGAGCTGCGCGGCCACTCGCTGCGGATCTACGGACGGGAGCTGCCCGCCGCGTGAGGTTCCCCCTTCCGTGGTCAGGGGTACACCTTCGGCATGACGACGAACGAGGAGAACAGGGAGCGCGAGGACGACTTCGCGCGGCACGAGGAGGAGGCGGCGGCAGCGGAGGCGGCCGCGATCGGCGGCGAACGCCCGGACTACGACACGGACGAGGCGCACCGGCCGCTCGAGGAGGCCGGCGAGGGCGAGGCCGAAGGCTTCGAGGATGCGGAGGCGGAGCTGATCGAGGCGGCCAGCCACGGAGACCCGGGCTACAGCCCGGCCGAGGACGCTTTCACTCCGGAGGAGCGCTCGGACGAGTCCGGCGCCGTCTACGGCGAGCCCGACGAGATCGACCCCACCGAGGTCGTTCGTGACCCCGAGGGCGGGGACGACGACCCGGGCGAGGGACCGGGCATAGCCGCCGACCGCTGACGGCCCCCGCCGGGGCGCCCACCCCGGCCCCGGCCCGTCGCGGCCCGACCGGCCGGCGGCCGGTTCCGCCCCGCCGCCGCGGCCGCTCGCCCCGCCGCGGCCCGGTCACCCCCGGCCGCCGCCGGGGGCGAATCTCGGAGCTTTGCTGACTTGACATCGCTATGGCGGGTCAAGTCAGCACGGTAGAGCGAAGAATCGCGAGGATTGCGACGGGCGCGCATGGGGTGGTCACGCGTCTGGAGCTTCTCGACGCCCGGTTGACCAAGGCCGAGATCGACGGCCGTGTCCAGTCGGGGGCCCTGATCGTCGAGTTCCGCGGGGTTTACCGGGCAGGGCATCGCGCCCCGAGCATCGAGGCGCGCTACATGGCGGCGGTCAGGGCTTGCGGCAAGGGGGCGGTGCTGAGTGGGCTGGCGGCGGCGTATCTGTTCGGGCTCGTGAAGGGCCCGGCGCCCCAGCCGGAGGTGACGGCCCCGACCGCGCGCAGGGTCAAGGGCGTCAGGACACGCCGGCGGCGCTTGGACGCCCGCGACACCACCAGCTGGCGCCGGATCGCGGTCACGACCGTGCCGCGCACACTCGTCGACCTGTCCTCGTTGCTGTCGTTACCCGAGTTGGCCCGCGCAGCCCACGAGGCCGGCGTCCGCCACCGGACAACACCGGCCCAGGTCGAGCGGGCGCTGGCGAGGACACCGCGGGCCAAGGGCGCCGCCAAACTGCGCCGCGTCCTGCGCGGCGACGTGCACGTCACGCTCAGCGAACTCGAGCGCCGCTTCCTCACCCTGCTGCGCGAGCAACAACTGCCGCTGCCGGCCACCAACACGAAGGCCGGCGCCCACCGCGTCGACTGCCGCTGGCAAGAGCACCACCTGACCGTCGAGCTCGACAGCTACAGCTACCACAACAGCCGCCACGCCTGGGAACAAGACCGCAAACGCGAACGCCAGGCCCACGCCCGCGGCGACCAGCACCGCCGCTACACCCACCACGACGTCACCCAAGCGCCCGCCCAAATGCTCACCGAACTACACGCCCTGCTCGCGCCGAGTGGCTAGCGCTCGAACAACGTCGACAGCACCACCTCGGTAACGGTGCGCGTGATGCCGTCGGTGGCCCGGATGCGCTCCAGGCACAGCTCGAGGTCCTGCGTGTCGCGCGCCTGCACGTGCAGCAGCGCGCTCGCCTCGCCGGCGACCGTGTGCGCGGACACCACGCCCGGCTCGCCCTCCACGGCCTGCTTGATGGAATCGGCGGGCATGCGCCCCTCGCAGTAGAGGTCGACGAACGCCTCGGCGTGCCAGCCGAAGGCGGTCGGATCCACTACCGCCGTGTAGCCGCGGATGACGCCCACGGCCTCGAGCCGGTCGATGCGGCGCTTGATCGCAGGAGCAGAGAGGTGGACGTGCTCCCCGATGTCCTGGAACGAGCGGCGGGCGTTCTCCCGGAGCAGCGCAACGATTCTCTGGTCAGTGTCGTCCATTGGAGGCGGAATTGTGCCATTCTTGCAACAAATCGGCGTTGTCGAGTCATCGATTCGACGGAATCATTACGTCACCAGTTTGAAATCGAGAGAGGAGCCCGATGGCGACCGAGCAGCTTGCCACCGGCACCGTCAGCCCACCGGTGCCCGAGCACGATCGGATGCCGATCCACGGCATCGACCACGTGGAGTTCTACGTCGGCAACGCCGCGCATGCCGCCCACTTCTTCAAGAGTGCCTTCGGCTTCACCGAGACGGCGTACAGGGGGCTCGAAACCGGGAGCCGCGACCGGGTGTCGCACGTGCTCGAGCAGGGCAGGATCAGGCTCGTCCTCACCGGGACGCTCAAGGGCGGCGACGAGATCGCTGGCCACCACGCCCACCACGGCGACGGCGTCCACAAGATCGCGCTGAGCGTTCCCGACGCGGCGGCCGCCTACGAGCATGCGGTCTCACACGGGGCGCGGGGCGTGAGCAGACCCCGGTGGGAGGACGACGAGCACGGCCGCGTGCAGCTCTCCGCGATCGCGACCTACGGCGACACGCTCCACCTGTTCGTGCAGCGTGACGAGTACCGCGGCGCCTTCCTTCCGGGCTACGAGCGCCGTTCCGAGGCGCCACACGATCCGGACGAGTTGCTCCTCATGGCGATCGACCACATCGTCGGAAACGTGGAGCTCGGCCACATGGACGAGTGGGTCCACTACTACGAGCGCGTCTTCGGGATGACCGAGATGATCCACTTCTCGGACGAGGCGATCTCGACCGAGTACTCCGCGCTGATGTCCAAGGTCGTCACGGATGGCAGCGGCCGGATCAAGTTCCCGATCAACGAGCCCGCCGAGGGCAAGCGCAAGTCGCAGATCGAGGAGTACATCGACTTCTACAACGGGGCCGGCGCTCAGCACATAGCGCTCGCCACGCGCGACATCGTGGGCACCGTCGGCGAGCTGCGCGAGCGCGGAGTGGAGTTCCTCTCGATCCCCGAGTCGTACTACGACGAGGTGCCGGTGCGCATAGGCGAGATTGAGGAGGACGTCGAGGACCTCAAGCGGCTCGGGATCCTGGTCGACCGCGACGACGAGGGCTATCTGCTGCAGATCTTCACCAAGCCGACCGGGGACCGCCCGACCGTGTTCTTCGAGATCATCGAGAGGCACGGCGCTCGCGGCTTCGGCGAGGGCAACTTCAAGGCCCTGTTCGAAGCGATCGAGCGCGAGCAGGAGCGGAGAGGAAACCTCTAAACGATGCGTTACGCAAGTCTCGGACAGATACCCCCCAAGCGGCACGTCCAGGTCCGCCGGAACGGCGACGGCTCGGACGGCGACTCACCCCTTCTCGTCGAGGAGGTGATGGGCTACGAGGGCTTCTCGGGCAACGAGTCGATCCTGCTTCACCTGCAGTCGCCATGCCGGCTGGAGCAGGTCGGAGCCTTCCGCCCGATCGAGCGCGAGGAATGGGTGCCGGACGCTCACGTCCACCGGCTCGCGGACACCAACCCCGTCGAGGGGGGCGGCGATCCGGTGTCGAGCAGGCGGCTCTTGATGTGGAACGGGGACATCGAGGTCTCGGTCGCCAAGCCGACCGAGGAGCTCGACGGCTTCTACCGCAACGGTGAGGGCGACGAGGTCATCTACGTCCACCGCGGCTCGGGCGTGCTGCGCACCGTCTTCGGCCGCGTGGCGTTCCGGGAGCGCGACTACCTCGTGATCCCGCGCGGGACCACGCATGCCTTCGAGCTCGCCGATGGGGCCGAGCAGGTCTGGCTCTGCTTCCACACCCCCGGTGAGATCGAGACGCCGAACCGCTATCGCAACCGTTACGGCCAGCTGCTCGAGCACGCGCCGTTCTCACAGCGCGACTTCCATCCGCCCGGGGAGCTCGAGACGTTCGACGAGGCGGGCGAGTTTCCGGTGACGGTACGCGTGCGCGACGGCCACCAGAATTACGTGCTCGACCGGCACCCGTTCGACGTCGTCGGCTGGGACGGTTACGTGTGGCCGTACACGTTCAACGCCGACGACTTCGAGCCGCGGGCGGGGCGCTTCCACCTGCCGCCCCCGGCCCACCAGACGTTCCAGGGCCCGAACTTCGTGATCTGCACGTTCGCGCCGCGCATGCTCGACTGGGACCCCCAGGCGGTCACGCTGCCGTACCACCACTCGAACATCCAGTCCGAGGAGGTCATGTTCTACGCCGCCGGCGACTACGCGGCACGCAAGGGCGTGGACGTCGGCTCGATCACGCTGCACCCGTCCGGCCTGCCGCACGGCCCCCAGCCGGGGGCGGTCGAGAAGGCGCTCGGCAAGAAGTCGACCGACGAGCTCGCGGTCATGTGGGACACGTTCCGCCCGCTCAGGCTGTCGACGCTCTGGCAGGAGGTCGACAAGCCCGAATACGCGTACAGCTGGAACCCCGACCACTCGGTCGACGCCGGCAGCCAGGATGGCGTCCCCGAGTCCGACACGGTGGTCACCGGGCCCTCGGCCTGACCGGTCCTAGGCGGCCGCGCGCCGGGCGCGCCGCTTCGCGAGCGCGGAGCGAAGGAGGTAGAGGGGCCTCGGCGGCACCCAGCCGAGCTCGACGGCCATGCCGAGGTCATCGCGATTCGCCCAGTGCTCGATGACCCTTTCGTCCCTGATCCGGAGCCAGTGAGTCTGGGTGCTGGCGAATGTCGCGCCGGTTGGCGGGAAGACCTCACTCACCCTGGCCTCGGCGTCGTAGGAGACGAACGGCCGCACGTGGCGACCGTGCATGGTGCAGTGCACGACCACCAGGTCGCCCTCCGCCACCACCTCGTGGATCTCCCAGCGCAGGTCCGCGAAGGCGTCGCGGAGCCAGAGCGCGGTCGCGTAGGCGGTCGCGGGCCCGATCCCACGCGAGGCGGGCGGCTCGTCCTTTTGCTCGTGGTTGAGGAATTCGGGGTGGAGGACCTCCTCGAAGTCCTCCAGGGTCCCGTCGGCCATCACGCTGATGGAGCGCAGGGCCAACTCGCGGCGGGCGTCGATGTCGGTATGCACGCTATGGAGGACCCCACTCCGCGCGCATCTATTCCGCAGCCGCTCTCAGAAGTACATCCCTCCGAACTGACCGCCGGTCACGTTCAGCACCTGCCCGTGCACGTAGTCGGCCCAGGGCGAGCAGAGGAAGAACACCGGGCCTGCAGCCTCCTCAGGTGAGGCGGGGCGGCCGAGTGGGATGATCATCGCCGCCATCTGGCGCATCTGCTCGGGGATGCCCAGCTGGATCTCCTCGCCGTCCTTGGTCATCACGTTGCCCGACTCCTTGGCGGCGGTCAGGCGCGTTTCGACGAAGCCGAAGGCCACGGCGTTCACGTTGATCTTGAACTGGCCCCACTCCTTGGCGAGCGTCTTGGTGAGGCCCACCACGCCCGCCTTGGCGGCCGAGTAGTTGACCTGCCCGGCGTTTCCCATCGTGCCGGAGATCGAGGACACGTTCACGATCTTGCGGAAGACCTCCCGGCCCTCGTCGCGCTCCAGCTTGGCTGGGTCGCGCATGTGCGGCGCCGCCGCGCGGATGACCCGGAACGGCACGACCGTGTGGATGTCGAGCATCGCCTGGAACTCGTCGTCCGTCATCTTGTGGGCGACCGCGTCGCGGGTGTAGCCCGCGTTGTTGACGATGATGTCGAGCTGGCCGAACTCCTCGATGGCCTTCTGGACGAGTTGGTCGGGCACGCCCTCCTTGGTGAGGTCGCCGCCGAACACTGCGGTCTCGCCGGCGATCTCCGCCGAGGCCTGCTCGGCAACATCGCCGTCGAGGTCGTTGATCAGGACTCGGGCGCCGTGCTCGGCGAGCAGTTCGGCGGTGGCGCGGCCGATGCCCCGGGCGGACCCGGTGACGATCGCCGCCTTTCCATCGAGAACTCCCACGTGACGGTCTCCTTTTCTTTGATGCGAATCAAGTGGTAACGGGAATCAGATGCGTGAGAATCGGTTTCGAGAGCACGGCATCATTACCTAAGGTCAACTCCGATGACCCTGCAAATCGTTCGCTACGGCATTCCGCTCGTCCTGTTCGTGGCGGGCGTGGTGGTAGCCGCGACGTCGGGTCGAATAGGGCTGGCCGCGGGCGCCATGTTCATCAGCGCCGCGACCGCGGTGCTCCTCCTCAACGTCATCTACCGGATCGGCGTCGAGGGCGACAAGGACCGCAGCCGCGAGGAGGACGCACGCCGCTTCTTCGACGAGCACGGGCGCTGGCCGGACGAGCCCGAGTCGGCGGCACGCAGGCCGCGGCGGTAGCCTGGATCCTCTGCCTCACGCTCAGCCGAGTGGCGGGCCGACGACCTCTACGTGGTGTTGCTCGAGCAGCTCTTGGAAGCGCGCCGGCTCGGCGAAAGCCTCTTCGAGGCCACCCGGCAGCAGCAGGACCAGTACGCGCGAAGGCTCCTCACTGATGCCCAGGAACGTATGAGGGATCCCGCGCGGGAGGTAGGCGAACGCGCCCGACTCGGCGCGGAAGGTCTTCTCGCCACAGACGAAGTCGACCGTGCCGGCGAGCACGTAGAACGCCTCGTCCTCGTCCGCGTGG
The DNA here is from genome assembly GCA_963751835.1 of uncultured Thermoleophilaceae bacterium. GTDB lineage: Bacteria > Actinomycetota > Thermoleophilia > Solirubrobacterales > Thermoleophilaceae > JACVRW01. The sequence continues at coordinate 427,779 of CAVVWD010000011.1, read as the reverse complement.
ACGTGCAACGGCGTGCTGTGACCTGCGGGTATCACGGTCTCCACCAGGCCGAGGGCGCCCGCGGTGTCCTCGGCGCCCGCCTTGACGCCGCCGCGGCCTTCGCCGGGAGCGACGAAGAGTGGGTCGTTGGGCATCCATCGAGCCTAAAGGCCGATCAGCTTCCCGAGGATCTCCTTCATCACCTCGTCGCTCCCGCCCCCGATCGGCCCCAGGCGGGTGTCGCGGAGCGCGCGGCCGATCTCGAGGTCGCCGTCCGTGATCCGGAAGGCGGTCTCGGCCACCTCGACGGCCGAGCGCTGCGAGAGCAGCTTGGCCTCGGTCACCTCCCTGATCGCGTCGTGGCCGTCCGCGAACAGATAGAGCGCGTGGTTCGTCAACGAGCGTGACACCTCGAGCTTGACGGCCAGCTCCGCTACAGCGTGCCGGAGCTCGGCGCGCCCGGCCGCGGCCTCGAGAACCCGGTCGAGGACGACCTCCATCGAGCCGACGGCCCCCAGCGCCATCACGAGGCGCTCCCACTGGAAGTTGGCCATGATCAGGTAGAAGCCGCGGTTCTCCTCGCCGAGCAGGTTCTCCTCGGGCACGGACACGTCCTCGAAGGCAAGCTCGGCGGTATCGGATGCGTGCCAGCCGAGCTTCTCGAGCTTCTGAGAGACCGAGAAGCCGTCCATGCCCTTCTCGATCACGAGGAACGAGATGCCGTGATGACCGCCCTCCTCGGTGGTCCGGACGGCTGTGACCACGAAGTGCGCACGTACGCCGTTGGTGATGAACGTCTTCGACCCGTTGACGACATAGCCGCCGTCGACCTTGCGCGCGAAGGTCCTGATGCCTGCCACATCCGAGCCGGCGCCCGGCTCGGTGATCCCGAGCGCGCCGATCCGCTCGCCGCGGATGGCCGGCGTCAGGAAGCGCTGTTTCTGGTCATCCGTCCCGAACTTCCACACCGGCGGGGTCGCGATGCTCACGTGCGCGCCGATGCCGGCGGCGAGCCCGCCCGACCCGCAGCGCGAGAGCTCCTGCGCAAGGATCGCGTCCTCGACGTAGCCGAGGCCGCGGCCGCCGTATTCGACCGGGTACTTGATCCCGAGCAGCCCCTGCTCGGCCATCCGGGCGAAGACCTCGTCGGGAAACCAGCGCGCCCGCTCCCACTCGGCCGCGTGCGGCCGCAGCTCATCGGCAACGAAGCGCCGGATCTCATCGCGCAGCTCGTCGTGCTCCTCCGTGAAGGGAGGCACGGGGCTGGCCGGCGGGGCTTCGGGCATGCCCGTCCCGACGGGCTCCCTCATGGTTCTTCGATGATGTCGATGCCGCCGACCCAGCCTTCCGCGCCGCCGACCCAGCCTTCCGCGCCGCCGAAGCCAGGCGAGCCAAGCCGGCGCGTTGCCTCGCCGGCGTCCGCGCCCAGCATCGCGCGCGTTATCGGCCCGCCGCTCTCGAGCAAGGCGAGCGCGGCCCTGAAATGGCTGTCGTCGACCGTGTCGCTCCCGGCGACGGCCGCCTGCAGGGCCGCCTTGCGCACCAGCTCGCGCAGGAAGGCGGGACTCACGCCCTTGGTCGCCGCCACGACGGCGCCCTGATCCTCCAGGCGCAGGTCGAGTCCGGAGCCGAACAGCTCGATCAGCCGCGCACGGGACTCCTCGTCGGGCGGCGGGAGCTCGACTGCCTGATCGACGCGGCCCGGCCGCGCGGCGAGCGCCGGCTCGAGCAGGTCCGGCCGGTTGCTCGTCATCAGGAAGATCACGTCGGAGTCCTCGCCGATGCCGTCCATCTCGTTGAGCAGCTCAAACAGCAGTGAGGTCGGCGAGCCGTCCATGGTGCGCTCCTGTGCCACCAGGTCGATGTCCTCGAGGACGACCATCGCGGGCTGGAGCTCACGTGCGATGGAGCAGGCCTCACTCACGAGTCCGAGGGCGCCGCCGGTGAGGATGATCACCGTCCTGCCGTCGAGCCGGGAAATCAGATAGGAGGCACTGAGCGTCTTGCCCGTGCCGGGTGGTCCGTGTAGGAGCAGCCCGCGGCGCAGGTGGCGCCCGCCGCGCCGGAGCGCCTCGCTGTGGCGAGCGAACTCGAGCGTGTGCAGCTCGATCACGTCGAGCACGCCCTCGGGTAAGACGATCGCCTCGCGCCCGACCGGGTCCACTTGAGGGAACTCGACGGAGAGACCCCGCCCTCTCATCGCGTCTCCGCGCGTGAAGGCGAGCACCTTGCCGCGGTAGACGTTCCGCTGACGCATGAACTCGCGAAGATCGGCGAGAAAACGCTCGCCGTCTTCCTGCTCCTGCGCGATCACCTCCAGGCGGAGATCCGGCTCGTCCCAGCCGCGCTCGCCGCGCATCACCATCGCGGCGAGCCTCAGTTCGCCGGCGGACACCAGGAAGAGGCCGGCGTTCACGCAGGTGATCGAGCGACCCGCGTCGAGCTCCACGACAGCCCGTCGCACGGGGCCCACACTGATCCCAAAGGCCTGGTCGTGGACGAGGCCCGAAAGGGACATCTCGGCGTGTCCGAGATGTCCACCGAAGCCCACCAGCCGGTGCTCGATGCCCGGCTGCTCGAGGTAGGCCTCCAACCCGAGCTGCAGATTCGGCAGGTCGTACTGCGCGACTTGCATTCCCGTGACCGGGAACGTCCCTGGATCGGTTGCGAAGTGCTCCTCGAGAAGCGTCTTGAACGGCGACCGCTCGCGCGCGTACCCCTCCGTTATCCACTCCATGAAGCGCCGGTACGCGGCTCCGAACTCCTCCGGCGAGAACCGATCCGTGCTCACAGAGACTTCCGGAGCATGCCGAAGACCCCGCGCATGACTTTCTTCTGCAGCGCCTTGCCCTCGCGCGAGGTGAGGAAGTCGCTCAGCACGTCGACACCGCCGGTCGTTGTCGTGGCCGCGTCAGGCTCGTCCTTGCGCCGCCGCGGCGCCTTGGCGGGCTCGGGCGCGTCCGCGGCGCGCTCGGGGACCGTGGCCTCCTCCATGCGCGCGGCGAGCTTCTCGCGCGCGCTCTCCGCTTCGGCACGCGTGCCGTACTTGGCGAAGAGCGCAGACGCCTTGGCGGCGCCCTCGACGTCGTCGGCCGGCCCCATGCGCGAGGCGGGCGCGCGCAGCCGGGTGTGGACGACCGGCGTGGGCACGCCGTCCTCGGAGAGGATCGTCACGGCCGCCTCGCCGATTCCCATCTGCGTGAGCAGCTCCTCGACGTCGTAGAAGTCCGACGTCGGGTAGGTCGAGGCGGCCGCCTTGAGCGCCTTGGCGTCGTCGGGCGTGAAGGCACGCAGGGCGTGCTGCACGCGGTTGCCGAGCTGGCCCAGCACCTCGCCGGGCACGTCGTCCGGCACCTGGGTCACGAAGAAGACACCGACGCCCTTCGAGCGGATCAGGCGGACCGTCTGGGTGACCGATTCGAGGAAGGCCTTGCTGGCCCCGTTGAAGAGAAGGTGCGCCTCGTCGAAGAAGAAGACGAGCTTCGGCTTGTCGAGGTCGCCGGCCTCGGGAAGCTGCTCGAACAGCTCGGCCACCAGCCACATGAGCGCGGTCGAGAAGAGCCGCGGCTTGTCCTGGACCGCCGGCAGCTCGAGGCAGGAGATGACGCCGCGCCCGTCCGGCGTCGTTCTGATCAGATCGGCGATGTCGAGCTGTGGCTCGCCGAAGAACTCGCTGCCGCCTCCCGTCTCGAGCCCGACCAGGCTGCGAAGAAGCACGCCGACGGTCGAGGAGGCGAGCCCGCCGATCCCCTCGAGCTCGCTCTTCCCGGCATCCGACTCGAGAAAGCTGAGCAGGGCCCGCAGGTCGGAAAGGTCGAGCAGCGGCAGGCCCTTCTGGTCCGCGTAGTGGAAGACGAGCGCGAGGCTCTGCTCCTGCGTCTCGTTCGCCTCGAGGATCTTGGCGAGCAGCTGCGGGCCGAAGTCGGACACGGTCGCCCGGACCGGCACTCCGGGGCCGATCCCGCCAAGCGAGAGGTATTCGACCGGGAACCCGCGCGGCTCGAACGGGAGGCCGAGCTCGCGCATGCGTTTCTCGGCGGGGCCGCCGGGCTCGGCCGGGGCGGCGAGCCCGGAGACGTCGCCCTTGACGTCCGCCGCGAACACCGCCACGCCCGCGTCGGAGAGCTGCTCCGCGATCGTCTGCAGGGTGATGGTCTTGCCGGTCCCGGTGGCGCCCGCGATCAGGCCGTGTCGGTTCATCATCCGCAGCGGCACCTTGACCACGGCCTCGGTTGCGAGCGAACCGTCGTGCACCCCGCGGCCGAGATCGATAGCCGCTCCCTCGGTCGCGTAGGCCTCGCTGATCGTGGCCGCGAAGTCGCTCATCGGCGGCGCCATCGTAGCGTCGGGCTCAGTCCTCGAACACGTCGAGCGGAAGGGCCGCGGAGACGAGCGCGTTCGGCGCGTCGACGAGCTCCGAGACCCGCACCTCCGCCGCCACGCTCATCAGCACATAGGCCGCCTCGCGTCCGAGACCGCGCGTGGCGGTGAGCCAACCGAGCAGCTCGAGCAGCGCGCGCCGCGTGGCCAGGTTGAGATCCAGATCGCCCTGGTCGCCGGCGTCGTCGAGCGGGATGCCGGTGGTCGCGAAGATCGGCCGCGCGGGCCGCGGCGGCGCCTCGTAGGCGGGGAACTCCGGGTGCCAGTCACCGGGGCTCCCAAGGCCCACTCGGAAGCTGGCCGCGCCGCCGGTCTCGATCGCCGAGATGCAAACCTCGCCGTCCCCCTGCGCGAAGTGCAGGTCACCCACCGACAGCAGCCCACCCTCGACGTGGACTGGCAGCCACAGGCGCGCGCCCGGGCCGAGGTCGCGGATGTCGATGTTGCCTCCGTTCTCGCGCGGGGGGTAGGTGCGCAGCCCGTCGGCCGCCTCGGGCGGCCAGGCGTGCTCCGGGTCGGGCAGCGGCACGCGCCCGCCCCGGTCCGCCAGCACACGCTCGCGGGCGAGCGCGCGCTCGAACAGCTCGCGCGAGGGCGCCACGCCGATCACTCCGGCATGCGTGCACCCCGGCACCGCCACCCCCGGCACCTGCTGCGAGCGGGCCACGCCGTCCTCGATCTCCCACTTGGCGAGGAAGGGCTCCCGGAACAGGTCGCCGAGGAACCCCGAGCCCGGCCAGATCGCGGTCCAGCCGAAGTCGTCGGTCTCATAGCCGAGCACCTCGAGCTCGAGCACGTCGCCCGGCTGTGCGCCCCGGACCTCGAGCGGTCCCGTGAGTGGGTGGGCGAGGGACGGGACGTCGAGCAGGTTCTCGTGCCCCGAGTCGCGGCTGATCGTGCGGTCGCGCGAGTCGCGGATCTCGAAGGTGACCTCGTCGCCCGGGTCGCACGAGGCCACCGGCTCGAGTCCAGGCCACCAGCGGTTGTGTCCGCGGGCCGCGCCCTCGTGCAGCGGCCGCGAGCGGTCGATTTGAATGCGAATCGTCACTCCCTTGTCACACAGCGTGGAGCTCGGCAGCTTGGCCGCCCGCGGCCGCCTCAGAGCCCGTACGACCGGCCGATCACGTCGAGCATCACCTCGTCCGTGCCGGCGCCGATGCGGTTGAGGCGCATGTCGCGCCAGGCGCGTTCGATGCCGTACTCCTTCATGTAGCCCGCGCCGCCGTGGATCTGGAGGCACTCGTCGACCACCTCGCAGGCCATGCGCGCGGTGTACAGCTTGGCCATCGAGATCTCGCGGACCGGGTACTCGCCGTTCGCGAAGCGCCACGCCGTGGCATAGGTCAGCGCGCGCCCGGCCTCGATCTTCGTCGCCATGTCGGCGAACTTGTGGCGAATCGCCTGGAACTTCCCGATCGGGCGCCCGAAGGCGGACCGCTCGCCGGCGTACTTCAGGGTGCGGTCGAAGCAGCGCTGCGCGCCCGCCACGCAGCCGGCGGCGCCGATCAGGCGCTCGCCCTGGAGCTCCCACATGATGTGGTAGAAGCCCTTGCCCTCCTGTCCGATCAGCGCGTCGGCGGGCACGCGCACGTCCTGGAAGGAGAGCAGCGCCGTGTCGCTCGCGTGCATACCGAGCTTCTCGAGCTTCTTCTCGCGGACGACGCCGGGGGTGTCCATCGGGACGAGGAAGAGCGAGAAGCCGTCGTAGCCGGCGTCGGGATCGGTCTTGGTCACGAGCACGATGAAGTCGGCTCGGTGCCCGTTCGTGATGTAGGTCTTCGAGCCGTTGATGACCCACTCGTCGCCGTCGCGCACCGCGCGCGTCTTGATCCCGGACACGTCGCTGCCGGCGTCGGGCTCGCTGATCCCGAGGCAGGAGATCTTCTCGCCGCGAATCGCCGGCACGAGCCACTCCTGCTTCTGCTCCTCGGTGCCGAACAGGAAGACGGGCGGGGTCGCCATGTCCGTGTGCACCGCGACGCCCATTGCCAGCCCACCGGAGCCGGCGTGCGACATCTCCTCGGCGAGCACGATGTTGCAGAAGTAGTCGCCGCCCTGCCCGCCGTACTCCTCGGGATAGGAGAGACCCAGGTAGCCGAGCTCGCCCATGCGCCGGAAGACGGAGTCGGGGAAGGTGGTCTCCTCCCACTCGGCGGCGTGCGGGGCGAGCTCCTTCAACACGAATGCGCGGATCGACTCTCGGAGCTGATCGTGCTCCTCGGTGAAGATGAAGTGCTTGCGGCTGGCGCCGTGGTCGGGCTTGAGGAGCGTGTCTGGGGTGGCCATGGAGGCAAGCTAACGCGGCGCCCAGGAAAAGTAAACAGTGGCACTTCCTACTTCCTGCGTGCGGGCTCGCGTGTAACGGATCGTGCACGGGAGATACCTTGCCGCCATGAGCGAGCGCGAATTCGACGTGATCATCCTCGGCGCCGGGCCGGCGGGAGAGGTGGCGGCCGGAAGGCTCGGAGAGGGGGAGCTCGAGGTGGCGATCGTCGAGCCACACCTGATCGGGGGTGAGTGCTCCTTCTATGCCTGCATGCCCTCGAAGGCCATGCTGCGCCCCGCGGAGCTGCTGGCCGAGGTGCGCCGCATCCCCGGCGTGCACGAGGCGGTGAGCGGCGCGCTCGACGTGCAGGCGGTGCTCGATCGCCGCGACGAGATCATCCACGGCCTCGACGACTCGCACATGGAGCCCTGGCTCACCGACCGCGGCGTAACCATCTTTCGCGGGGCCGGTCGCTTTGACGGCGAGCGCCGCGTCCGCGTGGGCGACGACACGCTCACGGCGAGGCGCGCCGTGGTCGTGGCCACCGGCTCGAGTCCGCTCATCCCGCCGATCCCAGGACTGCGCGAGGCGCCGCACTGGACAAACCGCGACTCGACGACCGCGAAGGAGATCCCCGAGAGCCTGGTGATCCTCGGCGGCGGGGTCGTCGGCGTCGAGATGGCGCAGGCCTACAGGTCGTTCGGCGTACAGGTGAGCCTCGTGGAGGGCTCCGATCGGCTGATCGGGCGCGAGGAGCCGTTCGCAAGCGAGGACGTGCGGAACGCCCTGCAGGAGGCCGGCGTCGACGTGCAGCTTGACGTCAGGGTCTCGGGCGTGCGCGCCCAGGACGGCCACGTGGAGGTCCAGCTCGAGAGCGGAGGACCGCTGCGAGGAGAACAGCTCCTCGTCGCCACCGGGCGGCACCTGAACACGGACGACATCGGGCTCGAGACCATCGGGCTCGAACCGGGCGGGCCGATCGAGGTCGACGATGCGATGCGCGCCAACGAGTGGCTCTACGCGGTCGGCGACGTCAACGGCCGCGCCCTCCTGACCCACATGGGCAAGTACCAGGCGCGCGTGGCCGCCGACGTGATTCTGGGCATGGAGAGCGCCTGCCTGGTCTCGGACGGGGAGCGGGCCCCGCGTGTGATCTTCACCGACCCGCACGTGGCGGCGGTCGGCTACACCGCGGCAGCCGCGCAGGACGCGGGTCTGAACATCCGCGTCGTCGACGTCCCGACCCAGAGCGCCGCGGGCGCTTCCTTCTACGGCCGCGACGATGCCCCGGGCACGACCCGATTCGTGGTCGACGAGGACCGGCGCGTGATCGTGGGCGCCACCTTCACCGGTCCCGAAGTGGCCGAGTTCCTGCACGCCGCGACGATCGCGGTGGTCGGCGAGGTGCCTCTCGAGCGCCTGTTCCACGCGATCCCGGCCTTCCCCACGCGCAGCGAGATCTGGTTGTACATGCTCGAGGCGCTCGGCGTGTCCGGTCCCTGCTACCCGCTGCTCGCTCAGCAGCCGGCGTAGCGACAGGCCACGACGCGCGGCTGCTCGACTGGCCGCCCGGCGTCGATCGACAGGCCAGGCGCACGAACTGCGCGTGCGACCAGGCCAGCGGCGTTGCGGACAGCGTCCCCTCGCCGCGCGGGAAGCCCGGCTGCCCGGACGGTGGGTTCTCGTCCCACACCTGCTCGGGGATCATCCAGCCCTCGTTGGCCGCGCCGGCCATCGACGCGAGCCGCCCGGCGGCCGCCCCGGCATCGCCCCGCGCGCCGCGATGAAGTCCGCGGCCCGGCTCACGTGCTCGCGGTAGGTCGAGGCGTCGAAGCGGCCGAGCTGCCAGGCGAGCACGATCGGCAGCGCCACTTCGGTTCGCCGACTCGCACAAGGGCGCACGCGTGCGCCTGCGACTGCCCCGCGCCGCGTAGTCTGCAAATCATGGATGTCGTTGTGGCAGGAGGACATGGACAGGTCGCGCTGCGGCTACTTGAGCTGATGGCGGCTCGCGGGGATCGGGCGCGTGGGCTGATCCGCAATCCCGATCACGCCGCCGATCTCGAGCAGGTGGGCGCGGAGCCGGTGATCTGCGACATGGAGGCTGAGGATGACCTCGCCCCCTTCGTCGAGGGCGCAGACGCCGTCGTGTTCGCGGCCGGAGCGGGTCCCGGCAGCGGGCCGGAGCGCAAGAAGACCGTCGACCTGGGTGCGGCGGTCAAGCTGATGGAGGCGGCCGAACGCCGCGATATCACGCGCTACGTGATGGTGAGCGCGATCGGGGCGAGTGATCCCGCGAGTGCGCCACCCGCGATGCGGCCCTATCAGGAGGCCAAGGGAGAGGCGGACGCGCGGCTCCAGCGCAGCGGGCTCGCGTGGACGATCGTGCGGCCCGGCGGGCTGACCAACGACCCGGGCAGCGGACGCATCCGCGCCGGGCAGGACATCGGCACGGGGACGATCCCCCGCGAAGACGTGGCCGCGACGCTCGCCGCGGTGCTCGCCGCGCCCAACACCATCGGGGTGACGTTCGACGTGATCGCCGGCGACGTCCCGATCGCGGACGCCGTGGCGGTCCTCTGAGTTGGACGAGCAACGCGCGGCCGAGGTGCTGCGCCGGGTGCGCTTGATCCCGGAGGGCTTCGTCACCACCTACGGCGACCTCGCGCCGGGCGCGCCCCGCTTCGTGGGCACCGTGCTCGCCTCCTGCCACGATCCGGACGTCCCCTGGCAGCGCGTCGTCCGCGCCGACGGCACCCTTGCCCAGGGCGAGCGCCAGCGCCGCCTGCTCGAGGCCGAGGGCGTGCCGTTCAGTGGCGAGCGGGTCGACATGCGGGCGGCATGGATGCCCCCGCCAGGCTGAGGCGTCTGTGGAAGCTGCTCGCGCTAGCCGGCGGAGAGCGGCAGCGTGGCGGCCACGAGCGTGATGATCAGCCAGAACCGCGCCGACGCGAAGCGCCAAGTGATCGCCGACGAGCAGTGGAGCACGGTCCAGGAGGAGGACCAGCAGAACAAAGAGCTGCTCGACCTGTCCAAGCAGATCTTGCAGCTGACCAAAGAGGTCCGGGCGCTGGCGGGCCGCGGCGAAACCCCTAACGAGGCGCGCCCGTAAGGATTCAAACCCCTTGTCCGCGCTTCGCGGATCAGGTCGTCTGCACGATCAGCAAATCGCAGGGCGCGTTGTGCGAGACCTTGTTCGGGACGCTGCCGAGTATCCGCCGGGCGCCCTGCATCCCTCGGCTGCCGAGCACGATCAGGTCGGCGCTCTCCTGCACGGCGACCTCCACGATCGCGTCGCCGGGATCGCCCTTGGGGCTGTGCGCTTTGACCTCAACGCCCTCGGGACTCAGGCGGTCGAGCGTGCCAGTCAGCACCGCGTCGACCTTGTAGTCGGGTCCCACGGCGTACTCGCCGGCGGCCTCCTGTCCCACCCGCGCCGCCGAGGGGGTATAGGCGCTGACCACGTGCAGGCTGGCGCCGGTGAGCCGGGCGAGCTCGGCCGCACGCGTCACCGCGATGTCCGCCGTGGAAGAGCCGTCGGTGCCGACGACGATCGTGTTGAACATCAAGCCTCCTCGGGTGCCGGTCCCGCGGACCGTAGCCCGCCGCGCGGTCGCGGGCAAGCGGTCGCGTCGGGGCGAGTAGTAGAAATCGGCCGCGTGCCCTACGAGACGATTCTCTACGACGTCCGCGCGGACGGCGTCGCGACCATCGCGCTCGATCAGCCGGAAACTCGCAACGCGCTCTCGAACGAGCTCCTCGGCGAGCTGATCGCCGCCTTCGAGTCGGCCCGCGACGACGAGCGGGTCCGCTGCGTCGTGCTCACCTCGACGCACGACAAGGTCTTCTCCGCCGGCGGCAGCCTCGACCAGTTCGCCGCCGACGTGCCGCTCGTCCACAAGCACTTCGGGACCGAGCGCTTCCCGCGCCTGTTCCGCACGATCATGCAGCTCGGCAAGCCGACGATCTGCGCGGCGGGCGGGCACGTGCTCGCCGGCGCGCTCGGGCTGGCGCTCGCCTGCGACCTGATCGTCGCGAAGGAGGGCGCGAGCTTCGGCACGCCGGAGATCAACGTCGGCGTTTTCCCGTTCATGATCATGGCGCTGATCTACCGCAACGTGCCGCGCAAGAAGGCCAACGAGCTGCTGCTGCTCGGAGAGCGGATCTCCGCGGAGGAGGCGGTCGCGGCGGGGATCGTCAACCGCGTCGTCCCGGCGGACGAGTTCGAAGCCGCCGTCGACGACTGGGCGATCAGGCTCGCGGGCAAGTCGCCGGTCCTCATGAAGCTCGGCAAGGACGCCATGTACAGGCAGCTCGACATGCCCTTCGAGGACGCCCTCGACCTGCTGCGCGCGCAGCTCTCGCTCGCCTTCACGACCGAGGACATCCAGGAGGGCGTGAAGGCGTTCTTCGAGAAGCGCGAGCCGCAGTGGACGGGGCGCTGAGCCCGTGAGCGTCTCACTGATAGCCATGCGCTGCCGCACGGCGGACCGCTTCCCGGGCGCCCCGGCCGGCGTCGAGATCCTGGCTCCGCTCGTGGGCGAAGCGCTCGGGGTCGAGCCGCGCTACATCGGCAGCTCGCCGGAGGTGCGCGAGACGCGCTTCGAGGACGACCTGCGCGAGTCGCGCGGCTGCCTGCTCGAGGCGGGTGGCCAGATCGACGACGCGCTGGCGGCGGGCGACGTCCCCGTCATGCTCGCCTCCGACTGCTCGGTATCGCTCACGACCCTGCCGGCCGCGATCCGCAACCGCCCCGAGGCCCGGCTCCTCTGGCTCGACGCGCACGGCGACTACAACTCACCCGACACCACCGGCAGCGGCTACCTCGGAGGCATGTGCCTGGCGGGCGCCTGCGGCGTGTGGGACACCGGGCTCGGCGACCCTGTGTCGCCCGAGCGGGTGGTGCTCGCCGGGATTCGCGACCTCGACGACGGCGAGCGCGAGCTGCTCGAGGCGAGCCCAGCGACGGTGATCGGCGCCAGCACGGTGGAGACGCTCGTGGCGGTCAAGAACGCGCTCGACGGCGCGCCGGTCTTCATCCACCTGGACCTCGACGTGATCGATCCGGAGCACTTCCCGGCCGCGGTGCCGGCGCCCGGCGGGCTGCACCCGGACCGGCTCTACGACCTGCTCGACTCCGTGCTCGAGGACTGCGAGCTGGCCGGCATCGAGGTCACGGCCTTCGAGGCGCCGGAACCCGAGCAGGAGCGCATCGCGGCCACGGAGACGGCGATGCACGTGCTCGAGCCGCTCCTTGACCACCTGGCGGCCGATGCTTCAAAGTAGGAAGTAGGACTTCCTACTTATGGCCACGACCGAACGCGCAGCAGCCGGCACGCTTGTCGCCCGCCCCTCCCTCCGCTCGCTCGTCGAGGACCTCGAGGAGCGGCGCCGGACCGCCCGGCTCGGCGGCGGCGAGGAGAAGATCGCCCGCCAGCACGAGCAGGAGAAGCTGACCGCCCGCGAGCGCCTCGCCCTCCTGATCGACGAGGGCACGTTCACGGAGCTCGGCATCCACGCGGGGCCACACTTCTCGCAGCGCGCGATGGAGGGGAAGGAGGCGCCGGCCGACGGGGTGATCACCGGCTACGGCAAGGTCGACGGCCGGCTCGTGGCCGTTGCCGCCTACGACTTCACGGTGATGGCGGGCTCGATGGGGATGACCGGCGAGATGAAGGTCAGCCGCCTGCGCGAGCTCGCCCTCCAGAAGCGGATCCCGATGATCTGGCTGCTCGACTCGGCGGGGGCCCGGATCCAGGAGGCCGCCGGCTCGCTGTTCGCCGGCTCGGGTCACCTCTTCCGCGAGGAGGTCGTGATGAGCGGGGTCGTGCCGCAGGTCGCCGCCCTGATGGGCCCGTGCGCCGCGGGCACCGCCTACATCCCCGGCCTCGCCGACTTCGTCCCGATGGTCAAGGGACGCGGCTCGATGGCGCTCGCCGGCCCGCACCTGACCAAGGCGGTGACCGGCGAGGACGTGACCCAGGAGGAGCTCGGCGGCTCGCGGATCCACACGCGCGTGTCGGGCGTCGGGGACTTGGAGGTGGGCTCCGACGAGGAGTGCATCGACGCCATCAAGCGCTACCTGTCGCACTTCCCGCAGAACTGCGAGGAGCCCCCGCCGCGGCGCTCGAGCTCCGACCCGGTGGAGCGCATGGACGAGGAGCTGCTCGACCTGCTGCCCGACTCGCCGCGCCACCCCTACGACATGTACGAGCTGATCCGGCGCATCGTCGACGAAGGGGAGTGGTTCGACCTGAAGCCGCGCTGGGCGCGCACGATCATCACCTGCCTCGCGCGCATGGGCGGGCGGCCGGTGGGGATCGTTGCCAACCAGCCCAAGCACCTCGGCGGCATCCTCGAGAACGACTCGGCGGACAAGGCCGCGCGCTTCATCAACCTTTGCGACGCCTACGGCATCCCGCTGCTGTTCCTGATGGACGTGCCGGGCTTCATGGTCGGAACGAAGGTCGAGCAGGCGGGCATCATCCGGCACGGCGCGAAGATGCTCTACGCGGTTTCGCGCGCGACCGTCCCGAAGGTCACGGTGGTGGTTCGCAAGGCGTACGGCGCCGGCTACTACGTCATGTGCGGCAAGGCCTACGAGCCCGACCTGATCGTGGCGTGGCCCTCGGCGGAGATCTCGGTGATGGGCCCCGAGGGGGCGGTCAACATCATCTTCCGCAAGCAGATAGAGGCGTCCGAGGACCCGGACGCCACGCGCGCGGAGATGATCGAGGGGATCCGCCGCACGATCGACCCCTACATCGCCGCCGGGAACGCGCTGATCGACGACGTAATCGACCCGCGCGAAACGCGCCCCACTGTGATCCGCGCGCTCGAGATGGCCGAGACCAAGCGCGTGCAGCGCCCCTGGAAGCGGCACGGGGTAATGCCCGTATGAGCCGCTTCGAGGACCCCGCGATCATCACCTGCTCGATCTCAGGGGCGGTCGCGGGTCGCGACCAGTGCCCGGCGATCCCCTATACGCCCGAGGAGTACGCAGCAGAGGCGCGCCGGGCGGTGGACGAGGGCGCCTCGATGATCCACATCCACGCGCGCACACCGGAGGGTGTGCCCTCGTACGAGGTGGAGGATTTCCGCGCGATCACCGAGGCGATCCTGGGCGCCGTCGACGACGTGGTGGTCAACTACTCGACCGGCGCGATCGGGGTGCCGATCGAGAAGCGGATCGCGTACCTGCGCGAGCTGAAGCCGGATGTGGCGGCGCTGAACATGGGCTCGATGAACTACGCCAAGTACTCGTCGCGCCGCAAGGACTTCGTCTTCAAGACCGTGTTCGAGAACTCGTTCGACACGATCATCGGGTTCCTGGAGGCGATGCGGGAGCTCGGCATTCGTCCCGAGCACGAGTGCTTCGACTCGGGCCATGTGGCCAACCTCGACCCGCTGATCGACATGGGCCTGCTCGAGGAGCCGCTCCAGATCGACTGCGTGATGGGGGTGAGCGGCGGCATCCGGGCGACGCCCCGGAACCTCGCCCACATGGCCGACCAGATCCCGGGTGGCTCCGAGTCGAGCAACAACTGGGGCGTGATCGGCATCAGTCGTGACCAGTGGCGGCTCGTGGCAGCGGCGGCCGCGCTCGGCGGCAACGTCCGGGTCGGCCTCGAGGACAACTTCTACCTGCCGGACGGCGAGATGGCGCGCTCGAACGGCGACCTGATCGGGCGTGCCCGGCGCATCGTCGAGGACACCGGCCGGCGGGCGGCGACCGTCGATGAGACGCGCGAGCTGCTCGGCGCCCCACGGCGCGAGCCGGTCACCCGGCGCGAGCTGCTCGCCCATCCGATCGAGTCGAGCGAGGCGGCCGAGTGAGCGTGAGCGACAACGGCCTGCTGAAGATGAAGGAGCTCGCGGAGGCGAGCGGCGTCAGTGCCGGCACGATCAAGCACTACCTGCGCGAGGGCCTGCTCGGCGAGGGGGACGGGATCGTCAAGACGTCCCGCAACATGGCCTGGTACCCCCCCGAGCTCGTCGAGCGAATCCGGCTCATCAAACAGCTCCAGGAGGAGCGCTTCCTCCCGCTCAAGGTGATCAAGTCGATGCTGGACGAGGACCCCGAGCGCACGCGTGCCCTGGTCGAGCTCGAAGACCGCATCCTCGAGCGAGCCCTCGCCGGCGACAGCGCACGGGCGTCCGCCGCCGAGCTGCGGCGCCGCTACGACATCCCGCAGGAGGTGCTCAACCGCCTCAGCGAGCTCGAGGTGCTGACGCCGAGCTCGCGGGGGTACGGAGCGCGCGACGTCGAGATCGTCGAGGCGATCAGCCGCTTCCGGGCGGGCGGCTATGACGAGCGCATCGGCTTCACGGTCTACGACACGCTGCGCTACAAGGCGGCGCTCGAGCAGCTCGTAAAGGAGGAGGTCCAGGTGCTGCTCGACCGCCTGGCCGGGGAGCTCGACCCCGATCGTGCGGTCGACCTGATCTCCGCCGGACTCGAGCCGCTCAACGAGCTGATCGCCGCGCTGCACCAGAAGGCGCTCGTGGCCGAGCTGCGCCGGCAGCGGGCCGCGCGCGGCTGATGCCGAGGAGAACCCAACCGACCGTCACCTCTCCGCTTTGCCCACCATATGGGTGGTCAGAACGGAGAGGTGGACAAGGTGGTGGCTCGATTGGCGACCGTGTGCCCTAACGCGCCGGCCCGACCCGGGGGCGGCGCCCGGCGATGCTCACCGTGCGCCGCCACGAGGCCGATCCTCGGGCGGCCGGCACCACGCTGTAGTCCGGATGGCGCACCCAGGTGGGGACGTAACGGATGCGCCGCGCGCGGGCACGCCCGCCCGGCGGCGCCACGAAGTCGATCAGTGCGATCAGCCCGTCCTGGGCGGCGGCCGGGCAGCAGGCGGCCGTCTGGTTTGAGATCAGGTTGCCCTCGCCGAACACGACCGGCTTGCCCCGCACGTGCCGGACCGGCTGAACCACGTGCGCGTGCTGTCCGACGATTGCGTCCACTGCGGGGGAGCGGGTGAGCCGCCGCGCGAGTGCGCGCTGTCCGGACGTGATCGCGTGCACGTACTCGACGCCCCAGTGGAGGTTCACGATCACGACGTCCGCGCCGCTGCGGCGGGCGCGCCGCGCGTCGCCGAGGATGCGCGCGGCGCTCGCCCAGTTGACGCTCCACGGGTGCGGCACGGCCTGGCCGTTCGACACGTCCGTGTAGGCGAGGAGCGCGACCTTCATGCCCTTGACGTCCACCGTAGTCGTCCGGCGCCGCTCCGCCGGCGAGCGGGCCGTGCCCGCGTGCGGGATGCCGGCGCGGTCGAGGGCGCGCAGCGTGGTCGAGATCCCATACTGGCCGGCGTCGAGCGAGTGGTTCGACGCCGTGCTGCAGGCGTCCCAGCCTGCCGTGCGGATCGCGCGCGCCAGCGGCGGCGGCGTGCGGAAGCTCGGATAGCCCTTGACCGGACCGGGGACGAGCGGCGTCTCCACGTGGCAGAGCGCGAGGTCGGCGCCCGCGATGTGCCGCTTGACGGGGTCGAAGAGCGGAGCAAAGTCGTACCGGGCGCCCCCGCCGAGCGCCAGCGCCCGGGCAGCGACCGGGGTGTGGATCAGGAGGTCCCCGGAGGCCGCGACCGTAAGGCGCACCGGCCGCGGGGCCGGCTCGACAGGCTGCGACTGCACCAGGGCCATCGCGACGGCGACCAACCCGAGCCTCACCATGTCACGTCATGGTCCTCCATCACGCCGTAGCCCTCGGCCAGCGCGAGCCCGCCTGGAAGCTCGCCGCCGAAGGTGCCGAACGGCTGGGAGTAGCGGCTCCGCACCAGTCCGAGCGACATCGAGTGCTCGCGAACCGCCCACGGCCGAAACGTGAGCCTCCCGACGCGCGAGAGGTCCGGCGCGAACGCCTGCGGCTCCACCTCCCGCGGCTCCCCATCGACCCAGACGGTCCGCTCGCTCGCGGTAGGCGCGTCGTGAACACCGTCGACGAGGTTCCACGCCACGCGGCGCCCGTCATCGGCGCGCCCGACGCCCGCGGACCAGCGCCAGGCGGTGTGGCGGGCGTGATAGCCCCCGGAGTCGTCGATGAACCCGTGCTCCCCGTCGAGCTCCCAGGTCCGCTCGTCCACGCGCACCCGGCCGCGAACCGCCACCGGCGCCCGCTTGGCGGTCCAGATGTAAGAGCGCCCGTGCGGCGACACGACCTCCACAGGGGAGCGCTCGCCGAGCGCAAGCTCGATCGACACCTCCTCGCCGTTCTTCGCGGCCCGAGCCTCGACGCTCGCCCGGTCGAGGGCGAGCTCGATGCCGCCGCGCCTGGTCGTCGTCCGCTCTAGGAGCGTCCCGTGTGGCAGCGCGATGGCCCACCAGCGCTGCGGCACCCCGCCCACGCGCGCGTTGCCCACGCAGAGCATCAGCTCGGACGTGTACACGCCGAGGTAGCGCCAGCGCTTGAGCGGCCGGCCCGAGCGGAACCGCGGCATCTGTGCGGGCGGCAGTGGGAGGTCGAGGTCGCGAACGGCCGGACCGCGTACGGGCAGCGGTTCCACGGGCGGCAGGCTAACTGCCCACCCGCTTCCGGCGGTACACTCCAGATTGACTGGTCAGTCAATCGCCGGAGGAGCGATGCGGGCAGCTGCAGTCCAACTCGAATCGACGCCTGACAAGGAGCACAACCTCGAGGCCGCCGAGCGCCTCGTGCGCGCCGCCGCCGCGGACGGTGCCCGGCTTGTCGTGCTGCCCGAGCGTCTCGACATCAGGGGCGCCACCCGCGACTACCTCGCCGGCGCCGAGCCGCTCGACGGACGGCCCGTCAGCTGGGCGCGCGGGCTCGCGCGCGAGCTGGGGATCGACCTCGTCGCGGGCTCCGTCGCGGAGCGCCGCGAAGGTCACGAGCGGGTCGCCAACACGTCGGTCCACGCGGGCCCGGACGGCGAGCTCAAAGCGGTCTACCGGAAGATCCACATGTTCGACGTCGAGGTCGGGGGCGTCGAGTACCGGGAGTCCGAGCACTCGGAGCCGGCGGACGAGATCGTCGTCTCGGAGACCGCGGACGGCACCGGCCTTGGCCTGTCGGTCTGCTACGACCTGCGCTTCCCCGAGCTCTACCGCATCCTCGCCCTGCGCGGCGCACGCATCGTCACGATCCCCGCGAACTTCACGCGCGTCACGGGCGAGGCCCACTGGGAGATCCTCCTGCGTGCGCGGGCGATCGAGGACCAGGTCTTCGTGATCGCGCCGGGGCAGGGCAATCTGCCCGTCCCGGAGGGCGACAGCTACGGCAACTCGATGATCGTCGACGCCTGGGGCGAGGTGCTCGCCCGCGCCCCGCGAGAGGGCGCCACGTTCGTCGCGGCCGAGCTCGACCTGGCGCGCCAGGACGAGATCAGGGAGAAGCTGCCGAGCCTCGCCAACCGCGTCGAGGCGGCCTACCGCTGGCCGGAAGGGGTCCGCGTCTAGTGGCCACCGCCTCCAAGTCGAACGTCGGCGTCGACAAGCGCCGGTTGATCCTAGACGCCGGCGTGCGCGTGTTCGCCAGGCGCGGCTTCCACCACTGCCGGGTGTCCGACGTGGCCGACGAGGCCGGGGTCGCCTACGGGCTCGTCTACCACTACTTCGACTCAAAGGAAGAGATCCTCAACACGCTCTTCCTCGAGCGCTGGCAGATCATGCTGGACGCGATCGCGGAGATCGACGCCAGTGATCGCGACGCGCGCGAGAAGCTGCTCGCCGTCGCCGACTTCATCATCGAGTCCTACCGCCACGACCCCGACCTGATGAAAGTGATCATCGTCGAGGTCACGCGCGCGGCCAACTCGTTCGGCGCGCTCCACATCGAGAAGATCCGCGAGGCGTACGCGGGCATAGCGGGGATCGTCGAGTCGGCTCGCGAGGAGGGCTCGTTCAAGTCCGGGATCCCCGCGGAGTTCGCGGCGATGTGCTTCTACGGCGCGATAGAGCAGCTGCTCACCGGCTGGATCTTCGAGGTGCTGCCGCGGACGGACGCGGAGTACGAGAGCGCGAAGGGGCTCGTGGTGGAGGCGATCTGCGGCGGGCTCGAGACGGCGGGTCCCGGCGGTGCCCCGGCGTCTGCTTGAATCCGGCGCCGTGAACAACGATCTGTCAAAGCGGTTGATGTGGAGCGGCCTGGTCGCGGGCATCGGCGCGCTGACTTCGATCATCACCACGAGAGTCGCCGCAGCGATCTGGATACGGGTCTTCAAGGAGGACCCGCCGATCGACTGATGGCCGCCGAGCCGAGCGAGGGAGCTGCCGCGGACACGACCGCGGAGCAGGTGGCCGCCGATGCCGAGCGCGCCGCCGAGAGTGTGAACCAGGGCGCGACGGGTAACCGTCCCCTTGGTGAGAGCCCCCTGAGCGTGGAAAGCGAAACCGACGCCTTCGCCGAACGCCCCGAGGCGTTTGTCGGTGCGGCGTTCGCCGGCGGACTCGTCGTTGCCCTGATCCTCAGGCGCATCGCCAGATGACCCCCGGCGACGGCCTGCCGCCCCAGGGGACCGCCGAGAAGAAGCTCGGCGAGATCGTCAGCGAGGTCTCTGAGAAGGCGTCGCTGCTGGTACGCGAGGAGATCGAGCTCGCCAAGGCCGAGGTCACCGACAAGGTCGGCAAGCTGGGCAAGGGCGCCGGCATCGGCGCGGCCGCCGCTGTCTTCCTGATCTTCGGCGTGACGATGTTCTTCCACTTCCTGGCGTGGTTCCTGAACGACCTGTTCAACTGGGGCAGCATCTGGCCCGGCTTCGGCATCGTCGCCCTGCTGCTGTTCCTGCTGGCGGCGCTCAGCGGGTTCATCGCGAAACGTCTGTTCGACAAGGGCAAGTCGCTGACGCCCGATCTCGCGATCGAGGAGGCCAAGCGCACCCGCGCGGAGTTCGAGGCGCAGACGATCGAGCGCGACCAGGTCAAGCGATCGCTCGAGAGGGGCGAGGAGGTAGGGGCTTAGATGGCCAGCGGCGCACAGACCCGGAGCCCGGAGATGATCCGCGCGTCGATCGTGGAGACCCGGCGTGAGCTCAAGTTCTCGGTCAACGACCTGCAGTCGAAGGTGGCCGAGCTCACCGACGTGCGCCGACAGCTCATAAAGAACCGTAAGGCGGCCTTGATCGGCGCCGCGGTCGCGGGCTTCGTGATCGGCGGCGGCGTCGCCGCAACGATCTCGATCATCACCGGCGGCCGCTGAACCGGCTTACATGCGTTCCGCCGGCGTCGTTAGAGTGCCGCCGGTCCCGAACCAGATCTCCCAAGGAGACCCATGAAACTGATTGGCGCCGGGTTGCCTCGCACGGCAACCACGACTCAGTTGATCGCGCTCGAGATGCTCGGCTTCCCCTGCTACCACATGCGGGACATGATGTCCGACCTCGCGACGAGCGTCCCGCAGTGGCGCAAGGCGCTGGAGGGCGATGGCGACTGGGAGGAGATCTTCGAGGGCAAGGAGTCGATCGTCGACTGGCCCGGCGGGTACCACTGGCGCGAGCTGATGTACGTCTACCCCGACGCCAAGGTGCTGCTGAGCGTCCGCGACGCCGACAGCTGGGTGCGCAGCATGCACAACACGATCGCCGCGATCTGGTTCGGCGACAACCTGATGCACCACCTCGCCATGGCGCAGTACCACATCGACCCGCTCTACGCCTCGTGGATCGACGTCCTCGGCGATATGTGGACCAAGGCCGACATCATGATGGCCAGCCGAGGCGATGCCGACGCGATGGCCGCCGACATGAACCGCTGGAACCAGGAGATCATCGACACAGTCCCCTCCGAGCGGCTGCTCGTGTGGTATCCGACGGACGGCTGGGAGCCCCTCTGCGAATTCCTGGAGGTGCCGGTTCCCGACGGGCCGGTCCCGAACGTCAACGACACCGAGAACTTCCAGAAGAACCTCATCATGGGTCCCGCCATCAACGCGATCAACGCCTGGTGGGAGAAGAACAAGCCGCAGGAGCAGCAGGCCGGCCATCTGGACTCCGATGACGCGGCTGCGAAGCGCCCGGCCGGGCGGGCGGCCCCGGCTTCGGCCTAGCGCTCCTCCTCTGCCGGGGCGGCGCCTGGAGCGCGCCGCCTCGGCCGGAGGTTCGCCACGATCAGTCCCACGATCGTGACGAGGTAGATCGTGCCCACGAGGGCCTCGATCGAGGTCAGCGTCCTGCCGAGGTTCGTGGCGGCGGTGAGGTCGCCGAAGCCCGTGGACGTCAACGTCGTGTAGCTGAAGTAGAGGTAGTCCGGGCGCTCGGGATCGGCGATCTCCGCGAAGAAGGGATCGTCGCCGAGGGCCCCGACGGCGGCGAATAGGAACGAGAAGAACATCCCGGCCAGCAGGTAGATCGACAGGACGCCCGACAGCGTCTCGCCGGTGACCTCGCCGGAACGGACCATGTCGCGCGACAGGCCCCCGGCGATCGCGACTGGCGCGACGCCCACGAGCAGCCCGGTCGCGATGGCGGTGACGCCGTCGCCGACCGAGCCCTCGACCACCCAGAGGACCGGTGCAGCGATCGCAGCGAGCGCCGCGAAGGCCGCCGCCAGCCGCACGATCGGGCGGCTCGCGCCCGCGATCCTCACTGCGGCCGCAAGCGTGGCGGCCTGCAGCCAGATGACAACCACTCGGGTGAGGTCGGTGTCGGGCGCCGCCTCCTGCACCACGAACGACAGCACCACGAGCACCAGGACGGTCCCGTACCCGCGCCTCATGCCTCTCCCGTTCGCTCCCGCGCTGCCATGTCCTCGCTCAGCACGCCTCCGACCACGGCGCCCGCCACGATCACGAGCGACAGCGTGAGCAGCCAGCCCTGCAGCGAGAAAGCGATCCCGATCAGGCCGTAGCGCCGCGCGGCGGCTTCGATGAGAATCGGCATGTAGATCGCCGAGGCATAGGCGAGGACGGTCATCAGCACGCCCGACACCACCGCCCCCGGCACCAGCAGGCGCGTGGCCACGCGCCGGCCGAGCAGGATCATCGGCGTCCACAGCCAGACCGCGAACCCGAAGCCGAGCGAGACGGTCGCAGCGAATAACGGCCCGGCCCAGTCCTGCATCTCGTTCCGGATCGACACCAGCGAGAGCCAGATCGCGAGCGCGCCGATCCAGAGCAGGCTGTGCGGGATTCCGGCGACGCCGCTGGGCTCGAGGCCGTAAGACCGCTCATATGTGTTCTGCAAGGCACGCGCAAACGACACGACGGTCACCAGCAGGACGGCGATGCCGATGAAGGTGATCCCGCTCTCGACCTCACCCGCGGTCGCGAACAGAGCGCGCACGCCGTCGGCTGCGCGGCCCTGGAGGTCGAATCGCTCGATGACGGTGTCCGCGAAGCTCTCGTTCTCGCTCCGCGGCACGAGCGCCGAGGCGACCACGAGGTAGGGAATCAGCGCGGTGAACGCCTGCGCCCCGAGCACCGTGCCGCGCTCCACGCCCCCGATCTCGGCGAGCCGCACCAGGAGCCGGCCCAGGAGCGAGCCGGGCGCGCTCGCGAGCTCGCGGAGCCTGTCGAGCATCGCTCAGGAGGGTTGAGTCCCTGCGGTCTCCTCGAGCGCCCGGCGGCGCACGAACTCGAGCCAGGCGAAGGCGGCCACCGCCAGTATCAGCAAAGGGATCAGGCGTCCCGTCCAGGGCGCCGGGTGCCACCACACGAGCGCAAGGATGAGCGCCCCGAGCACGACGCGGGACAGGGCGGGCTGATCGCGCAGCGAGGGCGCGAGCCGGCGCCGGATGTCCGTGGCCCGGCGGCCCGGGCCGAGGAGCCACGCCCCCAGTATCAGCAGCACTCCCGCGAGCGCCGTCCCCCACACCACCTCCACCAGCACGCTCGTGCCGATCGACCAGGTGGCCGCCACAGCGGGCTTGGAGTCGGGCGCCTGCGCGAGCGTGTCGACGATCACGTCCCCGCCGACGCGGCGCACCGCCAGCACCGCGATCGCCGCGAACAGGAGCCCCATGCCCACGTACACCGTTGTGCGCCGCCGATCCGAGGAGACGAGGACTGCGACCACGTACAGCGCAATCGCCAGCAGAACCAGCACGATCGCGAGCGGCCGCAGCACCTTGACCGCTGTCTGGGCGGTGTCGAGCTGATCGGGCCTCAGGACCTGCAGCTGGCCGGCGTCCTCGGGAAGCGCCGCCGCGGCCCGGCCGAGGAGCCCACCACGCTCGGCAGCCTTCTCGATAAGCGGCTGCAGGTCGAGCGTCACGTCGCCGGAGTCCTCGCCGAGTACTTCGTCGAATACGTCGTGCGCGCGTTCGTTTGCCCTCCGCCACAGCGAGATGGCGGCCTCCGTGCCGAGCAGCCGGCCGGCGTTCTCCTCGGCGGTGCGGCGGAGCGCGCCCGCCGCGGGCTCGGCCAGCGGCTTGAGGCGCGGGGGCAGCCCCTGCTCGATCTCAGCCGCGACGTCGACGTTCGCGTAGAGCTCGTCGATCATGTAGACGCCGAGCGCCTCGCGGACGTCCGGGTCCTCGAGCAGCTCGACGCTCGTGTCGACCCACTCCTCACGTTCGAGGACCTGACGCTGGACCCAGACGGCAGTCATGCCGAGGATGGCGACGATCGTCGCCAGCACCAGCAGGGTCAGAACTCCGATGCGGCGCCCGCGCGTGGCTCCCATGTCACTCCCCTACTTGGACTTGGTGGACGACCGTCTGCGCGCTGCAAGGAAGCCGAGGCCGGCGCCCAGCACCAGCGCGAGCGCCACCACGACGATCAGCGGGGTATCCCATGTCCCGATGATCCAGTTGACCTCGACCTCCTCGAGGTTGAGGACGGCGAAGAGCGCGGCGAGCGCGCTGACCGTCGCGACCGCGACGAGCCGGACGCCCTCCCTTCGCGAGCGCGGCTTGTCGACCTCGCGACGGCCGCGCGGTGAGGATGGGAGGTCATCGCTCATTACCGCCCGATCATGACGCTTTCAGTGAGTCTCCGTAGACGGTGAGGGCATAGATGATCAGGCCGTCCACCACGAGGATGATCACCGACCAGATCGGATAGGCGCCGATGTCGAGCAGCGCGGCGATCGCGTTGAAGCCGGCGAACGTGATCCCGAGCACGGCGCCGAAGTCGCTGCCTCCGAAGATCAGCATCGAGGTCACGACCTGCGCGATGCCGATGATCAGGTGGATCCAGCCCCAGAGCGAGAGGTCGCCGAACAGGAGCTCGTCGGCGATGAAGTAGTCGTCGTCGATGATCGCGGCCAGGCCGTAGATCACGTTGAAGACGCCCGCAATCAGGATCATCGTCGCCGCGAACGCCGCCCAGCCCTGGCCCTTGGAGACGTTGCGGGATGCTTCCATGGCCGTTCCTTTCGACGGAAGCGGCGGGGAGCCTCCCGCTTGCGGGGATATAGCATCGGCGCGCGATGCCGGAGCCCGCGCCACGGAGGACCAGGCTCCGCGCGGGCATCGAGTCTGCGTTCGCCCAGCGGCTGTCGCCGGAGCGCACCCGCCGGTCGACGCTCTTCGAGCGGCACACCGTGGGCCGGCTCGACTGGGACACGGTCGCGCGCCTCAACCGCTGGCTCGAGCTGCTCGGCAGGATCGCCACGGTCGTGTGGGTAGGCCTGATCGCGACCATCGTGCTCGGCGTGGATGTGAAGGACTGGGTAGAGGAAGTGATCAACTCGGGAGAGCCGCTCCAAGACGTGGTGATCGTGGCCCTGATCCTCCCGACGCTGGCGTTCTTCCTGCTCCACTCCACGATCGGCTTCCTGCGCTGGCGCCTGCAGCGCGAGCTGTGGCGCCGAGACGTCGAGCGGCTCGAATCGGCGCACGGCCAATGAGCAGGGCCGGGCTAGACAGCGGCGCCCTTGTCGAGCGCCTCCTGCAGCGCGGCCTCCTGCTCGTTCGAGAGCGAGCTCTGGATCACATGGCCGCCGTACCTCGAGATCTCCGGGACCACCTTGTCGCGTGTGGCCTCGCGCACCAGCACGAACACCGCCGCCTTGCCCGGCTCGAGCTTGTCGCCTAGCTCCTTCATGAAGCTGTCGTCGATGCCGTAATCGCTTACGGCTCCGGCTGCCGCGCCGGTGGCCGCCCCGATCGCCAGGCCGAACAGAGGCACGAAGAAGATCAGCCCGATGAGGCCTCCCCAGAGCGCGCCGCCGGCGGCGCCGCGCCCGGCGAGCGATGGCTGGTGGAGCTTGATCTTGCCGTCGCCCCTGTTCTCCACGATCACCGCGTCGTCGAGCTCCAGCGAGTGCTCACGGACCAGCTGGCCGACGGTGCGCATGACCTCCTGGGCCTTGTCGAGGTCGTCGTAGGAAATCGCCACCAGGTTCGCCATGCCGCAAGTCCTTTCGTCGGGTGAGGGCGGTGGAGCTACTCGACGCGGTCCAGCGCGGCCGCGCCGCCGCGTTCACGCCGCGGAGAGCCCGGCGGCGACGGCGAAGCCAAAGGCCGTTGCCAGCCCGACGGTGCGACCGCCCTTGCGTGCTTCGGGGATCATCGAGTCGGTGAGCATCACGAGCAGCGCGCCGGCGGCGAAGCCGTTGACGCCACCCTGGAGCTCGCCGCTCACGTTGTCGGCGAGCGCATAGCCGACAAGGGTCGAGAGCGCGCACACGACGGCGACGGCGACCCACAGCCGCATGATCGTGGCCCCGTCGCGGCGCGCTCGCATCTTGCTCGCGGAGCCGATCGCCTCGGGCAGGTTCGAGACGAAGATCGCGACGATCAGGCCCACGCCCACCTCGCCGCCGACGGCGATCCCGAGCCCGAGGACCAGTTGCTCCGGCACGCCGTCGAGGAACGCGCCGAGTGCGAGCGCGGACGCCGGATCAGATCCGCCGCGTCCCTCGATAAGGGAATCGAGGCCGAAGTAGGTGAGGGCGCCCACCGCCAGGCCGATCCCCACCGCCAGCCCGCCGCCCACCTCCGCGCCGTCCTCGGCAAGCTCGAAGGAGACCGCGCTGATGAGCGCGCCCGCGCCGAAGGCGAGTACGAGCGAGACCAATTTGACCGGCCAGTCGCGGACGAGCGCGAGCGCCGCCCCGATCACGAGCGAGCTTGCGGCGACCGTGCCCCATAGCGCTGCGCTGCCCATCGCTGGGTGCGATCATCGCCCGTCCGCCGGACGGGCCGGCGCCGGCCCCGCCCTTAGCCGCGCACGATGCAGCGGAAGCCGATGTGGCCCGTGGAGGTGTCGGTGTCCTCGGCCTGGCGCGCCGCCGGCCGGTAGCGCAGGCAGTAGTTGGGGGCGCACAGGTGCGAGCCGCCCTTGATGACGCGGCTGGGGAAGTGGCCGCGGTCGGCCCGCTGGCGCTCAGCGACGCGCGGGTTGCGCGGGACGCAGCAGGGGTTGATGCCCAACCCTGCGCAGCCGGCCGAGCCGGCTGCTTCGGGCCTCGCGTGCCGTCCCCGGAAATAGTCCGCCGTCCACTCCCAGACGTTGCCAGTGATGTCGTGCAGGCCGAAGCCGTTGGGCGCGAAGGCGCCGACGGGCGAGGTGCCCTCGTAGCCGTCGCGCTTGAGGTTCTGCCAGGGAAACTCGCCCTGCCAGACGTTGGCCTGGGGGCGGTCGCCCGGCTCGTGTTCGTCCCCCCACGCGAAGGCCGTGCCTTCGAGTCCGCCGCGAGCCGCGTATTCCCACTCCGCCTCGGTCGGCAGCTCCTTGCCGGCCCAGGCCGCGTATGCCTCCGCATCCTCCACCGCCACGTGCACCACGGGATGGCGGTCGCGGCCGCGCAGGTGGCTGCCGGGACCCTCCGGTCGGCGCCAGCAGGCGCCGGTGGTGTAGCTCCACCAGTTCGCGGCGTTGCGAAGGTCCACGGGCCCGGGCGTCCGCCTGAAGACGAGCGAGCCGGGCACGAGCTGGTCCGGGTCGGCGTCGGGGAAGTCGGCAGCCTCGGGTACGCGCTCCGCGCGCGTCACGTGACCGGTGGCCTCGACGAAGGCCGCGAACTCGGCGTTCGTGACCGGGTCGCGATCGAGGAGGAACCCGTCGACGGCCACGCGGTGCACGGGCCGCTCCTCGGGATAGAAGCGGTCCGAACCCATAAGGAACTCACCCGCAGGAACGCGCACCATGCCGTTCGCCGAGGCGGCCATCGGGCCAAGCTAGCGCACGCCGAGCCCGGATCCACCGATCCTGACGGCGTTTGCCCACCGGAATGCCTTCGCCATCCGCCACCGGCTCACTCGCGAGGGTTCACCCTCGCTCCGTTCGCCGGCGGCGCCTGGCTCGGCCTCCGGCGCGCAAACGCTCGCCAGTCCCGGTGGATCCAGGCTCAGAGGTCGATGGCCTCGCCCGGCGCGAGCACGCGGATCTCCACGTCCGGCGCGAGCCGCGCCGCCGCGCGGGCAAGCTCGTGGGGTGGATCGCTGAGCCGCTGCCTCCGGTCGGGCACGATGCGCGGGAACAGCGTGCCCCAGTGGATCGGCACCGCGAGCCGCGGGCGGAGCAGCGCCAGCGCTTCGGCCGCGCCCACGGGATCTAGGTGGCCGGATCCGAGGCTGGGCCCCCAGCCCCACACCGGGATCAGAGCCAGGTCGAGGTCGGCGATGGCAGCCATGCCGTCGAACACGTCGGTGTCGCCCGCGAAGTACACCCGCACCCCGTCCGCCTCGACGACGTAGCCGAGGCAGTCGGCCTTTGTGCGGGAAAGGACACGACCGCCGTGATGGATCGCCGGCACGGCGAGCAGGCGTGCGCCTGCGACGTGGTGCGCGTCGCCGGCCGCGAGCTCGGTGACCGACGCGAACCCATGCCCGCTCGCGAGCCGTCCGGCCCCGGCGGGGACGAAAAGCCGGGCGCCGCCGGCGAGCAGCCTGAGCGAGGGGAGGTCGAGGTGGTCATGGTGCAGATGCGAGATGAGCACGGCATCGAGCCGGGAGTGGTGCTCGGGGTCGACCGGCGGAGCCACGCGCTTGAGGTGGAACAGGTGCCGGCGCAGCACCGGGTCGGTCAGGAGCCGCGCCCCGCCGAGCTCGATCAGGGCCGTGGCGTGGCCGAGCCAGGTCACCCGCCGGGTCATTTGAAAGCGTCGTGGCCGAGCGCCGCGAGCCAGCCGCGGAAGTGGCGGTGCAGCGCCTCGGGGCCCACGATCTCGTCCTCGGGAGGCGTCCAACCGGTGGGGATGAGCGCGAACGGGTGGCTCTGCTCGCCGCCCATGCCGCCGTGAGAGCCCACCAGCTCCTCGAAGGCGGCCACCTCGTCGAGGTCCTCCCAGAACGTGCTGTTGACGACGATGTCGGGGCAGTGCGGGAAGCCGTCCGTGCGCCTGACGTGGCGCGCCGCGTTCGGCCCGAAAGGGGCGAGCGGGTCCTCGCCCTCGACGCTGTCGTCCTCGAGCCTGCGTGAGCCGCGCGGCCCGAGCACCAGCGCCCCCTGGCGCTCTGACCGCACCAGCAGGAAGCCGATCCCGGGGTGCTCGCGCAGCGCTGGGACGAGCCGCGGCCAGCGCGCCTCGATCGTCTCGAGCGTGACCCGTCCCGGCTCGCGCGGAAACGAGATCAGACCGAGGTTGCCTGAGGCCATGACCGACAGCTCGGGCAGGCTGTCGGCCGCCGGCGCAGCGGCGTCGGCCCCGGCCGGGAGCCGGGGCGGGGCATCCTCCTCGCCGAGCCGCACCTCGCCGTCGACCCGCCGTCTGCGGACCGCCCGGTCGAGCATCCTCGCCGAGGCGCCCTCGCCCGCCGACGCCTCGGTAAGCGAGGCCGCGAGCATCCCGAGGGCCTCGTCGTTGCCCGACTCCTCGGCGTGGACGTCCTCCACCGCGCAGGCCTGCGCAACCAGCTCCTCGAGCGTGATCCCGTAGCGCTGGCGGAAGGTCGCGCCCTGCGACTGGCCGTGGTCCGAGAGGACGACGAACTCGTACGGGCGCGGCGCGTGCTTCGCCGCCGCCGCGATGCGTCCGATCTGGCGGTCGACCTGGCGGAGTACGGCGAGCGTGTCGGCGCGCTCGACGCCCGAGTGGTGCGCGACCTCGTCGTAGGCCAGGAAGGTGGTGTAGCCGACCGGGCGGCCGGCGTACAGGTCCGTGATCACGGCGGCCACCTGGAGGTCGCGCTGTATGACGGTGCCCCAGGCGCGGACGAGCGCGTACTTGAAGCCGCGCTGCACGCGCGGCTGCACGTCGCGGCGGCGCTGCTGGGCGGCGAAGCGCAGCTCCTGGCCGATGTCGGCAAGCACTAGCAGCAGCGTGCGCGTGGCGCTGTACGGGTTCGCGAAGTAGCCGAAGTAGTCCTGGCCGATGCGCCCGGGGCGCGAGCGGTCGAGCACCGTGCTCATCGTGAGCAGGCTGTACACCGCGTCGCCCGAGACGATGTTCGCGCGGCTCGCGCCGTCCTCGTAGAGGAGCCCGCGGCCGTTCGAGTGGCGGCGCTCGAGCTCGGCGGCGTCCTTCGGATGGTTCGTCACGATGGCCTTGCCGCGCTCCTTCTCCCACCAACGGAAGGCGGGCATGTCGTGGTTGTTGCCGTGCAGGAGGCCGGCCTGGCAGGCGCCCGTCTGGGAGGACCAGTCGGTCTCCCAGCGCAGGAGGCGATGGCTGCCGTCGTGCGCCCAACGCGCCAGGTTCGGCGCGTTGCCGTCTCGGATGGCGCGCCTGAGCACGTCGTGCGCGAGCCCGTCGATCTCGAGGAAGTAGACGCCGGGGATCTCGCTCGTTTGCAGCCCAGCGCGGCGCGCCTGGCGACGGACGGCGTGGCTGTACCAGAAGTCCTCGTCGTCGATCGCGAAGAGGGTGGTGAAGATCGTGTTCACCGCCGTCAGGCCGATCGCGACGATCACCCCGTCCAGGACACTGTCGATCGTGACGCCGGGGTCCAACGCCGCCGCCGCGGCGACCACGAGTCCGTTCAGAAACAGGGCACCCAGGCCCAGTGTGAGCACCGTGAACGGCAGCGCGATCCGGATGATCAGCGGCCAGACGAGCGCGTTCGCGAGCCCGATGAACGCCGCCGTCGCGAGCGCCGCCGCCCAATTCGTGACGTGGAAGCCGGGCATGATCGCGCTGAGCAGCAGCAGGGCCCCGGCCGTGAGGAGCCAGACCAGCACGATCCGCGTGATCAGATAGCCGGCGCGCACGGCCGCTCAGTCCACGGCGACCGTGATCACGAGGACCCCCACGCCGAGCACGATGGCAAACGCCGCGAGGGCCGAGATGATGCGCTGGTCGAGCGGGGCATACCGGCCCTCGTCAAGCGCCCGTTCCACCTGCCGCTCGCGCACGTAGGCCAAGCCCGTGAAGGCGACGCCCAGAACCGCGAACGCCGCGCCGATGAGCGTGTACGGCCAAGCCGTCCCGCCCGTGACCGCCGGCACGATCTCGCCCGCGCCGAGGCTGACCGCGAACGCGGTGAGGCCGGTGCGCAACCAGGCCAGGTAGGTGCGCTCGTTCGCGAGCCGCGTACGCCGCGTGACGTCGTCATCGACCATGGGCGGGTTCTACCTGGCCTGGCGGCGGGACGCCGCGACCCGCGCGGGCCGCCCGGCCTCGGCCTCCGCCTCTTCGAGCTCCTCCAGCGAGCCCTCCCCGTACCTGCGCCGGTGGACGATCGCCGCGACCCCGCCCGCGGGAATCGGCAGCCAGAACGACACGAGCCGGTAGGCGAGCGTCGCCACCACGGCGGCACCCGCGCCCACGCCGGCGAGGGCGAGCGTTCCCGTCAGTCCGGCCTCGACGAAGCCGAGCCCGCCCGGAGTGAGCGGCACCGTACCCAGCAGCTGGGCGGTGAAGAAAGCGAGCAGCACAAGCGATGCGCGCGGGTTGGCGCCGACGGCGTAGAGGGCCGCGAGCAGCGTCACGTAGTCGAGCACCCAGCGGCCGGCGGCCGCGAGCAGCGCCTCCCACCACTTGTCGCCCAGCACCCGCACCACCGTGTCGCGTTCCCGGAGCAGCTTGCTTGGCAGGTCGGTCAGAGGCTCGCGCTTCCGCATCAGGCGGTTGCGGACCGACTGGGCGGTCCGCCCGACCAGCTCCAGGGGCCGGTCCCAGACCACGCATGACACGCCAAGCGCGATCATCGCGACGAAGACCACCGCGCCCGCCACGGCCGCACGCGCGAGACGCGGGTCGACGGCCACCCCGGTGATGATCGCCGGCACCGCGAGCAGCGGGAGCGCGAGCAGCGTGCCGAACACGAGCAGCGACGAGGCGGTCATGCCAGAGGCGGCCGCCGCGGGAGGCACACCGGCGCGTGAGAGCATCGCGTACTGCATCGCCCCGGCCGCGGCCACCCCGCCCGGGACCACGCGCCCGAACGAGTTGGAGGCGAGCTGCGAGGTGATCACGGGGCCCCAGTGGTCGGCCCGCACGGCGATCTTCTGAACCGTCCAGATGCAGGCGTAGCTGCCCGCCTGTAGCACGACCATCGCCGCGAACCAGAGCGGGCTGATCTCGTCGAGCTCGTCGAAGGCGCCGAAGACCTCGAGCAGGGCGGGCGCGAGGAGGTAGAGCGACACGCCCGTGACGGCGAGGAGCAACCCTCGCTTGACGAGCATGACCGGCGTCATGTGAACAGGCTACGCGGGAGCGGGGTCGGGAGAGGGCGGGCCCACCGCCGGCGGCTCCGGTGGCGGCTCGTCGTCGGGCTCGTCCGGGCCCTTGATCGACATCGTGCGTAGGTCCACGTACTCGCGCAGCAGGATCTGGATCGAGGCTGCGATCGGGATCGCCACCAGCGCTCCGAGCACCCCGAGCAGCGTGGCGCCGAAGAGCACTGCGACGATGGTGATGAACGGCTGCACGTGCACCGTCCGCTTCTGGATCTGCGGCTGGATCAGGTGGTTCTCGAACTGCTGGTAGACGATCGCCCAGATCGCCCAGATGATCGTGACCGTGGGGAAGTCCTCGAAGACGGTCACGATCCCGATGAGGACCGCCGCGATGGTCGCGCCCACGAGCGGGAGCAGCGAGAACAGGCCGGCGATGACGGCGAGCGGCGCCGCGAACGGCACGCCGAGGATGGAGAGCACGATGAACGTGAGTACGCCGGCAATCAGGGCAATCGTCAGGGCACCCGCCACGTAGCCTGCCACCGCCTTCGCCATGCGGTCGAGCGAGCGGCGAAGCCGCCGGCGCTCCTCTTCCGGGCGTGAGGCTATGAGCCCATCGACCCAGTCGCGTCCGCTCGCGAGCAGGAACGCGGTCAGGACCAGGATCGTGATGAGCGCGAACAGAGAGTTGACGATGCCGAAGCCCACGTCACGGAGCGTTCCGGCCGCCCCGCCGAGCCGGTCCGGCAGCTTGCCCGCCTCCTCCTCGAGCTTCGAGGTGATGTCGTAGTCCTCGTTGATCGAGCGCAGCTGCTCGTTGTCGCGGACGAATCGCGTGACGTCGCGCGCGTAGCGAGGTACGTCGTCGGCGAAATTGTTCGCCTCGGTGATGAGCGGCGGGACGATCAGCGCGATCAGCAGGATTGGCACGAGCAGCAGGCCGAGGTAGACGAGCGTGATCGCGAAGCCGCGACGCATGCGGGTGGAGAGGTAGTTGACCGGACCCGAAAGCGCAACCGCGAGGAACACCGAGACGAGAAGCCAGGTGATCGGCCGGCGGAGCAGGAAGATCAGGTAGAGAACGATCACCACGCAGACGACGATCAACACGACGCGCACGACGCTTCGCGCGGAAGGCACCACGACCGGCTATTCGCGGCCTCCGAGGGCGCTCCTACAGCTGCACGATCTACTGCACGTAGCGGGCCGGGAGGCCGCCCATACCGAGCAGGCCCGGCCCCGTGTGGGCCGCGAGGACCGGCCCGATCTCGCTGACGATCGTCGGTGGGCGGCCGTAGACCTCGCTGCAGCGCTCGATCAGCTGCGCGCACGCGTCCGGTGCGTTTATGTGCTGGGCGCTCCAGGCGTCGGCCCCCGAGTCCTTGCTCTGGCGCGCGTAGTCGACCATCCGCTCGAACGCGCGCCCGCTGGTTCGCACACGCTCGACGGGCGTCATCTCGTTCTCCACGGTGAGGATCGGCTTGACCTTCAGGGTGGAGCCGATCCAGGCGCTGGCCGCGCCGATCCTGCCGCCGCGCCGCAGGAACTCGAGCGTGTCGATCACGAACCAGAGCTTGAGCTCGCTGCGCGCCTGCGCCACGTGCGCCGCCACGTCCTTCGCGCTCACTCCGTCTCCGGCCGCCTTGGCCGCGGCGAGCACCATGAAGCCCAGGCCGCCGGCGGCGGTGGTGGAGTCGACCACCTCGATGCCCTCTCCGCCCTTCCCATCGCGCTCGAGCGCCGCCTTCGCCTGCCGCGCCGCCTCCGGGGTGCCGGAGAGCCCGCCCGAGATGTGGACCGAGACGATCTCCTTGCCATCGGCGAGCAGCGGCTCGAAGACCGACGTGAAGTCGCCGACCGAGGGCTGCGATGTGCTGGGCAGCTTCTCGGCCCGGCGCAGCTCCTCGAAGAACGCCGGGTAGTCGGTGATGTCCACCTCGGGCACCGTACGGTCCGCGCCGAACACCACGTACAGCGGCACCACGTGGATACCGTGGCGCTCGATCAGCTCCGGCGGCAGATAGGAGGTGCTGTCGGTGACGACGGCGACGTCGGCCATGCGCGCGGCAGCGTATCCGCTCCCGATCTACACTCGTCTCCGGCTTGGCCAAGGTCCTCGTCACCGGCGCGACCGGCTTCATCGGCTCACACGTCGCGCACCTCCTCGCCGAGCGTGGGGATGAGCTGCGCCTTGGGGTCGAGGAGGGCTCACCGGACGCCGCGATCGCGGACCTCGACTCTGACCGGACGCGGCTCGAGGTGCGCGACCGGCGCTCCGTCCGGAGGGCGCTCGCCGGAGTCGAGCGGGTGTTTCATTGCGCCGGCGTGACGTCCGTGCGGCCGCAGGACTCCGAGCGCCTGTTCGACGTGAACGTGCGCGGCACCAAGCTCGTGATGCAGGAGTGTCTGCGGGCAGGGGTCGAGCGCGTCCTCTACACGTCGAGCGCCGCGGCGCTCGGGCCGGCGGAGCACGGCAAGACGGCCGACGAGACGCAGCTCTTCACCGCCGGCCGGCTCGGCATCCCGTACGTCAACTCCGTGCACGAAGCCGAGGTGGAAGCGCTCCGGGTAGCGGCGCAGGGACTTCCGCTCTTGTGCGTCAACCCGGCCGTCTGCTTCGGCGCAGGCGATCACCTGCTTAGCTCCACGCGACTCGTCCGCAGCTTCCTGCTCGGTCGCATCCCGGTCTACACGAGCGGGGCGATCAACGTCGTGGACGTGCGCGACGTGGCGGCGGGCCACCTGCTCGCGGACGAGCTCGGCGCGGTGGGGGAGCGCTATCTGCTGGGCGGCCGCAACTTCACCTTCGACCGTCTGTTCGCCGATCTCGGGCGCATGTCCGGGATCGAGCCGCCGGTCAGGCTGCCGGCGGGCGCGGCCTCGAAGCTGGCGGCCGTGTTCGGGGCGGGCGGCCGCGCCTGGCCGCTCACGGAGGTCGAGGTCCGCGCCGCGGGGAACAGCTGGACGTATCGCTCGACCAAGGCGCGCCGGGAGCTCGGCTGGCGCGCTCGCCCGCACGAGGAGACGCTCGAGGCGACCGTGGCCTGGCATCTGGAGCGTGAGCACGACCGCATCGCCCGCACACACCGGTCGCAGCAGATCCAGTACCGCGCGGCAGGGCTGGCTATTGGGGTGGCGGAGGAGGCGGTGGGCGTGCTGCGCCGGGCGACCTCCCTGGGCCGCTGAGCCCTGCGGGCGGGTCGACTACGCTGGAGTAGCTCGAAATGGCTCGATCGCAGCGAAAGCAATCCGGCACGCCCGCAGGCCGTTCCCGGGGCTCGAAGGCTCTCACCAACGCCAGGCGCCTGTGGCCCTACATGCTCATGGCGTGGGAGCGCTGGCAGTCGCTGTCGCCCGAGCAGAAGGAGCGCTACACGCGCCAGGCACGCGAGTACGCCGAACGCGGCCGGAAGGCGCTCGGCAAGCAGAGCAAGAAGCGCCAGCGCTGACTGAGCCGGCCGGGTGCGGTTAGCCGCCCGCGCGGACACGGGCATCACGCATCACCTGCTCGGCCTGCCGCTCGGCCTGGCCTACTTCACCTGGTTCGTCACCTCGATCTCGCTCGGCCTCGGGCTCGTGATCACGCTGATCGGCATCCCGATCCTGACGTTGGCGCTGGCGAGCGTGCGCCCGCTCCTGGCGGTCGAGCGCGGGTTGGCGAATGCGCTGCTGGACGCGGAGATCACGCCGCTCGGGCTCGCGCCGCGCGCTGAAGGGTGGCTCGGGCGGCTCAAGGCCTACTGGACCGATGCCACGACCTGGCGCGGCATCGCCTACCTCGTGGCGCGCTTCCCGGTCGGCCTCGCGACCTTCATCGTCACGGTCGTCACGTTCAGCGTCGCTCTCTACCTGATCGCGGCGCCTGTCGTGGCGCCCATCGACGCGCTCGAACTCGGCTTCTGGGAGCCCGACACCGTGCTCGAGGGCCTGGCACTGCTGCCGCTCGGGCTGCTGCTGCTGGTGGCCTCGGCGTGGATCTCCGAGGGCATGGCGGTCGTCTCGCGTGAGCTCGCCCGCCTGGCTGTGCGCTGAGGCTCTAGTTCAACCGGTTCTCGAGGCCGAGCGGCGCCTGGCGCGGCTCGGGCTCGGGCAGGTCGGCCTGGGCCGGCTGCTCCACCCCGAGGAGCTGGGCCAGCTCCCCTGACTCGAACATCTCTACGACGATGTCGGAGCCGCCCACCAGCTCGCCGTCGACGAAGAGCTGCGGAATCGTCGGCCAGCCGGAGAGCCCCGAAAGCTCCTCGCGGATGCGCGGATCCGGAAGGATGTCGAGCGCCGCGTACTGGACGCCGAGCTCGTTGAGGGCGCCGGAGGCGCGCATCGAGAAGCCGCAGGCGGGCTGCTGAGGCGTGCCCTTCATGAAGAGCATCACCTTGTTCTCCTTGATGGCGTTCTCGATGAAGGTGCGGATCTCGTCGTTCGTCATCTTCCGTCTCCAGGGGTCTGGGTCTTGATGGACAGCGCATGGATGGGGCCGCCCACCTCGTCTCCGAACACGTCGTAGATCAGCTTGTGCTGCTGGATGCGCGAGAGGCCCACGAAGCGATCCGAGATCACCTCGGCGCGGAAGTGGTCGCCCCCGCCGGTGAGATCGTGGACCATCACCTGGGCGCCAGGCAGGGCCTGGGCGATGCGCTCCTTCAGCTCGGCTGCCGTAGGCATCGCCCTCCAGGGTATCGACGGCAACGTGGATACAATCGATGCGGATGGTCACCATTACCGACATCGCCGCCGAGAAGGTCACCCAGTTCATTGACGGGCAGGGCGCCGAGGGCGACGTCGGCCTCAGGGTCGGCGTGCGCGGCGGCGGCTGCTCCGGCTTCCAGTACGCGCTCGCGCTCGACGAGCGCCGCGACGACGATCATGTCTTCGACGCGTCGGGCATCCGCGTGCTGGTCGACCCGGCGAGCCTGCGCTACGTCGACGGCTCCACGGTCGACTTCACGGAGAGCTTCCAGGGCTCGGGTTTCGAGGTGTCGAACCCGAACGTGGTCGCAAGCTGCGGCTGCGGATCCTCGTTCCGCGTGGCGGACGAAGAGCCCTCCTGCGGCACGGTCTGACCGAGGCCGCTCACGCCGGCGTGTTGTCCAGCGAGCTCCACAGGTAGAGGCACGCCAGCGTCCGGTAGGGGCGCCATGGGCGCGCGATCTTCTCGAGCCGCTTTGCGTCCGGCAGCTTGCGCAGCCGGTACTCCACCTTCACCGCGCGCCTGATGCCCTGGTCGCCCACGGGCAGCACGTCCGAGCGGCGGAGGTGGAACATCAGGAACATGTCGGCCGTCCATTGGCCGAGGCCCTTGATGTCGGTGAGCTGCGCGGTCACCTCCTCGTCGGACAGCTCGGGCAGGTGCTCGAGGTCGAGGCGACCCTCCTCGACGTGCTCCGCGAGGTCGCGCAGGTAGGCGATCTTCGGGCGTGAGAGGCCGGCGGAGCGGATTCGCTCCGGGTCGACCTCGAGGAGCTGTCTTGGCGTGGGCGCATGCCCGCCGAACAGCTCGAGCATCCGCCCGTAGATCGTCGCCGCGGCCTTGGTCGACAGCTGCTGCCCGACGATCGAGCGCAGCAGCGCGCCGTAGGCGTCGCCTGTGCGCTCGTCCTTCAGCTCGCGCCGCACGAGCGCGCCGTGCTCCTCGATGAGCCGCGCCATCACCGGATCGCCCTCGCGGAGCGTGGACAGCGCCTTCGGGGTGGCCGCGAGCGGCCTGCTGCGCGAGCCCGCGCTCGGACGAGGCATGACCTAGGCCGCTGCCCGCTCGTGGAACGGATGCTCGAGAGCGCCGAGCTCCGTCGACGGCGGGTCGCCGAACAGCCATTCGCGCGCGATCCGGTGCCAGTTCGCGGTGGCGCCGAGCTGGCCGAGCACCCCAAGCGTGAGCGCCTCCATTCGCCGGGCGAGCATGGCCTGGGGCGGCATCGTCTCGCGTCTCATCAGCTCCCAGTGGCGCGAGCGTGGATCGCCGAAGTCGATCAGCACCCGGCTGACGAGGGCGCGGTCGATCGTCACCTCGCGGTCCTCGATGTACCAGGCGGTCACGTCGTGGAAGTGCTCGAACACGGCCTCGGGCGTCACCTGGTCGTCGTCCGGGTCGAAGAAGCCCATGCTCGCGAGGCGGCGATGCAGCTCCTCGGCGTCGCCGTCCATCGCCGCGCGAACGGCGCCGATCTCGGCGTCGAGGTCCTCGCGAGCCACGCGCTTGGTCATGCCGAAGTCGATGAACGCAACGCGCCCGTCATCCATCAGCCGGTAGTTGCCGGGGTGGGGGTCCCCCGAGAAATGGCCGTTGCGGTAGAGCGACCCGAAGAAGAAGCGGAAGACGATCTCGCCGAAGCGGTCGCGCGTCGGCCCGTCGAGCTCCTTCACCTCCTCGAAGCCGATCCCGTCGACCCACTCGGTCACAAGCACGTGCTCGGTGCAGAGCTCGGTCACGACGCCCGGGATGTAGATGAACGGGTGGTTGCGCCACGTGCGGGCAAAGGC
Organism: uncultured Thermoleophilaceae bacterium; assembly: GCA_963751835.1. Taxonomy (GTDB): domain Bacteria; phylum Actinomycetota; class Thermoleophilia; order Solirubrobacterales; family Thermoleophilaceae; genus JACVRW01. The sequence continues at coordinate 390,274 of CAVVWD010000011.1, read as the reverse complement.
GCGGTGCTGCTGCGCCTCGTGCTCGTAGTCGAGCTCGTCGGTGAGCCGCTCGCGAATCTCGGCCGTCATCGCCTTGGCATCCATGCCGGGCGCGATCCGCTTGGCCACGCGCATGATCAGCCCCAGATTCTGGAGGTCCGCCCTGACCGCGTTCCCGACGCCCGGGTACTGCACCTTGACCGCCACATCGCGCCCGTCGAGCAGGCGGGCGCGGTAGACCTGGCCGATCGAGGCGGCGGCCACGGCGTCCTCCTCGAAGTCCGAGAAGACGTCGCCGAGCCGCTCGCCGAGGTCGTTCTCCACCAGCTTGCGCATCTTCGCGAACGGCACCCGCGGCGCGGCGTCGCGCAGCTCCGCCAGCTTCGCCTGAATCCGCTCCTGGAACTCCGGCGGAAAGGCGCCGGTGTCGATGAACGAGGCCACCTGGCCGACCTTCATCGCTGCGCCCTTCATCTGGCCGAGGACGTCGAAGATCTGCTCCGCCGCCTCGATCTGGCGCCGCTCGGCGGCGCTGCGCCGGCCCTCCTGGCCGCGGGCCACGTTCGCGGCCTTGGTGGCGTAGCCGCGGGCGGCCTGCTCGCCCGCCAGCCGCCCGACCTTCGCCGCCCTGCGCACCCTGCCGGTCGGGAGGTCCTTGGGCATTGCCCCAGAGTACGCATAGCTTTGGCCCGCGCTGCGGGGGTCAGCATCCAGGGCGGCCCTCACTCGCGCGCGCCCGTCGCCTCCTCCTCGACCTCGACCCGCCGCCCGATCGCCTCGGCGAGCAGGTCCGCGTTGCGGCGCGCCGCCCAGATCGGCACGCTCGGGTCCCCGTCCGGGGAGGTGGCGGCCCGCAGCTCCACCGCCCCGTTTCCCTCCGAGACCTCTACCGCCCGTATGGAGCGGTCGCGGCTGCGCTCGAGCTGCTCGGCAAGGCGGATCACGCCGCACAGGAGCCTGAGGCGCTCGGTGTCGCCCGGCTCGCGCAGGTCGCCGAGCTCCGAGGCGTCGGGCTCGCCCTTGCGGTGATAGCGCGCGATCAGGCCGATCATCACCAGCTCCCGCGGGCTGAAGCCCGGCAGGCCGGCGCTCAGGATCAGGTACTGGGAGTGGCGGTGATGGTCGTCGTAGTCGATTGCCGTGCCGATGTCGTGGAGGACGCACGCCGCCCACAGGAGCTCGCGCTCCTCGTCTCCGAGGTCGTGCAGGCCGGCGGCCTTGAGGCCGTCGAACATCGCGAGCGAGAGGGTGGCGACGTGATGGACGTGCTCGCTGTCGCTGTCGAAGCGCTGGGCCAGGTTCTCGACCGACTCCTCGCGCACGTCGACGAACAGCTCGCGCTCGCCGAGCAGCCGCTCGAAGAAGATCCCCTCGCGCAGTCCCGCCTCGGTCACCTCGATCGTGTCGAAGCCGCCGGTCTCCATCGCCGCCGCGAGCACCAGGGCGCCGCCGAGGATCACGTCGCCGCGGTCGGGCTTGATCCCGCTCACCGCGCCCCGCCTGGACGCCGGGCGCCGCGCGAGCTCGTCGGTCAGGTCCTCGAGCGCGTCGCGGGTGAGCTCGAAGCCCTGGACGTCGATGTCGGGCAGGTCGAGGCGCTTCATTGCGGCGGCGGCGAGGTTGCGGATCGTCCCGCCGATCCCGACGATCCGGCCGCCGCCCTCCCACCAGCCCACGCCGCCGAGCTCGGACGCCACCTGCTCGCGCAGCGCGCGCATCCCCTTCGCCGTCGCCTTCTCGCCCGGCAGGAACTCCTCGCTCACCCGGACAGAGCCGAGCCGCAGCGACTCGGCAGCCGTCATGCGGCGACCCTCGATCCGGATGGCCTGGATGCTGCCGCCGCCGATGTCGAGCCCGAACCCGGTTTCGATCGTGGTGGAGTTGGCAATCGCGAGCCAGCCGTAGCGAGCCTCCTCGGTGCCGCTGATCACGCGCGCGCTGAGCCCGGTCTGGGCGCGGATGGTGGCGAGCAGCTCGTCGCCGTTGACGGCGTCGCGGATCGCGCTCGTGGCCACAGCCTCGATCCGGTCGATCCCACGCGCCCTGCAGAAGGCCGAGAAGACGGCGGCGGTGTGGACAGCGCGGTCGATCCGCTCCGGACGGAGGGCATCACCCGGCCGGCCCATCCCCGCGCCGACACGCACCGCCTCACGAATCTCGTCGATGAGGCTCCACCAGGGCGTGCGCGGCTCGTACCCGTACACGACGAGCCGCCAGGAGTTCGACCCCATGTCGACAACGGCCACGCGTTCCACGGGCGGCATTCTCGCTCCACACCGATCGCTAGAGTCGGCAGGTCCGGGCTCGGCAACGGTGCGCCCCTGCCCAGGGCCCGGCGCAAGCACCATATGGCAGCCATCGGCACCCCCGAGAATCCGCTTCGAGTAGCGATCGTCGGCTCCGGGCCGTCGGGCTTCTACGCGGCCGGAAGCCTGCTCAAGTGCAAGTCGCATCCCGATCTGGTGGCGCAGGTCGACGTCTTCGACCGCCTGCCCACGCCGTGGGGCCTCGTGCGCGGAGGGGTCGCCCCCGATCACCCGAACATCAAGTCCGTCTCACGGGTCTACGAGAAGACCGCCGGGCACCCCGAGTTCCGCTTCTACGGGAACGTCGAACTCGGCCGCGATCTCGCCCGCGAGGACCTCGCGCGGCACTATCACGCGGTCATCTACGCCGTCGGCGCCCAGACCGACCGGCGCATGGGCATTCCCGGGGAAGACCTGCCCGGCAGCTGGGCGGCCACAGAGCTCGTGGCCTGGTACAACGGCCACCCCGACTACCGCGACCTCGAGTTCGACCTGTCGGCCGAGCGCGCCGTCGTCATCGGAAACGGGAACGTCGCCACCGACGTGGCCCGGATGCTGGCCCTCACCCGCGACGAGCTCGCCGCCACGGACGTCGCGGATCACTCACTCGAGGTCATGGCCGAGTCGAACGTCCGCGAGATCGTCGTGCTCGGACGGCGCGGCCCCGCGCAGGCGGCCTTCACCAACCCCGAGCTGCTCGAGCTGGGCGACATGACCGACGCCGACATCATCGTCGACCCGGGTGACGCCGAGCTCGACCCGCTCTCGCGCGCCTTCATCGAGTCGGAGGAGGCGAGCGGCACCAAGAAGAAGAACGTGAAGATCATCAGCGAGTACTCACAGCGCGTTCCGGAGGGCAAGCGCCGCCGGATCGTGCTGCGTTTTCTCGTCTCCCCGGTGGAGATCCTCGGGTCCGAGCGCGTGGAGGGCATCCGGATCGCCCACAACGAGTTGGTAGAGGACGAGACGGGGGCGTTGCGCCCGCGTCCAACCGGGGAGACCGAGGAGATCGAGTGCGGCCTCGTGTTCCGCTCGATCGGCTATCGGGGGACCGCGCTCGAGGGCATCCCGTTCGATGAGCGCCACGCGGTCATCCCCAACGATCGCGGCCGCATCCTCGACGGCGACGAGCCTGTGGCGGGCGAGTACGTGGTCGGCTGGATCAAGCGCGGTCCCACGGGCATCATCGGCACCAACAAGCGAGACGCACAGGAGACCGTCGAGCTCCTCCTCGAGGACCTCGACGCCGGTCGCCTCCCCGATCCCGCCGATCCCGACCGCGACTCCCTCGACGCCCTGATCGCGGAGCGCCGGCCGGACGCCGTGTCGTACGCGGGCTGGGAGGCGATCGACCGCCTCGAGAAGGCGGCCGGCGAGCCGCATGGGCGCCCGCGCGTCAAGCTCTGCAGCTTCGACGAGCTGCTCGAGGCCGCCGGCGTCCGCGTCGAGGCCTGACGCCGGGCACGGACCCCGCGCGCGCTTCAGCGCTCGGGCCCGCTGGGCGCCCCGGCCACACGGTCCTGGAAGCGCCGGTAGCGGCGGACGTGGCGCTCGTGGCGAACCTCGGCCTTCTCGAGCTTCCGGCTGCCTGCCTGGTAGCGCCGGCGCGCCCAGGGTGAGCCGGGCTCGGCGAGCCTGATCGCCCCGATGATCGCCAGGGGCGGAAACAGCATTCCGGTCACGCCCAGGATCACCTTTCCCTTCGCGATCGCCACGCCCGAGAGGGCCAGCGTCACCAGGACGCTCACCACGATGACCGGGGCCCCCGAGTCCGTGGCGAAGGGAAGCGCGCCCAGCAGGATGAGGCTGCCGACCGCCACGGCGATCACGACCGCGTCCACGGAACGGCGGCCCTCCTCGGCCCAGTAGACGTCCTCCAGGTGCAGCCAGAGGGCGAACTCGTCGAGGGTCAGGCCGGCCCCGATGCCGAAGACGCCCGCGACGATCTCGATCCAGGGGCTGCTCGGCTGCAGGGCGAGGATGAAGCCCGCCAGCAGCATCAGCACGATCCCGAAGACGAGGTGGTGCACGTGCAGGCCGCCCTCGGTGGTGACGCTTCCCGGCCACCACGGCACCTTCGGGCTGCGCATCAGCCGTGCGCTCGTCCTGATGAACAGGAACGAGACCAGCATCGCGGCCAAGAGCACGACGCCGGCGCGCACCCCGTCCTGCGAGAGGAAGCTGTCCTGCGTCTCGAATTCGATGACCACTTCGGCGAGCCGGGCCATCCCATCCCGTACCCTAGGCCTCCGCTCGCCGGGAGCGCAACAAGGCCCGGAGGAGGGGACTCGTTCTGCACAAGCCCACGCGATCAGCCGTGAGCGTGACCTTGGTCGTGCTGGCCGCGCTACTGCTTGCCGTGGGCACCGTCGCCTTCTACGTCCGGGCTGAGATCGTCGACAGCGACGCGTTTGCGGACCGCGCCCTCGTCGCGCTCGAGGACGACAACGTCCGCCGGGTCGTACGACGTGAGCTCGTGACGGCCCTGATAGACCGGGGCTCGGCCGATCTCGCGGCTGCGCGGCCGTTGCTCGAGTCGGTGGTCGACGCGGTCATCGATGCCCAGCCCTTCCAGTCGCTCTTCCGTCGCGCGGCGGTGCAGGCCAACCGGGTGTTCTTCGTCCGCGACCGCGAGAACGCGCTCGTTGACATCTCGGACGCGGCCACGCTCGTGGACTTCGGTCTGCGCACCGTGTCGCCGCGGCTCGCAGAGGAGGTCCCCACGGACATCCAGCCCGAGCTCGCCACGCTCAGCCAGGACGAGTTCGCCGCGGGCACGCTCGCCGTCGCCGACGACGTGCGAGTACTCGGCATCGTGCTGCCGGTCGTGGCGCTCCTGCTGTTCGCGGCGGCCATCGCGGTGGCGCCCGACCGCCGCACGGCGGTGCTCCGCTCCGGGCTCGCCGTCGGGACCGCCGGGGCGGTGCTCGCGATCGTCCTGCTCGTGCTGCGGGCCCGCACGCTCGCCGGCGTATTCGGCGAGGACGAGTTGACCGACGCCGAGGTCCGCGACGCGGTGGGCGGGGTCCTCGACGCGTTCGCGGGCGACCTCCTCACCTGGGCCCTGCTGCTCACGCTGGGCGGGCTCGTGGTGGCCGCCGCCGCGGCGGCGCTCGACCCGGAGGACGTCGAACGCCCGCTCGCGCGGCTGTCGAACCGGCTCACCGAGCCTCCGAGAACGACCTGGGGCCGCGCGCTGCGGGGCGCCGCGGCGCTCGCCGGCGGCGTTCTCGTGGTGCTCAACCCGGTGCTCGCGCTCCAGGCTGCTGCGGTGCTGGGGGGTGCCGTCCTCGTGTTCTTCGGCACTGCCGAGCTGCTGGCGCTTCTGCAGGGCGGGGCGCCCACCCCTGAGCACGAACGCTCACGCGCTCGCGCCTTCGCGGTGGCCGGCGTGGCGGGGATCGTGGTCGCCGCGGCCGCCGCCGCGTTCGTGCTCGTGACCACCGACAGCGCCGAGCCGGTCGAAGCGAGCGTCCCCGGGAGCTCGACACGCGCATGCAACGGGTCGGTCGCGATGTGCGAGCTGACGCTGGGCGAGGCGGTCTTCGCGGGCACACACAACGCCTTCTCGGCGGCCGACAGCCCCGGCTGGTACATCGCGAACCAGCGCCGCACGATCGAGCGCCAGCTCGCCGACGGCATCCGGCTCTTCCTGATCGATCCGCACTGGGGGATCGAGGGCGGGCAGGGACAGGTGCGGACGGACTTCGAATCGGAGGGCCGGAGCCGCAACAAGGTGGCCAAGGCGCTGCCCCCGGAGGAGCTGCAGGCCGCCGTGCGGCTCGCCGGCCGAGTCGGCGCCGGCGACCTCGACGGGGAGCGCGACGTCTGGCTCTGCCACACGGTCTGCGAGCTCGGAGCGACCCGGATGGTCGACTCCCTGACCGAGATGCGCACCTTCCTCGACCACAACCGCGGCGAGGTGCTGATCCTGTTCATAGAGCCGTACGTGGCGCCGGCGGAGATCGAGAAGGTGTTCGCGAAGTCGGGGCTCGAGCGCTACGTCGCCACGCTCGATCGCGACGAGCCGCTGCCGACGCTCGGGGAGCTCGTCAGGGAGAACCGCCGCGTGGTCGTGTTCACCGAGAAGGACGCCGACGGAACGGTGCCCTGGTACCTGGACGGCTTCTCCTTCGTTCAAGACACCCCGCTCGGGGCGCAGAAAGTGGGGGAGCTGAGCTGCAAGCTCGCCCGCGGGACTGCCGACAGCCCGCTACTGATGCTGAACCACTGGGCCGACCTCTTCCCCCCGCAGGCCAAGGCCAACCGGCCCTTCCTCAAGGAGAAATTCGTGATCCGGCGGGCGCACGAGTGCGGGCGCAAGCGCGGACTTCCCGTGAGCCTGATCGCCGTCGACCACTACGAGCAGGGTCGCTTCATCGAAGCGGTCGACGCCCTGAACGCCGAGCGTGTGCAGCGCCTCAGGCAGCGCCAGCGCGTGGGTGGATAGCGAGCCCCGAGTGCTCGCCATCCAGCGCATCGAGCGCGCGCTCGACGGATGAGCGCACGCACGTGAAGATCGGCGTCTCGGACGCCGTGTAGGCACTCGACTCCGTGGAGCGCAGCTCCTGGACCAGGTCGAGGAACTCGGAGGGGTCGTCGGCGTCGAACGCCACCACGAACTCCTGGTCGTCCAGGCCGAACGAGTAGGCCGTGTTGGTCTCGATGCCGGTGAAGCGGCGCGCGACCGCGATGTGATCGCGCATCACCCGCATGCGCTCCTCCGGCGTCAGCCGGTACCACTCGCGCTTCTTCCACATCGGGTAGACGATCAGGTACTTGGAGTCGGCCCCATCGCGCGGCGCGAGCGGCTGGTCGGGCTGGTCCGAGTAGGGCGACTCCTTGGTCATCGCGAGATAAGAGTGAGGCACGTCCGCCCAGCGCATCAGCCCGCTCTGGTTCAGGAGCACGTGCAACTCGTGGATCGGATCGAGCGTCTGGGCGATTGCTCGCACGAGCAGATCGCAGTCGCCGCGGGTGCCGACCAGCGAGTACGTACGCAGGTAGTGGTCCTCCGCGAAAGCCCGGCAGGCAGCCGCGAATTCCCGTTTGTCCGCCGCGCGTTGCTCGGCCGAACGCCGCCGCCAGGCGGGGTCGACCTTCAGGAACGTGTACTTGACGTAGTTGCGCGCCTCGGCCACCCGTCAAGTGTGGCCGATAGGATGGGCCGGGTGCGCGTAGCCCTGATCTCGCCCTACTCGTACACGTACCCGGGCGGTGTCGGGCGCCATGTCGAAGCGCTTGCGGAGCAGCTTCTCGAGGCCGGACACGACGCCCGGCTGCTGGCGCCCTATGACCCCGACGACCGCCTGGCGCGTGTGTTGCATCGTGGCGTGCCGCCTCAGCCACGCCCGCTCCCCGACCACGTGATCCCCGTCGGCCGGACGATGGGCCTGCCGATGAACGGGGCGGTCTCGAACCTGGGGGTCTTTCCCGAGTCGGTCGCCGCTGTCGGCCGCGAGCTGCGCGGCGGCGGCTACGACCTGGTGCACGTGCACGAGCCGAACGCGCCGTACGTCTCGTGGTACGCCACCGAGGCGTCCCGGGTGCCGACGGTCGCCACCTTCCACAGCTACTCGACGAGCGCGCTGGCCGGGCACTTCACCGCCAACGTTGCGGGCGCGCGGCGCCTGTACTCGAAGCTCAGCGCCCGCATCGCGGTCTCCGAGGCCGCCCGTTGGACGGCGCAGCGCTTCTACGGAGGCCGCTACCGAATAGTGCCCAACGGGGTGGACCTGAGCCAGGCGCGGCCGCGGACCGGAGCATGGATCGCCGGCCCCCACCCCGAGCTGCGCATCCTGTTCGTCGGCCGTGCCGAGGAGCGCAAGGGCCTGCCGGTGCTGCTGCGCGCCTTCGAGGCGCTGCGCGGGGCCGGGATCGAGGCCAGCCTCACGATCGCGGGGGCGACCCGCGCCGAGGTCGAGCCACTGCTGCTCGAGCCCGAGGGGGTCGAGATCGCCGGCCGCGTGGACGACGAAGAGAAGTGGCGGCTCCTCGGCGAGGCCGACCTCTTGGCTGCCCCCTCACTGGGCGGCGAGAGCTTCGGGATGGTTCTCACGGAGGCGTTCGCCTCCGGCACACCGGTCGTGGCGTCCCGGATCCCCGGCTATCGCGAGGTCGTTGACGACGGCCGCGACGGCCTGCTCGTGCCGGTCGGGGACGCGGTCGAGCTGGGCGAGGCGCTGCGCAGCCTCGCGCTCGACCCCGAACGGCGCCTGCATATGGCTGCCAACGCACGCGATAGCGCGGAGCGCTACGCCTGGCCGCACGTGGCCGCCGAGGTCACCGAGGTCTACGAGGAGGCGCTCGCGGCGCCCGCGCCCGAGCGCCGGACGGCCCGCCTCGGGCGGCGCGTGGGTGTCATACCCGCGGAGCCTGGGCCCCGCGTGCCACCGCGGCGGATGCCGTCGCTCGAGCCTCGGGAGCCCTCCGCGGGCCGCCGCCGGGCGGCCCGCGCGGCGCGGCGCGTGCTGGTGGGAGCCGGCGTCGTCGCGGGTGCGGGGCTGGCCGCGCTGGCGCTCCAACGGCTCGGGATCGAGTCGATCGGGCGCGCGCTGCTCGCCGCGACCCCCGTGTGGGTGCTTGCGGCATTTGCGGTCATGTGCGCCTCGATGTTGCTGCGAGCGGAGGCCTGGCACGCGATCCTGCGCGCCGCGCTCCCCGGTGTGCGCGTGCGCCGCCGCGACACCGCCCGGGCCACGATGATCGGCGTCCTGATGTCGGCCACAATGCCGGCGCGTCTCGGCGAGCCGTCACGCGCACTGATCCTGTCGCGGCGGGTCGGCCGCGTGCGCCACCGCTTCCCGGTGGTGCTCGGCACGATGGTCTCGCAGACCATGCTGAACATCCTGGCGCTCGCCATCCTCGGCGCCGTGATGTTCGCCACCGTGGGCATCTTCAGGGGCAACGAGGACGCGCTCGTGATCGCCACGATCGCCCCGGTGGTCCTGCTGGCCCTGGTGCTCGCCGCTCCCTGGCTGCTGCGCCGCGGCAAGCCGACCCGCTTCCAGCGCGTCCAGCAGGCGGCGGCGACTGCGCGCCGGGCCATGGTCCAGGTCCGCCTGGGCCTGCAGGTCTTCCGCCGCCCCAAGCTGGGCGCGTGGGCCTCGCTCAACCAGCTCGCCGCTTGGGGCATCCAGTGGCTCGCCTGCTACCTGCTGCTGGTGGCCCTCGGGCTCGACGAGCGCGCCGGGATCGGGGCCGCGGCGGCGGTGCTGTTCGCGGTCAACGTGACTGCCGCGCTGCCGGCCACGCCCTCGAACCTCGGCGTCTTCCAGGCGGCCTGCGTCGCGGTCCTGTCCGCCTACGGAGTGGGCAAGACGGACGCGCTCGCCTACGGGATCATCCTGCAGGCGGTCGAGATCGCCACGGCGCTCGCGATGGGGATGCCGGCTCTCGTGCGCGAGGGGATGACCTGGAAGGACCTGCGCCTACGCGCGCTGCACGCGTCGCCGGTGCAGCTTCGCGGCGCCGGCCGGCGCGGCGAGGCGGCTGAGGCCGAGGCGTAAGCCCCTTTCCACCTCTCCGTTCTGACCACCCATATGGTGGGCAAAGCGGAGAGGTGACGGTGCCGAGGGGGTCGTTCGCCAACCTTCACACATTTGTGTCAAGGTTGGTACCATTGCGGACTTGGCAGAGCGCGACTACATCGAGGCGGTACGGAGCCGGGTCGTCGTCTTCGACGGCGGCATGGGCGCCACGCTCGAGCAGTTCGACCTGACCTCGGAGGACTACGGCGGCCTCCCCGGCAAGTGCCACGAAGCGCTCATCCTCCACAGACCGGACGTGATCGAGGGCGTGCACGAGTCGATGCTGGCGGCCGGCGCCGAGGTGGTCGAGACCGACACTTTCCAGGGCAGCCGTCTGAAGCTCGAGGAGTGGGGGCTCGGTGAGCACACGCTCGAGATCAACCGCAAGGCGGCCGAGATCGCCCGGGCCGCGGCCGGTGAGCAGCGCTTCGTGGCCGGCTCGATCGGCCCCACGGGCCACCTGCCCGCATCCGACGACCCCACGCTCGGGAAGATCACCTTCCGCGAGCTCGTCGAGGTGTTCACCGAGCAGGCACAGGGGCTCGTCGAGGGCGGCGCCGATCTGATCATCATCGAGACCGCGCAGGACATCCTCGAGGTCAAGGCGGCCGTGTTCGGCGCCCGCGAGGCGTTCAAGCAGAGCGGCCGGACGCTGCCGATCCAGACGAGCGTGTCGCTGCTGCCGAACGGCGGCAAGATGCTGCTCGGCACCGACATCCAAGCGGTGCTGACCACCCTCACCGCCCTGGACGTCGACGTGATCGGGCTCAACTGCTCGACCGGCCCGGAGGACATGCGCGACGCGATCCGCTACCTCGGCGAGTTCAGCCCGGTGCCCGTGCACTGCATCCCGAACGCCGGCCTCCCGCTCCAGGGGCCCGACGGCGAGACGATCTTCCCCGAGCAGCCCGACCCGCTGGCGGACCGGCTGCAGGAGTTCGTCGAGCGCTACGGGATCTCGATCGTGGGCGGCTGCTGCGGCACCACGCCCGACCACATCGCCGCGATCGTCGAGCGCGTCGGCCGCCGCGACGCGGCTCCGCGCCCGGACACCCGCCGGGCGCTCGTGTCCTCGATGATGACCGCCACGCCGCTCGTGCAGGAGCCGCGCCCGACGCTGGTCGGCGAGCGCGTGAACTCGCAGGGCTCGCGCAAGGCGAAGGAGCTGCTGCTGGCCGACGACTACGACGGCATCTTGCGAATCGCCGAGGACCAGGTCGAGGGCGGCGCCCACGTGCTCGACGTGTGCGTGGCGCTCACGGAGCGCCAGGACGAGGACGTCCAGATGGGCCAGGTCGTCAAGCGCATCTCGCTGACCCAGCCCGCACCGATCCAGGTCGACTCGACCGAGCCGGACGTGATCCAGGCCGCGCTCGAGCGGATCCCCGGCCGGGCGATCGTCAATTCGGTCAACCTCGAGGCGGGGCGCGCCAAGCTCGACGTCGTCGCGCCCCTGGCGAAGGCGCACGGCGCCGCGCTGATCGCGCTGACGATCGACGAGGTCGGCATGGCCAAGACCGCGGAGCGCAAGCTCGAGGTGGCCAAGCGGATCGTGGAGCTTGCCTGCGACGAACACGGGCTCGACCGCGAGGCGCTGATCTTCGACGCACTCACCTTTACGCTCACCACCGGCGACGAGGAGTGGAGGCCGTCCGCTGTCGCGACGATCGAGGGCATCAAGGCGATCAAGGCGGGGCTGCCTGGTGTCAAGACCTCGCTCGGCGTCTCGAACGTCTCCTTCGGCGTCTCGCCGGGCGCCCGCGCGGTGCTCAACTCGGTCTTCCTGCACCACTGCGTCGAGGCCGGGCTCGACCTGGCGATGGTCAACCCGAACCACATCAAGCCCTACAACGAAATCGCCGAGAACGAGCGCGAGCTGACCGACGACCTCGTGTTGAACCGCCGCGAGGACGCACTCGAGCGCTTCATCGGCCACTTCGAGCAGAAGGGCGAGGAGGACACGGACGACGGCGGCGCCGACCCCACCGAGGGCATGGAGCCCGAGGAGGCGCTCCACTTCCACATCCTGCGCCGCAAGAAGGAGGGCGTCGAGGACTGGATCGACCGCTCGGTCGAGAAGATCGGCGCGGTTCCGACGCTGAACGACGTGCTGCTGCCCGCCATGAAGGAGGTCGGCGACAAGTTCGGCGCCGGCGAGCTGATCCTGCCGTTCGTGCTGCAGTCGGCCGAGGTCATGAAGCGCGCCGTCGCCCAGCTCGAGAACTACCTCGACCGCATCGAGGGCCACACCAAGGGCAAGGTCGTGATCGCGACCGTGTTCGGCGACGTGCACGACATCGGAAAGTCGCTCGTCAACACGATCCTGACCAACAACGGCTACACGGTGATCGACCTCGGCAAGCAGGTGCCGGTGGACACGATCATCAATGCCGCCGTCGAGCACGAGGCGGACGCGATCGGCCTCTCGGCGCTGCTCGTCTCGACCTCGAAGCAGATGCCGGTATGCGTGCAGGAGCTGCACCAGCGCGGGCTCGAGTTCCCGGTGCTGGTGGGCGGCGCGGCGATCAACCGCGACTTCGGGCGGCGCATCCTGTACCCGAACGGCAAGGACTCCGACGAGATCTACGAGCCCGGCGTCTACTACTGCAAGGACGCCTTCGCCGGCCTCGCGACCGTCGACCAGCTCGTCGACGCGGAGACGCGCGACGCGCTGGTGGAGCGCTTCCGCGCCGAGGCCAAGGCGCTGCGCGAGAAGCCGGTGGTCAAGGACGACGCCCCGCCGGTCACGGACGACTCCGTGCGCTCATCGGCCCGCACCGACACGCCCATTCCCGAGCCGCCCTTCTGGGGTGCGCGCGAGATCGAAGTGGACCTCAACGATGTCTTCCCTTACCTCGACCGCCACGTGCTGTTCAAGCTGCACTGGGGCGGCCGGGGCGTGAAGGGAGAGGAGTGGGAGCGCCTCGTCGGCGAGGACTTCCAGCCCCGCCTCGAGCGCATGTGGGCGGAGCAGGACTACCTGCGTCCCCGGGCCAAGCTCGGCTATTTCCCCTGCGCCGCGGACGGCAACGAGCTGGTGGTCTTCGATCCAGCCGACCCGTCGCAGGAGCGCGAGCGGCTTGTGTTCCCGCGTCAACCGAAGCACGACCGCATTTGCCTCACCGACTTCTTCAGGCCGATCGAGTCGGGCGAGCGCGACGTGGTGGCGCTTCAGGGCGTGACGGTGGGCCCCGAGGTGACCGAGCTGATGGCGCAGCTCGAGCGCGACGGCGAGTTCGCCGAACAGCTGTTCACGCACGGGCTGGGCGTGCAGACGGCCGAGGGGCTCGCCGAGTGGCTCCACTCCGAGGTGCGGCGCGGGCTCGGCATCGATCTCGACCAGGGGCGGCGCTACTCCTGGGGCTACCCGGCATGCCCGGACCAGTCCGAGCACGAGAAGGTCTGGCGGCTGCTGGGCCTCGAGGACCTCGGCATGTACCTCTCAGACGGCTACGCCGTGATGCCGGAGCAGTCGACGGTCGCGATCGTCGCCCCCCACCCGCAGGCGGTCTACTTCGGCATGAAGTCGGGATTCATCCCCAAGGAGAAGGCACCCGACGAGCTGATCGCGGGCACCGAGCGCGGCGGCGAGCTGCCGCCCGAGTCGGACCCGGACGAGGGCTCGGTCGAGGACGAGCCGGCGCGCCGGCCGGGGGACGAAGTCCCCGTCTGAGCACCGCTCAGCCCCACACCACGTGGAGCGTCGGCGGCTTCCTGAAGACGAGCCCGCGCGGCGCGCTCGGGTGCGCCGGATCGAGCTGCAGGCGCGGCAGGCGATCGAGGAGACGGCCGATCGCGGTCTGGGCCTCCAAGCGCGCCAGGTGCATGCCGATGCAGACGTGCGGCCCCGCCGCGAAGGCGAGCTGGTGGCGAGCGTTCTCGCGGCGGATGTCGTAGCGATCAGGATCGGGAAAGAAGCCCGGGTCGCGGTTCGCGCCGGCGATCGAGAGCGTGACGAGCTCGCCCTGGCTGATCGATGCGTCGCCGAGCCGGACGTCGCCGGTCGCGTAGCGGTCGATCACGGCGGCCGCCGGCTCGAGCCGCAGCGACTCCTCGACGGCGTTCGGTAGCAGCGCGTGGTCGCGCTCGACGAGCGCGCGCTGCTCAGGGTGCAGGAGCAGGTGGAGCATCGCGTTCGCGATCATCCCCTCGGTCGTCTCGATGGCGCCGAACAAGAGCACCGCGCAGTTCGAGACGACCTCCGCGCGGGTGAGCCCTCCGGCCTGGCTCGCGGCCGCGACCAGCGACGAGCCAGGGTCTCCGTCGAGCATCGGCTCGACGCTCGAGTGCAGCGCGGCGAACGCCTCCCGGCCGGCCGGGGTCACCGCGTCACCAGCGGCCACGCCCGTCACGGCGCCGACGATCGCGTCGTACCAGCCGAGGATCGTGGCCGTGTCCGTGCCCTCGAGTCCGAGCGCGCGCACAGCGACGGTCGCTGCAAGCGGACCGGCCAGACCGCGGCGCAGCTCCGCGCGCCCGTCCGGCTCGATCGCATCGATCAGGCGCTCGGTCTCCCCCTGAACGAGCGTCGTGAAGCGCGTTCGCACAGCGTCGAGGCGAAATGGCCGCGCGAACGGGTCGCGGTGGCGGCTGTGCTCGGCGCCGTCGAGCGTGAGCATGCTCGGGCCAACGACCTGGCCGGTTGAGAAGCGTGGATCGTCGACCGTGAAGCTCGCCGGGTCGCGCATCGCCCGCAGCGCGAGATCGCGCCGTGTGACGAGCCAGCCCCCGAGCGCCGGCAGCCACGACACCGGCTCGCGCTCACGCAGCCGCGCGAGCAGCGGATGCGGATCGAGCTCGAGCTCCTCGAGGCCGGCGGCAGCGCCGATCGGAAACGAGCTCTCCCGCGACCGACGCCGAGCCTCACTCATGCCCTCAGTTTCGCCGGTCGCGATGCAGCGGTTCGCCTCAGGCCCCAACCGCAACCCTCCGATAGCTTTGGCGCGGTGCCCGAGGGAGCCGAGTTCGCGGCCCGTGTCTACGCGGCGATCAACGCTCGCGACCGCGGGGGTGCCTGAGGCATGGCGGCCGGCACGAGCCCGATTGTCCCGGAGCTCCCGATCATCCGTACCCGTCGGGAGGGCGAGCAGCGCGCGACCTTCTTCGAGCTGTTCTTCGACCTCGTCTACGTATTCGCGGTCACCCAGCTGTCGCACCACCTGCTCGCGGACATCAGCTGGGCGACCGCGGCCGAGACGGCTTTCATGCTCGTCGCGTTGTACTGGGCGTGGAACTACACCACGTGGATGACGAACTGGTTCGATCCGGACACCGTCCCGGTCCGGCTCGTGCTGGTCTTCGTGATGCTCGGGAGCCTGTTGATGGCGGTCGCCATCCCCGAGGGCTTCGGCCAGTACGCGCTGCTGTTCGCGTGCGCCTACGCGGGCATGCAGATCGGGCGCAACGCGTTCGTCGTCGCGGTCACGCCTCGCGGTCGCTTCAACCAGAACTTCCGCCAGATCCTCGCCTGGAGCCTGCTGTCGGCCCCGCTCTGGGTGGCGGGCGGCGTCGTCGACGCCGACGGGGCGCGCTGGGCGCTGTGGCTGGGAGCGCTGGGGCTGGACCTTGCGGGCCCGTTGGCGACCTACTGGTTGCCGCGCTTCGGCCGTACGCCGATGAGTCAGTGGCACATCGAGGGCGCCCACTTCGGCGAGCGCTTCCAGCTGTTCGTGATCATTGCGCTGGGCGAGAGCATCGTGCTGGCGGGCGCGACCGCCTCGGATACGGGCTTGAGCATCGAGGTCGTCGTCGCGCTCCTGCTCGCCTTCCTATCCTCGACGGCACTCTGGTGGCTGTACTTCGGTCAGGTCGCCGCCACGGTCTTGGAACGGCTTCGCGTCGCCACGATTGAGGAGCGAGGCCAGATCGGCCGCGACATCTACACGTACCTGCACCTCCCGATCGTCGCAGGGATCGTCCTCGTGGCGGTCGCCGACGAGCTGGTGATCGCGCATCCGGCGGACGACCTGCAGCGCGGCGGCGCGCTGGTTGCCCTCGGCGGCCCCGCCCTCTTTCTGGTGGGCCTGATGGCCGCCGCCGCCAGAATCGGCTACGCCCTGAGCCTGCCGCGAGCCGTCGCCGTCGCCGCGCTGCTCGCTGCCGTGCCGCTCGCCGCCGAAGCCAGCGGCCTGCTCGTCTCGGCGTTGGTCACGGCGCTGCTGACGCTGCTGGTGGTGGTCGAGCAGCTGCGAGCGTCGGCAACGATCTGATCGCTGCATCTGACCAGCGTTAGCATTATGCTGGTCTGACTGGGAGTCAAGCCGGGTCATGGAGGAGCGCGACAAGCGACGGGTGGGCGAGCAGATCGAGCCCGGAGGGCGACCCAAGGCACCCGGGCGGCTCGAGCTGCTTCAGCGCTTCATCAACTCCTACAACCACGACTTCCCGCGGGAGTGGGATCGCATCGGAACCCCGGAGAGGGCCGAGGCTTGGCTCCGACAGAAGCGGCTCGTGGCGCCGGGCGACCGAATCTCGGACGCCGACGTGGCCCGCCTCGCCGAGCTTCGGGAAGCGCTCCGGGCGCTCGCGATCGCGAACCAGGGAGGGCAACCGGGAGCAGCGGCCGCAGACATCATTCGCAGGCTCTCTGGCACGGCTCAGCTGAGCGTCGCCATCGACGACACGGGCCGAACCGCCCTCGAACCCACGGGTCGCGGCGTCGATGGTGCCGTGGCGACGCTCCTCGGCATCCTCCACGAGGCCCAGCTCGCCGGTCATTGGTCACGCCTGAAGGGCTGTCGCCGCTGCGGGTACGCGTTCTTCGACCGCTCGAAGAACCGATCGGCGGCCTGGTGCGCAATGTCGATCTGCGGCAATCGGACGAAGAACCGCGCGTACTACCGGCGCCGCCGTACCTCTACGTGATGAGGGAGGGCGAGCCGGGAGCACGAAGACCGCGGCGCGTGTTGGCCGCCGCCGCCTTCGCCTTCGCCGCCATCCTGCCGCTCTTCCTTGGCGAGGGCGGCGCCGCGATGGAAAACATGGTCCTGGCGGCGGCCTACGTGATCATGGCGCTGGGCCTGAACATCGTCGTGGGCTTGGCCGGGCTGCTTGACCTGGGGTACGTCGCGTTCTTCGCGATCGGTGCGCACGTCGCCGGGCACTTCGGATCCGCGTTCTGGGCCAACGCCGCGGACGGCGCCGGCATCGCGCTCTTCGTCGGCGAGCCGGCCGCCAGCATGCCCGGCATCCACTTCAACTTCCTGATCATCCTCGTGCTCGCGATCATCGCGACGACGATCGCCGGCGTGCTTATCGGGGTGCCGACGTTGCGCCTGCGGGGCGCCTATGTCGGCGTCGTCACGCTCGCGTTCGGCGAGATCATCGGGCAGGTCGCGTCGAACGGCCGGCAGATCGAGCTCTTCGGTGGATCGCTCACCGGCGGACCCAGCGGCATCTCCGCCGTCGACAGGATCGACCTGCCGTTCGTCGCGCGCTTCGGTGCCCTCGACCTGCGTCCCTGGTACTGGTTCGGCCTCACGCTCGTCGCACTGATGCTGTTCGTCAACTTCCGGCTGCGCGACTCGCGGGTGGGCAGGGCGTGGGTCGCGCTGCGCGACGACGAGGGCGCGGCGGCGAGCGCGGGCGTTCCGATCGTGCGCACGAAGCTGCAGGCGTACGGAGTCGGAGCCGCGCTGGGCGGCGTGTCAGGCGCCTTCCTCGCGTCGTTCTTGAGCACCGTCAATCCCGATCAGTTCACGTTCTCGTTCTCGATCCTCATCCTCGCCATGGTCGTGCTCGGCGGGTTGGGCTCGATCTGGGGTGTCGTCGTGGGCGCGATCGTCCTGTCGGCGATCAACAACTATCTGCTGCCGAGGGTCCTCTACGACGTCCCCGGCGATGTGGGGCTGGACTTCGACCTGTCGGAGATCTCGTCCGGCATCTATGGCTTCCTGCTGGTGATCATCATGCTCCTGCGACCGGAAGGGCTGCTGCCGGAACGGCGCCCCGGAGTGACCTTGAGGTAGACATGAAGCGGCTCTATCTCCTTCGTCACGCGAAGTCGAGCTGGGACGACCCCACTCTTGCCGACCACGACCGGCCCCTGGCTCCGCGCGGTCGCCGCGCCGCCGCGGCCATGGCGCAGCATCTGCGGCATGAGGGGATCGCGCCGGAGCTGGTGCTGTGCTCGCCATCGGCACGCACCCGCCAGACGCTGACGGCTATCGCACCGGGCCTCGGGGAGGACGCTGACGTTCGGATCGAGGACGAGCTCTACGCGGCCTCCGCGGCGGCCCTGCTCGACGTGCTGCACGAGGTGCCAGACGAGGTCAGGTCCGTGATGCTGATCGCCCACAACCCAGGAATCCAGGACCTCGCCCTGAGCCTCGCCGGCGGCGGCCCCGTCATCGAGCGAGTGAGGAGCAAGTTCCCGACCGCGGCACTGGCGACGCTGCAGCTCGACGGAAGCTGGCGTGAGCTGGCGCCGGAAGGCGCCGAGCTGGTGACGTTCGTGAAGCCGAAGGAGCTGCCCTCGACACCCGGGCGAAAGCCCCCGGGTGAATCTTCGACAGCGGGATAAAGACCCTGCACGGGCCCCTTCGTACCGTGGTTCAAAGCTCACGGAAGGAGGCTGAAGGCCCTGATGTCATCCCTGCTTGCATCCGCCGACGATCTGTCGAGGGCGATCGACGGAACACTCGCGGACACCGTTACCACCAACACGCTCTGGGTGGTGATGGCCGCTGTTCTCGTCCTGTTCATGCAGGCCGGCTTCGCCGGTCTCGAGATGGGCTTCTCGCGCACGAAGAACGCCGGGACCGTGGTCGCAAAGATCATGACCAACCTGTCGATCGCCGCCGTGTGTTACTGGGCGGTCGGTTTTGCGTTCGCCTTCGGCAGCGCGGACGTGCTCGGGATATCGAGCTCGATCATCGGCTCTAACGGGTTCTTCCTGCAGTGGTCCGGCAATGGCTCCGAGGCGTTCCCGGTCATGGGCCTCTCGGACGCCACGGTGGATTCGAAGTTCCTGTTCCAGTTCGCGTTCTGCGCGGTCTCGCTGGCGATCGTCTGGGGCACGACCCTCGAGCGCATCAAGTACGGCGCCTACGTGATCTACGCGATCGTGTTCGCCGCGATCATCTATCCGATCGGGTCGCACTGGGTCTTCGGCGGCGGCTGGCTGCAGAACGGCGACACGGCGCTGCTCCCGACCGGCATGCAGGACTTCGCCGGCTCGACGGCCGTTCACCTGATCGGAGCGAGCGGCGCGCTCGCCGCGCTGCTCCTGCTCGGGGCGCGCAAGGGCAAGTACGGGACGGATGGCAAGCCGCGGGCGATACCCGGCCACTCGATGCCGCTCGTGGGCATCGGCGTCCTGATCCTGTTCATCGGCTGGTTCGGGTTCAACCCCGGCTCGACGCTGGGCATCAGCGACGCGCGCCTCGGTGACGTCGCGGTCGTGACGCTCATGGGCGCCGCGGGCGGAGTGATCGGCGCGTTCGTGGCCACACAGCTGAAGCAGCGCACGATCGACATCGGCATGGTGGCCAACGGCATGATCGCGGGCTTGGTGGCGATCACGGCGCCGTCCGGCTACGTCGAGATCTGGGCCGGGCCGATCATCGGCTTCATCGCGGGCCTGATCGTCGTGTTCGGCGTCATCTGGATCGACAAGAAGATCGACGACCCGGTCGGCGCGCTGTCCGCGCACGGCCTGGCGGGGATCTGGGGCACGATCGCATGCGGCATCTTCACGGCGCCGCGGCTCGCCCAGTACAACGCCTTTGGAGATCCCGACGGCGGCCTCCTCTACTCCGGTGAGCTCACGCAGCTGATCGCACAGGCGGTCGGCGTGGTGGTGGCCTTCTCGTTCGTCTTCGGGCTGAGCTACCTGACGTTCGCCGCCATCAAGGCGACGATCGGGCTCAGGGTCTCGAACGACGAGGAGGAGGCCGGCCTCGACATCACCGAGCACGGCATGTACGGCTATCCCGAGGCGTTCATCCCGCAGTCCGAGATCGGCGCCGGCGCGACGGTCATCCCGGCCGGCAGCCCGACCCCGGCTCCGGTCACCGCGAGCGTGCGCGCCGGGGAGGCGACGGCATGAAGATGGTCGTGGCCTACATCCGACACGAGGCCTTCGAGCCGATCCGCGCGGACCTGCTCGAGGCCGGGTTCCCGAGCCTCACGATCACAGAGGTCAAGGGCTCGGGCAGGCAGAAGGCGATCACCGAGCACTACCGCGGCTCGGAGCTCGCCGTCCACCTGCGGCCGAAGCTCAAGCTCGAGTGCGTCGTCGAGTCGAAGGACGTGGGGGTGATCAGGGAGGTGATCCTCCGGCACGCCCGCACCGGCTCGGTCGGGGACGGCAAGCTGTTCGTCCTCCCGGTCGAGGAGGCCGTCCGCATCCGCACCGGCGAGGAGGGCGAGTCCGTCCTCCAGGCCCACGAGGGCGAGGAGATCGGCGTTGCGGGGAACAATTCCAGCCCCTAAGTCCGGCAAGGTGGAGGCTTTGCCCTCGCCGCGCAGCGCCCACCTTGAGATGGTGGGCGCCGTGCTCGCGGGTGACGGGCTCGAGCGTGTCGCGGAGATCGCGGCCGCCCGCGCGGCAGCGCCGGTGGCCGTGATCGTGCCGCGGCTGGGCGTTCCGCTCGAGGGCTGGGGGCGCTACGAGCGCTACGTGGCGTCCCGCCTCGCCGGTGGGCGGCCGCAGAGGCCCGCGGAGGTCACGGCCGAGGTGCCGATCGCCTCCGGCGGGCGCGAGCTCGGCGCCGTGCTGCTGCTCGGCCACGGCCAGCCCGACGCCGGCGACTATCTGCACATGGCGGCGATCGCCGCCCTCACTGAGGTTGCCGTGGCAGAGGCCCGCGACGAGACCGAGCAGTCGCTCCGAGGCTCGTTCCTCGAGGAGGTGCTGTCGCGGCCCGAGCTCGACGGGGTGGAGGTGGCCCGGCGGGCACAGCGGCTCGGCTGCGACCTCGACGCGGGCTACGTCGCGCTGTGCGCGAACCCGAACGGCCGCGGCCCCGGGCGGGTAACGGCCTCGATCCTGGCGGAGGCGCCGGGCGCCCTCGCTCAGGCCGTGGAGGGCAGGGTTTACGCCCTGCTTCCGGGTGACCCCGAGCTGGCCCGCCGCGCGGCGGCGCGGCTCGGCCGCCACGCGCTCGTCGGGGTGTCCTCGCACCGCAGCGGCGGGGCCGACGTGCGGCGCGCGCTCGAGGAGGCCGAGCTCGTGCTCGGCGTCACGGCCGCCGGCGGAGGCCCGCCGGGGGAGGAAATCGGCGAGGGCACCTACCGGCTCCTGTTCCGGGTGCTGGCGAGCCATCCGCAGGAGGTGCGGAGCTTCTTCGAGGACACTGTGGCGGCGCTCGTCCGCTACGACGAGCAGTACTCGACCGACCTGCTCGGGACGCTGTCGTCCTACCTCGACAACAACTGCAACATGGCGGCGACCGCGCAGGCCATCCACGCCCACCGGCATACCGTCGGCTACCGGCTCGAGCGGGTGAAGGAGCTGACCGGGCTCGACCCGCTGCGGAGCGAGGACCGGGAGCGGCTCGGGCTCGGCCTCAAGGCCTACCGCATCATCGCGCCGTCGCTGCCGCGCTGAGCAATCTCCTCGAGCCGCTCGAGGCGGTCGACCCCGAGGGCCGAGCGCGAGGCCGGCGCCACGCGCGCGAGCGAGTAGCGCCGTATCTGACCGGGCCGCCGGGGCGCGGGCTCGAGGTCGTCCGGCACGAGCGTGTAGCGGCGAGGGCGGTTTGCGCTCGGATACATCGTCAGATCGTCGCGGCCGGGTGCGAGCGAGTCCAGGTACAGGTGTCGAAAGATCACGCCCGCCGGCTGGACGGTGTGTAGAAGCGTGCGCAGCGGCCTACAGAGCGGCCAGCACGGCGTCGAGCACCCGTTCGGGCCCGAACCGAACCACGTCGTCGGTTGTCAGACCAGTCTCCGCCTCCGCCGCCTCGACAGCTGCCCGTGCGCCATCGTCATCGAGGTCGCTCGTGTTGAGCGCGATCGCCACCACCCTCGCCGGCCGGACGGGCGCCGTCACGACCTCGTAGGCGGAGATCAGGTCGGGCAGCGGGGGAATGCGCAGATCGGGGTAGTTGCGGATCGACGTCGCCCCCGCCTTGTGCACGAGGATCAGGTGATCCGGTGCCGATCCGTGCAGCAGGCCGAGCGTGACGCCGGAGTAGGCGGGGTGGAAGAGCGCGCCCTGGCCCTCGACGAACAGCAGGTCGCCGCGCTCGGCTCCCTCGTGGACGAGCCGCTCGCCCGCGCCCGCGACGTAGTCCGAGATCACATGGTCGACCGCGATGCCCCAGCCCGCGATCGCCACACCGGTCTGTCCCGTCGGAACGTACACCGAGCGCTCGCCGCGAAAGCGCGCCGCGCGGTCGAGCTCGAGCGTCACGACCTTCTTCCCGATCACGGTGTCCGAACCGACGCTGTGCACCACTCGCACGGAGTCGGGGCGGGCGTAGGGGCCCCGGGGCACGTGGAGGTCGGGCGGGGCCGCGCGCAGGTCGCGCAGCTTGACTCCGGTGAGCTCGGCGGCGGCGCGGAGCTCGGGATCCGCGGCGAGCTCGGTGTGCAGGCCGGCCTCGAGGTCGAGGCCGGCGTCGATGGCCTCGAGCAGGGCCGGCCGCCAGGCCGGATCGAGCTTCCCGCCCGTGGGCGCCGCGCCGATCAGGAGCGCGGTGGCCCCCGCGTCGATCGCCTCGCGTACGCTTGCCAGCACCGGCACGG
Organism: uncultured Thermoleophilaceae bacterium; assembly: GCA_963751835.1. Classification (GTDB taxonomy): domain Bacteria; phylum Actinomycetota; class Thermoleophilia; order Solirubrobacterales; family Thermoleophilaceae; genus JACVRW01. The sequence continues at coordinate 367,767 of CAVVWD010000011.1, read as the reverse complement.
GGTGAAGGCAGAAGGGCTCGACCTCGACCGCCGTACGGCCCGCCTCGGTCGAGTCGACCACGCATACGACGTCGCGGGTGCCGTAGCGGATCACGCCATGAGCCGTCTTGCCCGTGTGGCGCCGGAACAGGCCCTCCGCGAAGATGGCGAGCCGCTCGCTCACGCGACGGCTCCGGCGGCGCTTACACCGAGGCCCGGCCCCTCGCCCGGCAGCACGTGCCCGTCCACGAGCCGCAGCCCGGTGAAGGGCTGGTCCGCCAGCAGCAGGTGGCCGTCGAGGTCCAGCCAGTCGGCGAGCGACGCGATCGCTGCGGCCGGCGCCACGCCGAGCTGCGACTCGATCATGCAGCCGAGCATCACGCGCAGGCCGAGCGCCCGCGCAGCGTGGATCATGCGGATCGCCTCGCGAATCCCACCCGACTTGGCGAGCTTGACGTTGATGCCCTCGGCGTAGCCGGCCACGGCTGCGACGTCGCTCAGGTCGTGGCAGCCCTCGTCGACAATCACGGGCGGTCGCGGCGCGAGCTCGCGCAGGGCGCGGAAGGAGTCGAGGTCGGCGGCGGGGAAGGGCTGCTCGACGAGCTCCACCCCGAGCTCCACCAGCGCCGGCATCAGCTCGCTTGCTGACTCGAGCGTCCAGCCCTCGTTCGCGTCCACGCGCAGCGGCTTCGCCGGGGACTCGGCTCGTACGACCTCGAGCCGCGCCAGGTCCTCGGGCCCGCCGAGTTTGACCTTGAGCGCGTGGTAGGCACGCGCCCGCCGCACCCGGTCGCGCGTCCCCTCGACGCTGTCGATGCCGATCGTGTAAGACGTGGGCCAAGCCTCCGGCAAGAGCCCGAGGAGGCGCCACAGCGGTAATCCGAGCCGTTTGCCGATCCAGTCGTGCAGCGCCGCGTCGACGGCCGCCTTGGCCGCGGCCTCCCCGTCCACGTCCTCGAGCCGGGAGCCGATCGCCTCGAGCGCGAACGGGTCGTCCCCGATCAACGGCGGGGCAGTCTCCGTGAGGAACGCCGCGGCCGAGGCGATCGACTCGCCGCGGTAGTAGACGGGCGCCGCCTCACCGTGCCCGACGATGCCCTCGTGTTCGAGCTCGACCTGGACCACTGACTGCGTCGTGCGCGACCCGCGCGAGATCCCGAACTCCTCGGCGAGGGCGAGGTGCACCGTCTTCGTCCGTAGCTCCACGAGGCACGGAAGTGTGACGGCTGAGCGGCCGGCGTTAGGCCGTCGGAGCCATCCCGTGGCGGTGTGCCACGGCCGCTGCCTCGGTGCGGGAGCGCACGTCGAGCTTGCCGAGGATGCGCGAGACGTGCACGGAGGCGGTCTTCTCCGCCATGTGAAGCTGGTCTCCGATCTCCCGGTTGGTGGCTCCCTCCGCCACCAGCGCCAGCACCTGGCGCTCGCGGGCGGTCAGGCCGAACGGATCCTCGGCCTCCTCGGCCTCCTCGCTCTCGGCGACTGCGGGCTCCTCGCCGTCGAGCCGGAGCCGAGCCCGCGTGATCAGCGACTCGAGCTCGGCGCCGAGCCACTCGCTGCCGAGCGCGCGGGCCGATTCGAGGGCGTCGGCCGCTGCCTCGGCCGCCCCGTCGCGGTCGCGCGCCGCGGCGAGCGCGTCCGCCCGGCGCCAGCCCGCGTAGGCGGCCTCGTAGGGGCGGTGGACCGCGAGCCAGGCCTCCGCGGCCGCCACCCACAGCTCCGGCTTGTCCTCGCCCATGGTGCGCGCGTACTCCGCCTCGGCCGAGGCCAGCTCGGCCGCCTCCACAGGGCCGCCGAGGCCGGCCGCGAGGCGCACACGCTCGATCAGCCGCTCGGCCCGGTCGCTCGCCAGTTCCTCCGCCTCGCGGTCGCGCCGGTCGCGCGCGACCTGGCTCGCGTCGGCCTCCGCTCGCAGCCCGGCGCTCGAGAGCGAGGTGATGCGGATGAAGTCGTCCGAGCAGTACTCGATCTGGTCCAGGGCGTCGTCGACGGCGGCGCGTGCGACCTCGAAGTCGCCGCGGCGGCGCGCGAGCTCGGAGGTGAGGATCCCGAGCGGCGCCACGAACTGCGGCTCGGTAGAGCCGCGCAGCGCGCGCGAGAGACCGCCGAGGTTGTCGTTGGCGCTCGCGATATCCCCGCGCCCCAGCGCGAGCATGCTGCGCACGATGTACCAGTAGGCGAGCGTCGGCCCGTAGTGGCGCGCGTTCGCGGCCGGCACCCGGCGCATGGCCTCGTCCCAGTTGCCCAGGTAGAAGTTGAACTCGGCGATCACGAGCTGGAACCAGCCCTTGGTGCGGTGCGGTGTGACCGGGCCGTTGGTGAGCCCGTCGAGGGCGACCGCGAGCCCCTCCTCGGTCCTCCCGGCCAGGTTGAGGAGGTCCGCCAGGTTGACCCAGGCCGAGCTCTCCTCGGTGTGAAGGCCGGCATCGCGCGCGATCTCGAGCGACTCGCGCAGTGACGCGATGCCCTCCTCGAGGTCGCCCTGCCCGTACATCGCCACGCCGAGCGCGTTGAGCGCACGTGCCTCGGCCTCGCGATCCCCGAGCGGGCGCGCGACCGAGAGCGCTTCGCGGGCCTCGCGCTCGGCGTCCCCGAAGCGCGCCTGCAGCATGCGCTTCTTCGCCTTCGACCCGAGCAGCGAGGCGCGCTCGGAGCTCTGCTCGCCCGGAGGCAGGAGCCCGAGAGCCCGGTCGAGCACCTCGAAAGTCTCGTCCTGCCGGTTCAGGTGCCAGAGCGCGTTGGCCAGGCCGTTCAGCAGCCGCACCGCCCGGCGCGTGTCCCCGGACTCGTCGACGAGCGCGATCGCGCGTCGCAGGAAGGCCTCCTGGCGGATGGGATCGCCGGCCAGGTCGGCAGCCGCAGCGGCGCGCTCCAGCAGGTCGAGCCGGCTCTCGTGCGCGAGCGCCTCCGGGTCCGGGACCCGGTCCCAGAGCTCGAGCGCCCGCTCGAGCAGCGTCTGCGCCTCGGCGAAGGCATTCACGCGCTCCGCCGCCGCCGCGGCGCGGACGGCGGCCGCGAACGCCTCGGGCTGGTCGCCCGCCGCCTTCCAGTGGTGCGCCGCCTGCGCCGTGATGTGGGCGCCGCGGTCGCCGTCGGCTATCCGGACCTCCAGCGCGCGCGCCATGGCGGCGTGCATCTCGGTCCGCTCGCCCGGCAACAGGTCGTCATGCACCACCTCGCGCAGCAGCGCGTGGCGGAAGGCGTACTGACCGTCCGGCAGCGCCACGGCGATCTGGCTGGCCACCGCCTCGCGCAGCGCGTCGAGCAACTCGTTCGGCTCGAGCCCGACGACCCCGGCGAGCAGCTCGTGGTCGGCGGCCGGCTGGCAGGCGAGCCAGCGCAGCAGCTCCTGGGCGGGGGCGGAAAGCCGCTCGACGCGGAGCATGAGCGCGTCGCGCAAAGTGGGCGGCAGAGCTCCGCGCCCGTCCAGGCCGGCGGCGAGGATCTCCTCCGTGAAGAGCGCGTTGCCCTCGGAGCGGGCATAGAGGCGCTCCACGAGGCCCGGATCGGGCGTGGCCGCCAGGATGCCCTCGAGCTGCTCGCCGAGCTCCTCGCGCGTAAACGGCGGAAGCTCGATGAGGCGCGCGGCGGCATCGCGGCCGAGCTCGGCCAGCAGCGGGCGCAACGGGTGGCGACGGTGCAGCTCGTCGGAGCGGTAGGTGCCGAGCGCCAGCAGGCGCTCGCCGCAGAGCGTTCGGGAGAGGAACGAGAGGAAGGAGCGCGTCGAGCTGTCCGACCAGTGCAGGTCCTCGATCACGAGCACCACGGGAGCGTCCTCGCCGAGCGCGTCGAGCAGCGCGAGCAGCGCCTCGAAGACGCGGGCCTGGTCGGCGGCCTCGGGGTCGAGGCTCCTGCCAAGCCCCGGCAGCAGCGAGTCGAGTCCCGCCCGCAGCGGCGGCGGCAGCGTCTCGAGCACGGGGTGGCGGTCGCGGACGAGCGGGCGCAGCGCGCCGAGCAGCGGCGCGTAGGGGAGCTCGCCCTCTCCGAGCTCGACGCAGTCGCCCCAGAGCACGGCGGCCCCGCCCTCGCGCGCCCGCCCGACGAGCTCGTCCGCCAGGCGGGATTTACCTACCCCCGACTCACCGGCTACCAGCGCGAGCGACGGCCGCCCGTCGGCCGCGTCGCCTAGCGCGGCCTCCAATTCTGCGAGCTGCGCTGACCGCCCGACGAAGCGGGCGCTCGTCATGCGTGTTGCCATTCCGGGTCCATGGTGCCACCCGCGCGCCTTCTCTGGCCATCTCGCGGACACGGGCGTCGATGTAGATCGCATTGAGACGGGCGTCCATGGAGGCTCCTCTCGAATTGACTCCACGCGCCAAGTCTCGGCCCCGGGGCCCGCTTTCACATCGGGCGGATGGAGCGTGTTTGGCCGGGCGACCCCTTATTCGCCGCGGTGGGACGCTTACGCCGCATAGATGCGAGCCGGGCTTTGCGACAGCTGTGTGCACCAGAAGCTGATCAGGAACACCCGCGGCAGCAGCTTCAGCATGTGCCTGCGCTCCAAGACGGACGAGCGCTACCCGAAGTACCCGCGGCTGCCTGTGGAGAGCTGCCCCGGCTACGAGCGCCGTGCGCTCAGCGATCCTCGCTGACGACGGTCCGGCCGTCGTCAGCCACACGCACATCGGGCGGCTCGCGCGAGATCGTGCCTGAGAACGAGCCGCTGGGTGGTTCGTCGCCGCCGCCCGCCTCGACGGCCTTCGCCTTGCCGTGGAGCCCCGCGTTGACCCGCCAATCGAGCTTGAAATTGCCCGTCTTGACGGCCGTGACCGACCAGCGGAAGCGCTTCTCCTTGCCGGGCCCGAGCGGCCCGCAGGCCCACGTGTTCACGTAGGCCGTGTCGCAGCCGCGCACGGCAATGTCCTTGGACTCGGGAAAGCCCGCGATCTGGACCCGCATCCCGTTGATGGCGAACACCGGCCGCTCGGGGTCCGCAAGGTTGGCGTCGTCCGTCTTGCGGTAGTTGAAGCCGTCCACGGTCACGCCGATGTTCGGGATCGTCTCGTCGCCCGCATTCCGAACGGTGATCACGAGGTTGGAGCTCTTGGCGAGCTTCTGGTCCTCCGGGAAGGTGGCTCTCACCACCGCGACCGGGAACTCCCCGGAGGGCTCGTTCTCGTCCTGGCGCTCCCCTCCGCAGCCGGCGAGGACCGCCAGGCCGGCCGCGGCGATGGCCGCCTGTCCGTGCCTCCTCCTCAGGCTCAAAGCCGAGCGAACATACCACCAGCCGGGCCGCGCGCGCGCCGATTCTTAAGCCGATGTGACCCCCGTGGCTCCCTCTGGCAGCCAACGTGGACATGCCATAGGCTTCGCCCGAGGCGTGTTTTCACGGGGGCCTTGCGGCTTCCGGGGAGGAGTGTTTCTGTAGTGGTCCGGGCCGCAGCTGATCGGGTCTTCCTGCCGACCAAGAACCTGCTCGAGCAGGTTGGCGACATGATGATCCTGACCGGCAAGACGCTGGTCTCGGCGCTCCGGCCCCCCTACCCCTACGGAACGGAGTTCGTCCAGCAGTTCCTGTTCATGCTGCGGCTCTGCTGGCTGCCGCTCACGATCTCCACGATCGCGTTCGGCTACGGCGCGCCGGGTCTCCAGGCGGGCAACTTCCTGGTCCTGTTCGGCGCGATCGATCGCCTCGGCGGCTTCTTCGTGCTCGCCTCGATCCGCGAATTCGCCCCCACCGTCACCGCGATCATCGTCGCCGGCGTCGGCGGCACGGCCATCACCGCGGACCTCGGCGCGCGCAAGATCCGCGAGGAGCTCGACGCGCTCCAGGTGCTCGGCGTCGACCCGATCAAGAACCTGGTTGTGCCGCGCTTCCTCGCGCTGATGATCGTGACCGGGCTGTTCAACATCTACGCGGTCCTGTTCGGCATCTTCGGAGGGGTGCTGGCGTCGATCACCTTCGACGCGCCGCTGGGCCCCTTCTTCTCCACGCTGCTCACCAACGCCTCGACCACCGACTTATGGGGCTCGGTGGTCAAGACGACCCTGTTCGGCGCGATCATCGCGATCGTCTCCTGTTACAAGGGGATGACTGCGTCCGGAGGCGCGGAAGGGGTGGGCAGAGCCGTGAACCAGGGCGTGGTGATCGAGTTCCTCGGCATCTTCGCCTTCAACTACGTCTTCACCCAGACGCTGCTCGCCACCCATCCCGAGATCTCGGTGATCAAGTAGATGGGACGCACCTGGCTCTCGGTTCCGAAGGACTGGATCGCCTCGTTCGGCGACATCGCGAAGTTCTGCGGACGGGTAGTGGCGCACGTGTTCAGCGGGCGTGTCTTCCACTTCTTCGGCGAGGCCCTGCGGCAGGCCGGGATCCTGATCCTGGGTTCGGCGCTCGTGATCTGGGGGCTCGCCTTCATCCTCGGCCTCCAGTGCGGGATCGAGGGCGCCTACTTCAACCGGTCGGTCGGCGCGCCCGCCTACGCCGGCGTGTTCAGCGCCTGGTGCGACCTGCGCGAGATCATGCCCTACGCGTTCGGCTACATGATGTCCGCGAAGGTGGGCACCGGCCTGGTGGCGGAGATCGGCGCGATGCGGATCTCGGACGAGATCGACGCGCTCGAGGTGATGGGCATCAACTCGCTCGTGTTCCTGTGCGCAACGCGGCTGCTCGCGGCCTGGATGGTGCTGCCGTTCATGTACGTGGCCGCGGTGGGAGCGGGGTTCTTCGCCAGCTACCTGGCGGTGGTGCAGCAGATCGGCGAGGTCAGCTCGGGCGGGTTCTTCCTGATCTTCTGGATGTTCCAGAACCCGCCCGACCTGTTCTACAGCCTGATCAAGGGCATGACGATGGCTACGGTCGTAGTGCTGGTGGGCTGCTACTACGGCTACAACGCGAGCGGCGGCCCGGTGGGAGTCGGCACCGCGACGGCGAAGTCGATGGTGCTGAACACGGTGATGGTCCACCTGGTGGGGATGGTGGGCACGCAGATCTTCTGGGGCTCGAACCCGAGAGCCCCGATAGGCGGCTGACAGGTCAGGCCTGGAGGAGGGGCAGTGAGCGAGGAGCGGAGAGAGGGAGACGGCGCCGATACGGCCGAGCAGCCGCTCGACGCGCGCGACTGGGAGGAGACGCGCGGCCGGGCCGAGCAGGAGCACGTGCCCGACAACATCCTCGACCAGACGCGCAAGGGCGAGGAGCCATACCAGTGGCACTCGGGCAGGACGCGCGAGCACGGCGTCGAGGACGCGGTCGAGTTCATCGACGTGAAGAAGTCCTTCGGCCGCAACACCATCCTCAACGGGCTCAATCTCGGCCTCCCCGACGGCCAGATCTCGATGATCCTGGGCCCGTCGGGCACCGGCAAGTCGGTGTGCATCAAGCACATGGTCGGCCTGCTCTACCCCGACGAGGGCGACGTGCTGGTGCACGGAGAGTCGGTTCCCAACATGGCCGACGACGAGCTGTTCGAGATGCGCAAGAAGTTCGGCGTCCTGTTCCAGGACGGCGCGCTCTTCGGCTCGATGAACGTCTTCGACAACACCGCCTTCCCGCTGCGCCAGCACACGGACAAGGGGGAGGACGAGATCCGCGAGATCGTCCTGCGCCGGCTGGGTGAGGTGGGGCTCGGCGGCGCGCTGGACAAGATGCCGAACGAGCTGTCCGGCGGGATGCGCAAGCGCGCTGGGTTTGCGCGGGCGCTGGTCCTCGACCCGGACATCGTCCTCTTCGACGAGCCGGACTCGGGGCTCGATCCGGTTCGGACGGCGCTCCTCTGCGAGCTGATCATGGAGGTGCACGAGGAGAACGGCGGCGCGTACTGCGTGATCACGCACGACATCATGTCGGCGCGCCGGGTGGCCGATTACATCGCGATCCTCTGGAAGGGCAGGATCGTCGAGTCGGGCCCGGCAAGCGAGCTCTTCAACAGCGACAACCAGTTCGTGAGGCAGTTTCTGTCCGGGGAGGCGCAGGGGCCTCTTGGCATGGAGTAGTTGACAAGGCGCGCCGGAGGCGCGCGGTTGCGGGGCTCGGCCACGGCCGGACCCGTGCGGGAGGCGCCGGTCGAACGACCGCGCTTGGAACCAAGGACAAGAGAAAGCCGGACTCGTGAGCCGCTCCAATCCGAGCGGGGGTCGATAGCTGCGCGCGTGATCGCCCTCGCGGCGGTGATCGCCGCGGTGGCGCTGCTCGCGCTGGCGATCTTCGGCGGCGGCGGTTCCTACCAGGTCAAGGGCGTCTTCCAGAACGCGGGCCAGCTCGTGAACGGCAACCAGGTGCGCGTGGGCGGCAAGCCCGTCGGCACGATCTCGGACATCGAGCTGAACGACCGCGCGCAGGCGGTCGTGACCATGAGGCTGGACGACGAGTTCTCTCCCGTGCACGAGGGAACCAGCGCGACAATCCGCGCGACGTCGCTGTCCGGGGTCGCGAGCCGCTACGTGTCCCTGAGCCCCGGGCCGAACAGCGCCGAGGAGATCGAGGACGGCGGCCTTATCGACGCCGATGACACGAATGCCCCGGTCGACATCGACGTGCTGTTCAACTCGCTCGACGCCGAGACGCGCGAGGGGCTCCGCAACGTCATCCGCGGCTCGGGGACGCAGTACGACGGGCGTGGCCAGGAGGCCGGCGAGAGCATCAAGTACTTCGCGCCGTTCCTGAGCAGCACCACGGCGCTGACCCGGGAGCTCGCGCTCGACCAGAAGGTGCTCGAGCGGTTCATCACGGACGGCGCGGCGACGGTCTCGGCGATCGCCGAGCGGAGCGACGACCTCGAGCAGCTCGTGAGCAACACGAGCACTGCGATGGGGGCGATCGCCGACGAGAACGTGGCCCTCCAGCGCGCGCTCGAGCTCCTGCCGGACACCCTGCGCAAGGCCAACACGACGTTCGTGAACCTGCGCGCGACGCTCGACGACCTCGAGCTGCTCGTAGAGGTGTCGAAGCCGGCCACGAAGGACCTGGCGCCCTTCCTGCGGGACCTGCGGCCGGTGGTTGCCGAGGCGCGCCCGACCGTGGCTGACCTGCGTGACCTGATCTCGAGTCCGGGTCCGAACAACGACCTGATCGACCTGACGGCGCAGCAGCCGCGCCTCGCGCAGCTGACCGCGACGGTGTTCCCGCGCGCGATCCGCACGCTGGATCGCGCCCAGCCGGTGGTCGAGTACGCGCGCGGCTACACCCCTGATCTCGCCGGATGGCTCACGAAGTTTGGCCAGGCGGCCAGCTTCTACGACGCGAACGGACATTACGCCCGCGTCCAGCCGGTGTTCAGCCCTTCGAACCTACGGCCCTTCAACACAGCCGGGAGCCTCGCGGCCGTACTGCCCGGGCAGCGTCTCGATGACTTCCAGCCGGGTGCCAAGAACCGCTGCCCGGGCGGCGCCACACAGCCGACGCCTGACGGCTCCGCCCCCTGGCCCTTCATGGGCTGCGACACGTCTACGACCCCGCCGAGCGGATGAGGCGGCTCATCATCATCGGCCTGCTGGTGGCGATCGTGCCCTGGATCGTGATCGGCGTCGTGCGCGAGGCCACCGACGACGACACCAAGGACGCCTACTTCGTGCGCGCTGTCTTCGACAACTCGTCGACGATCGTCCGGGGCGAGGACGTGAAGATCGCGGGCGTCCCGGTCGGCGTGACCAGCGACCTGAACGTAACCGACGAGAAGCAGGCCGCGGTGACGCTGCGCATCGACGACGAGAGCTTTATCCCCTGGAAGACCGATGCCTCGTGCAGCATCGGGGCGCAGGGGCTGATCGGCGAGAAGTTCGTGGAGTGCAAGCCCGGCTCGACGGATGCCCCGCCGCTCCCGAAGATCGAGGAGGGCGACGGCGAGGGCGAGCGCCTGCTGCCGGTTGAGAACACGAGCTCGCCGGTCGACCTCGACCTCATCAACAACATCATGCGGCTGCCCTACCGGGAGCGCTTCTCGATCCTCCTGAACGAGTTCGGCACCGGGCTCGCCGGCCGCGGCGAAGAGCTCAACGAGGTGATCCACCGCGCCAACCCGGCGCTGCGCGAGACGAACGAGGTCCTGAGGATCCTCGCTGACCAGAACCGCGACCTCGCGCGGCTGGCCGACAACGCGGACCGCGTGTTCGGGCCGCTCGCGCGCGAGAAGGAGGCCGTGGCCGACTTCATCGTGAAGGCGAACGAGACCGGTGAGGCCTCGGCGGAGCGCCGCGACGACATCCGCCGCGGCATCGAGCTGCTGCCGGACTTCCTCGCCGAGCTCGAGCCGCTGATGGCGGACCTGGAGGGCTTCGCGGACCAGGGGACGCCGCTGTTGGCCGACCTGGGCGCGGCCGCGCCCGCGCTCGGCCGCTTCATCGAGGCCCAGGGCACGATCGCCGACGCCTCGCGCGAGAGCCTCCCGAGCCTCGGCGACGCCCTCGAGCAGGGCCGGCCGGATCTCCTCGCCGCCCGGCCTCTGATCCAGGACCTGGGCCGCCTGGGCAAGCAGCTCGCCCCGGTCTCGGTCGACCTCGACGACCTCACGAGGAGCCTCGACGAGACCGGCGGCCTCCAGCGCCTGACCGACCTCCTCTACTACGCCGGGCTGTCGGTCAACGGCTTCGACCAGATCGGCCACTACCTGCGCGCGGGTCTCGTCACGAACCTCTGCTCGACCTACGCCACGCAGATATTCGGCGCCTGCACCGCGAACTTCTACGACCCGACGGAGGTCGCCTCGGCGGACGCCGAGACCGTCGAGGCGCGCAACGCCGTCGCGGCCAGGCAGACCCGCCAGGGCAGCGTGGCGCCGGGCGGCGAGCTTCTGCAGGATCTCCTGGGCACCGGCGGCACGGCCGAGGGCGCGCGAGAGCGGGAGGAGAACCTGGACGCGCTGCGCGAGCGGGCGCAGACCCCGTCGCCGGGGCTCGGCGAGTCGGAGCCGGTGCTCGACTACCTGCTCGGGGCTGAGGGCCGGTGAGCCCGCGCCGCGCGGGCGCCGCCCTGACCGCGAGCCCGGTGCTCGTGGGGGCAGTGACCGTGCTGGTCACGATCGTTGCGGTCTTCCTCGCGTACAACGCGAACTCCGGGCTGCCGTTCGTGCCCACCTACGACCTCAAGGCGAACCTGCCGAACGCTTCCCAGCTCGTGAAGGGGTTCGAGGTGCGGATCGGCGGCGCACGCGTCGGTTTCATCTCGAAGCTCGAGCCGAAGAAGCGCGAGGACGGCTCGACCTACGCGCAGGTGACGATGAAGCTCGACAAGCAGATCGAGCCACTGCCGGCGGACTCCACGCTGCTCGTGCGCCCGCGCTCGGCGATCGGCCTCAAATACATCGAGCTGACGCCGGGCGAGTCCAGCGTGGGGCTGAAGCCGGGTTCCACCATCCCGTTGCGCCAGGCGCGCCCAGAAGTGGTCGAGCTCGACGATCTGTTCAACATGTTCGACGAGAAGGCCAGGGTCGGCTCGCAGAACTCCCTGGACGGCTATGGGGGCGGCCTCGCGGGCCGCGGCCAGGACATCAACCTGGCGATCGAGGAGCTCGTGCCGCTGCTCAGGGATCTCGAGCCGGTGGCCAAGAACCTGTCCGACCCGCGCACGCGCCTCGACCGCTTCTTCCGGTCGCTGGGGCGCGCCGCCGAGGAGATCGCCCCGGTGGCGGAGGAGCAGGCCTCGCTGTTCGTGAACCTGGACGAGAGCTTCACCGCGCTGGCGTCGATCGCGCGGCCGTTCCTGCAGGAGACGATCACCGAGGGCGTGCTCAGCGAGGAGGTCGCGATCCGCGACTTCCCGCTCCAGCAGCCCTTCATCCGCAACAACACCGCCCTGTTCCGGGAGCTGCGTCCGGGCGTGGCGGTGCTGCCGCACGCCGCGCCGATCTTGGCGGACGCCTTCGAGACCGGCACCGAGGTGCTGCCGAAGACGATCCCGATCAACCAGGACCTCGCCGACCTCCTCAACACGCTCGCCGACTTCTCGCAGGATCCGACGGTCCGGACCGGGGTCAAGCAGCTCACACGCCTGGCCTCGTCGCTGCGGCCGACGCTCAACTTCCTGACCCCGGTCCAGACGACCTGCAACTACGCCACGCTCCTCCTGCGCAACGCCGCCAGCCTGTTCTCGGACGGTGACACGAACGGCAACTGGCAGCGCTTCATCATCATCTCGGCGCCGACCCAGCGCGGCACCCTCATCACGGGCCCGAACAACGAGAGTGGCCCGTCCGACGCGCCCGCCAACGGCCCGACCCCGGAGAACCACCTCCACGTCAACCCGTATCCGAACACGGCGTCGCCGGGCCAGACGAGAGAATGCGAGGCCGGCAACGAGCGTTACGCGACCGGCCGCACCGTCCTGACGAACCCGTCCGGCAACCAGGGCACGAGGACCGCCGGGCAGCAGCGCGGCAGCGCGTCGAGCACGGGGGCCGCGCGATGAGGCGCGGCGGCAAGCGCGAGCGCTTCACGGCCTTCCAGGTCGGCCTGATCGCGCTCGTCCTGATCGCGATCGGGACGTACCTCGGCGTGACGAAGGACATCCCGTTCACACGCCCCTACGAACTCAAGGCCGCCTTCGAGAACGCGCCGCCGATCCAGCGGAACCAGGCGGTGCGGATCGCGGGCGTGGACGTGGGGAAGGTCGCCAAGATCGAGTCCGCCGGCGGCGACTCGGGGGCCGTACTCGTGACGATGAAGCTCGAGGACGACGCGCTGCCGATCCACGAGAACGCCGAGGTCAAGGTGCGCCCGCGCATCTTCTTCGAGGGCAACCTGTTCATGGACCTGCGCCCGGGCACGCCCGACTCGCCCGAGGCGGACAGCGGCTACACGATCCCGGCCTCGCAGACCTCGGCACCGGTGCAGATCGACCAGGTCCTCGGCGTGCTCACGACCAACACGCGTGAGGACCTCCAGAAGCTCCTGGTGGGGTACGGCGACGCGCTGAACGGCAAACCGCAGCCCGGTGAGGACGACGACCAGGACCCGGACGTGCAGGGCGAGACCGCCGGCGAGGCGCTCAACGACTCACTCGAGTACTCGGCGGACTCGCTGCGCGGCGCTGCGGTCGTGAACCAGGCCTTGCTCGGCACGGAGCTGCACGACCTCTCGAAGCTGGTCGCCTCCCAGCAGAAGGTCTTCGCCGCGCTCTCGTCGCGCGAGGGCCAGCTGAAGGACCTGATCTCGAACTTCAACATCACGATGGGAGCGCTCGCCTCCGAGGAGGGCAACCTGCGCGAGACGATCGCGGAGCTCCCGGAGGTGCTCGAGGCGGCCGGGCCCGCGCTCGACAACCTGAACGCGGCCTTCCCGTCCACGCGCGCGTGGGCCCTCGAGATGATCCCCGGCGTCCGCGAGACGCCCGCGACGATCGCGGCCGGCTTCCCCTGGCTTCGCCAGACCCGCGCGCTGCTCTCGAAGGACGAGCTGCAGGGCCTCGTCGACGAGCTCCAGCCCGCCGTGAGCGACTTCGCGGCCTTCACGAGTGGGCAGGTCGACTTCCTCCCGAAGCTCGACGGCTTCAACCGCTGTCAGCTCGAGGTCGTCCTTCCCGCCACCGAGCAGCGCATCCAGGACGGCAACCTCTCGACCGGCCTTCGCAACTACGAGGAGTTCTTCCAGGGCCTCGTCTCGCTCTCCGGCGAGTCGCAGAACTTCGACGGCAACGGCACCTACGTCCGCTTCCAGTCGGGCGGCGGGGCTTTCCCGGTCCAGACGCCCCCGGTGGGCCGGCTGGGACCGCTGCACGCCAACGCAAGCCAGCCGCCGCTCGGCACGCGTCCGGCAAAGAGCCCCAAGTCGCCCTACAGGACCGGCACGGCCTGCCACACCCAGCCGGTGCCCGACCTGAGCGCCGCACGGATCGGGGGCGGCCCATGATGCGCCAGATCAAGAAGCAGCTGCCCGTCTTCGTGGCGATCCTGCTGATGCTTGTGCTGGCGCTCGGGGTCGGCGGCTACATCCTGTCCAACCAGCGCTTCTACCTGCCCGCCTGGGTGCCGCTCGTGGGCACCGACTTCTACGAGGTCGAGGCGGAGCTCCAGACCGGCCAGGCGGTCGTGCCCGGTCAGGGCCAGACCGTGAACGTGGCGGGCGTCAAGGTGGGCGAGGTCGGCGAGGTCAACCTCGAGGACGGTCGCGCTGTCGTCCAGATGCGGATCAAGGACGAGTACAAGCCGATCTACAAGGACGCGACGATCCTGCTGCGCCCCAAGACCGGCCTGAAGGACATGTACCTGTCGCTCGACCCGGGCACGAAGCAGGCCGGCGAGATTCCCGAGGGTGGGCGCGTCCTGGTCTACAACACCCTGCCCGACATCAACGCCGACGAGGTACTCGCCCAGCTCGACGACGACACGCGCGCCTACCTGCGCGTGCTACTGAACGCGGGCGGAATCGCCTTCGACGACGAGGCCACCGGCGCCGACGCGACCTACGACCAGACGGCGGCCCAGGACCTGCGCGAGACGTTCAAGCGCTTCGAGCCGATCTCCAGGGACGGCAAGCGGATCACGAGCCTCCTGATCAAGCGGCGCCGCAACATCGCGCGCGTGGTTCACAACTTCCAGGAGTTCTCGACGGCGCTCGCGGGCCGCGACCGCGAGCTCGCCGCGCTGGTCGACTCAGCGAACGCGAACTTCGAGGCGTTTGCGGCGGAAGAGGCGGCGCTGCGCGAGGCGCTGCAGCTCTTCCCCGGCGCGCTCGACCAGACCGAGCAGACGCTCGAGAAGACCAGCACGCTGGCCGCCGAGCTCGGCCCGACGCTCGAGGGGCTGCGCCCGTTCGCGCGCAACCTGGCGCCGGCGCTGCGCAAGACCCAGCCGTTCTTCCGCGAGACCACGCCGATCATCCGCGACCAGATCCGTCCGTTCGCGCGCGACGTCCAGCCGACCGTGCGTGACCTGCGCAACGCCAGCAAGAGCCTGGCGGTGGTCACGCCGCGGCTCACGCGCAGCTTCAAGGTGCTCAACAAGTTCTTCAACGCGCTCGCGTACGACCCGCCCGGCGCGGCCGACTCGTTCCTCTTCTGGAGCTCCTGGGGCGCTCACGCCGGCGCGACGATGTTCACCCTCCAAGACGCCCATGGCCCGCTGCGCCGCGGCCTGGTGCTCGTCTCGTGCTCCGGCTACGAGACGCTCGAGTCGGTGGTCGAGGGCAACCCGCAGCTCGGCATGATCACGCGCCTCAACAACTTCCCGCCGGAGTCGGTGGCCTGTCCCCAGAACACGCAGGACGACCGGGTCCCATGATCAAGCAGACCCCCAGCTTCGGACGCATCTTCGCAATGGTGGCGTTCGCGCTGTCCGTCTTCGGGATCCTCGTCTTCCTGTGGCTGAGCTTCGGCGGCTCCGTGCCGCTGCAGCCGCAGGGCTACCGCGTGACCGTGCCCTTCCCGGAGGCCACCCAGCTCGCGCAGGAGGCTGACGTGCGCATCTCGGGCGTGCGCGTGGGGAAGGTGAAGAAGAAGGAGCCCAACAAGCAGACGGGGCTCACGGACACGGAGATCGAGATCGAGGCGCGCTACGCGCCGATCCCGAAGAACACCAGGGCGATCCTGCGCCAGAAGACGCTCCTCGGCGAGACGTACGTGGAGCTCACACCCGGCACCCGGGCGTCCGGGCGGGTCGAGGACGGCGGGCGGCTGCCGGCCGGCCAGGTGGCCGAGACCGTCGAGCTCGACGAGATCCTGCGCACCTTCGACCCGGTCACGCGCGCCCAATTCTCGACCTGGTTCGATCAGGCCGGCCGCGCCGCGCTCGGCAACGCCGAGCCGCTGAACGACGCGCTCGGCCTGCTCACCCCGTTCGCCGAGGAGACGGACGACGTCCTCGAGGTGCTGCGCGCGCAGTCGGGCGCCACGCGGCGATTCATTCGCGACACGGGCGTCGTATTCGACTCGCTCACCGCGCGCACCGGCCAGCTGCGCGAGCTGATCACGAACTCGAACCGGGTCTGGGCGGCGGTGGCGAGCCGTGACGAGCAGCTCGCCGACACCTTCCGCGTGCTCCCGACCTTCCTGCGCGAGGCGCGGGAGACCACGCGCCGGGTCACGAGCTTCGCCGAGACGACAGACCCGCTCATCACGCAGCTGCGGCCCGCGGCGCGCGAGCTGTCGCCGACGCTCATCGACCTCGACGCGGTCGCGCCCGACCTGAAGGGCCTCTTCCAGGATCTCGGGCCGCTCGTGCGGGTCTCGCGCACGGGGCTGCCGGCGGCCGAGCGCGTGCTGAACAACACACGGCCGATCCTCGCGCGGCTCGACCCGTTCCTGCGCCAGCTCACACCGATATTCGACTACCTCGGGCTCTACAAGCGCGAGATAGCGGCCTTCTTCGCGAACGACGCGGCCGCAACCCAGGCCACCGACGTCGGCTTCTCGAACGCCTCCCAGCAGCTCCACTATCTGCGTACGACGACTCCCACGAACCCCGAGATGATCGCGGGCTGGCCGGCCCGGCTCGGCACCAACCGCTCCAATCCCTACACGGAGCCGGGCGGGTACGACAAGCTGAATACGGAGGGCCACCTCGAGGTGTTCGGGAGCTATCTGTGCACCTCCAACCCAACCCCGGCGGCGCCGGCCGCGAATCCGGATCCGGCCTTCAAATATCCGGAGGAGACCGCGGAGCTCGTGGAGCATTTCGTCTTCGGCGTGCCCGAGAACGTCGGGAAGGCCCCGCCGTGCGATCCACAGGCGCCGCTGGGCGGCCAGATCGGCCAGAGCGGGTTGTTCCCGCGCCTGCAACCGCTCCCCTAGTTTGTCCCTACGCTGAGGCTGATGAAGGGGGATCTGCTCGGTCGCGTGGCAGGCGCGGTCACGCGCCGGCCGCTCGCGGTGCTCGCGCTCACCGCCGTGCTGGCGCTCGGAGGCGCGGCCTTTGCGCTGCGGCTCGAGCCGAGTGTCGCGACGGACACGCTCGTCGACTCCGGCTCTGACAGCTTCAAGGCCACCGAGCGCTTCAAGCGCGACTTCGGCGACGAGGCGGTGCTGGTGCTGGTGCGCGGCGACCTCACGCGCACGGTCCTCACCCAGGACCTGCAGCGGGTGCTGAGGCTCGAGGGCTGCCTGTCCGGGAACGTGCCGAAGCGGGGGCTGCGCGACCTGCCGCCCGTGTGCCGCGAGATAGCGGCGCTCAACCCCGCCAAGGCCGTCTACGGGCCCGCTACGTTCATCAACACCGCGGCGACGCAGATCTCCGACCAGTTCGTGGCCCAGGAGCGCGCGAACCGCCGCCAGGCGGCCCGGGCCGCCGAGGCGGCGCGCCGGCTCTCGGAGCGCCGCGGCGACCCGCCTGCCGAGCAGGAACGGCTCGCCAGGGCGGCGTCGGAGGCAGTGCGCGCCCGCTTCGTCCAGTCGGCCATCCAGCTGGGGCTGCGCTACGGCCTCACCGACGTTCCGCGCATCAACGACCCCAGCTTCGTCTCGGCGCTCGTCTTCGATTCCCGCGCGGGCGACGTGGGGGTGCCGAAGTCGCGCTTCGCGTACCTGTTCCCGTCGAAGAACGCTGCGCTGATCCAGGTCCGGCTGCGGCCGGGGCTCTCCGACGCCGAGCGCAGGCGCGCGATCGAGCTCATCGAGCAGGCGACCGAGCAGCGGGTGTTCAAGCCGCGCGAGGGCGCGAGCTACATCGTGACCGGCGTACCGGTGGTCACCGAGGGACTTGCGGACGCCGTTCAGAGCTCGATCTTCGTGCTGCTGGGGGCCGCCCTGCTGCTGATGGCGGCCACGCTCGCGCTCGTGTTCCGCTCCCGCCTGCGGCTGCTCCCGCTGGCGCTCGCACTCGCCGCGGCGGCGATGACCTTCGGAGCCCTGTCGCTCGCGGGCGGCAGCCTCACGATGGCCTCGATTGCCGTTCTGCCCGTCCTCATCGGGCTCGCGGTCGATTACGCGATCCAGTTCCAGGCGCGCTTCGACGAGGCGCTCGCGCCCTCCAGCACGGACGCCCGCGGCGCCGCGGTCAGCGCGGCCAGTGCCGGCGGGCCCACGATCCTCTCGGCGGGGGTCGCCACCGCCGTGGGCTTCCTCGTGCTGCTGCTGTCGCCGGTGCCGATGGTGCGCGGCTTCGGGGCGCTGCTGGTGCTCGGGATCGTGCTCGCGCTCCTGTGCGCGATCAGCGCGGGCTTCGCCGCACTCGTGCGCTTCCGCGGAGCTCGGCCGGCGCCGGCCGGCCCGAGCTCGGCGCTGGGTGCGCGCGCGGCCGCCATCGGCCGGCATCCGCGCGTCCATGCGGGCCGGGAGTGGCTCGCGGACCGCTCCTGGCGCGCGCTCGGGACCTCGATCTCGCACCCGCGGCGCGTGCTCGCGGTGGGGCTCGCGGTCGCCGTGCTGGGCCTCGCG
This sequence comes from uncultured Thermoleophilaceae bacterium, assembly GCA_963751835.1. Lineage (GTDB taxonomy): Bacteria > Actinomycetota > Thermoleophilia > Solirubrobacterales > Thermoleophilaceae > JACVRW01. Next base: position 349,550 of record CAVVWD010000011.1, on the reverse strand, counting down.
CTCGACACGCAGAGCGAGGTGGTGTCGGACGTGCGCGAGCTCGTCCCGCGCGACCTGCAGGCGCTCGAGGACGTGAACGCGCTGCAGGAGGAGACGGGGGTGTCCGGGGAGATCGACGTGACCGTGCGCGCCGAGGACATCACCGACCCCGAGGTGACCGGCTGGATGAGCCGCTTCCAGGACGGCGTGCTGCGTGCCCACGGCTACCGCCCGGGGAAGCGCTGCGGTCAGGAACGCAACCCGCCCGAGCTCTGCCCGGCGCTGTCGCTTCCGGACCTCTTCGCGACCGCCGGAGCCGGCCGCGAGCAGGTGCGCGCGCTGCTCGCGGCGGTGCCTCCCTACCTGTCGCAGGGGGTCGTGACCGCCGATCGCAAGACCGCCAACCTCGCCTTCGGGATCCGGCTGATGCCGCTCGACCGCCAGAAGGAGGTGGTCGACGACATCAAGCGCCGGCTCGACCCGCCCGAGGGAGTCGAGGCGTCGGTGGTCGGGCTGCCGGTCCTGGCGGCCGAGGCCAACGGGGCGCTCTCCTCGCCCTGGCGCAGGGCGTTGGCGCTCGTGGCCGCGCTCGTAGGCGTGTTCCTCGTGCTGCTCGCGGTCAGGCGCTCGGCCCGCGAGGCCGCCGTACCGCTGATCCCGATCGCGCTCGCCACCGGCTGGTCGGGCCTGATCCTGTTCGTGCTCGGCCTCCTGCCGGGGCCGCTCGAGGTCGACCTGAACCCGATGTCGGTCACGCTCGGCGCGCTCGTGATCGCGATCACGACGGAGTTCAGCGTGCTGCTGTCCTCGCGCTACCGCCAGGAGCGCGACGGCGGTGCCGGTCCCGGCCGGGCGATCGAGCTCGCCTACGCCTCCACCGGCGCCGCGGTGCTCGCCTCGGGCGCCACCGCGATCGCCGGCTTTGCCGCGCTGATCGCCTCGGACATCCGCATGCTGCGCGACTTCGGCATCGTCACCGTGGTGGACCTGAGCGTGTCGCTGATCGGGGTGATGATCGTGCTGCCGGCTGCGCTCATGTGGGCGGAGCAGCACGGGCCGTTGAGGGCCGAGTCGGTGCGCACCCGGCCGAGCCGGTGCTTCCGCCAGACGTGACCGCTTCGCTCTCGTCCGCGTCGCACCCAGGCGGATGCGCCATGAGCGAGAGACCGCTTCGAGGACCTCTCAGTAGGCGACCGGCTCGCCGAGCGCGACCGCACGCATCCCGAGCCGGCCGGCCCCCCGGAGCGCCCGCGGCCGCGGAACAAGTACGCCTGGGCCGTCGGGATCCTGTTCGTGATGGTGCTCAGCGTCCTGCTCTTCGTCCAGACGATCCCCAACAGCGGCGAGGGGCTGTTCGGGCCCGAGCGCGGCACGCGGCTGAAGGCGTTCGCGACGCCCTCGGCGCTCGGCAACCTCGAGGGCGACGCCAACGTGTGCCAGAAGGAGCCGTGCCCCGAGGGCGCGGGCGAGGCGCCGGCCTGCGATCTGCGCTCCGAGGACGTGGTCAACCTCTGCGAGCTGCGCCGGCGCCCCCTCGTCCTGACCTTCATCTTCGATCGCGGCGCGGACTGCTTCCCGCAGGTCGACCGCACCGAGCGCGTCAAGTCCGAGCTCGAGGACGTCCAGTTCGCGACCGTGTACTTCAGCCGCAAGGAGCGCGACGAGATCAGGCGCCTCGTCGAGGCCCGCGGCTGGACGCAGCCCGTTGGGGTGGACGCCGACGGCGGCGTCGTCAACCTCTACGGGGTCGGCGGCTGCCCGACCACGATCTTCGCGCGCCCCGGCGGGAAGGTCGCGGACGTCGAGCTCGGCAACCTCACTGAGGCCGAGCTGCGCGCCAAGGCCGAGCGGATCAGCGCCGGATGACCCCAGAGCTCGACCTCGAGCTGCGCGACGGCTGGGTCGAGCCCGACCTGGCCGAGGAATTCCCGGAGCTGAGGCTCGTGCACGCGGCGCTCGATGCATGCCCGGGACGCTCGCCGCCCGAGCTCAAGGAGCGCCTGCGCGCGCTCGCCGACCGCTACACCGGCGCGAAGGTGATCCACATGCGCCAGGACTCGGTGCCGTGGGCCTACCGGGTCTTCTCGCGCCAGGTCGGGATCGACCCGGACACCGACCGTACGCCCGTGGAGGCGATCGCCCTCGAGCGCCTGCGCCACGGCGGGCTGCGCAGCCAGAACCTGGTCGACGACGCCCTGACGATCGCGATAGCGGAGACCGGCGTGCCGCTGGTGGCGCTCGACGGCCACCGGCTCGACGGGGAGCTCGGCCTGCGGCTCTCGCGGCCCGGGGAGCGCCTCGGCGCCCTGAGGCCGCTCTCGAGGCGCCAGATCGTGATCGCGGATGCCGCCCGGCCGGTGGCGGTGGTGCTCGGCCAGGCGGGCGACGAGAGCGGCGTGACGCCCGCCTGCGAGCGGATGGTGCTGTGCGCGCTCCAGGTCAAGGGCGTGCCGCGGATCAGCGTCGAGGAGGCGCTGTGGCTGGCGGCTGAATGGCTTTACACTGCCCGCAGTGCCTGACGTACTGATCGGCCATCCGCTCGCGCCGAGCGCGCCGGCGGACGAGAGAGCAGCGCGGCGCACCCTGCGCGAACAGGTGGCGCGGCTCGAGACGGAGCTCTCGGAGCTCTTCTGCTCGACCTGGCCTAGGAAGGACTTCGAGTGGGGCGTGGCCGGGCGCGGCGGCCCGCGGCTGCTGTCGCTCGCCGAGCTCGAGGAGCTCCGCGACGAGCTCGCCGCGCGCGTCTCGCACGCCCGTCGCTCGCTCTCGGACCGCACCTACGTCGAGGAGCAGAAGCGCCGGCTGATCGAGGAGATGCTGCTCGAGCCCGAGGAGCACCACTGGGCCCACGTGTCGAGCGAGGACATCGGCGAGGCCGGCTGCCGCCACTGGCAGGTACGTCCGCGCCTGGGAATCGTCGGCATGCTGCTCAACTGGTGGCGTGTCGTGATCTCCTCCGGTTGCCCGTTAGCCACCTGAAAGGGAGCGTTGGGCAGGCGTAGCCGTAAGCGCGTCGGGGATGGCACGCGCGCCGAACGCGACGCCGCGCGCCGCGAGCGGGCTCTCGAGCGCCGCGAGACCACCCCCTCCGGCGGCCCGGCGCCGCGCCGGAGACCCCGGCCGGGGCGCCCTTCCGCGGACGAGCGCCCGCAGCCGCCCTGGGGCAGCTTCCCGCTGTCCGAGCTCGTGATCCTGATCGGGATCGTCCTGATCGCCTGGGGGGCGGTGAGCGGGGAGGACGGCGAGGAGCGCCTCTTCGCCGGACTCGTGATCGCCTCGCTGGGGGGCGGCGAGCTGGCGCTGCGCGAGCACCTGGCCGGCTACCGGTCGCACTCGACGCTGCTGGCCGGGGTGGCCGCCTTCGTCGCCGTGACCGTCGTCGCGCTCGCCCTTGGACCGGTGCAGGTCTGGCTCCTGCTCGTGCTCGGCGTGGCGGTCTTCGGCGCGACCTTCCACGCCATGCGCACGCTCTTCAAGCGACGCTCCGGCGGCCTCGGCTTCCGATAGCGTGCCCGAGCCGATGAGCGAGCGGCGCTTGCGCATCTCCGGCATCCACCACATCACGCTGCTCTGCGCGGATGTGGAGCGCTCGGTCGGCTTCTACCGCAACGTGCTCGGCCTGCGCGTGGTCAAGCAGACCGTCAACGAGGACGATCGCGGCGCCCGCCACCTCTTCTTCGGGGACGAGGAGGGCCGGCCGGGCACGTTGATCACCTGTCTCGAGTACCCCGAGCTCGACGAGGGGGTGATCGGCCGCGGCTCGACCCACCACTTCGCGCTGAGCGTGGACACCGAGGAGGAACTCGCGGCCTGGCGCGACTACCTCGTCTCGAAGGGCGTTCCGGTGACCGAGATGCTGGACCGGACCTACTTCAAATCCGTCTACATGCGCGACCCCGACGGCCACATCATCGAGCTCGCGACGCTCGGCCCGGGGCTGACCGCCGACGAGCCGCTCGAGGAGCTGGGGCGGAGACCGGTTTGACCTAGCGCCGGCGGCCGAACCTCTGGGGTTCGACCGCCATCGCTCGCGGGACCGGCTAGGCGGCAGTCAGCACGCCCGCGCCGTCGTGGGACGGCGCGGCCTCGCCCGCCGGAGCGCTCTTCGCTGCCAATACCGCCGCCAGGGCCAGCCGCTGGCGCTCGGTGAGAGTCCCGACCTGCTTGTTCTCGGGGACGCTCAGAGAGACCAGCAGCCGCCTGCAGCGGGTGCGCCCCCAGCGCTTCTGGCTCATCAGCAGATCGCTGATCGACATGCTGTGCGCCTGCCAGGGGCAACTGAGCACGACGTCAGCCGCGGAGAGCTCGCCGCAAGCGATCCGACGCTTCATCCCAGCTCGGGCGAGGCGTACGCGATTCGCGTATTCAAGTGCCCGAAGGTGCTGTTCTTGACCGGCGTCGATCGTCGCCGACTTGCCCATCTGACCTCCCCCGCACTACGTGCGTTCTTCAGCGGATGCAGTTCCCCGGCGGCCCGGCGTTGGGCTGGGCCGTGGCAGACTTAAGCCGCTCGCGTTCCGAGCGTCAACACGGGACCGGCGCGGTCTGCCGCTAAGAGCGGCCTTTTCATCCGGCGCCGCGTTACCTCGAAATCGAACGAGGGAACGAGGCGCCGGCGCCGGGACGGGGCGGGCGTTCGCCGGACGAGTATGTTCTTTCGCGATGCGCTCGACGAGCATCGTCGCCACCATCGGCCCGGCCTCGAAAGAGCCCGAGGTGCTCGAGGCCATGATTGTCGCGGGGATGGACGTGGCGCGCCTGAACTTCGCGCACGGCACCCCCGAGAGCCACGCCGAGACGGCCGCGGCGATCCGCAGGGCGAGCGAGCGTGTCGGCCGCGAGGTGGCGATCCTGGGCGACCTGCCGGGGCCGAAGCTCCGCATCGGCCCGGTGGCCGGAGGAGTGGCCGAGCTGGCGCGAGACACCCGCGTCGTCCTCACGCATGACCAGGTGGAGGGCACGAGCGAGCGGCTGCCGGTCGCGTGGCAGGGCTTCTCGGAGCTCGTGGACGCCGGCGACGTCTGCTACCTCGCCGACGGCGCCGTGCGGCTGCGAGTGAGCGAGGTGCACGACGGCGACGTGATCACGAACGTCGAGGTCGGCGGAAGCGTGGCGTCGCGGCAGGGCCTGAACCTGCCGAACGTGACGGTGTCGCTGCCGGCGGTGAGCGAGGAGGATCTGGCGCTCATCGACGCCGGCCTGGGGATGGAGCTCGACTACTTCGCGCTCTCGTTCGTGCGGCGGCGCGAGGACCTCGATCCCGTTCGCGAGCACCTCGCCGAGCGCGGCGCGGAGGTGCCGCTGATCGCCAAGGTCGAGAAACCGCAGGCCGCGGCAAACGGCGAGGAGATCATCGACGCGGCGGACGGAATCATGATCGCCCGCGGCGACCTCGGCATCGAGCTGCCGATCGAGGAGGTGCCGCTCGTGCAGAAGCGGCTGCTGGCCCTGGCCGGCCGCCGCGCGAAGCCGACCATCACGGCGACCCAGATGCTCGAGTCGATGGTGCACTCGACGCGTCCGACGCGGGCCGAGGTGGCGGACGTGGCGAACGCGATCTTCGACGGGACCGACGCGGTGATGCTCTCGCAGGAGACAGCCGTGGGGAAGCACCCGGTGCTCGCCGTGGAGATGATGGCCTCGATCGCGACCACGACCGAGCGCGAGCTGCCCTACGGGCGCTGGCTCGCGGAACGCGGGCCGCAGGCCAACAACCAGTACCACGCGATCGCCTTCGGGGCGGTCGGGGCGGTGTACCAGCTCGGGCTCAGGTGCATCGTGTCCCCGACGAACACGGGGACCACGGCCCGGCTCATCTCGGCCTACCGCCCCAAGGCCCCGGTGCTGGCGCTGTCGCCCCGCCTCGATGTTGTCCGGCGCTGCCGCCTGCTCTGGGGCGTGCACCCGCGGCTGCACGAGGAGCCGCTCGACACCCTGGATCTGATCGAGGCCTGCGCGGAGGTGGCCCGCGAGGAGGGGTTCGCCGAGCGGGGCGACAAGATCGGCATCACGGCCGGGCTGCCCGCGGGGTCGGCGGGCGGGACCAACCTGTTCAAGGTTCACGACGTGGAGTGAGCCTGGATCCACCGATCCTGACGGCGTTTCCGCGCCGGGATGCCTTCGCCATGCGCCGCCAGCTCACTCGCGAGGGTTCACCCTCCCTTCGTTCGCCGGCGGCCCCTGGCTTGGCCCCCGGGCGCGGAAACGCTCGCCAGTCCCGGTGGATCCAGGCTGAGAGCCGCGCCGGCGGCGCTCGCGGAAGGCCCTCGCCTTGGCGAGGTTCCCGCACTCCTCCATCCTGCACCAGCGCCCGGAGCGGTTCTTCGAGCGGTCGAAGAAGGCCCACTCGCACTCCTCGCGCGGGCAGGCCTTGAGCCGCTCCCAGCTGCCGCCGGCCACGGACTCCGCGACGATCGCCAGCAGCCGGGCGAGCGCGCCGTCGACCCCTCCGGCGGCGGGCTCGAGCGCCGGATCGTCGCGGGCCACGAAGCGCACACGCACCCCGGCTCGGGTCGCGACGCGGTCGAGCCGCGCCACCTTCGCCTCGTCGTGCTCCAGCCCGTTGTTCCGCAGGAGCAGCGCCCGCAGCCCCTCGCGGACGTCCACGGCCCGGCCGACGTCGGCGGCGCTCACGCGCTCACCCGGGTCCATCAGCCCGCGCTCGGCAAACCAGGCCCCCAGCGCCTCGGGGCTCTCGAGCTCGTCCTCGCCGTTCAGGAGATCGATCGAGTTGACGAACCGCTGCACCAGGTCGAGCGGCCTGGGAGCGGTCTTCTCGGGTGGGGATTCGCCAGGTGGCACCGGGGCAACTGGCAAAGCAGTTTAGCTGGTTGTGAAAAACCGGTATAACTCGTTAGATGGTTATCGGCGAGTTATCAGTCCAGCGGCATGAGCGCGGGACCTTCGGCGTGGGCGAAGATCAGCGAGCTCTGAAGACGGGCGACCTCGCGCCGCTCGGTCAACCCCCAGACGACGTCGCGCAGGTGGTCCATGTCGCGCACGGCCACGTGGATGACGAAGTCGGTGGTTCCGGTCAGGGCCATCACGCGCAGCGTCTCAGGGGCCTTGCGCACGTGTTCGAGAAGCGTCTCGATGGCGCCGCGTCCCTGGGCAGGGCGCTGCTGGATCGAGAGGATCGCCTGCATCGGCCGCCCGACCGCGGCCGGGTCCACGTCGGCGCGGAAGGCGCGGATCACGCCGCGCGCCTGCAGCTCGCGCACGCGCTCGAGGCAGGTCGAGGGGGCGACCCCGACCTTGGCCGCGAGCGCCTTGTTGGTCTGCCGAGCATCCTTCTGGAGTTCGCTCAGAAGCGCCCGATCTATCGAATCAAGTTCGACTTTTCCCGCCATACGGCAAAGGATATCCGGTGAGAGGCCTGTTTCTCCATACCGCAAGTACCGTGATGCGTTCGATGCCAGCCGGGATTAGGCACAGCGGCACGATTCCAGGCCCGCGCTCCAGCTACGGCGCCGGCGCCCGGGCGATCCTCCCCCTCTCGCCCGCTGTCCTGCTCTTCGGCGCTTCCTTCGGGGTGCTCGCCCAGTCGGCCGGCTTCGACCCGGTGGCCTCGATCGCCATGAGCGCCACCACGTTCGCCGGCTCCGCCCAGTTCGCGGCGGTGTCGGTGCTGGGCGCGGGCGGCACCGCGGTCGCGGCCATAGCGGCGGCGGTGCTGCTGAACGCCCGCTACGGGCCGATGGGCCTGGCCGCCGCCAAGGCCTTCAGAGGCGGGCGGCCGCGGCGAGCGCTCGAGTCCCAGCTGCTCGTCGACGAGAGCTGGGCTCTCGCGCAGCAGGGCGGCCGCTTCGATATCCGCCGGATGGTCGGGGCGGGGCTTGTCCTCTACGCCGGCTGGGTCGGCGGCACCGCGCTCGGCGTGGCGGTCGGCAGTAGCGTGGGAGATCCGGCTACGCTCGGCCTCGATGCCGCATTCCCCGCCCTCTTCCTCGCGCTGCTCGTCCCGCTCGTCCACTCCCGCAGAGCCCTCGCCGCGGCGCTCGCAGGTGGCGGCATCGCCCTCCTCCTCACGCCGATCACCCCGGCCGGCGTGCCCGTGATCGCCGCCACCTGCGGAGTGCTGTTCGGGTTGCTGCCGGAGCGGCAGCGCGATCACGATGCCCGGGAGAAGCGGGCTAGGCCCACCCGCCAGGGGCGGCCACGCCCCGGAGAGGCCGCATCGTGAGCGCCGCCTGGCTTGCTGTCCTCTGCGTGGGCGTCGCCACCGTCGCGATCAAGGCCGCCGGCCCCGTGCTGGCGGGCGAGCGCGAGCTCCCACTCCGAACCGGCCGCATGGTCGTCCTGGTCGGGCCGGCGCTGCTCGCCGCGCTCGTGGCCACGCAGGCGCTCACCACCGACGAGGAGCTCGTGCTCGACGAGCGCGGCGCCGGTCTCGTAGCGGCCGCCGGCGCGATCGCGCTGCGTGCACCGCTGATCGTCGTCGTGCTGGTGGCCGCCGCCGCGGCCGCGCTGCTGCGAGTGATCACGTGAGCGCACGCGGCTGGGCGCTGTTCGCCTGCGTGTCGGTGATCTGGGGCGTCCCCTACCTCTTCATCAAGATCGCGGTCGAGGAGATGTCGCCCGGCTTCGTCGCCTGGTCGCGAGTGGCGATGGCTGCGCTGGTGCTGCTGCCGATCGCCTACCGCCGCGGCGCGCTGCGTGGCCTCGAGGTGCGCTGGCTCCTCACCTTCGCAATCGTCGAGATCACGATCCCGTTCCCGATGATCGCCTTCGGTGAGGAGAACCTGTCCTCGTCGCTTGCGGCGATCCTGATCGCAGCGGTGCCGCTGTTCGTCGCCGCCCTGGCGCTGCGGTTCGACCACTCCGAGCGCCCGACCGCCACGCGCCTCGTGGGGATGCTGATCGGCCTCGCCGGCGTCACGGCGCTCGTCGGCATCGACGTCGCGGGGAGCACCGCCGAGCTCGTCGGCGCGCTCGCCATCCTGCTCGCGGCGCTCGGCTATGCCTGCGGCCCCATGATCGTCAAGCGGCAGTTTGCCGAGTTCGATCCGATCGGCCCGATCGCCGGCGCCCTCGGGATCGCATCGCTGCTGCTGCTCCCCGCAGCCGTCGCGGGCATGCCTACCGAGGCTCCGAGCGCCGACGCCACCGCCTCGCTCTTCGTCCTCGGCTTCCTGTGCACGGCGATCGGCTTCCTGTTCTTCTTCCGACTGATCCACGAGGTCGGCCCGGGGCGGGCCACCGTCATCACCTACGTCAACCCGGTGGTGGCGCTCGCGCTCGGCGTGGCGATCCTCGACGAGAGCGTCACCACGGGCACGGTCGTGGGCCTCCTGCTGATCCTCGCCGGCTCCTGGCTCTCGACCGACGGCCGCCTGCCTCCAGGGCTCACCGCGCTCATCGAGCGGCGCCGCGAGCGCCGCCGCGCTCAGAGCTCTCAGGCCGGCGGCTGGGCGGTCTCGGCCTCGTCCTGAATTCGCTCGAAGATCGCGAGCGCGCGGTCGAGGTGCTCGCGCTCGTGGGTGGCCATCACGCTCGTGCGCAGTAGCGCGCCGCCGCGCTGGACCGCCGGATAGATCGCGACGTTCACGTACACCCCGGCGTCGTAGAGCGCCTTCCAGTGCAGCACGGCCTTCCAGTCGTCCCCGATCAGCACCGGGACGATCGGGGTGATCAGCTCGGAGCCGTCGGGCATGCGGTTGGGCTCCTTCACCTGGTAGCCGAGGTCGGCCAGCCCGTCGTGGAGGTAGCGCGCGTTGTCGAGCACCTTCGCCATCAGCTGCGGTCCCTCGGACGAGCGGATGATGTCGAGCGCCCCCATCGCGGCCCCGATCGCTGCCGGCACGGCGGCCGCCGTGAACATGAACGAGCGCGACTGGACGCGTAGGAAGTCGATCACGTCGGCCGGGCCGGCGATGAAGCCGCCGCAGGAGGCGAGCGACTTCGAGAACGTGCCCATGCGCAGATCGACCTCGTCCTCGACGTCGAATTCCTCGCAGGCCCCCGCCCCCCGGGCGCCGAGCACCCCCACGCCGTGTGCCTCGTCCACCATCAGCCGCGCCCCGTGCTTGTGGCAGAGCGCCACGATGTCAGGCACCGGCGCCAGGTCGCCCTCCATCGAGAACACGCCGTCGACGACCACCAGCACGCCGCCGCCGTCGCCCTCGGCGCGTTCGAGCATCGTCTCGAGCTTGTCGAGCCGGTTGTGCCGGTAGGGCCGGATGCGGGCGCGGCTCATCGATACCGCGTCGAGGATCGATGCGTGGTCGCCGCTGTCGCAGATGACGGTGTCGCCGGGGCCGAGCAGCGTGCCGATCGCCCCCGTGTTGGCGAGGTAGCCGGTGGTGAACACGAGCGCGTCCTCGACCCCCATGAAGTCGGCGAGCCGGCGCTCCAGCTCGAGGTGGAGCTCGAGCGTGCCGTTCAGGAAGCGCGACCCGGTAAGCCCGGTGCCGTACTTCTCGAGCGCCTGGCGGGCCGCATCCTTGACGCGCTCGTCGCCGGTCAGCCCGAGGTAGTTGTTCGAGCCGAGCATGATGCGCTCGCGGCCCTCCATCTCGACCACCGGCCCGGCCGGGCCCTCGAGGACGCGGAAGTAGGGCATCAGGTCGTGATCGCGAGCTGCCTGAAGCTGCTCCAGCCGCTCGTGACGGCGTGCCTTTTCGAAGAGATCGATAGCGGTCGGCATATACAGTCCCGCGCCGTGTCCGTGGAGGTGACGCCCGTCTCGTCGCGCAGCGACCTGAGCGACTTCATCGAGCTTCCGTACCGGCTGCACTCTAACGCGGAAGCCTGGGTGCCCCCGCTGCGGCTGGAGCGCCGCCTGTTCCTGAGTCCGCGCTTCAACGCGTTCTTCCGGCACGGGGAGGCGCGGCTGTTCCTGGCGCGCCGCGACGGACGCACGGTCGGGCGCGTGAGCGCGCAGATCGACACGGCCTTCAACGAGTTCCACGACAACGCCTGGGGCATGTTCGGGTTCCTCGAGCTGGAGGACGACGCGGAGGCGACGACCGCCCTGCTCGACGCCGCTGCCGGCTGGCTCGGCGAGCGCGGCCGCGACCGCATGGTGGGGCCGATGGACTTCACGATGAACGACGAGAGCGGCGTGCTGATCGAGGGCTACGAGCGGCAGGCGATGGTGCGCCAGCCCTGGCACCCGCCCTACTATCGGTCGCTCTGCGAGGCCGTCGGTCTCGAAAAGGCGATGGACCTCCTCATGTGGGAGCTCCACATCTCGGGCCGGGACCGGGTGATTCCGATGATCTGGGACCTCGCTCAGCAGCTCGAGCCCAAGCACGGGATCCGCATCCGCAAGATGAGCCGGCGCCGGCTGCGACACGAGCTCGACGCGTTCGCCGAGATCTACAACGAGGCCTGGTCGCGGAACTGGGGCTTCGTCCCGTACTCGAAGGCGGACCTCGACGCCTACGCCCAGGAGCTGCAGCTCGTCTACGACCGCGACTGGTTCATGGTCGCCGAGAACGGCAGCGGCAAGACCGTCGGCATCGCGATCAGCGTGCCCGACATCAACCAGGTGCTCAAGCTCATGAACGGACGGGTGTTGCCGTTCGGCTGGTGGCACTACCTCAACCGAAAGCGGATCATCGATCGCGTGCGTGTGGGCTTCCTCGGGGTCAGGCCGGCCTACCAGCACACGGGCGTGGCCGCCGGCCTCTACGCCCAGCACTTCGACATGGCCGAGGTCACCCGCATCAAGGGCGGCGAGATGGGCTGGATCCTCGAGTCGAACAAGGCCATGAACCGGGCCATGGAGGCGATGGGCGGCAAGATCGTCAAGCGCTTCCGGGTGTACGAGCGCGCCCTCTGAGCCGCTCGCCTCAGGCCTCAGTACACTCGCCGCTCGTGCCCGACCCAGCACCGTTGCCAGACCCCGCGGAGGAGACCGAGGTCACGGCCCTTCCGGTCCTCGCAGAGCCGCGCGTCCTCGAGCCGCGCCGCGAGGCCTCCCTGCCCGCGACCGTCGCGGCGGCCACCGGCGGATTCCTGCTCGGGATCGCCACCTTCGTCCTGGTGCGGGTGCTGCGTCGCCCGCGGAGCGCGGCGACGCTGCGGCTGGGCCGTGGCCGCAAGCGGACCGAGATCGCGGCCTCGCGCTCGTTCCTCGTAGACATCCACCTGCTCAAGGACAAATAGCCGCGGAACTCGAGCTCGACGTCGTTCCGCGGGGGCCGTACCGCCTCCCGACGGCCGGCAGGGACGGGGTGCTGGTCCGCCGCGGCGACGCGCTCGCCCGGGTGCTGTGGGTCGAGGACGCGCAGGTCGTGGTGCACGCGTGGCGAAGCGGCGCTGGGGTGCGGTTCCGGGCCGAGGCGCCGAGCCGGGATGCCGCTGCCACGGCGATCGAGCGCATGCGCTTCGCGCTCGGCACGGATCACGACCTGTCCGAGTTCCACTCCCGCTTCCGCCGCGACGCCTGGATCGGCCCGGCCGTGAGGGCGCGGCCGTGGGTGCGCCCGCGGCGGCGTCCCGAGCCCTTCGAGGCGCTCGCCTGGGCGGTCTGCGAGCAGCTCGTCGAGTCGCGCCGGGCGGCGGCCATCCAGCGCGCGGTGATCCGCCGTCATGGTCGTCCGAGCGCCTGCGGCACCCTGGTGGCCCCGCCGTCGGCCGCCTGGCTGGCGGGCCGCTCTCCCGCCGAGCTGGACGCCTGCGGACTGGCCCCGAAGCGCTCCATGGCGCTCGTGCGGGCGGCCCGCGAGGTGGCCTCTGGCCGCGCCGACCTCGAGCGTCACGAGCCCTCCTGGCGCCGCCTGCTCGCAATCCCCGACATCGGCAGCTGGACGATCGAGATGCTCGCCTTCGAGGGCCAGGGCCGCGACGACATCATCCCCGCGCTCGACCTCGAGTACGTCAAGCTGGTCGGCCGCCTCGCCGGACTCGGCCGCCGGGCCACCGAGGGGGAGGTGCGCGCGTTCTTCGCCCCGTACGAGGAGTGGGCGGGGCTCGCCGGCATCTACGCTCTACAGCGCAGGTACATGCACTGACCAGGCCGAAAGGGAGAACCCATGGAGAAGCTCGAGAAGACGGACCGGGAGTGGCGCGAGGAGCTGGCGCCTGAGCGCTTCCACATCCTGCGTGAGAAGGGCACCGAGCCTCCGTTCACGGGCGCTTACACCTACTCGAAAGCAGACGGCATCTACCGCTGCGGCGCCTGCGGCAACGAGCTGTTCAGCTCCGACGCCAAGTTCGACTCCGGAACCGGCTGGCCGAGCTTCACCGAGCCGGCGCTCGCCGACGCGGTCGAGCTCCACCCCGACCACTCGCACGGGATGATCCGCACCGAGGTGACCTGCGCGCGCTGCGGCAGCCACCTGGGCCACGTGTTCCCCGACGGCCCCGGCCCGACCGGTCAGCGCTACTGCATCAACTCGATAGCGCTGGATCTGGACGAGGAGAAGGAGGGGTAGCCATGGGATTTCTAGACCGTCTCCTTGGCCGCAGCACCGAGCCCGAAACGCCCGCACAACAGAGCCCTGCCCCGCCCTCGCAGGCACCCGGCGAACTGACCGACGAGCAGGCGCTCGAGCGCTACCGCTATCTCGTGAGGACTGCTCCGCCAGAGGCGATCGAGCAGGCACATGAGGAGGCCTTCGCCAAACTGACGCCCGAGCAGCGGCGCACGGCGCTGCGCGACCTGAGCGCGGCCGTGCCCGAACACGAGCGCACCGACAGCGACGACCCCCGCTCTCTCGCCCGCATGGCAACCCGCGCCGAGGTGAACAAGCCGGGCACCGTGGAGCGCGCCTTCGGCGGCGGCCGAGGCATGGTCGGCGGCATGGGCGGGAGCCTGCTGGGCACCTTCGCGGCGGCCTTCGTAGGGACTGCGGTGGCCCAGTCGCTGTTCTCCGACTTCGGCGGGGAGGAGGGCGGGAGCGGCGACGAGGCCGGGAGCGGCGAGGGCGATGCAAGCGGCGAGGCGGATGCGGGCGACGCCGACGCCTCAGGCGGGGACGTCGGCGGCGGCGACTTCGGCGGCGGCGACTTCGGCGGCGGTGACGTCGGCGGGTTCTGAGCCGGATGCGGGCTGGACGCCCTCCGTCGCTTTCCGGTTGCCATGGCAGCGATTTGGTCTCCGCCGGCCGGGTTAGGGCTGGGGAAGGGGGCTTTTCGCCGAACGTTGCCGCCTTGATGTCGCGTGACGACACCAAGTCGGCATCGTGGGCAGGAATCGCGGTTTCGGGCCTCTGATCGCTCCCGACCCGCCGTGACCGAACGATCTTCGACCACTGTCTGTTAGCCGGCGGCCGACGTGCACAACCCCCTACCCAGCCCCTACGCGAGCCCGACCCAGCGGCACTACCAACGAAAGGGAAGCGCTTAGACGGCGAACTCGTCGCGCAGCGCGTCGGAGACGGCGCCGCCGGGTGATTCCCGCCGCTCGCCGTCGAGGAACACGTCGACCTGCTCGTCCCAGAACGCCACCAGGCCGCTGATCGCAACGGCGTCCGGCAGTGGCTGTTCGTAGGTCCAGCCCAGGGCCTCGCGGCGAAGTCCGCCGACGTCGACCGACCAGTACGACGCCTCGCCCTTGTAGGGGCAGTACGTGCGCAGCGAGCTGGGGTGAAGCTCGACGCGGACGTCCTCGCGCAGCAGGTAGAAGCGCATCGGCAACTGGGTCTCGCGTAGCAGGCGAGCGCGCGTGGTCTCGGCCACGACCTCGCCTTCGACCTCGATCCGGACCGGCCGTGCGCTCTGGCGGACGTCGACGCTGTGGAAGGGATCACGCGGGTGGCCGGCGATGCGCTCGTCCTCCTCGTACCAGTCGAAGGCGTCGAAGTCGAGCACCACGTAGCCGGCCAGATCCTCGTCCGCGAGCCGGAAGCCGGCGCCCACGCGCTCGTCGATCGTCACCGGCTCGCCGGCGGCCGTATGCACGCTGAACGGGATCCCGGGGTGCAGCACGCCGTCCACGTGGCCGTTCGTCGCTCCCGCCGGCAGCAGCTCGGCCCGGATGTCCTCGATCGGCACCGCATAGGACGGGCAGACGCGGCGCGGCTCCCAGACGAGGGTCGCTCGTGTGCTGTCGACGACCGTGTCCGCGCCGAGGTTCGCCCGCACGCGCCTCTCGATCGGCTCGTGCCGAAGCTCGCTGCGGGCCCGGGCCATTAGGTCTCGCATCCTTGTGCTCATAGGAGGCCAGACGTTCTGCGCTCGGGCTCTATTCCACGTCCGCCCGCTAAAGGCCCGCGCCCGGCAGCAGCGTGTTGTCGTAGGCCGACGCCGGATCGGGCGCCTTCTGCAGGAGCTTGCTGTCGGCCATCCAGGCCGAGAAGGAGTCCCATTGCTCGGGGTCGTGCCAGCCATATGGCTTGCCCTCGGGCGGGAAGAACAGCGGCAGGGTCACCTTTACGACAGCCCGCTGTAGCTCCGGATCGAGGTCCGGGTTCGCCTCCAGGAGCCCCTCGATCGCCCCGTCGGGATCCTCCCGGAGGTCGCGCGTGCCACGTGAGAGCGCCCCGATGAAGGCGCGCAGCTTGCCTGCGTCGCGCTCCAGCGCGTCCGCGTTCGCCACGAGCACGAGCTCGTCGTAGGACGGGACGCCGGCCTCCTCCATGCGGATGATCTGCGGACGCTTGCGCTTCATGCGGAGCTCGGTGCCCTCGTAGTTCCAGAACGCGCCGAGCACGGCATCGACCTTCCCGGTGAGCAGCGCCGGCGTGAGGTTGAAGCCGACGTTGCGCTCCTTGGCCGCGTCCGTGTTCACGCCCGCCTCGGCGAGGATCGTCTCGAGGTAGGCCGTCTGATAATCGATGCCCGCGGTGCCGACCGTCTTGCCCTTGAGGTCGGCGGGGCGCCGGATCTTCGCCTTGGGCAGCGAGATGATCGAGGTCAGCGGCTCCTGCACGAGCGCGCCGACGCTGACCACTCGCAGGCCGAGGTCGCGTGCCCGGAACACCTCGGGCTCGTACGAGACCGCGAGGTCGACGTTGCCGGCCGCCACCTGCTTGATCGGGGCGGACGGGTCGGGCGGCTGGCGGATCTCGACGTCGAGGCCGGCCTGCTCGAAGTGGCCGGCCGCCTGCGCCGCGTAGATCCCGGCGTGGTCGGCGTTCGGGAAGTAGTCGAGCATCAGCTCGACTCGCTTCGAGCCGCTCGGCTCGAGTACGTCCTCCTTCTCGCCGCAGCCGGCGAGCGCCACGAGGGCCACGGTCGCGGCCGCGGCCAGCGCGGCCAGCCTCTTCATGCGATCTGTTCCTTTCGGTTCCACGGACATGCGATTCGCTCCACGAGCGCCACGAGCACGAACAGCGCGACCGCCATCAGCGTGAGGATCACGATCCCGGCGTACACGCGCGGGGTCTGGAGCTGTGAGTTCCCCAGCAGGACCAGCCTGCCGAGCCCCTCGTCGGCCCCTGCCCATTCGCCGAACACGGCGCCTATGACGGACACCGTAGCTGCCACCTTCAGGCCGCTGAAGAGAAACGGGAGCGACGCGGGCAGCTCCACCGAGCGCAGCGTCCGCAGCCGCGAGGCGCCGAGGCTGCGCATCAGCTTGAGCAGATCCGGCTCCACCGATCTCAGGCCGTCCAGCAGGTTGACGGTGATCGGGAAGAAGCAGATCAGGGCGACGATGGCGAGCTTGGGCCCGATGCCGTAGTCGAACGCGAGCACGAAGAGCGGTGCGAGCACAACGATCGGGATGGCCTGGGAGGCCACGAGCAGGGGGTAGGCCGCGTCGCGCAGCGGGTGGACGAGGTGCATCGCGACGGCCAGGCCCACGCCCGCAGCCGCGGCGATCGCGAGGCCGAGCAGCACCTCGACGAGCGTGACCCAGGCGTTGTCCCAGAGAAGCGACCAGTCGTCCCTGAGCGCGTCCCAGGTCTCCACCGGCGAGGCGAGCGTCAGGTCGTCGACAGAGTCGAGCGAGGCCACGCCCTGCCAGGCGAGGACGAACCCGACCAGCAGCAGGATGCTGAGCGCGTACCTCACGACCGGAGCGCCTCCAGCGCCTCGCGCCGCAGCAGCGCCAGGTCCGGGTCGGTTACCGAGCGCGGGCGCGGCAGGCCGACCTCGAGCTCTGCGAGCACGCGCCCCGGCCTCGGCGAGAGCACGAGCACCCTGTCGGCGAGGAAGACCGCCTCCTCGACGTCGTGCGTCACGAACAGGACGGTGCGCGGCTCGGCGGCCAGCATTCCGGCGAGCCACTCCTGCAGATCGGCGCGCGTGATCGCATCCAGTGCGCCGAATGGCTCGTCCAGGAGCAGCAGCGGGCGTCCGGGCAGGAGCGTCCGCAGGAACGCGACCCGCTGGCGCATTCCGCCGGACAGCTCGGCAGGCCGGGCGCGCTCGAACTCCGCCAGGCCGAAGCGCTCGAAGAGCGGGGCGGCGCGCCGGCGCGCCTCGGCGCGCGGGACGCCCTGGCACTCGAGCGCGAGCGCGGCGTTGCCGAGGGCGTCCCGCCAGGGCAGCAGGAGGTCGCGCTGGGGCATGAACGCGCACTCCCCGCGGCGCTCGGCGGCGCGGGTCGCGCCGTTCACGCGGACGGTGCCCTCGTCGGGTTCCTGCAGCCCGGCCACGAGCTCGAGCAGGGTCGACTTGCCCGAACCGGACGGTCCGACCACGGCGGTGATCTCGTCGTGGCGCACGCGGAGGTCGATCCCCGCGAGCGCGGTCAGCCCGCCGTAGCGCCGGGTGACGTTCTCGAAAGAGAGAGGCTCCTGTACGGGAGCCTCGGCCTGTCTCTGCATCGCTCCCTCCGCGGGCATTACCCCACAGGTTCGAAGGGTCGGCGCCGGGCGGTGAGCCCACCGTGGGCGCCCTCTCAGCCCGCCTTCCCGCGAGCCCCCCTGGTTTCTTGCACCGCCCGGAGTCTACGCCCCGCCGCCGGGTAATAGCATGCCGCCGCCATTCCCCGATCACTCATTCGAGACCGGGTCCTACGAAAGGGGTTGCTTCATATCAAGACCGGTCAGGGCGCTGTCGGCAGTGATCGCCGCGGTTGCGCTCCTCGGGACCGCGGCGCTGCCCGCGTCTGCGGATCCGAACAACAACACCGTCAAGAAGCTCACGAAGGCCGTCACGGCCGAGGGTGTCCTCGGCCACCTCGATGCGCTTCAGGAGATAGCGGACAGGAACGGCGGCAACCGTGCGGCTGGGCTGCCCGGCTACAGAGCGTCCGTCGACTACGTCGTCTCGCAGCTCGAGGGCGCCGGGTACACACCGGAGGTCCAGGAGTTCACGTTCGACTACTTCGAGGAGAACTCGAAGCTGATTCGCATCTCGCCCAACCCGCGGACCTTCGTCAACGAGACCGACTTCGTGCGCAACACGTTCGACTCGGGCACCCCGGAAGGGACCGCCACCGGGCCGCTCGTTCCAGTCGATCTCGTGATTCCACCGGGCCCCGCGGCGAACACCAGCAACAGCGGCTGTGAGGCAGCGGACTTCGCGAACTTCCCGGCCGGTGGAGTCGCTCTCGTGCAGCGCGGGACGTGCGGCTTCAACGTCAAGGTCCTCAACGCCCAAGCGGCAGGCGCCAGCGCGGTCGTCGTCATGAACGAAGGCCAGCCGGGCCGCACCGGGCTCGTCAGCATGATCGGTGACGCGACAGGACTGAGCATCCCTGCGGTGTTCACGACGTTTGAGGCCGGAGCGAACCTCGCCTCGACGCCCGGAGCGACCGTGACCGTCACCGTCGACTTCGTCGCGGACCAGCGCCAGACCTGGAACGTGCTCGCCGAGAACCGTGGCCGCAACGACGGCAACGTCGTGATGGCGGGCGCGCACCTCGACAGCGTCCAGGCCGGCGCCGGCATCAACGACAACGGCTCGGGCAGCGCCTCGCTGCTGGAGACGGCGATCCAGATGGCGAAGGCGAAGACGACCAACACCGTCCGGTTCGCCTGGTGGGGCGCCGAGGAGTCGGGCCTGCTCGGCTCCGAGCACTACGTGGATGACCTGTCGCAGGCGGAGAGGGACGAGATCGCCCTCTACCTCAACTTCGACATGGTGGCCTCGCCGAACTACATGTTCGGGATCTACGACGGCGACAACTCGGGCGGCACCGCGCCTCCGGACTTCATCCCTCCGGGCTCGGCGCAGATCGAGGACGTGTTCGAGGCGTTCTACGCCGAGCGGGGCGAGCCGTCGCAGGACAGCGAGTTCTCCGGCCGGTCTGACTACGGCCCGTTCATCGCGGTCGATATCCCCGCCGGTGGCCTCTTCACCGGGGCCGAGGTGCCGAAGACGGCCGCCGAGGCCGCGCTCTATGGCGGTGTCGCGGGCGCTGCGTACGACCCGTGCTACCACCAGTTCTGCGACAACCTCACCGGCGCGGGGCAGCCCTTGCCGCTGTACAACCAGCTCCGCGAGGACTACGAGCTGATCGGCAACATCAACGTCCACGCCCTGGACGTGAACTCCGACGCGATCGCCACGTCCGTGCTTACGTTCGCCTACGACACCTCCACGGTGAACGGCGTGCCCGGCAAGCCGGGCAACAGCAACGGGCTCTACAAGAGCGAGACGGTCGACCCGATGAGGGACGCCCTCGCCCGCTGACGGTCAGCGGCTCCCCCGCGCCTCCCGGCGTGGGGGAGCCCTCAGCCGGCGCGCAGTTCGGCGATCGCGTTCACGAACGTCTCCAGCTGCTTCGTCGTCCAGCACTCGAAGACCCCGTCGCAGAAGGGCTCGTAGGCGGACATCACCGAGTCGCCGTAGTTCCAGTAGAGCCGCGGCTCGGGGTTGATCCAGAACGTGTGGCCTGCGCGCTCGGACACGTGACCGAAGACCTGGGCGTGCGGCTCGCGGCCGTTGGTGCGTGCGTCGCCGAGCACGATCACGGTCGAGCGCGGGTCGAGGTCGTCGACCACGCTGTCGAGGAACTCGACCCAGACGCGTCCGTAGTCGGTGTAGCCCGACACGTCGGCGACGCCGGCGTCGGTCGCAATGCGGCGCGAGACGGCCTCGAACGAGCGCTCGCGCTCGAACACCTCGGTGACCTCCGAGATCCGCTCCACGAATACGAACGAGCGCAGCTTTCGGAACTGGTCGTGAAGCGCGTGCAGCACGCTCAGGAAGAAGACGCTGGCGCTCGTCACGCTGGTCGACACGTCGCAGAGCACGTACAGCTCGGGCCGGCGCGGCCGCTTTGGCCGGTACTTGAGCTCGAGCGGGACGCCGCCCGTCTGGAGCGAGGCCCGCATCGTGCGCCGCACGTCCACCTGCCACGAGCGGCGCCGGCCGCGGTGCTCCCGCCCGTGCGAGGCGAGCCGCTTTTTCAGCTGTGCCACCACGCGGTGCACCTGGGAGAGGTCCTGCGCCGGATTGGTGGGGAGCGCGCGGTCGAACTCGCGCAACGGCTTCGCCGGCGGGAGCGATTGCGTGCGCTCGATCATCTGGCGCTCGAGCTCGCGCCGCACGTGGCGCTCGAACTCCTGCAGCCCGTCGCGCGGCACGGCGTCCGGGTCGGGCAGCTCCGCACTCGGCCGTTCGCCCTTGAGCCCGAGCGTGCGCCGGATCCGCTGGACGTCGACGCCGATCACCCCGGAGCCCTCGCCCTGACGGCCGAAGGCCGCTATGGCGAGCCGGGCGAGGTCGCGCATCTCGCCGTCCGAGCCGGCTCGGATCGCCTCGCGGATGCGCTCGCGGAGCGCGTCGAGGTCGAGCTCCTCGCCGCCCCGGAAGCTCTCCTCGCGCAGGCCCTGCTCGATCGCCTCGCGCTCCACCGCGCGGAAGAAGAAGCGGTCGAACAGCACGTCGAGGACGTGCCGGTCCTCCTGCGACTTCGCAAGCGTGGCGGCGAGCGCGCTGTGGAAGTCCTCGCGCGAGGTCCAGCTCACGGCGTCGAGCGCATGGAAGGCGTCGAGCAGCTCGCTCGTGCCCACCGCCACGCCCTCTTTGCGAAGCTCGTCGGCGAACTCGAGCAGCCGCGGCGCCATGCCGCCCGGACCGCGTGCCGGGGGCATCCCCCCGTACAGAGCGGGATTAGCCCGCCTGGCGCGTCCCGAAGATTCCATCGCCCAGCTTGACGCCCACGCGCTCGGCCACGAGGTCGAGGTCGGTGCGGTGCTTGACGATGATCGACATCGTCTTCTCGAGGACGGCGCGGTCGACGTCGTCGGCGCCGAGCAGCAGGAGCGCGCGTGCCCAGTCGATCGACTCGGCGATCGAGGGCGGCTTCTTGAGGTCGAGCGTGCGCACCATGTGCACCACCTCGACCAGCTTGCGCGCGATCGCATCGTCCAGCTCCGGGGCGTGCAGCTGGACGATCGCGAGCTCGCGCTCGACATTCGGGTAGTCGAGCCAGAGGTAGAGGCAGCGGCGCTTGAGCGCCTCGGTCAGCTCGCGCGAGTTGTTCGAGGTGAGCACCACGAGCGGCCGCGTTCGCGCCTCGACCACGCCGAGCTCCGGGATCGAGATCTGGAAGTCGGACAGGACCTCGAGCAGCATCGCCTCGAACTCCTGGTCGGTCTTGTCGATCTCGTCGATCAGCAGGACCACGGCCTCCTCGGCGGTGATCGCATTGAGCAGCGGGCGCGCGAGGAGGAACTCCTCGCCGAAGATGTCCTCCTGTACCTGCTCCCAGCCCGTCCCGGAGGCCTCGGTCTGGATCCGCAGGAGCTGCTTGCGGTAGTTCCACTCGTAGAGGGCCTTGGCCTCGTCGAGCCCCTCGTAGCACTGGAGCCGGATCAGCCTGCGCTCGGTCGCGCGCGAGAGCGCCTTGGCGAGCTCCGTCTTGCCGACCCCGGCGGGTCCCTCGACCAGGACGGGCTTGCCGAGCCGGCCCGCCAGGAACGTCACGAGCGCGGCCGACTCGTCGGCGAGATAGCCCACCTCGCCGAGGCGCTCGCGCGCCTGCTCGATCGTCCCGAACTCGCCGCTCATTCCGCCGCGAAGGATACTTTCGGCCCCTTGCTCACCGCGCTCGTCGCCCAGATCCCCGACCTTCCAGGCCTCGGCGACGAGGGTCCGGGCAACCTCGAGTCGCTGCTCACCCTCTGCTTCGTGCTGTTCGGCGTCGGCTTCGCGATCGGAGTGCTCGGGCATCTGATCCGGTCGCGGGCGCTCGTTGCGATCGGGATCGCGGTCGTGATGGGCGGCAGCGTGATCTTCGTGCTGGCCGTGGGGCGCTACGGCTAGTGACTAGCGGAACGACTCGGCGAACCCGGTGCGCCAGCTCGCGTGCGCGGGCGCCCAGCCGAGCTCGCGCTTCGCCTTCGCGTTGCTGACGCCGCGCGACTCGAGGGCGAACATCGTCACCGCCTTGCCCGCCACCAGCCGGGCGACCCAGGCCGGGACCCGGAGGGGACGCTTCGCGCCGGCCGCGGCGGCGAACGCCGGCACCCATTCCCTCATCGGGGCCGGCTCGTCGTCGGCGATGTTGTATACGCCCGCTGCGCCGCTCTCGACCGCCGCCACGGTGGCGTCGGCGGCGTCGTCGACGTGCACGAACGAGGTCACGCCGGTGCCCTTGCCGACCACCGGCAGGCGGCGCCGGCGGATGTCGGCGGTCGCGGAGCCGTCCGGCGCGTAGTAGGTGCCGGGTCCGTAGAAGAACCCATAGCGGAGCACGACGCCGTCCGCGTCGAGGACCGCTCGCTCCATCTCGGCGAGCGCCCGCAGCCCGCCGCCGAACACCCCCGGGGCCTCCCCGATCAGTGGGTCGTCCTCGGTCTTGACCATGCCGCCGGTGGGCGCGTACATGAACGCGATGCTCTGGCTGACGAAACGGTGGGCACCCGCGGCGCGCGCGGCAGCCAGGAGGTTGCGCGTGCCCTCGCCGCGTAGGCGGTTGGTGGCGTCGTAGAGTTTCGGGTCCTTGAAATCGAGCCGCTCCGGCAGCGCCGTCAGCTGATGGATCACCGCCTCCGCGCCGGCATCGTGTACGGCCGCGCTGAGCGCCACCGGGTCGAAGGCGTCGACGACCGCGGCCTGGGCGCCGGCGGCGCGGATCGCCTCGGCGCTCGCCTGCGAGCGCGTCATGCCGGTGACCTCGTGGCCGGCTGCCACCAGCTTCGGTACGAGCGGACGCCCGATCGCGCCGCTCGCACCGGCCACGAAGACCCTCATGCCGGGGCTGTCTCGCGCCGCAGCAGCCAGGCCAGCAGGACGGTGGTGAGGAGCAGCGAGACGAAGTTGAACGGGCCGAGCCAGGACGGATCGGCCTCGCCGATGTCGATCAGGTGGTTGACCGAGTGGAGCGCGTATTGGGCGAACGAGAAGACGAGCACGGGGACCCGCCACGAGACTCGCCTCACGGACGCAAGCACGACGCCGCCGAGCGCCAGGTACCAGGTGGCGAGATCGCCCATGTAGTGGTCGTTTCGGGCGCCGTAGGGTCCGATCTCGTCATGGAAGAAGCCCGGGGTGAGCCAAAGCAGCAGGCCGAGCACCAACTGCCCGAGGGCGAAGACGACGAGCAGCGCCTTCACCGCCGCGCTCCGAAGCCGATCCCGTCGCCCACCGGCAGGACGCAGGCAAGCCAGCGCTCGCTGCGGAGCAGCGCCGAGTTCAGCGCTCGAGCCGCGGCAAGCGAGTCCGGGGTCCAGAACGTCTCGGCGCCCTCCGGGAGTGCCACCTCGCCGCTCATGAGCAGATTGTCTACAACGAGCAGACAGCGCTCGGCGAGTAGCGGCTCCGCAAGCTCGATGTAGCGCGGGTACTCACCCTTGCTCGCGTCCACGAACAGCAGGTCGAACGGCCCGGACAGGCTCGCGATCGTCTCGAGCGCGTCGCCCTCGATAAGCTCGACCCGGTCTGCCACACCGGCGCGCTCCAGGTACCCGCGAGCTTGGGCTGCACGATCCGGGTCGCGCTCGAGCGTGACCACGCGCCCCGATGAGAGCTGCTCCGCCATGTGAAGCGTGGAGTAGCCGATCGCGGTGCCAACCTCGAGCACGCGCGGGTCGAGCGCGCGGCACAGCACCGCCAGAAAGCGGCCGGTCTCCCACTGGACGATCGGCACCGAGTCCCGCTCGGCAACGGCCTCCATCTCGGCCATCAGCTCCGAGCGTTCGGGCCGCAGCTCGTGGAGGTAGCGCTGCAGCTGTTCGTCGAGGATCGCCATCGCCGCAATGTACCCTGGGGCGGTGCCAGGCTCGGTCGAAAGAATCGCCGTCACGCCGCAGGAGAGCGCCCTTCCCGCGCACGTCGGCGAGGCGGAGGTCGGCCCCGGGGGGCTCGCCGGGGACCGCTACCACGAGGCCGGCGACATCACGCTGATCGAGGCTGAGGCGCTCGAGGGTCTGCGTGCGGACACCGGCATCGAGCTGACGCACGAGGAGTCGCGCCGGCAGGTGCTCACGCGCGGCATCAGCCTCAACGATCTGGTAGGCAGGCGCTTCCGCGTCGGCTCGGTGGAGTTGGTGGGCGCCGAGCTGTGCGAACCATGTGCGCATCTCCAGTCGCTCACCCACGACGGTGTCCTGCGCGGGCTCGTCCATCGAGGTGGGCTGCGCGCCGACATCGTGCGCGAGGGCCGGATCGCCGTGGGTGACCCGGTCACGGTCTCGACTCCCGAAGGAGGGTCCCATGGCGCTGATTGAGGTCCCCTCGGGACTCGAGGGCGTAAAGGCCTTCGACACGTCGATCGCAGAGCCCGACCGCGAGGGAGGCGCGCTCCGCTACCGGGGCGTCGACATCGAGGAGCTGGTCGGGAACATCCCCTTCGAGAAGGTCTGGGGGCTGCTCGTCGACGGCGTGTACGAGCCCGGCCTGCCGCCGGCCGAGCCGCACCCGCTCGCGGTGCGCACCGGCGACCCGCGGGTGGACCTGCAGGCGGCGCTGGCGATGCTCGCGCCCGAGTGGGGCCTGCGCCAGCTGATCGACATCTCCGACGAGCAGGCCCGCGCGGATCTGGCGCGCGTGTCGGTGATGGCGCTCTCGTTCGTGGCGCAGTCGGCGCGCGGCGTGGGGCGCCCGCCGATCTCCCAGCGCGAGATCGACAAGGCGACCTCGATACCCGAGCGCTTCCTGATCCGCTGGCGCGGCGAGGCCGATCCGCGCCACGTCAAGGCGATCGACGCCTACTGGATCTCGGCCGCCGAGCACGGCATGAACGCTTCGACCTTCACGGCCCGGATCGTCGCCTCGACAGGCGCCGACGTGGCCGCGTCGCTGTCGGCAGCGGTCGGGGCGCTATCGGGGCCGCTGCACGGCGGTGCGCCGTCGCGCGTCCTGCAGATGCTCGACGAGGTTGACGAGTCAGGGGACGCCGAGCGCTGGGTCAATCAGGCGCTCGACCGCGGCGAGCGCCTGATGGGCTTCGGCCACCGCGTCTACCGGGCCGAGGACCCGCGCGCCCGTGTGCTGCGCCGCACGGCGCGCGAGATCGGCGCGCCGCGGCTTGAGGTCGCGGAGAAGCTCGAAGCGGCGGCGCTCGCCGAGCTCGCCGCACGCAAGCCGGACCGCGTGCTCGCGACGAATGTCGAGTTCTGGTCCGCCGTCGTGCTCGACTTCGCCGACGTCCCGCCCGAGCTGTTCACGCCGATGTTCTCGTGCGCCCGCGTTGCGGGCTGGGCGGCGCACATCATGGAGCAGAAGCGCGAGGGCCGGCTGATCCGGCCGAGCGCCAGGTACGTGGGTCCCGAGCCTCGCCCGGCCGACGCCGTCAACGGCGCGGCGCCCTCGTAGGGAGCCGCGGTGACCGAGGCTCAGAAGCGGCTCGCCCTCGTAGCCGCGATTCTGGGCACCACGGTGGTCACGGTCGACTCGACCGTGGTCAACGTGGCGCTGCCCGCGATCGAGGACGATCTAGGCGGCGGGCTCGCCGGCCAGCAGTGGACCTCGAATGCCTACCTCGTCACGCTTGGCTCCCTGCTCCTGATCGGCGGCTCGCTGGGGGATCTCTTCGGGGAGCGGCGTGTCTTCGCCCTCGGCGTGGCCGGGTTCGGCGTGACGTCGGTGCTGTGCGCGGTCGCGCCCACGATCGAGCTGCTCGTGCTGGCGCGCGCCCTGCAGGGCGTGTGCGGAGCGCTCCTCACGCCCGCGGCGCTGGCCGTCATAGTCGCCGTGTTCCCGCCGGACGAGCGCGGGAAGGCCGTGGGAGCGTGGACGGCCTGGGGAGGCATCGGGACCGTGCTTGGACCGCTCATCGGCGGCCAGCTCGTGGATGCCGCCTCGTGGCGCTGGATCTTCGCAATCAACATCCCCGTGGTGCTGATCACGTTGTTTCTCGTCGTCCGCGCGGTGCCGGAGGGCCGTGAGCGCCCAGCGGAGGCGCGCGTGGACGTGGTGGGCGCCACCCTGTGCGCGCTCGGGCTCGCGGGCATGACGTTCGGGCTGATCGAGCAGCCGCTACGGGGCTGGGGCGATCCGGCAGTGTTCCTCACGCTCGCGATCGGCGCCGTCCTGTTCGCGGGCTTCATCGTGTGGGAGGCGCGCACGCCCTACCCGATGCTGCCGCTCGGGCTCTTCCGGCGGCGCAACTTCGCCATCGGCAACATCGAAACCTTCTCGATGTACGGCGGGCTCGGCGTGCTGTTCTTCCTGCTCGTCCTGTTCCTGCAGCAGATTGCGGGCTACACGGCGCTCGAGGCCGGCCTGACGAGCGTGCCGGTCACGCTCGTCATGTTCGCGCTGTCCACCCGCTTCGGGATGCTCGCCGACCGCTACGGCCCGCGCTTCTTCATGGGCGTCGGCCCGCTGGTGGCGGCGGCGGGTCTCGCCTTCTTCCTGCGCCTCGACGCCGACGTCGATTACCTGACCGACCTGCTCCCGGGACTGCTCGTGTTCGCGCTCGGGTTGTCGATGACCGTCGCGCCGCTCACCGCGACCGTGCTGGCCGACGCCGACGAGAGCAACGCCGGGATCGCGTCGGGAGTCAACAATGCGATCGCGCGTGTGGCGAGCCTCGTGGCCATCGCAGCGGTGGGAGCGCTGGTGGCCGACGGCTACGGTTCCAAGCTCGAGAGCGAGCTGGGCCCTCAGGCTGCCTCACGGCCGGCCGTTCAGGCCGCTGTCGAGGAGGCGAAGAAGCAGCCGCTTGCACGGGTCGTCGTCCCCGGCTTGCCCGGCGGCTTGCAGGCGGACGTGAGCGACGCCGGCGAGACGGCATCCGTCGCCGCCTTCCGGATGGGCATCGGGATCGCAACCGGCCTGGTGGCATTCGGCGGCGTGCTCGGCCTGGTGGGCCTCGTGAACCCGCGCCGCCATGTCGATGCCGAGGACTGTCCCGGCGGTCAGCTGGTGGGGGTCACGGAGGAAGGGGCGCGCCAGTCCCCGTGCGACTGGCAGCGCGAAGCGGGAACCGCTACGGCGTGAGGATCTCGAGCGTGCCGACCGGGGACACTCGCACGGATATCCGGCGAACGCTTCCGCTCGCGTAGCGGACGCGGCAGCGCGTCGGGGCGGAGGAGCCGATCGCGCGCGGGCAAGCGATGGCCGCGCGGTCGTCGTCCGGGAAGTCGAAGAGGCTGCGCTCGAGCTGCCACTCGGCCGCGCGCGCGGGAACCGGGTCGGGCCCCTCCGGCGCCTCGTCGTCCGGCAGCAGGGTGGCGAGGCCGAGCACCAGCACGAGGGCGGCGCCGACGGCGAGCGCCGTGCCGAGGAGGGCCGCTCGCGAGGGGCGCGCCCACCGGCGGGGCGACTCCTCGACGATCGCGAAGCCGCAGCGCGCGCAGCTTCCGCGTCCGGGGGCCGCCTCGGCTCCGCAGTTGGGGCAGCTTGCCCTCGCCGTCACGACACCCATCTTGACCCCTTCGGCCTGATCCGTCGGGAGCTCGGGGTTAGAGTGGGTTCGTGGCCGGGCTCGACCGTCGCGAGTTCCTCGCCGGCGCGGCCGGCGGCGCGCTCGCCGTCGCGCTGCCGGGCAGCTCGCTCGCGGACGTCTTGGCCCAACCGCCGGCGCTCTCGAAGCGGGCCGCGCGGGCATTGCGGTCGGCCGTGCAGGGCAGGGTCCTGTTCCCCAACAGCCCCGGCTACAACTCAGCCCGGCTCGTCTACAACCTGCGCTTCGACGGCGCCCGGCCGGACGCGGTGGTGCGGCCCGAGTCGACTCAGGACGTGGCCGCCGTCGTCAAGTGGGCGAACCGCTTCGACGTGAACGTCGTGGCGCGATCGGGGGGCCACAGCTACGGCGGCTACTCGACCACCGGCAACGGGGTGGTGGTCGACCTCTCGGGGATGAACGGGGTGCGGGTCGGCGGCGGGCGGGCGACGGTCGGGGCGGGCACGCAGCTGATCGACATGTACTCCGCGCTTGCGCGCCGCGGGCTCACCGTTCCGGGCGGCTCCTGCCCTTCGGTCGGGATCGGCGGCCTCGCACTCGGGGGCGGTCACGGGCTCGCGGGGCGGCGCTGGGGCCTCACGGCGGACAACATCCGCGGGCTCACGATCGTCACGGCCGACGGGCGCGTCCGGCAGGTCGACGCCGACACCGACGAGGACCTGTTCTGGGCCTGCCGGGGAGGCGGCGGCGGCAACTTCGGGATCGTCACGAGCCTGACCCTGCAGACCCACCGCGCGCCTGGGGCGGCCTGGTTCCTCGCGTCGTTCCCCTGGTCGCAGGCGAGCGAGGCGCTCGCCGCGTGGCAGGCGTTCGCACCAGACGCCCCGGCCGCCCTCACCTCCATCTTCTCGCTCGGGACCAGCGGCGGCGCCGGACCACCGCGCGCGAGCGCGCTCGGCCAGTTCTTCGGCTCCCCCTCGCGGCTACGAGGGCTGCTCCGACCGCTCGCGCGCGTGAGCGGAGCGAGCGTGAGCGTGGGCAGCTCGAACTACATGTCGCTCGTGCTGCGCTGGGCCGGCTGCCTGGACGAGGGTTTCACGGCGTGCCACACGACCGGCACGTATCCGGGAGGCACGATGGCCAGGGCGAGCTTCTACGCGAAGTCGGACTACTTCGGCCGCCCGCTCTCATCACGGGCCCGCGCGACGATGGTGAGCTGGATCGAGCGCCGCCAGCAAAGCGGCTCCGGCTCCGGAGCGCTGCTGTTCGACGCCTACGGCGGGGCGTACAACCGTCCCGCCGCCGACGCCACCGCGTTCGTCCACCGCGACATGCTGTTCTCGCTCCAATACCTCGCCTACTACGGCGGCGCCGGCGCCGGCGCGGCAAACGCGTGGATCAACGGCGTTTGGCGCGCGCTGCGGCCGTCCGCGTCCGGCCAGGCCTACCAGAACTACATCGACCCCCAGCTGCCCGGCTGGCAGCGGGCCTACTACGCGGGCAACCTCCCGCGCCTGCGCGAGATCAAGAAACAGGTCGACCCCGAGTTCCGCTTCCGCTTCCGGCAGGCGATCCCGCCGGCCTGACCTTCGCTCCCAGGTTGGCGTTGGCCGTGGTGGGGCTGGGGCTGGGGAAGGGGATTTATCGCTGAACGTTGCCGACTTGATGTCGTGTGACGACACCAAGTCGGCATCGTGGGGGAGAAATCGCCGTTTCGAGCCTAATCACCGCTCCCGTGCCGCCCCCTCCCAGCTGCAGTCGGCGGCAGACCGGCCCTAAGAGCACGCATCGCACTGAGCGCAGAGCGCCCTACCCCGCGCTCTCCGGCGGGATGTCATCCGCCGGTCGCTTCGCGCGCTCCCGGGCGCCCGCCAGGAACAGGATCGCCGCGCACGCGAGCGCCAGCAGGTTCTGGCCGAGCGACCGCTCGAACAGGCGCGCCACGATCAGGGCGCCCGCCCAGATGCCGGCCGCCGCGATGGCGGTCCCGTCGCCAAAGGGCAGGTGAAACTGCGAGCCCTCGCCGCGGGCAAACAGCAGCGCCAGGACCCCGACCGCCAGGAGCAGCTCGGCCAGCTCCACGAACGAGAACGGCCCGATCGTGCTCAGCACGAGCAAGAGCGCGGCCGCGGCGGCCGCCTTTTGCTCCGTGTTGAGGCGCCGGAATGCGCGGACGAGGCGGCCGGCAAGGTCAGCCATGGCAGGGCGGAGAGGTTAGTGGGATGACGGGCTCTCCTTGTACCCTTCTGGCCCGCATGGCAGACGAAGAGCTTCACCTGATCGGACCGGACGAGGTGGCGTACCGGCTCGATCTCACCCCGGCCCAGCTCAAGATCACCTGGACCGCGTTGAAGTCATACCTGGACGACTTCGGGCACGACGAGCGCGAGGTCCAGGCGATCGCGCGAGAGGTCCTCGCCAAGCTGCCCGACGAGCACGCCATCCGACCGATCGACATAGGCCGGCGCCGGTAGAGACAGCAGTGTCGAGCGAGCTCACCCGACGCGAACTGATCCGCGCCGGCGGCGTCGGCGCGGCCGGCATCGCCCTGCTCGGCGCGGGCTCGTGCGACTCCGACGGGGACGCCGGGGCGGCGAAGACGACGGCGCAGGCGCCCGCGAACGCCATGAACGTGGTCGTCGTCGTGATGGACAGCCTGCGGGCGGACCACGTGTACGGGCCGCGGGCGCGCACCGACGCGATCAACAAGGTGATGCAGGCCGGCGTGCGCTTCACGAACGCCTATCCCGAGGGCATGCCGACGATCCCGGCGCGCCGCGCGATCATGGCGGGGCGGCGGACGTATCCGTTCCGCGGTTGGAAGCCGAAGTGGGACGACCTCCCGCCCCAGCCCGGCTGGGAGCCAGTCGGGAGCGACGGCGAGATGTGGACAGAGGTGCTGCGCCGCAACGGCTGGACCACCGGCTACGTGACCGACAACCCCCACCTGCTGTTGCCGGTCCACAAGCGCTTCCGGCGCCGGTTCGACCGCGTCGAGCTGGTCGACGGCCAGGTGCCGGTCCGAAGGAAGCCGACCCGGCGCGTGTCCCAGAAGCAGGTCAACCGCCACCTGCCGCCCTCCATGCGGGACGGCCGCGCGGAGCCGCGCATGGCCGCCTACCTGGCCGTCAACCCACGCGACCGGCGCGAGGAGGACTTCAACGCGGCGAAGGTCTTCCGGGAGAGCATGGGCTGGATCGAGTGGGCGAGCACCCAGCAGCCGTTCGCGCTCGTGATCGACTCGTTCGACGCCCACGAGCCCTGGGATGCTCCGCGCCGCCTCGTGGACCTATACGGGCCGCCGCGCGCCGACGGCGTCGAGCCGATCCAGCCCTTCGCCACGCCGGCGGGCCAGTGGCGCGAGCTGGGCCTGGACGCCGGGATCCTGCGGCGGATGCGCCAGCTCTACGCGGCAGAGGTCACGCTCGTGGACGTGTGGCTCGGCAAGTTCCTCGACAGGCTCGCGGGGCTGGGCCTCGAGCAGAACACGCTGCTCGTGCTGGTGAGCGACCACGGAGTGCTGCTGGGCGAGTACGGCTGGGTTGGCAAGCGCTACTCGGAGATGCACCAGGCGCTCACGCACGTGCCGCTCGTGCTCCGCCATCCGGCCGCCAAGGCGAAGGGAAGCGCGAGCACCTACTACGCGTCCACCCACGACATCGGGCCGACCGTGCTCGGGACCGCCGGGGTGGAGGTGCCCGGCCACATGAACGGGGTCGACCTCTCGCCGGTCTTCGACGGCAAGGCGCCCGCGAAGAAGCGCGGATACCGCACCTCCGCCTACAACACCTACGTCAGCGCCGGTGACGATCGCTGGCTGCTGATCGCCGGCAACCGCCGCGAGGAGCTCCGCCTCTACGACCGCAAGGCGGATCCCGGGGAGACCCGAAACGTGGCCAGGCAACACCCCCAGCAGGTCCGCCGCCTCTGGAACCTGATCCTGAGGGACGCGGGCCCCAAGGGCCTGCCCCGCTTCCCAAAGGGCGGCGGCGAGGGCTGATCCCGCATGGCGGGCCACAGCTCCCCGCTGCGCGATGACGCCAACGCCGGCAGGGTCGCGCTGGTCAGCGGTGGCGGGACCGGCATCGGCCGCGCCACGGCGCTCGAGCTGGCCGCCACGGGTGCGGGCGTGGTCGTGTGCGGCCGCCGGAGCGAGCCGCTCGAGGAGGTCAGGGAGGAGGTCGAGCGCCTGGGTGGCGACTGCCTCGCGGTGGCGGCCGACCTGCGCGAGGAGGACGAGGTCGACCGGGTGGTGGGAGCCGCGCTCGAGCGCTTCGGACGGATCGACGTGCTCGTGAACAACGCCGGCGGGCAGTTCTCGGCGCCGGCAGAGGAGATCTCCATGAAGGGTTGGCGAGCGGTCCAGCGCGTGACCGTCGAGGCCGTCTGGAACCTCACTCGCGCCGTCGCCACGCGGGCACTGATCCCCGGCGGCGGTGGGCTGATCGTGTTCGTGGGCTTCAGCCCGCTGCGTGGGATACCGGGCTTCGCGCACGCCTCCGCGGGCCGGGCGGCCGTCGCCAACCTGGCCTCCGGGCTCGCGCTCGAGTGGAGCCGCCATGGGATTCGAACCGTCTGCGTGGCGCCCGGCACCATCCTCACCGAGGCCCTGAGGGAGTACGGCGACGAGGCGGTGGAGGGGTGGGAGCGCTCGGTGCCGCTCGGGCGCCTCGGGCGGCCCGAGGAGGTGGCGAGCCTGATCGCGTTCCTCGCTTCCGACGGCGGCACCTACATCACGGGCACGACGATCGTTGTCGACGGCGGTGCGGACGCGTGGGGGCTGGCCGAAACGCCGCCCGCGCACGAGACTTGACGGAGCCATGCCACGCGACCTGAGCGTGCTGTTCGAACCGGCGTCCGTCGCCGTGGTCGGGGCCTCGGACGATCCGGTCAAGTGGGGCAACTGGCTCGCTCGCGGAGCGCTGCGTGGCGCCGGACGCCGCAAGGTCTACCTGGTCAACCGGCGCGGGGGCGAGGTGATGGGCGTGCAGGCCCATCGCGCGCTCGGGGAACTGCCGGAGGCGCCCGAGCTCACGGTGCTCGCGGTGCCGTCCGCGGCCCTCGACGCGAGCGTGGACGAGGCGATCGCAATCGGGTCGCGCGCGCTCGTCGTCATCACGGCGGGCGAGGCCGACGGCGACGCGGGCGGAGAGCGCGACGCCGCCCTCGCCGCCCGCGCGCGTGAGGCCGGCGTGGTCCTCGTGGGGCCGAATTGCCTCGGCGTGTTCGACGCCGGCGCCGAGCTCGAGCTGGTGCCGAACGACCTGCCCCGCGGCCCGATCGGCCTGCTCTCGCAGAGCGGGAACCTCGCGCTCGAGGTCGGCATGCTCGCCGCCGCCGCCGGGCTCGGCTTCTCGCGCTTCGTCTCGCTCGGCAACCAGGCCGACCTCGAGGCCGCGGAACTGATCCGCGAGCTGGCCGCGCACGACGGCACCGACCTGATCGCCGTTTACGTGGAGGACTTCAGGGACGGCCGCGCCTTCGCGGCGGCCGCCGAGGACGCCGCGCACATGGGCAAGCCGGTCGTGCTGCTGGCCGTCGAGCACTCCGAGGCCGCGGCCCGCGCCGTGCGCTCGCACACGGGAGCGCTGGCGAGCGAGGGGGCGGCGATCGACGCCGCCTGCCGCGCGGCCGGCATGGAGCGGGTGCGCGGGCCGCAGGAGCTCGTCGACCTCGCCCAGGGCCTGCTCGGCGCCGGCTCGCTGCGCGGCAGGAGAGTGGCCGTGCTGGCCGACGGCGGCGGTCACGCCGGCATCGCGGCCGGCCTCCTCAGCACCGCCGGGCTGGAGCTGCCCTCCCTGAGCGACGACCTGAGGGCCGAGCTGCGCGCCGGCCTGCCGGCCACCGCGGCGGTGGCCAACCCGATCGACCTCGCGGGCGGCGGCGAGAGCGACATCCACACCTTCGAGCGGAGCGCGCGGGCAGTGCTCGGCTCAGGCGAGGTGGACGCGCTGCTCGTGACGGGCTACTTCGGCGGCTACTCGGACTACGGCGAGGCGATGGAGCAGGCCGAGGCGGCCGTCGCCGAGGCGCTGGCGCAGGCCGGGGCCACGAGCTCGCTGCCGCTGTTCATGCAGACGATGCACTCGCAGACCGCCGCGGCCCGCGCGCTGCGCGCCCGCGGCGTGCCGGTCTACCCGACGATCGAGCGCACGGTCTCGGTGCTGGGGCGTCTGGCGGAGCGCCGCGCCCAGCCGCCCAGAGGCGTGCCGCCGCTGCCGGAAGCCGCGGCGCCCGTGGCGGCCGGCGGCTACGCGGAGGCGCGGGCGCTCCTCGCGGCCGGCGGGGTCCCGTTCGCGGACGCGCGCACGGTCGAGACGGCCGAGGAGGCCACAGCGGCGGCGGAGGAGATCGGATACCCCGTGGTCCTGAAGGCACTCGGGTTGCTTCACAAGTCGGACGCGGGCGGCGTCGTCACGGGGCTGGCGGACGAGCGGGCGCTCAGCGCAGCAGTCCGCGACCTGCGCGAGCGCCTCGATCCCCCGGCGCTCTCTGTCGAGCGCATGGCGCCGCTCTCCGAGGGAGTGGAGCTGCTCGCCGGAGTGCGCCGGGACGCGCGCTTCGGCCCCGTCGCCCTCGTGGGGCTCGGCGGCCTCTACACGGAGGTGCTGCGTGACGTTGCCGTGGCGCTGGCGCCGGTGGACGAGCCGACGGCGCGCGAGCTGCTCCTGTCGCTGGGCGCCGCGCCGCTCCTGCGCGGCGCGCGCGGGCGACCGGCCGCCGACCTTGGCGCCGCCGCCGCTGCCGTGACCGCCGTGTCGCGCGTGGCCGCCGCGCATCCCGAGATCGCGGAGATCGAGATCAACCCGCTGCTGGCGCTCCCGGACGGCGTCCTGGGGCTGGACGCCCGGATCGTGCTGTAGTCAGACGGCCGCCGGCTCGACGGCGAGCCCCGGCGCTGTGCCGTAGGACAGGATGCCGTCGAGGCCGCGCTTGGCGACCTCGTTGGCCACGATCACGCGCTGGATCTCGCTCGTGCCCTCCCAGATCCGGTCGACGCGCAGGTCGCGGTAGAGGCGCTCGCACGGGTTCTCGCGCATGTAGCCGCGGCCGCCGAGGATCTGCACGGCGCGGTCGACCACCCGGCCGGCCGCCTCCGAGGCCGACAGCTTGACCACGGCCGCCTTGCCGTGGAGGAGGCGCCGGTCGAGGCCCTGGTCTGCCTCCCAGGCCACCTGCCGCACGAGCGCGCGGTTGGTCGCGATGTCCACCACGCTGTCGGCCACCATCCCCTGGATCAGCTGGTAGCCGATGATCGGCTGCCCGAACTGCTCGCGCTCGCCGGCCCAGTCGACGGCCGCGCGCAGCGCCCGCTCGGCGGCGCCGACGGCCCGGGCAGCGATCATGAGCCGCTCCTCGACGAACCAGTCGCGTGTGAGCTCGTAGCCCTCGCCGACGCCGCCGAGCACAGCGCTCTCGGGCACCGCGACGTCCTCGAAGCCGAACTCGGGGTGCTCGTACACGAACGTGTGCATGTAGCGCGGCGTGCGCAGCACGTTCACTCCGGGCGTGTCCTTGTCGACCAGGAAGAGCGTCGGGGTGCGCTCGGGCAGCACCAGGGCGAGCACGATCAGGAAGTCGGCGACGTCGCCGACCGTCACGAACCACTTCTCGCCGTTGATCCGGTAGCCGCCGTTCGCCGGCTCGGCGGTCGTCTCGATCAGCGACGGGTCGGAGCCCGCACCCGCCTCGGTCACCGCGAAGCAATCCCGCCGCTCACCCCGGATCGCGGGCTCGAGATACTCCTCCCGCTGCGCGGGCGTGCAGGCGCGGAGCGCGTTCGCGGGGCGCCAGACCGTGTCCCAGAGGGCGTTGGTGAGGCTGCCGAGCTCCTCCTGCACCAGCACCTGGTCGAGCACGCCGAGGCCCTGGCCGCCCCAGTCCGCCGGCATGTTGATCGCATTCAGGCGCAGCTCGCGCACGCGGGCGGCGATCTGCGCGTGGACGTCCTCCGGGAGCCCGTTGTGCTCCTCGCAGGCCTCCTCGTGCTCCATGATCGCGTCCGCGAGGGCACGGGCGCGGCTGCGAAGGTCCTCCTGGGCGGCGCTCAGCTCGAGATCCACGGCTGCACTTCTCCTCGTTCGTGTAATGCGACGGCGTGCGCTGATGAAAGCAGGCACGAACCTGGCGCGCCCGGAGGGCTTGGCAGCGGCCGGACCTGGGTACCCCCAAGGCGTCACTCCGCGTGTGCCGGAGGACGTCGGTGTGCGCGGGAAATTCCACCGCACGGGGGCCTGCCATGCGCCGTCTGCCCGGTCTTCTCCTAGTCCTGGTCCTGGTCGTGTTAGGGGGTGCCGGCGCCGCTTTGGCGCAGTCGAGTCCGCTGGTGCGGGTCAGCGGCGACTCGCCCTTCGCTGCGGGCTGCAACGGCGCGCCACAGACCGGCACGGTCTTCCGCAACGCGGAGGTCGAGCCCTGGGTGAGCGTGAACCCAGAAGACCGGCGCAACCTCGTCGCCGTCTGGCAGCAGGACCGGTGGTCCAACGGCGGCGCCCAGGGGAACCTCACAGGGGTCTCCTTTGATCGCGGGGACTCCTGGGAGCGGCCCACTCCGCCGCCGTTCTCACGCTGCGCCGGCGGCAACGCCGCAAACGGCGGCGACTACGAGCGGGCGACCGACCCGTGGGTGAGCTTCGGACCTGACGGCACGGCCCACCAGATCGCGCTGTCGATCAACGACTCGAACCCGATCAGCGCCGTTCTCGTGTCGAGGTCGACCGACGGCGGTCGCACCTGGGGCAGGATCACGACTCTCCAGCGCGACACCACGGCCGAGCTGTTCAACGACAAGGAGTCGATCACGGCCGATCCCACCGACCGGCGCTTCGTCTATGCCGTTTGGGATCGCCTTCAGCAGCAGGACCCGGCCAATCCGGCCTCACCGTTCTCGGGTGACACCCTGTTCGCGCGCTCGACCGATGGCGGCAGGACCTGGGAGCCGACCAGGACGATCCTCGACTTCCCCGACAACAGCAACATCCAGACGATCGGCAACCAGATCGTGGTGCTCGGCAACGGCACGCTCGTCAACGTCTTCAACCTGATAGACCGCGGGCTGCCGCTGGTGGCGATCCAGCGCTCCACGAACAAGGGAGTCACCTGGTCTGCCCCGATCATCATCGATGTTCTCTTCGGCAGCGCCGCGCAGGGCCAAGGTGTGATCGACCCATCCGACGGCCACCCGGTCCGCACGGGCGACATCCTTCCGGAGGCGGCCGCCGACCCGCGTCGCGGCTCGGAGACCCTGCACATCGTGTGGCAGGACATCCGCTTCACGCTGGCCGCTCCGCTGCCATTCTTCAACGATCAGATCGTGATCTCGAGCTCTGACGGACGGCGGTCTCACCTGGAGCGACGCGAGGCGCGTCAGCGAGAACAAGCTGACGCAGGCGTTCACCGGCTCCGTCGAGGTCGACGAGCGGGGGGCGGTGGGAGTCACCTACTACGACTTCACCTCCGATAACCCGTCGGGTGGCCCGCTCAACACCGACTACTGGTTCACGGCGGCGCGCAGCGGCGACGCCCGCTTCTCGCCCCGACAACGGCTGACGGCGCGCTCGTTCGACATGCGGACGGCCCCGGACGCCGGCGGCTTCTTCGTGGGCGACTACGAGGGCCTTGCCACGAGTGGCCGGCGGTTCGCGCCGGTGTTCGTGACCGCGAATAGCGGCAACCTCGCGAACCGGACCGACGTGTTCTCGACGCTGGTGCAGCCCAGCTTCGGCTCGGCGCAGGCGGCCGGGCGTACGGCGCGCGCGAGCGCCCGCGGGCGTCTCGCACGCCTCGTCAAGCAGGGAGGAGGGGTCCACGGCCCGGTGCGGGTTCGCTGATCTGGAGCTGTCCCGCGGGCCGCTTCGGCGGCCCGCGCGCTCAGCTCGCCGCTCCGCCCGGCTCCGCCGCCGTGAGGTCGGCCGCCCGGCCGGCCTCGGTCACGCGCTTGAGGAAGGCCTGGGTGCGTTCCTCCCGGGGGGATCCGAAGAGCCGCTCCGGCGGGCCTTGCTCGAGGATCACGCCCTCGTAGAGGAAGCACACGCGGTCGGCAAGCTGCCGGGCGAAGCCCATCTCGTGCGTGGCGATCACCATCGTCATGCCGGTCTCGGCCAGCTCGCGGATCACGGTGAGCACCTCGCCGACGAGCTCCGGGTCGAGCGCGCTCGTGACCTCGTCGAGCAGCAGCAGCCGTGGCTGCATCGCGAGCGCGCGCGCGATCGCGGCGCGCTGCTGCTGGCCGCCCGAGAGGCGGTCGGGGTACTCGCCCTCCTTCTCCGCCAGCCCGAAGCGGTCGAGCAGGTCGCGCGCCCGCTCCTCCGCCGCTCGCTGCGGCATGCCGAGCACGCGCCGCGGCGCCAGCGTCACGTTGGAGATCACGTCCATGTGCGGGAACAGGTTGAAGGCCTGGAAGACGATCCCGATGTGGCGGCGCACGCGGTCGGGGTCGGTCTGCTCGGAGGTGATCTCCTCGCCCTCGAGCAGGATCCGCCCGGCGCTGATCGGCTCGATCAGGTTCGAGCACTTGAGCAGCGTCGACTTGCCGGAGCCGGACGCCCCGATCAGGCAGACCACGTCGCCCTCCGCCACGTCCAGGTCGACGCCGTTGAGGACCTCGACATCGCCGTAGCGCTTGTAGACCTGCTCGAGGCGCAGAACCGGCGCGGCGGCGTTCATGCGGTCGCGCCGGCCATTCGCCTACGGTCGCGGTCGATGAGCCAGTCGGTGGTCCGCGCCAGAGGGATCGTGACTGCGATGAACAGCAGCGCGGCCATCGTGTAGCCGGTGAAGTTGAACGTCTCGGCGGCGTAGTTCTCAGCCGCCCGGGCCACCTCGACCAGCCCGAGCAGGCCGATCAGCGCGGTGTCCTTCTGGAGCCCGATGAAGTCGTTGAGGAGCGGTGGGACCACACGCCGGATGGCCTGGGGGAGGATCACGAAGCGCATCGACTGGAACTGCGTCAGCCCGAGCGAGCGGGCAGCCGCCGCCTGGCTTGGATGGATGGACTCGATGCCGGCGCGGTAGACCTCGGCCACGTAGGCCGAGTAGACGAGCACGAGCGAGATCACCCCGTAGGTGAACACCGACAGGGTCGAGAAGAACTCGAGCCGTAGCGCGGGCAGCCCGAGGCCGACCATGAAGATCACGAGAATGAGCGGGATCCCGCGGAACACGTCCGTGTAGATCAGCGCGACCAGCCGCAATGGCGCGAGCACCGGGCCGGGAAGGCTGCGGATCACCGCCACCAGCAGGCCGAGCACGAGCACGAAGGCCTCGGCCGCCAGCATCAGCTTCACGTTCAGCCAGAAGCCCTCGGCGATCGGCTCGAAGCTGTCCTTGAAGCCGGTCGTGGAAAAGAACGAGTCGACGACCTTGTTGGCGCCCGGCGACGCCGCGATCACCCCGATCACCAGGGCGAAGAAGATCACCGTGCTGACCGTCGAGATGACGAGGTTGCGGCGCTGCGAGCCGCGGCGAGCCGTGTCGAGCGCCCCAGTTCCGGCGGGCCCCTCGGGCTCGATGGGAGTGCCGAAGCCGATCCCGGACATATGGAGCGCGGAAAGCTACTGCAGGGCGGGCAGGTCCTCGGTGCCGGGGAACCACTTGGCCTGCAGCCGCTCGAGCGTCCCGTCGGCCTTGAGGGCCTCGATCGCCTTGTTCACCTCCGCCCTGAGGGGGTTGCCCTTCTCGAACACCACGCCGTACTGCTCGTCGGTCTTGAACTGGCCCGGCATGGCGATCTGCTCGCCGCGCGCCTTGACGATCTGCGAGCCGATCGCCACGTCCATCAGGAACGCGTCGATCTGCCCGTTGGCGAGCGCCTGGGTGGCTGCGGGAAGCGTCGTGAACTCCCGCGGCTGCTCGTCGGGCTGGATCTTGTCCTGGATGTAGGCACCGCCGGTGGTGGCCGCCTGGAACCCGAACAGGAGTCCCTTCATGTCGGCGATCGACTGCACGCCCTCAGCTGGCCCGCCCTTCGCGATCAGGAAGCCCTGGTTGGCGTCGAAGTAGGGAACGCTGAAGTCGACGACCTTGGCGCGCTCGTCCGTGATCGTGACCTCCTGGATTGACATGTCGAACGGCTTCGGCGCGGGCGAGAAGAGGCCGGCGAAGGGCGTCGAGACCCACTGCACCTTCGGCACTCCCATCTCCTTCGCCAGGGCGTCGGCGAAGTCGACCTCGAAGCCCTTCGGGTCGTCGATCGGAAGCTCGATGAACCCCTTGACGGGGAACTCGGCTCCGACGGTCAGCTGACCCTCCTCGTAAAGGTCGAGCTCGGCCTGCTCGGAGCCGCCCCCTCCACCTCCGCCGCCGCCGTTGCCGCCGCCGTCGTCGTCATCGTCGCCGCATGCGGCGAGTGCGAGCGCGGCCAGCAGCACCGCGGCCATCCAAAGCGCCCACCTCAGTCCAGCCCCTCCCATCCCTTGCCGGCGCACCAAATCCCCCTCCCCAGGTTGACTCGAAATCAGACCGCCTGATTGGCGCGTCAGTTATAAGTGCTTGCGCCGATGACTGTCAAACAGCGGGCCCGTGGCGGCGACGTGGTGGTCGGCGCGCTCGAGGAGCTCGGCGCGAGCGCCGTCTTCGGCGTGCCCGGAACCCACGCGCTCGCCATCTGGGAGGGCCTCCGCGAGAGCCCGATCGCCACGCTCGGGATGCGGACCGAGCTCTGCGCCGGCTTCGCCGCCGACGGCTACGCGCGGGCGAGCGGCCGTGTGGCGCCGCTCCTGCTCTCGACCGGGCCCGGCGCGCTCAACTCGCTCACCGCGCTGATGGAGAGCGCGACAGCGCACGTCCCGGTGCTCGCGCTCTCGAGCCAGATCCCGCGCGATCTGATCGGGCGCAACCGCGGCTTCCTCCACGACCTGCCGGACCAGTTGGCGAGCTTCGCGCCGATCGTCAAGCAGGCGCGCCGGGCCGAGAGCGCCGCCGGGCTGGCTGAGCTCGTGGCCGACGCCTGGCGGGTCGCGCTCACGCCGCCGAGCGGGCCGGTCTACCTGGAGGTGCCCGTGGACGTGCTCGACGGGCCTGCCGGGGCGGCGCCCGCGTCGACGCTCGACGGCTCTCCGGAACGGGCGGTGGCGCCGGCCGCTGAGCTCGCCGCCGAGGCCGCCGCGCTGCTCGCCGCCGCCGAACGCCCCGTCATCTGGGCCGGCGGCGGCGTCGAACGCTCCGGGGCCTGGGCCGAGCTGCGTGAGCTCGCGGAGCGCCT
Source organism: uncultured Thermoleophilaceae bacterium (assembly GCA_963751835.1). Classification (GTDB taxonomy): domain Bacteria; phylum Actinomycetota; class Thermoleophilia; order Solirubrobacterales; family Thermoleophilaceae; genus JACVRW01. Next base: position 308,787 of record CAVVWD010000011.1, on the reverse strand, counting down.
GCGCGCGCCGGTTGCAACGACGTACATGGGCAAGGGCGCCTTCCCGGCCGGTCATCCACTATGCGTGGGCTCCGCCTGTGACGACGCCGCGTTCGGAGAGCTCCTGGCCGATGCCGACGTGGTGCTCTGCGTCGGAACCGAGCTCGGCGCCGAGACCACGCGCCAGTACGAGCTGCGACCCTCCGGCCGGCTGATCCACATCGACGCCGCGCCCGAGCGGATCGGGTCCAACTACGAGGCGCTGGCGCTGGTGGGCGACGCCGCTGCCGCGCTCGCCGCGCTCGTGCCGCTCGTCCCGGGGCGTGAGGAGGACGGAGACGCCGAGCGCCGCGTCGAGGCGCTGCGCGCGCGCATCGCCGCAGGGCTCGACGAGCAGGGCCGCGAGCTCGAGCGCGGGATCCTGCGCGACATCCTGGCCGTGGCAGGGCCCGACGCGGTGATCGCCTGGGACATGACGATCATGGGCTACTGGGCCGCGGCCCACCTGCCTGTGGAGAAGCCGCGGACGTTCCTCTACCCGCTCGGCTCGGGGACGCTCGGCTACGCGTGGCCCGCGGCGCTCGGCGCGCAGGCGGCGCGGCCTGGCGAGCCCACGCTCGCCGTGATGGGGGACGGCGGCGTCCTCTACACGCTGCAGGAGCTCGCCAGCGCGCGCCAGCACGGGCTGCCGGCCAAGCTCCTGATAGTCGACGACCGCGGCTACGGCATCCTGCGCGAGTACCAGCGCGACGCGTTCGCCGCCACCCACTCCGTGGACCTCGTCCAGCCGGACTTCGAGGTCGTGTGCAGCGGCTTCGGCGTGCCCGCCCGGACCGTCGAGCCGCCCGAGCTGGCCGGCGCGCTCGAGTGGGCGTTCGGCGAGGAGGGACCGGCCGCGGTGATCCTGCGTGCTGCGGTAACCGCGCACCGCCCGACGCCATGACCGACTGGAGCGCCCTGCTGCGCGCCCAGCTGCTCGATCTCGGCCCCTACGTGCCGGGACCGAGCCTCGACGAGCTGCGGCGCGAGCACGGCCTGGACGACGTGGCCAAGCTGAACTGGAACGAGGGCCTGTTCGGCCCGCTGCCGGGGGTGCTCGACGCCGTGGCCGGCGAACTGCCCGAGAGCTGGGCCTACCCCGAGCACGCCTACCTCGAGCTCCGCGAGGGGATCGCGCGCGACATCGGCGCGCGGGCCGATCAGATCCTCCCGGGGCACGGGATCCAGGCCATGATCCTCACGCTCTGCGCGGCCTTCCTGAGCCCTGGAGACCGCGTGGTCGTGCCGCAACCGACCTACGGCCTCTACGCGCAGGCCTCGCGCGCTGCCGGCGCGGCGGTCGAGCGAGTCCCGTCGCCCGAGCTGCGCCTCGACCTCGAGCGGATCGCCGACGCCGCGCGCCGCAGCGGCGCTCGGCTCGCGTGGGTGTGCGACCCGAACAACCCCACCGGGTCGCTCATCGACCCGGCCGAATGGGCCTCGTTCCTCGAGGCGCTCCCGCCCGGCTGCGTGGCGGTGGCGGACGAGGCGTACATCGACTACGTCGAGCCCGAGACCCGAATCCGGCGCGAGGAGGACGTGGCGGCCGGCCGGCCTGTGGTCGTGCTGCGCACCTTCTCGAAGATCTTCGGCCTCGCCGGCCTGCGGCTCGGCTACGCGCTCGCGGCGCCCGAGCTCGTGCCGTATCTCCAGGCGGTTCAGGAGCCGTTCAACGTCAACCGCCCGGCCCTCGTGGCCGGCGCGGCCAGCGTCGGGAGGCCCGACGAGGTGGCACAGCGGCGCGCCGCCACCGCCGCGGCACGCGCGCACCTGGCGGACGCGCTCGTCGCGGACGGCGTCCGCGTGCTCCCGTCCGAGGCGAACTTCCTGTTCGTGGAGCACGGCGTGGACGACGCCGCGCTCCTGGGCGGCCTCGTCCGGCGCGGCATCCTGATCCGGGGCGGCGCCGAGATGGGCATGCCCGGATGGGCGCGCATAACCGTCGGCCCGCAGCCGCTCATGGACCGCGTGGCGGAGGCGCTGCCGGCTGTGCGGGCGGAGCTGCTCAGCGCAGGAGCCCGCGCGCGATGACCATCCGCTGGATGTCCGAGGTGCCCTCCTCGATCTCCTCGAGCTTGGCGTCGCGCATCCACTTCTCCACCGGGTATTCGCGCGAGTAGCCCCAGCCGCCGAGGGTCTGGAGCGCGGCCCAGGTGCACCACATGGCGGTCTCCGAGGCGTGCAGCTTGGCCATCGCGGCCTCGCTGGTCGCGCGCTCGCCCGCGTCGAGCATCCGCGCCGCGCGCCACACGAGCAGCCGCGAGGCGTCCACCCTCAGCGCCATGTCGGCGAGCCGGAAGCCCACCGCCTGGTGCTCGGCTATCGGCTTGCCGAACTGCACGCGCTCGCGCGCGTAGGCGGTCGCGTACTCGAGCGCGGCCCGGGCGAGGCCGGTGGCGGAGGCGCCGAGCGTCACGCGCGAACGGTCGAACGTCTGCATGAGCCCGCGGAAGCCCTCGCCCTCGGGGCCGATGCGGCGGTCGGCCGGCACCCGCACGTCGTCGAGGAAGAGCTCGGTGTTGACGATGGCGCGCTGGCCCATCTTGCGCATCGGCGGCCCCCAGCTCAGCCCCTCGTCGCCGCTCTCGAGCACGAACGCCGTGACGCCCCGGTAGCCGCTGCCGGGCTCCACGGTCGCAAAGACGACGCAGTAGTCGGCCACGCCTCCGTTCGAGATCCAGCTCTTCTGGCCACTCAGCACGTAGTGGTCCCCGTCGCGGCGAGCGACGGTGCGGATCGACGCAGCGTCGGAGCCCGCCTCGGGCTCGGTGGTGGCGAGCGCCGTCAGTGGCGGCCGCTCCCCGGTCAGCGGCTCGATCCAGCGGCGCTGCTGTGACTCGTCGCCGAGCGCCAGCACCGGCTCCGCGAAGAAGCCGTTGGAGGTGATCAGGTTGCCGATGCCGGAGCAGCCGTGCGAGAGCTCCTCCTGGACGATGCATCCGGTCAGGCAGTCGGTCATCCCGCCGCCGCCGAGCACCTCGGGCAGCATGAACGAGGTCAGCCCGATCTCGGCCGCCTTGTTCCAGATCTCGCGCGGCAGCTCCGTGTCGGCCTCGTCGACCTCCAGCGAAATCGGCCGGATCTCGTTGCCCGCGAATTCCCGGCAGACCCGCCGGATCTCCTCCTGCTCCGGGGTCAGGTCTTGCATCCGAGCATCAGTCGATCGGGATGTCTTCGACCTCGGGCTCGCGGCGCGGCCGGTCGAGGCGCTCCAGGTACCAGTCGATCAGCGCCCGCAGCGTCAGCAGGAACTCGCGGATCAGCTTCGTGACCTGGTCGTCGAGCTCGCGGGGAGCAACCCGGCGCAGGCCGTCAAGCAGGACGAAGAGCGCGGCCGGGTCGGGGCTGCCGCCATGCGGGGGCGGCGGCGGATCAGGTCGCTCGCTGTCCATCTGGACTCCGCTCGAACACGATTTCCAGCGCCCCGTCCTCGAAGCGGGCGCCGCGGGTCGTATGGGCCGCCAGCGCGGGCGGCAGCATGATTGTCCGCTTCTGTGAGCCCACTCGCACGATCACCTCGAGCCCGAGCTTCTTCAGGCTGAGCTCGCCGCGCTCGGCGAACGGGAGCTCGACCCTCAGCGTGGCCCGCCCGTTGTCGGTGGCCAGCTCGTGCGTAAGGCGGTCATGGAGGACCGCGGCCGGATCGCGCTCCCCGAACAGGGTGTCGGCCAGCCGGTCGAGCATCTCGCCGCCCACCACCTCGCGCTCGAAGTAGGGCGCGCTCAGCACTGGCACCGGCGCGAACGCCGAGCGCACCAGCTCGAGCTGCTCGTCCTGCGTCGCGCGCCAGGCGGCGAAGTAGCCCTCGGCGGGGAGGATCCGGTTCACCAGCACGGCGTCGGTGAGATAGCCGTAAAGGTTCAGGTAGGTGAAGGTCCGCATCGCCTCCTTCACCACCATCCGGTCGGGACTCATCACGAGCCGGACGGTGGTGCGCTCGCGGTCGCGCAGGATGCCGTTCATCGCCACGAGGTTGCGCGCCAGGCGCTCGACGTCGTCGAACACGGCCTCGCCCGGCAACGGTATGTCGAAGAGCGAGCGCGCGAACGGCGCGAGCCTGCGCTGAGACGGGAGCATGCGCTCGAGCCACCAGGTCACGACGTCGGGGAAGGAGAGCAGCCGCAGCGTCTCGCCGGTCGGCGCGCAGTCGACCACCACGACGTCGAACTCGCCCTCGACGTGATGGCGCTTGATCCAGAGGAGCGAGAAGAGCTCGTCCATCCCGGGCGGGACGGTCAGCTCCTCGGCCGAGATGCGGTCGATGCCGCGCTCGGCCAGCAGGTCACCGAGCCACCCCTGGACGCCGTCCCAGTTGCGCTCCATCTCCTCCTGCGCCTGGACCTCCTGGCCGAACAGGTTGGGACCCACCTGGGTCGGGTCGCCGCCGAGCTCGGCTTCGAGGGAGTCCGAGAGGCTGTGCGCCGGGTCGGTCGACAGCACCACGGTGCGCAGCCCGGCCGCGGCGCAGCGGCGGGCGCAGGCCGCGGCGACGCTGGTCTTGCCGACGCCGCCCTTGCCCGTGTAGAGGATCGTGCGAGGCGCCATGAGGCGCCCGATCCTATTGCCCGGGGGCGTTCGTGACCTCGACCTCGGCGCCGGCGCGGTCCTTCTTGCCGAGCCCGGTGCGCAGCTCCTTCGCCCCGAGGCTCACCGAGTAGAGGCCCGGCCCCTTCGGAGTCCAGTCGAATGACCCGCTGCCGCGCCGGAAGGTGGCGAGCCGGCTGTAGACGAGCTTGGCGCCCCTGTAGATCGTCAGCTCGACCGCCGAAAGCTTGGACACCGTGAAGGCGATCGGGGCCGGCTGGCCCTCGGTGGCCAGCTCGGGGCCCTCATAGGTCAAAACGGGCGGGTCGACCTGATAGCCGCGGTAGCGCCGCGCGTAGTCGCAGTAGAGCGGGCCGAGGCGGCGACTGCACATGCTCTGCAGGAACTCGCGCAGCAGCTCGTGGTAGTCGTGGCTCGACTCGGCGCCCGCGTACGAGTAGCGCGACCAGTCGCCCACGTCGCTGAGCGGCAGCTCCTCGCGCGCCTCGGGCTCGGCCTCGGCGTAGAGCCCGCGGGCGCGCTCGTCGCCGGCGATCTGTGCGAAGTCGTGCAGGCCGATCAGCGACTGCAGGAAGGCGTTGAATATCCACAGCCGCGGCGCGAACGAGTACTGGAGGTAATGGATCCCCCCGGCCGGCCCGGTGGCGCGCACGCCCGTGGGCGGCAGCGTCTCGAAGGCGCCGAGGGCACTCCGGGCAGTCTCGAGATAGGCGGGTTGGCCGAGCAGCTGCGCCGCGCGTGCGAGGGCCTGTATGCCGGTGGCCTGGGCCATCCCGCTCATCCAGGGCGGGGCGCCGCCGCCGAAATGGAACAGGTACTCCCACGCGATGAAGCCGCGGCCGCGCTTTACCGCGAGCGCCGTCATCTCGTCGAGCAGCGTGCGCAGCGCGATCTGATCGCAGGTCGGCTCAGCCCGCTCGCAGAAGCCGTGCAGGTGGTTGGCCTTCTTGAAGGTGGACAGCGGATGCAGCTGCAGCCCCTCGCCCGGGAAGTACTGGAACAGGATCTGGCTGCCGCTGAAGCTGACCTGGTCGCCCGCGGCGGGGTAGGGCAGCTTGCGCCAGTACTGGCGGTTGCGCTCGAGCTGGAGGAAGGCGACCGGCATGCGCGTGGGGGTGAGCCGGCGCGCCAGCGCGAGCGCCTCGACCGAATCGGTCACATAGCGGAGCTGCGTCCTGCGAGCCCCGCGCAGCTTGCGGAGCGCGCGGATCGCGAGGACGTAGTAGCGCCGCCAGCGGCGGTAGTCGGTGCTCGCGATCTTGGTACGACGCAGCTCGCGGGACAGTGTCGTGTAGACCGCCCTGCGCCCGCGCTTGCTCGACGAGCGCGCGGTGCGCCACGCGCGGGCGGCGCGCGCGGACTCGCGGCTGGCCCGGGCCGTCCGGGCGCTCGACGCGCTGGCCGCGAATCCAAGCGGGCCGGCGCCGCCCACGGGCATGCCCAGCTCGATCTCGGCGCGGCTCGGGACCGCGGGATCCTGCACCCGCTTGGCCTTTCCGCCGTCGACGACGACGACCTCACCCGCCTGGGCGGGTGTTGCAATGACGGCGAGCGCCGCGAGCGCGGCCAGGGCTGTTTGCTTGACGTACCCCATCTGGTTGTCCAACACGATGACGACGGCGAGTTGCGGTTGGCATAGCTACCCTGCCCCGCGTGCGCCACCTGCTGTTCCTACTGCTCTTCGCCACGGTGGCGCTCGCCTCCTGCGGAGGCGGCGACGACGACCAGGACGACGTCGAGGGACTCCTCGACAACGCCTTCTCGGGCGGCATCGAGAGCGCCGACCTTAAGCTCGATGCGGAGCTTCGCCTCGAGGGTAGCCCGGCGCTGGAGCGACCCGTCCGCCTTCAGGCTAGCGGGCCGTTCATCTCGAACGAGGACAAGCTGCCGTCCGCTGACATCGAGATCAAGATCGGCAGCGACGGTGGCGGCCAGACGATTACCACCGGCGTGCTGCTGACGGGCGACCGTGCGTTCGTGAAGTTCCAGGACGTCTACTACGAGCAGCCGCCGGCCCAGGTGCGGCGCGCCAACCGCGCACTACGCAAGAACCGCAGCAGGAACAGCTCGCTGTCGGAGCTCGGCTTCGACCCGCGCGGCTGGCTTGCCGACGCGCAGGACGAGGGCGAGGCCGATGTGGCCGGCGTCGAGACCCGCCACGTGTCCGGGACGCTCGACGTCGAGAGCGTGCTGCGCGACTTCAACCGCTTCGTACGCAGGTCGGGCCAGGCCGTCGGCGGGGCGACCGGTCAGGCTCCGCCGGCGCGGCTGTCGGCGGCGCAGATCCGGACCATCACCGACGCCGTCGAAAACCCGACCTTCGATGTATACGTCGGCAGGGAGGACGGGCTCATCCGTCGGGTCTCGGGCCGCATCGAGTTCGAGGTGCCCGAGACGAGCCGCGCGGAGCTGGGCGGGATCGAGGCAGGAGCGGTCGAGTTCTCGCTCGAGCTCGCCGACGTGAACGGCGATCAGGAGATCGAGGCACCCGCAAGGGCGCGGCCGATCTCGGTGCTCACCCGCTCGCTCGGCGGTCAGAGCGTGCTCGAGGGGCTCGGCAGCGGGATCGACTCGGGGTCCGACGGCGGCGCCGGGGAGTCCACGCCTGAGATCGAGCCGCCGAGCAATGGCAACGGCGGCCAGGGCCAGGGCCAGCTCCCGCCCGAGAGCACCACGACGCCGGAGGCCGAGGACTTCCAGCGCTACGCGGAATGCCTCGACGAGGCCCGCCCCGAGGACACCGAGGCCCTGCAGCGCTGCGCCGAGCTCCTGCAGACTCCCTAGCGCGGGCGGCATGATGGCCGCGCTCCCGGTAGCCGCAGCCTGCCGCCATCTCGATGCGCGGGAAGGGTTCGAGGTGCTGTTCCCGCTCGCCGAGGCGGACGGCTACCGCTTCGAAGGGCACTGCAGCGCCGTCGAAGACGGCCGGGCCTGGGGGATCAGATATTCGATCGTGCTGGATGCGAGCTGGATCACGCGCTCCGCGGACATCGTCAGCAGGTCGGCATTCGGGACACGTGAGCTGAGGTTGGAGGGGGACGGCGAGGGTGGGTGGCTCCTCGACTCGAGGCCGCTCATGCACGTCGAGGGATGCCTGGACGTCGACCTCGAGGCGTCGGCCTTCACGAACACGTTCCCGGAGCGCCGGCTCGCCCTCGAGCCGGGCCGGCGCGCGCAGGCGCCGGCCGTCTACGTGCGCGCCCCGGATCTCCGCGTCGAGCGGCTCGAGCAGAGCTACGCGCGGATCGAGGACGAGGATGGGCGACGGCGCTACGACTACGCCGCGCCGGCCTTCGACGTCGAGACGGTGCTCGTCTACGACGAGGACGGCCTCGTGCTCGACTACCCGGGCTGGCGACGCGGGTCCTTTAGGGTGGGCTCCGCGCTCCCCGCTGGGAGTTCTCCCGGTGTTGGTTTCCGCCGGCCGGGTTAGGGCTGGGTAAGGGTGTGTGGGACAGCGGCCGTTGTGACTCTCTCGGCAAACTATCTTCGGCCGAACCCGGGCGTTGCCGAATCTGCATCGGCACCGGCGAAACTCCAATCTGTGATTCGGCGCAGTCGTCCTGCCCTGGGGGTCTCCTGACCCACCAGGGCAGGACGGCTCGGATTTCCCGCCATCCGCGGCCGAACGACCTTCGATCACGTCCGGCCAGCCGCGGCCTACGAGTACAACCCCTTCCCCAGCCCAATACGCGAGACTAGCCCGGCGCCAACTCACCGAGCCCCAGGAACTCCCAGCGAGGGGGAAGCCCGCCTAGCTCCGGGCCGCCGCCCCGGTCCGACGCAGGTCGCGCTCCGGGTCGATGCCCCAGCGCCGCGCCAGCTCGATCTGCCACGCCGCCACCTGCCAGCGGTCCGGGCGCTCCTCGCCGTCATGATCGGGCGTCGCGCCCTTGAGCAGCATCGAGCCGGTGTTGTCCCCGACGCGGCGGATCTCCTCGACCTCGGCGGCGCTCAGCAACGGGCCGGCCGGCACGGTCGCCAGCTCCTCACGCTTGTGCTCGATCGGCTTTGCGCCCGGACCGGCCTCCTGGATGAGCGTCGGCGCGACGCACTCGACCGCCTCGTGCGCGAGGTTCCAGACGCAGGCGAGCTGGAGCGGCGTCAGGCCGTGGCGCTCGGCCAGCGGCCGCACGAGGTCGAGCTTGTCGCGCCCCGCCTCCACCCACCCATCCGGGCGGAAACCGCGGTGGTCATGGTCGGGGAAGCCGTGGCCGGGTAGTACGTCGTCGTGGAAGAGCCCGCCGTAGTCCACCACACGCGTGACGACGCTCACGCCGTGGCGCGCCGCGGCGGCGAGCGCGAGCTCACCGGGCCAGGGCTCGAATGGGTTGAGGATCAGCATGGCCCAGTCGATCAGCTCGCCGTAGCGCTCGAAGCAGCCGATCACGTCGAGCGTGAAGCCGTTCGCCGGCCCGGGCGCGAGCCCGAGCAGGCGCGTGAGCCCCTCGTCGCGCAGCTCGCGCAGCGCCTCCCACACCTCGGCCGACTCGAAGCCGCGCCGGTCGGGGTTGTGGAGCAGCAGCAGGTCGAACGAGTCGACGCCGCAGCGCTCGAGGCTGCGCTCGACCGCCATGCGCAGGTAGCCCGCGTAGCCATGGGGGCCGCGCAACCTGGGATCGGTGAAGCGCGGATAGCCCTTGGCGCCCACGCGCTCGCCCTCGTAGAAATCGTGCCCGACCGCCCCGGCGAGCGCGTACTCCGAGCGCGGCAGGCCCGCCAGGGCGCGCCCGACGAGCGCGTCCGCCGCGCCGGCGCCGTATGCGTCGGCGGTCATCACGGTCCGGATTCCACCCCCGGGGCGAACGAGGGCCTCCAGACGCTCATCCGAGATGGGCTCCCCGAAGCGCATGAAGCGCCCGCCGCTCCAGGTGCCCACTGCCACGTGCCCGAGCATGTCCCCACTCTAAGGTCAGAAGCATGACTGGCAGGCCCAGGGCATGACCGGCGCCGACCTCGTGCTCTTCGGCGGGCTCATCGTAGCCCTGTTCTTCTTCCTGTGGCTCGATCTGCACTTCTTCGCGCGCGGGCGCGAGCCGAGCTTCAAGGAAGCGATCTGGTGGTCGATCGGCTGGCTGGCGCTGTCGCTGCTGGCCGCCGTGCCGGTGCTGCTGCTCGAGGGCAGCGAGGACGCCGTCCTCTACACGACCGTCTACCTGATCGAGCGCTCGCTCTCGCTCGACAACCTGTTCGTCTTCCTGCTCCTGTTCGCCTACTTCGGCGTGCCCTACGAGCGCCGCCCGCGTTTGCTGTTCTGGGGGATCGTCGCGGCGCTCGCGATGCGCGGCGTGTTCATCCTTGCCGGCGTGGAGCTGATCGAGCAGTTCCACGTGCTGATCTACCTACTCGGCGCCGCCCTGATCGTGCTCGCGTACCGGATCTGGCAGGGAGTGGCGGAGAACGTCGATCCGGACCGGAACCTGATGGTGCGCGCGGTGCGCAAGGTGTTCCCGGTCACGAGCGAGTTCCACGGCGGGCACTGGTTCGTCAAGCAGAACGGCACGCGCCACGCCACGCCGCTGTTCCTCTGCCTCGCAGCGATCGTGTTCGCTGATCTGGCCTTCGCGATCGACTCGATCCCGGCGGCCTTCGCGATCACACGCGACCCGCTTCTGATCTGGATGGGAAACGTCTTCGCGCTGCTCGGGATGCGCGCGCTGTTCGTGCTGGTGGAGAGCCTGATCGCGCGCTTCCGCTACCTGGACGAGACGATCGCGATCGTGCTCGGGTTGGTGGGCGTCAAGCTCCTGGTCGAGGACCTGGTCGAGATCGGCCCACTCGTGAGCCTGGCCGTGATCGCCGTGGCCTTCACGATCGGGATCCTGCTGTCGATCCGGGCAGACCGCCGTGACCCGCACGCCGAGGAGCGGCGCGAAGAGCGCGAGGAACAGATGCGCCAAGGTGCCGAGTTCGCGCACGACGAGCGCGGCGGCGACGACGGCGACGACGAGCGCGAGGCCTCAGGCGTCGTCCACGGTGCGCCAACCGAGCAGGCCGGCAAACCCGAGTAGGCCCGCCCCGGCCACCACGTCGACGGTCGCCATCAGGCGCGGGCCGAAGCGGCCCCGCACGAGGGCCACGAGCAGCGACAGCGCGGTGAACGCGCTGAGCGTGCCGAGAGCCACCCCTCCGAGCATGAGCGCGGCGCCGGAGGCCGAGGCGGCGGCATCGGCGACCGCGACTGCCCCGGCGGCGGTGAAGATTGCCGCCCAGGTGGCGATGGTGAGCGGGTTAGACGCCGTGGCCGCCACGGCCGTGGCGAACGCCCGGCGCGGCGTCGCGACCTCCTCCTCCGACTCGCCGCCGAGCCGGACCCGGAACGCCGACCACAGCGTCTTGGCGCCGATGTAGGCGAGCACCGCGGCGCCCAGCAGGCCGAATGCCACCCGCAGCCCCTCGGCCTCGAGCAGGCTTGCGGCGCCGGCGAGGCCGAGCGAGGCGTAGAGCAGGTCGACGAGCGCCGCCCCGGCGCCGATCGCGATGCCGCCCGTGAGCGCACCGCGCAGCACGCTGCGGATGCACAGCAGCGACACCGGCCCGGGTTGGGCGCCGACGAAGAAGCCGAGTCCGAAGCCGACGAGTAGCGCGCTCATCCCGGCAGAGCCTACGCGCCGGCGCGCTGGCGCCCGAGCTGACGGTCGAGCGCCGCGAGACGCTCGTCCCACTCGCCGCCCACCTCGGCCATCCACGCGAGGGCCTCGGACATGGGGCCGGGGGTGGGGTGGTAGAGCACCTCGCGCCCCGAGCGCCGCGCGGCCACGAGGCCCGCCCCGGCGAGCGTGCCCAGGTGCTTCTGGACCGCCTGCCTCGACACCGGCAGCTCGCGCGCGAGGTCGGTCGCGCTCGCCTCGCCGCGGCGGCCGAGCAGGGCGAAGAGGTCACGGCGCGTGCCGTCCGAGAGCGCGCTGAAGACGGCATCCGCCGGGTCCGCGGCGGGCATCAGCCGATCATCATGAGCACGGCGGCACCGCCGGCGCCGGCGGATGCCATGGGGCCGCTTCCGCTCGCCAGGTCGAGCTCGACGGCCAGATCGCGGCCGCGCACGCTGAGGATCTCGAGCGGCCGCGACTCGGTCACGCGCACACGCGTGCCCTCATCGGTCTCGTCCAGATCGAGCTCCACGCGCGATGCCTCCTCGTCGGGGGCGCTCCACCAGAAGACGAGCCGCCGCGGCTCGTCCGCCTCCTCGACGAAGCCGCTGCGCTCGCCGGCGCGCACCTCGCCGGCCGGACGCAGCTCGATCTGGGCGTCCTCTCCGAGCCAGCCCGGCTCCGCGAGCGAGCGCCAGACCTCCTCGGGGGTTTCGGGGACGTGCAGTTCGCGTTCCACGGCCTTATCCATAGGGGGCCTCCAATGTGCAACCCAACGGTTGCGCTACAGTGCAACTGAATGGTTGCACTGTAGCGGGCACAAGCGCGAAAGGAGAGCCCCAAATGCAAGTCGGCCGCGTCACCAGCCAGCTCATCCCCATGGTCGTCGAGCAGACCCCCCGGGGCGAGCGCTCGTTCGACATCTACTCACGCCTCCTGAACGAGCGCATCGTCTTCATCGGGCGGCCCATCGACGACGAGATCGCCAACCTGGTGGTGGCCCAGCTCGTGCACCTCGAGTCCGAGGACCCCGACAAGGACGTGTCCGTGTACGTCAACTCACCGGGCGGCTCGCTCCACGCCGGGCTCGCCATCTACGACACGATGCAGTACATCCGCCCCGACGTGCAGACCATCTGTTACGGGATGGCGATGTCCGCCGGCTCGCTGATCCTCGCGGGCGGCACCCATGGGAAGCGGCTCTCGCTCCCCAACGCGCGCATCCTCATCCATCAGCCCTCGTCGGGGTTCCAGGGCCAATCATCGGACATCGAGATCCACGCGCGCGAGGTCCTCGAGCTGCGCCGGCTGATCGAGGAGATCTACGCGCGCCACACCGGGAAGAGCGCGGACGAGGTCCACGAGGACATGGAGCGCGACCGCTTCTTCGGTGCCGAGGAGGCCGTCGAGTACGGGCTCGTCGACCGCATCGTGGCCGCGAGCGAGCTGCGCCGCCCGCCCTCGGGCTTCGCGGCGGCGGGCGCGGGGGCGAACGGAAGCTAGCTTTCGCCGGGTGCCACGCGCCGCCGCGGCTGCCCTGTCGGTCCTGCTCCTCTCGCTCGCGGCCGGCTGCGACTCGGGCGACGAATCCGCCACCGGCAGCGGCGGTGGGGAGCCGGCCGAGGCCCGCGAGCCGCGCGGTGAGCAGGCCGCGGCGATCGCGGCCCCGGCGCTCCGCGAGCACCTGCGGGCGCTGGAGCGGATCGCCGACGAAGCCGGCGGCGACCGGGCCGCCGGAACCCCGGGGGACCGCGCCTCGGTGGCATACGTGAGCGCACGCTTGCGTGATGCCGGCTGGCGGGTCCGCCGCCAGTCGTTCCGCTTCCCCTACTACCGCGAGCGCTCGTCGACGCTCACGGTCGATGGACGGCGGCTGCGCCGGGGCGTGCGCTTCCGCGTGCTCTCCTACTCGGGTTCGGGGCGCCTCTCCGGGCGCTCGCGCCGCTTCGGCAGCGGTTGTGCGCGCTCCGACTTCGCGGGCCTGCAGGCAGGTGAGATCGCCGTCGCCGATCGGGGCGACTGCTTCTTCAGCGTCAAGGCCGAGCACGCCGAGCGGTCGGGCGCCGCCGCCCTGCTGATCGCGAACGACCCCGGCGAGGCCGGGGTCCCGGCCGCGACGCTTAGGAGGGTGGGAGCGCGGATCCCCGTGCTGGTCGTGAACGGGGACGTGCCGCTCACCGACGGAACGCCGGTCACACTCGAGGTCGATGCCGACTCCGAGCGCCGGCGCACGCACAACGTCATCGCGGACACCCGCGGTGGCGGAGGAGGCCGGGTCGTGATGGCGGGCGCCCACCTCGACTCGGTGCCGAGCGGCCCCGGCATCAACGACAACGGGAGCGGCGTGGCCACGCTCCTCGAGGTCGCCGAGGCGCTCGGCCCGCGCCCGCCGGGCGCGCGCGTGCGGCTCGCGTTCTGGGGAGCGGAGGAGCTCGGGCTGCTCGGCTCGCGTCGCTACGTGCGTGGGCTCGGGTCCGGCGCCAGCGATCAGATCGCCGCCTACCTCAACTTCGACATGGTCGGCTCGCCCAACGCACGCCCGGCCGTCTACTCGGACGGGGATCCAGGGCTCGCACGCCTGTTACGCGGCGCCGCCGGCCGGAGCCTGCCGGGCGCGAGCACGCGGGGATCATCGGACCACGCGCCGTTCCTCGAGGCGGGCATCCCGGTAAACGGCCTCTACACCGGCGCGGGCGAGACGGGTCCGGGCGACAACCCGGCCGACCCCTGCTACCACCGCGCCTGCGACCGTCTCGGGAACGTCGATCCCGCGGTGCTCGTCGAGATGGCCAGAGCGGCCGCGGAGGCCCTCCGACGCCTCTCGGCGCGCGAGGGTGGCAGGCGCTGACTCCACGAGTGCTTGGTGTGGCCACTGGAACGACGGCTGGGGAGGGGCAGGGTCCGCCGCAACAAACCCGGCTTCGTGTCGTCACACGACACGAAGTCGGCAACGTTCAGCGATCAGACCTCCCCACCCCCTGCCCGGGATGTGGATCGCCCGCGGCCTCCCGGGCACGTCCGGGAGATCCTTCCACGCCGGCCTCGACTGGATCCTCGACGGCCTCCCGTCTCAGGCGAAGTAGAACACCAGGCCCAGCACGGCGTAGAGGGCGAGCAGCTGGACGCCCTCGAACCAGTTCGACTCGCCGTCCTGGGTCACGAGGTTCGCGATCAGGACGGCGAACAGCAGCGCGCCGAGCTCGTAGCCGTTGAAGACGAGCGCCATCGGGTTCGGCCCGACCACGAACGAGAGCAGCACCAGGACCGGGGCGACGAACAGGGCGATCTGGGCGCTCGAGCCGATCGCGATGTTGACCGCCAGGTCCATCTTGTCCTTGGCCGCCACGAGCACGGCGACCCAGTGCTCGGCCGCGTTGCCGACGATCGCCACTACGAACACGCCGACGAAGAACTCGGAGAGGCCGATCTCCTCCGAGGCCTCGGAAATCGAGCCCACCAGGATCTCGGACATGAGCCCGACCGCCACCGCCGCGACCGCGAGGTAGATCGCGGCCCGCCTGACCGGCCAGTGGTGGGCCTCCTCGTCCTGCTCCTCGCCGAACGGGTTGAAGACCGAGCGGTGGGTCTTGAGCGAGAACCAAAGCCCGGCCGCATAGCTCAACAGCAGCACGATCGCCACGCCGAGCGAGAGCTGCTCGAGGTCGGAGCCGAAGTCGACCCGCTCCTCGCCGACGCCGGGCAGGCCGCCGCCGTGGATCAGCTGGAAGATCGCCGGGAAGATCAGCGCCGCGAGGGCGAGCGTCAGCATCGCCGACTGGGCGTTGGCGGCGGTCTGGCTGAAGGTCTGTTTCTCGCGGCTCCAACCACCGACCACCATCGCGGCGCCCATGACGAGCAGGATGTTTCCGATGATCGAGCCGACGATGGATGCCTTCACGACCTCCTGAAGCCCCTCGAGCAGCGCGAAGAAGGCGATGATCAGCTCGGGTGCGTTGCCGAACGTCACGTTCAGGAGGCCGCCGATGCCGGGCCCCGTCCGGGCCGCGATCGCCTCGGTGGCCTCGCCCATAACCGCCGCGCACGGGATCACCGCCAGCGCCGCCGCGCCGAACACCACCACCGGCCCGGCATGTGCCAGCTCCAGCGCCACGGCCACCGGGATGAACACGCCCAGGAAGTAGACGGGACGCATGGCGGGGGAAGCCTACGGGGTAGTCTCGACGTGAGGCGGCCGTGGGTTGATCGACCACGTCAACAACCTCAAGCTCCAGCATCTCGTCGAGCTCTCCAAGCTGGGCGACGGTTGCGCTGGGCTCGAGGCCGGGATCGAGCAGTGGCTCGCCGATCACGACGTGGTCTTCGCGGGGCGGACGATCCCGTTCGTGCTGATGCCGCATTTCGTCTCGCCCGGCCAGCTGCGCCGGGTGCAGCGGGCTGTGGCCTGCCTCTCGCTCGTGCTCGACCGCTTCTGCGACGCCTACGCGGAGGACGCGCGGCTGCGCGACGAGCTGGCCGTCCCCCAGCGCGAGGACGCCCTGATCCGCATCGACCCCGGCTACAGCCGGCCGCTCAAGATCTGCCGCCTCGACGCCTTCCTCCAGGGCTACGAGGTGCGCTTCCTCGAGTTCAACGCGGACTCGCCCGCCGGCATCGGCTACACCGACGTGCTCCACGAGGGCCTGAGCCGCGCGATCGACCTCCCCCGGGTGAGAGCCGAGTTCGAAACGCTCTACACGCCGATGCTGCCGGTGCTGATCGACACGCTGCTGGCGGCCTACCGGGAGCTGCGCGAGCAGCACGCCGAGCTGCCCGAGCGACCACGGCTCGGTCTCGTCGACGCGCAGGGCAGCCCGTCGGTGCCCGAGTTCCGCATCGTCTGCGCGGCCGCGGCTCGGCAGGGCGTCGAGGCGCTTCACGGGACCCTCGACGAGCTGCGCTACGACGGCTCGCTTCTGCGCCTCAAGGGCGAACCGGTCCACTTGGTCTACCGCCGTGCGCTCTTCGAGGACTGTCCGGAGGGGGATCTGGTCGCGGCCGCCCGCGACCGCCGCGCCGCGATCGTCAACCCGTTCCGCTCGCGGGTCGCCAACAACAAGAAGCTGTTCGCGCTTCTGGCCGACCCGCGCTTCGCACACCTGGTCGAGGAGCGCGAGCGCGGTGTGATCGACGAGACGATCCCCTGGACACGCGTGCTGCGTGACGGCCGGGCGCAGTACGGCGACTGGGTCGTCGACCTGCTGCGCTTTGTCTCGGACAACCGCGAGCGGCTCGTTCTGAAGCCGGCGTCCGACTACGGCGGCCACGGCGTCTCGCTCGGCATGGAGACCTCGCAGGCGGACTGGGACCGCCTGATCGAGGAGCACGCCGAGCTCGACGACTTCGTCGTTCAGGAGTACGTGCCGGTGCCCGAGGAGATGTTCCCGACGGTCGAGGACGGGCGCGTGCAGATGCGCCTCAAGCGCTTCAACATCAACCCGTTCGGGATCGGTGGGCGCTACGCGGGGATGATCACGCGCATCTCCGACCAGGCCGTGATCAACGTGTCGGCCGGCGGCGGGCTGCTGCCGAGCGTGCTGGGTCGCCATCGCCGGCGGCTGCTGGCCGAGGAGGACGAGGGGGAGGGGATGGCGCATGAAGAGCTCGTCTGAGGGGTCCGCCCGGCCGCTCGGCTACGACGTCGACGACAATGCCACCCGCTTCTCGAACTACTTCCACGTGCTGCGCGAGATCGTGCACGGGTCGAACGGCTGGCTCCCGCTCGTGGCCGAGTGGCCGCGCAAGTACAGCCTCGCCGACCACGTGCATGACGACGCGCGTGCGCTCACCAAGATCAGGCGCCGCCTCTACGAGCTGCGCCACCCAAGCGACTACCCCGGCACGCCCTCGCCCGAGCTCGAGCGGCTGCTCGACCGCCTCGCCGCGGCGCGCTCGCCAGAGGAGTACGTCGGCGTGGCCTACGGCGAGGCCAAGCCCGCGCTCGTGTGGGCAATGCGCATCCACCTCCAGGGCCTCGACCCGATCGCGGACGAGCCATCGCTGCGACTGCTCACGCAGGTGGTCGAGCGTCAGGAACGCCACGCGCGCGAGCTCGGCGGGGCTACCGGCGGCGGTGACGGCATGGACATCGGCGCGCTGCCGGTGGATCTGCACGCCGGCGCGCGCGAGCTGCGGGTCCTTCCGCCGCTCGGCGAACCGGCGCGCGACGACTACGTGGAGGTCACGCCGGCCGGCGACCCCTACCTATCGCGCGACCTGTACGTGAACGGACCGGAGAACCACGTGCCGATCGAGCCCGACGAGCAACGCCACTTCTTCCACGGCCTGATGGACGCCGAGCTGTCGGCGGCCGAACTGATGGCGCGTAACTCGCATGAGCATCCGGATATGCCTTGGGACTTCCACGTGGACATGGCCCGCCAGACCTGGGACGAAGTGCGCCACGCCCGGCTGCACGACCTGCTGATGAAGGAGGAGCTCGGCTGCACCTGGGGCGACTACCCGGTTGGCTTCTCGTACTTCAGGTCGATCTACGCCTACGACCTGCTCGGCCGGCTCTGCCTGTTCAACGGGACGAGTGAGCAGAGGGCAATGTGGCGCCACTCGCACCGGCGCAAGGTGCTGATGGAGCTGGGCCAGGAGCGCGTGGCGATGGTGTTCGACTACCTGCTGGCGGACGAGGTCCCGCACGTCCACAACGGCGTGCGCTGGGGCGCCCACCTGCTGGGCGGCAGCGATGCGGCCTACCGCGAGAAGGTCCGCGAGCTGCGCACCGCGCTCGACGAGACCGGCGCGCCGGCCTAACCGGGCCATCTGGCGCAACAAGCCTGACTTGACCACCTCCTGGGTGGTCAATCCAGGATCGTTCGAGCCTTCGGAGCAAGACCGCCGAACGATCTTCGATCACGACCGGTTCGCCGCGGCCAGCGAGTACCACCCCCTTTTCCCAGCCCAAACACGAGACTGACCCGTCGCCCCGACCCACCAGAAAGCGAGAGGAGGGCGGGCCTAGCGTGCGCCCGCCGCGGCCGCCGCCCAGAGGTGCATCGCCGCGTAGGCCCGCCAGGGCCTCCAGGCCTCCGCGCGCCGCTGCGCCTGCGCCGCGCTGATCCCGCCGAGCGCGCTGCGCAGCACGAGGTCGGAGGCCGGGAACGCGTCGGAGTCGCGCAGGGCCCGCATCGCGACGTACTCGACGGTCCAGGGCCCGATCCCCGGGAGCTCGAGGAGCGCGGCTCGCAGTGACTCGCGGTCCTGGCGCTCGTCGATGGCGAGACCGCCGGTCACGGCCACGGCGAGCGCCCGCAGGGCCCGCGCGCGGGCCGCCGGCATGCCGTCGAGCTCGACGGTTGCGAGGGTCTCCGCGGCGGGAAACAGGCGGGCGAGGCTGCCGGCCGGGCGCGGAAGGGGGACGCCATGGCGTAGGGCAATCCGCTCAGCAAGGCCGCGTCCCGCCGCCACGGTCACCTGCTGCCCGAGCACGGCCCGGACGGCCAGCTCGAACCCGTTCCAGGCGCCCGCCACGCGCAGCCCCGGCCGCGCCGCCACGAGCGGCTCGAGCAGTGGGTCCGCGCGCAGGACCGGCTCGATCCGCGCGTGGTCGGCATCGAGCCCGAGCAGCAGCCGCGCCCTCCCGCGCAGCCCGGGATCGGTGACGGCCCCCGGCGCCCGCACGTCGCCGCTCGCGTGAACCTCCACAACGGCGGGCCGCCCGCCCACGAGCGCGGTCCGCCGGTAGACGTCGCCGTTGACCTCCTCCACGCCCGGAACGGCGCGCGCCGTGAGCCACTCGAGCAGCGCCCGGTCGCCGCTACTCCTCGGGGTCGGCCTCGAGCTCCTCGTCGTCGTCGACGTCCTCGTCATCGTCATCGTCGAGATCCTCCCGGACCGCCCGCATGCGGCCGTCGCCGCCGTGATAGGTCGCCTGGAAGTTCTCGAGCAGCTCGTCACGGCGAGCCTCGTCCACCGGCACCTCGTCCGCGATCAGCACCCAGTCCGCGCCCTCGAACTCCTCGAGGTTGAAGATTTCCCCGTCGATCGACGGCGAGTCGTCCACGACCACCATCACCTCGGTCTGCGGGTTCAGGTAGCAGCCCGGGCGGAGCAGCAGATCCTCGAGATCGAAGCGGCGGTCGTCGGCCATCTGGTCGGGCGCCAGCCTATCCCGCGACGGCGCTCAAGTCATCCCCTCAGTTCGCGCAATTCGCGCTCGACCTCGGCTTCCACGTCGAGCGGCTCCCTGCCCTGCCGCGCACGCCGCTCGTTGCGTGCGATCACGAGCTGCCGGACCTCCTCGCGCAGCCCTGGATCCTCCGCCGCCGAGACGCGGGTGAGCTGAGCGAGCTCGGCCTCGACGTCGAGCGGAAGCTCCCCCCGGGCCTCCCGCCGGGCCGACTTGGCCTCGAGCATCTGGCGGATCTCTTCGCGTGCCTCGGCGCTCTGAGGCGCCGCGGGCGCGGTGGCACGCTCGTCGTGCTCCATGGCGAAGCCGCCCTGGCCGAGCCCGCGGTAGACCTGGCCGCTGCCCCAGTAGCTCACCACCGCGACCACGACCGCCACGAGGGCTACCACGATGACCACCGTTCCGAAGCCGTCCACGCCCTAAGTGTGACCCGAATCGGGGACTCCGCGCGCACCGAGGCCGCGCGATCTCCCGGATCCTGCTGTACCCTGAGCGTCTAACAGGGTTGACTGACGAATCAATCGGGCGGCATATCGGCGTCCGGCAAGGAGCAGCAGCACAGTGGTCGACTTCACCCTCACCGACGAGCAGAAGGACATCCGCCAGCTGGCTCACGACTTCGCCGACAAGGAGATCCGGCCGGTCGCCTGGGAGCTGGACAAGGAGTCTAAGTTCCCGCACGAGATCATCGAGCAGGCGTGGGAGCTGGGTCTCATGAACTCCCACATCCCGGAGGAGTACGGCGGCCCAGGGCTCGACTACCTCACGGGTTGTCTGATCGAGGAGGAGCTCGGCTGGGGGTGCTCCGGCATCGGCACCTCGCTCATGTGCAACGGCCTGGCCACCGCACCGGTGATCATCGGCGCGCCCGAGGAGCTCAAGAAGCAGTACCTCGGCATGCTCAGCGAGGAGCCCAAGCTCGCCTCCTTCTGCCTCACCGAGCCGGACGCAGGCTCGGATGTGTCGGGCATGCGGACGACCGCCGTCCGCCAGGGCGACAAGTACGTCATCAACGGGACCAAGTGCTTCATCACAAACGGCAGCCACGCCTCCTGGTACACGGTCTACGCCAAGACCGACAAGGAGGCCGGCCACCGCGGCATCTCGGCCTTCATCGTCCCGCGTGACGCCGGCGGCGTGACCGTGGACAAGAAGGAGGACAAGCTCGGCCAGCGCGCCTCGGACACGGCGATGATCTCCTTCAACGACGTCGAGATCCCGGCCGACCACCTCGTGGGCGAGGAGAACAAGGGCTTCAAGCTCGCGATGATGACGCTCGACCGCACCCGCCCGGGCGTGGCGGCGATGGCAGTCGGGATCGCGAATGCGGCCTTCGAGTTCGCGCGCGACTACGCGAAGGAGCGCGTCCAGTTCGGCGTGCCAATCGCGATGCACCAGGCGATCCAGTTCATGATCGCCGACATGGCGACCAAGGTCGAGGCGGCGCGCCTGCTCACCTGGAAGTCGGCCGTCGAGCTCGACCAGGGCCGGCGCAACACGCTCGTGTCCTCGCACGCCAAGCGCTTCGCCGCGGATTCCGCGATGGAGGTGACGGTCGACGCCGTGCAGGTCTACGGCGGCTACGGCTTCATCAAGGAGTACCCGGTCGAGAAGCTGATGCGCGACGCAAAGATCATGCAGCTCTATGAGGGCACGTCGCAGATCCAGCGGCTCGTGATCGCCCGCGAGGTGCTGATGCCGCGCCGGATCGAGGAGCCGGCGGCCGCCGCCTAGCGCGGCTACTCGGGCGTCCCGCTGAGGACGCGGGGCAGGTCTTGGCGGCGTCTGACGCCGAGCTTGCGGTAGGCGTTCTGCAGATGGTTGTCCACGGTGCGCACAGAGATGACGAGCTTCTCGGCGATCTGGGGGCTGCTCGCCCCGCCGGCGGCGAGGAGCGCGATCTCGCGCTCGCGGCGCGTCAGGTCGACGGCCTCCGGTGCGGCGAGCATCGTCGGCGGGCGTGCCCCCTCGCACTTCGTTAGCCAGAAGGCGGCGCGCGCGGCGGCGACACGGGCGCTCGAGAGCCGGCCAGCGTCCCGGTGCGCGGCGCCTGCGGCGTCCGCTGCCTCGGCGGCCACGAGCAGCGCGTCCTCTGCGGCGAACCGCTCGGCGACGTCGAGTAGAGCAGCGCCGTCGCCGGCGACGAGCGCTGCGGCGTGCGCGCCCGCGGTCGCGGCGAACGGCCCGTCGACCCTGCCGGCGAGCCGGTTGAGCTCCGGGGCGGCGGTGGCCGGGTCGCCCAGCCGGCAGAGCTCGTGCAACGCGCGGACCGCGTAGGCGTCCTGTCCGCGCGACCGTGCGAGAGCGGCCGCCTCGCTGGCGAGCCCGCGCGCGCGTGAGAGCTCACCGCTCGCGGCGGCGCTCCAGGCGCGTGCCAGCTCCAGCTCGACCGCGAAGCCCTTGTGCCCCAGCGGCGTGCGCTCCATCTCCGCGAGCGCGTCGCGTGCCGCTTCCAGGTCGCCGGCGTTCGCCGCGGCCTGGGCGACGCCGGCGAGGGCGAAGGCCAGCATCCCGACGGCGTCGCCGTCGCGCAGGAGCGCGGCGCTCTCGCGGCAGAAGCGCAGCGCCGTCCGGACCCGTCCTCGCGCGAGCCAGATCAGGCCCAGCGAGTTTGCCTCGACCGCCGTGCCCGGCGCGGACCGTCGCGGGAGGAGGAGCGCATAGGCGCTCTCCGACACGGTCGTCGCCTCGGCCAGGCGGCCGGCGAGCCGCAGCGCGATCGCGCGCATGCTGAGCAGCACGGGCTCGGCGTGCGGCAGCTCGTCCCGGCGCCGGCGGGCGACCGGCAGCGACGCCTCGACCAGCGCCACCGCCTCGTCGGATCGCCCGATGGAGAACAGGGCCTCGACCGCGCCCAGCGCGACGGTCGTCCGCGCCCGCTCATGGACCGAGTTGTCGTGCAGCAGCGGTTGCGCGGCGGCCAAGGCGGCCTGCGGGCGGCCCTGAGCGGCCGTAAGCCGCACCCGCTGCGCCGTTAGCTCGTGCCGCAGGGCGTCGTCGCTCACGAGCTGCTCGGCATCCTGCAGGACGGCGTCCGCTTCCTCGGGGCGGTGCAGTGCCCAGAACAGGTTGCGCGCGGTCGCCATCGCGACCGCCGCGCGCTCCCGGTCGTTCCCGGACTGCGCCGCCAGGCCGGCGAGCAGCCGCTGCGCCTCAGGGCCTCGTCCCGCGCCCGCGAGCGCCCGCCCTAGCGCCAGCCGTGCGCCGAAGTCCCCGCCCGCCTGCACCGCCGCTCGCGCCAGACGCTCGGCCAGCATCACGTCGGATGCGGCCAGGGCCTGATCGGCTGCACGCGCGAACAGCGCGGCGTCGTCGCTCGCGCCCGCTTCCAGCCGCCAGACGGCGATCCGCAGCAGGTCACCGCCCCGCCGCGCGCCGCGCGCCTCCACCACGTCCGCGAGCCTTGTGTAGATCGCCTCGAGTCGCGTGGGCGTCAGCTGCGCGCGCACCGCCTCGCCGTGCAGTGGATGGGCGACGTCGCCGAACCGTCGTCGCCCGTCCGTGCGGCGCTGGACGAGCTCGCTGCGCTCCAGCTCCTCCAGTGCGACCAGCTCGTCGGGCTCCAGCAGCGCGACCTCCAGCGGAGCGCCAACCGCCACCAGCTCCAGCACGCGGCGTCCGCCCTCGCCGACGTCCTCAATGCGCACGTCGACGAGTTCCGTCAGCCGCGTCCCCGTCTTGACTTCGCCGCGCCAGCGCCACACTCCGCCGTCCTGGGTCAGCATGCCGCGATCGAGGCCGTGGCGTACCAGCTCGCGCAGGAACAGGGCATTGCCTCGGGTCCGCTCCCACAATGTGTTGACGCTGTGGCCGTCCATCGGACCGCCCAACGCGGCGTCGAGGAGACCTCGAACCTCGCCGCGCGCGAGCTCCGCCAGCTCCAGGCGCGCGCACAGCTCGTCCTTCCACAACGCCCGCAGCGCATCCGGAGCCGGCTCGTCACTCCTTACGCTGACCACGGCGAAGGCCTCACCGGCGGCCACGAGCTGATGCACCAGCGCTGCCGACGCGTCGTCGAGGAGCTGTCCGTCGTCGACGCACAGCACGAGCCGGCGCCCGGCGGCGCGCTCGGCTAGGGCGTGGCGCGCGCGGGCCAGCAGCTCCACGCCCTCCGGCAGGCGGCGGTCAGTGGCCGGCAGCAGCGCCGCGAAGGCCCCCAGGGGGATCGACCGCGCCGAGCGGGACGCCCGTACCCACTCCACCGCACAGCCCTGCGCCTGCGCGCGCTCTGCGGCCTCGGCCGCGAGCCGCGTCTTGCCGACCCCGGCCGGCCCGACGATCACGACGCCGCCCGCCGAACCGCCCGACAGCGCTTCGCTGACGAGGCCAAGCTCAGCGTCGCGCCCCGTGAGCGGCCATCGCATGGGCGCAGTGTGATCGACCGCGCGCCGCCTGAGCAAGCCGGTCGTTCTCGCAATTGAGTAGCCGTTGCTCATGCGGCCGAGGGCCGTCGCCCGCACGATGGGGTCCATGCTCTCCAGGAACGCCCACGACGTCCCCGTGCTGGTGGTCGGCGCCGGCCCGGCCGGGTTGGCCGCCGCGCTGGAGCTGGGGCGCCACGACATCCCGTCCCTGCTCGTCGAGCGCCGGACCATGCTCTCGTCGCACCCGCGCGCCACCACGCTCAGCCTGCGCTCGATGGAGCTCGTGCGGGCGTGGGGCCTGGAGTCCGAGGTCGGCGCGCACAGCGTCGAGGTCGACTGGCGCATGCTCGAGTCCGAGACGCTCGCCGACGCCGCCGCCGGCACGACGATCGCCGTCGGCTACCCGAACCCGGAGCAGAGCAGCATGGTCAGCCCGACGGCACCCGCCTGCGTGGCGCAGGACGACCTGGAGCCGCTGTTGCTGGAGCGCCTGCTCGCTGCACCGCATGCTCGCGTCGCGCTCGGAACCGAGCTGACCGGCATCTTCGCGGGCCCGGACGGCGTCCGCGCCGACCTGCGCGACGTGCGCACGGGGGCCCTGCGTACGGTGCACGCCCGCTACGTGGTGGCGGCCGACGGGGCTCGCAGCGCGCTGCGCCGTGCGCTCAGCATCCCGCTGATCGGCCCAGAGGTCCTCATGGAGGGCGCGACTACGCTGTTCCGCGCGCCGCTGTGGGACGTGGTCGGCGAGCACCGCCACGTCCTCTACTCCGTGACACACCCGTCAACGCCTGCCGTCTTCCTTCCCGCCGGCCCACCGGACCGCTGGCTGGTCGGGTTCGAGGACAGCGACGTCGACACGCCGAACGAGCTCCGTGCCGCAACGCTGATCCGCCTCGCCGCGGGCGTGCCAGACCTGCCCGTGCGAGTCGAGCGGTCCAGGAGCTTCTCCTCCACGGCGCAGCTCGCGGAGCGCTGGCGGACCGGCCGCGTGTTCCTGGCCGGCGACGCCGCGCATCGCGTGACGCCGCGGGGCGGAACGGGTCTCAACCTCGCGCTGCACGACGGCTACGACCTCGGCTGGAAGCTCGGGTGGGTACTCCGCGGCTGGGCCGGGCCGCAGCTGCTGGACTCATACGAGGCCGAGCGCCGACCCGTCGCGGAGTACACCGCCGCGCGGTCGGCCGATCCCGGCGGCTCGCGACGCGCCGCGGAGCACGAGGTGCGCGCGGACCTCGGCGGCCGGATCGCTCACGTCTGGGCCGGGGAGCGTTCCACGCTCGACCTGCTCGAACCCGGGCTGACGCTGTTCGCCACTCGCGACGAGCCGGCCTGGGACTCGGCGGCCGCGTCGCTCACAGCGCACGTGCCGATCGGTATCCAGTTCCTCGATCCGATTGCCGCACGTGCAGTCGGCGCTCCCGGAGGCTCGGCGCTGCTCGCCAGATCCGACGGCACACCGGTCGGCGTGCTGCCGGCGGGCGCCGACCCAGTGCCATCGCTGCGGGCGGCGGTCGCCGCGGTCGCCGCCTGAGCCAACGGCTTCCTCCCGCCTGGCCTCCGCCCATGACTCAACCCGGTTTATGAGACGAACTGCTGGCCGCCGTCGATGTCGTACGTCGCGCCTGTGAGCGCGGTGTTGGCCATGAGGTGAACGGCGAGCGCCGCGACGTCGGCCGGTCCGACGACGCGCCCGATGGGGAGCTTCGTGCGCAGCTCCTCGCGCCGCGCGTCGAGCCCGTCGCCGAGCAGTGAAGCCGACAGCGGGGTGTCGACGAAGCCCGCCGCGATCAGGTTCACGCGCACCGGGGCAAGCTCGAGCGCGAGAGTCGCCGTGAACGGAGGCAGCACGGCGGTCGCCGCCGAGAAGAGCCCGAGGTCGCGACTGATCTTCCGGCCGCCCGTGCCGCCCATCAGCAGGATGCTGCCGCCGGGCCTCATCTTCCCGGCGGCGCTGCGCGCGACGTCGAGCCCCAGCACCACGTGGCCGCCAAGCGCGTCGTGCACCTGAGCTGCGTCCATCTCGAGCAGGGGCACGTAGTTCGGACCGCCGGCCGTGACCAGGACATGGTCGATCGGGTCGGGCAGGCCCTCGAAGAACCGCTTCAGCGCTGCCGCGTCGGTGGCGTCGAAGGCGGCGGTGCTCCGCGCATCGACGTCGCGCGCTGCTCGCTCGAGCCGCTCGGGATCGCGGCCGGTAAGGACGACGTCGGCGCCCTCACTGCGCGCGCGGCGGGCGGTCTCCAGGCCGATGCCGGCGCTGCCGCCGATGAGAACGACGGTCTGGCCGAGCAGTTCCGGCTCGTGGGTCTTGGGGGACGCAGCTGTGGAAGCCATGCTTCGAGGTTACGGAAGACGTCCCTGGTGGCCGTCAGTCGGTCGCGCGCTCCTTCGCCTGGTCGATCCGGTTGGCGGCCGTGATCAGGCCGACGTGGCTGAACGCCTGCGGGAAGTTGCCGAGCAGCTCGCCGCTCTCGGTGTCGATCTCTTCCGCGATCAGCCCAACGTCGTTCGCCCACGAGACGAGCTGGCCGAAGAGCGCCTCCGCGCGTTCGACCTCGCCGGCGAGCGCGAGTGCGGACACGAGCCAGAACGCGCAGATCACAAACGTGCCCTCCTCGCCCTCGAGGCCGTCCGCGTTCAGGCCCTCCCGGTTGCGGTAGCGGAGCACGAGGCCGTCCTCCGTGAGCTCCTCGGCGATCGCCTCGATAGTGGAGCGCATACGCGCGTCCCCGGCGGGCAGGAAGCCGACGAGCGGCATGAGCAGCTGGGCCGCGTCGAGCTCGTCCGAGCCGAACGACTGGCAGAACGCCTGGCGCTCCTCGCTCCAGCCCTGCTCGAGCACGGCAGCGTGGATCTCGTCGCGCGCCGCCGTCCACTCGCCCACGCGCGCGAACTCCCCGAGCTGCGGCGCGAGCTTGAGCGCGCGGTCGAGCGCCGTCCAGCACAGCACTTTCGACGAGAGGTGGTGAAGCGGCTCGCCGCGCATCTCCCACATGCCCTGGTCCTTCTCGCGCCAGCGGTCCGCGGCCGTGTCGGCGAGGTCCGCGCTGAAGCGCTGGATCTCAGGATGCAGGTCACCGAGCTGGTCGCGGTAGAGGTGGAGCGAGTTCAGCAGCTCGCCGTACACGTCGAGCTGGGTCTGGGTCCAGGCGCCGTTGCCGACGCGGACCGGACGCGAGTCACGCCACCCCCGCAGATGGGGCAGCTCGCGCTCGGACAGGTCGTGCTCGCCGCCGATGCCGTACATGATCTGCAGCGAGCTCTCCCGCGACGCGCCGCCGCCCGCGGAGCTCGTCATGAACGAGACGAAGTCGACCGCCTCCTCGGGGCAGGCGCCGATGTAGAGGGCCTCGAGCGTCAGGCTCGCGTCCCTGATCCACGCGAAGCGGTAGTCCCAGTTGCGCTCGCCACCGACCGTCTCCGGAAGCGAGGTGGTGGGCGCGGCGACGATCGCGCCGGTCGGCGCATAGGTGAGCCCCTTCAGCACACGCGCGCTGAAGCGAACCAGGTCGCGGTGAGGGCCGCGGTAGATGTCGTGCTCGGCCTCCCACGACCGCCAAGCCTCGATGGTGTCATCGATCCGCGCGCGCACGCGCTCCGGCGGGGTCGGGTCGGGCCGTGCATCCTCGACGGCGGTCCAGTGCAGGCTGAACGCTGCCTCCTCGCCGGCCGCGAGCCTGAACGACGCCTGCATAGCCGCGTCCGCGGCGGTGATCCTGCGGTCGGAGCGCACGCCGACCTGGTTCGGGCCGCCGAAGGTGCGCGCGCCGCCCTGGGTCACCCGAATCAACGGGCGCACCAGCCCGTACTCGGGCCGGGGCGCGAGCGTCATCCCCAGCTCCACGTTGCCCTCGACGCCCTCGACGAGGCGCAGCAGCTCATGAGGGGCCTGCTGTCCGACGGCGTGCCCCCGTTGGCCCTCTTGGAAGCACATCGCATCCGTCACGCGCACGACGCTGGCCGAGGTGCGGAAGGTTGTCTCCAGGACGAGCGTGCCCGGTAGGTAGCGCCGCTTGGCTTCGTAGGCGTCGCCAGTCGGGGCGATCTGCCAGTGCCCCGCGTCGGGATCGAGGACGCGCGCGAACAGGGCCGGGCTGTCGAAGCGCGGCAGGCAGAGCCAGTCGATCGACCCATCGAGACCGACGATCCCGGCGGAGTGGCAGTCCGAGAGCAGCGCGTAGTCAGCGATCGGCAGGTAACCGTCCGTCCGCTGCACGCATCGCGCCGTGGGACTAATCCCCTCGCCCTCGATCTGGGGAGTCTATGCCGCGACTCCGGCGCGGATTATGAGATGAATTTGCGGGTCGCCGTCGCTGTCGTATGTCGCTCCCGTGACGGCAGTGTTGTCATGAGGTGCGAGGTTTGCGGCGCGCCGTGGGTGCGCCCAGCGCATGACCGATCTCAGCGAGCTCGCGCTTTGGCGGTATGGAATAAGCGGACCCGACGACGGGTCTAGCGGCGTGTGCAGGCATTGTCACCGACGAAGGGAAGCACGATGAAGCGTCTCATCTCTGCGATCGCCGCCCTGCTGCTGGCGCTCGCCGTCCTGGTCTCCTCCGGGGCGTTTGCCGGGCCCGCGGCAAAGGCGGACGCCGCCCACGAGGCGGGCTACGCGTACGGCTTCGAGCGGTTCCTGCAACGGTACGAAGCCGCAAACACGGCCTTCGTCAACGGCGACCCGTCGCCGTGGTTGTCGATCACCGCCGAGCACGACCCGGCGTCGATCTTCGGCGGGTTCGGCGGCCTGGGAGAGGCAGGCGTCGCAAATGTCCGCCAGCGCTACCTACTCGCGGCGAACGCCTTCCGCCCGAGTGGCGCCGAGGTCGACTTCGAGTACCGAGTCAAGGACGTGCGGGGCAGGTTGGCTTACACGGTCGCGATCGAGCGCTCCAACGTCCTCTATCCGGGGCGCACCGAGCGACAGCCGCAGATCCTGCGGGCCACGATGATCTTCCGCTTCGAGAGGGGCGCCTGGAAGATCGTCCACCGGCACGCGGACACCATGATCGATCTGCAGCTCCCGACACCCTAGACAGGTGATTCCGCTTCACACGCGTCCGCCGCCGGGAGCCCATAGGCTGGGGCCATTAGGCCCGGATCGCCTCGCGTCGGAATCCAGCTTCCTGAGGTCGAGCGGCGCGTGCCGTGGCCGGAGTATCTCGCCATGGCTCGGGTGGCCGAGGCCGCGGGCTTCGATTCGATCTGGGTCGGCGACCATCTGCTCTACCGGGGTGACGGCGGAGCCGAGCGGGGTCCTTGGGAGGCGTGGACGGTGCTGGCCGCGCTCGGCGCGGCGACCGAGCGCGTCGAGCTCGGGCCGCTCGTGGCCTGCACTGCCTTTCACCCGCCGGGCCTGATCGCGAAGATGGCAGCTGCGGTCGCCGAGATCAGTGGCGGCCGCTTCGTGCTCGGGCTCGGCGCCGGCTGGAACGAGGAGGAGTTCCGTGCGTTCGGCCTCCCGTTCGATCACCGCGTATCGCGCTTCGAGGAGTCCTTCACGATCATCCGCGGGCTGCTGGCCGGGCAGCGGGTCACTGTGCGCGGGCGCTACTTCGAGGTGGACGACGCCGTTTTGCTGCCCCGCCCCGTCGCGCCCCTTCGTCTCGTGATCGGCAGCAACGGGCCGCGGATGCTCGCGGCCACGCTGCCTCACGTCGATGCCTGGAACACGTGGTACGAGGACTACGGCAACTCACCGGACGGCTTCGCGAACCTCAACGAGCGCATCAGCGGCGCGGCGCGCGATGCGGGACGTGACCCCGGGGACATCGAGCGGAGCGCCTGCGTCCTGGTCGCCCTGGATGGCTCGAGCGAGCGACCCTCCAACCCGGGGGCGCGGCCGGTGACAGGATCCGCGGACCGCATCGCCTCGGTGCTCGTCGAGTTGGGCGATGCGGGCGCCGACGAGACCATCCTGGTCGCCGACCCGATCACAGAGCGCTCGATCCACGAGCTCGGCGAGGTAGTGGGGCTGCTTCGGGCGTAGGGGGTATGTGACTGCCGCGTGACGACTGCGTGCTGTCAGGATCCCTCGGGATGGCCGGCAGGTCGAAGCGACAGCGCAGCCGCGCCGCGGTGCGCGAGGCGGTCGAGCAGGCCGGCGGCGTCGAGGCGGCAGTCGCGCCGCAGAAGCGGCCGGCCGACCCGTTCGCCGGTGAGCTGCGCCGCCGCGACGTGCTGCCGCTGCTCGTCCTGCACCTGATCAACGAGGGACCGAGCTACGGCAACCAGCTGATGGAGCGGATCGCGGCGATGACCGCCGGCGTCCTCTCGGTCAACCCCAACACGATGTACCCCCTGCTCCGGCAGCTCGAGGGGCGCGGACTTATCGAGGGGAGCTGGGAGCACCCCGAGCGCCGCTCGCGCCGCTACTACTCCCTCACCTCTGACGGGCGGGAGGAGTACGAGCGGCTCGTCGAGGAGGTGCGTCCCTTCCTCGACTCGGTCAAGGCCTCGATCGACGAGATCGTCAACGAGGTCTACGGATCGTGAGGACCGCCTACGCGCGGTCGACGGTGCCGCTTCAGCCCGATGGCGCGCTGCGGCTCTGGACCGACGTCGACCGCTGGCCGAGCTTCGTAGAGGGCTTCGCGCACACTCTCGAGCGCTCGCCCGGCTGGCCCGCCGAGGGCGAGCGGGTGGTGTGGGAGTCGGGACCGGGCGGTCGCGGCAGGGTCACCGAGAAGGTGGTGGACAGCCGCGACGACCGCTTCTCGACGATCGTCCTCGAGGCCGCCCTGACGGGCCGCCAGACGCTACGCGTGGCCCCGCACACCGTCGGCGCGGAGGTCGAGCTGAGTCTCGAGTACACGCTCACGAAGTACGGCCCGCTCAACGCGGTGGCGGATGCGATCTTCGTCCGGCGCGCGCTCCGGGACGCGCTCGCGCGGACGCTCCGGCGCTTCGCCGTGGAGGCCGAGGACGAGGCGGGGCTCCGCTAGGGTTGGGCCGCCGCTACCCCGGAGGTTTCTTTGTTCGTCTTCAAGGCCGCCGTCGTGGGGGCAGGGACCATGGGCGGGGAGATCGCCCAGGTCGTTGCCGCCGCCGGCATCCCGGTCGTCCTCAAGGACGTGAAGCAGGAGTTCGTCGACACTGGCCTCGAGAAGGCCCTCCAGGTCACCGACGCACAGCTCGGCGCCCTCGTCGGCAAGGAGAAGATCACCCAGGAGCAGGCCGACACCCAACGCGAGGAGCTGCTCGGTCGCATCACCGGCACGACCGGCTACGACGACTTCGGCGGCGTCGACTTCGTGATTGAGGCCGTGCCGGAGCGCATGGAGATCAAGCAGGCGGTGTTCGCCGAGCTGGACGAGGTCACGCCGGGCCACGCGATCCTGGCTTCCAATACCTCCTCGCTCTCGATCAGCGAAATGGCAGAGGCGACGCTGCGTCCGGAGAAGGTGTGCGGCTTCCACTTCTTCTGGCCCGCGTCGATGATGCGCCTGATCGAGGTGGTCGAGGGGGAGGAGACCTCGGAGGAGACGCTGCAGGCGGCGGCCAACTTCGCGCAGGCGATCCGCAAGTCCGCGGTCCGCTGCGGCGAGGTGCCGGGCTTCGTCGTCAACCGAATCCTCACCTCGTCGGCGTCCGAGGTCTGGCGTGCGACCGAGGAGGGGGGTCTCGATCCGCACGAGGTCGACAAGGTGGTCAAGGACTCGGGGACGATCCCGATGGGGCCGTTCTTCCTCGCGGACCTGTCAGGGCTGGACATCGCACTGCACACCGCAGAGCACCTGCGCGACTCGTACGGCGAGCGCTTCTACGTGATGTCGAGGATGAAGGGGCTGGTCGAGGCCGGGGACCTGGGCCAGAAGACCGGGAAGGGTTTCTATGAGCACGGCTAGCGCGTCGGGTCTCGACACCATCGTCGACCGCATGGGCCTGAAGGCCCTGGTCGAGTCCTGCCTCGTGCTCGAGGAGAACGTCGCGTCCGCGAAGGACATCGAGCTGGCGATGATGATGGGCTCGGGCATGTTGCCGGGCCCGTTCAGCCGGGCCGACGAGGCCGGCCTCGACGCACTGCTCGAGCGGCTCGAGGCGGCCCAGCGCGAGTGGGGTGACGCCTTCGAGCCGCCGACCGTGCTGCGCCGGCTCGTGGCCCAGGGGCGGCTCGGCAAGAAGTCCGGCCAGGGCTTCTTCCCCTATCCGCAACCCGACGCCGGTGATCAGCGCGAGACAGTGCTGCTCGAGACGCGCGGCGACATCGCGATCGCCTGGCTCAACCGCCCGCCGGCGAACCCGCTCTCGCCGCAGGTCGTGCGCGACCTGATCGGGGTGTGGGAATCGGTCGAGGGCAGGGCGAGGGTGCTCGTGCTCGCCTCCTCGAACATCTTCACCTTCAGCGCGGGCGCCGACATCAAGGAGTTCACGAAGATGTCGCCCGACGCCGAGGGCGCCGAGCTGGTGGCATCCGTCCACGGCTTCATGCGCGGCATGGAGCAGTCATCGACGGTCACCATCGCGGCGGTCAACTCGATCGCCTTCGGCGGGGGCTGCGAGCTCGCCATGGCGTGCGACTTCCGCATCGCGGCCGAGTCCGCCACCTTCGGCCAGCCCGAGATCAACCTCGGGATCATTCCCGGCTTCGGCGGCACGCAGCGGCTGCCGCGGCTCGTGGGCGAGCCCAAGGCGCTCGAAATGAACCTGACCGGAGACCCGATCGACGCCTACGAGGCACATCGTCTGGGCCTGGCGAACCAGGTGGTGCCCGACCACGAGCTGTTCGACTCGACGCTCGCGTGGGCGCGCAAGCTGGCGGACCAGGCGCCGATCGCGGTCGAGGAGATCAAGCGGCGGTCGCACCGCCCCGACCTCGACGAGGGCCTTCGTGCCGAGGCCGAGGGCTTCGCCCGCGCGTTCGGCTCCGAGGATGGGCGCGAGGGCATCTCGGCGTTCCTGCAGAAGCGGCGGCCGAGGTTCCAGGGCAAGTGAACGCGCTCTCTACCCAGGCCGAGCGGGTCGCCGACCTGCTCCGCTCCTCCGAGCGCGCCGTCGTTCTCACGGGCGCCGGCGTCTCGGTCCCCTCGGGCATCCCGGACTTCCGCACGCCGGGGTCGGGCCTCTGGGAGAACGTCGACCCGATGGAGGTCGCTCACATCGACGCCTGGCGGCGAGACCCCGACCGCTTCTGGTCGTTCTACGGGCGGCGCTTCGCGACGCTGACCGACAAGGTCCCGAACGAGGCACACCACGCGATCGCCGAGCTCGAGCGACGTGGACTCGTGCGCGGGGTCATCACTCAGAACATCGACCGCCTCCACCGTCTCGCCGGCAGCGAGCGCCTGATCGAGATGCACGGGTCGATCGAGTGGAGCATCTGCCTGGAGTGCCGGGGCAAGCTGCCGATCGACCGCGTGGTTGAGTTGCTCGCCGAGGACGGCGGCGCACCGGAGTGCCCGGCGTGCATGGTCCCGCTCAAGCCCGACGTCGTCCTGTTCGGCGAGCTCCTGCCCGAGCGCGCTCTCGCGGAGGCGCAGGCGCTCGCGATGGACGCCGACCTGATGCTGTGCGTGGGCTCCTCGCTCGAGGTCTACCCGGTGGCCGGGCTGCCGGCGATGACCCACGGCGCGGGCGGCCGGCTCGTGCTGGTCACGCAGGGGCCGACGCCCTACGACGGCGACGCGGAGGTCAAGCTCGACGGCGACGTCGTCGAGGAGCTCCAGGCGGTGCTGGCCGCGCTCGACCCCTAGCGCCGCGTCACTCGAGCCACTCGGTCACGAACTCGGGCGAGTGGTGGATCGCGGTCATCCGCAGGCGCTCGTCCCCTGAGTTCACGAACCCGTGCGGGGTGCCGGCCGGGGCCACGACGACGTCTCCCGGGTCGGCGTCAAGCTGCGCATCGCCGACCCTGAACGAGACGGTCCCGGCGTGCACCACGAAGACCTCCTCGTAGTCGTGGCGGTGCAGGCGCGGGCCCTTTCCCGGCTCGGCGTCGACGAGGATGATCGACAGGCCCGCGTCGTGGTCCCTGCCTTCGAAATGGGGAGAACCTTCGCGGGGACCCGTGTTGGGGTGGATCACGTACTCCATGACTCCAGGCTAGCCGTGCGTCGTCAGCCGCCCAGCCGCCGGCGGCGCAGCAGCGCCTCCATGGCGGCGACCGCGTCCTCCAGCCCGGCCGGCGACTCGCCTCGCAGCGCGGCGGCGGCCGCCTGGATCACGGCGTCCCGGTGCTCCTCGAGTGAGCTGTGGCCGAGCTCTGCGGCGAGCGCCTCCACCGCCACGCGCGCCTGCAGCGCGGCCTCGCGCCCCCGTCCGGCGTCGAGATCGGCACGGGCACGCAGGACGAGCTCCTCGGCCGCGAGCGGCGTCTCGTGACCGCCCAGGATCGCCGCGAAGCGCTCCTCCGGCGCCTCCATCGAGCGCTTGACCCGCCTCGCTCCCTCGCGTGGAAGTTCGAACGCCTCGCCGAAGCGCCCGTCCGCGACCGCCTCGCCGCGGCCATAGCCCATCCGCACCACGAGCGCGCGCCCGGCTGAGACATCGGACACGTAGGGGTCCGCCGCGGCGGCGCGCTGGGCGCGCAGCGCCCTGTTGAGGACTTCGAGCCCGCGCTCGAGCTCAGCATCGCGCGCCTCGGCGTCGCGGCGCAGCTCGTCGAGCCAGGCCGAGGCGGCCTCGGCCGTCGGAAAGGGTTCGGGCCGTACCACCGTGGCGCGGCTCGTGGGCACCGGCTCGGGGGGCGCCGAGTCCACCTCACGCGGCCGCCTGTCCCTCAGCCAATGGCGCTCCGGGGCTCCCAGCGTGCCGAACACCAGCACTGCCTCGGGTGCCCTGTCGGGCGCACTGCGTACCAGGTAACGCCCGTCGGGCGGTCCGAGCAGGAAGCCGAACTCGAGCTGGACGCAGCCGAGAGGGCGACCCGTCGTGGCTATTCGCCCTCGTGGGCGTGGCTCGCGCGCCGGTCCTTCTTGTCGACCGGCAGGGCGTACTTGGACGGCTTGGTCGGCACGACCGGGTTCTCGATCTCGCGCAGGCGCGAGATGAGGTCGGACCACTGGCCGGGCTCGAGCACGGCGAGCGCCTGCTTGCCGAGCTTCTTGTTGGCGCCGAACATCGGCTGGAAGCCGACGTGGATGTGGTCGTGGTGGTCGGCCATCGCGAAGGTCGCGCCGCCGATCTCGAACAGCGAGATGATCTGGGCGGGCGCCATCGTGCCCTGGAGCTGCATCAAGCCTGCGCACCGCCTGCTCGGTCACGCCGCCCGGCTCCTGGTGGCCGATCACGGGGATCCCGTTGATCGTCGCGATGTCGACGGCGTTTCCGGAGGAGTGGTGGGAGACGTTGCCCG
The DNA here is from genome assembly GCA_963751835.1 of uncultured Thermoleophilaceae bacterium. Taxonomy (GTDB): domain Bacteria; phylum Actinomycetota; class Thermoleophilia; order Solirubrobacterales; family Thermoleophilaceae; genus JACVRW01. The sequence goes on along the minus strand of CAVVWD010000011.1, from coordinate 273,840 downwards.
AGCTGGTGTAGAAGCCGTGCCCGCACTTGAGCGACGTCACGCCCGGCTTGAGCCCCGACTCGGCGAGGTAGGCGAGCGTGGCGAGCACGCGCCGGTCGACCTGACCCGAACGGACGTCGTCGCGCCCGCAGTCGTAGATCTCGATGCGCTCGTCGGAGAGCACGCGCTTCTCGAGCAGCGGCTTCGGCAGCAGCAGGATCTGGCCGATCGACATGGCGCCCGCCTCGTCCTCGCCGTAGAGCACGTTGCGCCCGGACGCGCGATAGACCGCGGTCGCCTCGAGCAGCTTCCAGCCGTCGAGGATCGGCTTCGGATCGATCCTGGGTGCGCCCCGGCCGGCGGGCCGGATCGAGAAGTCGAGATGCGCGGCCTTGCCCGCGACGGTCTGGCCGACACGGCCGATGATCGTCCCGCCGATCACCCGCGCGCCCTTCTTGAGGGCGCGGAGCCGGACCTTGCTCGGGTCGAGGCCGAACGGGCGCGAGAAGAAGTTCTTGTAGGTCTCGAACTTGCCGCCCTTGCGTGCCAGGGCCTCCAGCTGCTGCTCGAGACCGCCTGCTTCGCGCGCTCCGGGGAGACCCGGGTGGGCGAACAGCCGCTGCTTGACGGGCGCCGAGGGCCGGCTCAGGTCCTGCGACTCGATCGACGCGCCGCGGTCACGCTCGGGTGCCGTGTCGGAGTCCTCGAGCTGGCGGCCCGCGGAGGCGGGGAGGCTGGGCTGGGGATCGCCGGAGTCGTCGCCGTGGGCCTTGACGGCCTTGGCCGTCCGGTCGAGGCGGGCATCCGAGTCGCTCTTCGGCACCGGGTAGTACTTCGACACGCCGCCCAGGTGGGCGTAGCGTGTAGCGGTTTCCGTAGACGTCCTGGAGGACCAGGAAGCGGCCGAGCTTCTTCGAGCGCCCGACCTGCTTGACGACGCCGTCGTTCACTGCCACGACGGGGGCGCCCTTCTTGGAGTAGATGTCGATGCTGCGGCGATCATCGCTCGACTCGATCACGTTGGCGGCGTTCTCGCCGCGCCGGACCCGCTTGAGGAGCTCCTTCTCCGCGAGGTCGTCGGCATACGTCGCGCGCGCGTAGACGGGGAAGCGGCCTTCGGTGAGCCCGGTCAGCGAGCCGATCAGGTCGGCCGGTACGCCGGCGATCAGCCTGGCCCGGAGCAGCACCGAGTCGACGTACCAGTCGGCGTGGTTGTAGGCCCAGATCGCCGCCCGCACGTCGTTCTCGTAGTTGGCCGCCTTCAGGTAGCGCGCCGCGGCGAAGATCGCGTCGACCGGGTTGTAGGGATCCTTGCGGCCGTCCTTGTTGGCGTCCGTGCCGTAGGCCTTCCAGGTGGCCGGCATGAACTGCATCCAGCCAAGCGCGCCCGCCGAGGACACGTTCAGGTTGCGGCCGTAGTCGGTCTCGATCTCGTTGATCGCCGCCAGCACCTCCCAGCGGATCCCGTACTCGATCCCCGCTGCCTGGTAGATCGGCAGCAGGAACGGCGGCACCCGGAACTTGCGGATGATGAAGTTCGGAACACCGGTGGCCGTCGAGGGACCGGGCAGGACGTCGATGAAGCCGGGGTTGCTGGGGGTGGGTGTGCCGTCCTCGTTGCGGAGCGGCTCCCTGCGCCCACGGCGGCGCTCGCGCGAACCCTCATCTTCGGGTTGAGGCTCGACCTCGCCGGTGAGCTTGCGCTTCTTGACGTCGGACCCTTCGCGCTTGATGCGCTGGCCCGAGTTCGAGCGCTCCTGCGGCGAGCCGCCTCCTGCGCTCGGGCCGGTGTCGGGCTCCTCCGGCGCGGGTGCCGGCTTGGGCTCGGGCTTGGGCTGGGGCTCCGGCTTGGCCTCGGGCGCGGGCGGCTGCTCCTTCGGCTTGGGAGTGACCGGCGTCTCGGGGACCGTCTGCGGCGCCGGAGTGGTGGGTGCCGGGACGATGGGCCCGGGGAGCTGCATGTCGGCGGGGTTCGTGCCGGGCGGAATGTCGAACGGGACGATCTCGCCGGACGGCAGCTGCACGTGCACCTGCTGGGCGGCCGCCGGGATGGTGAGGGTGGTGAGGGCGGCCGCGGCCAGGATCCCAACGGCAAGCAGAAGGGTGAGAGCCCGCGTCTTCATCCTTGCTTTTCCAAGTGGTCCCTCGGTACCCCGCATCCGGGTGATCGCGGGCGCGCGCACGCGACGATCGCCGCCTGCCGCAGGGGTAACGCTACTGGCTGGGTTTCTGGTGTGCAATGGGGAACCGTGGGTGGTGGGCGAGAGCTCTGCCCGCACGCCGCACTCGGGGCGGTTATGCGAGATCACGTCCTTGTATCGACCGTCCCTGCCTATAACTTCAATCCCGCCGTTCCGGTGGCTGGACACATCCCCGACGTATCGCTCGGTGTCCAGATGCCTCATTGTGCCTACTCCCCAAACCCTCAAATCCGACATTAGTCTCAAGTTGAGGGTTAGCCTGACCCGGCCGGGAGGGGAACATCGCTGTCTGAATCGCCGGTCGTCGGTTACCCTTGCCCGCCATGACAGAGCCCAAGCAGGATGAGGACTTCCTCGGGCGCATGTCCGCCCGGGCCGAGGAGGCGCTCGGCAAGGTCGCCGAGGAGCTGATCGCGAACCCGGTCGTGAACGGCGCGGTCACCCGTGCCTTCGAGGCGCGCGAGAAGGCCGTGCAGGCGCAGGTCACGGCGATGGGCGCCCTCAACCTGCCCTCGGCGGCGGACATCGAACGGGTCACGCGGCGCCTGCGCTCGCTCTCGCAGCGGCTCGAGGGCATCGAGGACGCGATCGACCGGCTCGAGGAGCGTGTGGGCGTAGCCTCGCGCGAGGCCGAGCACGACCGGCTGGCATCCGTCGAGGAGCGCCTCGACGAGATCGCGCGTGACCTGGCGGCCGTTCGCCTCGCGGTCGCGCCCGGCGACGAGCCTGTGCCGCGCGCGCAGGAGCGCCTCACCGTCACGGACTCCTGAGCGCGGCGTAGCCCGCCTCGCCGAGGCTCAGCCCGAGCGCCTCGAGTTCGTCCCCATCGAGCCGGCGCGCTCCGTTCGCGAGCGCGCTTCGGGCCACGCCGAGGACGCTCGCGGCAGCCACCCCGTGCCGGGCGGCCACGCCCAGGATCGCGGCTGTCTCCATCTCGACGGCGACCGCGCCGGTTGCCCCGTTGGTTGGGTGCCTGCCGTAGAAGAGGTCGGTGCTCGCCACGGTCGCCCGGATGGCGCCGGCGGCGACCAGCCGGGCGAGCAGGCCCGGGTCGGGCTCGAGCGGGCCCTCCGCGCCGAGCGCCGCGCTCGCTCCGTCGAGCGGCAGCACCGACTCCGGCGCGAGGAGGCTGCCCAGGGCGAGGGCGTCGACGAGCGCCGCGCAGGTGCCGATGCGCACCAGCCGGCGGGCGCCGAGCGCGATCAGCTCCTCGCAGACGATCGCCGCGCTCGGCCCGCCCATGCCGGTGGACTGCACCGTGAGCGGCTCCCCGTCCCGGGCGATTCCGGTGTAGCCCCAGAGCCCGCGGCTGTGGTTGAACATTCGCGGCGGCTTCTCGAGCAGCGCCTGTGCCACCGCGAGGGCGCGGTGGGGGTCACCCGGCAGTAGCACGCGCTCGGCCGGCGCGGCGGTGGGACGCAGGTGGTTGACGTCGGCATGCCGCACGGGGCGCGCAGGATAGAAGGCAGCCCCCACTAACACGAGACCGACCCGGCGCCACCAGCCGAGGTAGGGGTAGTCTCGGGCGGATGGCGAGACGCCCGACCACGCCGAAGGAGCTGCCCGACTCGTTGCGCGAGGCCGTCGAGCGAACGGTGGAGGCCACGCTGGGGTCGGCCGGGCGAAGCCGCGAGGCCGCTCAGGGCGCCCTCGACGACGTGGTCCAGTCCGTCGACGAGCTGCGGAAGGAGGCCGAGCAGCGACTCGCGAGTGGCCGGCGCTCGATGACCGAGGCGATCGAGGGACGGCGCCCCGCGAGCTACGACGACATCCGTGAGCTGAAGGCCGAGCTGCGCGCGATCGCTCGCCGCCTCGACGCGATCGAGGAGCGCCTGCCGGCGAAGCGCGCGCCCGCGAAGCGCTCCTCCACGAAACGCTCGTCCGCCGCGAAGCGCTCCTCCGCGAAGCGCCCCTCCACCAAGCGCTCCTCCTAGTGCCCGGCCGCAGGGTCCTGATCACCGGCGTCGGGAGCCACCTCGGCAGCCTGCTGGCCGAGCAGCTCGAGGCGGACCCCGACTTCGAGTACGTCGCGGGCCTCGACACGCGCCGGCCGAGGCGCCGGCTCGAGCGCGCGGAATGGATCGAGGCAGACATCCGCGACCCCGAGATCGCCCGCGTCGTCCCGGGGCTCGAGGTCGACACGCTCGTCCACGAGCAGATAGTCCGCCAGCCGGGCCCGGGCATGTCCTCGCGGACGATGCACGACATCAACGTGATCGGCTCGCTCCAGCTGCTCGCGGCCTGCGAGAAGGCGCAGACGCTCAGGACGATCGTCGTCCGCGGCTCCGCCGGCGTGTACGGCGCCGAGCCGCACGCCCCGCAGTTCTTCGGCGAGGAGATGACCCGCATGTTCCCGCTACGCACCCGCTTCCAGCGCGACGTCGCCGAGATCGAGAACTACTTCGAGACCTACGCGCGCCGTCATGGGGGCGTCAGCTGCACGATGCTGCGCTACCAGCCGGCAATCGGCCCCTCGCTCGACACTCAGATCAGCCGTTACCTCTCGCAGCCGGCCTGCCCGACCTACCTGGGGTTCGACCCGCGCATCCAGCTCGTGCACGAGCGGGACGCTCTCGACGCGCTCGTGGCGGCGGTGAGGCGCCCGGTACGCGGTGCGGTGAACGTGGCCGGCCCCGGCACCATCGGCCTGATCCGCATGATCAGGCTGGCCGGCCGCCCGGCGCTGCCGCTCGCCGGCCCGTTGTTCGGCCCGCTCACCGGGGCGGGGCGCAGGCTCGGCCTCGGCTCCTACTCGGAGGACTTTCGGCGCCTCCTGCGCTACGGCCGCGGCGTCGACACCACGCGGCTCGTCGAGGAGGTCGGCTTCGAGCCGCGCTACTCCACGGTCGGGGCCGTCGAGGACTGGGTGCGCGCGCGCCCGCGCGGAGCCGCCGCCGCATGACCGAGGCCGCGCTCGCCTTCATGCGTGGCCTGCGCGAGGGCCTGGAAGCCGGCCTCGACCTGCCCGAGGCGATCGCGCGCGGCGCGACCGCGCTCCCGCGCGACGCCCGAGCGACGGTCGAGCGGCTGCTGGAGCGGATGGAGGGCCACTACACGGAGGACGAGTGGGGCTTCGACGAGGAGTTCGCCGACCTCGTCGAGCCGTTCTTCGGCTTTCTCTACGACAGCTGGTGGCGCGTGCAGGCCGAGGGCGCCGAGCGCGTGCCCGCTCACGGCCCCGCGCTGCTCGCGGCCAACCACGCGGGCATCCTGCCCTGGGACGCGACGATGATCTCGGTCGCGCTCCTGCGCGAGCATCCGCTGCCCCGCCACCCGCGCTTCCTCGTCCTCAACTGGGCCTTCGAGCTGCCCTGGATCTCGACCGCCATCCGCAGGGTCGGCGGCGTCGTTGCCTCGCCGTACAACGCGTTGCGGCTGCTCGAGCAGGACAAGCTCGTCGCCGTCTTCCCGGAGGGGGTCAAGGGCACCGGCAAGCCCTATTCGGAGCGCTACCGGCTCCAGCGCTTCGGCCGCGGAGGCTTCGTCGAGATCGCGCTCCGGGCGGGCGCGCCCGATCGTTCCGGTGGCCGTGGTGGGGAGCGAGGAGATCTACCCGAAGCTGGCCGACGTGCCCGCGCTCGCGCGCCTGATCGGCGCGCCATTCTTCCCCGTCACCCCGACGTTCCCCTGGCTCGGTCCGCTCGGTGTGGTGCCACTGCCCTCACGCTGGAGGATCGAGTTCCTCGACCCCATCGACACCGCGGCCTACGGGCCGGAGGCCGCCGCCGACCGTGCGCTCGTCCTGGAGCTCTCCGAGCGCGTACGCGCCACGGTCCAGAAAGCGCTCTACGTGAACCTCGTTCGCCGGGGACCTGCCTTCGTGTGAGGTACCTTGGAGTGGGATGCGCCGGTCGGGCCTCGCAGCAACCATCCTTCTCGTCGCGCTTTCGCTGCTGACAGGAACGGCTTACGCCGCGCCGGATGACCCCTGGGTTGCCTATGTCGTCAATTCGGTCGTGACCAGGGACGGCCAGCAGTCGGCGGTGCTCCTGCGCGTGAACCCGGCCACGGGCGGGCTCGAGGAGGTCTCGCGGAACAGCAGCTCGCAGGGGACGCTGTTCCGGCACCCCTACGACGTCGCGGTCGCGCCGGGCGCCGGCAGCCTCTACGTGGTCGACATGGGCGAGTTCGCCGAAGGGCCCACCCCGGCCGCCGACGGCCGCATCATCCGTGTGGACCCGGCGAGTGGCGCGCAGGCCGTGGTCTCCGCGGGCGGTGAGCTCGTCGACCCGGCGGGAATCGCCGTGGCGCCCGACGGGACTCTGTTCGTCGTCGAGAACGTCGGCGTAGGCCCGGCCCGCGACCCCGCGGTGGTCCGGATCGATCCAGCCACCGGCGCGCAGAGCGTGGTTACCCGCGGTGGCAACCTCTGTTACCCGTTCGGGATCACCCTGGAGCCGAACGGCGTCCTGGTCGTGACTGACTTCGGAGATCTGATCGTCGGGGGACAACCGCAGATCGACTGCGAGCCGCACGACTTCGGGGCGGTGTTCCGCGTCAACCCGGGCAACGGCGCGCAGTCCGTCCTCTCCGTCAACCAGGTGCCGAGTCCGGGGAACCTGCTGCGGGGGGTCTTCGGCGCAGCGGTCGAGCCCGGCGGCGGCGTCCTCGTGGTGAACCAGACAGGCGCACAGGCGGCGGTGGCGGCGCTCAACCCGGCAAACGGCGAGCAGACCGCGGTCACTCCCAACTCGAGCACCGCCGACGCGTTCGAGCTCCCCCAGCGGGTCGCGGTCCTTCCCGACGGCAACCTGCTTGTCGCCGACTACGCGCTCAACGACCTGGAAGGCGGGCTGGTCCACGTCGAGCGCACGACCGGCGCGGCCCGGATCCTGCGCCAGGGCACGCTCTTCAACAACCCGCTGGGCCTTGCGCTGGTCGTGAACCGCGCTCCCGCCGCCACGATCAAGCTGGTCCCGGGCAAGGTCGCCGGCCGCGAGTGGGTCACCTTCGACGCCGCGGGCTCGTCGGATCCCGAGGGGCTTCCGCTGCGCTATGCCTGGGACCTGAACGGCGACGGGTCGTTCGAGAGCTCCAGCGGCGCGGTGCCTAGAGCGCGATCCCGCTTCGGATCGAGCACCACCTTCACCCCGCGCGTGCGCGTGATGGACCCGCACGGCGGGGACACCATCGCCGCGTCCGCGTCGCCGCTCGTGGTCGACGCGATCCGGCCCGTGATCTCGGGCTTCCGGTCGTCGGCGCGCCGGATCGCCCCGTCCGCCGGCGAGGCCGCGGCCGCGCTGGCGCCGGCCGTCCGCTTCCGCTTCCAGCTATCGGAGCGGGCGCGCGTGCGGATCGCGATCCAGCGAGGCCTTGCCGGCCGCCGCGAGGGCAGCCGCTGTGTGGCGCCCGGCCGCGCGCGCCCGCGCGCGAAGCGCTGCACGCGCTGGCGCACGATCACGGGCCTGCGCAGGCGCGCGGCGCCCGGACCGAACAGCATCCGCTTCGCGGGCAAGGTGGGCGGCCGCGCGCTCAGGCCGGGCCGCTACCGCGGCCTCGCGCTGGCCACCGACAGCGTGGGCAACCTTTCGCGGCCGCGCTCCGCGGGCTTCCGCGCGGTCGCGCGCTAGAAGTGCACCCCGCGTAGGAGGTAAGCCATCGCCACCGCCTCGGTGGACATCTCCTGGCTGCCCGTCTTCTCCTCGGCCGGTGCGGGCTTCGCGTCCTTGTCGGCCTTCTTGGCAGCCGCCGAGTCGGGGAAGAGGTCGTAGGCCGTGTGCAGGACGATGTCGACGCTCTTCGGCGACACCGAGTAGAGAATCTCTCCGAAGGTCCCGAGCCGCGAGGCCAAGCGCTTCGGCTTGTCGATCATCGCGTCGGTGAGCATCTTCGCCGCCTCCTCCGGCGTGAGCGTGGGGAAGGCCCTGTAGATGTCGGTCGGCGCGATCATCGGCGTCCGCACCAGCGGCATGTAGACGGTGGTGAACTTGACGTTGTCGGCCACGCACTCCGGCGCCGCACAACGCGAGAACGCATCCAGCGCGGCCTTCGAGGCAACGTAGGCCGAGAAGCGCGGCGTGTTCGTCTGCACGCCGATCGAGCTCACGTTGATGATGTGGCCGGACTTGCGCTCGCGCATCCCGGGCAGGAAGGCGAGGATCAGCTTGAGCGCGCCGAAGTAGTTGAGCTGCATCGTGCGCTCGAAGTCGTGGAAGCGGTCGTATGAGCGCGCCACCGAGCGGCGGATCGAGCGCCCGGCGTTGTTCACGAGCACGTCGACCCCGCCGTGGACCTCGAGCACCTCGGCCGCGAGCCGGTCGATGTCGTCGAGATCGGACAGGTCGGCCGGGTGCACGTGCGCCGTGCCGCCCGCCTCCTCCACCTGCGTGGCCACCTCCTCGAGCTTCTCGCGCGTGCGCGCGGCGAGGAGCACCTCGCCGCCGGCCTCGCCGACCTTGATCGCGGTCTCGAGCCCGATCCCGCTCGACGCCCCGGTGATGAGGATCTTCTTGCCCCGGATCGCGCTCGCGAGGGAGCGCTCGCGGAACAGGTCGGGGTCGAGGTTGCGCTCCCAGTAGTCCCAGATCTGCGGCGCGTAGGTGGACAACGGCGGCACCGCGATGCCGGTGCCGGTGAGCGCACGCTGGGTGTCGCGAGCGTCGAACTTGCAGTTGAAGTCGCGGTTCTCCATTGCCGCCGGCGGGATGCCGAGGTCGCGCAGAAGCTGCTCGCGGATGCGCTTGACCGTCGGGAGCGCCTTCACGCCCGCGCGCACGGGCTTCGGGATCGCTTCGGTCATGTGCTGGTCCACTCGCATTGCGAACTGAGGGGCGTGGGCCGCCTTCGCGAACTCGTTGATCGCCTCGCCCACGGTCATCGGCTCCGGGTTGACCAGGTGGAAGGTGTCCGACGGCAGGTCGTCGTCGTCGAGATGGGCGATGTGGTCCATCGCCTTGGCCACGAAGTCCACCGGCACGATGTTGGTCTGGCCGCCCTGCGGGCCGGCCAGCGGGAACCACTCGGGCAGCGCGTAGCGCAGCTTCTGGATGACCTTGAAGAAGTAATAGGGGCCGTCGATCTTGTCCATCTCGCCGGTCTCGGAGTGGCCGACGACGATGCCCGGCCTGAAGACGATCGTCTTCGTCTCGACGCCCTCCCGCACGAGCCGCTCGGACTCGTACTTCGTTCGGTGGTAGTGGTGCGGCAGGCGCTGCCCCTCGTCGAACATGTCCTCTTGGAACACGCCGCGGTACTCGCCGGCGACGGCGATCGAGCTGACGTGGTGGAAGCGGCCCACATCGCGGGCGTTTGCGAACTCGATCACGTGCTGCGTGCCCTCGACGTTGGCGCGCTCGGAGGCCTCTTCGTCAGCCTCCACGTCGTAGACCGCGGCGAGGTGGAACAGGTGGTCGATGCGTTCGTCGAAGCCCTCGACTCCGAGCCCGGGCTTCGACAGGTCCCCGGCCACCGGGACGATGTGGCCGTCCGGGGCGTCGAGACGCTGGGCGAGCGCGTCGAGCTTGCCGCGCGAGCCCTCGCGGACGAGCACGTGGATCGTTCCCTCGCGCTCGAGCAGCTCGGCCACGAGGTGCCGTCCGATGAAGCCCGTCGCGCCGGTGACGAAGTAGTTCAAGAATCCTCCACTCCCAGGTGTGGGACTGCGGCGCCGATCCTATTTGACTCCTCGCGGCGGGCGCGGATGCATCCGCGCATGCTGTGACATGCTCGGATGCGAGGCCTGACCCCATGGACGAAGTACTCAGCCTCAAAGAAGCCGCCGAGCGGGTCGGCGTCACGCCGGCGACGCTGCGCCGCTGGGCGCAGTCGGGCGTCATCCCGGAGGTCGACGGCAAGGGCGTCTGGACGCGGGCGGCGGTTGCGCACGCACGCATCGTCGCCCGCCTGCGCCAGCGCGGGCACAGGCTCGAGCACATCAGGGAGGCGGGCCGGCAGGGGCGGCTCGCCTACGGCTACATCGAGGAGATCTTCAGCCCGCCCGAGCACGTCATCTCACTGAAGGAGGCGTCGAAGGAGACCGGCCTCGACGAGGAGCTGATCGAGCGCTGCTGGATGAGCCTCGGCCTGCCCCGCGAGGGCCTCGAGCAGCTGGGCGAGGATGACGTCGAGGCGCTCCGCTACCTCGCCTCGGTGCTCGAGGCGGGCTTCCCGCTCGTGGCTCTCCTGCAGCTGATGCGGGTCTACGGGCAGGCGCTCGCGCAGGTCGCCGACGCCGAGGTCCGCCTCTTTCATCTGTACGTGCACGAGCCGCTCATGCGCGAGGGCGTGCCGGGGCTCCAGATCGCCGAGGAGATGGAGGGGCTGGCGCGTGACCTGCTGCCGCTGGCCTCGCCGCTCATGGACTACATGCACCAGCGCTACCTCGGCCACTTCGTAGAGCAGGACGTGGTCGGGCACATGGAGGCCGAGCTCGAGGAAGAGGAATCGGCGCTGGGCCGGGTGCGGGTGGCGATCGCGTTCGCGGACCTCGCCGGCTACACGCGCTTCACCGAGGAGGAGGGCGAGGAGGAGGCGCTGTCCTCCGTCGAGCGTTTCGTCGAGGGCGTGTCGAGCTCCCTCCCCGAGGACGCGCGCGTGGTCAAGACGATCGGCGACGAGGTCATGCTCGTTGGCCACGACGCACCCGCTCTCGTCGACTGGGCGGTCGGCTTCACGGGCCAGTGGAAGGAGCGCCCCGAGCCGCGCATCGGCATCCACTTCGGCATCGCCCTCTATCGCGACGGTGACTACTTCGGCCGCGAGGTCAACTTCGCATCGCGGGTCGTGGCCCGCGCCCGCGGCGGCGAAGTGCTCGTGAGCGACGCCGTCGTCGACTCCGTCGGCGGCGGGTCGCAGCTCGCGTTCGAGGCGATCGGCCAGGTCAAGCTCAAGGGCTTCCACGAGCCCCATCAGCTCTTTCGGGCCACGCCGCGGGAGGGCTCGTGAGCGAGGCCCCGCTCGACGCCGCGCGCGCGAGCGGCCTCGTGCGCCCCGGCGAGCCGCTCCTCGTGTTGCTCTCGGGAGGCGGGGACTCCATCTGCCTCCTGGACGTGGCCCTCCGACTCGACGCGCGTGTCTCCGCCCTGCACGTGAACTACGGGCTTCGCGACGGAGCGGATGCTGACGAGACGTTCGTGCGGGAGCTCTGCGAGCGGCTCGGCGTGCCGCTCAACGCGGAGCGGGTCGAGCTGCCGGAGGGCGGCAACCTCCAGGAGCGGGCGCGCGAGGCCCGCTACACGCTGGCCGAGCGCATGGCCGAGCGCGACTACGCGGCTGCGCACACCGCGAGCGACCAGGCCGAGACGGTCCTGTACCGGCTGGCCGTGTCGCCCGGCTCGCGCTCGCTCCACGGCATGGCCCCGCGCCGCGGACGGCTCGTGCGCCCGCTGCTCGCGGTCACGCGCGAAGAGGTCCGCGGCTACCTCCGCAATCGAGGGCTCGATTGGCGCGAGGACCCCTCGAACGCCGACCGGCGCTTCGCCCGCGCACGCGTCCGGCATGACCTGCTGGGGGCGCTGCGGGAGATCGGCCCGGCGGCGGAGCGCACGATCGCCGAGACGGCGTGGCAGCTCCGAGAGGAGGCCGACCTACTCGAGGGCGCCGTCGAGGCGGCGCTCGACGAGCTCGGCGGCGGTCCGGCCGTCTCGCTTGCCGCGTTGCGCGAGCACCCGCCGGCAGTGCGGCGGCTTGTCCTGCGCGAGCTCGCCGGGCGGGCCGCCCCCTCGGGCGCCGGACCGCCCTCCCTCAGCCGCCGCGAGGCAGCGGAGATCCTCGCGCTCGGCGAGCGCGGCACGGCGTCGCTCGACCTCGGCGGCGGGCTGCGCGCGGTGGCCGAGTACGGCACGCTGCGCTTCACGTCCGCCGAGGAGCCCGAGCCGCCTGCGCCGGCGCCGCTCCCGGTTCCCGGCCGGGCGCGCTTTGGCGACTGGGAGATCGAGGCGGAGCCGGACTCGCCTGGCGACGTGTCGGTCTCGGCCGCGTCGCTCGTTCCCGGCGCGACCGTGCGTGCCTGGCGTGAGGGAGACCGGATGCGGCCGCTCGGTCTTGGCGGCACCAAGACGCTGCAGGACCTCTTCACCGACCGCAAGATCCCGCGCGCCCTGCGGCACACGCTCCCGGTGGTGGAGTCGGGCGGCCAGGTCGCCTGGGTGGCAGGCGTCGCGCTCGACGAGCGCTTCGCCGCGCGGCCGGGCGAGCCGAGCGTCGGCCTCTCGGCTCGGCTTGCGCGCGGCTGAGCGGCGCGTCGGCGGCGATCAGTCCGTGCCGAACACGCGGTCGCCGGCATCGCCGAGGCCGGGGCGGATGTAGGCGTTCTCGTCGAGCTCGCGGTCGATCACGGCGGTCCAGACGGGCACCTCCGGGTGATGCTGCTCCACGGCGGCGAGGCCCTCGGGCGCCACCACCAGGCACACCAGCGAGAGCCGCGTGGCACCGCGCGCCTTCAGCCGGTCGAGCGCGTGCACGGCGCTTCCGCCGGTCGCGAGCATCGGATCGACCACGAACACGAACGCGTCGTCGAGCCGCGGCGGCAGCCGCTCGTAGTACTCGAACGGCTCGTGGGTCTCCTCGTCGCGGTACAGCCCCAGGTGGCCCACGCGGGCGTCGGGCAGGAGCCGTAGGAAGGCGTCCACCATGCCGAGGCCCGCGCGCAGGACCGGCACGACGGCGATCTCCTTCGGCAGCCGGCTGCCGGTGGTCCGCTCGAGCGGCGTCTCGATCTCCACCTCCTCCACAGGCAGGTCGCGAGCCGCCTCGACCGCCAGGATCGCGGAGGCCTCGAACAGTGCCTGGCGGAAAGCGCCGTGCCCGGTCGAGCGATCGCGCAGGACGGAGAGCCGGTCCGCCAGAACGGGGTGGTCGACAACCACTACGCGCTGCGGCATGGGGCGAAGATAACCGCAAGCGCGCCGCTCGGCCGCGTGCGCGCGGATCGATAGATTCGCCCGCACCTTGACCGCACCCAGCCGCAACATCGAGATCAAGGCGCGCGTCCGCGACCCGGGCCGCACGCTCGAGCTCGCGCTCGGCCTCGGGGCGGAGGACCGCGGGGACATCTCACAGCGCGACACCTACTTCACACGCGCGCGCGGCAGGCTCAAGCTGCGCGAGCAGGAGCCCGGGGAGGACGAGCTGATCCAGTACCGGCGCGCCGACGAAGCGGGGGCGCGCACGAGCAGCTACCGGCGCGTGCCCGCCGGCTCCGCCGCCGGGCTGCGCGAGGCGCTCGACGCGGCGCTCGGGACGCTCGTCGTGGTGGAGAAGCGCCGGCGCCTGCTGCTGCTCGACGGTGTCCGCATCCACCTCGACGAGGTCGAGGGGCTCGGGAGTTTCCTGGAGCTCGAGGCGGTCGCAGCGGCCGGCTCCGACCTTGCCGGCGAGCACGCCAAGGTGGCCAGGCTGCGCGCCGAGCTCGAGGTCGATGACGACGCGCTGGTGGCCCAGAGCTACTCCGACCTCCTGCTCGACTCCCCGGAGCTGCTGCTGCGCGCCGCAGCGGAGGCGATGCAGCGAGCCTACGCCCCCTATTCGAACTTCAGGGTCGGAGCGGCCCTGCTGGCGGAGGGTGGCGGGATCCACACGGGCGCCAACGTGGAGAACGCCTCCTACCCGCAGGGCCAGTGTGCCGAGACCTCTGCGATCGGCGCGCTCGTGGCAGCCGGCGAGACGCGCATCGCGGCGGTCGCCGTGACGGCCGAGCGGATGGACATCTGCCCGCCGTGCGGCGGCTGCCGCCAGCGCCTGTCCGAGCTCGGAGGCGCTGACACGCCCGTGTATCTCGGCCGGCCCGGCGGGCCGCTCGAGACGACCACGATCGGTGCGCTGCTGCCGCTCGCCTTCGACCTGGACACACCGTGAGCTGGCGCGAGGCGGCGCGGGTGCTCGAGGAACGCGGCGGCCTGCGGCCGAAGCTTGGAGTCGTGCTCGGATCGGGGCTCGGAGCGGTGGCCGAGGCCGTGGGCGAGCCCACGGAGATCCCCTACGAGGAACTGCCCGGCTTCCCGCGGCCGACCGTGGAGGGCCACGGCGGCCGGGCGGTCGTGGGGGAGATCGGCGGCGTGCCCGTGGCCCTGCTCCAGGGGCGCGCCCATCTCTACGAGGGCGGCCCCGTCGACGAGCTCCGCGACCCCGTGCGCGCGCTGTCCACCGCGGGTGCCGAGACCCTCGTGCTCACCAACGCCGCGGGATCGCTGCGCCGCGAGGTCGGCCCGGGCGAGCTGATGCTGATCACCGATCACCTGAACCTGAGCGGGACCAACGTGCTCACGGGACCGAACGAGGACGACCTCGGCCCGCGCTTTCCGAGCCTGCGCGACGCGTACGACCCCGGCCTGCGCGCCGAGCTGCAGGCCGCGGCCCGCGAGCTGGGCATCGGGCTTGCCGAGGGCGTGTACCTCGCCGTCGGCGGGCCGAGCTTCGAGACGCCCGCCGAGATCCGCGCCTTCCGGACGCTCGGCGCCGACGCGGTCGGCATGTCGACCGTCCACGAGACGATCGTGGCGCGCCACTGCGGCATGCGCGTGGTGGCGGTGTCCGCGATAACCAACTACGCCGAGGGAATGGCCGACGAGCCGCTGAGCCACGAGCAGACGCTGCGCGACGCCGCGCGCGCAGCGCAGAACCTCGCGCCGCTCCTGGTGCGCTTCGTCGAGCGCCTTGGAGCCTGAGCCGGTGCTGGTTCCGGAGCTGATCCGCACCAAGCGCGACGGCGGCGAGCTGACCGACGAGGAGATCCGCTTCCTGGTCGCGGGCGTCTCGGACGGCTCGGTCAGCGATGCCCAGGTCGGCGCGCTGGCGATGGCGATCGTGCTCCGTGGGATGAGCGCGGCCGAGCGCGTGGCCCTCACCGGGGCGATGACCCGCTCGGGGGAGGTGCTCGACTGGTCGGGCGCCGGCCTGCCGGGCCCGGCGCTCGACAAGCACTCCACGGGCGGCGTGGGCGACAAGGTCAGCCTCCTGCTCGCCCCGATCGTCGCGGCGTGCGGCGGCGCCGTCCCGATGATCTCCGGCCGTGGCCTCGGCCACACCGGCGGCACGCTCGACAAGCTCGAGGCCATCCCGGGCTACGACACAGCGCCGGACCCCCAGGCCTTCCGCCGCGCCGTGGCGAGCGCGGGCTGCGCGATCGTGGGCCAGACCGCCGCGCTGGCGCCCGCCGACAAGCGGCTGTACGCGATCCGCGACGCCACCGGCACCGTCGAGTCGATCCCGCTGATCACCGCCTCGATCCTGTCGAAGAAGCTGGCCGCCGGACTGGACGCGCTGGTGATGGACGTGAAGGTCGGATCGGGGGCATTCCTGCCGGGCCGCGAGGCCGCGTCGGAGCTCGCCCGCTCGATAGTCGACGTGGCCCGCGGAAACGGCCTGCCCACGTCGGCTCTCTTGACCGACATGGACCGCGTGCTCGGCCGCGCGGCCGGCAACGCGGTCGAGGTGCGCGAGTCGATCGACAACCTCACCGGCGCGGCGCGCGACGAGCGGCTCCTCGAGGTCACGCTCTCCCTGAGCGCCGAGCTGCTGCGCCTCGGCGGCGTCGAGCCGGACGAGGACCGGGCGCGGGCGGCCGCCGAGCAAGCCCTCGCGAGCGGAACGGCGGCGGAGCGCTTTGCCGCGATGGTCCGGGAGCTGGGCGGGCCCGGCGACCTGCTCGAGAGGCCCGACACCCACCTCGGCGCCGCTCCGGTTACGGTGGCGGCGGAGCCCGCCGAGGCCGGGAGCGTCGCGAGCGTCGACGTGCGCGCGGTCGGGCTGGCGGTGGTCGCGCTCGGCGGCGGGCGCACGCGCGAGACCGATCCGGTCGATCACGCGGTCGGGCTGACGGAGGTGGCCGCGCCCGGCGAGACCGTCGAGCCCGGCGGGCGCCCGCTGGCGCTGGTGCACGCCGCCGACCGTGAGGCGGCCGGCGCGTGCGGCCGAGTCGCTGCGCGCCGCGTTCACGCTCGGAGAGCCCGGGTGCCGCGCCGCCCCCGGTCGTGGAGGTGCTTCGGTGAGCGTTCCCAAGGCCGAGCTCCACGTCCATCTCGAGGGGACGGCCACTCCGGACCTGATCCGCCGGCTCGCCGAGCGCAACGGGCTGCCCGTCCCGGAAGGCCTGTTCGCGTCGCCTGAGCGCTTCGCGTACACGGACTTCCTCGACTTCCTGCGCGCCTACGACCTCGCCGCCACCGTGATCCGGACCGGCGAGGACTACCGCGACGTGACCTACGAGTACCTCGCCCGCTGCGCCGCCGAGGCGGCGGTCTACGTCGAGCTGCTCGTGTCCCCCGACCACGCCGCGCTCGTCGGCCTGAGCGACGCGGACCACCTCGACGGCATCGCCCGCGGCATCGACGACGCCCGCGCCGAGCACGGCATCGAGGCGCGCCTCCTCATCACCGCCGTACGCAATTTCGGTGTGGAGCGGGCGATTCGCGTGGCGCGCCACGCGGCGGCGCGCCCCCACACGTACGTCGTGGGCTTCCAGATGGCCGGCGATGAGGAGAACTTCCCGGCAGACGCCTTCGCCGAGCCCTTCGCGATCGCCGCCGAGGCGGGCCTCGGCTGCAGCGTGCACGCCGGCGAGTGGGCGGGCCCCGAGAGCGTTCGCGCGGCGCTCACGCTGCCGATTACCCGCATCGGCCACGGCGTCCGGTCGATCGAGGATCCCGCGCTCGTCGAGGAGCTGGCCGAGCGCGGGATCGTGCTCGAGTGCTGCCCGACGAGCAACGTCGTGCTGGGCCTCTACCCCAGCTACGAGGAGCACCCGCTGACCGCGCTGCGGGCGGCGGGCGTGCCCGTGACGCTCGGATCGGACGACCCGCCGTGGTTCGGCGCCTCGATCGGCGGCGAGTACGCGATCTGCGCGGAGCGGCTCGGGTTCAGTGAGGAGGCCCTCCGGGAGCTCACGAGAACCGCGCTGGAAGCCGCATTCTGCGAACAAAAGCTCAAGACGAACCTAATAAACGCCCTGTAGCAATGGGTGTAGGGTGATCCCCGCTCACCCGGGCGCTTGGGCCCGGTTTTCAGACTTCAGGAGGGAACTCAGGGTGGATAGGAAGCTTCGGGCGCTATTGCTCGCACTGGTCGCTTCGCTCATGCTCGGAATCGCGGCCTGC
Organism: uncultured Thermoleophilaceae bacterium; assembly: GCA_963751835.1. GTDB lineage: Bacteria > Actinomycetota > Thermoleophilia > Solirubrobacterales > Thermoleophilaceae > JACVRW01. The sequence goes on along the minus strand of CAVVWD010000011.1, from coordinate 256,631 downwards.
GGAGACGACGACGACGATGGCGGCGGCGGCGGTGGCGGCGACACGGCCGCCGAAGAGCAGCCGTCGATCAAGGCCGGTGTCGTAACCGACATCGGCGGACTCAACGACCGCTCCTTCAACGCGCTCGCCAACAAGGGCATCAAGCAGGCCGCAGAGCGGAGCTCGGCGTCGAGACCCGGGTGCTGATCTCGAAGTCCAACGCCGACTACGTGCCCAACCTCACCACGCTCGCCCAGCAGCAGTTCGACCTGATCGTGCCGGTCGGCTTCCTGATGGCCGACGCGGTCAACACGGTCGCCTCGAAGCTGCCGAACGCGAACTTCGCGATCGTGGACTACCCGGCAGCTCTGCTCAAGGACAAGCCGAAGAACGTCCAGGGCCTGCTCTTCAAGGAGCAGGAGGCGGGCTACCTGGCCGGCTACCTCGCCGGGCTGTGGGCCAAGGACAACAACGCCAAGGCCGTGTCGACCGTCGGCGGCCAGAAGATCCCGCCGGTCGACCACTACATCGCCGGCTTCCAGGCGGGCGCCAAGAAGGCCAACCCGCGGGATCGAGACGCTGAACGGCTACTCGCAGGACTTCGTCGACCAGGCGAAGTGCAAGGAGATCGCGCTCGACCAGATCGCGAAGGGCTCGAAGGTCGTCTTCCAGGTGGCGGGCGGTTGCGGCCTCGGCGCGCTCGACGCGGCGAAGGAGAAGGGCGTACAGGGCATCGGGGTGGACGCCGACCAGGCCTACCTCGGCGACCACGTCCTGACCAGCGCGCTCAAGAAGGTCGACGTGGCCGTCTTCGAGGCCGTCAAGCGCGCCCAGGAGGGCAACTTCGAGGGCGGCACCGACGTGATCGCCACCGTCGAGAACGGCGGCGTGGGGCTTGGCAAGATCAGCGCCGCGGGCGAGCAGTACGCGGATCAGGTCAAGGAGGTCCAGGATCAGATCGCCGCGGGCGAGATCCCGAACATTCCCGACGAGGTCAAGTAGGTGAGGGCCGAAGCAGCCGGCTCGGCCGGCTGCGCAGGGTTCCTATAGGTTCCGCCGCGTTGAGCACTGAGGAAGCGCTCGAGCTACGCGGCATCACGAAGAGGTTCGGCCCGGTCGTCGCGAACGACCGGGTCGACTTCGACCTGCGGCCCGGGGAGGTGCACGCCCTGCTCGGGGAGAACGGGGCGGGCAAGTCGACGCTGATGTCGATCCTCTACGGGCTCTACAGCCCGACCGAGGGTGAGATCTTCGTGGACGGCGAGCGGGTCGAGATCGACTCGCCGTCCCGCGCGATCGAGCTGGGCATCGGCATGGTGCACCAGCACTTCATGCTCGTGCCGGTGATGACCGTCGCCGAGAACATCGTGCTCGGGCGCGGAGCCGAGCCGCGGCGGCGGGCTGCTCGACGTGGGCGAGGCGCGCAAGCGGGTGAGGGAGCTCTCGGAGCGCCACGGGCTCGTGGTGGACCCCGATTCGGTGATCGAGGACGTGACCGTCGGGACGCAGCAGCGAGTCGAGATCCTGAAGACGCTCTACCGGGGCGCGCGCATCCTCGTCCTCGACGAGCCCACCGCCGTGCTGACCGCTCAGGAGGCCGCCGACCTGTTCAAGGTTCTGAGGTCCCTCCAGGCGGACGGCGTCGCCATCGTCTTCATCAGCCACAAGCTCGGCGAGGTGCTCGAGATAGCCGACCGCGTGACGGTGCTGCGGCGCGGGAAGAAGATCGACACCGTGCCGGTCGAGGGCGCCACCGAGCAGAGCCTCGCCCGCCTTATGGTCGGCCGGGACGTTCTGCTTGAGGTGGACAAGCCCGAGCACAAGCCGGGCGAACCGGTGCTCGAGGTCGAGGACCTGCGTGTGCTCGACGACCGCGAGCTCGAGGCCGTGCGCGGGCTCTCGCTGACGGTTCGCGGAGGCGAGATCGTCGCCCTCGCGGGTGTGGACGGAAACGGGCAGCAGGAGCTCGTGGAGGCGATCGCCGGCCTGCGCCGCGCAGAGCCGGGCGGCCACGTCCGCATCGCGGGCGAGGACGTGAGCGGGGGCGGGGTGCGCGCGGCGGACGAGGCCGGCGTGGCCCACATCGCCGAGGACCGCCAGGCGCGCGGCCTCGTGCTCGACTTCACGCTGGCCGAGAACCTTGCCCTGCGCGAGTACCGCAAGCCGCCGCTGTCCAACCACGGCTGGCTCAACATCGGCCACATGAAGTCGCGGGCCCGCTCGCTGCTCGAGGAGTACGACGTGCGCGGTGGCACCGCCGACACGCTCGCCAGCTCGCTCTCCGGCGGCAACCAGCAGAAGGTCTGTATCGCGCGTGAGCTCGCCAGCAACCCGCAGTTCCTGATCGCGCACCAACCAACCCGCGGGCTCGACGTGGGGGCGATCGAGTTCGTGCACCGGCGGCTCGTCGCGGAGCGCGATGCCGGCCGCGGCGTCCTGCTCGTCTCGCTCGAGTCCGAGGAGGTGCGCTTGCTCGCCGACCGCATCCTCGTCATCTACGAAGGGAAGATCGTCGGCGCGTTCCCGCCTGACGCATCGGAAGAGGAGCTCGGCATCGCGATGACTGGCGGCGGCGCGGGCCGGTCCGCGGCGTGAGCGAAGAGGAGGTCATCGCCACCTCCCAGACGCCGGCGGCGAGGCTGGCGGCCTACGTCCGCGGCGGCGGGGTGGTCGTGCCGCTCATCACGGTTCTGCTCGCGTTCCTGATCGGCGGACTCGTCGTGCTGCTGGCGGGCAAGGATCCGATCGCCACCTACGAGGCGATCTGGAAGGGCACCGGCTTGCAGTGGCTCTTCCCGTGGACCACCGGCGAGGACCGGACGATCGCCGCGCTCAATCTCCAGCAGACGCTCATCATCACGACGCCGCTCATCCTCACCGGCCTGGCAGTGGCGTTCGCGTTCCGTGCGGGGCTCTTCAACATCGGCGGCAACGGCCAGTACATCATGGGCGCGATCGCGGCCGTCTGGGTGGGCTCGTCGTTCGAGAGCATGCCCGGCTTCCTCCACATCCTGCTGTCGATCGCCGCGGCGATCGCGGCGGGGGCCGTTTGGGCAGGTATCGCCGGACTTCTGAAGGCGAGCGTGGGCGCCCACGAGGTGATCTCGACGATCATGCTCAACTACATCGCGCTCTGGATCGGCCTGTACCTGTTCGGGCTCGGCGGGCCGCTGCAGAACGATCGCGAGGCGTCGCTCCCGGTCTCGAACGACGTGGTCGAGGCAGCGCACCTGCCCGTGTGGTGGGGCGACCCGATCCTGCAGGGCCTCCACATCGGCATCTTCATCGCGCTCGCCGCGGCGGTGGTGTTCTGGGTGATCCTGAACCGCTCGACGATCGGCTACGAGGTGCGCGCCGTGGGCCTCAACCCCGAGGCCGCGCGCTACGGCGGCATGAGCGTCGGCAAGAACTACGTGCTCGTGATGGCGGTGTGCGGCGCGTTCGCCGGGCTCGCCGGCTCGCTCGACGTGCTGGGCTGGCAGTTCCGGGTGGCCACGAACGACATCGAGACGGTCCAGTTGGGCTTCACCGGAATCGCGGTCGCCCTCCTCGGGCGCAACACGGCGCTCGGCACGGTGGCCTCGGCGCTGCTGTTCGGCGCCCTCCTGAGCGGCACCTCGCAGCGCAACCTCGACGCGTCGATCTTCGAGCCCGAGCTGGCGTCGAACCTCACGTTCATCATCCAGGGCCTCGTCGTGCTCGTGGTCAGCGCCGATGTGCTCGTGCTCGGGATGCTGCGCCGCGGCCGGGGCCTGTTCTCGCGACGAAGGCCCACACCGGAGCCCGCACCGGAGGAGGGCGCGTGAGCGCTGTGGCCGAGGCCGTCGCGCCGAGCCGAGTGGGCGCGCGCGAGATCGGCTGGGCCGGGATCGCCCTCGGGGTCGTGGCGGCCTTCATCGCCCTGCCGCCGATCCTGCTGCGGACGCCCGTGCCGTCACTCATCCTGGCGGTGGTCGCGGTGGGGGCGGGGATCTTCGCGGTACGCGAAGAGCAGACGCGGCTCGGCTACGGCGCGATCGTGGTCGGGGTACTGGCGGGCGCCGGTGCGGTCGCCGCAACGCGCTCGGGCGAGTCCAGCCTCGAGGCGGTGTTCGTATGGTCGGCCCTCGCCGCGGCGATGCTCCGCTTCGCCACCCCGCTGATCTTTGCTGCGCTCGGCGGAATCATCTGCGAGCGCAGCGGCGTCATCAACATCGGCCTCGAGGGCATGATGCTGATGGGCGCGTTCTTCGGCATCTTCGGGGCGGATCTGTCCGGCTCCTGGATCCTGGGCTGCGTGATCGGCATGGCCGCCGGCGGAGCGCTGGCGCTCATCCACGCGATCTTCTCGATCTCGTTCCGCGGCGATCAGGTGGTGAGCGGCACGGGCGTCATCTTGCTCGCCTACGGCATCACCGGCTACGTGTTCATCGCCCACTACGGCGACCAGGGCACGCCGGGGGACGTGCCGCGCGCGCCCGAGCTCTCGATTCCCCTGATCGAGGACCTGTCCTTCTTCGGCGACGCGATCGGGAACGCCAATGTGCTCACCTGGGTCGCGCTGCTGCTCGTGCCGTTGATGACGATCTACCTGTTCCGGACGACACGCGGATTGCGCCTGCGCTCGGTCGGCGAGAAGCCGCGTGCGGCCGAGACCGTCGGTGTGCGGGTCATCCCGACGCGCTACGTTGCCGTGGTCGCCTCGGGAATGCTCGCCGCGCTGGGCGGCGCGTACCTCTCGGTCGGGCTCGTCGGCTCGTTCAACGAGTTCATGACCGACGGGCGCGGCTTCATCGCGCTGGCCGCGGTCATCTTCGGCAACTGGCGTCCGTTCGGCGCGCTCGCCGCCGCGCTCCTGTTCGGCTTCTCGAGCGCCCTTGCCCAGCGCCTGCCCGAGTTCTCCGAGTCGACCGCTGTCCTCTTCCAGGCGCTCCCATACGTCCTGACGCTGATCGTGGTCGCCGGCGTGGTCGGGCGCTCGCGGCCGCCCGCGTCGGTCGGCATCCCGTACGTGAAGGAGTAGTCGCGTGGCCGTTTCCCGACTGGTACTTGCGAGCCCCTCTGAGGAGGCCGGCCGGCTCAGCGACGAGGTCGAGCTCTACCAGCGCACCTACAACACGCTGCTGCGCTCGAGCGGCGAGACGGCCCTGCGCGTGCTCGAGTCCTCGCACCGCGCGATGGGCTCGAGCCTGCACCCGCTGGCCGACAGCGACGAGCCCGACCTCGGAGCATTCCTCTACGCCATCCGCCGCCTGCCCGACGGGATCGTCGACGCGAAGCTCGTGATCATGGGCCAGGAGACCGAGGTCTTCGCCCGCAACGGAATCGTCATCGCGGAGTGGGAGGAGGCGGATGCGCCGGCGCGGAGGCGGCGCTGGCACGACAGCGGTGAAGGCGTTCACGCCGTGCTGCTCGCGAGCGCCTCGGACGTCGACGACCTGATCCCGACGCTGGTGGCCTTGCAGATCGAGTGGAACAAGATCCGCGTGCGCCAGCGAGCCGCCGGCTGGCCGCCCGAGAGCGAGCCGTCGCCCGAGGAGTGCGCCGCCGCGCTGGGGGGCTCAGCCGAGGACTGGGGCCGCCTGCGCGCGGCCTGGGGCGAGCGTTTCTACGAGCGTCTGCAGCTGATCGCCGAGCGCCGCATGGCGCTGCGGGTGCGGATGCTGGGCGGCACCCAGGTCGGCTATGCGCGCATGACCCGGCGCTGGTGGCTGCCGGTGCAGAACCGGCTCGCCGAAGAGGGGCTGGCCGACGCTCCCACGTACTTCGTCAGCTCCAACACGCACAGCCTCGTCAACATCGTGACCGGGACGGCACAGGAGCGGGAGGACCGGCTCGTCGAGTTCGTCGAGAGCTTGCCCGAGGACGACATCCTCCGCGGGGAGCTCACGGCATTCCGGGAGGGCCGCGCCGAGGGGTCCTGGGACAACTTCCTCTACTTCGTCGCCCGCCTTTACTTCGACATGCACGGCGACGAGGGCCGCCGGGTGAGGCGCGAGTCGGAGGCCCGGAGCGGCGTCTCGCACCTGCGGTCGAGCACGGCGCTGCGCGTGCCCGCCCAGACCATCCCGCTTGGCAAGCTCCTACCCGACCGCCTCGACCCGCGCCTCGGCGAGGTGGACCCCGAGGCGCTCGCGGCCAGCGACGCGGTGATCGTCAACATCGACTACCCGCTCGGCCTGGCCGCCTACAACATCTTGCGCGAGGTGGCGGTGTCGACTGCGGCGCTGCGCGGTGTCTACGTGCTCGGCAAGGCGGCGACCCTCAACGCGGACGTGGGCGACGTGATGCTGTCCAGCGTTGTCCACGACGAGCACTCGGGCTCGACCTACTGGCTCGACAACGCCTTCGGTGTCGAGGACCTTATGGCCGACCTGCGCTTCGGCACCGGCCTCGACAACCAGCGAGCCGTGAGCGTCAAGAGCACCTTCCTGCAGAACCGCGCCTACCTCGACTTCTACTATCGCGAGGCCTTCACGGTGGTCGAGATGGAGGCGGGGCCGTACTGCAACGCGATCTACGAGATCGCGGACGCCGACCGGCACCCCGTCGGAGAAGCCGTCAACTTCTCAAAGCTCCCGATCGACTTCGGGATCATCCACTACGCCTCCGACACGCCCTACACGCAGGCCCGCACGCTCGGCGCGCGCGGGCTCTCGTACTTCGGGATGGACTCGACCTACGCGTCGTCGCTGGCGATCCTGCGGCGAGTGTTGCGCCTCGAAGGCGTGCTCGACTGAGCCAGGCTGAGCTACCGATCCCGGACCCACGGCCGTGCGGGTGACCAGCCGCCACGCGGCTTGAGATCCGGCCGGAGGAAGAGCGGGCGGGACTCGGCGCCGAACACGGGGGCCAGCACGATCGTGCCCAGGAACATGGCGAGGATGAAGATGGTGATGAAATCCATGATTAGAAAAGGATATTCAGTCGTCGGCGGGTTCAGGCTTCGGCCGGGCGATAATTTCGGCGAGCGCGTTAGCGCATCGAAGATCGTTCGTATTTTCCCGCTAACCAGACGGCTTTTCGAACGTGTGGAGGCGCGGAAGCCAGGCCGGCACCGCTCGGCGGTAAGCCGCGTACTCCTCGCCGTAGCGGCTCATGAGCGTGGGCTCCTCGTACAGATGAACGAAGGCGGCCACCACTGCCATGAACAGCGCCGCGTAGGCGAGCAGCACGGGCCGGCCGAGCAGCAGCGCTTGGCCGATGATCGTGGCCGCGACCGCCACGTACATCGGGTTGCGCACGTGGCGGTAGAGGCCACCGACCACGAGCTGCTCGGTGGGCGCCACGGGCGCCGGCGTACCGATGCCCTCGACGACGAAACGCCCGAACGCGTGCAGAAGCACCCCCACGCCGCCGGCGATCAAGAGCGCCCCGAGCACGCGTACGAGGAGCGGCCAGTCGTTCGATTCCCAGCCGGTCAGAAGCCAGGGCACCACCCCCGCCACCACGCCCGGCGCGAGCAGCAGGAAGACGAAGCTTCCCGCCGCCGCCCGGGCCTTCGTCATGCGCCCACGGGGTGCCAGGCGGTCTTGAGCTCGACCACGGCCTCGAGCCTGCCGAGCGCGTCGGTGACCGCGTCCGCGTAGCTCGTCGTGGGAACGGCATGCCGCACGCGCGTGACGCTGTCGGCGGCCAGGCGGTCGATCTCGGCTCCCAGCTCGGGGTCGCCGGAGACGTCGACCACCGCGTTCAGGTCGCGGTGACCCGCGAGCGCCGGCGCCAGCTCGCTGCGGCGGCCGGAGAGGAGGTTGACGACGCCACCCGGGACGTCGGACACGCCCAGCACCTCACCGAGGTCCAAGCCGGCCAGCGGGCGCGGCTCGGAGAGCACCGCCACGACGCTGTTGCCCGCCGCGAGCGCCGGCGCGAGCTCGGCCACCAGCCCAAGCAGCTCCGGCTCTTCAGGCGCGACGACGCCAACGACGCCGGTCGGCTCGGGGAGCGAGAACGAGAGGAACGGCGCCGCCACCGGGTTGATCCCGCCGAGCACCGGCTGGAGCTTGTCGGTCCAGCCCGCGTAGTGCACGAGCACGTCGATCGATGCTTCGAGTTCGGCCCGCGCGACGCCCAGCTCGCCGCCGCGCGACTCGAGCGCTTCCGCGGCCCGGTACAGGATCTGACCGCGGTTGTAGGCGGTGCGAGCCGCCCACGGCCGGGCGGCGGAGCGTGCCGCCTTGACGGCGTCGCGCACGTCCTTGCGCGACCCGCGCGGGACGTTGCGCTCCTGCATGCGGTCGTAGCGCCCCGACTCCGAGCGGACGAAGGCGCCGCCCACGTAGAGCTTGTACGTCTTCGGGACGCCGAGCCGGCTCAATGGGTGGGGGGGTGGGGTAGTTGTCTCATGCCATCCGCAGGTAGGGCCTCAGCCCGGCCGGGCCCCCCTCGCGGCCGAAGCCGCTCTCCTTGTAGCCGCCGAAGGCGGCACTCGGATCGAAGTGGTTGTAGGTGTTCTGCCAGACGACCCCGGCCTGCAGTGCGCTCGCGACCTCGAAGGCCTTCGACCCCTTGTCGGTCCAGATGCCCGCGGCCAGGCCGTAGGGCGAGTTGTTCGCCTTCTCGATCGCCTCGGCCTGGGTGCGGAACGTGAGCACGGACACCACCGGTCCGAAGATCTCCTCGATCGCGATGCGGTGGGCGGGGGCCACGTCCGTGAAGATCGTCGGCGCGAACCACCAGCCGCGCTCGGGCAGCTCGCAGGCCACGCTGCGCCGGACGGCGCCCTCCTCCTCGCCGGCCGCCACGAGCTCCTCGATCCGCGCCAGCTGCTCGCGTGAGTTGATCGCGCCGACGTCGGTGTTCTTGTCGAGCGGATCGCCAACCCGCAGCCGGCCCATGCGCTCCCAGAGCTTGCCGATCACCACGTCGGCGACGCTCTCCTGGATCAGCAGCCGCGACCCGGCGCAGCAGACGTGGCCCTGGTTGAAGAAGATGCCGTTGACGATGCCCTCGACCGCCTGGTCGAGCGCTGCGTCCTCGAAGATCACGTTGGCCGACTTGCCGCCGAGCTCGAGCGTGAGCGAGACGCCGCGACCCGCCAGCGCGGCCTGGATGTTCTTGCCGACCGCGGTCGAGCCCGTGAACGCGACCTTGTCGATGTCCGGCTCGCGGACGAGCGCGGCGCCGGCGGAGCCGTCGCCGGGGAGGATCGACACGACACCGGGGGGCAGCTCGGCCTCCTGGCAGATCTCGGCGAGGAAGAGGGCGGTGAGCGGCGTCGTCTCGGCCGGCTTCAGCACCGCCGTGTTGCCGCAGGCGAGTGCCGGGGCGAGCTTCCACGCGGCCATCAGCAACGGGAAGTTCCAGGGCACGATCTGCGCAGCCACCCCGAGCGGCTCGACCTTACGGCCGCCGACGCCGTAGGAGAGCTTGTCGGCCCAGCCTGCGTAGTGGAAGAAGTGCGCCGCGGCGAGCGGCACGTCCACGTCGCGCGACTCGCGGATCGGCTTGCCGCCGTCCATCGACTCCACGACCGCCAGCTCGCGGGCGCGCTCCTGGATCAGCCGCGCGATCCGGAACAGGTACTTGCCGCGCTCGAGGCCGGTGAGTGCGGCCCAACCGGGTTGCGCGGCGCGCGCGGACTCGACCGCCCGGCGGATGTCGGCGGGTCCTGCGAACGCGACCTCGGCCAGTGTCTCCTCGGTGGCCGGGTTGATCGACGGCACGCGTGTCCCATCGATTGGGTCGCGGAAGTCGCCGTCCAGGAACAGCCCGTAGGAGTCGTGCAGCCGCACGTGGTCGGGCGACTCTGGCGCGGGTGCGTAATCCCAGACGATGCCGGCGCGGGTCTCCTGCGTGCTCATATGGCGAGCGCGCGGTGCGCGCGAGCGTTCGATCTCATTCCCTCGAGAAGTCCTCTGGCCGCGCGTAGCGGCCTGTCTGTGTCTTCTCGTACTGCATCAGGAGGTCGTTGAGCAGCGACGACGCGCCGATCCGGAAACGGTCGGGTGTGAGCCACTCGTCGCCGAGCGTCTCCTTGACGAGCACGAGCCTGTGGAGGGCGGCCTTGCTGGTAGAGACGCCACCGGCGGTCTTCATGCCGACGACCCGCCCGCTTCGCTCGGCGTAGTCGCGGATCGCCTCCAGCATTACGAGCGTGACCCCCGGCGTGGCGCCGCTCGCCGCCTTGCCGGTCGAGGTCTTGATGAAGTCGGCGCCCGCCTCCATGGCGAGCATCGACGCGTGCCGCACGTGGTCATACGAGCCGAGTTCGGCGGTCTCGAGGATGACCTTCAGGTGTGCGTCGCCGCAGGCCTCCTTGACGCGGACGATCTCCTCCATCACGCGCGTGTCCTCGCCCGCCAGGAAGGCCTCGCGCGAGATCACCATGTCGATCTCCTCGGCCCCGGCGGCCACCGCCTCCTCGGTGTCGCGCAGCTTGAGCTCGAGCGAGGCCTGTCCGCTCGGGAAGGCCGTTGCGACCGAAGCCGCCTTGACACCGGTGCCCGCGAGCGACTCGCGGACCACGCCGATCAGCGAGGGGTAGACGCACACGGCGGCGCACGACGGAATCTCCGGGATCGTGGGCGCCGGACAGACCGCCTTGGCGCACAGGTGCCGGACCTTGCCGGGCGTGTCGGCGCCCTCGAGCGTCGTCAGGTCGGTCATCGAAACCGCGAGGCGGATGCCCTGCTGCTTCGAAGTCGTCTTGATCGAGCGCCTGCCCAGCGTGGCGGCCCGCTCCTCAATGCCGACCCGGTCCACGTGCGGAAGCCTTCTGATCACTCCCTGAGTATGGCGTGTCGTGCCCGCGACATAATCGCGCCGCAATGGCACGTGCGGCGGTGATCGTGATGGATGCCTGCGGCGTCGGCGCCCTGCCGGATGCCGGCGAGTACGCGGGTGACGAGGGCTCGAACACGCTTGCCCATCTCGCCGAGCGGGTGGGCGGACTGGAGCTGCCGACTCTCGGCCGTCTCGGCCTCGGCTCCATCATCCCGATCGAGGGTGTACCGCCCGCCGGCGAGCCTGTCGTCCACGGCCGGCTGCATCCGCTCGGGCCGGGGAAGGAGTCGACCACCGGCCACTGGGAGCTGATGGGCGTGGTGCCGCACCATCCGCTGCCGACCTACCCGGACGGCTTTCCGCCCGAGGTGGTGGAGACGCTCGAACGCGTGACCGGGCACCGCTTCTGCTGCAACCGCCCCTACAGCGGCACCGAGGTGATCGAGGACTACGGGCGCCACCACCTCGAGACCGGCGAGCTGATCCTCTACACGTCGGCCGACTCGGTCCTCCAGATCGCCGCACACGTCGACGTGCTCGACGAGCCCGGGCTGTACGCGGTCTGCGAGGCGGCGCGCGAGGTGATGACCGGCGGGCGCGCCGTCGGGCGGGTGATCGCGCGCCCCTTCGAAGGCGAGCCGGGCAACTTCCACCGCCGCGAGGGCAGGCGCGACTACTCGGCGCTGCCGCCCGGCCGCTCATACCTGGACGAGCTCCAGGACGCGGGCGTGGTGGTCCACGGGGTGGGCAAGATCCGTGACCTCTTCGCCGGCGTCGGAATCGACGAGAAGCACGACGGGGGCACCAACGCGAAGGGCATCGCGGCCACGACAGCGCTCCTGCGCGAGCTCGACTCCGGGTTCGTGTTCGTGAACCTCGTCGAGACCGACCAGGTCTACGGCCACCGCCACGACGTCGAGGGCTTCCACCGTGCGCTCCGCGAGATCGACACCGCGGTGGCGGAGTGGCTCGAGCTGCTCGGCGACGACGACCTCCTGGTCCTCACGGCCGACCACGGCGTCGACCCGAACGCCCCACACACCGACCACACGCGCGAGTACTCGCCGCTGCTGGCGCAGTTCGCCGACAACGGCGGCCGCCGCCACGACGGCCCCTTGGCGGACGTGGGCGCGAGCGTGCTGAAGAAGCTGACGGGCCGCGAGGCGCCGGCGCTGCCGGGCGAGCCGTTCCTGTAAGGCGATCTTCCGTCTGCTCAGACGATCTACGCTCACGTAGTGCAACGTGCCTGCGTCTTCTGCGGATCGAGCCCCGGCGCGCGCCCGCAGTACACGGAGGCGACCGAGGACCTGGGCAGCCTGTTCGTCCAGCACGGGATCACGCTGGTGTACGGAGGCGCATCCGTCGGGCTCATGGGCCGGCTCGCCGACACCGTCCTCTCGGAGGGCGGTGAGGCGGTCGGGGTGATCCCACGCGCGCTCGTCGAGCGCGAGATCGCCCATCTCGGTCTCACGGAGCTCCACGTCGTCGACTCGATGCACGAGCGCAAGGCGCTGATGGCCGACCTCTCCGACGCCTTCGTCGCGCTGCCCGGCGGGCTTGGAACGCTCGACGAGCTGTTCGAGGTCTACACCTGGGCGCAGCTCGGCCTGCACCGGAAGCCCTGCGGCCTGCTGAACGTCGAGGGCTACTACCAGCACTTGGCCGACTTCCTCGACCACGCGGTAGGGGAGCGCTTCGTCCGCGACGAGCACCGGGACATGCTGATCGTGGAGGAGGACCCGGCGACGATGCTCGAGCGTCTGCAGCGCTTCGACCCGGCCACGCTGACGCCCAAGTGGATCGACCGGGAGGAGACCTAGGGCGGTGCAGATCGTCCGCGCCCAGGTGATGCACACGCCTCGCGCGGACGCGCTCGAGGCTTTCTCGGACGGGGCCCTCGCGTTCGACGACGGGCGGATTGTGACCACAGGCGGCTTCACCCAGATCCGCGAGGCACATCCGGGCGCGGAGGTTCGGGACGAGCGGGACGCGCTCCTGCTGCCCGGCCTCGTCGATACGCACGTGCACTTCCCGCAGCTCCCGATCATCGGCGCGATGGGACTCGGCCTGCTCGAGTGGCTGCAGCAACGGGCGCTGCCACAGGAAGCGCGGATGGCCGACCTCGTCTACGCGCGCGCGGTCGCGCGCGAGTTCCTCGACGGTCTGGCGGCCAACGGCACCACCACGGCGCTGGTGTTCGGCTCCCACTTCGCGGAGGCCCAGGACGCGCTGTTCGAGGAGGCTGAGCGGAAAGGTCTGCGTATCGCGAGCGGACTTGTCGTGTCCGACCGCAACCTTCTGCCCGAGCTCCACGTGGACCCGCAGGCCGCCTATGACGCGGGGGCCGCGCTGGCGCGGCGCTGGCATGGTCGCGGCCGTCTGCGCTACGCGGTCACTCCCCGCTTCTCGCTCTCCTGCACCGACGGCATGCTCGAGTCCTGCGGTGCGCTGCACGCGGAGGTGGGTGCCCTCGTCACGAGCCACATCAACGAAAGCCCGGCCGAGGTCGAAGCCGTCGCCGGGCTGTTCGAATGGTCGGAGGACTACCTCGAGACCTACGAGCGCTTCGGGCTCGTGACGTCGTCGACGGTGCTGGCCCACAACGATCACCCGCGTGACGCGGAGCTCGCCCGCCTCGCCGCTGCCGGCACGAGCGTGGCCCACTGCCCCGAGAGCAACGCCTTCCTCGGGAGCGGCCTGTTCCCGATGCGCAGGCACCTCGACCACGGGGTCAAGGTCGCTCTGGGCACCGACGTGGGAGCCGGCACCGGCTTCAGCCTTTTCAAGGAGGGACTGATGGCCTACGAGCTCCAGATGCTCCGCGAAGACGGTGTGTGGCTCGGTCCCGCCGAGCTGCTCCATCTCGCCACGCGCGCGGGAGCGCTTGCGCTCGGGCTGGCGGATGAGGTCGGCGACCTCAGCCCGGGCAAGGCCGCCGACTTCGTGCTCGTGCGCCCGCCGGAGGGCTCGACGCTGGCGGCCGTCCTGCGCCACAGCGACTCGCCGGAGCAGTCCCTCGGCGCCACCTTCGCGCTCGCGCGCGAGGAGAGCGTGGTGGAGGTGCGGGTGGCCGGCGAACCGCTTTAGACTCGCGCGTCTGATGGCCGACCCCGCCCTGGGAGAGATCCTCGTCCAGCGCGACGAGCTCGCGCACCGCGTCAAGGAGCTCGGCGAGGAGGTCTCGCGGGACTACGCCGGACGCCAGCTGCTCCTGATCGGTGTCCTCAAGGGAGCGGTCTTCTTCCTCGCCGACCTGATGCGCCATCTCGACGTCGACTGCGAGGTCGACTTCATGGCGGTCTCGTCCTACGGCGCGTCGACCGATTCCTCGGGAGTCGTGCGGATCCTGAAGGACCTCGACGCCCCGATCGAGGACAAGCACGTGCTGATCGTCGAGGACATCGTCGACTCGGGGCTGACCCTCTCGTACCTGTTCCGGATGCTGAGGGCGCGCCACCCTGCCTCGCTGGAGGTCTGCGCGCTCCTGACCAAGCCCCAGCGGCGCGAGATCGAGCTCCCGATCAAGTACGTGGGCTTCGAGATCCCCAACCGGTTCGCGATCGGCTACGGACTGGACTTCGCGGAGCGCTACCGGAACCTGCCCTACGTGGCGGTGTTGAACGAGCCGTAAGGGCCTGCCGGAGCGCCGAAAAGGGCCAAAAGGGTTAAATACCCCCTTGCTAGGCTTGCGTTTCATCTCGGAGGCAGGTTTGGATGTGAGGGAAGCAGGTCTGGTTAGCCCGTGAGCAGATTCTTTAAGAGCGCCGCATTCCCGATTCTGATCGTCGTTGTGCTGGCGTTCTTCGCTCAGAAGCTGATCAGCCCCGGCGACCGTCAGAAGGATCCGAACTACACGCAGTTCCTGACGCAGGTCGAGAACGGCCAGGTCAAAGACGTCACGCTCCACAGCAAGAACAACCGCATCGACGTGGAGCTCGACAGCGGCCGGAAGTACCAGACCGCGTTCCTGAACGACACCGAGCAGAACCTGATCAACCAGCTGCGCGCCGCCGACGTCGAGGTGACGGTCAAGCCGAAGGGGGGATCGGGCTGGCTCACGGCCCTCACGTACATCCTGCCGTTCGTGATCTTCCTGCTGTTCTGGCTGTTCATCATCAATCAGATGCAGGGCGGCGGCTCGAAGGTGATGTCCTTCGGCAAGTCGCGCGCCAAGCGCATGTCGGTGGACGCGCCCAAGATCACCTTCCGTGACGTTGCCGGCGTCGACGAGGCGGTCGAGGAGCTGCAGGAGATCAAGGAGTTCCTCGAGAACCCGAAGAAGTTCCAGGCGCTCGGCGCCCGGATCCCGAAGGGGGTGCTGCTCTACGGGCCGCCCGGCACCGGCAAGACGCTGCTCGCCCGCGCCGTAGCCGGTGAGGCGGGCGTTCCCTTCTTCTCGATCTCGGGCTCCGACTTCGTCGAGATGTTCGTCGGCGTGGGCGCCTCGCGCGTGCGTGACCTGTTCGAGCAGGCCAAGCAGAACTCGCCCTGCATCATCTTCATGGACGAGATCGACGCGGTCGGCCGCCACCGCGGCGCCGGCCTCGGCGGCGGTCACGACGAGCGCGAGCAGACGCTCAACCAGCTGCTCGTCGAGATGGACGGCTTCGAGATGAAGGACAACATCATCCTGATCGCAGCCACCAACCGGCCGGACATCCTCGACCCGGCGCTTCTGCGCCCCGGCCGATTCGACCGCCAGATCGTGGTCGACCGGCCCGACCGCAAGGGCCGCACGAAGATCCTCGAGGTGCACACGCGCGGCAAGCCGCTGGCCAAGGCGATCGAGCTCGACACGCTCGCCGGCCAGACCCCCGGGTTCACCGGCGCGGACCTCCAGAACCTCGTGAACGAGGCGGCGCTCCTCGCCGCACGGCAGGGCAAGCGCGAGATCGACCACCTCCAGCTGGAGGAGGGGATCATGCGCGTGATCGCCGGGCCGGAGAAGAAGACCCGCGTGATGTCCGAGAAGGAGCGCCGCGTTACCGCCTTCCACGAGATGGGCCACGCGCTCGTGGCCCACTTCCTCAAGAACACCGACCCGGTCCACAAGATTTCGGTGATCTCGCGCGGGGCGGCGCTCGGCTACACGATCTCGCTGCCGACCGAGGACAAGTTCCTCACCACGCGCGCGGAGCTGTCGGACACGATGGCGATGACGCTCGGCGGCCGGGCGGCCGAGGAGATCGTATTCAGCGAGGTCACGACCGGCGCCTCGAACGACCTCGAGAAGGTCACCGCCACCGCCAAGCAGATGGTGATGCGCTTCGGTATGTCGGAGAAGCTCGGCCCGCGCGTTTTCGGCCACGACCACGGCCAGCCGTTCCTCGGGCGCGAGTTCTCCGCCGAGCCCGACTACTCCGACGAGATCGCGCGCGAGATCGACGACGAGATCCGCCGCATCGTCGAAGAGGCGCACCAGACCGCCCGCCAGGTGCTCGAGGACCACCGCCAGTCGCTCGACATGACCTCCGAGATCCTGCTCAAGCGCGAGACGATCGAACGCGAGCAGTTCATCGAGCTGCTCGAGGGCAAGACCGAGGAGGAGGTCTTCGGCGCGGA
Source organism: uncultured Thermoleophilaceae bacterium (assembly GCA_963751835.1). Classification (GTDB taxonomy): domain Bacteria; phylum Actinomycetota; class Thermoleophilia; order Solirubrobacterales; family Thermoleophilaceae; genus JACVRW01. The sequence goes on along the minus strand of CAVVWD010000011.1, from coordinate 240,386 downwards.
GGAGCCGCCGGTGCCGGTGCTCCCGCCGTCCGCGCCCGAAGCGCCCGAGCGCAAGCCGGAACGCGCGCCCAAGACGCTGCCGCGGCCGGGGCTCGCCGGCGGCTCGGCGGAGATGCGTTCCTCCGAGCCCGAGAAGCCCGAGCCGGCCTAGCGGCCCAGGCAGCCCAAGCCGGCCGCCGCAAGAGCCTCTAAGCGCGGGCCGCCGCCGGCTCCTGGAAGAGCTCGACGAGCAGCTCCTCGCTCAGCGGCTCCTGCGGCAGCTCTCCGCTCGGGGCCGCGGCCTCCGATGCCCGCATCAGGTCGATGGCGGTCGAGCGCACCTGCGCGACGATCTCCGCGAGTCCCAACTCACGTTCGCCCTCAAAGCTCCGAGTCGCGCGGGTCGCGGCGCGGGAGGCGTTCGCCCGCACCTGGCCGCTACCACGCGCCGGCTCGTCGAGCTCGGCTGCCAGCGCCCACACGGCCGCCGTGAGGTCGCTGATCGAATCGGCGAGCTCGTCGTGCGCCCGGCCGCCCGCACGCAGGAAGCGAGCCACGTGGCGGGCCAGCACGCGCGTGTTCCGGACGGCGTAGTCGATGTGCCTCGCGCTCTGCGAGTAGCGGACGAGCTCCGGCCGTGCGGAGCGGCGGCCGGGCGAGAAGCGCGCCGTCTCGTGGGCGATCACGAGGGCGTGCTCGAATTCCCGTACGCGCTCGTCGAGCTGGCGCGCGGAGGCCAGGGCGGCGTCGGCCCGCACCGGATCGCCCTCCGCGAGCGCCTCCGCCACCCGCCCGAGCGAAACCCCGAGCTCGCCGAAGATCGATTGCACCGAGCGCCCCACCAGTAGCACCGGATCCTGCGGGAACGCCAGCGCGCTGATGCCGAGCGCCACGCCGCCGCCGATGAGCGCCTCGAACAGCCGCGCCGGCGGCAGCCCGCTGCTCGCGGGCTCGATCAGCACGAGCAGGATCGCCGACACCGCCGCCTCCGTCACGAGGATCGGCCCGCCTCCGAGCACCACGGCCACGCCCATCGCGAGGACCACCAACACGCCGAGCTGCAACGGCCCGGTGCCGATCGCGAGCAGGAGCAGGTCGGCGATGCCGATTCCGAGGACGACGCCGCCGATCAGCTCGACCGCGCGCTCGCGGCGCTGCCCGTAGGTGGCGCCGATGCAGATCACCGCGGCGATCGAGGCGAAGACGGGCTTGGTCTCCGCTAGCAGCAGCTGCGCGAGATACCAGGCGGCGACCGCCGCGATCGCGGTCTGCAGGATCGGCCATACGCGACCGCGCAGGCGGAGCAGGAGTGTGCTGGGGGTGGGCACCTCTCCAACATCGCGACGCACTGTTGGGTTCAGGTAAAGATTTCGAGTCCCTGGCCTAGCCCGCCACGGCGCGGAAACGGACGTGCGGCGTGACCGCCTCCAGCCCGCTGCCGTTCACGGCCTCCCCCCAGAGCTCTCCGTGAACCACCCGGGGCCGCGCCTCCGGGCCGCAGCGGCGTCCGCCCAGCCGCAGCTCGAGCGAGCGCACGCGCCTGGTGGGGAGCACCGTCCCCGGCGTGGAGCGGATGCGCTCGACCTGGGGCGGTGGGAAGTAGCGCCGCCGGAGGCGCGTGAACGTCGCATCCGAGCCGCCGCGCCGGCACGTGATGCGCTCCATGATGGAGACCCGCACGCGCGCGACGCCCCCGTCGGGATCGCGTCCCACGGTCGTGCCGCGCAGGCTGAGCCCGCGGAGACGGGCGAGGGCTTCGCCCCGATCCCCGGGCGGCTGGGAAGCCCTGCCGAGCGGGGCTCCGCCGGCGGACAGGGTGATCGTCGCCTCGGGCGGAGATGTGTCCGACTCGGGCACCTCGACAGTAGGCGACACGTCCGCCCCGTGGCCCGCACGGGTGCCCGCGTCGGGCGGCGGCGGAGGCTGCGCCGCGGCTGCCCGTGGCCGGCTTCGGCCGTCGTCGTCGTCGCCGCACGCCGGAGCACCGAGGACCACGAGTGCAAGCAGGACTACAAGCGCTGAACGGGACATCGGCCGGCGACCCTAGCCGCGCCCCGGCCCCGCGTGAAATAGCGCCTGCGCGCCCCTAATAAGCTCCGTGCATGAGCCTCGACCCGCGCCTGCTGCGCTCATTTGTGGTCCTGGCGGATGAGCTCCACTTCGGCCGCGCGGCTCAGCGGCTGAGCATCGCGCAGCCGGCGCTGAGCCAGCAGATCAAGCGGCTCGAGCTGCAGCTGGGGGTCGAGCTCTTCGAGCGCTCCCGCAACCATGTGGAGCTCACCGAAGCGGGTGGGGAGATGCTGCCTCACGCCCGCTCGGCCGTCGAAGCAGCGGCCGTCGTGGACGAGATCGGCTCCGCTTTCGCGCACGGCGAGCGCGGAGAGGTCCGCCTGGGACTCTCGCCGGGCGTGCACTACATCGCCCGCACGCTGCTGGCCGAGCTCGGGAAGCGGATGCCGGATGTCGACGTCCGGGCGCTGCAGGATTCCTCCGGGGCCCTCGCCCGAGGTCTCGCGAGAGGCGAGCTGGACGTGGCGATCGGCTTCTCTGCCGAGCCGGCAGACGGAATCGAGCTCGAGCATCTGGTTGACGAGCCGGCGGTGCTCGCAGTCGCCGAAGGTCATCCGCTCGCAGACCGGGACCGAATCCCGCTGTCCGAGCTCCGAGGCGAGCGAATCGCACTCGTGGACGCCCGCGACGGGCCCGGCTACAACCGCGCCGTGGTGGAGCTCTGCCGGGCCGCGGGCTTCGAGCCCAGCACCGTCGAGGACCCGAGCGGCCCGATGGCATGGGAGACGTCGGTCCGCTCTGGAGAGGCGGTTGGCCTCACCGCGCGCTGCGCCGCGGTCTCGTCGGCACGGGGTGTCCGGCTCGTCGACCTCACGCCGGAACGGCGCTTCCAGGTGCAGCTGCTGAGGGCGGCGGTCGAGCGGCCGGTGGCCAGAACGTTCTCGGAGCTCGCCCGGGCGACAATACTTTCTCGGCGTGGAGCGGTTCACGCTCATGGGCGTCGTCAACGTGACCCCTGACTCGTTCTCCGACGGAGGGCTCTATCTCGACGCTGAGGCCGCCGTCCGCCATGGCCTCGAGCTGGCGGACGAGGGCGCGGCGATCCTCGACGTGGGCGGCGAGTCCACCCGCCCGGGCGCCGACCCGGTCGACGCAGCGGAGGAGACGCGCCGGGTCGTCCCCGTGGTGGAGCGCCTCGCGGCATCCCGACTGCGGGTCTCCATCGACACCACCAAGGTCGCGGTGGCGGAGGCGGCGCTCGACGCCGGCGCCACGATCGTCAACGACGTGTCGGCCTTCCGCTTCTCGCCCGACCTTGCCGGGCTCGTGGCGGACCGTGGCGCCCACTGCTGCCTGATGCACATGCTCGGCGAGCCGCGCACGATGCAGCATGACCCCCGCTACGGGGACGTCGTCGCGGACGTGAAGGCGTTCCTCGAGGAGCGGCTCGCGTTCGCCACCGCCGAGGGCGTGCCGGAGGAGCACGTCTGGCTCGACCCCGGCATCGGCTTCGGCAAGACCGTCGAGCACAACCTCGAGCTGCTCCGCAGGCTGGGCGAGATCGTGGCGATCGGCCGCCCCGTCGTGGTCGGCACGTCGCGCAAGAGCTTCCTCGGGAAGCTCGCCGGCGGGCGTCCGGAGGGAGAGCGGCTGCCGGGCACGATCGCCACCAACGTGCTCGCGCTCGAGCGGGGGGCGAGCATCTTCCGGGTCCACGACGTGGCTCCCGTCGCGGATGCACTCACGGTGGCCGCTGCTACGGTGGCGCCGTGACCTGGGAGCGGGAGGAGCACGGGGACGAGTACGACGATCTCGACGACGACGATCTCGGCGACGACCGTTCCAGCAACCCACCCGCGGTCTCGATCGAGATCACCGGCCTGTCGCTGTTCACCCGCCACGGCGTGAGCGAGGCCGAGCGCGAGCTCGGACAGCGGCTCGTGTTCGACATCGCGTTCGATCTCGACGAGTGCGACGCCACCGTCACCGACCGCATCGAGGACACGGTCGACTACGGCGAGGTGTGCGAGCAGGTCGCGCTGGCAGCGCAGGAGCGCTCCTACAAGACGCTCGAGCGGCTCTGCTCCGCCGTCGCCGACCGCCTCGTCGACCGCTTCGGCGCCGAGTCCGTGCGCGTGAAGGCCGCAAAGCCGGAGCCGCCGATCCCGCTGCCCGTGGACGAGGTGTCGGTCGAGGTGTGGAAGGAGGTCTGAGGACCGGCTACCTGGGGCTCGGCTCGAACGTCGGGAACCGGGAGGCCAACCTGCGTAGGGCCCGCGAGGCGCTCGGGCGGTACGGGGTCGAGGTGCTCGCCTCGTCGTCGCTCTACGAGACCGCGCCCCAGGGCGAGCTGCTCGACCAGCCGGACTTCCTCAACGCATGCCTGCGCGTCCGCACCGCGCTCGGGCCCGAGGAGCTCCTCGACGCGTGCAAGGCGGTCGAGCATGAGCTCGGGCGCCGGCCGGGCGGTATCCGCCATGGCCCGCGGCCGATCGACGTCGACCTGCTGCTGTTGGGCGACCTCGAGTACCGCTCGAGGCGCCTTACGCTGCCGCACCGCGAGGTCACCAGCAGGCGCTTCGTGGTCGAGCCGCTGCTCGAGCTCGACCCCGGTCTGGCGCTGCCCGACGGCACGCGGCTCGCCGACCTGCGGAGCTCCCTGCAGGACCAGCGGGTCCAGGTGGTGACCCCCCAGGCGGGGGGTCTTCGGGGCTGGGGGCGTTCCGGACGCGGCCGCTCAGAGTAACCGTAAGTGTGATGAAGGAGAGCACTCTCGAGCTGGCGAGCTTTCGCGGCGACGATGATCCGTCGCTCGTGGCGGCCGCCCTGGCCTGCCGCGCCTGTCTGTCGGGTGACGTGGAATGGTCGCTTCGCGTCGACGACTTCGATGGCGAGGTCGAGTGCCGCTGCCGCAGCTGCGGGTACGTTCGTGAGGTCTCACTGACCTCCGAGCAGACCCTGCGCCTGTCGCTCCAGCCTGACTGATCAGGCGCGCCGGGTAGCGTTCAACAGGAGATGGCGGAAAGCGAAGCCCCGTCACCACGCACCGACGCGCTCGAGGTGATCGTCGAGCTTCTCGGTGCGCTGGGCGACGCATCCGCAACCTCCGGGCGCGACTTCTACGACCGCCTCTGCGAGGCGCTCTGCCGCACGGCATCGATGACGCGCGCGATCCTGCTGCTCTACGACGAGGCGCGCCAGCTCGTCGTGCCGCTCGGGAGCCAGGGGTTCCCTCCGGACCTGCTCGACGGCGTGTACGGCACGCTCGAGGAGACCCCGATCGCGCAGCTGGCCCTCTCCGAGGACCGGGTTGTCGAGGTGACCGGCGAGCTCGAGCGCTGGGTGCCCGAGCGCTACGCGCGCTTCAGCGGCGTCGACACGCTCACCTGCACCCCGATCTCGGCCGCCGGACGCCTGCTCGGGGTGATCTTCGCGGACCGCGGCGGCACCCGCTTCGAGCTGACGGACGAGGAGCGGCACGCGATGTGGACGCTCGGCAAGACCGCGGCGCTCGCCGCGACGGTGCGCATCGCCACGAGCCAGCAGGGCCGGACGCGGCTGCTTCAGGCGCGCATCGACCTGGCGCGCGAGATCCACGACCGCGTGGTGCAGCGCCTCTTCGGCGTCTCGCTCGTGCTCGGCTCGGAGCACGGCCTCAGCGAGGAGGCACGGCGGCGCTGTGCGGACGAGATGCAGGCCGCACTGGCCGACCTCCGTGAGGCGATCTCGCGCCCGCTTGCCCCCCCGAGCCTCGATACCGGCGCCACGCTCTACGACGAGCTCGCCCGGCTCGACCGCCACTACAAGGACCTGCCGCTCGAGCTCGAGTGGGACGAGGGCGTGGAAGTGCCGGAGGACGTGGAGCCGCTCGCGCAGTCGGTGCTCGCCGAGGCGCTTCGCAACGCCCACAAGCACGCGAAGCCCACCAGCGTGCGCGTCCACGTCGGGCGCAGCAACGGGACCTTCGTGCTCGAGGTCCGCAACGACGGCGCACGCCGGGTTGCGCGCGGGAGGCGAGGCACCGGCATGGGTCTGAAGCTGGCCGCCGTCGAGGCGCTGCAGCGAGGCGCGCTCGTCGAGTTCGGGCCCGAGGACGGATCGGTGTGGCGCGTGCGGCTCGTCGTGCCCGTGGGGGAGGACGAGGAGGAGGAGGAGTGAGCCCCGAGCGCAACCTGCGGGTGCTGGTGGTGGACGACCACGACGTCGTCCACTGGGGCTTCCGCCTGCTCCTGACCGAGCAGCCGTGGGTGGAGCGCTGCCTCACCGCGTCGAGCGTTGAGGAGGCGCTCAAGTTGGCGCGCCGCTACGAGCCGCACGTGGCGCTCGTGGATCTCTTCCTCGGTGAGGAGTCCGGCGCCGAGCTGTGCGAGGCGATCCGGCGTACCTCACCACGCACGCGCGTGCTGCTGATCTCGGGCGCCGGCTGGATCTCGCCCCAGGCCGCGAAGGCGGCCGGCGCCTCGGGCTTCGTCTCGAAGGACTGGTCCGCGCACGACGTGGCGATGGCCGTCCGCATGGTCGGCAAGGGGATGACCGTGTTCGCGCCGCGCGCCGAGCAGGCCTCGGCGCCGCTGTCCGACCGCGAGCGCGAGGTGCTCACCCACATGGCCTCCGGCGCCACCAACAAGGAGATCGCCGAGCGCCTCTATCTGTCCCCGCACACGGTCAAGGAGCACACCAGCTCGCTCTATCGCAAGCTGGGCGTTCGCAACCGGGCGGAGGCCGTTCAGCGCGCCGAGCGACTGGGCCTGACAGCCTGAAAAACAAGTGCTGACAGCCTGAAGAACACTTGTATACTAGGCGACGTGCGTATCCCGCTTAGCGAGAGGGCGGGCGGGGCAGCCGCTCGGGATCAGGTCTATGCGGCCCTGCGCGAGGCGATCGTCAGCGCCGAGCTCGAGCCCGGCCGCCGCCTCTCCGAGAACGAGCTCGCCGAGCTGCTCGGCGTCAGCCGCACCCCGGTCCGCGAAGCCCTCGCCCGCCTGCGGGACGAGCGCCTGGTGGCCATCGTCCCTCAGCTCGGCACGTTCGTCACGCTGATCAGTGACGACGCGATCGCCGACGCCGCCTTCGTACGCGAGGCCCTCGAATGCAGCGCCATCCGGCTCGCCACCGAGCGCGCCAGCGCGCAGCAGCTCGAGGCCCTGCAAGCCAACCTCGCCGCGCAGGAACGGGCCGAGACGAGCGGCGACGTCGAGGCGTTCGACGCGCTCGACGCCTCGCTTCACCGGAGCCTCTGCGAGCTGAGCGGAAGGGACATCGCCTGGTCGCTCAGCCGGCGCGCGAACGGACATCTCGACCGCGTGCGGCGTCTTAGCCTGCCCGAGCCCGGGTACCTCGCAGAGATGGTCGACGAGCACCGTGCCGTCGTGGCGGCCGTGGCCGCAGGCGATGCCGACCGGGCCGAGGAGGCGCTGCGCCACCACCTGCGGATGGTGCTCTCGAGCCTGCCCCACATCCGCGCCGAGCACCCCGACTACTTCGAGGAGAGCTGAGAGAGAGATGGCCGTCGTAACCCGCGCCGAGGAGCACGCCCTCCCCCTGGACGTACGCCTGCGCCTCTACGAGGACATGGTCCTGAGCCGGGTCTTCGAGACCGAGGCGGAGCGCCAGTACAAGGCCGCCAAGATCGGCGGTTACTGCCACCTCTCGTCGGGCCAGGAGGCCACCACGGTCGGGGTGGTGCACGCGCTCGAGGAGGCCGACCTGCTCGTGACCGGCTATCGCTGCCACGGCTTCGCGCTTGCGCGAGGCGTCTCCCCGAAGGCCGTGATGGCCGAGCTGTTCGGGCGCTCGGACGGCTGCGCCCACGGGCGCGGCGGCTCCATGCACCTGCTCGATGTCGGGCGCGGCTTCTACGGCGGCTGGGGCATCGTCGCCGGCCAGCTGCCGGTGGCCACCGGGCTCGCGCTCGCCCTCGTTCGCCAGGACCGCTCGCAGGCGGTCGTGTGTGAGCTCGGCGACGGCGCGGTGAACATGGGGGCCTGGCACGAGTCGCTCAACCTCGCGGCGCTCTGGCACCTGCCGATCGTCTTTCTGATCGTCAACAACGAGTACGGGATGGGCACCTCGGTGGCCCGCGCCTCAGCCGAGCCCGAGCTGTGGCGGCGCGCCTCCGCCCACCGCATGCACGGCGAGCGCGTCGACGGCGACGACCTCGACGCCGTGGTCGAGGCGAGCACGCGGCTGCTCCAGGCCGCCCGCCGGGAGCGCCGGCCTGCGGTGCTCGAGGCCGTGACCTATCGCTATCGCGGCCATTCGGTGGCCGATGCGGGCCTCGCGTATCGCACGCGCGAGGAGATCAAGGCCCGCCGGGAGATCGACCCGATCGTGCGAGTACGGCGGCAGCTCCGTGAGGCGGGCATCGACGACCCCGAGCTCGAGGCCGTCGACAGCCGGGCCGACGAGCGCGTGCGCGCGGCCGTCGAGTTCGCCGACGCCAGCCCGGAGCCGGACGTCGCCAGGCTCGCGGCGGGCATGTACGCGCCCGGCAGCGCCGAGCAGTTCGAGCGCATGCGGCCGGGCAGCCCGTTCGGCGAGGAGGCGCTCACCTTCGACGCGGGGCTCGGGGCATGAGCGCCACGGTCACCGCACCTACCGGCACCGAGGTCATGACCTACCGCGAGGCGCTTCGTCTCGCGATGCGCGAGGAGCTCGCGCGCGACGAGCGCGTGTTCGTCATGGGCGAGGAGGTCGGCCTCTTCGAGGGCTCCTACAAGGTCACGGCCGGCCTGCTGGACGAGTTCGGCCCCGACCGCGTGCGCGACACGCCGATCTCCGAGGAGGGCTTCGTCGGCGCCGGCGTGGGCGCCGCGATGCTGGGCGAGCGGCCGATCGTCGAGATCATGACGATCAACTTCCTGCTGGTGGCCATGGACCAGGTGATCAACCACGCCGCCAAGGTGGGCGCGATGTTCGGCGGCGAGGTGCGCTGTCCGCTCGTGATCCGCACGCCCAACGGCGCCGGGAACCAGCTGACGGCGCAGCACTCGCAGTCGTTCGAGGGCTGGTTCGCCTCGACGCCCGGCCTCAAGGTGGTGGCCCCCGCCAACCCGGCGGATGCCAAGGGCCTCCTGAAGGCGGCCGTGCGCGACGAGGACCCGGTGCTCGTGATCGAAAACCTGCCGCTCTACAAGCAGAAGGGCGAGGTTCCGCTCGACCCCGAGCACGTGACGCCCATCGGCCGCGCCCAGGTCGTCCGGGAGGGCAGCGACATCACGCTGGTCGCCCATTCGTACGCGGTCACCCGTTCGCTCGAGGTCGCCGAGCAGCTTGGCGAAGAGGGCATCTCGGCTGAGGTCGTCGACCTGCGCTCGCTGCGCCCGCTGGACGTCGAGACGGTGGCCGCCTCGGTCGCCCGTACGAACCACGCGCTCTGCGTCGAGGAGGGCTGGCCTAGCTACGGCGTCACGGCCGAGATCGCGGCGCGTATCGGCAAGGCCTGCTTCGACGACCTCGACGCGCCTGTCGAGCGCGTCGGCATGGCCGAGGTACCGCTCCCGTACGCGAAGAACCTCGAGCTGGCCGCGATGCCGGGCGCCGAGCGGATCGCGGCGGCGGCGCGCTCGGTGCTGAACCGCTAGCGGATCAACCCACTCTTACGGTCGAGCTCCTGGAGGAGCTCGTGCGCCACCAGCTCGATGTCCTTGTGCCGCCACTCCGCGGCGCGGTAGTGGCAGGCGATGAGGCCCGACCGGTGGATGCGGCGGAAGTCGCCGTAGACGAAGGCATATCTGGCCTTGGTCTCTTCCGTGGCGCCGTCCGTAAGGCCGAGGTGCCACTCGGCGTACTCCTCCCAGGAGTGCGACTCGAGGAAGGCGTTCTCCTGAGCCGCACGAGGCTGCACCTCACCCCATTCGCTCTCGAGGACGTACTGCCTCGCCTCGATCAGCCGCCGTGCCCGGGCGACGCCACGCTCGTTGACGGAGTAGGAGGCCACGGCTAGGCGCGGGGCAGAGCGTCCACGCGCTCGATCCACGCCGCCAGGCGCGGGTAATCGCCGCCGAGCTGCTGGTGCTCCTCGAGGATGCGGTGGAAGAGCTCGTCGTCGGCGGGGTCGCGTGCTCGCGCGTACTTGAGGAAGGGGATGGCGGCGAGGTCGGCCGCTGAGAGCTCGCCGAAGAGGTAATCCCGGTCCGCGAGGAGCCCCTCGAACAGCGCGAGTGAGGCTCGCATGCGCCCGCTCAGCTCCTCGACCCGCTCGTGGTCGGGCTCCGGCTTCTCGAGCTCTTCCTCCATGCCGTTCGGCGCGGACTTCCAGCCCTCGTTGAACCACTCCAGGAAGATGTCGACCTCGGCGCGGCGGGAGGGGTCGGTGGGGAACAGCCGGGGATCGGGGTAGCGCTCGTCCAGGTGGCGCAGGATCCGCGTGGAATCCGCGATCACCTCACCGTCGTCCACGATCACGGGCACGAGTCCCTGCCCGCTCACCTCGATCACCGGGGAGCGGTCCTCGTAGGAGATCACGACGGACTCGGTCTCGAGCCCCTTGAGAGCGAGGGCGATCGCGACGCGGTCGACGTTGGTCGAGAAAGGCGCTCTGTAGAGCCTGATCACCGCCCGCGCAGGGTAAACGACCCCCCCGACCGGGGGGTAGCGTCCGCCGCCAAGCAACTCCGGGCCCTGCTCCGAGTAAGGGTCAATACATGGGTGATGCGCCTACTACAGCGCTGCTGTTCCCTGGACAGGGGAGCCAGACGGCCGACATGCGTGAGCTCGTCGAGAGCCGGCGTCCCGACCTGCTCGAGCAGGCGCTCCGGGAGGCCGGTCCCGATCTCTTCGAGCGTGCCGAGGACGGCACCCGCTGGGCGCAGCCCGCGATCTTCTGCGCGGCGCTCGCCGGCTGGGAGGAGCTGCGCGGAAGCGTAAGCCCGGCCCTGATGGCGGGCCACTCGCTCGGCGAGATCGCGGCGCTCGTGGCCGCCGAGGCGATCTCAGCCGAGGACGGGTTGCGGCTCGTCACCGCGCGCGGCCGACTGATGCAGGAGGCCGCGGAGGAGACCGGCGACGGCGGCATGCTGGCCGTTCGCGCCCGCGGCGACCGCGGCCCGATCCACGAGGTGGTCGAGGCGACCGGGCTTTCGATCGCCAACGACAACGCGCCCGATCAGCTCGTTCTCTCCGGCGCCAGCGGGGCGCTCGACGACGCCGAGGCCGCGCTCGCCGAACGGCGCGTGCGCGCCAAGCGCCTCCCAGTGGCGGGCGCGTTCCACTCCCCGCTCATGGAGCCGGCCGTCGAGCCCTTCCGCGCGCTCGTGGCGGAAACCGAGGTTCAGGACCCGCGCCTGCCCGTGCTCTCGTGCGTCACCGCCGAGCCCTTCGACGACATTCGCGGACGGCTCGTGGAGGCGATCACCAGCCCGGTTCGCTGGCTCGACGTCATGCGCGAGCTCGAGCGCCGCGGCGCATCCCGCTTCGTCGAAACCGGCCCCGGCCGCGTGCTCACGAACCTTGTCCGCAAGTCGCTCGAGGGCGTCGATGCCGAGGCGCCGCTCGCGGAGCCCGCACCGGAGGCAGCGCGTGTCTGACACACGCGTCAGCCACGGGTCCGCTGCGACGCTGGCCCCATGGACGCCGGGCCGCTCGCGCGAGCTGCGCACGGCCTCGCTCGCGTCCGTCTCGATGGCCGTGCCCGACCAGGTGGTGACCAACGAGGTCGTGGCGGCGGCCGCGGGCGTGACCGCGCAGTGGATCGTCCATCGCACGGGCGTCCACGAGCGCCGCTATGTCTCCGAGGGCGAAACCGTCGTGACGCTCGGGGCGGCCGCCGGCCGGATGGCGCTCGAGGAAGCCGGTGTCGACGCCTCTGAGCTCGACCTGGTCCTCCTCGCCACCGTCGCGCCCGACGAGATCCTGCCCAACGCGGCGCCCCTCGTAGCCACTGAGCTCGGGGCGCACCGCGCGGGGGCGATGGACCTCGGTGCGGCGTGCACCGGCTTCCTGTCCGCCCTATCGCTCGCCAGCTCCCAGGTCGAGGGCGGGCGTGCCGAGCGCGTGCTCGTGATCGGCGCGGACGTGCTCAGCCGTTTCATCGACAGCTCCGACCGCGGCACCGCGGCCCTGTTCGCGGATGGCGCGGGCGCGGCGGTCGTGGGACCCGCCAACGGCGCGGGAGGCTGGATCGGCGAAATCGTCTTGGCCTGCGACGGCCGCGGCGGCCCCTCGATCCGTGCCTCGCATGAGGAGCAGTACATCCGCATGCAGGGCCATGACACCTTCAAGGCGGCGGTCCTGCGGATGTCCGAGGCCACCCTCGAGGCGGTCGAGCGGACCGGCCTCGAGCTCGACGACATCGACCTGTTCGTCTATCACCAGGCCAACATCCGGATCCTGCGCGCGGTGGCCGAGAAGCTCGGCCTCGACGAGGCGCGGGTCATCGACTGCATCGATCGTTACGGCAACACCTCGTCGGCAACGCTCCCGATCGCGATGGTCGACGCGCGCGAGCGGGGCATGCTCGAGCCGGGCATGAACGTGCTTCTCGCCGCCTTCGGGGCGGGCTTCACCTGGGGCGCGGGGGTAATCGAATGGGCGGCATGAACGGCAGACCTGAAGGAAGCGCCCTGGTCACCGGCGGTTCGCGCGGCATCGGCGCGGCGATCGCCAAGACGCTCGCCCGCGAGGGCTGGCCGGTCGGCGTCAACTACCGCAGCGACAGCGCGGCGGCCGAGGCCGTGGTCAAGGAGATCACCGATGCCGGCGGCCGCGCGAAGGCGCTCAAGGGCGACATCGCCGATCCCGGCACCGCCGACGCGCTCTTCAAGGCGCTCGAGGAGGAGTTCGGGCCCGTGCTCGTGCTGGTCAACAACGCCGGCGTGCGCGCGGACGGTCTCTCGCCCCAGATCGACGACGAGGACTGGGCCAGGGTGATCGACACCAACCTGTCCGCAGCCTTCCGCCTTACGCGCCGGGCGCTGCGCCCGATGATTCGGGCGCGCTACGGCCGGGTAGTGAATATCGCTTCGATCGTCGGCCAGCGGGCCAACCCGGGCCAGGCGAACTACGCGGCTTCGAAGGCGGGCCTCATCGCGATGACGAAGACCGTCGCCGCCGAGGTCGCGCGCCGCGGGGTCACGGTGAACGCCGTCGCCCCGGGCCTGATCGAAACAGACATGACCGAGGGCATCGCCGAGAACCTGCTCGAGCACGTGCCCGCCCGCAGGCCCGGAACGCCGGAGGACGTCGCCGAGTGCGTGCGCTTCTTGGCTTCCGACGGCGCCGGCTATGTCACCGGCGTCTGCCTGACGGTCGACGGAGGATTGACCGCGTAGGCCCGAAGCAGCCGGCTCGGCCGGCTGCGCAGGGTAGGAATCGACCACGAGGAGTAAGTGATATGGCAGCTACAGCTACACGTGAGGAGATCGAGAGCCGGGTCTTCAAGGCTCTCGAGGAGTTCGGCGCCGAGCCGGACCAGATCGGCGCCGATGCCGAGTTCGAGGCCATGGACGTCGATTCGCTCGATCTCGTCGAGCTCGCCCAGATCGTCGAAGACGAGTACGGCGTGCAGCTCAAGGGCGAGGACATGGAGGGCGTCACGAGCGTCCGCCAGGCCGTCGATCTTGTGATGTCGAAGCTGGGATGACGCGCACCACCGTCATAACCGGAGTGGGCGCGGTCACGCCTCTCGGCGTCGGCGCCCGCACCCTGCACGAGCGCTGGAGCGCCGGGGTGTCCGGGATTGAGGACGGCTACGGCCGCGCGTCGGAGTTCGAGCCGACCGATCACCTGTCGGTCAAGGAGGCGCGCCGCTCTGACCGCTTCACCCAGTTCGCCCTCGCTGCGTCCAAGGAGGCCCTCGAGGACGCGGGCTGGGAGGACGGCCCGCCCGGCGACCCCGACCGCACCGCCTGCGTGATCGGCACCGGCATCGGCGGCATCGGCACGCTCGAGAGCCAGCACGTGGTCATGCGGGACCAGGGGCCGGAGAAGATCTCACCGCTCTCGATCCCGCTGCTGATGGCGAACGCCGCCTCGGGCGTGGTCGCGATGAAGTACGACCTGCGCGGCCAGTCCTTCGGGACCGTGTCGGCGTGCGCGGCCGGCGCCCACGCGATCGGTATGGCCGAGCGGCTGATCCGCTACGGCGACGCCGACCGCGTCGTGACGGGTGGCAGCGAGGCGGCGATCACGCCGCTTGCCACCGCGGCGTTCGGCAGGATGGACGCGCTCTCCGACAGCGGCATCTCACGCCCGTTCGACCGGCGCCGCGACGGCTTCGTCATGGGCGAGGGCGCGGGCGTGCTCGTGCTCGAGGAGGAGGACGCCGCGAAGGAGCGCGGGGCGCGCATCCTCGGCTACATCCGCGGCTACGCGTCGACATCCGACGCCTACCACCTCACCGCTCCAGAGCCGAGCGGTCGCGGGGCGTCGAAGGCCATCGAGCTGGCCCTGAAGGACGCGGAGGTGTCGGTCGACGACATCGTCTACATCAACGCCCACGGTACGTCCACGCCGCTGAACGACCGCGCGGAGACCAACGCCATCAAGACGGCGCTGGGCGAGGAGCTGGCGGCGAAGGTGCCGGTCAGCTCGACCAAGTCCGCGATCGGGCACCTGCTCGGCGCGGCGGGCGCCGTGGAGGCGATTGCGACCCTGCTCGCGCTCCGCGACCGGATCGCGCCGCCGACCCTGAACTACGAGGAGCCCGACGAAGGGCTCGACCTGGACTACGTCCCCAACGAGGCACGGCCGCTACTGAACGGCGACGTGCGCGCGCTCGGGATCTCGAATGCATTCGGATTTGGAGGCCACAACGCCGTGCTCTGCCTGGAGGCTTCATGAGCGCACTTGCCGAGAGGACGATGGACCGCCGCTCGACGAACGGCCGGCATCCGGCCCTCGTAGTCGAGGAGCCGCGCACGCTTACGGCGTACGAGCGTCTGGAGGCGCTCTGCGACCCGGGCTCGCTGCAGGTGATTCGCTCGACCGTGCTCCCGCGGCGCGAGTCGAAGCGCATGCAGCCCGGTGACGGCGTGGTCGGCGCCGCCGGCACGGTCGCGGGCCGGCCCATCTACTGCTACGCGCAGGACCAGACGTTCGCGGGCGGCTCGCTGGGCGAAGCCCATGCGGAGACGATCGTGCGCGTGATGCAGCTCGCCGGCCGCGCGGGCGCCCCGGTGATCGGCTTCGTCGCCTCGGGCGGCGCGCGGATGGACGACGGCATCGCTGCGCTCGGCGGCTACGGGCGGATCTTCCGCGAGAGCGTGAAGCTCTCGGGCCGCGTGCCGCAGATCTCCGTGATCACGGGCGTGTCCGCCGGCGGCGGCGCCTACTCGCCCGCGCTAACCGACTTCGTCGTGATGACGGAGGGCTCGGCGATGTTCCTGACCGGCCCCGGCGTCGTGAAGGAAGTCACCGGCGAGGATGTGGACGCTCAGGAGCTCGGCGGTCCGCGCGTCCACTCGAAGAACGGCGTCTGCCAGTTCGTCGCCGAGGATGATCGCGACGCCGCGAGGCTGGTCCGGCAGTTGCTCGCGTTCCTGCCGTCCAAGGCCGGGGAGCGCCCACCGCACGGCGGGCCCGGCGCGGTGCCCGGCGGCGACCCGTCGCGCTTTGTGCCCGAGGCCCAGCGCAAGGTCTACGACGTCCGCGACGTGATCGGGGCGATCGTGGACGACGGCGCGCTGCTCGAGATGTCCGAGCGCTGGGCGCGCAACATGGTCACGGCCTTCTGCCGCATCGACGGCAGGGCGGTCGGTGTCATCGCCAATCAGCCCTGGTACCTGGGCGGGGTGATCGACGCGGCAGCCTCGCAGAAGGCGGCCAAGTTCGTGCGGATCTGCAACTCCTACGGCCTGCCGCTGGTCGTCCTCGTGGACACCCCGGGCTTTCTGCCCGGCACCAAGCAGGAGGGCCTCGGAGTGATCCGCCAGGGCGCCAAGCTGCTGCACGCGTTCGCCGAGGCCGTTGTGCCGAAGGTGACCGTCGTGCTGCGCAAGGCGTTCGGCGGCGGCTATATCACGATGAACTCGAAGGACCTCGGCGCGGACCTGGCGCTTGCCTGGCCGGATGCCGAGATCGGGATCATGGGACCGAAGCAGGCTGTGGGGATCGTGCATCGGCGCGACATCGCGGCGGCCGACGACCCGGAGGCCGAGCGCGACCGGCTCGCCGACGAGTACGCCGAGGGTCACGTGTCCGCCATCGTGGCGGCGCGCGAGGGGCACATCGACGAACTCGTCGAGCCCGCCGACACGCGCCGCCGGCTGGCGGGAGCCCTTGCGGGACTCTCACTCTCGGGCGAGTATGGGAACTCCGGAGGGAATATCCCGCTGTGACCACGTACGTCGCCATGGGGGACAGCTTCACCGCCGGCCTCGTGCCGGGCGGGCCGCGCTGGCCGGACGATCTCGCCCGCGAGCTCGGGCCGGGTGTTCGCTACGAGAACCTCGCGACGGTCGGCGCGACCAGCGCTCAGGTCGAGCGCGATCAGCTCGCACGGGCGCTCGAGCTCGATCCGGACCTCGTCACGCTCGTCTGCGGCGCCAACGACGTGCTCGAGTCGACGCGGCCGGACCCGCACGAGTACGCCGAGCGGCTGGGACGGATGTTCAAGCGGCTGCGGCGCGAGGCCCCCGACGCCACGATCCTGTCCGCCACCTATCCGGACATCTCGCGCTTCCTCGATCTACGCCCGCGCTCTCGCGCGCGCGTGGAGAACGGCATGCGGCTCTTCAACGCGGCATCCCGCATGGTCGCCAAGGCCCACGGAGTCGTGTTGCTGGAGGGCTTCGACCACCCGGCGGCCAGCGAGCGCTCGACCTTCGCGGCCGACGGCTTCCATCCCTCGGAGGAGGGTCACCGGCGCGCTGCCCTCGAGTTCATGCGTGCCCTGCGCGCACGCGCGCGCGGCCAGTGGCGGCGCGCCCCGAAGGAGGCGACCTCCCAGTGACGATCTTCGAGAAGGACTTCGACAGGCTGTCCGTCGGCGATGGCTTCGTCACGCGCGGGCGCACGATCGGAGAGGGCGACATCACGAGCTTCGCCACGCTCAGCGGGGACACCCATCCGCAGCACACCGACGCCGAGTGGGCGGCCGGCAGCCGCTTTGGCGAGCGCATCGCGCACGGGCTGCTCGTGCTCTCGTACTCGGCCGGCCTGATGGGGTTCGATCCGGACCGCATCGTCGCGCTGCGGCGCGTGGCCGACGCCGTCTTCAAGCAGCCGGTCAGGATCGGCGACACGATCCATGTCGAGGGCGAGATCGTCGAGAAGACGGAGATCGATACCGGCTACGGCCTCGTGAGCACGCGCTGGCGGGTGATCAACCAGCGCGGGAAGCTGGTCGCGAGGGTGAGCGTCGACCTCGTCTGGCGGCGTGACACGATGCCGCTCGTGGACGAGCCGCGAGCGGACACCCAGCCAGTCCTGATCTGATGTTGGCGGGCAAGCGCCTGCTGATAACGGGCGTACTCACAAAGGGCTCAATCGCCTATTCCGTCGCCGAGCGCGCGCAGCAGGAGGGCGCCGAGATCGTGCTCACCGGCTTCGGGCGCACGCGCCGAATGACCGAGCGCGCGGCGGCACGGCTCCCCGATCCGCCGGACGTGCTCGAGCTCGATGTGAACAACCCCGACGACTTCGACGCGGTGCGCTCGGACCTCGAATCGCGCTGGGGCGGCGTCGACGGCGCGCTGCATGCGATCGCGTTCGCGCCCGGCGACGCGCTGGGCGGCAATTTCATGAGCGCCCCACCGGAGTCCGCGGAGGCGGCCTTCCGCACGAGCGCCTACTCGTTCAAGGCACTGTGCGAAGCACTCCTTCCGCTTTCCCCGAGCAGCTTCGTCGCCCTCGACTTCGACGCCAGCGTCGCATGGCCCGTGTACGACTGGATGGGGGTCGCGAAGGCGGCGTTGGAATCGGTGTCGCGCTACCTCGCTCGCGATCTGGGCGATGAGGGCGTAAGGGTCAATCTCATTTCGGCCGGCCCGGTAGAGACCCCCGCGGCCGGCGGCATCCCCGGGTTCGACGGGCTCGCCTCGATGTGGGGCGACCAGGCCCCGCTCGGCTGGAACACCAACGACCCGTCGCCCGTGGCGGACGCGGTCCTGTTCCTGCTCTCCGACTGGTCGCGCGGGATCAGCGGCGAGATCCTGCACGTGGACGGCGGATTCCATGCGATGGGCGCTCCGCTGCGGGGCTCGTGAGCGCTTGGGCGGTCGCCCCGATCCTGCCGTCGCGAGATCTCCCCGCCACGTCTGCGTTCTACGAACGACTGGGCTTCAAGGAGATAGGGCTCTGGCCGGACGAATACCTCATTGTCATGCGGCGCGAGGCCGGGCTCCACTTCTTTCATAGCCCGTCCTTGGATCCATGGAGCTCCGACGCCGGTTGCTACCTGTACGTGGAGGACGCCGATTCCCTCCATGCAGAATTCTCCCGGCTCGGCCTACCGCACGAGGGTATCCCCCGTCTGCACGGCGCACCCGAGGACGTCGACTACAGCATGCGCGAGTTCGCGCTCGTCGACCCTGACGGCAACCTCCTGCGCATCGGGTCACCCGTCGGGCGATAATCGCCCGGCCGTGCTGCTCGCCATCGACGTCGGCAACACCCAGACGCACGTGGGCATGTTCCGCGACGACGACCTCGTGGAGCACTGGCGCTACGCCACCGCCCGCTTCGCGACGGCGGACGAGCTCGCCGGCGGACTGGCGAACCTGCTCGGCCTCCGCGACCTGCGGCTCGGCGATGTGGATGCCGCGATCGTGTCTTCGGTGGTCCCGACGCTCGCGCACGAGTTCGAGCAGGTGATCGACCGCTACCTCCGCGGCCGCGGCGCGATGGTGGGCCCCGGGCTCAAGACCGGGATGCCGATCAGGATCGATCGCCCCCAGGAGTTGGGTGCCGACCGGCTCGTGAACGCGGTCGCGGCGTACGACCGCGTCGGCGGCGCCTGCATCGCGGTCGATTTCGGCACGGCGATCAACTACGACGTGGTGTCGTCGTCGGGGGAGTACCTCGGCGGCGTGATCTCGCCCGGGATCGAGATCTCGCTCGAGGCGCTGGCCGCACGCGCGGCGCGCCTGCCGCGGGTGGACATCGAGCGGCCCGAGCACGCGATCGGGAAGAGCACCCAGGAGGCGATCCAGTCCGGAGTGGTGTTCGGCTACGCCGGCCAGGTGGATGGCATCCTGGGCCGCCTTCGCGAAGAGCTCGGCGAGGAGGCAACCGCGATCGCAACCGGCGGCTACGCCGCCGCGATAACGCCTTTCTGCGAGCAGGTGGACGAGGTGGATGACCTGCTCACCCTGCAGGGTCTGAAGCTGATCTGGGAGCGGAACCGCTCGTAACACTCGTGACGCACGCGTTGCTCGCGCTCGCGTAGAACGACAGCAATGAAGGACCCCGATCCCGGCCGCCCAGATCGTCCGCGCTACGTTGCCGTTGATAATCAACGGAAACGCAGCACGCGTGGTGTTGATCGGGCGATTGTGGAGCTGGCCAGACGACAGCACGGGGTCTTCGGCCGGGATCAGCTGAGGGAGCTCGGGCTGTCGGAGTCGAACCTCGAGTACAGGCTGGCGGCCGGGCGGTTGCAGGCCTTTCACCGCGGCGTCTACGGGCTCGGGCCGCTTGTGTCGAAGCTGTCGCGCTGGATGGCGGCGGTGCTCGCCGGTGGGCCCGGCGCCGTGCTCAGTCACCGCTCGGCGGCCGAGCTGTGGGGCCTGCTCGAGGGGTTCACGGCGCCGATACACCTGACCGTCCCGGCCGCGCGCCGCGGCCGTCCGGGTATCCGCCTTCATCGCTCGTCGTTACCTGACGACGAAAGAACCGTGCTCGAGGGCATCCCCGTTACCACCGTCCCGCGCGCGCTCCTCGACTGCTCGGGCGGCATGTCGGCGCGCCGCATCGAGCGGATGATCAACGAGGCAGACGTGCTCCGCCTGCACGACCGCCTTTCCGTGCGCGATCTCCTTGACCGCTATCCGGGTCGCCCCGGAAGCCGCGCACTGTTGGAGGCGCTCCGGCGGCGCAACGCCGGCAGCACCGTCACCCGCAGCGAGCTCGAGGAGCGCTTCCTCGAGCTGGTTGAGGAGATCGGATTGCCGCGGCCCGAGGTCAATGCAGCTTTCGAGCTCGACGGGCAGCCCATCGAGATCGACGCCCTGTGGCACGCCGAGCGCGTTGCGGTCGAGCTCGACAGCAGGCAGTTCCACGACACCCCGCTTGCCTTCGAGCGCGATCGCCGCCGCGACCGCAAGCTCATGGCGGTCGGCTGGCGGCCCGTCAGGATCACCTGGCGGCAGCTCCACGAGGAGCCGTCCGCCGTCGCACGCGATTTGAAGCGGTTGCTCGCCGCGGCTGCCTAGCTCAGGGCTATCTCGCCCTCGATCACGATCGGCTCCGGCAGGCCCTCCACGGTCACGGTCGCGCGCGCGGGGAGGCGCTCGTCGCCGCTCAGGCGGCCTTGCTCGATCTGGTCGCGCACACCCTGCTCGATCTCGCGCTGGGACGTGACCCCCAGGCGTTTGAGGAACTGCCGGGTCGACAGGTTGAAGGCCTCCTCGTCCATGCACGCAGGCTATCGCCACGCCGCTACCGTTTCCCCACCGTGGCTTCCCTATCCGATCGCTGGACGCTCGGCGGCGTCGAGATCTCCAATCGCGTCGTGCTCGCACCGCTGGCGGGCATCGGCAACTGGTTCGTTCGCCTTCAGGCGCGGCGCTTCGGCGCGGGGCTCGTCGTGTCGGAGATGGTCTCGAGCTTCGGGCTCGCCCATGGGAACGAGCGCACGGTGCACGAGTTCCTGCGCATCCATCCCGAGGAGCACCCGCTGTCGATGCAGCTTTTCGGACACGACGCCGGCGTGATGCGCGCGGCCGCCGCGATGGTCGCGGACGCGGGGGCGGACTTCATCGACCTCAACATGGGCTGCCCGGTGCGCAAGGTCTGCAAGACGGGTGCCGGCGCGGCGCTGCTCTCCGACCCGGACCGGGCGGTCGCGATCGCCCGCGCGGCGCGCGAGGGCGGCGGCCTGCCCGTGACGGTCAAGCTGCGCCCGGGCGAGCGGCCCGGCGACCGCGACGGCATCGTGCTCGCCCGCCGGCTCGTCGAGGAGGCCGGCGTGGCCGGGATCGCGTTCCACCCGCGGCACGCGTCGCAGCAGCACTCGGGCGCCCCCGACTACGGGCTCGCCCGCGCGCTCGCCGAGACGCTGCCGGTCCCGGTGATTCTCTCCGGCGGGCTGTCGTCGGACTCGCGCGCCCGGTCGGCCTTCGAGGAGAGCGGCGCCGCCGCGATCATGCTGGCGCGCGGCTCGCTCGGGAATCCGTGGCGGTTTGGGCGCCTGACCGGCGGCTACGAGGGTGAGCCCTCCCCGGCCGAGGTGGCGGAGGAGGTCGAGTGGGTGATCGCGTGCGCCGAGGAGCATCTCGGCGTCGAGCGGGCCGGCCGCTATCTGCGCAAGTTCTACCCCTGGTACGCCGAGCGGCTCGACCTCACCCGCCGCGAGCGGCAGCCTCTGGTCACGGCGCCGACCACCGCTCACGCTCGCGCCGTCTGGGGCGGCGTCGGGGCCCTGGAAACCGCCCTCGCCGCCTGATCCACGGGGGCCTTGCGGCCGTAAGGCCCCTTGCTAGACTGCTCCGTCCCTCCGGGCGCCTAGCGGAGGGTTTTTCTATGGCACGCGAGACGGTTCTCACACCCCAGGGACTCGAAGACCTCAAGTCCAAGATCCAATACCTGCGCACCGACCGCAGGCGCGAGGTGGCGGAGCGCATCAAGGAGGCCCGCGAGTTCGGGGACATCTCCGAGAACTCCGAGTACGACGACGCCAAGAACGAGCAGGCGATGCTCGAGAAGCAGATCTCCGACCTCGAAGAGCGGCTCGCGAGCGCCCGCGTGATCGACGAGAAGTCGATCGACACCGATGTGGTCGGCGTGGGCGCCACGGTCCACGTGAAGGACCAGAAGACCGACAAGTCGACGAAGTTCAAGATCGTCGGCTCCGCCGAGGCGGACCCCTCCAACAGCAAGCTCTCGAATGAGTCGCCCGTCGGCCGCGCCCTGCTCGGCCACAAGCGCGGCGAGACCGTGACGGTGCCCGTGCCCCGCGGCCCCGCCCGCAAGCTCAAGATCACCAAGATCGAGCGCTAGTCCGCCCCCCGGTAGGTTTCCCCGCCGTGGACGACCGCCGGGCCAAGCTCGAGCGCCTGCGCGAGCAGGGGATCGACCCGTTTCCTCACGAGTTCGAGGGCGTCACGCCGATAGCGGAGGTCCACGAGGCCCACGACGGCCTGGAGGCCGGGGAGGAGACCGACTCGGCGTACCGGATCGCCGGCCGCATGACCGCCCGGCGCGGGCACGGTGGCGCCGCGTTCCTCGATGTGGTGGACCGCAGCGGCAAGCTGCAGGTCCACGCACAGCGGGACGTGCTCGGCGAGGGGTCGTTCGACACGCTCACCTCGCTGGATCTCGGCGACGTCATCGGGGTCGACGGGACGGCCTTCAAGTCACGCCGCGGCGAGCTCACTCTGCGCGCGAGCGGCTGGACGCTGCTTGCCAAGTCGCTGCTCGCTCCGCCCGAGAAGTTCCACGGGCTCGAGGACGTTGAGACGCGCTACCGCCACCGCGAGCTCGACCTGCTCGCAAACGAGGACACGCGGGCGCTCTTCATCCTGCGCAGCCGGGTCGTACGGGCGATCCGGCGCTGGCTCGACGAGCGCGGCTTCCTCGAGGTCGAGACGCCGATCCTCCAGCCGCTCTACGGGGGCGCGCTCGCTCGCCCGTTCGTGACCCACCACAACGCGCTCGACCGCGACTTCTTCCTGCGGGTCGCCGACGAGCTCTACCTCAAGCGCTTGATCGTCGGTGGGCTCGAGCGCGTCTACGAGATCGGCAAGGACTTCCGAAACGAGGGCGTCTCGCATAAGCACAACCCGGAGTTCACGATGCTCGAGTGGTACGAGGCGTACGCGGACTACGAGGACATCGCGGCGCGGCTCGAGGAGCTAATCGCCTACGTCGCGACCGACGTGGGCTACGACGGCCCGATCAACTTCTCACCGCCCTGGAGGCGCATCAAGCTGCACGAGGCCATCCGGGAGAAGACGGGGCTCGACATCTCGAAGGACGAGCTGCCCGGCGAGGGCACCTGGGCGAAGCGCGTTGACGACCTCCTCTCCAAGCAGGTCGAGCCCGAGCTCCACGACCCGACCTTCATCCTCGACTACCCCAAGGAGCTCTCGCCGTTCGCGAAGGACCACCGCTCGCAGGCCGGGCTCGTGGAGCGCTTCGAGTGCTTCGCCGGCGGGATGGAGTTCGCCAACGCCTTCACCGAGCTGAACGACCCGGACGAGCAGCGCGCGCGCTTTGAGCAGCAGCGGGCGGACGAGGCCGCCGGCGACGAGGAGACCCAGCCCTACGACGAGGACTACGTCCGCGCACTCGAGCACGGCATGCCGCCGACGGGCGGCATCGGCATCGGCATCGACCGGCTCGTGATGCTGCTGAGCGGGCGCGACTCGATCCGCGAGGTGGTGCTCTTCCCGGCGATGCGCAACTGAGCGCCGCGGCGGCCCGGGCGCGCACTCGCGGTGAGCGTGCAAGCCCGCAAAGCCGGTCCCGGGCCGCCCTGCGGCCAGTCTCGCCGCGGCGGGCCGGCCCGCCAAGGACACCAAGGTGCCGTCCGGCTCCACCTCTTGCGGGAGGGCCGCTCAGAGGCTGCGATCTGAGATGAAGCCGCCCGCGAACGCGCGCTCGACGAGCCGCGCCCGCTTCTCGTTCTGAGGCAGGTGCTGGACTTCGAACTTCTCGAACAGCGAGCGCATGTGCTTCTTGACCGCGTCCACGCTCAGGAAGAGCTCACGGGCGATCTGCTCGTTTGGCGGCGGCGTCACGAACGCCGCCGAGTCCTTGAACGGACGGCAGAGCGCGACCAGCACGCGCCGCTGCGAATCGGTCAGCTCGACGACCTTGCGCAGCTCCGCCGACGGGGTGGTCACGCGTGATTCGCGGTCGCCCGGGTTGCGGAAGACGATCACCGTCGACCCGAGCCGCAGCGCGTCGCCGTCGCGCAGCCGCCGGTGTCCGCGGACCGGCTCGGCGTTCACGAACGTCCCGTTGAGCGAGAGTCCGTTGTCCTCGACCGTCCAGTCCTCGCCCTTGCGCACAAGCTCGGCGTGGAGCCGTGAGACCTCCTCGTCCCAATGCAGCGTCAGGTCGGCGGACGAGCGCCGGCCGAGCGTGATCCGCTCCGTCTCCGGGTTCAGCACCACGAGCTCGTGCTGCGCCGTCGCTGTCGCGGTAGATCAGGAACGGCAGTCCCTCCCGCTCGGCTTCGATCTGGGCCTTCAGCTCGACGGCGCTGGCCGCGTGGGGGCTGGCCGGGACGGCGGTAGCCACGACCCTTACTTTGACCAGTTCGGGTGCCCCCGTCCAGCGGTGGGGTAGGCTGGAAACGGTTCTCCCGGAGATTGGATGAGCGTGCTTTCGACGGGCTCGGTCCTCGGCGACTTCAGGGTCGAAGACGAGGTGGGTCGCGGCGGCATGGGCGTCGTGTACCGCGCTGTCCAGATCTCGCTGGGCAGGCCGGTCGCGCTCAAGGTGATCGCCGGCACGCTCGCCGACAACATCGCCTTCAGGGACCGGTTCGTGCGCGAGTCGCGGCTCACGGCTTCGCTCGACCACCCCAACGTGATCCCCGTGTTCGCGGCCGGCGAGGCGGCCGGCGTGCTCTACATCGCTATGCGCTTTGTCGAGGGGACCGACCTGCGCTCGCTGATTGCCGCGGAGGAGCGCCTCGACCCGCTCCGGGCCGCCGGCGTCATGGCCCAGGTGGCATCCGCCCTCGAGGCCGCACACGAGCGTGGCCTCGTCCACCGCGACGTCAAGCCGGCGAACGTGCTCGTGGCCGCCCGCGGCGGCGGGGAGCACGTCTACCTCACCGACTTCGGCCTCACCAAGCGGAGCGCCTCCGAGAGCGGCCTGACCTCGGCGGGCGAGTGGGTCGGGACGCTCGACTACGTGGCTCCCGAGCAGCTTCGCGGCGACCCGGTCGACGGCCGTGCCGACGTCTATGCCCTCGGCTGCGTCCTCTACGAGACGCTCACGGGGCAGGTGCCGTTCCCGCGCGAGGACGACGTCGCGAAGCTCTGGGCGCACATCTCGGACACGCCGCCGCTCGGCCACGGAGCTGGCCCCGGACGTCCCGCGCCGCCTCGCCGGCGTCGCCCGGCGCGCGATGGAGAAGGACCCGGACGACCGCTTCGCGTCCGCTCGCGACATGGGTCGCGCCGCGCTCGACGCGGTGCCGGGCGGTGGCGACACCGGCGCCCGGGCGCGGCTCGCGGCGTCGCGCACCGCTCCTTCTCGGACTCGGCGGCGCCCTGGGTGGAGGGCGCTGCTGGCGGCGCTGGCGGTGCTCGGCGCGCTCGCCGGGGTGGCTGCGCTGGTCCTCTCGGGCGACGACGATGCGGCCGAGGACGACGACGTCCGGGCAGGCGCGCGGAGCCCAGGCCGTCGCGGCTCCAGGGGCGGAGATCGTGGGCCGCTCGATCCCGGTGGGCGACGCCCCCAGCGGGATCGCGGTCACACCGGCCGGCGGCATCTGGGTGGCAAACACCGGCGCGGAGAGCGTGACCTTCATCGACTCTCGGCGGCCCCGGGTGCGCAGCCGTATCCCCGTCGGCGAGGATCCGAAGGCGATCGCAGCGGGGCCGGCCTCGGTGTGGGTGGCGAACTTCGGCGACGCGACCGTCACGCGGATCGACATCAGGTCCCGGCGCGCGATCGCCACGATCCCCCTGGACGCGGCCCCGGTCGACCTCGCCGCGGTTACGGACATCGTCTGGGTGGCGACCGAGGATGACCGCGTGCTGACGGATCGACGCCCGCTCGAACCAGGTGGCGCAGGACGTGACATCGGTGAAGCTCGGCCGGGGCGCTGGCTCTTGCGGGCGACCGCCTGTGGGTGCTCGACACCTTCGACGGGCTGATCAGCTCGATCGACGCGCGCTCCGGCCTCGTCACCGGTCCGCCGGTACCGGTCGGCCGGCTGCCGGCCGACGTCGCGGCCGGGACGACCGGAGCGTGGGTGTCCGTGGCAGGTGACGGTGTCGTGCGGGGCGTCCCCGTATCCGCATCCGAACCGAAGACCATCAGGGTCGGAGGGCGTCCGGAGTATCTCGCCCTCGACCGGCGCTGGCTCTGGGCGACGGACTCCGAGCGCGACGTGGTCATTCGGGTCGATGGGCGCAGCGGCGAGATGGTCGGCGGCCCGGTCCGCGTGCCCGAGGATCCCGCCGGGATCGCAGCCGGACGCGACGGCGGCGTCTGGGTCACGAGCGCCGAGGGCGACAGCGTCACGAGGCTCGAGCCGCGATGAGCGGGTCGACGCACGCGCACACGCGCCCTTCCGCCCGGCGCCCTGAGCTCGACCCTCCTCCCCGCTGGCGCCGGCGCCGGCCGCGGCGCCGGACCCGCAGGCGCATCGCGGCGGGGCTCCTTCTGCTGGCAGCGGTTGGGGCTGCCGTGGCGGTCCTCCTGGCGCTCGACGACGACTCGCCGGAGCGGTCGCCGCGGGCAGGCGCGGCCTCACAGGAGGAGCCGGCCGCGACCGTTGTGGGATCGCCAATGCCGATCGGCGCGCCGCCGGCCGGGATCGGATCCGGCCCGAGGTCCGTCTGGGTGGTCACCTCACCCGAAGGGACGATTCTCAAGGTCGACCAGGCGCTCAACCGGATGACGGGCGCCGGCGGCCGGATCGGCGGGCGCCCGAGTGCGCTCTTGATCGCCTTCGGGTCGGTCTGGGTGGCGAGCGCCGACTCCGGGATCGTGTCCCGCTACAGCCCGAACGCCGCCCGGGTCACGGAACGCATCCCCGTGGGCGACAGCCCCTCCTGGCTGACCCCGAGCGGGGACGCGGTCTGGGTCGTGAACCGCGACGACGACACGCTCGTGCGGATCGATCCCGCCACCAACCGCGTGGCCGGGCGCCCGATCAGGGTCGGCGAGGAGCCCACCGGAGTCGGAGCCCGGCAGTGGGTCGATCTGGGTCACGAACTCCGGCGACGACACGGTCTCGCGCGTGAATCCGCGCTCGCGGCGGGTCGTCAGGACCATCCCGGTCGGCGACCATCCCACCGGCTTGACGATCGCCAGTGGTTCGGTCTGGGTGGCCAACTTGGAGGACGACAACGTCCAGCGCGTCTCCACGTCACAGAACCGCGTCGTGCAGACGATCCCGGTCGGCGACGCCCCGAGCTACCCCAACCTCAAGGGGACCATTTGGGTGCCGAACACCGGCGACGGCACGGTGACGAGGCTGGATCCGGAAACGGGGCGCGTGATGGGGCGCCCGGTCAAGATCGGCCAGACAGCCGACCGCGTGAGCGTGGGGGTGGGCGCCGTGTGGGTCACGAGCTACGCAGATCAGACCCTGACCCGCCTGGAGCCGGCCCCCTAGGGAATCAGCCCTCCACCGCGTCCTGCAGCTCGGTCTCGGCCTTCTGAATGGCCCTCCCGGACGAGACCAGGGCCTCGGAGGCCTCCCGGGCGGCGGCCGGATCGCCGTCCTTGGCCGCCTGCGCGACCGCGCGCAGGTCATCGGTGCCCTGTTTCAGCGATGACAGCAGCTTGTCGAAGGACTCCTGGGCGTCCTCGGGCGGCTCGAGATCGGCGAGGTTTTCGCGCGTCTGCTGCGCCTTGTCGGCGAGCTGCTCGAACTCCTTCGCAATCGCATCGTTTGATCGCCCCGATTCGCCGCCGATCGAGCTGCCGATGTCCGAATTCAGCTCGCTGAGCGGCTTGACGGCGGTGTTGTAGTCCTCCTTGAACTCGGTCTCCTCGCTCTCACCGCAGGCTGAGACGGGGAGCGAGCAGGCGCAGGCGATGATGACGGTGGCCGCGAGTCGAGTCCTGGTCATTGAGGATCGTGGTTCGTGTCCCGAGCTGAAGGGAGGCGGCCAGCCTAGCGCGAAATCCCTGGGAAGACTCGGGTTTTTAGGGCTTCGTGAAGGCGAAAACCGCCTTGGAAGGCGTTGGTAGACTCGCCGGAGCGGGTTGGTGGAACCCGAGAACTCTCATCCGATCGGTCCTTTCAACCGATTAAGTGGGAAGAACGGGTAACACTTGGCCCCGTCATACCCGACAGATAGAGAGCAGCCGTGTTTGAGCGCTTCACCGAACGGGCCCGCCAGGTGGTGGTTCTAGCCCAAGAAGAGGCTCGCATCCTCAAGCACAACTACATCGGCACCGAGCACATCCTGCTCGGACTGCTGCGCGAGGAGGAGGGCCTCGCAGCCCGCGTCCTTGAGTCGCTCGACATAACGGTGGAGCGCGTCCGCGCCCAGGTCGTCCGCATCGTCGGATCGGGCGAGGAGGTCACCTCCGGGCAGATCCCGTTCACGCCGCGCGCCAAGAAGGTGCTCGAGCTCGCGCTGCGCGAGGCGCTCTCGCTCGGCCACAACTACATCGGCACCGAGCACATCCTGCTCGGCCTCGTGCGCGAGAACGAGGGCGTTGCCGCACGCATCCTGCTCGACTTCGACGCCGACTCGGAGAAGATCCGCAACGAGGTCATCCGCATGCTCTCCGGCCCCGGCGGCCGCCAGGGCCGCGCCGGCGCGGCAGCCGGCGCCCAGGGCGAGGGCAAGAAGTCCTCCAAGCTGCTCGACCAGTTTGGCCGCAACCTGACCAAGCTCGCAGCCGAGGGCAAGCTCGACCCGGTCGTCGGCCGCGAGACCGAGATCGAGCGGATCATGCAGATCCTCTCGCGGCGCCAGAAGAACAACCCGGTGCTGATAGGCGAGCCGGGCGTCGGCAAGACCGCGGTGGTCGAGGGCCTCGCCCAGCTGATCACCAACGGCGAGGTGCCCGAGCTGCTGAAGAACAAGCAGATCTACACCCTCGACCTGGCCGCGCTGGTTGCCGGCTCGAAGTACCGCGGCGAGTTCGAGGAGCGCCTGAAGAAGGTGATGAAGGAGATCACCCAGCGCGGCGACATCATCCTGTTCATCGACGAGCTCCACAACCTCGTCGGGGCGGGCGCCGCCGAGGGCGCGATCGACGCCGCGAGCATCCTCAAGCCGGCGCTCGCGCGCGGCGAGCTCCAGACGATCGGCGCCACGACGCTCGACGAGTACCGGAAGTACCTGGAGCGCGACTCCGCGCTCGAGCGGCGCTTCCAGCAGATCCGCGTCGACCAGCCGTCGACCGAGGACACGGTGCAGATCCTCAAGGGGCTGCGCGACCGCTACGAGCAGCACCACCGCGTCGGGATCACCGACGAGGCGCTCGAGGCGGCCGCCGAGCTGGCCGACCGCTACATCTCCGACCGCTTCCTGCCCGACAAGGCGATCGACCTCATCGACGAGGCCGCCTCTCGCGCGCGCATCAAGTCGATGACGGCCCCGCCCGTGTATCGCGATCTCGAGGAGGAGATCGAGACAACGCGGCGCGACAAGGAGGCGGCGATCGAGGCGCAGGAGTTCGAGAAGGCCGCGAACCTGCGCGACCAGGAGCGCCAGCTCACGAACAAGAAGCGCGAGCTCGAGGAGCAGTGGCGTTCCGGCGAGTCCGGCGAGCGCCCGGAGATCGGCGAGGAGGAGATCGCCGACATCGTCTCGATGTGGACCGGCATCCCGGTGTTCAAGCTCACCGAGGCCGAGACGCAGAAGCTGATGCGCATGGAGGACGAGCTCCATAAGCGCGTGATCGGCCAGGACGCGGCCATCGAGGCGGTGTCGAAGGCGATCCGGCGCTCGCGCGCCGGCCTCAAGGACCCGAAGCGCCCGACCGGCTCGTTCATCTTCCTCGGCCCCTCCGGCGTCGGGAAGACAGAGCTTGCGCGGACGCTCGCCGAGTTCCTGTTCGGGGACGAGGACGCGATGGTGCGTATCGACATGTCGGAGTACATGGAGAAGCACTCCGTGTCACGGCTCGTCGGCTCGCCCCCCGGCTACATCGGCTACGACGAGGGCGGCCAGCTCACCGAGGCCGTGCGGCGCAAGCCGTACAGCGTGCTCCTGCTCGACGAGATCGAGAAGGCGCACCCGGACGTCTTCAACATCCTGCTGCAGATCCTCGAGGACGGCCGGCTCACCGACGCACAGGGCCGCACGGTCGACTTCCGCAACGCGATCGTGATCATGACCTCGAATGTCGGGGCCTCGGAGATCGCCAAGAACACCGGGATCGGCTTCACCGTCGGCGACGAGACAGGGCTCTCGTACGACGACATGAAGAACCGGATCATGGGCGAGCTCAAGAAGGTCTTCCGACCCGAGTTCATCAACCGCATCGACGAGGTCATCGTCTTCCACAAGCTGACGAAGGAGGAGATCACGACGATCGTCGATCTCCTGCTGCGGCGGATCCGCGAGTCGCTGGCGGAGCGCGAGCTCTCGCTCAACCTCTCGGACAGCGCGGCCGACTTCCTCGTCGACAAGGGTTGGGACCCGGCGATGGGAGCACGCCCGCTGCGGCGCGCGATCCAGCGCTACATCGAGGATCCGCTTGCGGACGAGGTGCTCTCGCAGTCGATGCCGCCCGGCTCGACGATCGAGGTCGACAAGGCCCCGGACGACGACGAGGACGACGTCAAGATCTCGGTCTCGACACCCAAGGAGCGCAAGCGCGAGACGGTCGGCGTGGGCGCGAAGGGCGACGCCCGCGAGGAGGGATCCTCGACGGATCCCTCGAGCGAGGACACCCCGCGGCTGCCGGACGAGCCGGAGGTCCTTCCGGACGTGCCGGACGCGCCGCCTGCGCCCGAGGAGCAGGACAAGTCCGAGTAACCGTTTAGGGCATCGGACCCCGCCCAGGGCGCGGGTCCTGTCACCCGGGTTACCTGCGCCAGCCTCGTGGGACCCCAGCCTTGCCTCCACTTCGCCGTCGAATAGGAATGCTCGCCACGGACCGTCGACGGCGCGAGCGCTCCTCAAGTTGGACCGCGTCGCCTATCAGCCAGAACATGGGCGGCCAGAGGCCGACGAACAGCGCTCGCCGCTCCGCGTTTCCTCGCTCCTCCTGGTCAACCGTCTTCGCGCGGATCCAGAGCGCGATGCAGAGGTAGATCGACGCGAGCGAGGCTGCCTGGAAGTGCCAGCCGCGTAGACCTACACGAACGAAAGCCTTGGTCAACACTCGGCCTCGCTACCCGGCGTGCGGGGATGCATGCCTCATTTGCTCACGGGTAGCGGGTGCCCATGCCCCGATCCAGCAAGCTGCCCCTGACCCGCTCGGCGGGGATCGCGGCACGGTGGCCGCTCGGCCTGGCGCTGACTTCCTGGCGCTATCTATGGCGGACCACCCCCCTTTACCGCGCCGAGGAACCTGGATGTTGGGCCGACGATGAACCGCCGCCGCTACCGGACGGCAGCACGGATGATGAGGCGCAGCGGGTCGTTGATGGCGCGGGCCCGCTCTTCCATCGCCGATACCGGGCGGACATCCGCGGGGCAGGGCTGCCACCCGAAGAGCTGATGGCGCGCTTGCAGGCGGACCCGGACTCCGCCGCCCCCAGCGAATTCGCCACGTTCAGGAAGGTCTCAGGCGACGAGGGGGCCATGCGGCCCGGTGACGAGTACATCGTTCGCATGCCGGGGCCGTGGGACGGTCCGGTGCGGGTGGTTGAGGTCTCCGCGCGTTCGTTTCGCTTCATGACGCTTACCGGGCACCTCGAGGCGGGCCAGATCGCCTTCCGCGTCGAAGGCGAGGATGGGCGCGTTCGCTTCGAGATCGAGTCCTGGGCCCGCAGCGGCGACCGCCTCTCCAACCTGCTCTATGACCGCATGCGGATGTCGAAAGAGATCCAACTCCACATGTGGATCTCCTTTCTCGAACGGGTCATCCGCATGTCGGGGGGCCAGCGGGACGGTGGTTTGCGCATCAACACCCGCCGCGTCGAGGACGTCCCCACCCGTGATTGACCGGTTGCTGCTGGGGCAGCCGCGCAACCCCCGCCAGGCGCTTGCGGAGCTCCGCGGCCGAGAGCTCAACTTCGACGTCTCCCGCCGGACCGAGTACACGCCACAAAACGGATGGCACGCGGACGACGTGCGCCAAGCCTTGCCCCCCGAGCCACCCGGCGCCCCCACCCCGGGCGGAAGCTGGGAAACGGCTCGGGCAATCGCCCGCAATTACGACTTCGCCGACCCGTCGATCGTGCGCGGGGTGTTCGACCCTGACGAGCCGCTCGAGCAGCGCACGATGCTGCTGATCCTGCATTTCCACCGCCTGCGGATCTATGTGGGTGTTCGCGTTGGAGATGTCTACGACGAGGAGCGCAGGCTCGACGGGCGACGCGGCCGGGTCTTCGGCTGGAATTATCGGACGCTCGAGGGGCACGTCGAGCAGGGCGAGATGAAGTGGGAGGTTTGGAAGTTCCCTGAGACGGGAGACGTGCTCTTCCGCGTGGCCTCCTTCTCCCGGCCGGCGGCGCGGAGCAATCTCTTGGTCCGCATCGGCTTCCGACTGTTCGGCCGTCGCGAGCAGCTTCGCTTCCTCGCCCTGACCGCCAACCGAATGGCACGGCTGACCGAGAAGCAGCTAGCACGCTCGTGACACCCCTGCCGACCCCGTAACGCGCGGGGCCGACACAACTGGACGTGCCTCGAACGGTTGAACGAGGCGGCCGCCGGCGGCCGAGCGTTAAGCGCCGGCCCGCCGAAACCGGCCTGGCGGAGAGGGAGCCGCTACCGGTGTTGCTCGATCAGGAGCCGCGCCATCGATCGGGCTCGCTGTCCCGCCTCGGCATCGCCCTCGGCGGCGGAGACGATCGACCCCTTCATGAGAATGTGCCACGAGTGCGCGAAGGACTCAGGGTCGCGCAATGCCGCCTCCTCTGCGAGACGGCCTACAACCGACCGGATGCTCGCGAGATGCCGGACGCTCGCCTGGCCAACGGGATGCTCGGCGCCCATCTCGAGCAGCACATTGATGAATGAGCACGCTTCGAAGTCGTCGCGGCGGAACCACTCGTCGAACAACTCGAAGATCGCGAGCAGCTGCTCCTCGGGCGTGCTGCTACGTCGCCTCGCCTCCGCCTCTACCCACGCCACCGTCCAGCGTTCCTCCCGGCGCTCGAGGAACGCGATCACCAGGTCGTCCTTGGACGGGAAGTGGCGATACAGGGTCGCCTTCGCCACCCCAGCACGCTCGATCACCTCGTCTATGCCCACGTCGCGGATAGCACGGCGGGAGAAGAGCTCGTAGGCGGTGTCGAGGATCCGCTCGCGCGCATCCGGCTTCGGTTGCGAGATTGCTTCCACGGCCGACATGCTTTAAGCCTAGCGCTAGACAGACCGGTCTGTCTCTGCCATACTTCCCGATTCGTTCCGATCCCACGTGGATCGGGGAGCAGCGCGCAGCTGCTGGGAAAGCGCGACGAGGGGCACAACGCCACCGAAGCGAGGTCCTCGGGCAATCAGAGGGGACGTCGCCGCGGCACCCGGTTGGATCGGTCGCGACTCGGACCTTGCGTCAACACGAAGACGACGGAGGTTCCCATGTGCGCAGTTGCCCTCGCACCGCCGAGGCTGTCCCAGACGACTCACCCCGAAGCCGGCGACCACGCTGCCGCACGGGCTCTCGAGCGAGACCTCCTGCTCCGCTATCACGAGTGCGGCGACCTTGCCGCGCGTGAGGAGCTCGTCGAGCGTTTCCTGCCACTCGCCCGCGACTTGGCTCGCCGCTACACGTACACCGACGAGGCGTTCGATGATCTGCTTCAGGTTGCGAGCTTGGGCCTGATCAAGGCGATCGACCGCTTCGATCCGGACCGCGGCACGAAGTTCACGAGCTACGCCGCGCCGACGATGCTCGGCGAGCTCAAGCGCCACTTCCGCGACAAGGGCTGGTCGCTCCACGTGCCGCGCGAGCTTCAGGAGCGCACACTCGCCGTGGGCCGCGCGACGGAGGGTCTCTCGAAAGAGCTCGGCCGCTCGCCCAAGGTGCGCGAGGTGGCGGAACACCTCCGCTGCTCCGTCGAGCAGGTGCTCGAGGCGCACGAGGCCGCGGCCAGCTACGAGGCGGCGTCGCTCGACGCCCCGATCGCACGCGATGACGACGAGTCTGCGGCGCTCGTGGACACACTCGGCGGCGAGGACAACGCCTACGAGCTCGTCGAGGACCGCGAGGCGATAGCGACGACCTGGAAGGAGTTGCCGGACGTGGAGCGCTCGGTGCTCGAACTGCGCTTCATGCACGACCTCAACCAGCGCGAGATCGGCGAGCGGATCGGCTTCTCCCAAATGCATGTATCACGGCTGCTCCGACGCGCGCTCAGCCGTCTCGAGACAGCCGCGGCAGCGGCGTGAGGAGCGGTCGTCACTCGCGGTTCGGGAAAGTCCGTGACGTTTGCCCCAAACTTTTGTGGGCCGCTCCTTTGGGGTATCTGGGCAGTAGGCACGAGCCTTCACTAGCAACGGCGCGCTCTGCCTCCTACAACCACGCCGGCCCCCTCGCAACCTACGGGGCCCCCGGCCAACTACTCCAAGGAGTTTCTCATGGCAGCAACAGACGTAACCCGCGGCAGCGTGCGCGCGGATGCAAATGGATCGCCAGTCGGCAGGGTCGCCCGTCGACTCGCGACCGAGACCAAGCAGGCGTTCAAGACCACCGAGTTCTGGGCGATGATCGGCCTCGTCGTGGCCATCCTCGGCAGCGCCGCCGTCATCAATGGCGGCGATAACGGCACGGACCAGTTCATCGCCCGCCAGGCATGGCTGTATGTCTCGATTCTCGGCGCGGGCTACTTCATCTCCCGCGGTCTCGCCAAGTCCGGCAGCAGCGAGCCCTACACCGACGAGCCCAGCGACCGCTAGATCGGGTCGCCCGTTTCGTGGTTTCCGGCCGGGCGTGGGCAGCCGATTTCTGTCCCAGGCTCGGTCGGAACCATCCCGCCCCACAAGACTGAGAGTGAATTTCGTGACTGAGAAGCAAGAGCAGAAGATCGTGCAGTACTTGAACGAGGCCCATGGTGCCGAGCTGGCGCTAGTGCGCCAGTTGCAGGCGCAGATCGCGATGACCCCCAAGGGTCAGTACCGCGACGGGCTGGAGACCCACGTTCAGGAGACTCGGCGGCACGCCGAGCGTGTCGAGGGCCGGTTGGTCGAGCTGGGACAGGGCAACAACCCGCTTCAGGTCGGACTCGGTGCCCTGGAGAGCCTTGTTGGGCAGGCCTTGGCGTTGACCAAGACCCCGCTCGATTTGGTTCGCGGAACCGGTGGCGAGGAGAAGGTGCTCAAGAACGCCAAGGACTCGTGCGCGGCCGAGGCGCTCGAGATCGCCACCTACACGGCGCTGGCCCGGCTCGCCCGCAGCGCCGGAGACGCCAAGACCGAGCGTCTGGCCGAGTCCATCCTCGGGGACGAGCAGCGGATGCTCGACCGGCTCCTGAAGGAGATCCCGCGCCTGACCGACGCCGTGGCACGGGCGGAGTTCGACGGGGACGGCTCCTATGACGTGACCGAGACGGGCGCCGCCGACACGCTGCGCGAGGTGGGCGGCACGGCCAAGCGCACCACCCGCAAGGGTGCGGAACAAGCGAAGCGCACAGCCCGCCAGGCCCGCAAGGTGCCCGGAGTGGCGCGTGCCGAGGGCACAGTCAAGGGCGCCGTGGCGTCCGAATCCGACCTGGCGATCTCGAACTACGACTCGCTCAGCGCAAACAAGGTCCAGGACAAGCTCTCCGAGCTCTCCCAGGTCGATCTGGCCAAGCTCGACGCCTACGAGCGCAAGAACCAAAACCGCTCCACCATCACCAGCCGCGTCGACTCCCTGCAGGCGTCCGAGCCCTGGCCCGGCTACGACGAGCTAGGTGTGGAGGAAGTCCGTGCCGTGCTTTCCGAGGCCGACGACAGCCGGATCAAGGCCGTCCGCAGCTACGAGCGCAAGCACAAGAACCGCGCCGGCGTGCTCCAGGCCACCGAGCGCGAGCTCAGCAACGCCTAGGAACCCTTTCGAGTCAGAGGAGGGGGCCGCTCGCGGCCCCCTCCTCGCGTCTCCGCCGTCCGCGCCGATTCCTACGAGACGCCCGCTAGCAGATCACGTCGATGTCGGCGGTGTTGTTGTTCTCGTTGGACTCCAGAAAAGGTCCGCAAATGACGCTGTCGCCCACATTCCCGGCGAGCGCGCTGCATCCGGCGGTTGCTCAAGCACTCTCAGGTTCGGTGGCGCGTGGATGAGGCCAGTCGGCGCACGTCCCGCTGCCGTACCCGTCGGACAGCGTGCGACGACGCGCACCACGGCCTCGGGGTCGGCGCCGTCGGGGAAAATCCAAGGTCGACGATCGGTATCGAAGACGGCCCCGAGCCCGCGGACGCACTCAGCGGCGTGCCGGCAGCGCATCGGGTCGAAGCTGACGTCGACGGCTTCGCCCCTGTAGCGCTTGCGTTTTGACGCGGTGTCAGCCATCGGCGGGGAGCTCGAACTGCGCTCGCATCGCTTCCGGCACCAGGTCGAGGTACTCGGTGTGGCCGGCGATGTAACTCCGCACGAACGGGCAGAAGGGCAGGACCGACAGGCGGTCGGAGCGTGCCTCCGAGAGCGCCGTGCGGACCAGCTGGGAGCCAAGGCCCTGGCCTTCGAAGCGCGGGTCGATCAGCGTGTGGATGAAGGCGATCAGACCCGGGCGGCGACGGTACTCGGTGAAGCCCGCGATCTCTCCGTCGACCAGGACCTCGAAGCGTGAGCGCTCCGGTACGTCGACAACGCAAATCTCCGCGGCGGGACCGGTGACCATAGCTCGATCCTCGCGCCCGGCGAGCACCTCAGACAACCCCCGCCGCGTCGAGAGTGCGTGTTTCCGTCCAACGGACGTAGAGCCGGCGCTCGGCGAACCGCCACGTTCCGTCCGCCTTGACGAAGATGTCCTGATAACGAAGCGCGGCGATCATCAGCCTGCGCCCGCCGTCGTCCGAGTACAGGTGGTGCGCCAGGCAATAGGTCTCCCCCGTCGCACGATCGCCGTCGAGCGCCACCGTGCTCTGGCCGTTGAAGTGCATCGTGACCTCGTACCTGTTCAGGTTGTCGAACACGGGCGTCAGCGACTCCCGGCCATGCAGATTGTCCGTCGCATCGGTGCCCTCGCCGGCCATGTATACGACGAAGTGGGTGTCCTCGGTGAAGAGCGCCTTCTGGCCATCGGCGTCGCGACGATCGGCGCAGAAGGCATAGGCGTCGACGAGCTCGCGGATCGCCAGCCGGTCCGCGGCCTCTTCGGCTGAGATGGAGGTGTGGTCTGTCATCGAATTCCCACATCCATCAGGTTCCCTCCTCGAATTCCGACGCGAACAGGTAGCTCACCGCAAGGCTCCGGTACGGTCGCCAGCGCTCCGCGAGGGCGGCCATCTCGTCCTCGGTCGGAAGGTGGTCGAGTCCGTAGGACCGCTTGACCGCGCGCCGCAGCGCGAGGTCGCCGGAGAGGAGCACGTCGGGCCGATCGAGCGCGAGGATCAGGAAGCCGTGGGCCGTCCAGGCGCCGATCCCATGCACGTCGGTCAGGGCCGCCTCGATCTCGGCGTCCGTCATGCCGGCCAGCGTCTCGTCGCTAAGGCGGCCGTCGACGAAGCGTTCCGCCAGGGCACGCAATGTCGTCCCCTTGCGAGCCGACATCCCGCTGTCGCGCAGTACCTGCGGATCCGCTTCGAGGAGCTCGGCGGGTGACGGCAGACGACCTCCGAAGTGCTGCTCGAGACGGCCCAGGATCGTCCGTGTCGCCTTGACGGAGAG
This sequence comes from uncultured Thermoleophilaceae bacterium, assembly GCA_963751835.1. Lineage (GTDB taxonomy): Bacteria > Actinomycetota > Thermoleophilia > Solirubrobacterales > Thermoleophilaceae > JACVRW01. Next base: position 202,724 of record CAVVWD010000011.1, on the reverse strand, counting down.
CTGCTGGCCGATGACCTGGAAGACGAGCGTCCCGAAGGCATCGAGCGGAGGGAGCTCGTCGAGCCAGGCGCGCGGACGGAAGTCCGGGTGCGCGTCGATGAGCCGCGCGAGGACCGGATCGGCCTTCCGCAGGAACTCCCGCGCCTCGGGATCGGCGACAGCCGCTGCCTGGCCGGTCATTCCTGAAGCAGGCGTTCGGTCCACGAATGCCGCATCCTCCCATGCGTTCATCTCGTCCGGTCGGCCACTCTGCTGTAGCTCCCGTGGCGGAGCTCCTCGACGAGTCCCGGACGGGACGGACGCCAATTGAGCTCGGCTCTGGCCTTGGCCGCGTCGGTGGCCTGGTCGAGCAGGAGGACTTCGGCGAACGAGTCGCCGAGGCGCGCCCGGGCCTCATCGTCGGAGCCGGGGACCGCCCCGGACGCCCCGGCCGCGACCGCCGCCGCCTCGGTGAGCTCCGCAACCGTCGGGTTGTCTCCATCGCCGATCACGTAGTAGCCGCGAGCCGAGTCGTCTTCGAGCGCGCGCCGGAAGAAGTCAGCCAGGTCGGCGGCATGGACGGTCGGCCAGCGCTGACGTCCGGTGCCGAGCATGATCAGGCTGCCGGCGTCGTCTCGGGGCGACCCGAGCAGGAGTCCGGGAATCCCACCCCCGCCGTCGCCGTACGCGGCGCCGGAGACGATCACGACGCCGCGCATGTCGCTCGCGTCGAGCAGTCGGCGTTCGATCGGCTCCCTCCAGGCCACCATTGCGGGCGGATCGAATGGGGCCTCCTCGGTGATGGCGGGGTTCGCCCCGTAGACCCACACCCCACTGATGTGGAGGTAGGGCTTGCCGGTGCCGGCGAAGGCCTCGATCGCCGCGTCGACCATCGCGGCGTCCAGGTCGGCGCTGGTGGCGTCACCCGGACTGGCCGTGTGGATGGCGGCGTCCGCGCTGCGCAGCCGGCCGACGACCGCCGGCCGATCGTAGAGGTCGACCACGGCCTCCGAGGCGCCGCGGGCCGCAACGACCTGCGCTTGCTCGTCGTTGCGGACGAGCGCGGTCACGTCGTGGCCGTGTTCCCGCAATTCGGTGAGTACGTGCGATCCGATGAACCCGGTCGCGCCGGTGAGTGTCACGTGCATGGGGGCCATCGTTGCGCTGCCGCCGCGCGATCGAATCCCGGAATTCCTTAGTCCGCGACCCGAGTCCCCTCCTCAGTCATGCTTCATTCAGACGAGATGAGCGCAGCATCGTCACCGGTTCGGGCGCCGGGAGAGCATCTGCTCGGGCGGCGCCGCGAGCGCGAGGTGCTCGACAGGCTCCTCGAAGCCGCGCGCGGCGGGCACGGCGGCGTGCTGGTGGTCCATGGAGAGCCGGGCGTCGGCAAGACGGCACTGCTCGACTACGCGGTCGAGGCGGGGCGGGGGTTCCGGGCCGTCCGATTGCTCGGTGTCGAGCAGGAAATGGAGCTCCCCTACGCGGCCCTTCACCAGCTGTGCTCGCCTCACCTCGAGCTCTTGGAACGCCTCCCCGCCCCCCAGCGCGACGCGCTTGCCGTCGCGTTCGGCCTCAGCGCAGGGCCGACGCCGAACCCGTTCCTGGTCGCGCTGGCGGCCCTCGGCCTGCTGTCCGAGGCGGCCGAGGAGCGGCCGCTGCTCTCCCTGGTCGATGACGCACAGTGGCTCGATCGCGCGTCCGCGCGCGCGCTCGCATTTGTGGCTCGCCGCCTGTTGGCGGAGAAGGTCGCGCTCGTTTTCGCCGCGCGCGAGCCACCCGACGCGCTCGCCGGGTTCCCGGAGCTTCACGTCGGACCCCTGGGGCATCGCGACGCGCGGGCACTGTTGGAATCCGTCTTGCCGGCTCGGCTGGATGAGCGCGTCCTGGAGCGGATCGTCGTCGAGACGCGCGGGAATCCGCTCGCCCTGCTGGAGCTGCCACGCGAGCTGACGCCGACGCAGCTCGCGGGTGGGTTCGGTTTGCCCGCGGCGGTGCCGCTGTCCGCCAGCATCGAGGAGAGCTTCGCGCGGCGGCTTGCGCGGCTCCCACGCGACGCGCGACGACTGTTGCTCGTGGCCGCCGCCGACCCCGTCGGCGACCTGGCGCTGCTGTGGCGGGCGGCCCAGCGCCTCGGAATCCCCGAGTCAGCGGCACACACCGTCGAATCGGACGGGTTGCTGACCCTCGGCGCCGCCGTGGTCTTCCGCCACCCACTGGTTCGCTCGGCGGTGTACCGCGCAGCCGTGGACGATGAGCGCAGCGAGGTCCATCGCGCCCTCGCGGAAGCGACCGATCCGGATACCGACTCGGATCGCCGCGCCTGGCACCGGGCGCAGGCGACAGCCATGCCCGACGAAGACGTCGCCGCGGAGCTCGAGCGTTCTGCAGCCAGAGCACAGGCGCGCGGAGGCTTCGCCGCCGCCGCGGCCTTCCTCGAGCGCTCCTCCGTGCTGACGCCCGACCCCGCACGCCGCGCCGGGCGCGCCCTCGCCGCGGCCCAGGCGACGCAGCAGGCGGGCGCACTCGATGAGGCGCTCACGCTCGTCGCGAGCGCGGACGCGGGCCCGCTGGATGAATTCCAGCGGGCCCAGGTCGACGCGCTTCGGGCTCGAATCTCCTTCGCCGCCAATCGCGGAAGCGAGGCGCCGTCCCTGTTGCTCGCCGCGGCGAAGCGACTCGAGCCGCTGGATGTGCGGCTTTCACGGGAGACCTACCTCGACGCACTGACCGCCGCCGTGTTCGCCGGTCGCCTGGGAGGCGCGGCCGATGCTCCACGGGTGGCCACCGCGGCACGCGCGGCACCCCCGTCGGCGCATCCGCCGCGAGCGGCGGATCTTCTTCTCGACGGGTTGGCGCTGCTGATCACCGAAGGGCACGCGGCCGGAACGTCCAGCTTGCGAAACGCGTTGAGCGCGTTCCACCGCGACGAGATCGGAACCGAGGAAGGCCTCCGCTGGCGGTGGCTGGCCGGCCGGGCGGCGGGATTCATCTGGGACTACGAACGCTGGGACTCGCTGACGCTGCGCCAGATCCGAGCGGCCCGTGCGGCCGGCGCGCTGACGCACCTGCCGCTCGCGTTCAGCACCCGCGTAGGGGTCCACATCTTCGCGGGAGAGATGCGCGCGGCCGCGTCGCTGGTCGAGCAGGCGGACGCACTCGCCGAGGCGACCGACAGTCGGACGGTCCCGGCGTACGGAGCCCTGGCGCTCGCCGCTTTTCGCGGGCATGAAGATGAGATGCAGCAATTGGCCCGAACCAGCACTCCGGACTTCATCGCCCGTGGCGAGGGGATGGGCCTCACGGTGTCGCAGTGGGTGACCGCCGTGCTCTACAACGGCCTGGCTCGCTACGACGACGCCTTCGCCGCGGCCGCACAGGCGACCGTGGATCCACACGAGCTTTGGTTCTCGACCTTTGCGACGGTCGAGCTGATCGAAGCGGCCAGCCGCAGCGATCGAAGCAAGCATGCTGCCGAAGCCCTCGAGGTGTTGAGCGAATCCACGCGCGCCAGCGGCACTCCGTGGGCACTGGCCGTCGAAGCGCGCTCGCGGGCGCTCCTGAATCGTGGGGAAGCGGCCGAGAGGCTCTACCGCGAGGCGATCGACCGTCTGCAGCCGACGCGCCTTCGTCTGGACCTCGCGCGGGCGCGTCTCCTCTACGGCGAGTGGCTGAGACGTGAGCGCCGGCGCCTCGACGCACGCAACGAGCTGCGTGTCGCCCACGACCTCTTCTCTGACTTCGGGATGGAGGCCTTCGCCGAGCGCGCGCGGGTCGAGCTGCAGGCGACGGGCGAGCGCGCCCGCAAACGCACCGTGGATACGCTCGACCAGCTCACGCCGCAGGAGGCGCAGATCGCGCGACTCGCGGCGGACGGGCACACCAACCGAGAGATCGCGGCGCAGCTCTTCATCAGCCCGAGCACGGTCGAGTACCACCTGCGCAAGGCGTTCCGCAAGCTCGACGTGAAGTCCCGCACGCAGCTTGCGCGCCGTCTCGTCTAACCGCTTCCGCACAGGCTTTGCGGGCGGTGATCGTCGTCGTCGGCATCGCCGCGGCCGTGCAGCTCGTGACCTAGGGCCCTCTGAAGATCTCCCGCGCGGCCCAAGCCGTGTCGGGGAAGTCCGAGAACACGCCGTCGATCCCCAGCCTGTAGAAGGCGAGATACTCCTCGACAGGCCCACCGGGGTAGCCGGTCGGGAACGCGTCGTCCCGGAAGGTCCACGTGTGGATCAGCAGGCCGTGCGCATGCGCACGCTGGATCAGGTTGGTTGGCGGCTTGACGTCCCCGCCCCCTGAGCCGGTCGTCGGGATGATGTATACCTTCCACGGCCCGATGCCGTCCGCGTAGGTCTTGATCTCCGCAAGGCCCTCGTCCGTCGCGAAGAAGCCGAAGGTCCGGGCCTGCAAGACCGGATTGCCGGAGACGGTCCAGTCATAGGGCCGGTCGAAAGGCGCCGCATACGTCGGGTTGCCGGTGATCGGGTCGGTGTCGTTCGCGTCCACCAGCTGGACCAGCCGGACCGGGGTCATGGTGTTCAGCTGCTTCAGGTTGGACTGCTCAAACGACTGGATGAACACCGGCGACTTGCGCTTGTTCAGGCCATTGCTGTCCAGGACCCTCACGAGCCGGCCCTCGAGGGGCAGGTTGAGGGTCTGGTGGAAGGTCGGGTGCTTCGTCTCGGGATAGATCCCGATCCTGCGGCCGCGCTTCCTCGACTCCCGCTTCGCGAGGTCGATGACCTCCTGGAGGGTCGGAACCTTGAACTTCCCGTCGAACTCGGTTGGGCGTCCGCCACGGGTCTGCTTCGCGCCGAGGGTCTTGATCTCGGCCAGCGTGAAGTCGGAGGCGAAGAAGCCTGTCGTTGCAAAGCCGTCAAGCATCTTGGTCGTCAGGCGGCTTGCGAACTCGGGATGGTCCGCAACGTTGGTCGAATCGCGGGTCACGGGATCCATGTCGCCGATGAACGGCTCGTGACGGGCGATCAGCACGCCGTCCTTCGTCGCCACGAGGTCGGGCTCGATGTAGTCTGCGCCGAGCTTGATCGCGAGCCTGTAGGACTCCAGCGTGTGCTCGGGCAGGAAGCCGCTCGCCCCCCGGTGGCCGATCACCAGAGGGCTGTTCTCGCGCTTCGAGCCGTCGCGCTTGTGCTTCTTCTTGGCGACGGCGGCCGTCGGTGCGAGGAGCGCCACCAGAGCGAGCAGGACCAGGGCTATGCGAATCCACGACGCGCGAGAGTTCATCGGCCGAAACTAACCGACCGGCTGGCGCAGCGCTACCCCTGCGGAGGCTGCGGCGCGACCTCTCGGCGATCAGCTGTAGCACGCTCGCCCGCGCCGGACGTACAGCGGTCACGACGGACGACTTGCTCAGCACTCTTGCTCAGCTCGCAGGTTCGGAGCCGCTCGGCATGCTGAGCGCCGCTTCCAGCAACGCCGACCTCTGGCGCAGCCTGTCGGAAAGGAGTGTCGCGAGCGATTGAAAGAATCGTCCGGCGAATCCCGGCCTGCCGGCGAGCAACTCGTAGATCGCCTCGCGCTCGACGATATCGATGCGGCAGGGAACATCGGCGATCACGTTGGTCGACGCCGCCGCATTCTCGAGGAACGACATCTCCCCGAACAGCTCGCCTTCCTCCAGATAGGCGAGAATTTTCGCCGGCGCGCTGCCCGGCGAGACCCGAACCGCTCCCTGGCGAATGATGAACAACCCGTGCCGTCGCGTCCCCTCCTCCAGAACGATCTCGTCCGCGGCGTACTCGCGCGACCCGGCTGCCGCGAGCAGCGCCGTCCGGTCGTCAGGCGTGAGATACATGAACGCCGCCTCGACCGTGTGGGGCCGCAGCTCGTCCGCGCGGACCAAGGCGGCCGTGGTCTCGTCGAGCCGCTGCTGCATCGCCTCCTCGAAATGGCGGACAGGGTCGGCGGCCGCCTCGGCGTGCACCGTGCCGCCCACGCTGGCGTATCCGCTTGCCGCCCCGGCGGTCTCGCCCCTGAGATACAGTGCGCCGCGCTTCTGATGCATCTTGCGCCATCGCTGGACGCCCTGGACGCACTCGTTGAACAGCTCCGTCAGGGGCGGCCGGTCCGCTCGCTCGACGAAGCCCCGCACGACCTGCGACGCATCGTCGAGGAGGCCCAGAAAGCGCCGGTGCTTTGGCAACAAGTACGCGCGGCCCTTGAGGATGAGCTGCCCGGTCTGCGAGCGGCGTTGCAGCCCGAGAATCGCGTCGATCGCCTGCATGATCGGCGTCTGCGATCCGCTTGCGCCGTCGAGGAGGCGCGTGCCAGGAGGCTCGCTCGATCCCGACACATCAGTCGCCTGCAAGCCGCGCGGCCGCGGCTCGGGCAGTCCCCAAACATGGGTCGGCTGGATGAGCGTCAGAAACGTATCCGACTTCAAATGCTGCTTGCGGATCGCGGTCGCGAACGCATGCTGTATGGCGGCGATCTCGGTCCGGAGCTTGTCGAGCAGATAAGTGGTCTGGTGCACATCCTCTCGCGCGGCCGCCGATAGCAACGCCACGATTGCACGCAGCGCCTCGGCGCCGCGGGCTTCCGACTCCACGACCGATATGAACAGCGTCCGTTCCTCGCGGTCGGCAGGCGGCAGCAGATAGTGGAACGCGAGCTCGAGGTTCTCGCCCGCCAGCTCGCCGTTGGCGTAGCGGCCGCCTTCCGGCCGAGATCGCAGCCGCCAGTTCGCAAGCACGAGGTGGTACAGGCTCCCCACGCAGGGGACACCCAGCCTGCGGGACACGTGCCACCACAGTGCGGCGAGCCGGTCGGGAAGCACCAGGCTGGTCCGCTGCCGCTCCTCGGGGCGGGGCGGCGCCGAGTCCCAGCGGTAGGCGTGTGCCAGCAATCCCAGGACCGTCATCAGCAGATGACACTGCGGCTCGGTCAGCGCGCTGGCCTGCTCGATCTCGTCCGGGCCGCCGCCACTCAGCTGCTCGCCCAGCCACGGCCTGACATGGGCGTCTGGCGCGTGGTAATGCCGGGGCAGCTCGCGACAGATGTCAACGTACCGCGCAAACGGGCCAGGCAGCGACGTGAGCGGAATCTCCGGTGGCAGGAAGCCGCCGTGCGGGCTCAAACCTTCGTCATAAGCCTGGCCCGCATCCTCTGCGAGCCGCAGGGCATCCGAGGCACTAGTCCCGATGTGGGCCGGCATGGCAGTCAGGCGTCGGGGTTTGACGCGGGCAGTCTGGCAGAGCTTGCCGGTGGCTTTCGACGACCTGAGCGAGGCGTTCCTGGCGGTGGCCGCCGCCGCTTGCGCGGCGGCGGCCGTGATGCCTACTCGCAGCGCTGGATCGTGTCGACGTCCGGCGCGTCGAGGTCGGGGTTGTTCGCGCCCAGGCACTCGGCGTCGAGGCCGGGCCCGCCGTCGAGGCGATCGTCACCCTCGCCGCCGCGCAGGCTGACGTCGTCGCCCCTGCCGGCCTCGAGGCGATCGTTGTCCTCGTCCCCGAACAGCGAGTCGTTCCCGCCGCGCCCGGCGAGCTTGTCGACCTCCTGGCCGCCGTGCAGCAGGTCCCTGCCCGAGCCGCCGATGAGGACGTCCGACTCGTCGCCGCCGAACAGGTCGTTCTGGCCGGGGCCGCCGTAGACGACGTCCTCGTCGTTGTCGCCGTGCAGCGCGATGTCGTCGCCGCCACCGCCGCGCACGACGTCGTCGCCGAGCCCGCCGTGGACGATGTCGTTCCCGCCACCGGCGCGCACGACGTCGTCGTTGTCGCCGCCGAAGATCGTGTCCTTGTCGCCGCCGCCGAGGACCACGTCATCGCCCCCGTCGGCGCAGATCGTGTCCTCGCCGCTGAGGCCGATGATCAGGTCGTTGCCGGCCTTGCCCTTGATCACGTCGGCAACACCTGCGTTGCCGACGAGGACCTCGGGATTGTCGGTGCCGCGGATCGTGACCACCTGCTCGTTACAGAACTCGACCGGGACCGCGATCGGCCCGCCCGGGAGCTCGATCTCGGGATCGAGCTCGACGCCCGGGTCGGGAATGGCGAACGCCGTCGCCGGGACCATCGCCGCCGCCGCGATCACCGCGAGCGTGCCAACCAACTTGTTCCTACGCATGATGCTTCCCCTTTCTTGGGGTGGGTTGCTTGTCGGCGGGTATGACCCCGGACCCACCGCGCAGGTTGGTCACATGCGAACAACCGGGTGTCCGACCCGGCCATCGGGCAAGGCGCGCCGCATGAGCAAGCCCAAACGCCTGACCGGGATCGTCTACGGCGACCGCTCCATCGAGACGTTCCGCAACCGCGACGACCAACACGAGGCTCGACCGACAGCAGCAGGTCGGCGGCCTCGTCATCGCTGACCTCCCAAGTGGGCAACCGCTGCTCGGTTACCTGCTCAGCGGCTGGGGATCAGCTCAGCCCGCGGCTCGTCCGCATAGCGTGCTCGTAAGCGGGGAACGTCTCCCGTAACGGCATCGTCCATCCACGGAGACAACGACCCCGGCTAGCTCCGCTGGACGGCGGGCCCTGTCCCTACCCCGGCGCGGCCGCAGCGTTCGCCGCGGTCACTATCCGCTCATGTGTCTCCTCCGGGTGGGAGATCATCGCGCAGTGTCCGCTCGCGACCTCGATCGTGTCGGCGCCCATCCGCTGTGCGAACTGCCTCTCGGCATCGGGTGGAATCACCTCGTCGTTCTCGGCGACCAGATACCACGAAGGCAGCGACTTCCACGCGGGGACGCCCATCACGTCATCGAACGTGGACAAGTGAAGAGGCTGCTGCACGGCGTACATGACCTTCGCCTTGACCGGGTCGATATCGGCGGCGAAGTGACCAAGGAAATCGTCCTCGGGGATCCAGCCGAAGCCCTCCGAGTCGACATCGACATTCGCCACCGCCGGGGTCGGAGGACCCTGCTGTAGCAGCGCGCCGATCGACTCACCCTCGTCGAGCCCGAAGCCCGCGATGTAGACGAGGCCGACGACGTTCGGCGCGTCGGTGCCAAGAGAGGTGATGACCTGGCCTCCATAGCAATGGGCCGCGAGAACGTGGGAGGCTTTGCGCGAAATCCGAGGCGTCACTCGCCGCGCTCGATTCACGGCCGCTCGGCGACCCGCTTCATTTCACGCTCCTGTACTTGAGGTGGGTGACGCCGGGCGCCTCGACGGCCCGGACCTGCTCGAGCTGCACCTCCGCGTCCCGGAGGTTGTCGAAGAGGCGAGCACCGTCGCCGAGCACCACCGGAACGACGTGGAGCTCGAGTTCGTCCAGCAGTCCAGCTGCCAGGTACTGCTGCCCGGCCTGGCCGCCGCCCCAAAGCATGACGTCTTTGCCGCCGGCGGCCTCCCTTGCTTGCTCGAGCGCGGACTCGATTCCGTCGGTGACGAAGTGGAACGTGGTCCCTCCCTCCATCACCACGGGATCACGCGGGTGATGGGTGAGAATGAACACGGGGTGGTGGTAGGGAGGGTCGTCGCCCCACCAGCCCGTCCACTGCTCGTCGCCCCAGTCACCACCGCCGATCGGCCCGAACATGTTTCGACCCATCACGCCGGCCCCGACGTTCTCGACCGATTCCTCGAGCACCCGTGTGCTCTCGTTCACCTCGCCGCCTTCCTTGCCCTGGTATTTGCGCCAGGCGGCCAACGGAACCACCCAATCGTGGAGCCGCTCGCCGCCCTCGCCGAGCGGGTTCTCCTCGCTCTGGTTCGGGCCGGCGACGAAACCGTCCAGCGAGATCGAGATATGACACCTAAGCTTGCTCATCGTGCCTCCTCAGTAGGCGGCCGCTGTGGCCGCAGGTTGTTTCTCAATGCCTATTGACCCGTCCGCGCCGGAAGACTCATCGCGGCTGCCCCACCAGCGCCTGGTCGAGCGTCTGCCTCGAAGCGAAAATCGGTCGCGAGCGGACCGGTGAGCCGGAACGCTGAGGACGGCGGGCCTCAGCGGCTGACGTCGTAGACCAGGTGCGTGACCCGGTCGCCGCGCACGATCGTGGTCGGGTTATCCAGCGGCAGCGGCTCGGCCAGGCCGCCGGTGGCGAAGAACGGCCGGCCGGACCCGAAGACCACCGGGACCTGGTTGACCACCACCTGGTCGATCAGCCCGAGCCTGAGCGCCTGGCCGCCGATCTGACCGGCGGCCACGTCGACGACCCGGTCGCCGGCGAACTCCTTGGCGGTGATAATCGCCTTCTCGACGCCGTCGACGAACGTGAACGGTGCGGTGTCGGCGTACTCCCAGTCCGTCGGCGGCCGGTGGGTGACGACGAAGACGTGCTCGCCGGCGGCCGGCTTGCCGTTCCAGCCGTTGGTCATGTCGAACACCCGCCGTCCGATGACATTCGCAGCCATGTCGCCGTACAGGTCCAGCATGAAGTCGGCCGACGCCTGGGTGGTACGGAACTCGCCGTCGGAGCCCGGGAAGCTCCAGGCGACATCGCCGTTGCCTAACCAGTCGAACAGCGGCCCGATGCCGTCGTTGTCGTCGGCCATGAACCCGTCCAGGGAGACCACCGCGCCCATGATCGTCTTGCCCATGATTTCGCCCTTTCGCTTGCATCTTGCACCACAACCGATTGATTCGACGGCCGCGGCGTCTCAAATATCGCTGTCCTGTCGACTCGCGCTGCGACGGCAGCGCTCGGATGCCTTGTACCCCATTCGGGTATCGAGGCGTTTCCGCGGAAGCGCCGTGGACCTGAGGTCGCTTGTCCCGCACCGCGCGATAGCGCCGGACGATGGCGACCCTGGGTGGGCGTGCAGATGCCCACGAACGCGGCGCTCAGGCAGCGTAGCCCGTCGCCTTCTCGACCGACATGCGGAGCATGAGCCTGACAGCGCCGGGTCGGTCCGGATCGGGATCGCGGCCGTCGTACTTCCACGACAGCCGTGTGTCGAACGCGCGGCCGAGGTCCTCCTCAATCGTCGTGACGCGGCCGCGCAGCTCCACGTAGTTGTACGGGTCCTCTGAGTCGATCACGGTCACGCTGGCGCGCGGGTCACGCTCGAGGTTGCGGTGCTTGCGCCGTCCCGCCACCGTTGAGAAGAGCACGTCGTCGCGGTCGCGGGCGACCCACATCGCCGACGTCTGCGGCCCGCCGTCCGGGTTGATCGTGGCCAGCACGGCAAAGTGGCGGCCGTCGAGCAGCCTGCGGATCTCGTCGTTGAGTGCGATGCCCATGCACAGGAGCGTACGAGCGTGAAGCGACCTGCTCTCGACGGCGAGACGACCCCCGCCGCTCCCAGCACCAAGCACAAGCGATCGAACGCCCGGTCATGCCGCAATCCCGCTGCTCTCTGTCCGAAGCGCAAGCGGCGCTACGTGTCGCGTGTCTCCCGCTCGGCGATGCGCGCGAGGACGGCATCGGCCAGCTCCGCTGGCGGGGCGGTGCTCGTCAGGACGAGGTCTGCCGTGCGACGCAGCAGCGGCTCGACCTCGGCCCGATCGCCGAGAACCTGGGCGAGCTCCGCGCTGGTCTGTCCATACGCGTTGCCCGTGCGCGCACACAACCGGCTGACCAGCAGTGCCTCCGGAGCCGTCAGCAGTACACGGAAATCGAACGGCAGATAGGCCTGCTCTTCAGAGCAGCCGGCGAAGAACAACAGACCGTCGGTATGAGCGCCCAGCAGAGCCGACACCAAGTCGCGGCGCCATCCCCACCGGCCAGACCCACGCGGCTCGCTGAACCCGTCGTCGTCAGCGTCGTAGGCGACGAACCCACGCCGCCGAAGCTCCTGGACCAGTGTCGATTTTCCCGTCCCCGACATGCCAGTGAGCAGGACTCGCACCACACGCGAGTCTAGGCGTCTCGGAGCTCAACTTCGGACTTCTGCTTCCCACGCAGTCGTCTATCCCCTGCCGGCGAACGGCATCTTGGTTGCCATGACCGTGAGGAACTGGACGTTGGCGTCGAGCGGCAGGCCGGCCATGTAGAGCACCGCGTCGGCCACGTGCCGTGCGTCCATGGTCGCCTCGGCGGCGACGCTGCCGTCGGCCTGCAGCACGCCCTTCGCCATCGCCGCGGTCATGTCCGTGGCCGCGTTGCCGACGTCGATCTGCCCACAGGCGATGTCGTACGGCCTGCCCTCGAGCGAGATCGCCTTCGTGAGGCCGGTGATCGCGTGCTTCGTCGCTGTATAGGCGACCGCGTACGGCCGCGGCACGTGCGCCGACAGCGAGCCGTTGTTGACGATCCGGCCACCCCGCGGCCGCTGATCCTTCATCGACCGCAACGCACCCTGAGCGCACAGGAAGGCACCGGTCAGGTTGGTCGCCACAACGGCCTGCCAATCCTCGAGCGCCAGATCCTCAATCGGAACCGTAGGGCCGAAGATCCCCGCGTTGTTGAAAAGCAGATCGACCCGACCCCACCCGTCACGCACCGCTTCGAACAAGGCGTCCACAGAAGGGGGATCGGTGACGTCGGTTGGCACAACCATCGCCCGGTCCGGCCCCGCAGTTTGCGCCGTCGCACGCAGGACGTCCTCCCGCCGTCCGGCCAGCGCCGCGTGGTAGCCGGCATCGATGAGTCCGCACGCCACCTCACGACCAATGCCGGATCCGGCGCCCGTGACGACCGCGACCCGGTAGCGCTCGTTCATGACTCAGCGACAGACGCCCAAGGCGACCGAGCCAAGCTTCGCGCGGACGTCCCGCGGCCGGAGGACAGGACCCAGGTCAACGCCAGGATGGCTAGAGCCGTCCCGTGACTTGTCAACGAGGATCGATTTCCCGTTGGCGCGGCGATCGCGGCAAAATAGCAGCGGTTCCCCCGGCGGACGGGAGTGGGCGCACCGGGAGCGACCGGCGGGGCGCCGGTCCTCTCATCGAGGCTTCACCGGGCCCAGGGAGGCTCACTCTCATGAGAGATCCAGCCCGTCCGCGTCATCCGATCCGCCGCGTCGTGAGCTCGCTCGGCGCGCTCGCGATCGTGGGGGTCGCGGTGCTCGTCGCCTCCGGGCAGTCGGGGGGTTCGGCTTCGGCCGGTCCTGGCGCAGGGTCGGCCAGTGGCGGGTCGGCCAGGGCCGTCCCCCGGCCCGGGCCCCACGCTCATGACCTGCGCCCGCCGCAGGTCACCGTTCTGGATCGTGCCGCTGGGCTCGCGCCGGGCCTGATCTTCCTGGGCGCCAAGGACCTGTCCGCCCCGCGAGAAAAGCGAGGCGGCCCGCTCATCGTCGACGATCTCGGCCGGCCGGTCTGGTTCCGGCCGCTCCCGCCGGGCCAAGTCGCCAGCGACGTGCGCGTCCAGCACTACCAGGGAAGGCCGGTTCTGACGTGGTGGCAGGGGAAGAGCATCGGCGGCGCCGGTCACGGCGACGGCGAGGGCGTCATCGCCGACTCCTCGTACAACGTGATCGCGCACGTGCGCGCGGGGGACGGCTATCAGGCCGACCAGCACTCGTTCGTCCTCACTCCGCAGGGGACGGCGCTGATCACCGCCTACCACGAGACGCGCCGAGACGTCTCCGTGGTCGGCGGCTCACCGGACGGCAAGGTCTACGACGGGATCGTCCAGGAGATCGACGTGGCCAGCGGCCGCGTGCTCTTCGAATGGCACAGCCTCGACCACGTGCCCCTGGACGAGAGCTACCAGCGCGTGCCCAAAGACCCCAATAGGCCCTACGACTACTTCCACATCAACTCGGTCGGCCTCGACCACGATGGCAACCTGCTCATCTCGAGTCGCCACACCTGGACCGTCTACAAGGTCGATCGCCACACGGGCCAGATCGTCTGGCGGCTCGGCGGCAAGCGGAGCGACTTCGAGCCCGGCTTGGGCGTGCCGTTCGCGTGGCAGCACGACCCGGTGTCGGCTGGCAGGGACACGCTGCGGATCTTCGACAACGAGTCGAACGGCACGCCCCTCAGGCCGCAATCGAGAGTCATCACGCTCCGGATCGACCCGCAAGAGAGGACGGCCACGCTGCTGCAGTCGATCGAGCACCCGGACGGCCTATCGGTTCCCTCCCAGGGCAGCTCCGAGCGACTGCCGAACGGCAACCTGTTCGTCGGCTGGGGCCGCCTCGGCCGCTTCTCCGAGTTCGGCGCGGACGAAAGGCTGCTCTTCGACGCGACGCTGCCGCCAGGCTACGACAGCTACCGCGCCTACCGCTTCTCGTGGACCGGTCAGCCGACGACCCCTCCAACGGCCTCTGCCCACCGGGACGGACCCGACATCGCTGTCGATGCGAGCTGGAACGGCGCAACCGGCGTCGCTCGCTGGCGCATCCTGGCCGGTCCCGACCCAGGAGCACTCGAGCCGGTCGGGTCGGTCGCGTGGAACGGCCTCGAGACCAGCGCGCTCGCAGCGACCCACGCGAACTGGGTGGCGGTCGCCGCCGAGGACAGGAGCGGCCACACCCTCGGGGCATCGGCGCCCGTGCGCGTCGTGCACTGAAAGAGGGCCCGCGACAGCGGGAGCGGACGGCCTGCTGCGCTTGGTCCAAGAGCGGTTGGTTGGTCGCCGGCCGCGCCCTGAGCCGCGTATCTCGGGCCTACGAGGGTTTGGTCGGCTCGGCCAGGACGTAGATTGACGCGGGCAGAACACCCTCGGCGGTCGCGACGTCAACGGCGACGCGGCGATAGCCCGGACCCTCGAACGCGTCCAGCCGGTGCCAGTGGCGAGGTAGCGCTGGAGACTCGAAAACGTCGACATCGATCAGTGACCCGTCGGCGTCGAGAATCAGCGCCGGGGACCCAAACTTCGCTCCCCAGCCTGCATCGACCAGTGAGCCGCGCACACGGCCTACCAGCCAGCGTCCGGGCAGATCGCTGAGCTGGCCGTGGTTCGGACGCCCAGGTGCGAGAGTCCCGTAGGTGGCTAGGCGCATGTCCGGCCCGCCCGTGACGCTCTGGCCAGTCGTCGTCAAGCGGCACAGCGTGGCACAAGGTTCACTGCGCCAGCCCGGGCTGCGCGACTACAGGCACGCCTCGCCATGTGGCGCGCGCCGCGCCCAGGCAAGCCACGAGCCCGAGTGCGATGGCAGCAAGGCCTAACGAGGGTGCGGCGACGATGACGACGAGGCCAAAGGCCAGATAACACGGCAGGCTTCGGACAAGACCGGTTAGCGCGTGGGCGCCGGCCAGGGGACCGTCGCGAATCACCGCAGCCGACGAAGCTGTCCGCAGCGAGCTTGCAAGCGAAGGGGACGCGCCTCGCGGGCGTCTGCGGATGACCTTCGTCCAGACACCGGCCCTCGCCCTCCTGCCCGGAGTCATGGAGCGGCTTGCCGAGACGGCACCCGACCTCCAGGTCGAAGTCGTCCAAAGCGAGACCGCGCCCGCGCTGGATGACCTGAGATCGCAAGCCGTCGATCTGGTGGTCGGCATCGAGTACGACCCGGTGCCGGTCCCACGACAGCGCGACGTCGACCGCCGTGACCTCATGCGGGAGGACGTGCTGCTCGCGCTACACCCCCAGCATGACGGCGGCTACGAAGCGAGGTCCGATTCGGCTCGCCGCCTGCGAAGAAGCTGCGTGGGCGAGCGGCCACCGTGGCACCGGCCTGGACGCAGTCGTCCGCAACGTCTGCAATCGCCTCGGCGGCTACGAGCCCGATATTCGCCACCGAAGCGACGACGGCCTCGTCCTCAGCGCACTGGTCGCCTCCGGGCGAGCCGTGGCCCTGCTGCCCACGCTGCTCGCCACGGGGATGCCGCAGATCATCGCCCGCCGTCTCCGCGAGGAGCGCCTCCAACGAACGATCTTCACCGCTGCGCGGATCACCGCCACGGACGCGCCCGCCGTCCATGCCGTCCGGGATGCACTGGTCGACACCGCCCGGCAGGTCGCCGCGCAGCAGCGAAATCTCGAAGTTCTCCCCTGAAGCGCTGCTACCTCCGATGCGACGGAGCCCTTGCTCGTCGTGCGTCGCTTTGCGCGAATTGCGGTGCTGGCGCGGTGCCCCAGTCAACCGGCGAGCTCGCGTACGACCGTGAGTACACGCTGCACGTCGGCCCGGGTGGTGCGGAAGTTCGTGATGCAGGCTCGCAGGGCGAAGCGCCCATCGACGGTCGCGTTGGAGAGGTAGACGCGGCCGTCGCGTTGCAGCGCGTGCAATATCCGCTCGTTGTGCGCGTCGAGTGCGGGCTCGTCCACGTGTGTGGGCGTATGTCGGAAGCAGCAGATGCTCAGTCCTGGGCCGGCGAGCAGCTCGAAGTCCTCCGCGACCGCGACCAGATCGGCGAGGTGGGCGGCGAGGCGGATGTCCTCGCCGATCGCCGCCGCGAGCCGCTGCCCGCCGTGAAAGCGCAGCATCGCCCACAGCTTGAGCGCCCGGAAGCGGCGGCTGAGCTCGAGCCCGTGGTCCCAGAAGGCGAAGGTCTCCGCGGGTTGGGTGGCGAGGATGCGCACGTAGTCGTCGGCACCGGCGCCGAACGCCCTCGCGCTGGCCGCCGCGTCGTGCAACAGGAGTGCGCTGCAGTCGACCGGGGCGTACAGCCACTTGTGTGCGTCGATGCACAGGGAGTCGGCGCGATGCAGGCCGGCGAAGAGGTGGCGGCTGGCCGGGTCCGCCGCGGCGGGCGCGCCGTAGGCGCCATCTACATGCAGCCAGACGCCCGCGTCGGCCGCGACGGTGGCCACCGCGTCGAGCGGGTCGACGGCGCCGGTGGAGGTGGTGCCGGCGTTGGCGACCACACAGATCGGCAGCAGGCCGGCCGCACGGTCGGACGCGATCGCCATCCGCAGTGCGCCCGGGTCGAGCCGGCGCTCGCCGTCGACGGCCACCGGCTGCAGGCCCACGCCCAGTGCCCGCACCGCCTTGGCGACGGAGAAGTGCGTCTCGGCCGAGGCGTATACCCGCATCGCGCGGCGGTTCTCGTTCGGACCCGTCACGGCGCGCAGGGCGATGAGGAGCGCGCTCAGATTCGCGGCGGACCCACCGCTGACGAGGATCCCGGTCGCCGCCGCGTCGAAGCCGACCAACTCGCCGATCCAGCGCAGCGTCTGGTGCTCGACGGCCGCGGCGGCCGGACCGGACCGCCACGACGTGAGGTTCTGGTCGGCCGCCGATGCCAGCAGGTCCGCGGCCACCGCGACCGGCGCCGGCGGCGACTGCACGTAGCCGAAGAACGCCGGCGTCGTCCGCCGCCCGGCGTCGAGGACGGCCGCGCACGCGGCGAGCAGATCCTCCACGCTCTCGCCGTCCACCGGTAGCGCCCGGTCGGCGCCGATCACGCGGTCGACCTCGGCGGCGGAGGGCGGACGCTCGAACACCCGCCCGAACCGAGCGGCGGCGACCTCGCGGTCCGCCAGCGCCGTCACGCCGGCGAGCAGTGCGCCGAACTCCTCCCCGGTCAGATCCAGAGAGGCACCGCGGCGGTCGGAGTCCGTCATCGGGTGGGATCCTGCCAGGCGCCGAGCGGTCCGGCGACGATTTGACTCAGGACGAGCCCGGTCAGACAGGGCGGTCAGCGTGCGCACCGCGGCCGACGTCTTCAGGTCTCGCCGGCCATCCATGCGACGTGCTGCCCAGCATGCATCCCCTGAGTACCCATTCGGGTAGAGAGACGTTTCCGGGAAACCCCCCGATACGAGCGCTATCGCTCCGATGCCAGAGCGCAACTTGGGCGAGCGTTCCCGCACTCGTAGCACTCCCCGGTCATCGTCCAAGGGAGGAGCGAGCCTGATGTGCGCCGTGGCTATCGCAACGCCACCGGACGCGATAACGACCAGACCGCCATCCGCACAGGCTCACCGACCCCGGCCGGACCGCAGGCTTTAGGGCGCGAGCGTCGACGCCACGAGTTGGGTGTCCTCCGAGCCGCGGTAGTGCTCCACCTTGCCGTCGCGGAAGCGCCAGTAATGGTGCAGATTCATGGTCGCCTCCTTACCCGTGGCGACGCTGCGGCTTCCGAACCGCAAGAGAACCATGACCTCCGTGTCGTTGGCGGCAAAGCTGAGCGGCGTGAATTCGGTCACCTCGATCGCGCCCGCGATCCCGGTGAAAAAGCCGGTCACGGCCTCCTTTCCCGTCCGCCTGCCCCACCAAGGCGCGTTGTCGCCCGCAGCCTCAGTCGCCCAGTCCACGTCGTCGGTGCACGAGTCGAGAATCGCTGCCACATCACCGCTCCCGAACGCCTGGTAGATGGCCTTGACGGAGTCGGCCGCGCCCGACGGGAGTGCTGCCTTCCATGCGACGCGGGAGTGCCGCCGGTCGTCCTTGCACTAGCCGGGCCGCTCGGGCGTAGAAGCCGACGCGGCGCGCCGCATCCCGCGAAAGCGCAACTAGACGAATCGCTTCACGAACTCGAGTGCCGTCTGTGCCACCTCACGCCAGCCGCTGTCGATCGTGAGCGAGTGCCCGCGGTTCGGGATCCTGGTGATCTCGGTGACGGACTCGTTGCGACTCTGGCGCTTGTAAGCGGCGTTGGCGATCGCCCACGGGACGGTGTGGTCCTTCTCGCCCTCGATGATCAGCAGCGGGCCACGGTCTGGATTCCTGGGATCGACCTTGGCGTCGGTGAAGGGGTTGAGGTTTGCGTTCGCCATCTGCATCAGGGCCACCCCGGGGCCGGCCACGTGGTAGGTGTCGTATAGGTGCCGCGCCTCCTTCTCGTCGAGCGCGTTGGCCCATCCGTACTTGAACTGGTCGAAGGTGAGGGTGATCGCGCGGCCTCGGTTGAGCGGATTCCGCAACACCGGGCTGGCCGACTTCAATGCCGCGAGCGGCAGGGGCAGGACGCCTCGGAACGGCCCCGGGTCGATGGCCACCGAGGCGGCTGAGAGCCCCCGGTCGGCGATCATGTAGGTGAGCAGGCCGCCCGTCGAATGGCCCATCACGGCGGGCTTCTTGTCGAGCCGGGCGATCACCTTGGCGGTGTGGTCGGCAACCTGCTTCAGGGTCTTCTTCGCGAGGACGTCGGGGTTGGCGCGGGCTTCCTCGACCGTTTCCGGGTCGTCCGGCCAGGAGGGGGTCACACCGGCGTAGCCGTTCTCCTCGAATAGACCGACCCAGTTGTCCCAGCTGCTCGGCAGTACCCAGAGCCCGTGGATGAAGACGATCGGGGTCTTGCCGCTCGAGTTGGCTTGATCGATCTGGCGCTGCTCGCGCTCGGTGATCTCGGCCATGGGTGGGCCTCCTTCCCCTGGGCGGCGGGCGGCACCGCCGGACGAGTCGACTCCGGTCAACGTCTGACCATAACCGCTCGGATCACCCATATCGGGGGCCGACCGTTCTGCTCGAGACCGAGGGTTGGCGACTCCTCACCGACCCGACCTTCGACCCTGCCGGAGGCCGGTACAACCTCGGCTCGGGCACCGGCTCGCGCAAGACCGCCGGCCCGTTTCGGTCCACCAAGGGCATTCGTAGGCGCTTGTTCGGGTCGCGCTCGAACCGACCTCATGCGAAGCGGGGCAAGTCATATGCCCTCGTCGTTAATCGGCGCGCCTCCCGGCGACCGCGGAGGCGTCACCAGGCCGTGGGCTTGGCCGGCGTGCGCACCCACACGTCGAAGAACGTGGTCAGGTCCTGGCCCGACACCTCCTCGAAGACCGCTTCGAAGTCGTCGGTGGAGGCCGTCGAGTCGTCGTAGCGCGTGAGCCACTCCCGGCTGGCGGCGAAGAATGCCTCGTCGCCGACCTTGACCCTGAGGGCGTGCAGCGTCGCCGCGCCCCGGTCGTAGACGGCGCCGTTGAAGAGGCCAAGCGGGCCCGGCGCTGCGATGGCCAGGTCCCAGAACCCGTCGTCGGCGGGGATCGCCATGACGGCGTCGAAGCTCGCCTGGGCCGAGTCGCGGCCCTGGTCCTCGCTCCACAACCACTCGACGTAGGTCGCCCAGCCCTCGTTGAGCCAGATGTCCGCCCAGCGCTCCGGGCTCACGGCGTTGCCGAACCACTGGTGCGCGATCTCGTGGACGACGGTGCCCTCCCGCGCCACCCGCGAGTACACGGGCCGGGTCTGGGTCTCGAGCGCGTAGCCGACGCTGTCGTCGTCGACGATCGAGCCGGCGGAGTTGAACGGGTACGGCACGAACGTCTCCTCGAGGAACGTGATCATCTCCGCCTGCAGGTCGAGGCTCGCCTCGGTGATGGCCGCGTTGGCGGGCGTGAGGTTGTCGTCTACCGCGTCGATGATGGGTGTCCCGCCGGCCGTCTCCGAGAAGCGCAGGTCGTAGTCACCCACCGAGGCGGTCGAGAGATAGCTGGCCTGCGGGTCGGGGGCGTCCCAGAACCAGGTCGTCCACCCGCCCTCGGTGACGGGGTCGTGCGCGGGCAGCCCGTTGGCGACCGCGACCTTGCCCTCGGGCACGGTGATCTCGAAGGAGTAGGTCGCCTTGTCGGTCTGGTGGTCGCTGACCGGGTACCAGGTCATCGAGCCCTCAGGCTCGCCCACCACCATGGCGCCGTCCCGCATCGTCACCCAGCCGTAGAGGGCGCCCTCGATGTCGGTCGGCCGAGTGGTCGCACCGCCGTAGGTGACGACGACGCGCGCCGTCTTCCCCCGCTTGAGCTTGGGGCGGGGCTGGATCGTGAGCTCCCAGATGCGGGCCGCGTCGTCCTGCACCTGCCAGTAGGCCGCACCCTCGACCTCGGCCCCGGCAGCGGGCGGCGCCACCTCGCTGGCGCGCTTCCCGTTGACGGTGATCGCCTGCACGTCCAGGCCGCGCAGATCGAGGTTGAATCGGTCCAGGTCCTGCGTGGCCACCAGGTCGATCGTCGCCACGCCGCTCAGCTGGCCGACGAGCGGCGCCGGGGCGGGCGCCGGCGGCGTGTAGGTGAGGTCGAGGTCGTAGTGCTGGACGTCGTACCCACCGTTGCCGGCGAACGGGAAGTAGGGGTCGCCCGCACCAGGGGCACCGGCCGTGTACCTCTGGGCGGCCGCCTGACCGGCCGACAGGACGAGCGCCACCGTCCCCACCAGCACCAGCGACAACGCTACGGACAGCTGCCTGCGAACACGCACGACGACGATCTCCTCCGCCTCGGGTCCGGGTAATGTAGATGGCCAGCATGGCCGCGCGAGGGGCGCTAGCGACGACCGAGCCGTCGAGCGCACCCCCGTCGCTCCTGCTTCCCATGCAAGGGAGCGGGCCCGCCTCGAGTTGCGCTTTTGCGCGAAACTCGGTAGCGGCACCGATATGGCTCCCGCCCGGCGGGGTACCTAGGGGGAGTGAGACCGGCGGCGATGAAGTGGTGGGGCTGGGGCGCGGAAGACGTCTCATTCAGCCACGAGGGCAAGCCAGAGCTGGCGCCCTTCATCGAGCGCGTCCTCGGTCTCGACGTGCGCCGGCCGGGCACCAGCGCCCTCGCCTTCGAGGACCTGGAGATCCCCGCGAGCGCGCTCCCGGCCGAGCTGAGGGCGGACCTCGTCGACGCCGTCGGATCCGAGCAGGTCGCCACGGACGACCGCGACCGCGTCGTGCATGGGCGGGGCAAGAGCCTTACCGACTTGATCCGCCAGCGTCGAGGGGACCTGGGTCGGCTGCCCGACGTCGTGGTACGCCCAGCGACTGAGGAAGAGGTCGCCGCCGTCGTCACGGCCGCCGTCGAGAAGGATGCGGTGGTGATTCCGTTCGGGGGCGGGTCGAGCATCTCTGGCAGCCTCGAGGCCGAGCCGGGGGAGACGCGGCCCGTGATCTCGGTCGACATGGCCAGGCTGAACCGGGTGCTGGAGGTCGACGCCACATCGCAGCTCGCGCGCGTGCAGGCAGGCGTCTTCGGCCCCGACCTCGAGCGCCAGCTGAACGCCGCGGGCTGGACGTGCGGCCACTTTCCCGACAGCTTCACGCACTCGACCCTCGGTGGCTGGATCGCCACGCGCTCCTCCGGCATGCAGTCGGACCGCTACGGCGACGTCGCCGAGCTCACGCGCGGGCTGCGGGTGGTCACCCCTTCGGGCATCCTTGTCGTGCGACCCGTGCCAAGCACCTCCACGGGCCCCAGCGTGCGTGAGATGGTGCTGGGCAGCGAGGGTCGGCTGGGGATCATCACCGAGGCGACGATCCACGTGCGCCGCGTGCCCACCGAGCGCAAGATCCTCGGCTACCTCTTCCCCACCTGGGCGGCCGGTCTGGCCGCCATGCGCGACATCGCCGCCAGCGAGGCGTCGCCGTCGGTCACGCGTGTGTCCGACGCGCACGAGACCGCGTTCTCATTCGCGATGCGCAGCGCCCCCACGCCGCTGGACCGCGTCAAGTCGAAGGCGCTTCAGGTCTTCCTCAAGCGCAAGGGTTGGGACCTGGAGGCGATGTGCCTGTCGTTCATCGGCTACGAGGGCAGCGCCGACCACGTGGCTGCCCAGCGCAAGCTCACCGAGCGGATCACGACGCGCCACGGCGGGCTGGGCATCGGCACGAGCCCGGGCGAGCTGTACGACCAGAAGAAGTTCGACACGCCCTACATCCGCGACTTCCTGCTCGACCGCGGTGCTCCGGCCGACGTCTCGGAGACCTCGGCTCCGTGGCGTCAGCTCCAGACGGTCTACGACAACGTGATGGGGGCGGGCCACGGCGCGTTCCACCGCCTGGGCGTACCCGGCTACATGATGTGCCACCTGTCGCACTCCTACCACGCGGGTGCCTGCCTGTACTTCACCTTCGCGCTCAACCCGCCGGCCGGACGCGACGCCCTCGACGACTACGGCGTCGTGAAGCGGGCGATCCAGCAGGCGTTCGTGGACTCGGGCGCCACGCTCTCCCACCACCACGCCGTAGGCACCGAGCACGCCCAGTGGCTGGAAGAGGACATCTCGAAGCCCGGGGTGGTCATGCTGCGGGCGCTGTTCGAGGGCACCGACCCCGGCGCAAATCTGAACCCGGGCAAGATCGTCACTGGCGATTCCGATCGGGGCCCCCGGGAAACCCTCACGCGTGGCGAGAGTAGTAACTCCGATGGCCAAACCGGCGGACCTCGACCTTCCCTGGACACGCACCAGAGCAGCCAGCCGCCTTCGTGAGCTCCTCATCTGCGGGACGCTCGGCCCGCTGATGGATCTCTACACGCGGCGCCGGGTGGTCGGGCAGGAGCATCTGGATGGCCTCACCGGCCAGTGGTCTTCGTTGCCAACCACAACAGCCACATGGACACTCCGGTGATCCTGCGCGCGCTTCCGAGCCGGTGGCGGCGGCGCACCGCGGTGGCGGCCGCGGCCGACTACTTCTACGACAAGCGTCGCAAGGCCCTGTCCGCCTCGCTGGCGTTCGGCACCGTGCCAATCGATCGAACTAGCCGGGGCGGAGTGGGACCCGCCCAGACCGCCCACTTGGACCGACTCATCGGCGAGGGCGGAAGCCTGCTCGTCTTCGCCGAAGGCACACGCTCGCACGACGGTCGCGTCGGACGGCTGCGGTCGGGCGCCGCGCTCCTGGCCGCCGAGCACCAGCTGCCGATCGTGCCGATTTACGTGTCCGGCACACGCGAGGCGATGCCGCGCGGACACCACTGGATGGTCTTCAAGACCGGCCGGCCCGGCCCGCGTCACGCGCTCGAGATCCGCTTCGGGAATCCGATA
This sequence comes from uncultured Thermoleophilaceae bacterium, assembly GCA_963751835.1. GTDB lineage: Bacteria > Actinomycetota > Thermoleophilia > Solirubrobacterales > Thermoleophilaceae > JACVRW01. The sequence goes on along the minus strand of CAVVWD010000011.1, from coordinate 179,319 downwards.
CTCCCGCGCGCGGAGGAGCGCCCCAGCGAGGTGATGGAGCGGGTGCGGCTCTTCGTCGCCGAGAGCGGGGCCAGGACGGAACGCGAGCTGGAGACCGAGCACGCCCGCCGGCGCCAGCCGGCCTGACCATGGCTCGCGTCTTCGTGACCGGGGCCAGCGGCTTCATTGGCGGCGCTCTGACGACCCGCCTGCTCGAGCGCGGAGACCAAGTGGTGGGACTCGCTCGCTCCGACGCCGCCGCGGCGAAGGTGGCCGCGCTCGGCGCCGAGGTTGCCCGCGGCGACCTGCTCGACGAGAACTCGATCGTCGCAGGCATGGCCGGGTGCGACGCGGCCTACCACGTGGCCGGCGTGAACTCCCACTGCCCGTCCGACCCCGACATGATGCTTCGGGTCAATGTGGGTGGCGCGGAGGCCGCGATACGGGCCGCCGCCAGGGCCGGCATCAGCCGCATGGTCTACACGTCGTCGGCCGCCTCGCTCGGTGAGCCTGAAGGCACGGTCGGTACCGAGGACTGCACCCACCGCGGCTCCTATCTGTCGGTCTACGACCGCTCCAAGCACGAGGGCGAGCAGGCGGTGTTCGCGGCGGCCGGCGACACCGGCGTCGAGGTGGTCGCGGTGAACCCATCCTCGGTCCAGGGCCCTCCGCGCACGGGCGGGAACGGCGGGATCATCATCGCCTACCTGAACGGCAAGCTGCCCGTGTTCGTGGAGACCCAGGTGAGCGTGGTGGACATCCGCGACTGCGTCGAGGGCCACCTGCTCGCGGCCGAGCGGGGAGAGAGCGGCCGGCGCTACGTGCTCAACGGCGCCACCATCCACTCGCTCGAAGCGCTGGAGATCGTTTCCGAGCTGTCCGGGGTCCGCGACCGCGTGCGAATGATTCCGCCGCCGGTGGCGCGCACCGCGGTCGCGATGGCTGAGGCCGCGTACCGCCTGCGTGGCAAGACGCCTTCGGTTTGCCGTGCCCGCGTAAGGACGATCCTGCACGGCCACCGTTATGACGGCTCGCGGGCGACTCGTGAGCTCGGGTTGGAGTACACCCCGGTGGCCGACACGTTCGCACGGACGATCGAGTGGGCGGTGGCAGAGGGTCTCGTCACGCGTCCGCTGCCGGGCGCCCGGCCCGCCGGGACGTAACTCCGGAGGTGGCCACCAACCCGAGGGCAGCCGGCCTCAACGCGACAGGCAGGTCACGGCCACGTAGCGGCCGTGGCGCTCGCTGCGCTCGAGCGGGAAGGCGAGCTCTCCGTTCACCGCCCACAGCTCCGTGCTGCGGTCGGCGACTGCCCAGGCCGGCGGCCAGCGGGATACGTCTGCGTCCTCGAGCGTGGCGATCAGCGCCTCCGCCACCGCCTCGGAGCCGCGCTCGCGCACCGGGCGGCGCTGTCTGAAGCGGAGCACGCAGTGGTGCGAGGGCACGACCTCGTGGACCTCGGGATGGTCGAGCCTCGCCACGCGCTGCATTGCGCGAAAGAATGACGGGCATGGATGGCGTGGTCGTGATCAAGGCTCGCGAGAACGGGCCCTACAAGGTGACCGGGCCGGTCCGCATCATCGACGTGGACGGCAATGAGTACGACCTGTCGGACAAGGGCGAGGCCGTGGCGCTCTGCCGCTGTGGGGGCTCGTCAACCAAGCCGTTCTGCGACGGCACGCACAAGAGGATCGGCTTCCAGGCGCCCGAGCGCGCGATGGCGGAGAGCGAGGCCGAGCGCCACCCTCCCGTCGGTTGAACCTTTGGACCAATTTGTTTAAGATGCCCGGCGCTCCCGGGGAGCCGGGCATCGGCGCTGCTCGCCGTGCACCGGCGCCTGCTCGGGGAGCCCCTCGGCATGTCCTTCGTCCTCACCTGTCCAAACTGCGGCCCCCGCGAGGTCACCGATTTCGGCTTCGGCGGCGAGCTGAACCCGCGCCCGAGGTCCGCCCCGTCACTGCGGGAGCTCGGTGAGTACAACTATTTCCGGGCCAACGTCGCGGGGGTCCAGCGCGAGTGGTGGTGCCACCGCTCCGGGTGCGGGGCGTGGTTCATTGCCGAGCGGGACACGCGCACGAACGAGGTGATGTTCACGGAGCTGCCCGGGCCGCCGTCCGGGGGCGCCGCATGAGCCGGCTGCCCGAGCAGCGCGGCGAGCGAATCGATCGCAGCAGCGAGCTCCACTTCAGCTTCGACGGCAAGGAGTACACGGCGTTCGAGGGCGACACGATCGGCTCCGCGCTGTACGCCGCCGGCCGGCGCACGTTCTCACGCAGCTTCAAGTACCACCGCCGCCGCGGCCTCATGTGCTGCGCCGGCCAGTGCCCCAACTGCCTCGTGCAGGTGGACGACGCACCCGGCGTGCGAGCCTGCACCGAGCCGGTCCGCGAGGGCATGCGGGTGGTGCACATGAACGCCTCGCCGTCGCTCGACCTCGACGCCATGCGCGCCACCGACCTGGTCGGCGGGCCCTTCACCCCGCCCGGCTTCTACTACAAGACCTTCATCCGGCCGCGCCGGCTGTGGCCGTTCTACGAGAAGGTCCTTCGCCACGCCGCCGGGCTCGGCCGCCTGCGCAGGTCGCAACCCGAGCGCGAATGGCGCACGGAGTATCGCCGCCGCCACGCGGACGTGCTGGTGGTGGGCGGCGGGGCCGCCGGCCTGTCGGCGGCGATCGCGGCCGCCAAGCGGGGCGCGGACGTCGTCCTGGCCGATGAGGGCGCCGAGCCCGGCGGCCGCCTGCTCGCCGAGGGCGGCGAGACCTACGCGCGCGAGCTCGCAGCGAGGGCGCGCGAGCTCGGAGTCGAGGTGCTCGTGAACGCGCCCGCGCTCGGCGCCTTCGACGGCCTTGTCCCGGTGTGGCAGGGCGACACGCTGCACCAGATCCGCACGCGCTGCCAGGTCTTCGCCACCGGGGCGATCGAGCAGCCGCTCGTCTTCCCGGGGAACGACCTGCCCGGGGTGATGCTATCCGGCGGAGCTCTCCGCCTAATGAACCTGTACGGGGTGCAGCCCGGGACGCGCGCGGTTGTGGCGACCGTCGACGACCGCGGCCTGTACGCCGCGCTGGCGCTGCTCGACGCGGGGGTGGAGGTGGCCTGCGTGGCCGACCTGCGCCCAAAGTGGCCGTTCGAGCCCACGAGGCGCCTCGAGGCCGCCGGCGTCGAGCTCGTGAATGACGCGACGGTGCTCGAGGCGCGTGGCCGCTCGCAGCTTCAGGGAGTGGTCGTCGGCGCACCCGGGGCAGACGAGGGGGACGGTCGCACGATTGGCTGCGACCTGCTCGTCGTGTCGGGCGGCAGCTCGCCCGCCACCTCACTCATCACCCAGGCCGGCGGCCGCACCTCGTACGACGGCGAGCACGGCCACTTCGCGCTCACCGAGCTCCCGCCGGCGGCATATGCGGCGGGGGAGGTGGCCGGCCGCGGTCTGACCGATGCTGCGGTGCTGTCCGGTGCGCTGGCGGGGGCCGACGCGGCCCACTCGCTCGGCTTCGGCGACCCCGAATCACGCGAGCGGGCGGAACGCGATCGCGAGAGCCTCGAGGCCCGTCCGGCCTCGCCGATGCCTACGGTGGTGCCGCCGGCGGTGACGAGCGAGCGCAAGGGCAAGTGCTTCGCCTGCCTGTGCGAGGACGTGACCGCGAAGGACATCCGGCTGAGCGTCGAGGAGGGCTACGACTCGATCGAGCTCTCGAAGCGCTACACGACGACTACGATGGGCCCCTGCCAGGGGCGCATGTGCCAGCTACCCGCCGTGCGGCTGATGGCGAAGGAGACCGGCCAGAGCCTGGAGGAGGTGGGCACCACCACCGCCCGGCCGCCCTGGGTCGCGGTGCCGATGGGCGCGCTCGCCGGGCGTCCCTTCGAGCCCGCGAAGCGCTCCGCGATCCACGCCCGCCATCGCGAGCTCGGCGGGAACATCATGTGGGCGGGCGACTGGCGCCGCGCCTACGACTACGGCAACCCGCGCGCCGAGGCACTCGCCGTGCACGAGGCCGCGGGCCTCATCGACGTGTCGACGCTCGGGAAGCTGATCGTGAGCGGGCCGGACGCGGGCGAGTTCCTCGACCGCCTCTACCCGAACCGCTTCTCGAACCTGAAGCCCGGCCGCATCCGCTACGGCGTGATGGCGAGCGACGCGGGCCGCATCATGGACGACGGCACGGTCTGCCGGCTCGACGAACACTCGTTCTACGTCACCACCACCTCGAGCGGGGCGGGCGCGGTCTACGACTGGTTCTCGTGGTGGCTCGCCGACTGGGGCCTCCGGGTGCACCTGACCGACGTGACGCAGGGCCTCGGCGCGGTCAACCTCGCGGGCCCGCGCTCGCGCGAGATCATGGCCGAGGTCACCGACCTCGACTGCTCGGGCGAGGCGTTCACCTACCTCGACGGGAAGCGCGCCGAGGTGGCGGGCGTGCCGTGCCTGATCCTGCGGATCGGCTTCGTGGGCGAGGTCGGCTACGAGATCCACTTCCCGGCGGCCCAGGGTGAGCACCTCTGGGACGCGCTGGCCGCGGCGGGCCGGGAGCACGGGCTCAAGCCGTTCGGGCTCGAGCCGCAGCGCCTGCTACGCCTCCAGAAGATGCACATCCTCGTGGGCCAGGACACCGACTCTGAGTCGAACCCCTTCGGCGCGGCGATGCCCTGGATCGTGAAGCTCGACAAGGAGCAGGACTTCATCGGTCGCTGGGCCCTCGAGCGCTACGCCGAGCAGCCGCTCGAGACGGCGCTCGTCGGCTTCACGCTCGCGAACGGACAGGTGCCGACGGAGGGCGCCGCGGTCCTGCATGACGGCGAGGGCCCCATGGGCCAGGTCACGAGCGCGCGCTACTCCCCGCAGCTCGGAAAAGTCATCGGCATGGCCTGGGTGCCCGCGGCGCTCGCCAAGGACGGCGCCGGCGTGACGATCGCGGACAACGGCAGGAGGCTCGCGGCCGAGGTCGTGACGCGGCCCTTCTACGACCCCGACGGCGAGGTGCTGCGCTCGTGAGCCTCGAGTTCCTCTCACCGGGCGCCGACGCCGTGGCGCGCAGCCCGATGGAGCGCCAGGCCCTCGCGGCCGGGGCAGTGTTCGAGTCCCGCGACGGCTGGCAGGTGGCCGCGCGCTTCGACGGCGAGGAGGCCGAGCGGAGGCGTTGCGCCGAGAGCGTCGGCTTCGCGGACATGTCGCATCTCGGCAAAGTCGAGGTGCAGGCCGCTGCTGGGGAGCTCGACTCGATCTTGGGCGCCTCGCTCGAGCTCGGGACGGCGACGCGCACGGACACCGGCTGGCTGCTGCCGTACACGGCCGAGCGCGCGATCGCCATCTGTGGGCCGGGTGCCCGCGCAGGCCTGCTCCGCACGCTTGCGGACGCGGCCTCCGGCGCCATCGGCCACACGAGCGTGATCGACGTGACCACGACGTTCGGCGCGATGGTCATCACCGGCCCGCAAGCGCGCGAGACCTTCGCGCGCTTCACCGCGATCGACCTGCGCCCGGCGGTGCTCCCGGTGAACGGCTTCCGGCCGGGCTCGGTCGCCCGCACCCCCGGCGCGATCCTGCGCGAGGACGAAGACCGCTTCCTGATGCTTTTCGGCAGCGCGCTCGGGCAGTACGTGTGGACGGTGGTGGCCGACGCCGCCGAGCTGCTCGGCGGCGGGCCTATCGGCGCCGACGTCCTGGAGGCGGTGCCCGTTGCTTGACATCTTTCGCAGGCGCCGCATGTGGCGCCCGAGCCCGGACCTCAAGGACTCCTACGACGTCGTGATCATCGGCGGCGGCTCGCACGGGCTCGCTGCCGCCTATTACCTCGCGCGCGACCACGGCATCGGCAACGTGGCGGTCCTCGAGAAGAGCTACATCGGCTCCGGAGCGGCCGGCCGCAACACCACGATCCTGCGCTCGAATTACAAGACCGAGGAGGGCGCCCGCTTCTACGACGCCTCGGTCAAGCTCTACGAGGGCCTCTCGAAGGAGCTCAACTTCAACCTGCTCTTCTCGCAGAACGGCCACCTGACGCTCGCGCACACCGACCGTGCGATGTTCGTGATGGCCAACCGCGCCGAGGTCAACCGTCTCAACGGGATCGACTCGCGGCTGATCTACCCCGACGAGATCAAGAAGCTCGCCCCCGCGATGCAGGTCGACAACCCGGATGCCGTCTATCCGATCATGGGCGCGCTCTACCACCCGCCCGGCGGCGTGATCCGCCACGACGCCGTCGTCTGGGGGCTCGCGCGCGGAGCCGACCGCGGCGGCGCGGAGATCCACCCCTACACCGAGGTCAAGGGCATCGAGCGCGCGAACGGGCGCGTGGACGGCGTGGTCACCAACCGCGGCCGGATCAAGGCCGGGACGGTGCTCAACTGCACCGCCGGCTGGAGCTCGCTCGTCTCCGGCATGGCGGGCGTCCAGATGCCGATCACGACGCACATCCTGCAGGCCTGCGTGACCGAGCCGCTGAAGCCGCTGCTCGACGTGGTGATTGTCTCGTCGCAGATGCACGTCTACATCTCGCAGACCGATCGCGGCGAGTTCCTGATGGGCGCGGAGATCGAGCCCTGGACCACCTATCGCATGCAGGGCACGCTCAACTTCCTGCAGGAGGTCAGCCGACACTCGCTCGAGCTGTTCCCGCAGCTGGAGCACGCGCGCATCCTGCGGAGCTGGGCGGGCCTGTGCGACCTGAGCCCGGACTACAGCCCGATCCTCGGCAAGACGGAGGTCGAGGGCTTCCACGTGAGCTCGGGCTGGGGCACCTACGGCTTCAAGGCGGCGCCGATCGTCGGCAAGACGCTCGCCGAGCTGACGGCGACCGGAGAGACCCCCGAGCTGATCGCGCCGTTCGCGCTCGAGCGCTTCTACGAGGACAAGCTGGTGTCGGAGCTTGCCGCAGCGGCGGTGAGTCACTGATGAGAGAGGAGAACGAGTGAAGAGCAGCCTTGAGATCGCGCAGGAGGCCGAGCTTCTCCCGATCGAGACGATCGCCGAGCGCTCGGGGCTGACCCCCGACGAGTTCGAGCCCTACGGCCGCTTCAAGGCCAAGGTCTCGCTCGACGTCCTCGACCGGATGCACGACGTGCCTGACGGCAAGATCGTCTGCGTGGCCGGCGTCACGCCGACCAGGGCGGGCGAGGGCAAGACCACGACGGCCGTGGGGTTGACGCAGGGACTCGGCCACATCGGCAAGGATCCGCTGCTCTGCCTGCGCGAGCCCTCGCTCGGTCCCGTGTTCGGCATCAAGGGAGGGGCCGCGGGCGGCGGCATGACCCAGGTGGTGCCGATGGAGGACCTGAACCTCCACTTCACGGGCGACATCCACGCCGTGGGCGCCGCGAACAACCTGCTCGCCGCCCTGCTCGACGCCTCGATCCTGCACGGCAACCCGCACAAGATCGACGCGCTGAGGGTGGACTGGAAGCGGGCGCTCGACATGAACGACCGTGCGCTGCGCGAGATCACCATCGGCCAGGGCGGGCGCGCCAACGGCTATCCGCGCGAGTCCGGCTTCGACATCACGGCCGCATCCGAGGTGATGGCGATCCTGGCCGTGGCGCGCGACCTCCACGACCTTCGCGAACGGCTCGGCGCCATCACCGTGGCGCACTCATTCGACGGCGGCAAGCCGGTGACTGCGGAGGACCTGGGCGCCGCCGGCGCCATGACCGTGCTCCTCAAGGACGCGCTCAAGCCCAACCTGATCCAGACGCTCGAGGGGCAGCCGTGCCTGATGCACGCCGGCCCGTTCGCGAACATCGCGCACGGCAACTCCTCGCTCGTGGCGGACCTGATCGGCCAAAAGCTCGGCGACTACGTGGTCACCGAGTCCGGCTTCGGCTCCGACATGGGCATGGAGAAGTTCTTCGACATCGTGTGCCGGAAGGGCGGGCTCACCCCGAGCGCGGTCGTGCTCGTGGCGACGGTGCGGGCGCTCAAGCACCACGGCGGCGTGGAGGACGACCCGCGCGTCGACTCGTCCAAGGCCGCCGCAGCGCTCGAGGAGGGCTTTGCGAACCTGCGCCGCCACCTGGGCATCGTCAAGACCTTCGGGCTGCCCTGCGTGGTGGCCGTCAACCGGCGGCCGGGCGACACCGACGACGAGGTCGAGCTGGTCAGGAGGCTCGCGCTCGAGGCGGGTGCCCACGGGGCCGAGATCAACGACGGCTTCGCGCGCGGGGGCGAGGGCGCGGCCGCGCTTGCCGAGGCGGTGGCGGACGCCGCCGAGCAGCCCAGCAATTTCTCGTTCAGCTACGACGACGACGACCCGATCCGCGTCAAGATCGAGAAAGTGGCGAGGCAGGTCTACGGGGCGAAGGAGGTGGTGTTCTACCTGGATGCCCAGCGCAAGATGCGCCAGTACCACGAGGACGGGCTCGACAAGCTGCCCATCTGCATGGCCAAGACGCACCTGTCGCTCTCGGCCGACCCGGCACTGCTGAACGCCCCGGAGGAGTTTGAGCTCCCGGTCCGCGACATCCGCGCCTACACCGGCGCCGGCTGGCTCGTCCCGCTGTGCGGCGACATCCAGCAGATGCCGGGCCTCGGCAAGGCCCCGGCGGCGTTCAACGTGGACATCGACGGCGACGGCCGCACCGTGGGACTCTTCTGAGCATGGGTTCGGCTGCCGAATCCGCCGGAGCCCTCGCGCGCCCGGGCAAGCCCTCGCTCGTCGACATCGCGGAGGAAGCACTGCGCACCTGGCTCGCCACCGGCCGGCACCGCCCCGGCGAGCGGCTCCCGCCGGAGCAGGAGCTCTCGGGGAAGCTCGGGATCTCGCGCGGCACATTGCGGACGGCGCTCCAACGGCTCGAGGAGAGCGGGGAAATCGTCCGCCGGCAGGGAAGCGGCACGTATGTCGGCCGCTCGACCTCGACAAGCCTCGACGAGGGCCTCGAGCGGCTCGTGTCCTACAGCGAGCTGGCGCGCCAGCGCGGGGTCGATCTGAAGCTCGGCGAGCTCCAGATCGAGCGCAGGCGGCTCGGCCCGGAGCTCGGGGCGCTGTTCGGGCTCGATCCCGGGGCCGACGCCGTGACCATCACGCGGGTTCTGCTCATGGACGGCCAGCGCGGCTCCTACATGCGCGACGTGGTCCATCCCGAGGTCGAGCTCCCGTCGTCGAGCCGCCTGCGCCAGGCGCTCGAACGCGGCCAGATGGTCCTCGACGTCCTGCTCGGGCAGGGTGTGCCGGTTGCCTACACGCGCGCCCACATCATGGCCCGCCTGCTCACCAAGCGCGACCGCGTCGGCAGGGCGCTTGGCGTGGACGAGACCGTGGCGGCGCTGGAGATCGACCACGTGACGTCCACCGCGGAGGGAACGGCGATGATGCACTCGACCGACATCTTCCTCCCGCGCAGCATCGACCTGCACGTGATGCGCTGGCTCGAGGACCTGCCTCCGGTGCCCGCGATCGAGCGCGGCGCGGGCGTTTGAGACGCCGCTCAGCCCGCCCCGCAGCGTCACCCGACCCTCCCGGCTCGCGTATACAAATTTGCTCAAAGCGGTGATATAGTCGCCGCGCGTCGGGCAGCTGGCCCGGCCCGCTAGCGAACTCCGGGAGGAAGATGCATGAGTGACAGCGTCACCGTCGAGGGCGCAGGCCCGACGACCTTCGGCGGCACTGTCAATACGGTGCTCGAGACGCCGCGCAGCACGGTGCCGCCAGCCACCCTCGAGGAGGCCCGCAAGCAGCCGGGCCGGCGCGAGCAGATAGAGCAGATCACCCGTCGCATCCAAGAACAGGGGATCAAGTACGTCTTCTTCCAGCAGGTCTCCATCACCGGCCGCGTGATGGGCAAGGGCGTGGTGGCCGACTTCTTCCCGCAGGTGGCCGAGAAGGGCTACCAGCTCGTCTACGGCGCCACGGCCAACCTGTTCGTCGACCGCGTCGGCGACTACATCGGCTTCGGCCCCGAGGAATCGGAGCTCGCCGCGATCGCCGACCTCGACACATTCGCGCCGCTGCCCTGGGACCCGCGCGTGGCGAGGGTGCTGTGCGACTGCTACGACACCGAGACGGGCGAGCTGCTCGACGCCGACCCGCGCCAGAACCTCAAGCGCGTGGTGGCGGAGTTCGAACAGGAGCTCGGCTACAGCTTCCTGATCGGCATCGAGCCGGAGATGATGTGGCTCAGGCGACCCGAGGACGGCTCGGAACCGGAGGGGGTGACCAAGCCCTACTGCTACCACATCCACCAGTTCGAGGAGCTCCGTCCGGTGCTGCTCGACGTGATCGAGTACGGGCAGGCGCTCGGCCTCGACATGAGCTACGGCGACCACGAGGACGCCCCAGGCCAGCTCGAGCTCAACTTCCGCTTCGACCGCCCGGTCAAGACCGCGGACAACATCACCACCTACCGGCAGATCTGTGCCGCGGTCGGCCGCAAGCACGGGCTGTTGCCGACCTTCATGCCGAAGCCGTTCGTCGGGGTGTCCGCCAACGGCCACCATCACCACTTCACGCTCGTCGACGACGAGGGCAACAACGTCTTCCACAATCCCGACGGACCGGCGCAGCTGTCGGACACCGCCCGCCACTTCCTCGGCGGCATGCTCGATCACTTCGGCGCGCTGATGTGTCTCGGCAACCCGACGGTCAACTCCTACTGCCGGATGTGGGACCAGGGGTTCTGGGCCCCGGTCTACAAGAACTGGGGCTGGCAGAACCGCACCTGCACCGTGCGCGTGGCCTCCGGAGGGCGCTTCGAGTACCGCGGTGTCGACTCGTCCTGCAACCCGTACCTGACCGTCGCAGCCCTTCTCGTGGCCGGGCTCGACGGCATCCGCAATCAGAGCGATCCGGGCCCGCCGCAGAGCGCCAATACCTACGACCTCCTGCAGTCGAACGGCTCGGCCTCGCTCGAGCGGGTGCCGGACAGCCTCGGCGACGCCCTGATTGCGCTGGAGAAGGACGAGCTGCTGCGCGACGGCGCCCTGCCCGGCCGGCTCTGGAGGGTCTTCCACCATTACAAGCGCGACGAGTGGGAGAGCTACCTCGCCGCGGTGACCGACTGGGAGCGCGAGCAGTACCTCGAGGTCCTTCCCTGATGTGCGGGATCGCGGGGATCATCTACCGCGACGGGGGCGGTGAGCACAGGGTCGGCGCGGACATGACCGCGATGCTGCAGGCGATGAAACACCGCGGCCCCGACTCGACCGGGTATGCCCTCTACCGGCCCGCCGCCGATGACTACGTGATGCACGTGAAGCTCGCGGAGGCCAACGGCCGCGCCGACTTCGACCTCGAGGCCCGTCTGGGCCGGCAGCGCGAGGAGGTGGAGGCTCGGCTGCGCGGCATGCGCGCTGAGGTCAGCTCGGTCCAGCCGAGTAGTGACCACGCCATGACCGTGACCTTCGACTTCGACGGTGACCTCAAGCAGCTCGCGGACTACGTCGAGGACGTCCGCGGCACCGAGGTGCTCTCGCTCGGCCGCACCCTCGAGATCGTCAAGGACCTCGGCGACGCCAACACCGTGGCGGAGGACTACAAGCTGAACGACTACATCGGCACCCATGCGATCGGGCACGCCCGGATGGCCACCGAGTCCGACGTGGACATCGCCAACGCGCACCCGTACTGGGCGTATCCGTTCCCGGACGTGGCCGTCGTGCACAACGGCCAGCTCACGAACTACCACATGTGGCGGCGCCGGCTCGAGCGCGCCGGCCACCGCTTCCAGTCCGAATGCGACTCCGAGATCATCGCCGTCTACCTCGCCGAGCGGATGGCGCAGGGCGACTCGCTCGAGGACTCCATGCGTCGCAGCCTCGACGAGCTCGACGGCGTGTTCACCTACATCTGCGTGACCGAGGACGCGCTCGGAGTGGCCAAGGACGAGCTCGGCGCCAAGCCGCTCGTGCTGTACGAGTCCGACGACATCGTGGCGCTCGCCTCCGAGGAGATCGCGATCCGCAAGGTGATCGATCGCGAGATCGAGACCTACGACCCCTACGAGGGCGCGGTGATGGTATGGACGCGGTAGCGCCCGGCGACATCACGGCCACCTATGACGCCCGCGGGCTCGTCGAGCTCGACGGGACGATCCCGAAGATCTCGGAGATCGACGGCGAGATTGCGCAGTTCGACGCAAAGGATCTCTCCACGCGCAAGATCAACGCTGAGCTGCGCTGGCTGCTGTACGAGCAGGGCGTCAAGGACGTGACGGTGCTGAACCCGAGCGCGCGCCATTCGCTCGGCGTGGGGATCCTGACCCGCTGCCGGCTTACCTTCGAGGGCAGCCTCGGCTACTTCGGGGTCGGCCTGCTGGATGGCGGCGAGGTGCAGGTCAACGGGCGCGTCGGCTGGTCGGTGGCCGAGAACATGATGTCGGGCGTCGTGGTCGTGGAGGGCAACTCCGGCTCGCTGGCCGGGGCCGCGCTGCGCGGCGGCGACCTCGTAATCAAGGGCCGTACCGGCGCCCGCACCGGAATCGACCAGAAGGGCGGCACGATCATCGTCATGGGCAGCGCCGGCTCGATGACGGGGTTCATGATGCAGCGCGGCCGCCAGATCATCCTCGGCGACGTGGGCCACGGCCTCGGTGACTCGATGTACGACGGGACGCTCTACGTGGCCGGCAAGATCGCCTCGCTCGGGATCGACTGCGTCGAGGGCGAGTGGACCGACGCCGACACCGAGCTGATCGAGCGCAAGTTCCGCATCTACGGACTCGGCGAGCCGCCCAAGCTCCAGAAATTCGTCTGCGGCAAGAAGCTCTACAACTACGACAACCTCGAGCCGAGTGAAAGGAAGCTGGTGCTCTGATGGCACCACCGGCCGACGAGAACGCACCCGCCCGCCGCACGGTCCTCGGGCACAGCCAGATCTTCACGCCCGAGGTCATCGACGACATCCACATGAAGGCCGAGCTCGGTCGCTACCGGATGCGCGGCTTCTCGATGTTCAAGAAGATCCCGCACTGGGACGAGCTGATGTTCCTGCCGGGCACGCTTACCCGATTCGTGATCGAGGGCTATCGCGAGAAGTGCGTGACGAAGACGGTGCTGGGCGCGCGCTTCGCCAAGAACCCGATCGAGCTCGACATCCCCGTCTACATCACCGGCATGAGCTTCGGCGCGCTCTCGCTCGAGGCGAAGATGGCGCTGGCCAAGGGCGCCTCCATGGCCGGCACCGCCACCTGCTCGGGAGAGGGCGGGATGACCCCGCCCGAGCGCGACCTGTCGACCAAGTGGTACTACCAGATCATCCAGAGCCGGTACGGGTTCAATCCGCACCACCTGATGCTGGCCGACGCCGTCGAGTTCTTCATCGGCCAGGGCTGCAAGGTCGGGCTGGGCGGCCACCTGATGGGGCAGAAGGTGACCGAGCAGGTGGCCGAGATGCGCTCGCTGCCGGCGGGCATCGACCAGCGCTCGCCGGCCCGCCACCCCGACTGGCTCGGCCCCGACGACCTGTCGCTCAAGGTCCAGGAGACGCGCGAGGCCACCAACTACGAGATCCCCATCCAGCTCAAGCTGGGCGCCGCACGCGTGTACGACGACGTGCGCATGGCGGCCAAGTGCGGGCCGGACATCATCTACCTCGACGGCGCCGAGGGCAGCACCGGCGCGGGCCCCCATCTCGCCACCGAGGAGACCGGCATACCGCTGATGGCGGCGATCCCGGAGGCACGCCGCGCACTCGAGGACGTCGGGCTCGCCGACGAGATCGACCTCGTGGTGGCCGGCGGGATCCGCAACGGCGGCGATGTGGCCAAGTGCCTGGCGCTGGGCGCCACCGCGGTCGCGATCGGCACCTCCGCGCTGATGGCGCTCAACTGCAACAAGGAGATTCCGGGGGTCACCGACTACGAGGGGACGGTCGGCGTGCCGGCGGGCCAGTGCTACCACTGCCACACGGGCCGCTGCCCCGTCGGGATCACGACCCAGGACCCCGAGCTGCGCAAGCGCCTGCACGTGGAGGAGGCGGCGCACCGCGTATACAACTTCCTGCACACGCTCACGCTCGAGGTGCAGATGCTCGCCCGCGCGTGCGGAAAGACGAACATCCACAGCCTCGAGCCGGAGGACCTCGCCGCGCTCACCACCGAGGCCGCGGCGATGGCGCGCGTGCCGCTCGCGGGCACGGACTACATCCCCGGCGTGTCCGAGAGCAGGGCGCTCGAGGAGATCAAGACGATGCTCGACCGCTATCTCGAGAACCCCGTGGACGAGCTGCCCTCGCGCGAGGCGGTGGAGCGGTGAGCGAGCCCCAAAAGATCATCGCGATCGATGCCGAGTACCTGTCGGGACAGCGCTTCCCCTATCAGGAGGACATCTCGACCGTGGAGGACATCGACCTGATCGCGGTCACCCCCGGCGAGGACATCAACTGGCTCGAGGACATCGAGCTGCTCGAGGAGGAGGGCACCCCGGCGGTGTTCGACCGCTACTCGAACTCCTTCCTCAAGATCTACTTCCCGATCCCCGAGGGGCGGGAGAACGAGATCGCGCGCAAGGTTCTGATCGCTCACCTGCAGGCCGGCAACTCTTACGGCGTCCGCCTGAAGGAGACCCACTGCAAGTTCCCTCAGCCCGAGCTCGGGCCCTGGGTCGAGGACTCGAGGAAGGTCGGGGAGGATTGGCGCCCGCCCGTGCTCGAGGGCTGGGAGCCGCCGCTCCACTGACATGCGCTCGGTTCCCTACCTGGTCATAGGGGCCGGAGTCCACGGGCTCTCGAGCGCGTGGCACCTTGCGGAGCAGGGCGAGGAGGTGCTCGTCGTCGACAAGACCTCCGTGGCGGCGGGCGCGTCCGGGATCGCGTGCGGCGTGATCCGCAACAACTATTTCCAGCCCGCGATGCAGGAGCTGATGGCGGCCTGCGTGGAGATCTGGGAGTCCGACCCCGAGACGCTCGCCTACCACGGCTCCGGCTACATCGCGCTCGGCGACGGCGCCCAGGAAGACGACCTGACGACGGTGTTCGAGCGCCAGCAGCGGATCGGCTACGACTCCGAGCTGATCATGGGCGAGGCGGAGGTGGCGGCCCACATGCGCGCGCTCTTCCCCGACTGGCGCGCCCCCGGCCTCAGCGTCTGCCTGCACGAGCACCAGGGCGGCTTTGCCTTCAACCGCGACTCGATGCTCGGGCTCGCCTCCAAGGCCCGCGCCGCGGGGGCCTCGATCGAGGAGGGCGTGGAGGTCACCGGCTTCGAGCTCGACGGCTCGGGCGCCGTCACGCGCGTCGACACGAGCTCGGGCCCGATCGCACCGGACCAGGTGGTGGTGGCGGTCGGCCCGTGGATCGCCGGGCTGTGGGAGCAGCTCGGACTGCCGCGGCGGCTCGAGGTCGCGGGCTCGGAACGGGAGATGTGGACCTACTGGTACCTCCAAGAGGGCGAGATCGACGTCGAACCGAGCGTGTTCATCACGGCCGATGGCTCACTGCCGCCGGTCCTGCACGTCGACTCGACCGTCCCGCTCCACGACGATTCGGGCACGCTCGTGACGGACGAGCAGTGGGGGATCTACTTCAAGCAGGACAAGCACTCGGTCCAGGGCGGCGCGTCTCCGCTTCCGATGGGCCACGAGTTCGAGGTCGATCCCTATCCGACCGGCACCGTGGAGGAAGGCTTCCCCGATCTCTGGTGCGCGGCGCTCTCGCACTGCATGGAGCGCTTCGAGGGCTCACGCCCGAAGTACCGCCAGGTCCGCTCGGGGGGCGTGGGGGCCTTCACCGCGGACAACTTCCCGGTGTTCGACTACATGCGCCCCAACGTGTTCGTGGCGGCGGACTCGAACCACGGCTACAAGATGATCGCCGTGGGCAGGGAGATCGCCCGCGTGCTCGGCGGCGAGCACTCCTCGCTCCTGCACCCCTTCCGCTACGAGCGCTTCGCCACCGGGGACCTGCACCCGGTCTCGAACAGCCCGTATCCCTGGAGCTAGCCGGAGCCGCGCCCGGTCGACGCAACGCGATCTACGTTGCCGTTAACTATTAACGGAAACGTAGATAGGACCGCCCGGGCGGCGGAATTTCAGCCCCCATCACTGCTGTCGTTCGAACCGGAAGCCGCGCCGGACCCGTAGCGCTCACGCGCGGCCCGCGCCACCGGGCAGTTCCCCTCATCCCGCCCGCAGGCCGTCATGTCGCACAGACGGCACATCCAGCGGGTGGCGCCCGGTCCGCGGATGAGGCCGGGAAGGACCCTCGAGAGCGCGTCCTCGAACGCCTCGCGCTCGGCCGGGCTGAGCGGCGAGAGCGCCTCATCGAGCACCTCCGCCCGCGCGCCCGCGACCCGCTCCGCGGCCCGCCGCCCCGCGGCGGTGAGGTGGACCGAGACGGAGCGGCCGTCGCGTCCGGGGCGGCGCGTGACGTAGCCGGCGTCCTGCAGCCGGTCGAGCAGCCGCACGGTGCCCGAAGGGGTCAGCCCGAGGACCTGCCGGAGCAGGCCGACGGAGGGGCGGTCGAGGAACTGATGCAGGGCCGACAGCGCGATCGCCGCCGTCTCGGACTGCCCCGCGGCGTCGCCGACGGCGTCCGAGGTGCGGTCGGCCACCGACAGCGACAGCGCTCCGAGGAGGTTGCCCACCCGGTCGAGCCGCTGCCGGCCTTGGCTCACTCGAAGTCGCAGTCGAGGGTCATCGACGCCTCGGAGGCGCGCGGGGCGCTGAACTGCCCCTGGCCGCGCAGCCCGCTGAGCTCACCCGTGCCCGAGCCGGGCACGACCGAGAGCTGCCCCTTCGCCTCGGTGCCGTCGAAGCTCCCGTCGGTCTGGAGCAGGACGAAGCTCCCCGAGCGGCCGCCCAGGCGGCCGTCTATGCGCTGAAGCCCGACGAACTCCGCGGTCTGGTCGGGCCGGTAGCACATGAGCCACTCGACGCTGCCCTCTCCCTCGATGTCGCCGGAGAAGCTCTGCTTGACGCTGGCCTGGGTGAGCTTGCGTCCATCCTCCTCCTCGGAGTAGGCCGACTCGTCCCAGCCCTCGATCTTGAAGATGCCTGTCAGGCGTTCTGCCATCGTGGTGCTCCCAACTATTGTGTGAGTCAGTCAACTATCTGTTTGCCCGACGTCCGCCGGCTTCAAACCCCTGCACACCCTTGCGCCCCGGCCCACTAGGATCGCCGGATATGGGGCGGCGTGAGCGGCGGAGAGCGGAGATGGGCGTGGCAGAGCCGCGACGGCGACGACGCCGGCGCGACTGGGAGGGGCCGGGAGCGGTCCTCAAGGGGCCACCGATCACCGTCACATGCGAGTGTGGCGAGCGGCGCGAGCTTGCCTATGGCGAGCACTGGCGTTGCGAGAGCTGCGGCCGCTCCTATGACACGACGCGGATCCCACGTGAGCAGTACGAGGAGATCCGCCGCCTCAGCCTGCGCTACCGCCTGCTCCCGATCGGGTTCGGAATCGTCGTCGCGACGGTGGCCCTCTTCTTCATCCTGACCGGCAACGTGTTCAGCGTCCTCCTCTTGCTCCCGGTCGCCCTCTCGGCCTGGTTCGTGTTCCTGCGGCCGCTCCACCGCAGGCGCTACCGGCAAGCGGTCAAAGCCCTGCCGCGCTGGGAGTTACGGGCGGAGTAGTCAGACAGACGCGGCAGTCGGCGCCGTCTTGAGCTCGGCGTGGACGCGCTCCTCCTCCGGAGTGCGCGGGACCTCCTCGCGCAGCTTGATCGGGATCTTGTCCTGCACGACGTGGCGCCACACGTACAGGATCAGTGCAGCCAGCATCACGAGCAGCCCGGTGCGCGTCTTGTCCCAGCCGTAGCCGAAGCCGTCGATCCCGAGGAAGCCGCCCGAGTAGAGGAAGCCGCCGGCGATCAGGAACGTCAGGTTGATCAGGAACAAGACGCCCGCGAGCGGTACCCAGTAGTTGGCGAGCCTGACCGGCCGGGGCCAGTCGGGGCGGTCCCGCCGGAGCAGGACGAAGCCGCTCAGAGCGGCACAGGTCGCGAACACGTAGCCCACGTTGCTCACCGCGAGGATCTCGATCACGCCGGCGAAGGCGCTGATGAGGAAGATGTTCAGGATCGCGTCCACCGTCATGGCTCGGCCCGGAACGTGGAACCGGTTGAGCACGCCGAGCTCCTTGATAGTCATTCCGTCCCTCGAGATCCCGTACAGGGCCCTCGAGCCGTCCATCGTCGCGGTGTTCATCGACAGAATCAGCCCGGCGACCAGGCAGGCGATCATCACGTTGCCAAGCGCGGAGCCCACGAGCGCGTCGAACGCTTGGGTGTAGAACGCGATGAACGTGGCATCCTCGGCGATCGCCGCCGTGCCGAGCGTGCCGCCGACCCCGAGCGGCAGCAGGACATAGACCACGCCTGAGAAGAGCGCCGCTGCGCGCAGCCCCCTAGCCGTGTCAGCTTCCGTGTCGTGATACTCGGGTGCGAAGGTGGCCACCACCTCGATGCCGTACGACGACCAGCACATGAAGTAGAGCCAGGTGAGCGCGAGCGCCAAGCCGCCATTGGCGCCGATGTCCCAGTTCATGTTGGAGCTCGACCACTCGCCTGTGAGGTAGGGCAGGAACATCAGAACGAAGGCCGGGATGAGCAGCAGGCCGCCGGTGAGGTAGCCGAACCAGACGGCGGGACGGACGCCGAAAACGTTGAAGGCCCAGACCAAGATGATGAGGCCGATGCCGATCGCGATCGGCAGCGACAGGTCGAAGGTCTCCCAGTTCTCGGCCCAGGTGCTGTCGGAGAACCACTCAGCCTGGATCAGCGTGCCCGCAACGAGCCCGTTGATCGAGAGCACGACCGACCACCCGATCCAGTAGCCGAACGTGGCGAGTGGCCCGATGATCGTCAGGTATTTGCGCCAGGCCTCGTGGGCGTACAGCGCGATGCCGCCGGACTTGCTCGGGAACATCGCTGCCAGCTCGGCGTGGATGTTGTTCTGCAGCGCTCCCAGAGTGATCGAGATCGACCACAGGACAACTGCGCCCGTCGTGCCGAGAGCGCCGATCGAGGCGCCCAGCGCGGCGATCAGGAAGCCTGGATTGGCGAGAGCGATGACGAAGCCGTCCCACCACGTCATCGCCTTTAGGAGTTGCCTCTCCTCGACTTCGGCTGACGCCATTGCCGCCCTCCCTCTCCTCGTGGCTTCCGGCCGGACTCGTACCAATTGGTACAGCGGGTTCCAGGGCTCTTCTACCACGGAGCCCGGACGCGGTCAACAAGCGAGCGTACGATTCAGCTGCGGTAGATGCAGCGGCTACGCGACCGTTCCGAGGGCTCTCTGCGTCTCGGCGCAGAGCCCACCAAAGCGAGACCGGTGGTGCTCGCCACGCTCGCGGTTCGCGTCGACCCGAGCGCCGAACGAATGGCTATCGACAGCGCGCTCGAGGCGGGGGTGCCGCTCGTGCTCGTGAACCTGATCCCGCTGCCTTTCTACGTGACCACGCTGGTGCTGCTCGGTCCCGAGGGCACGACCCTGCCGCACGAGGAGGACCTCGGGGCCGTGCGGGCCACTGCGGCCCGGGCGGCCGAGCTGGGCGTGAGGACCGAGCTTCTCCGGGTCCGGACGCGGCGCCCCGTGCGAGCGCTGCTCGAGGTGCTGCGCGAGCGGGACGCCGGGCTGCTCGTCTTCGGGCCGGACCTGAAGTTTGACCGGGCGTCTGCGCTTCCGCATGGCGGCGCGGCGGGTCCGTCGCGAGGCCGATTGCCTGGTCTGGATCGCGCCGGACGGGTAGCGTGGACACGCGGCGCGGAATGCGATAGAAACCGCTCGGTTGTACATATTTGTCCGAAGACGTCTCCGGGGAGGAGAACGGTATGGCGCGCGACTCGAAGTACGACATCCTCTTCGAGCCGATCCAGCTCGGGCCCAAGACGCTGAAGAATCGCTTCTACCAGGTGCCCCACTGCATCGGCGCCGGCTCGGAGAAACCGGGCTTCCAGGCGTATCACCGCGGGATGAAGGCCGAGGGCGGCTGGGGCGCCCTCTGCACCGAGTACTGCTCGATCCATCCCGAGTCGGACGACACCCACCGTGTCTCCGCGCGCATCTGGGACGACGACGACGTGCGCAACCTGGCCGTGATGTGCGACCGCCTGCACGAGTTCGACGCGCTCGCCGGGATCGAGCTCTGGTACGGCGGCCCGCACGCGCCCTGCATGGAGTCACGCCACAACCCGCGCGGCCCGTCGCAGATCCCCTCGGACTTCGAGGTCAACACGCACCCGCGCTACATGGACAAGGACGACATCAAGCTCGTCCAGAAGATGTACGTCGACGCCGCCGTGCGCGCCCGTGAGGCCGGCTTCGACATCGTCTACGTCTACGGCGCCCACTCGTACCTGCCGCTGCAGTTCCTCTCCCCCTTCTACAACAAGCGCACCGATGAGTACGGCGGCAGCTTCGAGAACCGCGCCCGCTTCTGGAAGGAGTGCCTCGAGCAGGTCCGCGAGGCCGTGGGCGACGACTGCGCGATCGCGTCGCGCTTCGCCGTCGACACGCTCTACGGCCCCAGCTCGATCGAGATCGGCGAGGACGGCGTGCGCTTCGTCGAGTACGTCGACGACCTGGTCGACCTCTGGGACCTGACCGTCGGCGACATCGCCGAGTGGGGCCAGAACGCCGGCCCGTCGCGCTTCTTCGAGGAGAACCACGAGAAGCCCTACACGGGGCAGGTCAAGGCCGGCGACCACACCAACAAGCCGGTCGTGGGCGTGGGGCGGATCACGAACCCGGACACGATGGTCGCGATCATCAACTCCGGGCAGTTCGACATCATCGGCGCCGCCCGGCCCGTCGATCTCGGACCCGTTCCTCCCCAAGAAGATCGAGGAGGGCCATCCCGAGGACATCCGCGAGTGCATCGGCTGCAACCAGTGCATCTCGCGCTGGGAGATCGGCGGCCCGCCGATGATCTGCACCCAGAACGCCACCGCCGGAGAGGAGTACCGGCGCGGCTGGCACCCGGAGAAGTTCCACCCCGCCTCCAACGCGGACAAGGGCGTGCTCGTGGTGGGCGCCGGGCCGGCCGGCATGGAGTGCGCGATGGTGCTCGGCAAGCGCGACATGTCCGCCGTCCATCTCGTGGAGGCCGACAAGGAGATCGGCGGCTGCGTCAACTGGATCTCCCAGCTCGGCCACTCGGACGGCAAGGAGAACCTCGCGCGCGGCACGGCCCGCGGGCTCGGCGAGTGGAAGCGGATCGTCAACTACCGGCAGATCCAGCTCGACAAGCTGAAGAACGTCGACGTGCACCTGAACTCGCGGCTGTCGACGCAGGACGTGCTCGAGTACGGCGCCGAGATCGTGATCATCGCGACCGGCTGCCACTTCGCGACGAACGGTCTCAACCCGGCCACGCACGACGCGATCGAGGGTGCCGACGCATCACTCGACTGGCAGCTGACGCCGGACGAGGTCGTCACGAGCGGCAAGGAGATCGGCAACCGCGTGCTCGTGCTCGAGAACGAGGGCTACTACATGGGCGTCTCGATCGCCCAGAAGCTCGCCGGCGAGGGCAAGGACGTCACGCTCGTCACGCAGATGGGGGACGTGGCGAACTACATGGAGTTCACGCTCGAGGCGCCGATGCTGCACCGCGACCTGCACCGGCTGGGCGTGAAGATCCACACGTACACGATGCTCGAGAAGATCGAGCCGGGCGCCTGCCACGCGTACAACGTGTGGAACCCGGCGCACAAGGAGCAGTTCGAGGTCGACACGGTCGTGCTCTGCACGCAGCGCGTGTCGAACGACGAGCTCTACCACGAGCTGCGCGCCGACAAGGAGGCGCTCGAGCGGGAGGGCGTGGAGGCGGTCTACATGATCGGCGACGCCTCGGCGCCGCGCATGATCCCGGACGCGATCTTCGACGGCCACCGCCTGGCCCGCGAGATCGACAGCCCGAACCCCGCGATGCCGCTGCCGTTCATCCGCGAGCGGCGGCTGTGGGGCAACGTCAGCAACGAGGACTACGACAGCCGGCTGCTGAACACTCCGGACGTCACGCCGATGGCCGGGGTGGCCAAGTAGCCCGATGAAGATCGTCGTACCCGTCAAGGAGGTGGCGGTCCTCGACGAGGAGTTCGACCTGCTCGAGGACCGCCCGGCGGTTGACCCGGACGCGATCGAGTGGGAGCTGAACGAGTGGGACGACTTCTCGGTCGAGGCGGCCCTCCAGCTCCGTGAGGCGCAGGGCGACGGCGAGGTGGTGGTGCTTTCGGTCGGCGACGAGGAGGCCGAGGAGGGGCTGCGCGCCTGTCTCGCCAAGGGCGCCGACCGCGCCCTGCGGGTCTGGGACGACTCGCTCGAGGGTGCCGATCCACTCGCGGTCGCGCGGGTGCTCGCCGCCGTGGTGGAGCGGGAGTCGCCTGACCTCGTCCTCTGCGGCGTGCAGTCGAGTGACGCGGTCCAGGGAGCGACCGGCGTGGCGCTGGCGGCCCACCTGGGGCTGCCGCGGGTGGCGGTGGTCAAGGCGCTCGACTACGACGCCGGCTCCGGCTCGGCGACCGTGGAGCGAGAGCTCGAGGGCGGGCTAACGGAGCTGCTGCGGGTGCGCCTGCCGGCGCTGCTCACGATCCAGACCGGCATCAACGAGCCGCGCTACGCGAACCTGCGCGCGATCAAGCAGGCCAAGGACAAGCCGCTCGAGGTGCTGGGGCCGGGAGACCTGGGCATTGACGACTCCGCCCTGGCGGCCGCCGCGGGCTCGCGGACCCGCTCGATGGCTCCGCCGGAGACGGGTGGCGGGGCCGAGATGCTGAGCGGCTCAGCGTCCGACATGGCGGAGCGGATCGCGGGCATCGTCAAGGAGCGGATGGCCGGGTGAGCGGCGTCCTGGTGGTTGCCGAGAGCAGGCAGGGGGCGCTGCGGGAAGTCTCGCGCGAGTTGATCGGCGCCGCGCTGGGGTTGAAGGATCAGGCCGGCGGCCGTGTGGCCGTCGCGGTGATCGGCGCGGGCGCCGAGGGGCACGCCACGGCTCTGGGGGCGCCGGGGGTGGACGAGGTGCTGACGGTCGAGGATGCGCCCGAGAACTTCGAGGCCCACGTTCACGGCGCGGCGCTGGAGGCGCTCATCGAGCAGGAGCAGCCGTCGGTCGTGCTGCTCGGCCACACCATCGACTCGCTCGGCTTCGGCCCTGCCGTGGCGGCGCGCCTCGGGCTCGGCTTCGCATCCGACGTGACCGGGCTCGACTGGGACGGCGGGCCGGTCGCGAGCCGCGGCGGCTACGGCGGCAAGGTGCAGGTGGAGCTCGACTTCCCCGGCAAGGACACGGTGCTGCTGATGCTCCGCGCGGGGGCGTTCGAGGCGCCCGAGGAGACCGCCTCGGCGCCGGCGCGCGCCGTCCAGGTCTCGGCCGAGCCGCAGACCGAGCACCTGGGCTTTCGCGAGGTCGAGGCCGGCGACGTCGACATCACGAAGGCCGAGTTCCTGCTCTCGGTCGGGCGCGGGATCGAGGACAAGGACGCGCTGCCGCAGTTCGAGGAGCTGGCCGAGTCGATGGGCGCCACGCTCAGCGTGTCGCGCCCGCTCGTCGACGCGGGCTGGGTGTCGAACGCGCGCCAGGTCGGCCAGTCCGGCAAGACCGTGAAGCCCAGGGTCTACCTCGCGCTCGGGATCTCGGGCGCGGTCCAGCACCTCGCGGGGATGCAGAACGCCGACACGATCATCGCGGTCAACACCGACCCCGAGGCGCCGATCTTCAGGGTCGCCCACTACGGGGCCGTCGTGGACCTCTTCGACGTCGCGGACGAGCTGGCGGAACAGTTCGGCGGCTAGGTGGCCATGGGCGCCGTCCCGCCGCTCGCCGCCGAGAAGACCCGCGAGGTCTTCTGGGACTTCGAGCCCGCCCTCGAGGTGCTCTGGTACGTGCTCGCCGGGTTCTCGGTGCTGGTGTTCGCGTACGGCGTGGCGCGGCCGATCGCGAAGTACCGGCAGGCCCACGGCGGCGGCTGGCCGCCGCGCTCCGAGCTGCCGGGGCGCTTCCGCGAGGCTCTCCGGATCCTGCTGAGCCACGTGTCGATCAAGCGCCGCGACCCCTACGTGGGTTGGGCGCACCGCGGGATCTTCTACGGCTTCGTGGTCCTGTTCATCGGGACCGTGATCCTCGCCATCAACACCGACTTCACCGAGCCCGTCTTCGGCTGGCGCTTCTTCGAGGGGAACTTCTACCTCGGCTACTCGATCGTGCTGGATGTGCTCGGGCTGGCGCTGCTCGCGGGCGTCGTGATGATGATGGTGCGGCGGGCGATCATCCGGCCGCGGAAGCTCGACTACGCGAGGCCCGACCGCGACACCGACGAGCGCTCCCTCTACCGGGTCGGGGACTGGACCTTCGTCGGAATCCTGCTCGTGCTGGCGTTCTCCGGCTACGTGCTCGAGGGCGCGCGCATCGCGATGGACCAGCCCGGCTACAACGAGTTCTCGCCCGCCGGCTGGGTGGCGGCACAGGGCTTCGAGGCGATCGGGGCGAGCGACGGCGCGCTGCGGGTGGTCCGCCACACGATCTGGTGGTCGCACGGGCTGCTGGCGCTCGCCTTCGTGTCGGCGATTCCGTACACGAAGGCGTCGCACATGCTCGCGAGCTTCGGTTCGCTCGTCGTTCGCGATCCGCTGGCCGGCAAGCGCCTGCGCGCGATCCCGCCGGAGCTCGTGTCGGAGCCGGCCGGGTATGGGGCGCTCGCCGACTTCAGCGAGGTGCATCTGCTGCACCTGGACGCGTGCACGAAGTGCGGGAAGTGCCACGAGGCGTGTCCCGCGCTGGCCACCGGCCGGCCGCTCTCACCGCGTGACGTGGTGCTCGAGCTGCGCGAGCAGGCCAACGCGGCGATGCGCGAGGTGGGGATCGGCGGCGTGCTTGGGGTGCTGATCAAGGGCCAGCAGCCTTCGAACGACGGCTTCGAGCGCGCCGTGGTGCGCGACGACGGCGTGCGCGCGGACACCGTCTGGTCGTGCATGCAGTGCAACGCCTGCGTCGAGGCCTGCCCAGTGGGAATCGAGCAGGCGCCGATCATCAATCAGCTGCGGCGCCGCCTCGTCGAGGAGGGAGAGCTGCCGGCGAACCTCCAGACCGCCCTGCAGACGATCTCCAAGTCGGGCAACTCGTTCGGCGTGCGTGCGCGCAAGCGCGGGCGCTGGACCGAGGGGCTCGACTTCGAGGTCAAGGACGCGCGCCAGGAGCCCGTGGAAGTGCTCTGGTTCGTAGGCGACTACGCATCCTTCGACCCGCGCAGCCAGAAGGTCACGCGCGCGCTCGCGGGGCTGTTCCGGGCGGCCGAGCTCAACTTCGGGATTCTCTTCGACGGCGAGTGCAACTCCGGCAACGATGTGCGCCGGGCCGGGGAGGAGGGGCTCTTCGAGGCGCTCGCCGAGTACAACCTCAAGACGCTCGAGAGCTGCGAGTTCAAGCGCATCGTCACCAGCGACCCGCACTCGCTCAACACGCTGCGCAACGAGTACCCCGAGCTCATCTCCGAGGAGCTGGCCGGCTCCTGGAACGTCGCCCACCACACCGCGCTCCTGCTCGAGCTGATCGAGTCCGACCGGCTGCCGCTGCGCGGCCGGCTCGACTACCGGGTCACCTACCACGACCCCTGCTACCTCGGCCGCCACAACGGCGGCTACGACGCGCCGCGCCGGATCCTCGAGCTGCTCGGCTGCACGTTGTTGGAGATGCCGCGCAACCGCGACAACTCTTTTTGCTGTGGCGCGGGCGGCGGCCGCATCTGGATCCCGGACGAGCCGGGCGTGGAGCGGCCCTCGGAGAACCGCATCCATGAGGCCGTGTCGCTCGGGGACCTCGACTACTTTGTGGTCAGCTGCCCCAAGGACGTGACGATGTACGAGGACGCCATCAAGACGTCGGGGAACGCCGAGCGGATCGAGCTTCGCGAGCTGACCGAGCTGATCGAGGAGGCGCTCGGCACCCCCGAGCGGGCCGAGCTGGCTCCGGCGGGCACCGAGGCGCGCTGATCACCCATACGGTTGACGCCTCCCTTCAAGGGTGATAGACCGCGTGTGTTTTTGCGCCAACGGACCCATTGGTCGGGAGAGCACCGGCGGAGAGGAGCACGGCGGCGTCGCGGCATATCGCTGCCTGCTTCTGACGCTCCTCCCCAGGTAGCCGCGGTGGCCCCCCGTTCACCGCGGCGCCGGTACTGACCGCGCTCTTCATCTGAAGGAGAGGCAATGACAGGCTGTACAACCGCTTTACGGCGCAGAGTGTTCTGCGCTCTTTTTGTGGCGATCCTCGCGCTGGCCGTGCTGGCTGGAAGCGCCTTCGCCTACAACCCGATCATCCCGACCAAGTCGGGTGAGACGGTCACCCTCAACGGAAGGAACCTGACGATCGAGCAGGTCGTCGACGTCGCTCGCCACGGCGCCAAGGTGCGCCTGACGAACGGCGCGCGGCAGCGCTCGGAGGATGCCTACGAGCTGCTGCTCGAGGGAGCCAGACAGGACATCCCGATCTACTTCTTCAACCGCGGCACCGGGTCGGGGCGTGAGACGCCGATCTTCTCGGGCGATCCGCTGGCGCCAGCCAACGAGCAGTTGCTGCTCGAGCGACAGCTGCGGATATTCAAGAACGGACCGCGGCAGGGAATCGGGCCCGAGGTCGCCGACGAGGAGATCGTGCGCGCGATGATGGTGGTGCGCGCGAACACGATGGTGTACGAGGCGGCGACGCCGGGGTTGACGCAGATGCTGCTGGATCTGCTGAACAAGTACATCTCGCCGGTGGTCCAGTCGCGCGGCTCGCCAGGTGAGGGCGACCTGCCGATGATGGGCAATGTGGAGGGCACGATGGTCGGCGCCGGCCAGGCCTATCTCCGCGGTCAGCGCATGCCCGCGCTGCAGGCGCTCGCCCAGGCCGGACTGCAGCCGCTGGTTCCCTTCGCCGCGGACGACGCGGCGATAGTGAGCACCAATGCCTACTCGGCCGGCCAGGCTGCGCTTCTGCTGTACGACTCGAAGCGGATGCAGGACTGGTCGGATCTGACGTTCTCAATGAGCATGCTGGGGCTCAACAGCAGCGTGACTCCTCTGACCCGGGTGCCCCAGCGGGCGCGCCCCTTCCCGTACCAGAACAAGCTGGCACGGCGGTTGCTCGAGCTGATCCGCGGCAGCTACCTGTTCGAGTTCGAGACCCCGCCCGGCTTCGACGGGCGGCGCATCATCCAGGATCCGCTCAGCTTCCGGGATTACAGCCAGCGCAACGGCGCGCTGTGGGAGGCATATGCGCGGCTGAAGAACAACATCCTGATCCAGATCAATAGCTCGGATCACAACCCTGCGGTGGTGCCGGGCTCTCACCCGAGCGACTCGTGGGAGCTCGACACGCCGTGGCTGCGGCGCTACTTCGTCGAGGCGGGCGAGGCGGGTGTCAGCGGGTTCATCCTGTCGAACGCCAACTTCGTTGCCCAGCCGTGGGGCAACGATCTGGAGGCGTACACGATCGCGCTGGCCAACGCGATCGCGGCGCACGTGCAGCGCGTGTTGCGGTTCCCGGACACGTTCTTCACGGTCGTAGCGCCGGCCGATGTGCTCTCGGCGGAGGTGCTGGCGCTTGCCCCGCCGCAGGGTGCCAGCTACACGATCTCCGACCTGATGGCGGAGATCCAGACGCTAGCCAACCCGGTGCCCGCGCAGGGCAACGCGCTGGTCCGCAACGTGGAGGACATGGAGACCTTCACCCGCCAGCGGGTCGCGAGAGCGCGGCTCGCGGTTGACAACGCGCTGCGGCTGATCGGCCAGGAGATGCTCTCGTCGAGCTACTGGATGGAGGTCCGCAGGGCACAGAACCCGGCGCGCTCGTTCGGGGTCGCCCCGGCGAATGCGCTCGCGGGGCTGCGTGCCGTGATCCCGTGGCAGCTGGCCACCGACCAGCGGCCCGAGCTGCCGGCCGGCGAGCTGGTGTACTCGTTCATGCAGGCCAACCCCGCCGCGGCGTTCATGGGCGGAGCGGCGGCCGAGCCGACCTCGGTCCGCAAGCGCACGCGCGGCGCAGCAGGCCGGGCGAAGCGCAGGAGCCAGATCCTGCGCCGCCAGGCCCGGGAGCGGACACCCGGCCCGCAGGCCGTGATCGTCCGCAAGTAGGTAAGCGACCGATCATGCTGCCCCCGGCCAATCGCCGGGGGCAGCCGGTCGCCCTTACAATCCCGTGATGGCGCGCGCGATCGTCGTCGGGGTGGTCGGGGACTCCGGCGCGGGCAAGACCACGGTCACGCGTGGGCTGGTTCGGGTGCTCGGCGACTCCCACGTGACTCACGTGTCCGCGGACGACTATCACCGCTTCGACCGCCGTCGCCGCCGCGAGCTCGGCGTCACACCGCTGCATCCCGAATCGAATCACCTCGACATTCTCACCCAGCACCTCATCCACCTTCGTCGCGGCGAGCCGGTGCTGAAGCCGGTCTACAGCCACCGCGACGGCACGTTTCGGCCGCCGGAGTACGTGCGGCCCGCCAATTTCCTGGTCGTCGAGGGGCTCCTCAACTACCACACCGAGACGCTGCGCAGCGTGCACGACGTGCGCGTGGCGCTCACGCCCCCCGAGGAGCTGCGCCGCGCCTGGAAGCTGAAGCGCGACTGCACTCGGCGCGGCTACACCACGGACGAGGTGCTCGCCGAGCTCGACCGCCGCCAGCAGGACTCGAAGCACTTCATCCAGCCACAGCGCGAGCAGGCGGACATCGTCGTCGCGTTCCGGGCGAACCCGTCCGGCGATCCGGCTCATCTCGATGCCGACGTGATCCTGCGCGACACACTGCCGCATCCGGACCTCGCGCCGCTGCTCGACGGCAGCCCGGACGGCCCGGCTCTCGTCAAGCGTGAGCGCGAGTGGCTGCTGCGGATCCCGGGGGACCTCGACCCGGCGCACGCGGCGGAGCTCGAGGAGGCCGTGTGGGAGCGGATGAGCTTCGCGAACCACCTGCGCATCCGCCGGCTCGGCGAGTTCACGGTCGGGACCGACCTGCTGCGCTCAGACTCGCTCGCGCTCGTGCAGCTCCTGATCCTCTACCACGTGGTCACTGCCCGGGCGGCCCTCGCGATCGGCGGCACGCCGCCGCGTGCCGACCCCGCCTTTCCCACCGGATCGGATTCGGCCCTGCACAGCTGACCGCGTCCCTCCCCAACAAACCCGACTTGCTGTCGTCACGCGACACAAAGTCGGCAACGTTCGGACGGCTGACCGCCGTGCGCGCGGACCCGATGTACAGTTTTCTCTATAAGTCGGGCCTGACGCATGGCGGTCACTCTCACCCAGCTCGTAGCCTTCCTGACGGTGGTCCGCCGTGGCTCGGTCACCGCGGCGGCCGAGGAGCTCGTCGTGACGCAGCCCTCCGTCTCGGCGGCGGTGTCGGCGCTCGAGCGGGAGCTGGGGGTCGAGCTGACGGAGCGCGCCGGGCGCACACTGCGTCCAACCGCCGCCGGATCCGCTTACGTGCCGTACGCGAGCGACGTGCTCGGGCTGCTCGAGCAGGGCGCCCGCGCGGCCCGGGAGGCGGCGGCGGTGGAGCCTCAAACGCTGCGCATCAGCGCCGTCACCACGGCCGGCGAATACCTCGTTCCACAGCTGATCCAGGGGTTTCGTGAGCGGCATCCGGAGGTCGAGATCAGCCTCGACGTGGGGAATCGCGACGTGGTCTTCCAGCGCGTTTTCGACCACAAGGTCGACGTCGCCATCACGGGACGCATCCCGGACGACGAGCGGCTCGTCGGCAGTGACTTCGCGGAGAACGAGTTCGTCCTGATCACCGCGGCGGGCGATCCGCTGGCCAAGCGGCGCTGGGTGGCGGTCGAGGAGCTCAGCGGGCGTCCCTGGCTTCTGCGCGAGCCGGGCTCGGGCACGCGGACCCTGTGCGAGGAGTACCTCGCCAGCCACGGCATCGCGCCGACGGTGCTCACGCTCGGCTCGAACGGCGCTATCAAGCAGGCCGCGCGCGCCGGCCTCGGGCTCGCCCTGCAGTCACGGGCGGCCGTGGAGCTCGAGCTCGAGATGGGAGTGCTCGCGACCATCTCGCCGCGCGGAGGGCTCCCGCAGCGCCGTTGGCACGTGGTGCGCTCGGCGGTTGGCCCGCCGCGCGCGGACGCCGACGCGTTCATGGCCTTCTGCCACACGCCGGCGGCGAGGCACGCCCTCGACCGGCGGCTCGCGTAGATCTCAGCTCAGCCCGCCAGCGCCGGCTCGGGTCGCCCGGCCGCGGCGAGCTCCTCGTCGAGGGCCGTGAGCACCCGGTCGGCGGTCTCGATGTCGGCGTTGCGGCCCATGAGGCCGATGCGCCACATCGCCGGGGCGGAGGGTCCGAGCCCGCCGCCGACCTCGATGCCGTGGTGTACCAGCAGCCGGCCCTGCACCGCCTTTCCGTCCACCCCCTCGGGAACGCGCACGGCGGTGAGCGGCGCCAGCTGGAGCGCAGGGTCTGCCAGCGGCTCGAGTCCGCGATCGCTGATGCTGCGTTGCAGGTGCTCCCCCGCTTCCGAGTGCCGCGCCCAGCGCGCCTCGAGCCCCTCCTCGAGCACGAGCCTGAGCGCCTCGTGCAGCGCGTAGATGTGCAGGATCGGCGCGGTGTGGTGATAGGCGGCGGGCCGTTCGATCCAGTAGCGCTCCAGCAGGAGCAGGTCGAATGAGAACGGGACCGGCTGCGTTCGGGCCCGGATCCGTTCGAGGCCGGCCTCCGAGACCGCGACCGGCGACATCCCGGGGGGCGCCGCGAGGCACTTCTGCGTGCACGAGTAGGCGTAATCGACGCCCCAGCCGCCCACGTCGAGCTCGACTCCACCGAGCGAGGTCACGCAGTCCGCCATCAGCAGCGTGTCGCGCCCGCGCAGCGCGGCGCCTAACTCGGCGAGCGGATGCTCGACGCCGGTGGAGGTCTCGGCGTGGACCACAGCAACCAGCCGGGCCGCCGGGTGCTCGTCGAGCGCGCGCAGTATGCGCTCGTTCGG
Organism: uncultured Thermoleophilaceae bacterium; assembly: GCA_963751835.1. GTDB lineage: Bacteria > Actinomycetota > Thermoleophilia > Solirubrobacterales > Thermoleophilaceae > JACVRW01. Next base: position 148,509 of record CAVVWD010000011.1, on the reverse strand, counting down.
CACGGCCTCGCCCCACTCGGCCTCGACCTCCACCACGTTCACGCCGTAGCGCCGGGCGATCTCGGCGATCCGGCCTCCGAAGAAGCCCGCGCGCGCGACGATCGCGGTGTCGCCGGGCTCGAGCAGGTTGGCGATGCCCGTCTCCATCCCCGCCATCCCGGTGCAATGCAGCGGGAGGACGAGCCCGTCGGGCATCCGGTACGTGCGCCGCAGCATAGAGACGACCTCGAGCAGGATCTCGTGCATGTGCGGGTCGAGATGGCCGATCATCGGCCGGCCCATGGCCGCGAGCACCGAGGGCTCGACGTTGGTGGGCCCGGGGCCGCAGAGGAGACGCTCGGGCGGGTCAAGTACCGGCAAGTCTCGGTCCATGCTCTCAGCCTGCCGGATGATCTCATCAGGTTCAAGCTAAGAATTTCGCCAATGGCTGAAAGAAAAATCTATATATCGAGCCCGGTGTAGAGACCAGACAAATTTGTCTATTCCGGCTTGCCGTCGGGAGCGAGGCCCGCTCTAGTTCCCTTCATGAAGCCGACCAAGACGCGACTCCATCGAAGCGAGCTGGCCGTGCCCGGCAGCAACGTGCGCATGCTCGAGAAGGCGCCGGGGCTGGGTGCGGACGTGGTCATGCTCGATCTGGAGGACGCGGTGGCGCCCGACGACAAGGAGCAGGCGCGCCTGAACACCATCGACGCCCTGCGGGAGCTCGACTGGAGCTCCTGCTCGGTGTCAGTGCGGATCAACGGGCTCGACACCCACTGGTGCTACCGCGACGTGGTCGACGTGGTCGAGCACGCCGGGCAGACCGTCGACGCGATCGTCATCCCGAAGGTCAGCGGCGCCGGTGACGTCCACTTCGTGGCCACTCTCCTGTCCCAGATAGAGGAGGCGATGGGCTTCGAGCATCAGGTCGGGCTCGCCGTGCTGATCGAGACCGCGATCGGGATGGTGAACGTCGACGAGATCGCAACCGCCTGCCCGGAGCGCATGGAGGCGATGATCTTCGGAGTGGCGGACTACGCGGCGTCGATCCAGAGCCACACGGCCTCGATCGGCGGCGTCGACCCCAACTACTCGGTGCTCACGGACCCCAATGGCACGCCGGAGCGCGAGCGGCACTGGGGCGACCAGTGGCACTACCCGCTGTCGAGGATCGCCGTGACCTGCCGCGCGCACGGGCTCCGCCCGATCGACGGGCCGTTTGGGGACTTCACCGATCGCGAGGGCTACCTCGCCGCCGCGCGGCGCTCCGCCGTGCTCGGCTATGAGGGCAAGTGGGCGATCCACCCGTCGCAGATCGAGCTCGCGAACGAGGTGTTCACGCCCGCGCCGCGGCTCGTCGAGCGCACGCGCCGCATCATCGACGCAATGCGCGACGCCGCGGCGGACGGCAAGGGCGCGGTCTCCCTAGACGGTCGCCTGATCGACGCGGCGTCGATCAGGATGGCCGAGAACCTGCTCGCGAAGCTCGAGCAGATTGAGGCGCGCGAGCCGCGGCCGGCTCAGGAGCGCGGTCGCGTCTTCTCGGTGTCGTAGACGGGGAACGCCGCCACGGTGGCCTTCACGGTGCCGTCGCCCAACGCCACCTCGACCTCGGTGCCCTCGCTGTTCAGGTCGCGGTCGATGGCGGCCATGGCGATCTGCTTGCCGAGCGTGGGGCTCTCGCAGGGGCTGCGAACGATCCCGACCTCGCGGCCGTCCTGCGTCACCGCCGCGCCGTACTCGGGCGTCTCCCCGCCCTCGAGCTCAAGCGTGGTCAGCAGGCGCGGCGTCCCCTCCTCGGCGATGCGCTTGAGCGCGGCCTTGCCGACGAAGTCGCCGGGCTTGTCGAGCTTGACCATCCTGTCGAGGCGCACCTCGTAGGGGTCCGTCTTGTGCGGGAAGTAGTCGATGTCGGGGAACAGCAACCCGGACTCGATCCGGAGCGTTTCGATGGCGGACAGGCCGATCGGCAGCATTCCCTGCGGCTTGCCGGCATCGAGCACCGCGTTCCAGAGATCGGCGGCGTCCTCGGGCTTGCAATAGAGCTCGTAGCCGAGCTCACCCGAGTAGCCGGTGCGCGAGACGAGACAGTCGATGCCGGCCACCTTGGCGTCCGGCTCGAACCTGAAATAGCGCAGCGAACCCAGGTCGACACCCTCCGCCAGCGGGGCCAGGATCTCGCGGGACTTCGGCCCCTGCACCTGGAGGTGGGGCATGGCTTCCGTCACATCCTCGATCTCCACGTTCAGCCCACGGTCTGAGGTCACCTGCCGGTACCAGTCGAGGTCCGAGTCGTAGCTCGTGATCGAGAAGCAGTGCTCGTCGCCGAGCTTGAAGATCGTGCCGTCCATGATCATCTGGCCGTCGTCGTCGCAGATTGCGCCGTAGCGCACCTGCCCGACCTCGAGGGCGGCCATGTCGTTCGTGAACAGGACGTCGGCGAGCGCGAGCGCGTCGGGGCCCTTCATGTCCCACTTGCGCAGCGGCGACTCGTCCCAGAGGTTCGACGCGTTGCGCGTGGCCTCGTGCTCGGCCGTGGCGTCCCCGAAATAGTCCGCCCAGGCCCAGTTTTCCCAATCCGTCCAGGCCGCGCCGAGCTGGTCCTGCACGTCGTAGAAGGCGCTCCGCTTGAGCTCCGGCATTTACACTCCCCTCTCCGGATGGACGAATTTGTGCAGCGGCACCCTATCCCAGGTCGGCTCGCCGGGACAAGTCCATCAGCGATGCGCTGACCAGCGGCTTCGTGCTGGGCGCCGCGGCGGCGCTCGCGTGGGTGGCCCGGCACCGGCTCGTGGGCGTGGCGGGAGTCCTCATCGGAATGGTCGTGCTGTCGCTCGGCTGAGCCCGGCCTACGGCAGCTCGGGCAGCGACGCAAGCCACGCACTGCGGCCGCCGTTCTCGTCCCAGAGCACCGGGAAGAACGACTCGTCGAGGGAGAGATCGCCGCGGCGACGGTAGCGCGAGTAGATCAGGTCCACATTGGTGGGGTGGAAGCGCGCCTCCGCCGGCGTCATGTGCGTGACGAGCGAGCGGCGCTCGACCGTCGCCTCGTTCGGCCCCGAGCCGTGGAACGTCCAGCCGTGATGGAAAGCGCAGCCGCCGGCCTTGACCACCACCGGCACGCGCTCCGGCTCCACCCCCTCCGGCGTCGCCGCCGCCATCGGGGCGAGCCAGTCGTCCGGGGCGTGGAAGCTGTCGCGGTCCGGCGGCGTCTTGGGCCAGAGGTGCGAGCCCCTCACGTGCTCGACCGTGCCGCCGCCGGGCAGCGTGTCGTCGAGCGCGACCCAGCAGGTGATCATCTCGGGAGGGGCGAGGTATCCGGCGTAGGAGGCGTCCTGGTGCATCCCGAGCGAGCGCGCCCCTGGCGGCTTCCACAGACAGTTGTCCTGGACCATGCGCGCACCGCGGTAGCCCATCAGCTTGGAGGCGATGCGCCCGGTCCGCTCGCTCAGCACCTGCGCGGCGATCAGGTCATCCGAGCGCCAGCCGTTGCAGATCTGGCGTGTCCGGTCCTCGGGATCGCGCCCCTGCTTCCAGTTGACCTCGTCGGGGGCGATGCCGGTGGCGTACTCGCTCCGGAAGAGCGCCGCGAAGCGCTCGCGCAGCACCTCGACGGTGGCGGGCGAGAGGAAGCCCTCCTCGAGGATCAGGAAGCCGTCGCGGCGGAAGCTCTCCACCTGCTCGTCGCTTACGTCCTCGAGGACGCTCGCACCCAGCGCCGTCGTCATCGCATCTCCCCTGTGGACGAATTCGTTCAGGCGAGGCTACCGCAATAGCATCGCCGCGGATGGACCGCTTAGCCGAGCAGCCGCTGGGCTCGTTCCTGGACGAGGTGGCTGCGCCGACCCCCGCCCCAGGAGGGGGTTCGGCGGCCGCGGGCGCGTGCGCGCTCGGCGCCGCTCTAGTCGAGATGGTGGCGCGCATCGAGCTGGGCCGGGCGGACGCGGCGGTCAGGCCTCGCGTGGACCTGCCCGATCGGCTGGCGGCCCTCCGCGGGCAGGCGCTGGAACTGGCCGAGCGCGAGCTCTCGTCCTACGGGCCGGTGCTGGAGGCCATGCGGCTGCCACGCGACGACCCGGAGCGCGCCCGTCGGCTCGAGGCTGCGCTCACGCAGGCGAGTGCGGCCCCACTCGCCGTCGCGGAGGTTGCCGCCGAGGTGGCCGAGAGCGGGGCCGAGCTGGCGGCCGTGGCCGGCCCGGCCGTCGGCGGCGACGCCGTCGCCGGGGTGCTGATCGCGGAGGCGGCGGCCGCCGCCTCAGCGGCGCTGGTGGAGATCAATCTCGAGGCCCGGCCCGAGGCCGAGGAGCTCACCCGGGCCAGGGACGCGAGAGCCCGGGCCGCCTCGGCCCGGGAAGCCGCGCGCGACCTCAGCGGATGACCGCGCGCCCGCTCGGGCGGGAACGTGCGGCCGCCGCCGCGCGCTCCTCGAGCGCCGCGACGAGTCGGGCGCCGATCTCGAAGCGCGCCGCCCGTCGCCCGGCGAGCGTTCCGGGGTAGACGCCCCGAATCGAGGAGCTGAGGAGGATCTCGTCCGCCCGGGCGAGGCGCTCGAGCGTGACCGCCTCCTCGCGCACCTCGAAGCCGTCGCGGGCGGCGGACAGCAGCGCCGCCCGGACGGTGCCCGGCAGCTGGCGGCCGTCGAGCGGGGGCGTGACGAGCGTCTCTCCCTCGGCGACCCAGACGTTCGCGAAGGCGGCCTCGAGGACCTGCCCGTCGTGGTCGACGAGCAGCGGGACGCCGCCGAGCCTGCGCTCCAGCTCCGCGAGGAGGCGTCGGTCGATCCACTTGTGCTCGCCGAGACCCCCGGGGAGGACGGCCGGCACCAGCGCCACGGGCTCGGAGTCGGGCTCCGACCGCAGCTCGTCCGCCTCGATCGTCACACGGAGCCCGCCGGCGTCCGGCAGCGCCAGCACCCGCAGGCGCAGGAACGGTCCGCCGGCGGCGGCCTCCAGCACCCGGCTCTCGAGCTCGCGCGGCAGGTCGCGCCCGTAGAGCGTTCGTACGCTGTGGCGCAGGCGGCCGACGTGGGCGTCGAGATCGACGACCCGGCCAGCGCGCACGAGCATCGTCGAGAACACGCCGAGATCCGGATCGGGCCGGTCGGCGCCGCCCGTGAGCGCGAGAGGCGGTGGCGGGCTGGCGGCCGCCACCGGGAGCGGGCCGGGCAGGTCAGCAAGACGCCCCCCGGCCGCCTCGATCACCGGCCTCGCCTTGAGGAAGCACTCCTCGAGCTCGGCCTGCGGATCGGACCCGGACGTGATGCCGCCGCCGGCGCCGAGCCAGATCCGGTCGCCGCTGATCTCGAGCGTCCTGATGGCCACGTTCAACTCGAGCCCGGCGACGGGGCTCGCGTAGCCGATCGCGCCGGTGTACGCCTCGCGCCCGCTCGCCTCGAGCTCGGCGATCACGCGCATTGTCTGGATCTTCGGCGCGCCCGTGACCGACCCGGGCGGGAAGGTTGCCCGCAGGAGCTCGCCGTCGCCCACGTCCGGCCTCAGCGTGCCGGCGACGCTCGACACGAGATGCCACACCCCGGGAGCGGGGCGCGGCGCCGTCAGCTCGGGCACGTGGACCGAGCCGTACTCGCACACGCGCCCGAGGTCGTTGCGCATGAGGTCGACGATCATCACGTTCTCGGCGCGGTCCTTGACCGACCGGGCGAGCCGCAGCCGGCCCTCGTCGTCGCGCGGGGCAGTTCCCTTGATCGGCTCGCTCAGCACCTCGCGGCCCCGGCGGCGCAGGAAGAGCTCGGGCGAGAGGCTGCAGACGGCCCCCCAGGGGCCGGCGGCGAATGCGGCGTGACGGGGGCCGAGCTCGCGCGTTACGCGTGCGAAGAGGTCGGCCGGGTTCCCCTCGAAGCGGGAGTCGAGGCGCAGGCACAGGTTCGCCTGGAAGATCTCTCCGGCCGCGATCCGCTCGCGACACGCCGCCACGGCGGCGAGCTGCCCCGCGGCACCGGGCGCCGCCGGCCTGAACGTGCCGACCCACACCGGCCGTTCGCGCACGCCGGCCACGAGGCGTCCCGACAGCCGCTCGCGGCGCTCCCGCAGCGCCGCGTCGCGCTCCTCGGTCCAGAGCGCCTCGAACCACCAGCGCCCCTCGGCATCCAGGTGCAGCAGATGGTCGTAGAAGGCGAGCGCGAACTCCGGCAGCGGCACGGGCCGCGGCGGGGAGGGGGGCACGGGCTCGAGCCGGGCCCCGAGTCCGTAGCCGAGAAAGCCGAACCAGCCGCCGCCGACCGCGTCGTGGGCGTCGTCGTCGGGCTCCACCTCGGGCTGCACGTCGAGAACGTCGAACGGGTCTTCGTCGGCCCGGGCGACGGCGAGCGGCTCCGATCCCACGAGCGCGCCGCCGCCGGCCCACGCGCCGGCGAGTGTGAACGGCCGCTGATCCCCGCGAACCAGCAACGAGGCGCGGTGCGCGGGCACGTCGGCCTCGAGCGGGATCCTGAGCAGGCGGGCACGGCTGGGAGGGCGCATGCGCGGCGCGATTGTACCTATTTGTCTTCATACTGAGCCCGGGTTGGCAGCGTCCGATCGGGATGAGGTCTTCGGCGCGCTGGCCGGCCGCCGCATCATGAGCTCGTGGCTGCAGAGGTCGCTCGAGAACCTGAAAGCGGTGGCGGAGCGAGCTCCGGCGCAGCGGGCGTAGACGCGGCAGCGAAGCGCAGCAGGTCGGGCTCCGAAGGCGCCGGGTCGAGCTCGAGGACGGGCGGCTCGTGCTCGGCGATCCAGCCGGCCACGATCCTCAGCTCATCCACCTCGTCCACGGGAATTACGGTGCGGCCGGGCGGCCGGGCGAGCGCCGCCTCGGTGCGCGCGGCCAGCTCGGTCGGCCCCGGCAGCGGCCCCCAGTCCACCAGCCTGCCCTGGACGATCCAGAATGCGTCGAAGCGCTCCTTGACCGGATGCCGCGCGAGCACCAGTCGCGGCGCGGCGTGGGTGGCTCGCAGCATGCCGTCGAGCCGTTCGAGCACCCACGCGAGCCGCTCCTTGCGGCGCAGCAGCGCCGCCGCGCGCTCGAAGCGCTGCGCGACCGCCGCCTCGCGGATGCGCCGGTCGATTTCCGCGATCAGCGCCTCGCCGGCGCCGGGTTCCTCGAAGTGGGCGAGCGCGGCGTCCACCTGGCGGCGATAGGCGTTCGGGTCGAGATCGCCTAGGCAGGGGGAGACGCAGCGCCCCATCTGGCCGTATGCGGATGGGTGCTCGCGGAGCTTCAGCGTGCGCCCGCAGTGGCGCAGGCGGTACAGCGACGTGAGCTGGTCCGCCAGCTCGCGCGCCAGTGGCCGGCTGCCGAGCGGCCCGATGTTCACGGCGTGCCCGGGAGCCGGCTCGGCGGCCACGTCGAGCACCGGATAGGGGATGTCGAGCCGGCAGCGCAGGTAGCAGTAGCGCTCCGTGCGCTTGAGCGCCCTGTTCCCCGCCGGCCTCCACTCCTTGATCAGCCGGTTCTCGAGCACGAGAGCGCCGAGCTCCGAGTTGGTGGGCCGGTAGTCGACGATCTCGGCGCGCTCGGTCCAGCCCGCGGGCGCGCAGAAGTGGGCCCGCGCGCGTGTGCGGAGCGAGACCGACTTGCCCACGTACAGCGGCCGCCCGCGCTCGTCGCGGAAGATGTAGACGCCCGGGTCGTCGGGGAGCGTCGAGAGGTCGGGCCGCTGGTCGGGCGGGATCCGCTCGTGGGGCTCGGTCTTCCGGGCCCGGCGCCGCCCGCGCAGGAGCACGACGGCGTCGCCGACAGTCGGCGCGTTCGCGCACAGCCGCGGGAACAGCGCGCACAGGACACGCGCGCAGGTGAGCGCGTCCGGCAGCGCCCGGTGCACCTCGGCCACCTCGATGCCGAGCGAGTCCGCAAGCGGCGCGAGCGAGCGGCGGCGGGCGAGCGGCGCGAACCTGCGCGCGAGCGTGACCGTGCAGAGCGCGGGCGGGTTGGGCCAGTCGAGCCCCACCCGCTCGAACGCCTGGCGCAGGACGCCGAGATCGAAGCGGGCGTTGTGCCCGACGAAGACCCGGCCCTCGAGCATTTCGGCGAGCTCCGGGAGCACCTCCTCCGGCGGCGGGGCCCCGTCGACCATGCCCTGCGTGATGCCGGTGAAGCGCTGGATCCCGCGCGAGAGCGGCCGTTCCGTCCGGACCAGCGAGTCGAATGTCTCGTGCAGCTCGCCTCCGCCCACCAACACGGCGCCGACCTCGGTGAGCTCGCACAAATCGCCCCCGAGCCCGTTGGTCTCGGTGTCGACGGCGAGGAACTCCGCACCCGCCAGCGGCTGGTCGAGCAGTCTCGTCACGAACGACCGATGGAACTCCCCGCGTCGGACGGACCGCAGCAAGGCCGCCATGGGAGGGGTGTGACGAGAAAGTCGCGCTATGCGCGACTAACTCGTCAAGCCCCCCGGCGGTTGGGGGCGCGGGAGGCGAGGCCGGGGCGAAGCCGTCCGCCCCGCGCCTTAGCTTCGGAGCATGGCTCGCTCCGCCACCCTCTTTGCCTGCTCCTCGTGCGGCCACGAGAGCCCGAAGTGGCACGGCCGCTGCCCGGGCTGCGGCGAGTGGAACACGTTCGTCGAGGAGGTCCGCGCGGCCGCCCCGGCCGGTCCGGGAAGCGCGAGGCGCTCTACACGCGCCCTCAAGCCGGTCGCGCTCGGCGAGGTCCAGGCCCCTCGCGTCGCGCGCCTGCGGACCGGCATCGGTGAGCTCGACCGCGTGCTCGGCGGCGGCGTCGTCCCCGGCTCGCTCGTCCTGATCGGCGGCTCGCCCGGGATCGGCAAGTCCACGCTCACGAGCGGAGCCCTCGGCAACCTGGCCGCCGCGGGCCGCAAGGTCCTCTACGTGTCCGGCGAGGAGTCTGCCGCGCAGGTCAAGCTGCGCGCCGAGCGCCTCGGCCCGGCCGCGCTCACGGTCCCGATCGTCGCCGAGACCGACCTCGACTCGGTGCTCGCGACGATCGAGGCCGAGCGCCCCGAGGTCTGCGTGGTGGATTCGGTGCAGGTGCTCTACGACCCGGCCATGGCGGGGAGCCCCGGCTCGGTCGGCCAGGTACGCGAGGTGGCCGGCCGGCTGATGCGCGTGGCCAAGGAACGCGGCGTGGCCGTGATCCTCGTAGGCCACGTGACCAAGGAGGGCTCGATCGCAGGACCGCGCGTGCTCGAGCACCTCGTGGACTGCGTGCTCAGCTTCGAGGGCGAGCGCGAGCGCACCTACCGCACCCTGCGCTCGCTCAAGAACCGCTTCGGCTCGACAAACGAGGTCGGCGTGTTCGAGATGAACGAGCACGGCCTCGTCGAGGTCGAGGACGCGAGCGCCCGCTTCGTCAACGAGGCAACCCGGGCTCCCGGCTCCGTCGTGCTCTGCGCGATGGAGGGCTCGCGCCCGCTGCTCGTAGAGGTCCAGGCGCTCGTCGCCCCGAGCGAGCTCGTGCCTCCGCGGCGCGTGGCCAACGGGGTCGACCGCAACCGGCTCGCGCTGGTGCTCGCCGTCCTGGCGCGCCACGGCGGGGCCGCGCTCGGCGGCAGCGACGTGTTCGTGTCGGTGGCCGGCGGCGTGCGCGTGGACGAGCCCGGGGCGGACCTCGCGATCGCCCTGGCGCTCGCCTCAGCAGCCAACGGGACGGAGCTCGGCGGCGAGCAGCCGCTGGCGGCGTTCGGCGAGCTCGGCCTCACGGGTGAGCTGCGCCACGTCGGCCACGCAGACCGCCGGATGGCCGAGGCCGGGAAGTTCGGCCTCACGACCGTCCTGCACCCGGGCGAGCATTTGTCGACGCTACGCCAGGCGCTGGCCGCCGCCGGGGCAAGGGCCGCGCCGGCGCGAGCAGCCTGAGCCGGTCGTCACACTTAGGGCGTGCTCACGCTCTTCGGAGTCGTCGCCCTCACGTTCATGATGCTGATGTACGCGCTCGAGCGCCGCGGGCGCGGCTTCATCTTCGCCTTCGGCTGCGGTTGCCTCCTCTCGAGCGCCTACGGCTTCCTGGCCGGAACCTGGCCGTTCGGCGTGGTGGAGGCGATCTGGGCCGCGATCGCGTTCAGGCGCTTCCACACCACCGGTGCGGACGAGCGGCCGACGTCGGTTACCGGCCGTCTCGTCGAGCCCTCCTGACGGCGTGTGCCGGCACTCCGCAGGTCAGCGCCGGCGCTGCACCTTGACATCTTCCACCTCGCCGCTGTTTGCGTTGATGCGCACGACGGCGAGCTTCGAGAAGGTGTCCTGCACGCGGCCCGGCACATAAAGCGAGACGATCCAGAACGGCCTGGAGCTGAGGCCCTGGCGCAGCAGGCGGATCTGGACCTGCTCGGGCTTGAACGGGATCTGATCCTCGCGCCTTCGCGATCGCCTCGTTCTTGTCCAGTCGGATCTGCGACTTCTGGCAGGTCTGGGCCGCTACGAAGGCGAGGGCCAGCACCACCACCAGGACGGCAGGGCGCACCCACCTTGGCCCGCTCGACACGAGCGGGGTGCCCCAGCGACCGACCTGCTGCTTCGCGATGGGAGGGACCGGCTTGGAAGTCGGCTCAGGCGGTTGGACGGAATTCGTTCCCGATGTTCGTGAACAGCACGATCACCAAGACTATGACGGCCAGGATGATGCAGATCGCGAGCATCCCGTACTCGAACCCCTTCACGTGGGTCTGGAGGGGCGGGAACTCGATCTGCTTCTTGCCGTGTCCGCTGTCGATCATCTCTGCCTCCTAGAGGGCAGGCTCGCGCCCGCCGGGCTGCGGCGGCGGCCCAGAGTCAGGGGGTAGCGGAGGAATGCCACCGCGCGCCATGTGCCGAATGAACTGGCGGTTCTCGTAGATCACCCAGGCAACGAGCACGGCGATCGTCACGACGATGCCGAGCCACGTGAGGACCATGTACGCGGTCGCCGCGCCGGTGCCCTCGTCCCCATAGGTCGAACCGGGGCCGAACGTCATGAAGCCCGCGCAGTCCTGGTAGTTGGCTTGGAGGATGAAGTCGTTGATGTCGTCCGCCGGCTTCGCTCCCTCGTTGTGCGTGACGCAGTCGGGCGCACTGTTGATGACCAGAGGCATCTAGACCACCACCTTCTCGCTCTCCTCTGCCAGGACCGGAGCGGACGGCACCAGCGATCCGTCAGGCTCGTAGAGGGTCTCGCCCGGGCTCACAACCTCCGGCAGGTACAGGTCCTGGTCGTAGGACGACGAATCCAGGCCCTCGAGCTCGACCGCCGGCGGCACCCGGAGGATGTTCAGCTTCTTCATGATGAACGAGGCCACCCAGCCCGACAGGAAGCCGAGCGGCAGGAACGTGGCGATGCCGAGCAGCTGGCCCCAGATGGAGCTGTCGACGTTGTTCACGCCGGTGGGATAGCCGGCCGCGAAGATGCCGACCCAGAGCAGGGCGAGGAAGCCCATCGAGCCGTGCACGGCCACCGCGCCGACCACGTCGTCCACGCGCATCTTCCGCTCGATCCAGTTTCCGATGTAGGGAACCATGAAGCCGCTCGCCATCGCAAGTAGGTAGGCGAGCGTAGGCGCGTAGACGTCGGCCCCTGCGGACACGCTGATCACGCCGGCGAGGCCACCCGATACGGTCCAGAAGGGATCGCCGCGCGACCCGAAGTACCCGCCGGTGAAGCCGCCCGCGAAGCCGAATGTGATCACCATCGCGATCGATCCCAGCGTGGTAGGGCTGAGGTAGATCGTGGACCAGCCGGGGAACGAGGTGGACGCGATCACCAGACAGGCCCCGTAGAAGGCGTAGAAGCCCGTGAAGATCAGCATCAGCCCCAGCAGGGTCATGTGCAGGTTGTGTGGCCTGAACTGGCGAGCCAGGCCTTCGCTCGTGTATTTCCCTATTCGTGGACCGAGGTTGAAGAGCACACCGAGCGTGAAGGCGCCGGCGACGCCGTGCACGACGCCGGATGCGATCGAGTCATGGAACCCGAAGCGCAACGTCATCCAACCGCCCGCGCTCCAGCCCCAGGCGGCGTCGAGGATCCAGACGGCAGAGCCGAGGATCGACGCAAGGACCAGGTAGGCCGTCAGCCGCGCGCGCTCGATTATGGCGCCGGACATGATCGACGCCGTCGTCCACGAGAAGAGCAGGAACGCCAGGAAGAAGACGAGGTTGATGTTGTTCGTCAGGTTCGGCCCAAAGGTGTCGGACCAGGGGATGCCGCCCTGGCAGGCCGCGGCGGTGAAGTCGCTCGAGTTCGGGCCGATCGGCAGGCCCGGCTGGTTGCAGTTGTAGATCCACCAGCCGACGTAGTAGAACGTCGGCGTCACGACTGCGATCGTGAGGATGTTCTTCATCGCCGTGGAGATCGCGTTCTTCTTGCGCGCCACGCCGGTTTCGTACGACATGAAGCCCGCGTGGATGAGCCACATGAGTACGACGGTGAAGAAATAGAACTGCTCGCCGAGGATGAGGCTGTCCTGCGTCAGGCCCTCGAGCGGCGCCGCGTCCTCCAGGTTCTGCACCTGAGCGATGACGAAGTCGATCATCCGTTCCTCCCGGGCCTGCCCGGCGTCACGCGACTGGCACTCCCCATGAGCCTGTAGTCACAATCACCGACTCGAGGCGACCGTATTCCGGCACGCGGCGGGCCGCAATGTGACGACCGCACAGCGTTCGCGTGACGGGAGTATGGAATCCTCACATATGGGCGCCGGAGCGCCCGGGCTACGATCCGCCCAGGGAAAGGAAGGCTCGCATGACGGTCTCACCGGTCACAGGCCGCGGTAACGCCCTCGACCGCGTCCGGCGCGAGAACGAGACGCTCTACGCGGTGATCAAGACGGTCTCCTCGTCGCTTGCGCTCGAACGGGTGTTGGCCGGCATCGTCGAGATCGCAACCGACGCCACCGGCTGCCACGCCTGCTTCATCTACTTCCTGAAGGGCGACCGCCTGGTCCTGCAGGCGGCCTCTCCGCGCTACTCGCACCTGGTCGACGAGCTCGAGTGGGGGATCGACGAGGGACTCACCGGCTGGGTCGCGCGCACGCGCACGCCCGAGTTCATCCGGGAGCGGGCGATGGAGGACCCGCGCATGAAGTACGTGCCGGAGCTGGAGGAGGAGCGCTTCCAGTCGATGGTGGCCGTGCCGCTCCTCTACCGCTCCGGCGCGGTGATCGGGGTCGTCGTCCTCCACACCGAGGCGCCGCGCGAGTTCGACGACGACGTGCTCAAGTTCCTCGTCCATACCGCGTCGCTCGCGGCCGGCGCGATCGAGAACGCCCAGCTCTACGAGGAGACGCGCCGGCGCGTCGACGCTCTCACCACGCTCACGCGGCTGAGTCAGGCCCTCGCGGCCGTCACGCTGCGCGAGGACCTGCATGACGCGGTCACGCGGGGTGCCCGCGAGCTGCTCGGCGCGGACACCTGCCAGATCTGGCGCCTCGACCCCGAGGCGGACGAGCTGGTGCTGGCGGCCGCGGACCCGCCCGAGCCGGAAAGCCGGGCATCGCGCCCGGGCCGCGCGGCACTGCTGCTCGACATGGTTCGCCGCGAATGGCGCGGCGACCGGGGAGACGCCCCACGGAGAGACGTGGAAGACGGCGAGCGCCTGCTGGTGGCCCCGCTGGCGGCGGGCGACGAGCAGCTCGGGCTGCTCTGCTGTGGGGTCGCCGGCCGATCTTTCGGGGAGGAGGACTCAGAGCTCTTGCGCGCCGTCGCGAACCAGACCGCGGTTGGGCTCAAGAAGGCCGAGCTGATTGAGCGGCTGACCGCTGAGAACATCGTCAAGGACATGTTCGAGGCGCTCGCGGCGGGCTCGGTCAAGACGGCCGAGGCGAAGGCGGGCGAGGCGCGCTGCGACCTGACCCGCCCCCACGTCTTCCTGCACGTGGAGCGCGCGCCCGCGGCGCTGGGTGGCAAGGGCAGGCCACCTGGGCGCGAGGAGAAGCCCTGGCCGGAGCTCGCCGCTCGCGTGCAGGCGCGGCTGCGCCGGCTCTACCGGCGCGCGTTCTTCGACGCGCGCCACGACTCGCTGCGGGCGCTGGTCCCGCTGCCCGCCCTGGACACGGGCGCGGCCGAGCAGCTGCGCCTCGCCTGCGAGGAGCTCGGGGCCGATCTGGGGGTGGACATCGGGCTGAGCGATACGGAGCGCGGCGCGGCGAGCGCACGCCGCAGGATGCGCGAGGCGGCGGACGCGGCGCGAATCGCCCGCTCGCTCGCAGCGGGCGGCGGAGCCGTGTCGTACGAGCGCCTGGGTGCCTACCGCTACCTCGTCAACCTCGAGCTCGACGAGGCGCCGCGTGACCGCTACGGCCAGGCCGTGGCGGCCCTGATCGACTACGACCGCGACCGCAACGCGCGGCTGGTCGACACGCTGGAGCGCTACCTGGCGGCGCGCTGCAGCGTGGCGGCCAGCGCCCGCGCGCTCTACATCCACCCGAACACGGTGCGCCAGCGGCTCGAGCGGATCCAGCAGATCACCAAGCTCGACCTGCGCGAGGAGGACCTGCTCTCGCTGGAGCTCGCGCTCAAGGTCGCGCGGCTGCGGCGGGTTCGCGAGGAGACCGGCGAGTGAGGCCCCTGCTAGGCGCTCCGGCGCCGGCGGCGGACGGCCAGCCAGATCCGGAAGGCCGCGTAGCCGAGGAGGTTCGTGAGAAACACCAGCAGCACCCACCAGGCCTTGATGAGAACAGGGTCGTCCTCCGGCCTCAGCTCGATCGCCGTGAGGTAGCACAGGATCAGGAGCGCCACCAACAGCACCACCGGCATCTGTCCCATGACGAGGAAGAGGATCACGACGTAAGCCACCCTATATCCGGCTCGGCAGGCAGTCCTCGATGACGATCCGGGCAAAGCTCTACGCAGCCATCGCCCTGACTGTGCTGGGGCCGGTCGTGACGATCGCGGTCGCCCTGCACGGGATGAGCCAGCTCGACGACCGTTTCGACGAGGTGCAGGAGCGGGCGAGTGCCCGGGCGCTCGCGCTCGAGCTGAAGTACGGCGTTACCGACGTGAACGGCTGGCAGACCGCCTGGGGCTACGACGGCGGCCGCTCGCGGCCGCACTTCGAGAGCTCGGTGGCGGACTTCCGGCGCGACCTGCGTGCCGCCCGCGAGGCGCTCACCGACCCGCGTGAGCGGGCCCTGCTGCGCGAGCTGACCGCCGGCTTCGGGGACTTCATGAGCCTGGACGAGCAGGCCTGGAGCGCCCTGCAGGCAGGCCGCGAGGGCGTGACGAAGCGCATCCTGCTCGGCCCCGAGATCCTCAACTTCGAGGAAATCGCGGGCACCGCCGAGCGGCTCGCCGCCTACGAGACGCGCCAGGCAGGCGCGACCGAGGCGGCGTTCGACGACGCGCGCGATGACGTGCGCAAGCGGCTCATCGCCGTAGCGCTCGGGGCCGCCCTCGTGATCGTGCTCCTGCTCCTGACCGCCGGCGACATCGCGCGCCTCGCTCTCGAGGGCGACCGCCAGCGGCGCGGGCCGGTCTCGTGACGGACGACGTCCTCCTCACGCTCAGCCTGCTTCTCATCGGAGCGCTCGTCGCGCGGCTGGTGGCCTCGCTCCTGCGCATCCCCGAGATCCTGGTGCTGGTGGCAGCGGGCGCTCTGCTCGGGCCCTCGGTCCTCGACGTTGTCGACGTGCCCTTCGAGTCCCTCGGCGCGCAGCTCATCTTCACGCTCGGCGTGTCGCTCATCCTCTTCTACGGCGGACTCAACCTGTCGCTGCCGCTGCTGCGCAAGGTCTGGGTGGCGCTCGGGTTGCTGGTCGTGCCGGGGGTGATCATCACGACGCTCGTGGTGGGCGTCGCGGCCCACCTCGCCTTCGACCTGCCCTGGTCCGCGGCCCTGCTCGTCGGCGCGGTGCTCTCGCCGACCGACCCCGCGATCCTGATTCCCCTCTTCATCCGCTCGCGGCTGCGGCCCAAGGTGGCCCAGACGGTGATCGCCGAATCGGCCTTCAACGACCCGACCGGTGCGGTGCTCGCGCTGACACTGGCCGGGATCGTGCTCACGGGCGACAGCTCGATCGCCGAGCCGGCCGCCGAATTCGCGGTCGACCTCGGCATCTCCACGGTGATCGGCATCGTGGCCGGGATCCTGCTGGCGGCGGCGATCTCGAGCCACCGCGCCGGGATCTGGCGCGAAAGCTCCGCCATCGCGGTTCTCACGGTGGTCACGATCAGCTTCTTCTCGCTCGATACGGCGGGTGGGAGCGGTTACCTGGGCGCGTTCCTGGCCGGGCTGATCGTGGGCAACATGGAGCATCTCGGCCTGGCCATGCACGACCCCCATAAGGCCGACATGCGCGCCTTCGCCTTCAATCTCGCGGACTTCGTGACGCTGATCGTCTTCGTTGTGCTCGGCGCGAACCTCCCTTTCGAGGCGCTCGGCGACAACCTGCTGCCGGCCCTGGCGGTGCTCGCCGTGCTGATCCTCGTGGCGCGGCCGCTGACGGTGTTCGCCTGCGTCCTGCCGGACCGCGGCGGGCGCTGGGAGCGGAACGAGCTGGCGTTCCTGTGCTGGACCCGCGAGACCGGGGTGATCCCGGCGGCGCTGGTGGGCGTGCTGGCCGGGCTCGGGGTGCCCCACGGGGAGATCCTCGCGAGCGTGGTGGCGCTCGCGATCGTGCTCACGCTGCTGCTTCAGGCGCTGCCCGCCCGCTGGCTTGCGGGGCGGCTGGGGCTGCTGGAGCCGCGCACGCGCGCGGTGAAGACCGTCCCCCTCAGAAAGGTGCCCGAGCCGATCAGAACAGCTGGAGGTAGCGGTCCACCTCCCACTGCGTGACCCCGTTGTGCCAGTCGTCCCACTCCTCGCGCTTGGTCTTGACGAAGTAGTCGACGTAGTCCTCACGGCCGGTGTTGCCGAGCGCCTTGCGGACCACCTCGCAGCCCTCGAGCTCGCGGGTGGCGTCGAGCAGGTTCGCTGGTAGCAGCTCGATGCCCAGCTCCTTGCGGCGCTCGTCGGTGAGCTCGTGGAGGTTGAGCTCGGTGGTGGGCTCGCCGGGGTCGAGGCCGCGCTCGATGCCGTCGAGGCCCGCGGCCAGAACGGCCGCCGCGCCCAAGTAGGGGTTGCAGGAGCCGTCGACGGTCCGGTCCTCGACGCGCCCGGCGGCCGGGATGCGCAGCATCTGCGTGCGGTTGTTGTAGCCGTAGCTCACGTAGACCGGCGCCCAGCTCGAGCCGCTCCGCGTGCCGACCACGAGCCGCTTGTACGAGCTGATCGTGGGGGCGGTGATCGCGATGTACGCCTTGGCATGGGCCTTGAGGCCGCCGATGAACCTGTAGGCCTCCTCCGTCAGGCCCATCCCGCGGGCGTCGTCGGCGGGATCGCACTCGAAGGCGTTCTCGCCGTCGCGCCAGAGGCTCATGTGGAAGTGGCAGCCGTTGCCCGTGAGATGCGAGAACGGCTTCGGCATGAAGGTCGCGATCAGCCCCCGCTCCTGGGCCAGCGACTCGACCATGTAGCGGAAGAAGATCGCCCGGTCGCAGGTCGTGAGGGCGTCCGCGAAGTCGAAGTTCTGCTCGAACTGGCCGTTCGCGTCCTCGTGGTCGTTGGCGTAGTTGTTCCAGCCGAGCTGCGTCACGTAGCGCGAGACCTCGGACATGAAGTCGAGGTTGCGCGTGAGCGCGCGCATGTCGTAACAGGGCTGGTCGAGGGTGTCGAGCCGGTCGGCCAGCTCGATCGTGCCGTCCTCGTGGAGCCTGACGAGGAAGTACTCGAGCTCCATCCCCACCATGAACTCGTAGCCGAGCTCGCGCGCCCGGTCGAGCTGGCGACGCAGGATCGTCCGCGGGCAGTACGGCCACTCCTCCCCCTCCACGTAGACGTCACACGCGAAGCGGGCCACGCTCGGTTTCCAGGGCAGCGGCGTGAGCGAGCGGATGTCCGGCATCGCCGCCATGTCCGGGTCGTTCGGCTGCTGCCCGATCGCACCGGCGGCAAAGCCGGCGAAACCGGCGCCTTCGCTCAGGAGCGTGTCGAGGTGGCGCGCCGGCACGAGCTTGGCGCTCGGCTTGCCGTGCATGTCCACGAACTGCGCGAACAGGAACTCCACGTCGTTCTCACGGAGGTGGCGCTCGACGTCCTCCCGGGAGCTCGGCGCGCTGAATGGCTCGGTCATGGCGGGAACGTACAGGCTGCCCCCGGTGGCGGCCAATGTGCTACCCGCACACGTTTCGTCGCATCGCGGTGTGTACCCCGTACAGGTGTGCGATCCGCACATATCTGCCTGGGTAATTGTTGGTGGGGGACCATGGGAGGCCCGAAGGGGCCTGCCTAGACTCGTTCGCAGACCATGTGCGGAATAGCAGGCCTGTTCAGCAAGTCCTCGGACGTGAGCGATTCGCTCGGACACCATCTGGGGGAAATGCTGCTCCAACTCGGTGACCGCGGGCCCGATAGCGCGGGTGTGGCGATCTACCGTGATCCCGCCCCGGCCGGCTCCGCGAAGCTCACGCTGCACGCATCGGCCGGCGGCTACGACTGGACCGGGGTTCGCGACGCCCTGGACGGGGCCTTCGGCGCAGGGCCGACCGAGGTGCGAGCGAGCCACGCCGTGGTCACGGTCGACACCGACGCCGCGAGCGCCGTGTCCTGGCTGCACGAGCGCTATCCGGAGGTCCGCGTGATGAGCGCCGGCGAGGCGATCGAGATCTACAAGGAGGCGGGCCACCCCGCGGACTTCCTCGAGCGCTTCGCGTTCGCCGAGCTCTCCGGCAGCCACGCGCTCGGCCACACGCGCATGGCCACGGAGTCGAAGGTCACCACCGACGGCTCGCACCCCTTCTCGACCGGGCTCGACCTCTGCCTCGTGCACAACGGCTCGCTGTCGAACCACAATCGCCTGCGCGAGCGGCTGCGGGCCGAGGGGATCGAGTTCCAGACCGAGAACGACTCGGAGGTGGCGGCGGGCTACCTGACCTGGAGGATGCGCGAAGGCGCCTCACTCGAGCAGGCACTCGAAGGCTGCCTCACTGACCTCGACGGCTTCTACACCTTTGCCGTCGGCACGGTCGACGGCTTCGCCGTGCTGCGCGACCCGATCGCGTGCAAACCGGCCGTGATGGCTGAGACCGACGGCTGGGTTGCGATGGCCTCCGAGTACCGCGCGATCGCGACGCTGCCCGGCGCAGACGACGCCCGCATGTGGGAGCCCGAGCCGGGGCGCGTGTACAGCTGGGAGCGGGCCCGGGTGTCGTGACTGAGGTTGACCTCGCCACGACATCGCTCCGTGAACTGAACCAGGCGCTCCACGCCGAGGGCGTGAGCGGCCGTTGGCGCGTCCTCAACCCACGGGGCGCACACGCGGTCGCGGTCGGGATCGACGCTCCGCTCGACGTCGAGATCGAGGGCCACGTGGGCTACTACTGCGCCGGCATGAACAAGAAGGCGACCGTCCGGGTCAACGGGAACTGCGGCGTGGGGGTGGCCGAGAACATCATGTCGGGGACCGTGGTGGTGGAGGGCAACGCAAGCCAGTCCGCGGGGGCCACGGGGCGCGGCGGGCTCGTGGTGGTCAACGGCGACGCGTCGGCGCGCTGCGGCATCTCGATGAAGGGCGTGGACATCGTCGTGCGCGGCTCGGTCGGCCACATGAGCGCCTTCATGGCGCAGAGGGGACGCCTGGTCGTGTGCGGGGACGCGGGCGATGCCCTCGGGGACTCGATCTACGAGGCACGGATCTACGTGCGCGGCGAGATGGCCGGCCTGGGGGCGGACTGCGTCGAGAAGGAGATGCGCGACGAGCACCGCGCCGAGCTCGGCGAGCTCCTCGAGCGCGCCGGCGCCGGCGACCTCGACCCCACGGGTTTCCGCCGCTACGGCTCCGCGCGGCGCCTCTACAACTTCGACGTGGACAACGCCGGCGAGTACTGATGAACGTCGCGCCCTCCCTCCGCGAGTCGGCCCTCTTCGACCGCCGCACGATCCACGAGATCCAGCGCGCGGCGCGCGAGGGGATCTACGACATCCGAGGCTTCGGCGCCAAGCGGCACGTGCCGCACTTCGACGATCTCCTCTTCCTCGGCGCGAGCATGTCGCGCTATCCGCTCGAGGGCTATCGCGAGCGCTGCGACACGGACGTCGTCCTCGGCGACCGCCACGCCAAGCGGCCGCTCCAGCTGAAGATCCCGATCACGATCGCGGGGATGAGCTTCGGAGCGCTTTCGGCGGCCGCCAAGGAGGCGCTGGGTCGCGGCGCCAGCGCGGTCGGGACGAGCACAACCACCGGTGACGGCGGCATGACTCCCGAGGAGCGCGGCCACTCGGACCTGCTCGTCTATCAGCTGCTCCCCTCCCGCTACGGGATGAACCCCGACGACCTGCGCAAGGCCGATGCGATCGAGGTCGTGGTCGGGCAGGGCGCGAAGCCGGGCGGCGGCGGCATGCTGCTCGGCCAGAAGATCTCGGACCGGGTGGCCGAGATGCGCGACCTCCCCAAGGGGATCGACCAGCGGAGCGCGTGCCGGCACCCCGACTGGACCGGCCCCGACGACCTCGAGATCAAGATCGGCGAGCTGCGCGAGATCACGGACTGGGAGAAGCCCATCTTCATCAAGGTGGGCGCCACGCGCCCCTACTACGACACCGCGCTGGCGGTCAAGGCGGGCGCCGACGTGGTCGTTCTCGACGGCATGCAGGGCGGCACCGCCGCCACCCAGGAGGTGTTCATCGAGCACGTGGGGATTCCCACTCTCGCCGCGATCCGGCCGGCGGTCGACGCACTGCTCGAGCTCGGTGTCCACCGCAAGGTCCAGCTGGTCGTGTCCGGCGGGATCAGGAGCGGGGCCGACGTGGCCAAGGCACTTGCGCTCGGGGCCGACGCGGTGTCGATCGGCGTTGCCGCCATCATCGCGCTCGGTGACAACTCGCCCGAGCACGACGAGGGGTACGCCGAGATCGGCAGCGCCGCGGGCTTCTACGACGACTGGCACGAGGGCCGCGACCCCGCCGGGATCTCGACCCAGGACGACGAGCTCGCCGCCCATTTCGATCCCGAGCTCGGGGGCCGCAGGCTCGCCAATTACCTGCGCACGATGGTGCTCGAGGCACAGACGCTGGCGCGTGGCTGCGGCAAGTCGCACCTCCACAACCTCGAGCCGGAGGACCTCGTAGCGCTCACGCTCGAGGCGGCCGCGATGGCCCGTGTGCCGCTCGCGGGAACCAGCTGGATCCCTGGCTCCAGCGGGCCGTGATTTGCCTGCAAAGCCGGGTAAATAACGTGGTATCAACCTGATTCACGTAGAATTGGCCTCGATGCCGTACGCCGGAGACGACGCTGCAGAGCTCGAGGCGCGGCAGGAACCGAGGCTCGTCCGGGCCCTGGAGATGGTGGCCCCGGGCACCGCGGTGCGGGAGGGGCTAGACAACGTCGTCCAGGGCAGGACAGGCGCCCTGATCTGCATCGGGGAGTCGGAGGAGCTCTCGTTCCTGCTGTCAGGCGGGGTGAAGCTCGATGTGGACTACACCCCGGCTTTGCTGTACCAGCTCGCAAAAATGGACGGAGCGATTGTGCTTGCCTCAAACGGCACGAAGATCCTCTGGGCCAACGTGCAGCTGATGCCCGACCCGACGATCCTCTCGCTCGAGACGGGCACCCGGCACCGCACGGCGGAGCGTGTCTCGAAGCAGACCGACGCTCTCGTCATCGCCATCTCGGCGAGCCGAAGCGTGGTCTCGCTCTACCTCGACGGCGCCAAGTACATCCTCGAGGACATCCCCGTGGTGCTCGCCAAGGCCAATCAGGCGCTCGCCACCCTCGACAAGTACCGCAGCCGCCTCGACCAGGTTTCGACTCGCCTGACCGCCCTCGAGTTCGAGGGCGGCGTCACGCTGCACGACGTGCTCACCGTGCTTCAGCGGGCGGAGCTCGTCACGCGCATGGCGGTCGAGATCGAGCGCTACATCGTCGAGCTGGGCGCGGAGGGACGCCTGATCGAGATGCAGCTCGAGGAGACCATGGTCGGCGTGGCCGCCGACAAGTCCGCGCTCGTGCGTGACTACATCGGCGAGCCCTCGGAGGAGGGGTTCGCCGTCGTGCTGGACTCGCTTGCCAGGCTGCCACACCAGGACTTGCTCGATTTCGGCCGCCTGGCCGAGCTTCTCGGCTATGACCGGAAGCTGAACACCCTGGATCACCCCGCATCGCCGCGCGGCCACCGCATCCTCGGGCGCATACCAAGGCTCCCGAAGATGGTCGTGCAATCGATTGTGAGCGAATTCTCAGGGCTTGACGAGATCCTCGCTGCCTCGGACTCGGAGCTCGAGTCCGTTGAAGGCGTGGGTGACATGCGGGCGAAGGACATACGCGAGGGCCTTCGCCGGCTGCAGGAGATCAACCTCGTGGACCGGTATCTGCAAACCTGAAAAGGAACCGGCGCCCGGATGCGCCGTGTATGAGTAGGAGGGAAGCCATCAGCGACGTAGTGTTGGAAGAGGAATTTGTTGTAGAGGACCTCGAGATCGCGCGGCCGCCGGCCGAGTACGAGATCGGCGACCAGGTCGTGTATCCCCATCATGGGGCCGGCAAGGTCCTGAAGAAGGAGATGAAGGAGGTGCTCGGCGAGAACCGCGAGTACCTGACCATCAAGATCCTTCATAACGACATGACCGTCATGGTCCCGTGCTGCAACGCCGACAAGGCGGGGCTACGGCGCGTGATCGGGGAGGAAGACGTACGGAAGGTCCTGTCGGTCCTCCGCGACGACGTCAGCCAAATGCCCAAGAACTGGAATCGGCGCTTCAAGCACAACCGCGAGAAGATCAAGACCGGGGACGTGTTCGAGCTGGCCGAGGTCGTCCGCAACCTCGCCATCCGCGAGACCGAGAAGGGTCTTTCGACGGGCGAGAAGCAGATGTACACCCGCGCCAAGAAGATCCTGGCGTCCGAGCTGATGTACGCGCTCGACATGGAGGAGGACGAGGCGGAGACGCATCTCGAGGAGCTGATCGCCGAGGCGCACGAGAGCCGGAACGGCGCCGCGGCCACGGCCTAGGACGACACATACATGACCGTCGTGGGGATAGTCCCCGCCGGCGGAACTGGCGAACGCCTTGGTGCCGACCGGCCCAAGGCGTTCGTCGTTTGCGCCGGCCGTCCGCTCGTCGAATGGAGCCTCGAGGTGCTGGAGGCGGTCTGCGAGCGCGTGATCGTCGCGGCACCGGAGGGCTGGGACGAGGGCCCGGATCGCGTGCGCGGGGGCGACTCGCGCTCGGCGTCGGTGCGCAAAGCGCTGGAGGCGGCGCCCGAGGCCACCATCGCGGTCGTCCACGACGCGGCCCGGCCGCTCGTGACCCGCGAGCTGGTGGAGCGCTGCGTGGCGGCGCTCGAGCCCGGCGTGGACGGCGCGATCGCGGCGGCGCGCATGACCGACACGGTCAAGGAGGCCGCCGCCGACGGGCGCGTGCTGCGCACGCTCGACCGCTCCGCCCTGTGGCGCATCCAGACCCCGCAGGCCTTCCGGGCGGACGTCCTGCGCAGGGCGCTCGCCCGCGACGCGGCTGCCCTCGCCGCGGCAACGGACGACGCCTCGCTCGTCGAGGAGATGGGCGGCACGGTACGCGTGGTGGAGGCGCCGCCCGAGAACATCAAGATCACGCGCACCTCCGATCTGCGGATCGCCGAGGCGCTCCTGTGCTGACCGACTACCACGTCCACCTGCGCCCGGACGAGGACGGCTCGACCGCCGAGCGCTACTTCACGCAGGCCAACGTCGACCGCTACCGGGAGTCCGCGGACGAGCGCGGCATCGAGGAGCTCGGCGTGGCCGAGCACATCCACCGCTTCGTGCAGTCGCTCGAGATCTGGACCCATCCCTGGTACCGCCACTGGGGGCGGGACGACCTCGACGAGTACTGCGACTTCGTGCGCGATTCGGGACTCAAGCTCGGCATCGAGGCGGACTACCTGCCCGGCCGCGAGGACCGTGTGGCGAACCTGCTCGAGGGGCGGCCCTGGGACTACGTCGTCGGCTCGATCCACTTCCTCTCGGACGAGGCGGTCGACCTCCACGGGGAGCCCGACTGGGAGGAGTGGGACGTCTGGCGCTCGAGCGACCCGGACAAGGTCTGGGCCCGCTACTTCGAAACGCTCGGCGAGGCGGCCCGCACCGGGATGTTCGACATCCTCGCCCATCCCGACCTCGTGAAGGTCTGGGGGCCGGAGGTGCCGGTGCCGGACGGCGACCTGCGCCGCTTCTACGAGCGCGCAATGGACGGCATCGCCGATTCGGACGTGGCGGTAGAAGTCTCTACGGCAGGGCTGCGGAAGCCGGCCGGGGAGATCTATCCGGCCGCCGCCTTCCTCGAGATGTGCCTCGACGCCGGCCGGCCGGTGGCGCTGTC
The DNA here is from genome assembly GCA_963751835.1 of uncultured Thermoleophilaceae bacterium. GTDB lineage: Bacteria > Actinomycetota > Thermoleophilia > Solirubrobacterales > Thermoleophilaceae > JACVRW01. The sequence continues at coordinate 124,278 of CAVVWD010000011.1, read as the reverse complement.
GAGCGACGCGCACCTGCCCGAGCAGCTCGGGTTCGAGTACGGGCGGGCGCTCGAGCTCCTGGACGAGCTCGGCGTCGGGGAGATCGCGGTCTTCGAAGGCCGCTCCCGGCGGCTGGAGCCGCTGGGATGAGCGCCGCGGTCCGGACCGGCATCGGCTACGACTCGCACCGCTTCGCGGCCGGGCGGCCGCTCATCCTCGGTGGCGTCGAGGTGCCGGAAGCCGAGCGCGGCCTCTCCGGCTACTCCGATGCTGACGTCCTGACCCACGCGATCATGGACGCGCTGCTGGGCGCCGCGGCGCTGGGGGACATCGGAGACCACTTCCCCGACACAGACGAGCGCTGGCGCGACGCCGACTCGATCTCGCTGCTCGTCGAGGTCTGCGGGCTCGTGGCGGCGGAGGGCTGGTCGATCGCGAACCTGGATGCGACCGTCGTCTGCGAGTCGCCCCGGCTCGGCCCCCGGCGCGACGCGATGCGGTCGCGCCTGGCGCAGGCCGCGGGCCTCGACGTCGCCGCCGTGAGCGTGAAGTTCACGACCAACGAGGGCATGGGGTTCATCGGCCGCGGCGAGGGAATCGCCGCACTGGCCGTCTGTACACTCGCCGCCCGATGAGCTCGCCGAACGAGCTTGCATTCGCCGGCGTCGTCCGGCAGGCGGAGCTCGTCCGCGCCGGCGAGGTCTCGTCACGTGAGCTGGTCGAGCTCTACCTCGAGCGGATCGAGCGCCTCGATCCCGAGCTGAACGCGTTTCGGACGGTGCTGCGCGAGCGCGCGCTGGCTGACGCGGACCAGGCCGATGCCCGCCGCGCGGCGGGGGCGGACGACGGAGAGCGGCCACTGCTCGGGGTCCCGATCGCGCTCAAGGACACCGAGGACCTGGCCGGCGAGGTCACCAGCTGGGGCACGGCGGCCAATCTGACGCCGGCCGCCCGGGACGGCGAGCTCGTGCGCCGCCTGCGTGCCGCCGGCGCCGTGCTCCTCGGCAAGACCAACCTGCCCGAGCTGGCGATCCTGGGCGACACGGAGGGACCGTCCTTCGGGATCACACGCAATCCATGGAACACGGAGCGCAGCCCTGCCGGCTCCAGCGGCGGCAGCGCGGCCGCGGTGGCCGCGGGGCTGTGCGCGGCCGCCACGGCATCCGACGGCGCCGGTTCGATCCGCCTGCCCGCCGCCAACTGCGGCCTCGTGGGCCTCAAGCCGACGCGCGACCTGATCCCGCTCGCGCCGAACGACGGGCACTGGTACGGCCTGAGCGTGGTGGGCTTCCTCACGCGCACCGTGGCCGACACCGCTCTGCTCGTGAGCGTGGCGGCGCAGGTGCCCGCGCTGGCCGGCGCGACCGATGGACCGGCCGCGCAGCTCAATGTCGCGGCCTCGGTCAAGCCCACCTTTCCGGCGCGCGTCGACCCGGTGATGCGGCGCGTGGTCGAGGAGACCGCCGCGCGGCTGCGCTCGCTCGGGCACAGCGTCGAGGACGACGATCCGCCCTACCCGGCCGTCAGCCCGGTCACGACCCGCTACCTCGCGGGCATCGCTCAGGATGCGGAGCGCGTCGAGCGGCCCGAGCGGCTGCAGCGCCGGACACGTGGGTTCGCCCGCCTCGGGCGTTCGATACCGCCACCCGTGCTCGAGTGGGCCCGTCGCAACGACACGAGCGAGCGCATGCGGCCGTTCTTCGAGCGCCACGACGTCCTGCTCGCCCCGCTCATGGCGCTGCCGCCCGTCGCCGCCGGCCAGTGGGAGGGGCTGAGTGCGCTCCGCACCCTGCTGGGCCTGATCGCGGCCTACCCCTTCGCGGCGCACTGGAATCTGACCGGGCAGCCCGCGATCTCGGTCCCGGCGGGCACGACCGACGACGGCGTGCCTTTGGGCGTGCAGCTCGTCGGCCGCAAGGGCGAGGAAGCCACGCTGCTCGGCCTCGCGGCGCAGCTCGAGGCGGAGATGGGCTGGGCGGAGCGCCGCCCGCCCGTCTCGTAGCCTTCCCGCCGTGCGGACGGTCCGCCTCCACGACACGCTGCGCGGTTCGGTGGTCCCACTCGAGCCACGCGAGCCGGGCAGGGTGGGCATCTATGCATGCGGGCCGACCGTCTACGGGCGTATCCACGTCGGCAACGCCCGTCCCTATGTCGTGTTCACGCTGCTGAAGCGCTTCCTCGAGCACGAGGGCTATGAGGCACGCTTCGTCGCCAACATCACGGACGTCAACGACAAGATCTACGACGCCGCCCGCGAGCGCGGCGTCCCGAGCGCCGAGCTGGCCCGCGAGATGACGGACGCCTACGTCACGGACACGGGCGGCCTCGGCCTGGGCAGGCCGGACGCGGAGCCGCGGGCCACCGACACGATCGGTCCGATCGTGTCCCTGATCGAGGCGCTCGTCGAGTCGGGCCACGCCTACGAGGCGAGCGGCGACGTCTACTTCCGGGTCGCGAGCTTCCCCGGCTACGGCAAGCTCTCGAACCGCCCGCTCGAGGAGATGCAGCAGGGCGAGGGCGACGACGCCGCCGAGGTCAAGGAGTCGCCACAGGACTTCGCGCTCTGGAAGGCCCACAAGGACGGCGAGGACACGTTCTGGGACTCGCCCTGGGGCGAGGGCCGCCCGGGCTGGCACATCGAGTGCTCGGCGATGGCGGAGGAGATCCTGGGGGTCGACTTCGAGGTGCACGGAGGTGGGTCGGACCTCGTGTTCCCCCATCATGAGAACGAGATCGCCCAGACCGAGGCCGCGCGCGGCCGGCCGCTCGCGCGCATCTGGATGCACAACGGCATGATCGAGATGGGCGCCGAGAAGATGGCCAAGTCCGTCGGGAACATCCGGCTTCTCCACGGCGCCCTCGAGGAATTCGGGCGCGATGCGTTCGTCATGTGGCTCGTGGGGGCTCACTACCGCAAGCCGGTCGCGTACTCGGAGGAGGCGCTCGCCGACGCGAGCCGGGCCGTCGACCGGATCCGGGAGCTCGTCCGCCGGCTCGATCCCGCGGCGCCGGCGCCCGGGATGGACGACTACGCCGAGCGCTTCTTCGATGCGCTGGCCGACGACTTCAACACGCCACAGGCGCGGGCCGTGCTGTTCGATTGGGTCGCCGAGGCCAACCGCAGGCTCGACGCCGGCGAGCCGCTCGGACCGGGACGGCTGGGCGAGATGCTGCACGCGCTCGGGCTCGAGACCCTGCTCGAGGCCCGGGACGAGGAGGCGCCGGAGGAGCTGCGGCGCCTCGTGCAAGAGCGGGACGCAGCGCGCGCGGCCCGCGACTTCGAGCGTGCCGACGCGATTCGCGACGAGCTCGCCGCCGCCGGCTGGCAGATTCGCGACACACCCGACGGGTCGAAGCTCGTCCCGCTCGCCGGGGCGTGATCGTCTACGGTCGCAACCCGGTCCGGGAGGCCATTCGCGGCAAGCGCCGCGTCCAGCGCGTGTATGCGACCGAGCGCGCGGCGCACGAGGTGTGGCTCGCGGAGGTCCCGTCGAGCATCGTCTCGGTCGATGAGGTGGAGGAACGCGCGGGGTCGCCCGACCACCAGGGAATCTGCGCCGAGGTCCAGGCCTACCCGTACGCCGACGCGGATTCACTGCTCGAGCGCGATGACGCCCTCGTGATCGCTCTCGACGAGATCCAGGACCCTCACAACCTCGGCGCCGTCTGCCGCGTGGCCGAGTCGGCCGGCTGCGCCGGAGTCGTGCTCCCGGAGCGGCGCTCGGCGGAGATCACGGCGGCCGTCTGCAAGGCGTCGGCCGGGGCGGTCGAGCACCTCGATGTGGCGCGCGTCCGCAACCTCGCGGACTGGCTCGTGGTGGCGAAGGAGCGCGAGGCGTGGGTCTACGGGGCGGCCGCGGACGCCAGGGTTCCATATCACCGGCCCGACTACAGCGGCCGTGTGGTGCTCGTGCTCGGCTCCGAGGGCAGGGGCCTGCGTCCCCGGGTGGCCTCGTCGTGCGACGAGCTGATCCACCTGCCGCACTCCGGAAGGGTCGGATCGCTCAACGTCTCCACCGCGGCAGCTGCGCTCGTGTACGGGATCTTGCACTTTCGCAAGTCCCTTGACAGGGCTCCATAACAAGGCAATACTGCCGCCCAGATCAGGCTGAAGTCGAGCTTTAGGGCTCGCCTTCAGATCAACCTGACGCCCAGGGGAGGTAGTGCGTCACCGAGCTTCAAGGGTCGTGCCGGCCCGAAGAGGAGCTTTCGATGGCAACTTCCGCGACCTCCCGACCGGCTGGGTTCAAAGCTCAGTCTCAAGTCGAGCTGGATGATCACTACCTGATCGCGCTCGCCAAGCAGGGGAAGAAGGACGCGTACGACCGGATCGTCAGGCGCTACTACGGCTTCGTGCGCCTGAAGGCCTCCTCCTACTTCCTTATCGGGGGCGACGCCGACGACCTCATCCAGGAAGGTCTCGTCGGGCTCTACAAGGCGGTGCGCGACTACCGCACGGACCGCGAGTCGAGCTTCCGCAACTTCGCCGAGCTCTGCATCACGCGCCAGATCATCACCGCGGTCAAGACCTCCACTCGCAACAAGCACACCCCGCTCAACGAGTACGTGTCCTTCTCGCAAACGCCCGCCGCGGGCGGCGGGGACGGTGATCCGACGCTCGACGAGCTGCTGCCCGGCCCGAACGCGCACGATCCCGTCAACCAGGTCATCTCCTCGGAGGAGCTCCACTGCCTCGTGGCCTGCCTCTCGAGCGTGCTCTCGGACCTCGAGAGCTCGGTGCTCTCGCTCTACCTGGATGGGCACAGCTACGAGGCGATCGCGGCACGGCTCGAGTGCGACACCAAGACGGTCGACAACGCGCTCCAACGCGTAAAGCGCAAGGTGGGAGCGCACCTGAGCTCGCGCCAGGTGCTGCTCTAGCCGAAGGATGCCGACTTCGTGTCGTGTGACGACAACAAGTCGGGTCCGTTGGGAAGACCAGCCAGATCCTGACCTCGCGAAACGTAGACTTCGGGACCACGCCGGAGTAGCTCAGTTGGCCAGAGCGCCGCTCTTGTAAAGCGGATGTCGCGGGTTCGAATCCCGCCTCCGGCTCTCGGCTACGACTCGGCGCCCACGGCGGCGTGCTCGATGTTCCCGTGGCCGTTCGAGGAGACCGGCACCTCCTCGAGCGGCTCGAACTCGCGGATGTCGTTCAGGCGGCGCTCGATCTCGGCGAGCGTCAGGCCGAACAGGAGGTGGCGCCAGGTCGCGGCGGCGAACGCGCGCCGGTTCCCGGTCAGCGGCTCGAGCTCGTCGCGCGCCGGGTGGAAGCGATCGACCACGCGCGCGAGCGGCCACAGCGCAAAGTGCTCACCGAGCGCGGCCGCGACGCCCGTCACGAGCGGCGGCGCCGGCACCAGCGGCCGCACCAGGGCGTAGACGGCGCCGAAGATCGCCCCGTTCGTCACGTGCAGCGCGAGCCCGGCCGCGTACTTCCCCTGTCCTCGGGTGAAGAGCGTGCCGAGCAGCTCGACGTCGTCGTACTGCGTCCCGAACACCCGCTTGTCGAGGGGCTCCTGTGCCGCCCAGACCGCAGCGGCCGTCGCGCCGGCGAGGGCGCCGTTGAGTGGCCTGCGCAACTCCATCCCGTCCCGCAGCGTAACGCCCCGGCCAGACGCGGGTAGGGAATTCACGATGTCCGAGGAGGAGGGAAGGTGACCGCGCGGCCGCTCGAGGTCTATCACGAGCGCACGCGCCGCCGGGGCGTGAACAAGCCTGTGTACTGGTCGGTGCGCTGGGTCATCAAGGCGGCCATTCACGTCTACTTCCGGCTGCGCCGGCTCGGCCGTGAGCACATCCCGGACGGCGGCGTCATCCTCGCGGCCAACCACCGCAGCTTCCTCGACCCGTTCGCGATCGGCTGCTGCGTCGGCCGTCCGATCTACTTCGTCGCCAAGCAGGAGCTCTTCAAGAACCCGCTGATCGGCTGGTTCCTCAACTGCATGGGCGCCTTTCCGGTGCGCCGCGGCGAATCGGACGACGAGTCGGTGGCCACAGGCCTCGCACTGCTCGAGCGCGGGGAGGCCGTAGTGATCTTCCCCGAGGGGACGCGTATCCGGACGGGCTCGCTCCAGCGCCCGAAACGGGGGGTCGGGCGGTTGGCGCTTGAGAGCGGAAAGCCGGTGGTGCCGATCGCCGTGACGGGCTCCGAGCGCGCACGCGACGGCTGGAAGATCAAGCCGGTCAAGGTGCACATCCGCGCCGGCGCACCGCTCACCTTCCCGCGCGTGGCCGATCCCTCCCCGTTCCTCGCCGGCGAGGTGACCGAGCGCATCTGGCCGTGCGTCGAGCTGCAGTGGGAGTGGCTCGGCGGCCTGCCGCCGCTGCGCACGGCCGCCGTAGTGGGCGGCGGCTGCATGGGGACGGCCGCCGCGGCGGTCCTCGCCCGCGCCGGCCTGCAGGTGCAGCTCGGCTGCCGCACCGCCGCACAGGCGGAGCGGCTGGCTTCGGAGCGCGAGAACCCCGACTACCTCCCCGGGGTCGAGCTCGACCGCGCCATCGACGTCAAGACGGTTCCCGAGATCGACCTCGCAGGCGTCGACCTCGTGGTGCTGGCCGTGCCCTGCGCGAGCCTGCCGGCCGTGGTCGGCGAGCTCGGCACGCGTGTGGGCGAGCGCTCGGCGGTGCTGGTCGCGTCCAAGGGCCTCGTGCCGCCGCTCGGCACCACCCCGACGGCATACGTGTCCGAGCGCGTGCGTGCGCGCGCTGTCGCGACCCTGGCGGGACCGGCCGACGCCCGCGAGGCGATCGAGCTGGGCGCCTCGGTGGTGGTGGCCACCCGCGACGCCGACCTGCGCCGCCAGCTGCGCGACGTCCTCGAGGCGGGCGGCCTGCACGCCGACGCCACCGACGACGTGACCGGCACCGAGTTCGCCGCCTGTGCCAAGAACGCGGCGGCGCTGGCTTCCGCCGCAGCCGCCCAGCGCGGGGCCAACCTCGCCGGTGCGGCGGCCGGGCGCATCTTCTCCGAGGTGCACGAACTGGCCGTGGCGAGCGGCGGCCGAAGCGAGACCTTCGCGGGGCTCGCGGGGACCGGTGACCTCGTGGCCACCGCCATCGCCGAGGGCAGCCGCAACCGGCGCGCGGGCGAGCTCGTCGGAGCCGGACTTCCGTCCACCCAGGTCCAGGCGGCGGTCAGCCAGACAGCCGAGTCGCTCGCGACCGTTCCGTTGCTCGGGCTCGCGTTCGAGCGCCGGGGAATCGAGGCGCCGGTGACCACCGGGCTCGGCGACGTGCTCGACGGTCAGGCCTCGCCCGACCAGTGGCTGGAGAGCGTCCGCTCCGCACGTCCCCGCAACCGCAAGAGTCACGCGGCCTGACCGGGAGTACGCTGCGATGAGAGGTGCAGGAGTTGGGGGACAAGGAGCAACTCGATCGCGACTTCAGCGAGCTCTACCGGGCCCATCTGCGCGACGTCTACTCGTACGCCTACTACCGGATCGGCAACCACCACGACGCCGAGGACATCACCGAGCAGACCTTCCTGCAGGCGTACCGGCACTTCGAGCGCGCACAGCGCGAGTCGAACGGACGCCCGCTGCGGCCGTGGCTGATCCGCATCGCGCACAACCTCGCCGCGAACTACTACCGCGACCGATCGCGCAAGCCGCAGACGCACCTCGACGACGCCGCGATCCTCTCCGCCCCGCTCGACACGGAGCGGGTGGTGGAGGGGCGCGAGGAGGTGAAGGAGGTGCTCGCCGGGGTGTCGAAGCTCCCGGACGACCGCCGCGAGGCGCTCATCATGCGGTTCGCGCTCGACATGGACAACCGGGAGATCGCACGGGCGCTCGGCCGCTCGGAGGGAGCGACGAAGGTGCTGATCCACAGGGCCATCAGACAGCTCGAGCAGGGGCTGGACGAGGAGGAGATGTCAGATGAGTGACGTTGAACGTGTGGAGCGCCTCTTGCGGTCGGCGCTCGTGCCGGTCGACCCGCCCGAGGCGCTCAGCGATCGCCTCGAGCGCGGCCTCTCCGAGCTGACCGAGGCGGCCGCCGTGGAGCTCTCCGACTGGGAGCTCTCGGCGATGCGCGACCCGCGCAACTGGGTGCCGACCGCCGCCGCGATCATCGTCGGCACCGCCGCCGCGGGCGGGCTGGTGCTCGTCCGCGCGCGCCAGCAGCAGAAGAAGCGCGGCACACCCGGCCTGCACGCGCTCGAAAAGAGCCTGCGCGGCGTGACCGAGGACGTCCAGAAGCGCCTCAGGCGCTGACTCACGGTCCTGTCACAAACGCGGCGCGCACTGCGTCTCATATGTAGACGCAATCCCGCGAAAAGGAGCCAACCATGGACGCGCCTCGCGCGCCACTCTCGACATCCGACGTCGCTTCGGAAGCGAGCGGCCTGTTGGCAGGCCTCGGAATCATCACGATGGCGCTGTTCCCCTTCGCGATGCCGGGACTCTTGCTGGCGCTGCTGCTGGTGCTCCCGGCAATTCCTCTCGCGCTGGTCGCCTTGGTCGTATGGCTGCTGGCCCGCCTTCTCCTCCTGCCGCTACGGCTCCTGCGGAGCCGATCCGGCAGCCGGCATGCCGCTTCGGAGGGGGACGGAGCGACGGCACCGACCGAGGTCAGCGGAACGCGTCCGCGTGGGCGATCGCCCACTGCTCGAACGAACGTGGCGTCCGTCCGGTGACCCGCTCGGGAATTAATCGGCGGGCTCGAGCGTGCTCGGCGGCGGCACCGCCGGGGTCAGCAGCCCGGCGCCCAGCCCCGCGATGCCAATCAGCAGGTGCAGCACGTTGTCCTCGGTGTTGACCGGGATCAGGCTGAGGATCTCCTCGCCGTCACCGGCGATGAAGCCGAGCGCCGCCACGAGCAGGTAGACCACGCCGATGCCGATCGCGTAGCCGCGCGCCCCACCGTAGGAGCCGGCCACGGCCAGGCCGAGGACACCGGTGGCGATGTGCACCACGTTGTGCCAGCCGTTGACGTCGAGGATGCCGAGGAGAGCCTCGCGCTCGACGTCGTCGCCGGTCGAGAAGCTCGCGCTGTAGAAGAAGCCGGCGATGCCGCCGACCACGAGCGCCAGCCCGATGACCAGGGCGAAAACCTGTGCGGGGGACCGTTCGTCCACTCGGGGCCTCCTTGCTGGATGATGCATTCGCGGCTGATCCATCCAGCCCTGCGCAGCGTAGAAATAGATCGGCATGGCAAGTGACATCCGCGACCTTGCGGACGAGGAAGTGATGCAGCTCGTCCAGAGCGGGAACCCCCGCGCATTCGAGCTGCTCTACGACCGCCATGGCGGCGCCGCCTTCTCGCTTGCGTACCGGATGGTCGGCAACCGCGTGACCGCAGAGGACGTGACCCAGGAAGCGTTCCTGTCGATCTGGCGCAGCCGGCTGCGCTACGACCAAGCGCGAGGGAGCGTCCGCACCTGGGTGCTCGGCATCGTCCACAACCGGGCGATCGACGCACTCCGGCGCAGTTTCGTGCACGACCGCCGGCGAGAGACGATGGACGGCGTGGAGGAGCGCCACGAGGCGCCCGAGCGCACCGAGGTGGAGGCCGCGCGCAGAGAAGAGGCGCGCAGCATCCGCAGCGCGCTCGACACGCTGCCGGACGAGCAGCGCCGAACGATCGAGCTGGCCTACTTCGGTGGGTTCAGCCACAGCCAGATTGCCGAGCTTTTGGAAGAGCCCATAGGTACCGTGAAGGGGCGCATGCGGCTCGGTCTAGACAAGATGCGGCGGCAGCTCTCAGAGGGCTACGCGGCAGGGGGATTCGCATGACGGATAGAGATCACACGAGCTATCACGAGGAGATCGGTGCGTACCTGTTGGGCGCCCTGACCGACCTCGAACGCCAGGCCTTCGAACACCACATGGCCAACTGCGCGCAGTGCCGCGACGAGGTCGAGCAGCTGCGCCCGGCGGCGGATGCGCTGCCGCGGTCGGTCGAGCAGGTCGAGCCGCCGCCCAGCCTGAAGACGTCGCTTATGGAGGTGGTGGAGCGAGAGGCGCGCGAGACGGCCGGCGAGAGCGCCGCCGCGCCGGCACGGCGGCGAACGCCGCTGCGCGAGCGCCTGAGGCTGCCCTCGCTTCGTCCGGCCCTGGCGGTCGGCGGACTCGCACTCGTGCTCGGCCTTGCCGCCGGCTTCGGCGTCGCCCAGCTCGGAGGCGAGGACGGCGCGCGCACGATCGCAGCGACCGTTGACGAGAGCCGCTTGCCCATGGCAAGCGGCAGCCTGCAGGTCGAGGGCGACGGCGAGAACGGCGCGATCCTGCGCGTCAACGGCATGTCCGAGCTCGACGAGGCGCAGGTCTACCAGGCGTGGGTGCAGCGCGACGGCACCGTTGTCCCGCAGCCCACCTTCGAGGTCGGCGCGGACGGTGGCGGAGCCGTCGCGGTTACCGACGACCTGAGCGGCGCCCAGGCCGTGCTCGTCACGCGCGAGCCACGCGGCGGCTCCCGGGCGCCGAGCGAGCAGCCGATCCTGAGCGTCCCGCTGGAAAGCTGATTCGAAGCCGGTCGCGGCCGGAGGCGCGCCAGCTAGTCTGAGCCTCCGATCCATGGAGGTCTGCTACCGCCACAAGAACCGCGAGACCGGTGTCCAATGCTCCAACTGCGGGCGGCCGATCTGCCCCGACTGCATGACGTCCACCTCGGTCGGGATGCGCTGTCCCGAGTGCGCCAACCAGCGCACTCGGGCGAAGACGATTCGCTCGACGAGCGACGAGCCGACGCTGACCTACCTGCTGATCGGCATCAACGTCCTCGTCTTCCTCGGAGGGACGCTCGGCGGGGCGAGCGCGACCGGCGGGGGCGGGCTCGGCGGCAGCACACTGCTGACCGAGGGCGCCCTCTCGCGTGCGGAGGTCGCGGACGGGGAGTACTGGCGGCTCCTCACCTCCGGCTTCCTGCACGCGGGCTTCTTCCACCTGCTGTTCAACATGCTCTCGCTGTGGATCCTCGGGTCGCTGCTGGAGCCGGCGGTGGGGCGGCTGCGGTTCGCGCTGATCTACCTGGTGTCGCTCCTGTGCGGCTCCTTCGGAGCGCTGCTGCTCGAGCCCGACGGCCTCACGGTGGGCGCGTCCGGTGCGATCTTCGGGCTGATGGCAGCGGCCGCTGTCTACGCGCGCAACCGCGGCCTGAGCCTGATGGAGAGCGGGCTCGGCATCTGGATCGTGCTCAACCTCGTGATCACCTTCACCGTGCCGAACATCTCGATCGGCGGCCATATCGGCGGGCTCATCGGCGGCGGGCTGGCGGCGCTCGTGCTGTTCGATCTTGCCGACCAGGTGCGCTTGCCTCAGCAGGCTCTCGCCCTGATATGCGGGGCGCTCGGCGTGGTGGCCGTGGCGGGCTCGATCATGGTGGCGGGCTCGGCCTAGGAGACCGCTGAAAAACCCCGGTCTCGTCCGGGCCGCCCGGGATCGTTCGGGCGTGCTCTCGACGACGACTGGCCAGGTTGGTTTCTTCGATGCGGCCGAGCTGATGGGGCCGTTGCCGGAGGGTTCGTTCTTCGCTCTGCTGGCCGAGCACGGCGAGCGGGTCGTGCGCGACGAGGACTTCGCCGACTGCTATTCGGGGAGGCTGGGCCGTCCGTCGATTCCACCTTCGCAGCTGGCCAAGGTGCTGCTGCTGCAGTACCGCACCGGGCTCTCCGACGAGCAGGCGATGGAGGCGGTGGCCTGGGATCTGCGCTGGAAGATCGCGCTCGGGTTGCCGGTCGATCATGCGGGCTGGAACTCGAGCACGCTGACCCGCTTCCGCGCTCGCCTCTTGTTGCACGGCAAGGAGCGCCTGGCGCTTGAGAACACGCTCTCGCTGGCGGGGGAGCTGGGGCTGCTCGACGCCCCGGCCGAGCAGATCGTCGACTCGACGCCGATGCTCGGCGCCGCGGCCACCCAGGACACCGTGCGGCTGGTGCGCTCGGGCGTGCGAGGGCTGATCGACGCCGTCGCCGGCGCTGATGAGCACGCCGCCCAAGCGCTGGACGACGGACTCGAGTTCGACTACTCGCGGCCGGCCGAGAAGCCTGACTGCCGCTGGCGCGAAAAGGCCGAGCGGGAGCGGATGCTGACGCGCGTAGCGGAGGACGCGGAGCGCGCCCTGCGGGCGGTCGAGCGCGCGGATGGTCTGCTGGCGGAGGACGCCGTGAGGGAAGCGCACTCCCTCCTGCGCGAGCTCGTGGGCCAGGACTTCGACGTCGATGCGACGGGGGTGCCGCGCCTACACCGCGGAACGCGCCAGGACCGGATCATCTCGACAGTCGACCCCGAAATGCGCCACGGGCGCAAGTCGCGCCACCAGCGCTTCGACGGCTACAAGCTCTCGGCCGCCGCCACCAACGCCACCGAGCCGCTGATCACGGCCGTCGAGGTCGCTCCCGCCTCGGAGCAGGACGGCCCGCAGGCCAAGCGCCTGATCGACGCCCAACCAGCGGAGCGACGCCCCGAGCGCCTGCTCGGCGACACCGCCTACGGCAACAGCGACACGCTCGAGGAGCTCGAGCAACGCGACGTTGGGGTGCTCGCTCCGCCCGCCACCTCTCGCAATGGCTCGGGCTTCCACAAGGAGGAGTTCGAGGTCGACCTCGTGGCCGGCACCGCGCCCGGCCTTCAGACCTTCGCCGGACGCTCCAGGTCCAGCTCTATCGAGCGCCGCGTGGGCGGGGCGGGGAAGACGTCCGCGTGCAGCAGGTGGCCGAGCAGTTCCACGCCGTCCACGAGCCTCGGCCCGGGGCGTGAGAAGTAGGCGGCGGCGTCCACCGCCACGACGCGGGCCCCGAGCGCCGCAAGCCGCTCGCGGTGGAGCATCGCCTCCGCGGCCGCCTGCTCGGCGTAGTAGCCGCATGGCATCGCGATCACGATCTCGGGGGCCGCGGCTTCAACCTCCGCCCAGTCGGCCGTCCGCGACTTCTCGCCGGGCATTCCGAGCACGTCCTCGCCGCCGGCGAGCTCGATCATCTGCGGAACCCAGTGGCCGCCCACGAACACGGGGTCGAGCCACTCGAGCGCCGCCACGCGCGGCCGCGGGTCCCCGTGCACGGCCAGCTCGACCTCCTCGATGCGCTCGGCCGCCTCCTCGGCAAGCTCGGTGCCCGCCTCCGGGACCCCCACGGCCTCGGCGAGCCGCGGAATGTCCGCGAGGACCTCGCCGAGCGTGGCGGGATCGAGCGAGATCACACGTGGGTGCGTCGGGAGCCGCTCGGCGACCGCCCGCACGTCGTCAAACGAGACGGCGCAGACCGCGCAGACCGCCTGCGTCACGATCAGATCGACGCCCAGGTCGGCCAGGACGTCCTCATCGAGCTCGTAGAGCGCTTCCCCCCGGCTCGTCCGCTCACGCACCGCGGCGTCGATCTCGGCCGCCGTGAGGCCCGAAGCACCCGGCTCGGCCGGGTGCGCAGGGTTCGGGGTCAGTACGGGGATCACGCTGCGGGTGAGGTGGGGGAGTTGCTCGACCCCGACCGGGTAGTCACACTCGTGGGTGACGGCGACGACGTCGTCGCCGACGCCGAGCGCGAAGAGCATCTCGGTGGCGGACGGCACAAGTGACGCGATTCGCACGGAGACGAGGATGGCACGTCTGAGCGACGAGGAGATCGACGAGCGGCTGGCGCAACTCGAGGGCTGGGAGCGCGCCGGAGATGCGATCCGCAAGGAGTTCGACAACGGCGACTTCAAGGGGTCGGTGGACTTCGTCAACAGGCTGACCCCGGAGGCCGAGGCGATGAACCACCACCCCGATTTGGAGATCTCGTGGGACACCGTCGCGGTCACGATCACGACCCACAGCCAGGGCGCTCTCACCGCCAACGACTTCGAACTGGCCGCTAAGATCGACGCGTCCGCCGAATGAGCGACGACGATCGACCTCGAAGTAGGAAGCCACACCGCATCGCTGGGGCTGTCGGTCTGAGATGACCGAGCTGCTTCTGCTCCTCGGCGTGGCCGTGCTCGTCGCTGCGAACGGCTTCTTCGTGGCGGCCGAGTTCGCGCTCGTTCGGACGCGCGAAGGGCGCATCGAGCAGCTGCGCGACGAGGGCAAGCGCGGCGCGACGCTCGTACTCGCCCAGATCGACAAGATCGACGAGTACCTGTCGGCCTGCCAACTGGGGATAACGATGGCCTCCCTCGGCATCGGCTTCCTGGGCGAGCCGGCGATCGCGAGTCTGATTGAGAGCGCGATCGGGAGCTCCATCTCGCACGGGCTCTCGCTCGCGATCTCGATCGGCATCGCCTACTTCATCACGACGGCCCTGCACATCACCGTGGGCGAGCAGGTGCCGAAGATCTACGCGATCGTGCACGCCGAGGGCACCGCACTGCGCGTGGCCCGGCCGCTCCAGTGGTTCCGCGTCGGCTTCAGCCCGCTGATCTGGCTGCTGAACACGGCGTCCAATGCGATGCTGCGCGTGGTCGGGGTGGATCCGAAGGGGGAGTTAGAGGACGTGTCCTCCTCCGAGGACCTCAAGCTCCTGATCGCCCGCAGCGCGCTCGGCGGCAAGATCGACCCCGGCGAGGCGGGCATGCTGTCCGGCGTCTTCCATCTCCACGAGCAGCAGGCGCGCCAGGTGATGACGCCGATCCCCGCCGTCGTCACGGTCGACGTGTCGGAGTCCGCGGAGACCGCGCTCCGCCGCTGCGTCGACTCGGGCCACACCCGGCTCGTGGTCACAGAGAGTGAGAACACCGACCGCATCAGGGGCGTGGTGCACGCCAACTCGCTGGCGCGCAGGCTCATGAACGAGGGGCCGAATGCGTCGATCGAGGGCAGCGTCAAGGACGCGCTGATCGTGCCGGAGACCAAGCCGCTCGACGACCTGCTCGCCGACCTTCAGCGCGAGCGCGCGTCGATGGCCGTGGTCGTCGACGAGTACGGCCGCACAGCCGGCATCGTCACGATCGAGGACATCATCGAGGAGGTCGTGGGCGAGATCGCCGACGAGACCGATCCGGCCGTGGCCGGGGTCCGGCGACTCGCCAACGGGGACTGGTGGGTTCGGGGCCATGTGCCGATCATGGACCTGGCCGACTACGGGCTCGACCTGCCGGTCGACTCCGAGGCCTACAACTCGGTCGGCGGCTTCGTCTTCGGTGAGCTCGGCCGGCTGCCGAAACGCGGCGACATGGTTCAGGTCAACGGTTACTCGCTGCGTGTGGAGGCCGTCCGCCAGAACCGCGTCGAGGCGGTGCGGATTCGCGATCACCACGCGCGCGGCGAGGAGGGTCCCTCCCCCGGCATGGAGCGCCCCGTCGAGCAGGCCGCCGCCACCCCGCGGGAGCAACTCGAGCGTCGCCAGCGCGAGGGCCAGCGCTAGGCCTGGATCCGTCCGGCCCGGGGGCTAGCTTCAGTCCCGGACTGCTTCTCGAAACGAGGAGGTCTCGGGGATGTGGTGCGTGAAGCTGAGCGACTCCCAGCGCGATGCCCTGCGCGCGCTGATCCGCGAGGAGGAGCGGGGTCAGGTGCTCACGGGCGCGCTCGAGGCCCTCGACCTGGCCCGCTGGGACGAACTTCCCGAGGCGGCCCTTCCATGGGACCGCGTCCGGGAGCTGGCGCAGCGGCAGGGGATAGGCGAGGCCGACGTCGTATGGGACCTGGCCGCGGGGATGCCGCCCGCGCCGAGGCGGCGGCTGCCGCGCAAGGCCGCCAGGCGCTGAGCCTGAGGCTGAGCTACCGCTCGCCGTACGTGTAGAAGCCGGCGCCCGCCTTGCGGCCGAGCTTGCCCTCGGCAATCAGCTCGCGGACGCGGGCCGGCACGTCCGCGCCGATCGACTCGCCGATCGCGGCGGCCACGTCGAGGCCCACGAAGTCGAGCAGCGCGAGCGGGCCCATCGGGTGACCGGCGCCCAGCTTCATGCAGGTATCGATCGACTCGGGGTCTATGCCGTTGCGCTCGAGCAGCCGCACGGCGTCGAACAGATAGGGGAACAGCAGCTTGTTGACGACGAAGCCGGCCGAGTCCGGGACCTCGACGGCGGTCTTGCCGAGGGCGCCGCAGAGTTCGTGCAGCGCGTGCCGCGTACTCTCGGCGGCCCCGTCCGGAAACGAGAGCTCGACGAGCTTCATCCGCTCCACCGGGTTGAACACGTGCAGGGCGCCGAAGCGGTCCGGGCGCCCGCTCGCCGCCGCGAGCTCGGCGACCGAGAGCGACGAGGTGGTGGTGGCGAGGATCGTTTCCTCCGGGAGGATCCTCGCGAGCTCCTGGTAGAGCTCCCGCTTGACGCCTGGCTCCTCGGCGATCGCCTCCACGATCACTGCGCATCTCGCCAGTTCCGACAGATCCGTGACGACGGTGGCGGCGTCCTCGAGCTGCGCGCGTGCGCGCTCCCGGGAGTCCTCGCTGCGCGCCCACAGGATGACCTCGTGCGAGTCCGCCGCGGCGCGCGCCAGCCCGCAGGCGATCGCCCCGCTTCCTGCGATTCCAAGCCGATTGTTCATGCCCTGCGAGCCCCCGGTGACATTGGTTGACTAGTCAGTCAATGAAGTAGGCTTACCACAAAACGAGGCCCGAAGCAGCCGGCTCGGTCGCTGCGAGGGATTGGGAGGCCCGAAGCAGCCGGCTCGGCCGGCTGCGCAGGGATTGTGAACGGAGGAAGTACTCAGATGCAGAACGGAAACGGTCGCGAGGTGGTCATCGTCGAGGCGGCGCGCACGCCGATCGGTCGCGGCCACCCGGAGAAGGGCTACTACAAGGACACCCATCCGAACGAGCTGCTCGGCAAGGCCTACACCGAGGTCATCGAGCGGGCGGGCATCGATGCTTCCGAGGTCGAGGACGTGGTGGCCGGCTGCGTGCAGCAGTACGGCGAGCAGGGCTTCAACATCGGCCGCAACGCCTGGCTGCAGGCCGGTCTTCCGATCGAGACTCCCGCGACGACGGTCGACCGCCAGTGCGGCTCCGCTCAGCAGGCGGTCAACTTCGCCGCCGCGCTGATCGCCTCGGGCGTGCACGACGTGGCGATCGGCTCCGGGGTCGAGCACATGGGCCACATCCCGATGGGCATGAGCTTCAAGTGGACCGACGACGTCGGTTCGCCCTGGCCGCCCGAGCTGATGCAGAGGTACAACCTCGTGCCGCAGGGGATCTCGGCCGAGATGATCGCCGACAAGTGGGAGATCCCGCGCTCCGAGCTTGACGAGATCGGCCTGCGCTCCCACCAGAACGCCCACCGGGCGACCGAAGAGGGCCGCTTCGAGCGCGAGATGATCCCGTTCTCGGTCAACGGCGACACCTACGTGACCGATCAGGGCATCCGTCCGGACACGGATCTCGAGGCGCTGTCCCAGCTCAAGCCGGCCTTCAAGGAGGACGGCAAGGTCACCGCCGGCAACTCGTCGCAGATCTCGGACGGGGCCGCCGCGGTGCTCCTCATGGAGCGCTCCAAGGCGGAGTCACTGGGGCTCAAGCCACGGGCGCGGGTGCTCGACCAGACGACCGTCGGCGTCGATCCCGTGATCATGCTCACCGGCCCCATCCCGGCGACGAAGAAGCTGCTGGGGCGCAACGGGATGACGATCGGCGACATCGATCTGTTCGAGGTCAACGAGGCCTTCGCGTCGGTCCTGGGTGCCTGGCGCCGCGAGCTCGAGCCGGACATGGAGCGCGTGAACGTGAACGGCGGAGCGATCGCGCTGGGGCATCCGCTCGGCTCGACCGGCGCCCGCCTGATCACGACTCTCCTGCACGAGCTCGAGCGCTCTGACAAGGAGATCGGCCTCGTAACGATGTGCTGCGGGGGCGGTCTGGGCACCGGCACGCTCATCCAGCGCGTGTAATTTCGGTTAGCGCCGCCCGTTCCAACGGTTGATCGGGGGGCGGGACGGGTACACGGGCGGGGTGCCTGCATCGACTCAGGGAACGCTGCTGGACCGCCGCTACCGGGTGATCAGGCATCTGGGCTCCGGTGGGATGGCCTCCGTCCTGCTCTGCCAGGACGAGCGCCTCGACCGCCGGGTGGCGGTCAAGCGGCTGCATGCCGACAGCCCCGCCGACACCGAGCGGCGCTTCGTGCGTGAGGCGAAGCTCGGCGCATCGCTGAACCACCCCAACCTGGTTTCGGTCTTCGACACGGCGGTCGACGACGAGGGCGTGCTCATAGTGATGGAGTACGTGCCGGGCGAGCCGCTCTCGAAGGCGCTGCGCCACGGCCCACTGGGGCCGCGACGGGTGGCGAGGATGGCGAGCGAGCTCGGCGCGGCGCTCGACCACGCCCACGGACAGGGGGTGGTGCACCGGGACGTGAAGCCCGGCAACGTGCTGCTGCGCGACGACGGCATGATCAAGCTCGTGGACCTCGGCATCGCGACGGCCGCCGACGGGACGCGCATCACGCGCAGCGGGACCGTGCTCGGCACCGCCGCCTACATGGCGCCGGAGCAGCTCGAGGGCCGCGAGCCCGGCCCGGCGGTGGACGTCTACGCGCTCGCCGCCGTCTGCTTCGAGACACTTGCCGGCCGCCGCCCGCGCGAGGGCAAGACCCCGATGCAGATCGTCCATTCGATTGCGACCTCGCCGCCACCCGATCTGCGCGATCACTGGCCGGCGGCCTCTCCTGCCGTCGCCGAGGTCCTGAAGCGCGCCATGGCGCGCGACCCCGAGGAGCGGCCGAAGTCGGCGGGAGAGCTCGGAACGCGGCTCGCCCGTGCCCTCGAGGAGGCGCCACGCACGGCAGTCACCCGCCGCCTTCCGCGGAAGGCGCCTGTACCCGTTTCGCCCCCGCCCGCTGAGCCCGCCGAAGCTGCGCGTGGCAACGGCTCCGGGGGCAGACCGCCGGGCGGCGCTCGCCACGTCCGCGTCGACCAGGGCCGGCGTCGCTATCTGCCGCTGATCCTCGCCGTACTCCTAATCGCGCTCGCGATAGCCACGCTCGCCATCGTCCTCGGGGCCGGGGCGGGTGACGGGGACGGTGGCGGCGAAAGTGGCGACCGCGGCGGACAGCTGCCCGCCGAGAGCCGCGCGGAGAGCCGGGACCGGGAGGAACAGCAACAAGACCAGGCCGCCGAGCCGCCCGCGGAGCCGGCGCCCGAGGAGCAGCAGCAGGTGCCCTCGCCCGAGCCCGAGCCTTCGGCGCCGCCCGCCGAACCGGCGCCCGAGCCCGAGCCGAACAGCCAAGCGGCGGCGGCGATCCCAGTGGCGCCCAGCTCAACACCCAGGGCTTCGAGCTGATGAACGCCGGCCGCTACGAGGAGGCGATTCGGGTCCTCCAGCGCGCCATGGACTCCTTCCCGCCCGGGACGAGCGACCTGAACTACGCCTACGCGCTCTTCAACCTCGGGAGGGCGCTCCGCCTGGCCGGCCTGCCGGACGAGGCGATCCCGATCCTCGAGCAGCGGCTCGAGATCCCAAACCAGCGAGGAACCGTCAAGAAGGAGCTCGAGCTGGCGCGCCAGGAGGCCGGCGAGGAATAGCGGTCAGGCCGCCACGCGCACGGTGGCATTCTATGCGCCCATGACGATCGCCACCGAGGCCGTGCTGCGGCTCGTCCCCTCCGACGAGGAGCGGCAGATCCGCGCAGCGGTGCGCGGCATCTGCAACGAGCTGCCCGAGGACTACTCGCGCCGCAAGCACGCCGCGGGCGAGCCGCCCACCGAGCTCTGGGACGCGCTGGCCGGGAAGGGCTACCTCGGCGTCAACCTCCCCGAGGCGTGGGGCGGCGGAGGGCTCGGCATGAGCGGCCTTGCGGCGGTCGGCGAGGAGATCGCGGCGGCCGGCAAGTCGCTCCTACTGATCGTGGTGTCGCCCGCGATCGTCGGCAACATCCTCGCGCGCCACGGGACCGGCGCCCAGAACGACCGCTGGCTGCGCGGCATCGCCGCCGGGAGCACGAAGATCGCCTTTGCGATCACCGAGCCGGACGCCGGGACGAACTCGCACAACCTGGCGACCTCGGTCGAGCGCCGTGGCGACAGGTTCGTGCTGAACGGCCAGAAGACCTACATCTCTGGAGTCGAGCACTCCGACGCCGTGCTCGTCGTGGCCCGCAGCCGGCTGCCGGACGGATCGCTCGGACTGCCGTCGCTCGCGATCGTGGACGTCGACACGCCCGGCTTCACGCGCGACGAGATCCCGATGCCCTATCTGGGCCCGGACAAGCAGTGGACCCTGTTCTTCGACGACGTGGAGCTCGAGGAGGAGCGGCTGATCGGGGGTGAGGGCGGCGGGCTCGGCCCGGTGTTCGACGGGCTCAACCCGGAGCGGATCATGGGGGCGGCGATCGCCTGCGGCGCGGGGCGGCGCGCCCTCGAGAAGGCCGCGGCCTACGCGGGCGAGCGCCGGGTGTGGAGCGCGCCGATCGGTACGCACCAGGGCATCGCCCACCCGCTGGCCGAGGCCAAGATCGAGCTCGAGCTCGCGAAGCTCATGACCCAGAAGGCGTGCGCGCTCTACGACGCCGGCGCGCCGGGCGCGGGCGAGGCCTCCAACATGGCCAAGTACGCCGCCGCCGAGGCGGCGATCCGCTGCGTCGACCGCGCCATCCAGACGCATGGCGGCAACGGCTTCGCGCTCGAGTACGGGCTCTCGGACATGTGGTGGGGCGTGCGCCTCACCCGCACCGCTCCGGTGTCGAGGGAGATGATCCTCAACTACGTGGCCGAGCACTCGCTGGGGCTGCCGAAGAGCTACTAGCTCGGCTGGAAGCCGGCCGACTCCGCCGCCGCCCGGGGCCCGGCGAACAGCGCCACCTGCAGGTAGAGAAGTGTCGGCTCCAGCTGCGAGAGGTCCGCGGCTCCTCCCTCCCTGATCCGGCGGACCACGAGGTCATCCACGGCAGCCACGACGGCCTGGAAGACCTCGCCGGGGAGCTCGGGAAGCCCCGGGATCTCCGCGCGGGCCTCGTCCTGGAGCTTGCGCATCCGCTCTGCGTAGCGGTCGCGCAGGCGCTCGCGGCGCTCGGCGGCGCGCGGGCCGGCGGCGGCCACCTCGATCAGGAACACCCGCGCGAGCGCCGGCTCTGCGGCGAGCCAGCGCAGGTATTCGGCGATGCCCGCGCGCGTGCGCTCGAGCCAGCCCTCGGGGCCCCGCTGGGCCTCGCGGACGCGTTCGAAGAGCTGGTCGGCGGCGGTCTCGTAGGCGGCGAGGAAGCAGTCCTCCTTGTCGCGGAAGTGGTCGTAGAAGGTCTTCTTCGAGACGCCCGCGCCGCGAACGACGTCGTCGATGGTCGCGGCCGCGTAGCCCTTGTCCGCGACCGCCCTCCCCACGGCCTCGAGCAGGCGCGTTCGCTGCGAGGCGGCGACCAGCTCGGGGTCGAGGCCGTGGGTGCCGCGCGGAAGGCGGCGGGGGATGTCGGCTGCTTCTGAGCTCACCTTGTGTACGGGCTGGTACATTACCGCGCCATGGACCTGACGCTCTCGCCCTCCGAAGAGGCGTTCCGCGACGAGCTGCGCGCCTGGCTGGCCGAAAACCACCCGGGCGAGGACCCGCCGGGTGAGGATGCGGCGTTCGACCACCGCCGGACGTGGCAACGCAGGCTGTACGACGCCGGCTACGCCGGTTTCGCCTGGCCCAAGGAGTACGGGGGCCGCGGGGCGACGCTGGTCGAGCAGGCGCTCTTCGGCGAGGAGATGGCCCGCGCCAGGGCGCCCCAGCCGGTGAATCTCCTGGGCCTCGTTATGGGCGGTCCGGTGGTGATCCACCACGGCACGGACGAGCAGAAGGAGCGCTGGCTCCTGCCGATCCTGACGGGCGACGAGATCTGGTGCCAGGGCTTCTCGGAGCCGGAGTCGGGCTCGGACCTGGCCTCGCTGAAGACCCGCGCGGTCAAGTCGAATGGCGAGTGGATCGTGACCGGGCAGAAGGTCTGGACCACCTACGCCCACAAGGCCAAGTGGTGCATGCTCGTGGCGCGCACGGACCCCGATGTGCCCAAGCACCAGGGCATCACCTACTTCATCATGGACATGGAGCAGGAGGAGGTGCAGGTGCGGCCGCTCCGCCAGATCACCGGCGAGCCGGAGTTCAACGAGCTCTTCATGGAGGAGGCGCGCATCCCCGACGAGAACGTCGTGGGGGGCATGGGCAACGGCTGGGCGGTCGCGATCACGACCCTCATGAACGAGCGCGCGGGGCTTGGCGCCTCGGCGGCGGCCGGGGTCAGGATCGCGCTCGAGGACGTGACGGAGCTCGCCCGCGAGCGCGGCGTGGCCGACGACCCGGTGATCCGCCAGCGCATCGCGCAGCTGACGATCGAGGTCGAGCTGCTGCGCCTGAACTCGTGGCGCGGCCTGACACAGATCATGAAGCGGGGGGTGCCGGGCCCCGAGGGCTCGCTGCCGAAGTGGCAATGGGGCGAGATCAACCAGGCGCTCACGGAGCTTGCCGTGGACATCCTCGGCGAGGACGGCGCGGACTGGGACTCGCGCTGGACCTACCGCCTGCTGCGCTCGCGCGCGAACTCGATCGAGGGCGGCACCACCGAGATCCTCAAGAACATCATCGCCGAGCGGGTGCTCGGCCTGCCGAAGCTGCGATAGAGGGAGGCCCGAGGCAGCCGGCTCGGCCGGCCGCGCAGGGAAAGGAATCACATGAACTTCGACTTCTCGGACGACCAGCAGGCGATTAAGCGGACCGCAAGCGAGTTCCTCTCGGCGCGCTTCAAGCCCGAGCACGTTCGCGAGCTGGCGGAATCGAAGGCCCACGACGACGACGCCTGGAAGGAGATGTGCGAGCTCGGCTGGGCCGGCATCTTCATCGGCGAGGAGCACGGCGGCCAGGAGCTCGGCACGGTCGAGCTGATCATCCTCATGGAGGAGCTCGGCTACGCGCTCGCGCCGGTGCCGTTCCTCTCTAGCGTCGCCGCAGGCCTGGCCGTGCAGTTCGCGGGCTCGGACGAGCAGAAGGCGCGCTGGCTTCCGGGCCTGGCCGCGGGCGAGCTGCGCGGCACGGTCGGACACTCGAAGGACGGTGAGGCCCGATTGGTGCCGGACGCGGACGGCGCCGACCTGATCGTGCTTGCCGGGCAGGGTCAGGGGTTCGTCGTTGAACGCGACGGCGCCGAGGTCGAGCCGTTCGAGACTCTGGATGCGACGCGCCGCTTCGGCCGCGTGCGCGCCGACGGGGGCGACCCCCTGGCGGCCGATCCCGGGCCCGCGCTCGACCGGATATACGCGGCGCTGGCGGCGGAGAACGTGGGCGTGGCTCAACGGGCGATGGAGATGGCGGTCGACTATGCGCGCGACCGCAAGCAGTTCGACCGCCCAATCGGCTCCTACCAGGCCGTCTCGCACCGCTGCGCCCAGATGCTGCTCGAGGTGGAGAGCTCGCGCTCCGCCGCGTACTACGCGGCCTGGTGCGCGGACGCCGAGCCGGAGACGCTCGGCCAGGCCGCCTCGATGGCCAAGGCCTACGCGTCCGACGCGGCTTGGCGCGTGTGCACGTCGTCACTGCAGGTCCACGGCGGCATCGGCTTTACCTGGGAGCACGACCTCCACTTCTTTCTCAAGCGCGCGAAGGCGAACGGGCTCTTGTTTGGCTCGGCGGCCGAGCATCGCGAGCGGGTGGCCGAGCTGTCTGGCCTGAACTCCGCGAATCGGTTTCCCGTGAAGCCGGCCGAGCCGGCGGCGCCGGACCTCAGCGCCGCGTAAAAACCGCTGCCAGCGGCGCGAGCACCCCGTGGCGCTCGTGCTCGGGCGCCGGGCTCGTCTGAACTTCTGGCCGCGGGTGCGAGATCACGTGTCGTACCGGAACGGCGGTCAGCTTCTCCAGCCGGCGGGGAAGGTCGAGGCCGAGCCAGCGCGAGCTGCCTGTGGGGAGTGTCGAGACCAGGATCTCGTCGAACTTCATCGGATCCCAGGCCTCCATCACGGCCACGACGGGATCGGGATCGCCCACCTGCCCCGACACGGTCTCGAGGCCGGCGCCCCGCATCCGCTCGAGGGCGTTCTCGAGCCGCGTACGCGCCTCCGCCCCGCTTGCGGGGATGAGAAGGGTGAAGCGGCAGGCGCCCTGCCCCGCGCGCTCGCGCATTGCCTCGAGCAGCTCATCGGAGCTCGCGGTCACGTTCGCTACGACCAGCACGCTGAACTCCCAAGCCATTGCCTCTCCTTGCTCGTGGCGCCTGTTACGAGAGTAGCGCGGCCGGAGGCGCCGTGAAAGGCGTCGCAGTCCGCTGGTCAGTCCGGGCCGCGGTAGCTCGGCAGGCCGTGCTCGCCGGACTGGATCGGCCCGCGGCGCTCGGAGCCGAGCGCGATCTGGTCCAGGCGGGCGATCTCGCGCTCGCCCTCGACGCGCGCCGGGTGGCCTTCGGGCAGTCGGGCGATCAGGTTCCGGATGCGGTTTCGGAGCTGCAGCGCGAAGTGCGGAGTCGAGGCGCCCATCAGCTGGCGGACGTCCTCGACGGTCGGCTCGCGCACGAAACGGTCGGGGCGCTCGTACTCGGACATGCGAGCGGAATCCTACGGTGCGGTCGCCTGGACCGGGATGAGCTCGGTGATCGCGTCGACCTGGGCCTGCTCCTCGACCGACACCGCGTCGTCGTCGCCGAGGATCCAGGCGCGGTTGTAGACCGCCTCGCTCGGGTCGTCCTCGTAGCCCGGTTGGACGCTCAGAAAATAGTCCTCGAGCGGCTTGGGCAGCCGCGTGGAATCGTCAGTCAGCAACAGCGGCGCAAAGACCCCGCGCGTCGCCAGAGCGGCGGCGGCCGCCGCGTTGAGCGGGCGCGAGACATTCGCCAGCGCGAAGTTGTAGCCCGGCACCACGACACCCCAGCCGAAATCTCCCTTCTCATAGCGTGCGAACGCGATCGCATTCTCGACCGGCGTCGGCCCCTCGATGCGCTCGACCGTCCGTGCCGGACCCTTGCCCTCCAGTTGGCGCACCACCCGCTCCGAGACCACGCGCTCTGGCCCGAGGACGAACACGTTCGGCCGCTCGTGCCCGCGGATCGCCTCGAGGATCGGCGCCGGCACGGAGTCGGCCCGCACCGGCAGGACGGAGTCGCCGGAGCGGGCGGCCCACGCGGCGGCCGGCATCGCCCATTCCGGCTGCTCGCCCGAGTACAGGAGGACGTCGTTCGAGGGCTTGCCGCGCGCCGCTGAGAAGAAGCGGTCGATGGCCGCCGCCCGCTCGTAGGGGTTGTCACCCTGGATCAAGGCGGGCCTGAAGCCCTCGGGGCGCGCTACGTCCGGGCCGATGCGGATCACCTGGGCGTCCTTCGAGAGATCCGATCCCTTCGGCTCGAGACGCTCGAGGGTGTCCTCGGTCACCGCCGGCAGCTCGTCGCCGTCGGAGAGGAGAATCGGTGCGCCGATCGGCGGCCCTGTGAGCACCGAGGCGGCGATCCCCGAGACCCAGTCCTCCTGGTCGACCAGCACCACCGCGGTGGGGCGGTTGGAGTCGCCCGTGGCGGGGAAGAGCGCGTTCGCCACGCCCGCCGCGTCGGCCGCGGCGTCGCTTCCGCCGACCCTGACCGTGTTGCGGGTGGCGCTCGAGGGGAAGCCGAGCGTCTCAGCCGCCTGCTCGTCCTCGGCGTTGACGCCGACCTGTGGGGGAGGCGGGTCCTCGTCGCCGAGACTGCAGCCGGCGAGGGTCAGGGGGAGGACCAGCGAGAGGGCGAGAAGGCGGCGCAATGCCGACTTGACGATAGCCAGAACGGGAGGCGAAAACCGCGCGGGTAGCGTACGATTGACTAGTCAGTCAACTGGCGTGGAGGCCCGACAAGCGTGGATTTCAGGCTCAATGAAGACCAGCTCGAGTTCCAGCGGACCTGTCGCAGGTTCGCCGAAGAGGTAATCCGGCCGGTCGCCGCGAAGTACGATCGCGACGAGGGCGTGCCGTGGGAGGTCATCAAGACCGCACGCGAGTGGGGGCTGCACGGGATGGACCAGCTGACCAAGGTCGGCTCGGACCCCGACGGCATCATGGGCTGCATCTTCGCCGAGGAGCTCCACTACGGCTGCGCCGGCATCGCGCTCGCGATCTCGGGCGGCTCGCTCGCCGCGGCGGGAATCGCCTCGTCCGGCACCCCTGAGCAGATCGCGCTCTGGGTCCCCGAGTGCTTCGGGGAGGGCGACGAGATCAAGCTCGGCGCCTATGCCGTGACCGAGCCGAGCGCCGGCTCCGACGTACGCTCGCTGCGGACCACCGCGGTGCTGGACGGCGACGAGTGGGTGCTCAACGGCACCAAGGTCTTCATCACCAACGGCGGCATCGCGGACGTCACGGTTGTCGTGGCGACCGTCGACAAGGACCTGGGCCACCGCGGCCAGGCCTCGTTCGTCGTCCCCAAGGGCACGCCGGGCCTGTCGATGGGCAAGAAGGAGTCGAAGCTCGGCATCCGCGCCTCGCAGACCTCGGAGGTCATCCTCGAGGACTGCCGCGTGCCGATGGACCACCTGCTCGGCGGCTACGAGAAGCTTCAGCGCAAGCTCGATCGGGCGCGCTCGGGCGAGTCGACCGGCCGCTCCTCGAACGCGCTCGCGACCTTCGAGCTCACCCGTCCGCTGGTGGGCGCGTCGGCGCTCGGCATCGCGCAGGCAGCGTACGAGTGGACGCTCGGCTACCTCGAGGGCCGCTCCGCGGACGGCGTGCCGCTGCTCGACCAGCAGCGCATCCAGCAGACGCTCGCCGACGTGGCCACCGAGATCGAGGCGGCCCGCCTGCTCGTCTGGCGCGCCGCCTGGATGGGCCGCAACGGCATTCCGATGACCGGCGGCCAGGGCTCGATGTCGAAGCTGAAGGCGGGCGACGTGGCCATGTGGGCCACCACCACGCTCATGGACCTCGTGGGGCCCTACGCCCAGACCAGCGACTGCCCGCTGGAGAAGTGGTTCCGGGACGCGAAGATCTACCAGATCTTCGAGGGCACGGCCCAGGTCCAGCGGCTCGTCGTCTCGCGCATGCAGCGCGCGGACTACAAGCGCAAGCTGGAGGAGGCCAAGGCGCTGCTCGACGAGAAGCCGGGCGACACGGTCGCGGCCTAGCTCGTCCCGCGGGGCATCTCGCCCCGGGTTGGATCTCCGCCGGCGGGGTCAGGGCTGGGGAAGGGGTCGTGGACAGCGGCCGCTGCGACACGCTCGGCAAACAATCTTCGGCCGATCCCGGCGTTCCCCGAATCTGCATCGGCTGCAGGGAGGCTCCCGTCCGGGACTGGCGTATCCGTCCTGCCTTGGTGGCCTCCTGGACCACCAATCCAGGACAGGTCGCGCTTTCTCGAACCCCGCGGTAGAACGATCTTCGATCACGTCCGAGATGGCCGTCCTAGCTCGCCGCGGGCTCAGCGTTCGCCGAGCGTCGTCGACTCGCGCTCGCGCTCGTCCCTGGCCGAGCGCACGAAGATCCGGCCGACCACGCCGAGCACCACCAGCGGGATCACGATCGCCGCGATGGCGATTGCGGCCATGGCGGGATGGTCGTAGACGGGATGGCCGGAGTGGGCGAGAAGCGCCAGCACCTCCCGTGAGGGTAGTCCTCCTCAGGCCTCGCCGTCGTTGATCTCGCGGGCCCGGCGCTCGTTGACCTCGATCGCCGCCTCGAGGAAGCGGTTGATCACCGCGATCTCCTCGTCCGACAGCCTCTCGATGTACTCCCGGGCATAGGCGGCGATCGGCCCGTAGACCGCCCCGGCGAGCTCCCTGGCCCTGTCGGTCATCTGGACGATCACGCGGCGCCTGTCGGTCTCGTCGCGCGTACGCGTGACCAGTCCCATGCGCTCGAGCCTGTCCAAGACGGTGGTCACCGCCCCGGGGCTTAGGCTCGCCGCTTCGGCAAGGTCCCCTGCCGTCATGCCGCCGTGGACGTCGACGAGATCGAGGCAACGCTGGTCGGTCGTGTTGATCCCGACCAGGCGGCCGAAGGCGTCGTCCATCTTGTCTGAGGCGATCTGAAAGAGACGCGCCAGCCGCGTCATGCGCGCGATCTCGGCCGCTCGCGCGGCAGCTGCTTCCGCAGCCGCCGCCCGGCGTGTGACCTTTCTCACTCCAGTTTCCTTTGACATTCGAATATTTCGACGTTAGTATTATCCGAAGTTCGAATAATCCTACACCCGAAGGAGTGAAGGAGCAAGCGTGACAAGGGCGATTGAGGCAGAAGACCTCTTCAAGACCTACCCGGGCGATGTTCGGGCCCTGGACGGCCTGTCGTTCTCGGTGGAGGAAGGAACCGTGTTCGGCCTCCTGGGGCCGAACGGAGCCGGCAAGTCGACCGCGGTGCGGATCGTGACCACGCTGGCCCGGCCGGACGCGGGCAGCGCGCGGGTCGCGGGACACGACGTGCTGGCGGACCCGGCCAAGGTGCGCAAGGCGATCGGGGTGGTCGGCCAGCGGGCCGGCGCCGACCGTGAGGCCACGGCCAGGGAGAACCTGCGCCTGAGTGCGCGGCTGCACGGGATGCGCGGGACCGAGCGCGAGGCGCGAATCGACGAGCTCCTCGAGCGCTTCGGCCTCTCGGAGGCAGCCGACCGCATCGTGCGCGGTTTCTCGGGCGGCATGGAGCGCCGGCTCGACATCGCGCTGGCGCTCGTCCACCGGCCGCGGGTCCTGTTCCTCGACGAGCCCACCACCGGGCTCGACCCCGAGGTGCGGGCCGACATGTGGCAGGAGATCGAGCGGCTCGGCCGCGAGGAGGGCATGACCGTTCTCCTCACCACCCATTACCTGGAGGAGGCGGATCGGCTGGCGGCGCAGCTGGCGATAGTGGACCGCGGCAAGGTCGTGGCGACCGGATCGCCGGACGAGCTCAAGCGCGAGCTCAGCGGCGACGCCGTCCAGGTCGAGCTCGACCAGGCGGAGCTGAACGGGGCCGGGCCGGCGCTCGAGCGCATCCCCGGGATCGCTGAGATCACCGTCGACGGCCGTACGGTCCGCGCGCGCGCCGAGGACGGCGCCCGGGCGGTGCCCGCGGTGCTGGCCGCGCTCGACACCCACGGCGTGGCGGTGGCGTCGGTGACCGTCGCCAGGCCGTCGCTCGACGACGTCTACCTGCGCTACGCGGGCCGCTCGTTCGGGGCGGCCGACGCGGGCGCCGAGAAGGAGGAGGTGGCCCGATGACGGCCCTGATTCGACACACCCGCTACATGACGTCGACCCACCTGCTGCAGCTGTGGCGGCAGCCCTGGTGGATCGCGGTCACGCTCGTCCAGCCGATCATCTGGCTGCTGCTGTTCGGCTCGCTGTTCGAGGTCGTCTCGGACATCCCCGGCTTCGGGACCGAGTCCTACGTCGAGTTCATCGCGCCGGGCATCATCGTGATGACCGCGTTCTTCTCGGCGGGCTGGGGCGGCATGCCCGTGATCGAGGACCTCGACCGCGGCGTGACCGACCGGCTCCTCGCGACACCGATCAGCCGCGGCGCGCTGATCGCCGGCCGCGTGGCCCAGAACTCGGTGACGATCGCGATCCAGTCGCTGATCATCGTCGGGATCGCGCTGCTGGCGGGCGCGGGCTTCGCGAACGGCGTCCCCGGCGTGCTCGCGATGATCGGGATCGCCGTGCTGATCGGTGCCTGCTTCGGCACCCTGTCGATCGGCTTCGCGCTGACGGCACGCAAGGAGGAGACGCTGATCGCGACGCTTACGTTCCTGCAGTTGCCGCTGTCGTTCCTGTCCTCGACGTTCATGCAGCCGCAGCTGATGCCGGACTGGATGCGCACGGTGGCGGACTTCAACCCGCTCGAGTGGGCGGTCGAGGCGGCCCGTGCTGCGGCGCTCGGCGACGGCGGCTGGGACGTGGTACTCACTCGCGCCGGCCTCCTCACCGGGTTCCTGGCGCTATGCGCCTGGTTCGCGCTGCGGGCGCTCGAGCGCTACCAGCGCTCCTTGTAGGCGCGCCAACTTTGCGTGGCGCCGGTGCGCCGGGCGTACCCTCCGGGGTGTGCGCCCGGCGCACCTCATCGCCGTCTTGGCCGTGCTCGCCGCCCTGTCGGGATGCGATGCGGGCGACGGCGCGGACGAACCGGAGGCCGCGCGGCCGCCCGCCGCAGAGCGTGAGGAAACCGGCACGAGGTCAGACGAGGGCCGCCTGATCCGCGACTGGCTAGGGGCACTCAACCGCGGCGACTACGACCACGCCGCCACCTTCTTCGTGCCAGGGGCGCTTATCGACCAGGGCATCCCATACCGGTTGCGCGACCGGGCGGCCGCGCGTCGGTGGAACTCCTCGTTGCCCTGCCGCGCGGATCTGGTCAAGGTCGAGGACGAGGGCGCCAAGGTCCTGGCCAGCTTCAGGCTGCGCGCCGGCCCCGGGGGAAGGTGCACCGGCATCGTCAAGGTCCGCTTCGCCTTCCGCGACGGGAGGTTCAGCGAGTTCGTGCAGCTCCCAGGGGAGGAGCCCGAGCCGGGCGAGACCGTTTAGTCTCGCGCCCGGTCCTCCTCGATCCGCCGGCGCTCGGCGAGCCTGTTGTCGCGGCGCAGCTGAGCCTCGCGAGCGCGGCGCTGCTCGTCGGGCGTCTCAGGCTTGACCGGCGGGACCTCGGTCGGATGTCCCTCGTCGTCGAGGGCCACCATTGTCAGGTAGGCGGTAGAGGTGTGCGTGACCTCGCCGCGGCGGATGTCCTCCGACTCGACCCGCACGCCCACCTCCATCGAGCTCCGCCAGGCCGCGTTGACGGTCGCCTTGACCGTGACCAGCGAGCCGACGTAGACCGGGTTGCGAAACGTCATGCGGTCCATCCCGGCGGTCACGCAGCGGCGACCGGAGTGGCGCAACGCCGCGATCCCCGCCACCTCGTCGCACATGTGCAGGATCACGCCGCCGTGGACGTTGCCGGCGATGTTGGCGTCGCCGATTCCCATCCAGCGGCTGAGGACGGACATCGAGTCTGAGGCGGGCTTCGGGTCCATGCCGGAGGGGCGCCACCCTATCCGGCACGGCACGATCGACGGTGCGCCCGCGGGCGCCGGCCCGCGGCCATTAGTCTTGGTAGCCCGTCTCGGAAGAGGCGCGGCATCGAAACGCAAGCTCCAAGGAGGAGTGGAATGCCTGGGCTCGGCGGACGCATGTCCACGGTCATCAAGTCGAAGATCTCGAGAATGCTCGATCGGGCTGAGGATCCCGGCGAGACGCTCGACTACGGCTACCAGAAGCAGGTCGAGATGCTCCAGAACGTCAAGAAGGGCATCGCCGACGTGGTCACCGCGAAGAAGCGCCTGCAAATGCAGTCGACGAAGCTCGAGCAGCAGGTGGTCAAGCTCGACACGCAGGCCCGCCAGGCGCTGTCGCAGGGCCGCGAGGACCTCGCCCGCATGGCGCTCGAGCGCAAGACGCTCGCGCAGACGGAGCTGCAGTCGCTCGACACACAGATCACCGAGCTCGAGGGGCAGCAGGAGAAGCTGACCGAGAACGAGCAGAAGCTGCGCACGAAGATCGAGGCCTTCCGGACGAAGAAGGAGGTCATCAAGGCGCAGTACTCCGCGGCGGAGGCCCAGGTGAAGATCTCGGAGGCCGCCAGCGGGGTGGGCGAGGAGATGGCCGACCTCGGGCTCGCCATGCAGCGTGCTGAGGAGAAGACCGAGACCATGCGCGCTCGCGCGGGCGCCGTCGAGGAGCTCGAGGCGGCCGGCACGTTCGACGACATCACGCAGCTCGGCTCGGGTCAGGACGACATCGAGAAGCAGCTCCAGGAGCTCACGAGCGGCGCTCAGGTGGATGACGAGCTCTCCAAGATGAAGGCCGAGCTCGCCTCGGGCGGCGGCGACTCGCCCGCGCTCGAACAGGGGAAGGAGAACGCGTGATCGTCCGGATCGCGGGGGAGGGGCAGTTCAGGCTGCCGGACCAGGATTCGGAGCGCCTCAACGAGCTCGACAACCGCGCGGTGGCGGCCGTCGAACAGGGCGACGAGACCGGCTTCCGCGAGCTCTGGTCGCAGATGCTGGAGCTCGTGGCGAGCGACGGCAACGCACTGGAGGACGATGAGCTGGTCGAGTCGGACGTGATCCTGCCACCGCGGGACATCGCCTTCGCCGAGGCGCAGGGCGAGTTCACGGGTGACGGCCTGATCCCGGACTGACCGTGCTGCTCGCGGACAAGAGCGCCGTGATCTACGGAGGCGGCGGCATGATCGGCGGCGCTGTCGCACGCGCCTTCGCCCGCGAGGGGGCACGGGTCTTTCTCGCGGGACGAACCATGGAAAAGCTCGACACGGTGGCCGAGGAGATCCGGTCCGCGGGTGGAGCTGCCGAGACGGCGCAGGTGGACGCGCTCGACGCGGCGGCCGTCGATGAGCACGCCGACGCCGTGGCCGCGGAAGCCGGGGGCATCGACATCTCCTTCAATCTGATCACGCACGGCGATGTACAGGGAACGCCGATGGCCGAGATGGAGCTCGAGGACTACGTCCGCCCTGTTGTGACCGCCGTGAGCACGACGTTCCTGACAGCCCGCGCCGCCGCCCGTCACATGATCAGGCGCGGGTCCGGCGTGATCCTTGTGTTCGGCGGGTCGGGCCCGCCGCTGCGCGGCTACTCCCTGGGAGGCATCCAGGTCGCGTTCGAGGCGATGGAGTCGATGCGGCGCCAGTTGTCGTCCGAGCTTGGACCGCATGGCATCCGGGTGGTGACCCTGCGGAGCGGCGGCGTGATCGAGAGCCTCCCCGAGGGCTTCCCGGGGCGAGAGCGGATCGTGGGCGACATCGAGAAGACGACGATGCTCGGGCGGGCAGCGACGCTCGAAGACGTGGGCAACGCGGCGGCGTTCGCCGCCTCCGACTGGGGTCGCACGATGACCGCGGCCACCGTCAACGTCAGCTGCGGTGCGCTGATCGACTAGCCGCGGCCGAGCCGCGGGCCCTCACCGTGATCAGCGTCACACAGCGGGACGACCCTCTGCGGGACGCTTTCGGTCCCAGGAACCGCCGTGTTAGGAGGAGCCGTGGAGATCCTGATCTTCTGCGCAGTCATGTTCGTCGGAGTCGTGTACGGCTACTACACGGTGAGCGGAAGCGGCATCGCGGAGCACCCCTACCGCAACGCGTACAGCGACGCGCCCGGTGCGTTCGGTCCCGGCAGCGCGTCGGGGCGGGACGCGCGCGTGTCGATGGACTCGTGGACCCGCGGCACCCGCTAGGCGCCGAGCAAATCGCCGGGCGTCAGCCCCGACAGCCGGCGGCACTCCCGCGTCAGGTGGGCCTGGTCCGCGTAGCCGACCTCGAATGCAGTCTCGGCGAGGCTTGCCTCGCGCCGCGAGCCCGCCTGATGCAGGAAGCGGCGGAAGCGGATGATGCGGTCAAGTTTCTTCGGCCCGTAGCCGATCGCGCGGTCGAAGCGGCGCCGTAGGGCACGCTCGCCGATTGCGAGGGTGCGGCTCAGCTCGGCGACGCTGCTCTCGCGCCGGCCGAGCAGCCGGAGGCTCGCGACGACGAGCGGGTCGGGATCAGCGTCGCGCGCCAGCGGGCGGACCGCCTGTTCGAGCAGGTCCCGCCGGTCGCCTGGCTCGGCGAGGGCGAGGCGTTCTTCGAGCAGCGCGGCGTCACGGCCCCAGAGCCACTCGAGCGGAGCGCGCTGGTCGCGGAGCTCGGCGAGCGGGATGCCGAGCACGCTGCCGGCGGCGCCGGGACGCAGGCGCAGGCCGGTGGCCTGGTAGCCGGGCTCGAGCCCGTAGACGACCGGTCCGGTGTCCGGCCCGGCGATCCTGAGCCCGCCGCTCCTCGACCAGACGAGGTCCGCACATCCGTCAGGAAGCACCCGCACCTCGCCGGCGCTCGCGCCCCGCCGCTCCCACGTACACGCCACGAGCCCGGCCAGGTCCAGCGCCGGAGCGTGCTCGCGGTACACGGACATGCCTACAGCGGCACGTCCCACAACGGGAACCAGCGTCCGATGTCCTCCTCGAACGGGAGCTCGGCGCCCAGCTGGGCCTTCAGGCGCAGCTCGCGCTCGTTGTCGCGCGCCTTTTCGCCCGGCGCGGGCACGAAGGGGTAGAAGGCACCGCGCTTGAAGTTGTAGATGAAGTAGACGGGCTTGCCGTTCTCCTCGAAGGCGAACACGGCCGCCAGCAGCCGGTCCCCGTAGCCGCCGCCCTGGAGCTCCACGGAGACGGTGTTGAGCGCCACCACGAGGTCCTCGAAGTCGGGGTCGTGGAGCACGAGCCAGCGGTAGCCGAACTCGTCCTCCTTGCTCTCGACGGTGCTGCCGGTCTCGGCCGCCGTGCCCGCCAGGAGCTCCTCCGTCTCGGCGAGAATCCCCTGGAAATCGGCCGTGCCGAGCGGCTGGAACACGATCCCGGCGGTCTCCTTGTGCTTCAACCCGAGGGACGTGTCGAGCGTCACCCACGCGGTCGTCATCGCGAACAGACGGTCCTCGGCAGGCCCTTTCAGCTTGCCTTTGGAGCCGAAGATCGCGTCCAGGAACCCCAAGGCTAGGCCGCGGTGCCCTGGAGCTGACGCTCGAGCTGCTGTAGCCGCTCGATGCGCTTCTCCATCGGCGGGTGCGTGGAGAAGATGTTCTGGAGCGACCCCTTCACGCTCGCCGGCACGATGAAGAAGGCGTTCAGACGTTCCGCCTCGCGCAGGTCCGCAGTGGGCACGGTCTGCATCGCGCCCGAGATCTTTACCAGCGCGGACGAGAGAGCGCTCGGGCGGCCCGTGACGATCGCCGCGCCGCGGTCCGCCCCGAACTCGCGGTAGCGCGACAGGGCCATCATCAGGAAGAACGAGATGATGTAGACGAGGAACGAGACGAGCAGGATGACGAGGATGCTCGGGTTCTCGTCGTCGCCGCCGCCGCCGAAGAAGAAGCCGAACTGCAGCATAATCGCCGCGAGGCTCGCAAAGAAGCTCGCGATGGTCATGATCAGGACGTCGCGGTGCTTGACGTGCGATAGCTCGTGCGCCATCACGCCCTCGAGCTCGCTCGGGGAGAGCCTGCGCATGATCCCGGTGGTGGCGCAGACCGTCGCGCTCTTCTGCGAGCGGCCGAGCGCGAAGGCGTTCGGCATGTCGGTGTCGGCCACGGCGATCTTGGGCTTGGGCAGGTCGGCTTGGATGCAGAGCCGCTCGATCATCGCGTGCAGCCCCGGCGCCTCCTCGGGAGAGACCTGCTTGGCGCCCATCGCTGACAGCGCGAGCTTGTCGGAGAAGAAGAGCTGCGCGAACGAGAGCGCGCCCATCACCACGACGATCGTGATGACCCCGGCGCCGGCCGTGGCCAGCACTCCGATGAATGCGACGTACAGGAGCCCGAGCAGGAACAGCGTCAGGAGCATCCGGGCCTGGAGACCCTTGTCGCGAGGGAAGACTGCCTTCGTTTGTGCCATTTGAAGGAAGATTAGTGATCCCTGCACGCCGTCTTGCAAGTCGAGAGAAACGGCTTGCGAGGGCGACGTGCCTTGCTATTGTGGCCGCGTTCCGGGCGCCGAAATCCCCTGCATAGCCGTGAAAACCAGGGGGACCCGAGGGCGCCTGCCTCCCCGATGAAGAAGACCTTCTGGCTTCCCATAGCGCTGGCCCTCTCGGCCTATCTGCTGCTGGCGCTGCCGGGGCTGTCGGCGCCGCCGCTGTCGAAGCGAATCGAGGAGAAGCGCAGCCAGATCGAGCAGAAGAAGCACCGCGAGGGCGTTCTGTCGACCACGATCCAGGGGTTCAGCACCCGCATCGAGGCGCTCCAGGGGGAGATCGGCGCGACGCAGAAGCGGCTCGACCGGGCGCAGGCGAGCCTCGATGCGCAGAAGGCCGAGCTGCTCGAGGTGCGCGACCGGCTCGAGGAGGCGCGCGACCGGCTCGAGACGCTGCGCTCGGAGCTCGCGACTGCGCGCAAGGTGCTGGCCGCGCGGCTCGTCGAGATCTATAAGGCGGACGCCCCGGACGCGCTGACGGTGGTGCTCGAGGCGGACGGCTTCGGCGACCTGCTCGAGCGCGCCGAGTTCCTGGAGCGGATCTCTGAGCAGGACCGCGAGATCACGAACGAGGTGCGCGTGCTGCGTGACCGCGCCCGCGAACAGGCGGTGCGGCTCGCCGAGCTCGAGGAGCGCGAGCAGCTCACCGCCGAGCGCATACTGCGCTGGCGCGACCAGATCGCCGCCGTCCAGGGCCAGCTGGTGGGCTCCCGCGATGAGCTGGCGGCCACGCGCGCGGACAAGCGCGGCGCGCTCAGCCAGGTGCGCTCGAGCCGCGTGGCGCTCGAGGGCGACCTGAGGGCGCTCGAGGCACAGCAGGCGCGGGTGACCGCGGCCCTGGCCGGCGCCCAGGCACCGGGGCCGATCCGGCAGGGGAGCGGCTCATTGATCTGGCCGGTCAGCGGAGCGGTCGTCTCGCCGTTCGGCATGCGCTGGGGCCGCCTCCATGCTGGCATCGACATCGCCGTGCCGAGCGGCACGGCGATCCGTGCGGCCGACTCGGGTCGCGTGGCTCTCATGGGCTGGGTCGGCGGCTACGGCAACTACACCTGCATCCAGCACAACGCGAGCCTGTCCACCTGTTACGCGCACCAGTCGAGCTTCGCTACCTCGAACGGCGCGAGCGTGAGTCAGGGCCAGGTCATCGGCTACGTGGGTTGCACCGGGCACTGCTTCGGGGACCACCTCCACTTCGAGACGCGCGTGGGCGGCTCGCCGGTGGACCCGCTCGGGTACCTCTAGCCGACCGCCGCGCTGTACTTGGCGCGTGACGCGTGTCTTCAGCGTCGTCGTGGCCGCGCTCGCCTTGGCGACCCTCGCCGGCCTCGTCGTCCTCTGGCCGGGCGAGGTCGAGTCCGGGATCGCGGAGGGGGTCCTTGTCGACAGCGAGCGAGGCACCGTCGAACGGGTCGAGGAGACGGTCTGTCCCGGGCTCATCGGCCAGAACTGCAGGCAGGTCTTCGTAAGGCTCGAGAGCGGCCCCGAATCGGGCAAGCTGGTGCAGCTGCAGCTCGGGGGCCAGGGGTTCGACCCCGACGTCGACCCGGGCGACGAGGTGCGCGTGACGAAGACGCCCGAGCCGCCGCCCGGCGCGGAGCCGGTGACGGGGACTGGTTACAGCTTCGTCGACTTCGAGCGCCGCGGCCCGATGCTCTGGCTCGCCGCGCTGTTCGTGGCCGCGGTGCTGCTGCTGGGCCGGCTGCGGGGCGCGCTGTCGCTGCTCGGCCTCGCGGCGAGCCTGGCGCTCGTCGTGGTCTTCGTCGTCCCCTCGATCCTGGACGGAAACTCCCCGCTCGCGGTTGCGGTGACGGGGTCGCTCGCCATCGCGCTCGTGACGATCCCCCTGGCGCACGGGAGCGGACCGAAGAGCCTTGCCGCTCTGCTCGGGACGGCCGTGAGCCTGCTGCTGACGGCCGGACTCGCGGTCCTGTTCACCGAGCTCACGCACCTGACCGGCCTGTCGAGCGAGGAAGCGATCTTCCTGCAACTCGGTCAGGCTGACCTGTCGCTACAGGGGCTCCTGCTCGCCGGGATCGTGATCGGGGCGCTCGGCGTGCTCGACGACGTGACGATCAGCCAGGCGTCGACGGTCCTCGCGCTCAGGCGCGCCAACCCGGCGCTCGGCTTCCGCGAGCTGTTCGGGCGCGCGCTGCACGTGGGGCGCGATCACGTGAGCGCCACGGTCAACACGCTGGTGCTCGCCTACGTGGGCGCCGGGCTGCCCGCGCTCCTGCTCTTCAGCGCAGCCGACCTCAGCGTGTCCGAGGTCGCGAACTTTGAGATCGTCGCGAAGGAGATCGTGGCGACCCTGGTCGGCTCGATCGGGCTGATCTGTGCGGTGCCGATCACGACCGGGCTGGCCGCGTGGCTGGCGCTGGACGAGGACCCGGAGGGGCTGGGCGCGGACGCGCCCGCCCACGCGCACTGACGGCGGCCGGCGATTCGCGCTTACATTCCCGACTTGGTGTCGCGTGACGACACCAAGTCGGCACTGTGGTGGGATTTTCGGGCTCGGGCTCCCGATCGCCGCGGTGATCGCGACCGCCTCCGCTACCAGCCGTCGTCGGCCGCAGACCGGACCCCACAGCACGCCCCGCACGGAGCGCACCCAAAACCTAAGGCCGGTAACGCCCCAGCCGCCTGAGGCCGCAGTTGCCGTTCCGGTCGCAGGCGGTCGCGACGACGACGTTCGGCTTGCGGCCCCGGAGGCGCACGGTGGCCGAGACCGGCCTCTTGCGACGCTGCGCGATCGGGTCGATGTCCCCGCCGCGCGACACCAGCAGGCTGTACGTGACCCCGCCCGACAGCTCGCGGCCGGGTTCGGTTCGGTCCTTGGAGCTGCGGAGCCGCACGGCGACCGTCTGGCCGGAGCGCCGTGCGCTGCCACGTGCGACCGGCGCGGTCAGGTCGTAGGTCCGCGCCAGTGCGGCAGCAGCCGCACCGTCCAGGATCCCGGCCCCGGTGAACTCGTTCCAGCCGCTGCCGATCGTCTGTCGCGCCGAGCGGGTCATCACGTCGGCCACCTGCTCGGAGGCGAGACGGCGCTCCACCTGCCATACCAGCGCGGCTATGCCGGAGACGATCGGGGCGGAGAAGCTCGTGCCCTCCGCGTACGCATAGCGGCCCTCGGGAAGGGGGAACACGCGCGAGCAGGAGAGCTGATGGTCCCACGCGGTCTGGCCGTGGGCGGGCAGGGTCGAGAGGACGCCGAACTCGCAGCCGCTCGGCCCTGCCCCGGGCGCCGCGATGCTCACGAACTGGTTGTGGTTGGAGAACGCCGCAACGCCGCCGCCCGGTTTGGTTGCCGCCACCGACAGGCCAATGCCGGCCCTGCCCCTCCGGCCTCCGACAGCCGCCGCAGGACACTCGAGGGGGTTGCCGGCCAGCCCGTTGTTCCCCGACGCCGCAACGGGCAGCACGTCGTTGTAGAACGCCGCGTCGAGGGCCCGCACCTGGCTGCGCGAGAAGCACTGCCCGGCGAGGCTCATGTTCAGGATGTCCGCGCCCGCCCTGACCGAGAAGTCGATGCCGCGGACGAGGTCTGTGATCGTGAAGGTCCCGTCCCGGGACCCGCGCACGGCGATCACTTTCGTGTTGCCGGCCACGCCCTTGCCGCCGATGCCGTTGCCGTCGATGGCCGCCACCAGCCCGCTGACGAAGGTCCCGTGGCCAACGGCGTCGCTCACGTCGGCGCCCCGCGAGGCGGTGTCGAAGGTGCGCCCGATGCGGGCCGCACCGCCGAACTCGGGGTGGGAGATGTCGATACCGGTGTCGATCACGGCGACCGAGCGGGTCGAGCCGCCGCCCGCGGCGGCGAGCGTTTCCGCCGCCCGCACCTCGTCGTAGAACCACGTGAACTTGATCCCGGTGGCGGGATCCACGGTGTCGAACGGGTCGGCCGCGACCCGCAGCGTGCGATCGCGCTCCACGTATGCGACGCGCGGGTCGTCGCGCAGCGCCGCTACGAGCGCCGCACCCGACGGGGCCGACGCCGCCAGCACTCCGATCGTCCCGACGGCCTCGGCCCGGGCACCCAGGCGGCGCAGTCTGGCCGCCAGGCCCGGCACGTCGGCGTGCGTGCGGGCGCCCACGAGCACGCGCACCGGGCCGGCGTTGCGGGCAAGGATTGCCAGCTCGCCGGGCCCCGCGGCCGAGCGGGCGCGCGGCGACTCCGGCAGCGGCAGGGGCAGCACCCCGTCGTTCGACGCACGCGGCTGCCGGCTCAGGAGCTCGCGCAGCGCGGACCGCTCCACCAGGGACGTCGAGGCGTGCGCGGGCACTGCTGACAGCGGCGCCGCACTGAGGAGGATCGCGAGCAGCGCTCTCCGCACTTGGTGGATGGTAGGGGAGGTGCGCCTCGCTAGCCTGCGGCTCTGGTGCTGCCCGAGATCCACATCGGCCCCCTCGACCTGCAGACGTTCGGGATCTGTTTCGCGCTCGCGTTCCTCGCCTCCGGGCTGATCATGACCCGACGCCTGCGCGAGCTCGGGAAGCCGACGGATTGGGCGTACGAGATGGTCTTCGCGGCGCTGGTGGGAGGCCTCGTGGGCGCCCGCGTCAACTATCTGATCCAGAACTGGGACGACGTCTCCGACGACCTGTTCGGCAACATCTTCTCCGGCTCGGGGCTCGTCTTTTTCGGCGGCCTGGTGGGCGGCGCGCTCGGAGTGATCCTGTGGGCGCGCTGGCGACGCTGGCTGACCTGGCAGATGGTCGACGGGGCCGCGGTACCGATCGCGATCGGCTACGCGGTGGGCAGGGTGGGCTGTCAGCTCTCCGGGGACGGCGACTACGGAATCGAGTCCGACCTGCCCTGGGCGATGGCCTATCCCGACGGCACCGTGCCGACGACCGAGGAGGTGCACCCGACGCCGATCTACGAGACCGTGACCATTGGGATCGGCGCGCTGGTCCTCTGGCACCTGCGCGACCGCTTCGCGCCGGGCGTCCTGTTTGGGCTCTACCTGATCCTCGCGGGCGGGGAGCGCTTCCTTGTCGAGTTCATCCGGCGCAATGACCCGGTGGTCGCGGGACTGACCGAGCCGCAGCTGATCAGCCTCGTGTTGCTGGCGCTCGGAGCGGCGATCGTGAC
Organism: uncultured Thermoleophilaceae bacterium; assembly: GCA_963751835.1. Lineage (GTDB taxonomy): Bacteria > Actinomycetota > Thermoleophilia > Solirubrobacterales > Thermoleophilaceae > JACVRW01. Next base: position 83,992 of record CAVVWD010000011.1, on the reverse strand, counting down.
GGTGCGCCGGGCCGCCCCGCGTGTCGTGACCGCGTAGGGGCGGCGGCGCCCAGCGCAGCTGCCGCGCACAGCGCGAGCGCGACCGACGCCCCGGCTGCGCTGCCCGCGTGGAAGGAGACCTCGATGCCGATCGCGCCGGCGAGCACCGCCACCGCCGCGCCGGCGACCATGGCCCGGCCGGGCGTCCGCACGTGCCGGCGCACCGCCACCGGCGGCGCCACGATCACCGCCAGCACGAGCAGCGCGCCGAGGCCCTGGACGGCCACCGCGATCGCGAGCGCCAGCAGGGCGAGCAGCGCCAGCCGCACCGCGGCGGGCCGCAGCCCGGCCGACGCTGCGCCCGCGCTGTCGAACGCCACCGCCGTCAGCGGCCGGTGCAGTGCGGCGAGCGCCACGCCGCCGAGGCCGAGGAGCGCCGCGGCCGCCGCCAGGTCACCGTCGGTCACCCCGAGCGGGTCGCCGAACAGGAGCTCCTCGAGCCGCTGGGGTGAGTCGGGCACGAACGCGAGCAAGGCGCCGAGTCCCACCAGGCCGGTCACGGCGACAGCCGTGCCGCCGTCGGGGCCGATGCGCTCGTCGCGGACGGCCAGCGCGAGCAGCGCCGCCGCTGTGAGCGCTCCGCCCAGGGCGCCGAGCAAAAGGGGCGCGCCCGCGATGGCGGCGAGCACGAGGCCCGGGAGCAGGCCGTGTGCCAGGGACTCCGCCCCGTAGGCGAGCCGCTCGGTAACGACCCAGAAGCCGAGCGCGCCGCAGAACGCCCCAAGCAGCGCGATCTCGAGGACGGCACGGCGGCCGATGCCGGAGCGGAGCGGCTCGAGGAGGAAGTCGAGCACCTCCACGGTCAGGACGCCCCCGCGCCCGGACCGCTCTCCTCATCGGCATGGGCGTGCTCATGGTGCTGGACAGTCACGGCGCGGAGCGGCCCGCCGTCCTCGAGAACGATCATCTCGTGGCCGTAGGTGGCCTCGAGCGTGCGGCGGTCGAGCACCTTGCCGGGAGGGCCGAACGCAATCTGGCGCCCGTGCAGGCAAAGGACCAGGTCAAAGCCGCGCGCGCTCTCCACGTCGTGGCTCGCCACGAGCAGCGTGCGGCCCGCCTCGCGCAGCTCCTCGAACACAGCGGCGATCAGGGTCGCGCTGGCGGGGTCGACACCCGACAGGGGCTCGTCGAGCAGCAGCAGCCGCGCGTCCTGCACGAGGGCCCGCGCGAGCAACGCCCGTTGGCGCTGGCCTCCCGACAGTTCGCCGAAGGGAGTAGCGGCGTGGTCGGCGAGGCCGACGCGCTCGAGAGCCACGGCCGCTGCCTCACGGTCGGCGCGGCCGGGCGGCAGCCACCAGCGCCCGCGCGCCAGCGTGCCCATGAGGGCCACGTCGAGCGCGGACACGGGGAAGTCGAGACGGGTGCGCTCGGTCTGCGCGACGTAGGCTGGCCGGCCGCTCCGCGTGATGGTTCCCGTGGTTGCCTCGAGCTCGCCGATGAGCACGCGAAAGAGGGTTGTCTTGCCGCCGCCGTTGGGCCCGAGCACGCAGACGGCCTGGCCTGGCCCGGCCTCGAAGCTCACGTCGCGCAGGACCGGCGCGCCGCCGTAGCCCGCGCTGAGGCGCTCAACCCTGACCGTGGTCATCGGGCGGTCACCAGGGATAAGACGAGGTACACGGCCGCGCCGAGGAGCGCGACCGGCGGGCCGGGCGGCAGGTCGAGCCAGTAGGCGAGATAGAGGCCGAGCACCCCCTCGGCGACGGCCAGCGCGAGCGCGCACGCGATAAGGCCCGGCACGTTCCGCGACACGAGCCGTGCGGCAGCGGCGGGCAGCACGTAGATGGCCGTCACGAGCAGGGCGCCGACCGCGGGGATCGCGGCCACCACAGCCACCGCTACGAGCGCCAGCAGCAGGAAGTCGGCGAGCCCGGCGGGCAGACCGAGTGTCCGGGCCGCGTCGGGATCGAAGGCGACGGCTGACCACGTGCGTCCCAGCGCAAGCGTCGCCAGCGTGGCGAGTACGGCGGCGGTCGCGGAGAGCGCAATGTCGGCTGCATCGAGGCCGAGCAGGGTGCCGAAGAGCAGCCGGTCGACCTCGGCGCCGGACTCGAACACGTCGCTGGCGAGGACGACGCCGCCGGCCAGCGCCGCCACGAGTAGCAGCGCCGTCGCCTCGCCCGGTTCGCGCCCCGCCCGGCCGCTTCGCTCGACGCCGCCCGCGTAGCCGAGCGCAACCGCGACCCCGGCGAGCGTGGGGCTCAGTCCCGCCGCGTCCGCCGCCACCAGGCCGGGGAAGGTGGCCGAGCCGACGGCGTGCGAGAAGAACGCGAGCCGGCGGAGCACGATCCACGCCCCCAGGACCCCTCCCGCGACGGCCAGCAGCAGCAGCTCGACGAGGGCGTCACGCAGGAACGGGATCTCGGCGAGGTCGAGCGGCGAGGGCACCGGGAAAGCCTAAACGAGAATCATTCTCACTTGGATGATTTCGGGTGCCGGGAGGCGGGGTTGGCGCTACTGAACGGCGCCCGCCAAGGCGAAGCGCGCCACCGGGAAGCGCGCGCGTGCCGCGGGCCGCGCGCGTGACCGGCGCGGCGCCGAGCCGGCCGCACGCAGTCGCCGCGGCGACCTCCGGCGCGGCCCCGCCGGCGCAGCCGGCGGGCTCGGCGATGGGGACGCTCCCCACGGTGGCGCCGGTGCAGTGCCGAGCCCGGCTCCCAACACCAGCGCCACAGGCGGGGGTGGAGGGGACGGCCGTGGCGGCGGCGGCCTGCCGCAACTCCCGGTCTCCGCCCCCGATGTCGCCAACACCGTGAGCGGCGCGACCGGCCGTGGCGGTGACGCGGTCCAGGGCGCGACCGGCGCCGCGGGCCAGGCGGTGGGCGGCGTGTCGCCCGGCGCGGAGAGGCAGTCACCGGTACCGGCGACACCGTCGGCGGTGTCGTGGACAGCGCCGGGCAGCAGGCGGGCGGGGTGGTCGGCGCCGCCGGCGAGACCGTCGACGGCGTTCTGCCCTAAGGGGACGCCGCCGACCTGATGAAACGGCGGGACGCGCCCTGCAGCTCGAGATCGTGCTGCAGGGAGCGGTGGTGGCCACCCGGCAGGAGCAGCAGGCGCTTCGGCTCGACCGCCCGCGCGTACAGCTCCTCGCTGACCGCGTACGGGATCTGCTCGTCGCCGTGCGCGTGGAGGAGGAGCAGCGCGGTCCGAGGGCCGAGGCGGCTCGCCGACTCGTAGAGGTCGGTCGACTCGAGCCACATCTCGGTGGCAGGCACGTCGCACTCGAAGCGGAGCAGCTCGCCGGAGCGCAGGCCACGCAGCAGTATGTCCTCGGGCACCGGGCAGATCGCCACCACGGCGCACAGCGGCGGGTCGGCGCGCGCGGCCGCGTGGATCGCCTGAAAGCCGCCCAGGCTCGAGCCGCGCAGGGCGACCGTGGGCGCGTGCTCGCGCAGCAGCTCTGCCATCGCGAGAACGTCTTCGATCGCGCCGGGCCCGAAAGCGCCCGAGGAGCGCCCGTGGCCGCGCGCGTCGTAGGCGAGCGCCGCCATCCCCTCGTCACGGCAGCCGCGGGCGAAGTCGAAGTGGCTCTCCTTGGCGGAGCCCGCCCCGTGCAGCACGACGACGCCCGTGCGCGGCTCGTCGTCGGGGAGAAAGAGCGCGTAGGAGAGTCCGTCGTGGGCACCCAGCTCGGGCGGCGCCGGTGGGGCGTGCTTCATAATCGCCGCCGATCATGGCAGCGGTCGGCGTCTGCGCCGCGAGTGCCCCAAATCCTCGACGGTGTACCCCAACTGGTTTAGGGTGGACTTGTGCGGCTTGTGACGACTTCGATCGTCGCGCTAGCGGGTCTCTCCGCAGCCTTGCTCGCTCCGGACGGGCCCAGCGCCGTCGCGGCGGAGCCCGTCAGCTATCACGCACCGGTGCGCGCGTCCGGGCAGCTCGTGGTCAGCTTCCATGGCGACAGCGCGGCAGGCTGCGAGATCTCCTTCCGTTGCGACGTGCAGGCGGGAACGGTGCGATGGACGCCGCGATCGCGGGGAGAGCTGGACCTCTTGCGAATGCGCGGCCGGCGGCTATTCGGGTACCTCTCCCTCCACGGCACGGGAGAGACGAGCGCCGAAACGCTCGCGGTGGTGCAGCGCGGCGCTGTAGACGGGACACACGTATGCGCGGACGCGCGGGGCGGCGCTTTCTCAAGCGCCCTGCCCGTCATCACGGTCGGTGCGAGGACTCTCAGATTCGGGTTGCGCCACGGCCCGGGCGTGTTCGGACCACCGACTCCGGCCTTGGGGGCGACGAACTGCGGGGGACCGTTGCCCTCGGACGTCCTACGGGGCCTGCCGTCACCCGCGGTGAGCCTGCGGGCGTTGCGGAGCGGTCCAAGGACCGTCGACCTTTCCGGCTTGGCGGCCTTCTCGTCCAGCGGGTTGGCCGGCACGGTGTCCTCGACCATCGTGCTTCGCATCGGGCAGACGCGCGTCCGGCGGCCGCGACGCGTGGTGAGACGGCCTCCAGAACGCCCGAAGCGCCCGCCTCTTCGCAGCATCGCAATGGAGTACCGCGTCGCGCGGGTGACGGGTTCGCTGCCGGTCGATATCGCGGGCGACCCGCGCACGTGCACGCCGCTCGATGCCTGCGGGGTCGGCGGGACGCTCACGGTGACGCCCGGATCGGCCCGCGGCGAGGCCTATGTGTTCGCCTTCGGGCGCCTGCCGCGGCTCGCGCTTCGTCGCGCGGTCGGGCTCGCCCCCGGACCCCGACCGCGCAAGGCGCGCGTTTACGGCTACCTCACCTTGAACCCGGGATGGGGGACGGTAACCGCCTTGCTCGACCGCGACGGCGCACCCGCGTGCCGCGATGCGACATCGCTCAGCAACGGCCTGATCGACCTCCGGGCGCGCGGCCGCCGAGTCACTGCCAGGTTTTTCGGCGGCGCCGAGGGTACCGAACTACTGCGCACCCGCTGTCCCGGCCCTCTGCTCGCTGATATCGAGCGTGGCACTCGGCTCGCGGTCGGTCGTATCCCGCTCCGCGCGCTCGGGCGACGCAGGCTCACGCTCCGCCTCGACCGTGGCGCCCGTGCGGTCACGCCGGGCTACATGCTGCGCTCGCGACCCGACATCAGGATTGTGCTCGAGCGCGAAGAGGTGAAGGAGACGGAGCTGAGCGGCGGGTCGTTCGTTGAGGTGGAGAGGGTGGCGGTGGGGGTGGAGGACGCCGGTCCGGCGCGGTCCGGCTAGCGCCGTCGTGGTGCCCAGCTCGGGCGGCGCCGGTGGGGCGTGCTTCATAATCGCCGCCGATCATGGCAGCGGTCGGCGTCTCACATGTCTACCCCGCCGGCTCGCGACTGAACGAGCATGGGCGGCTCGAGGTCGGGGGCTGCGACGTCCTCGAGCTGGCGCGCGAGTTCGGGACCCCGGCCTACATCTATGCCGAGGACGACATGCGCGCCCGTGCACGCGCCTACCTCGAGGCGTTCCGGGCGCGCAGGGACCGGTTCGAGGTCATATACGCGGGCAAGGCCTTCCCGTGCACAGCCGTGTTCCGCCTGTTCCGCGAGGAGGGGCTCTCGGCCGACGTGGCGAGCGCCGGCGAGCTGCACCTGGCGCTCGCCGGCGGCATCGAGCCCGAACGCATCTACATGCACGGCAACAACAAGTCCCGTGCCGAGCTCGACTACGCCATCGAGCAGGGCGTGGGGCACATCGTTGTCGACTCCTTCGACGAGATCGAGCGGTTGCGCGGGCGGGGAGTGCGGGTCCTGCTGCGTGTGACGCCCGGGATCCGGCCGAGCACCCACTCGTACATCCAGACCGGCCAGGAGGACTCCAAGTTCGGGTTCGGCGCCGCGGATGTCCCGCGCGCCGTCGAGGCGTGCGCCACCGCAGGGCTCGAGCTCCGCGGCCTGCACGCCCACATCGGGTCCCAGGTGTTCGATCTGGAGGCCTTCGAGAGGCTCGCCGAGGTGCTGGCGGAAATGGGAGAATGGCCGCTCCTGAACCTGGGCGGCGGGCTTGGGATCGCGTACACGGCTGAGGATGCGCCGCCCTCGATCGACGAGTATGTGGACGCGCTCGTGCGGCGGGCGCCCAAGGGCGTGATGCTCCTCAGCGAGCCGGGACGCTCGCTCGTGGGCAACGCCGGCGTGACGATCTACACGGTCGGGACCGTCAAGCGGATTCCCGGGGTGCGCACCTACGTGGCGGTGGACGGCGGCATGTCCGACAACCTGCGTCCGATGCTCTACGGCGCGCGCTACGAGGCCGAGATCGCCGACCGCTTCGGGGGCGACGACCTCTGCACCGTGGCCGGCATGCACTGCGAGTCGGGCGACATCCTGGTGCGCGACGTCCGCCTCGACGACCCCCGTCCCGGCGATGTTCTCGTGATTCCCGCGACAGGCGCCTACGGCCACGCCATGGCGAACAACTACAACGCCGTGCCGCGGCCCCCGGTCGTCTTCTGCCGGGACGGCGAGGCGCGCGTGGTGGTCCGCCGAGAGACCTACGCCGATCTGCGGTCGCGGGATGTCTGAGGTCTTTCGGGTGGGCCTGCTCGGCCACGGGACGGTCGGCGGCGCCTTCGCCCGGCTGCTCGAGGAGCGCACCGACGCGATCGAGGCGGAGACGGGGATGCGGCCCGAGGTGTCAGGGGTGCTCACCCGCAGCCAGGGCAGCTTCGAGGACATCCTGGAGAACAGCGACCTGATCGTGGAGCTGCTGGGCGGCATCGACCCTACGCGCGAGTACGTGCTGCGGGCGCTCGGCGCGGGGCGGCACGTGGTCACCGCAAACAAGCAGCTGCTCTCCCAGCACGGCGAGGAGGTGTTCGACGCGGCGCGCGAGGGCGGCGTGCAGCTGCGCTTCGAGGGGGCCGTGGCCGGGGTGGTCCCGGCGATCCGGGTGATGTCTGAGACGCTCGCCGCCGCGCATATCGAGCGTGTGCACGGCATCGTCAACGGCACCACCAACTACATCCTCACCGAGATGGCGCGCACCGGAGCGTCCTACGCGGAGGCGCTTGCCGATGCCCAGGAGCTGGGCTACGCGGAGGCCGACCCCACCGAGGACGTAACCGGCAAGGACGCCGCCGCCAAGATGGCGATCCTCGCGCGCCTTGCCTTCAACGCGACGGTGCGGCTCGACCAGGTGAGCTACGAGGGAATCGAGCGGCTGACCGCCGACGACATCGCGTACGCCAAGGAGCTCGGGCTCTCGCTCAAGCTGATCGGGTCGGCCGAGCGCATCGACGGCGGCATCGCCGTGCACGTCTACCCCGCCTTCCTCTACGGGGACCATCCGCTCGCGTCGGTCAACGGGGCGTTCAACGCGGTGACGATCGAGTCGCCGGCGATCACCGAGATCACGCTGTCGGGCCCGGGCGCCGGGGGCATCCAGACCGCGAGCGCCGTGCTCGGCGACGTGATCTCGGCGATGATCCCGCCGCCCTCGCTGCCTCCGCCCGCGGTGGACGTAACGGTCGTGACCGACACGGAGTTCTCGTTCTACCTGCACCTCGAGGTGGCCGATCGCCCGGGAGTCCTGGCCCAGGTGGCCGAGCTGCTCGGGCTGCAGGGCGTGTCGATCAAGTCGGTGGTCCAGAAGGGACTTGGCGACGAGGCGCGGCTCGTGATGGTCATGCACCCGGTGCTCGAGTCGAGGTTCCGCGCGGCGGTCGAGCTCATCTCGCGGCTCGACTTCGTCCGCGAGCCCCCGCGCGTGATCAGGGTTATCGAGGAGACTTTCTAGATGTCGCTCTGGCGCTACCGGGAACGGCTCCCGGTGGAGCCCCTCGTAACGATGGGGGAGGGCGACACGCCGCTCGTGCCGGCGCCGCACCTGTCCGAGCTGAGTGGCGCCGAGGTCTGGCTCAAGCTCGAGGGGGCCAACCCGACAGGCTCGTTCAAGGACCGCGGCATGACAGTCGCCGTGTCCGCGGCGGTTGCCGAGGGCGCCGAGGTCGTGGTCTGCGCCTCGACGGGCAACACGGCTGCCAGCGCGGCGGCCTACGCCGCGCGCGCGGGGCTGCGTGGCGCGGTGATCGTGCCCGAGGGCAAGATCGCCACCGGCAAGCTCGCCCAGGCTCTGATGCACGGCGCGCGCGTGATCGCGCTGCGCGGCAACTTCGACGAGGCGCTGGCGCTCGTCCGCGAGCTCGTGGACCGGCATCCGATCGCACTCGTCAACTCGGTCAACGACTACCGGATCGAGGGACAGAAGACGGGCGCGTTCGAGGTCTGCGATCAGCTCGGGGAGCCCCCGGACGTGCTCTGCATCCCGGTCGGGAATGCCGGGAACGTGACCGCCTGGTGGAAGGGCTTTCAGGAGTACGAGGCCGCGCCGCGGATGCACGGCTACCAGGCCGAGGGCGCCGCGCCGCTCGTGCGGGGCGCCCCGGTCGAGCACCCCGAGACCGTGGCGTCGGCGATCCGGATCGGCAATCCGGCGCGCTGGGAGCACGCGATGAACGCCTTCACGGCCTCGCGGGGCGAGGTCCGCGCCGTGTCCGACGCCGAGATCCTCGACGCCTATTCGCTGCTGGGCGCCCGCGAGGGGGTGTTCTGCGAGCCGGCCTCGGCTGCGTCCGTGGCCGGCCTGCTCAAGTACGGCGCCGCGGGCCGCGTGGTCTGTGTGCTCACCGGTCACGGCCTGAAGGACCCGCAGACCGCGATGAACCGGGCGGCGAGCGTGGTGCCCTGCGAGCCCGAACTCAAGAGCGTCGAGCAGGCGGTGCTCGGATGAGGCGGCGGCGCGTGGTCCGCGTCCCGTCGTCCTCGGCAAACCTCGGTCCGGGCTTCGACGTGCTGGCCGCGGCGCTGTCGCCGGCGCTCGAGCTTGAGGTGGAGGAGGACGGGCAGTTCTCCGTCGAGTGTGATGTCCCGGGCGTGGCGCTCGACCGCACGAACCTCTGCGTGCGTGCCTTCGAGCGGCTGCATCCGGCCGACGGCCTGGCGTTCAGGATCCACTCCGAGATCCCGCCGGCGGCGGGGCTCGGCTCGAGCGCCGCCGCGATAGTCGCCGGCCTCGCCGCGGCCGACCACCTCTACGAGCTCGACGCGCGGCTGTTCGAGCACGCCCGTGAGCTCGAGGGGCATCCCGACAACGTGGCGGCGGCGCTCAACGGAGGCTTCGTCGTCGTCGCGGGCGACTCCGAGCCCGTCCGGCTCGACCCGCCGCCCGAGCTGGAGGGGGTGATCGTGGTCCCCGATCACGAGGTTGCGACCGCCGCGGCCCGCGCCGCACTGCCGGAGGAGGTGCCGCTCGCTGACGCCGTCCTGAACGTCGGCCACGCGGCGCTGCTGATACTCGGACTCTCCAAGGGCGACCTCTCGCTGATCGCCCGCGGACTGTCCGACTCGCTGCACCAGCCGCGCCGTCGCCACCTCTACCCGCGCTCGATGGAGCTGGTCGAGCGGGCCGGCGAGCTGGGGGCGCTGGGGGCCACGATCTCAGGCGCCGGCCCGACGGTCTTGATTTGGTGCCACTGGGAGCAGACGGGCGCGGTGGTGGAGCGCCTGCGAGCCGACGGGCCCGAGGGCCGGATCCAGAGGGTCACGTTCGCCCCCGGCGGGGCGGACGTGCGCGAGCTATGAGCGCGGAGGTGCGGGCGGCGGGAGGTGTCGTGCTTGACCCAGAGGGACGCGTGGTGCTCGTCCACCGGCCCCGCTACGACGACTGGACACTCCCAAAGGGCAAGCTCGATCGGGGCGAGTCGTTCGAGGATGCGGCGCTCCGCGAGGTCGAGGAGGAGACGGGACTGCGCTGCCGGCTCGTGCGCGAGCTCCCCTCGTCCGAATACCTCGATCCGAAGGGGCGCTCGAAGCTGGTCCGCTATTGGCTCATGGAGGTGGAGCACGACCCGGGCTTCGTCCCGAACGACGAGGTCGACGAGCTGCGCTGGGTCCCTCTCGAGGAAGCGCCGGCGCTGCTCACCTACCCGCGCGACGCCGAGATCCTCGGCTCGGCGTAGGTCGCCGCGCTCAGGCCGTGGCTGCCACTGGGCGGCGATCGGCCCAGGGCCGGGCCGCCTCGAGCTGAGCGGCGAGTGAGAGCAACGTCGCCTCGTCCGCGGGACGACCCGCGATCTGGACCCCGGTGGGCAGGCCGTCCTCCCCGTGGAACAGCGGCAGCGAGATCGCGGGCTGGCCGGTGGTGTTGAAGATCGCCGCGAAGGGGGTGAACAGCGTGGCGCGGCGAAAGGCGGCCCAGGGGTCGTCGCTGCAGGCGTCGATCTCCCCGATCCGCACCGGCCGCTGGGCGAGCGCGGGCGTGACCACCACGTCATAGGTGTCCCACAGCGCCACGGCCCCGCGCGAGAAGGCGCTGAGCTGGGTGCGCGCGAGCAGGTACTCGAGGGCGGTGCGCTGTCCGATCTCCTCCCAGACCTTCCACGAGAGCGGCTCCATCAGCTCGGCGCTCGGCTCGCGTCCCGTGACCAGCCCGCCGTAGAACGCGGCCGTCGAGATCGCCGTCCCGAAGACCATCTTGAAGACCTCGGTGAGGTCCTGGCCCGCCCAGGGGGCCTCGATCTCCTCGACCTCGTGGCCGAGCATGGAGAGGAGCCGGGCCGCGTCGCGCGTAGCGCGCTCGTTGAGTGGGTCGACCTCGGCGTCGATGGGCGGCGTCGTCGTGAAGCCGACGCGCAGCCGTTCTGGCTCGCGTGTGGCGGCTGCCGCGAAGGGCTCGCCGGGCGGCGGCGCCCAGGCCACATCCCCTGTCTCGTAGCCGCCCAGGACGTCGAGCAGCTCGGCCGTCTCTGCCACGGTGCGCGTGAGGACACCGTCCTGGACGAGAAAGTCGTCGCCCTGCTCGGGGCCGCGCGAGATGCGCCCACGCTGGGGCTTCAGCCCCACGAGCCCGCAGCATGCGGCCGGGATGCGGATCGAACCGCCGCCGTCGCTGCCGTGTGCGAGCGGGACCATGCCGGCCGCGACGGCGGCCGCCGCCCCGCCCGATGACCCGCCCGGGGTGCGGCCCGTGTCCCAGGGGTTGCGCGCCGGGCCGAAGCGGCGCGGCTCGGTCACCGGCAGGATCCCGAACTCCGGGAGGTTCGTCTTCCCGACCACCATGAAGCCGGCCTCGCGCAGGCGCCGGACGAGAAACGCGTCGTGGCCGGGGACGAAGTCGCCGAAGATGTCCGCGCCCATCGTGAAGGGCATGCCGGCCACGGCGGCTGTGTCCTTGATCGCGATCGGCACGCCGGCGAACGGACGCGGGTCGTTCGGCTCGACCTCGTCGGCCGCCGCGAGGGCGCCCTCGGCGTCGACGTGGACGAACGCGTTCAGCTCCGGCTGCAGCGCCTCGATCCGCGCGAGGCAGTCCTCGACAACCTCGCGCGCGCCGAGCTCGCCGTTGCGGATCAGGGCCGCCAGCTCGGCGGCCGGCTTGAACATGAGCTCCGACACGAGGAGGCGAGCCTACCCGACCCGGGACGCGCTCCAGTGCTGCAAACGGATTGAATTAGGGTACCCGAATGACGGCACCCACGACAGTCGCACCCGGCGGGCGAGCGCTGGTCACCGGAGTGGCGGGCTTCCTCGGCAGCCGCCTCGCGGAGCGCCTCGTCGCGGCCGGCCGCGAGGTCGTCGGAATCGACTGCTTCACGGGCACGCGCGCCTTCAAGGAGGCCAATCTCGCACGCCTGCGCGGGTCGGACCGCTTTCACCTGCTCGAGCTCGACCTGAGCCGGGACTCAATCGAAGAGGCCGTGGCCGGCGCGCGGGTGATCTATCACCTGGCCGCCCAGGCCGGTGTACGCGGCAGCTTCGGCGAGGGCTTCGAGGGCTATCTGCGCAACAACGTCCAGGCGACGCAGCGACTGCTCGAGGCCGCGCTCCGCAGCGGCGTCGAGGCACTCGTCTACGCGTCGTCCTCGTCCGTGTACGGCGACTCGGACCCCGATCCCACGCCGGAGAGCGCGGCTCGCCGGCCGGTGTCCCCGTACGGCGTGACCAAGTGCGCGGTCGAGGACCTGGCGGCCGTCTACCACCGCCAGCACGGTCTGCCCGTCGTTGGCCTGCGCTACTTCACGCTGTACGGCCCCCACCAGCGACCCGACATGGCATTCGCGCGCTTCATCGACGCCGCGCTCGCGGGCCGTACGATCGGCATCCTCGGCGACGGTCTCCAGGAGCGCGACTTCACCTTCGTCGAGGACGCGGTCGAGGGAACCCTCCGGGCCGCCGAACGCGGCCGGCCGGGCGCCCTCTACAACATCGGCGGAGGCACCCGGACCTCGCTGAGTGCGGCCATCTCGATGCTGGAGAACCTGCTCGACGAGCCGGTGGCCGTCCGGCATTTGGCTCGCGCCCGCGGCGACGCGCGCCGGACCTGCGCGGATCCCTCACTGGCGCGCGCGGAGCTCGGCTTCGACGCCCGCGTGCCGCTTGCGGACGGTCTCGCCCGTCAGCTCGCCTGGACGCTCGGGAGCGGCCTGCGCGGCCTGCCCGCCGCCGCCTGAGCGGCGCCCCGGGCTAAGCCGCCGCCGACTCCGCCCGCAGCGAGGCCAGGCGCTCCGACTGCTCCTCGTAGCCGACCAGGCGCTCGAGCAGCTCGGCCGCCAGAGCGAGGTAGTCGGCGCCCAGATCGGGCGCATAGTCGAGGATCGACACCCCCCGCTCGGCCGACTCCGCGTAGCGCACGCTGCGGCGGATGACCGTGTCGAACAGCTTCTCCCCGAAGCGCTCCCTCAGCTGCTCCTGCGCCTCGCGCGCATGGACAAGGCGCATGTCGGCGATGTTGAGCACCACGCCGAGCCAGTCGAGGTCCGGGTGGAGCGACTCCTTCGCCAGCTCGACCACCTCGAGCGCCTGCTCGACGCCCTGGAGCGAGAAGTACTCGGCCTCGCTCGAGATCAGGGCGTGGTCGGCGGCCACCAGCGCGTTGACGGTGAGCAGGCCGAGCGCCGGCGGGCAGTCCACCAGCACCAGGTCGTAGTCCTTGCGCACCTCCCGTAGGGCGCGCTTCAGGGTCAGCTCGCGTCCCATCTTGCCGCTCAGCACGAGCTCCGCCTCGGCGAGCCCGAGATTCGCCGGCAGCACGCCGTCGTGGATAGCGTCGGCCGCCTTGGCCTGCCCGGTCAGCACGTCCGCCACGGTGGGCGAGGCGTCCGCCGGGACGTCGAAATAGTCGGACAGGTTGCCCTGCGGGTCGAGGTCCGCCACAAGCACGTCCAGGCCCAGGCGGCGGAGGACATCGGCGAGCGTTCGGACCATCGTGGTTTTGCCCGTGCCGCCCTTCTGAGAGAGAACAGTGATCGTGTCGCCCACGGGGGCGACCATACCCGTGCGGCGTCGAGCCCGCCGCCTGACCGCGAAATAGCTGCGTTATCCCGGTATCGTTTCGCGCCCCCCGTCCCCGTCGCAAGCCCTCCCCCAAGGGCGCAAAATCTTCGAAGGAGGTGACACCGCTGCAGGCAGCGCGCGGCCTGTACGACCAGAGCTACGAGCACGACGCGTGCGGCGTCGCGTTCGTGGCGCGCCTGCGTGCGCCCGCGTCGCACGAGGTCGTGGCGTGCGCGCTCACGGCCCTCGAGCACCTCGAGCACCGGGGGGCGGAGGGCGCCGACCCCGACACCGGCGACGGCGCGGGCATCCTGCTTCAGCTCCCTGACGAGTTCCTGCGCGCGGAGGTCGGTTTCGAATTGCCGCCGGTCGGGCGCTACGGGGTGGCCATGTGCTTCCTTCCGCCGGGCAACCCCGCGGAGGCGATGCGCCTGTTGGAGGAGACCGTGGAGGCCGAGGGCCAGCAGGTGCTCGGCTGGCGTGAGGTACCGGTCGCGGAGGGGGCCTGTGGCACCACGGCGCGGTCGGTGGCACCGCGCATCGCCCAGCTGTTCGTGGGAGCGGACGAGGACATAGCCGACCAAGACGCCCTCGAGCGCAAGCTGTACGTGATCCGGCGGGTGGTGGAGCGCGCGGACCTTCGCGAGCTCTCCCTGCCGAGCCTCTCCTCGCGCACCCTCGTCTACAAGGGGATGCTCACCGCGCCCCAGCTGTCGCGCTACTTCCCGGACCTGCGCGACGAGCGCGTAGTCAGCCGGCTCGCGCTCGTCCACTCGCGCTTCTCGACCAACACGTTCCCGAGCTGGGAGCTCGCCCACCCGTACCGGATGCTCGCCCACAACGGCGAGATCAACACGCTGCGCGGCAACCGCAACTGGATGCGGGCCCGCGAGCTCCACCTGGCCTCGCCGCTGTTCGGCGACGACATCGACAAGATCCGGCCGCTGCTGCGCGACGACATCTCGGACTCGGCGTCGCTCGACGGTCTGCTCGAGCTGCTCGTGCTCGGCGGGCGCTCCGCCGAGCACGCAATGTCGATGTTGATCCCGGAGGCGTACCGCGGGCGACCGGAGCTGCCCCAGGAGGTCCGCGACTTCTACGCCTACCACTCGTCGCTCGTCGAGCCCTGGGACGGCCCCGCCGCCGTGGCGTTCTCCGACGGGCGCGTGATCGGCGCGACGCTCGACCGCAACGGCCTGCGCCCCGGCCGCTGGCTCGTCACCAAGGACGGTTGGGTCGTGTTCGCCTCCGAGGCGGGGGTCCTGGACGTCCCGCCCGAGGAGATCGAGGCGAAGGGACGGCTGCTGCCCGGCAAGCTGTTCCTGGTCGACCTCGCGCGCGAGCGCGTCGTGCCGGATGACGAGATCAAGCTGGGGCTGGCGCGCAGGCGGCCCTACGGGCAGTGGCTCGCCGACCGCGTGGTCCATATCGAGGACCTGCCCGAGCAGACGCCGCGCGTCCCACGCGTCGAGCCGATGCGCGCGAAGCAGCTCGCCTTCGGCTGGACCGAGGAGGACCTACGCGTCGCGCTCGTGCCGATGGCACGCGATGCCACCGAGCCGACCGGCTCGATGGGCAACGACACGGCGCTGGCGGTGATGTCGGACATGCGCCCGCCGCTGTTCTCGTACTTCAAGCAGCTCTTCGCCCAGGTGACCAACCCGGCCATCGACCCGATCCGTGAGTCGATCGTGATGAGTCTCGAGGCCTGCATCGGGCCGGAGATCAACCTGCTCGGCGAGACGCCGGACCACTGCCACCAGCTCGTGATGCCGCAGCCGATCCTGCGCAGCCCCCAGCTCGAGAAGCTGCGCCAGGTCGACCACAGGGTCTTCGAGGCGCGCACGATCGACATGACCTGGCCGGTCTCGCAGGGCGCCCTGGGGATGGAGCAGCGCTTGGAGGAGATCTGCGCCGAGGCCTCCGAGCTCGTTGCCCGCAGGGTCAACATCATCATCCTCTCGGACCGCAACCTCGGCGCCGACCGGGCGGCGATGCCCTCGCTGCTCGCCGTGGGCGCGGTGCACCACCACCTGGTGCGCGAGGGCACCCGGCTCCAGATCGGCCTGCTGGTCGAGACCGGCCAGGCCAAGGAGATCCACCACCTGGCCTGCCTGATCGGCTACGGCGCCTCGGCGGTCAACCCGTACGTGATGTTCGAGTCGCTCTTCACGCTCCACCGCGAGGGGCGCCTGCCCGAGGGGATGGATCCCGAGGAGGCGGTCCAGCGCACCATCAAGGCGATCGGCAAGGGGCTGCTCAAGATCCTCTCGAAGATGGGCATCTCGACGATCCGCTCCTACACGGGCGCTCAGATCTTCGAGGCCGTCGGTCTCGAGCAGGAGGTCGTCGACAGGTACTTCACCGGAACGTCGTCACGGGTGGGCGGCGTTGGCTTGAACGTGCTCGCATGGGAGTGCCTCGACCGCCATCGGCTCGCCTACCCGGCGGCAAGCTCGGAGCTCCTGCCCCCCGGCGGGGTCTACGCCTGGCGTCGTGAGGGCGAGTTCCACGGCTGGAATCCCGAGACGATCGCGACGCTCCAGCAGGTGGCGCGGAACGACGGCGGTCCCGAGGCCTACGAGCGCTTCGCCACCTACGTGAACGAGGTGGCGGTGCCGCGCTCCTCCCTGCGTGGGCTGCTGCGGTTCCGCGAGAGCGGTGAGCCGATCCCCCTGGACGAGGTCGAGCCCGCTGCCGAGCTCGTCAAGCGCTTCAAGTCGGGAGGGATGTCGCTCGGCGCGCTGTCGCCGGAGGCCCACGAGACGCTCGCCGCCGGCATGAACCGGCTCGGCGGGAGGTCGAATACCGGTGAGGGCGGGGAGGACCCGTCCCGCTTCGAGGACGAGCGCCGCTCGGCGATCAAGCAGGTGGCCTCCGGCCGCTTCGGCGTGACGGTGAACTACCTGGTGAACGCCGACGAGCTCCAGATCAAGGTCGCCCAGGGCGCCAAGCCCGGCGAGGGCGGCCAGCTGCCCGGGCACAAGGTCGACCGCTACATCGCGCGGCTGCGTCATTCGACGCCCGGGGTGGGCCTCATCTCGCCCCCGCCGCACCACGACATCTACTCGATCGAGGACCTCAAGCAGCTGATCTACGACCTGCGCTGCGCTAACCCGCGCGCCCGTGTGTCGGTCAAGCTCGTGTCCGAGGTGGGGGTGGGGACCGTGGCCGCGGGCGTGGCCAAGGCGAACGCCGACCACGTGGTGATCGCGGGCCACGACGGCGGCACCGGCGCCTCGCCGCAGGCGTCGATCCACCACGCGGGCGTGCCGTGGGAGATCGGGCTCGCGGAGACGCAGCAGACGCTGCTGCGGAACGACCTGCGCTCGCGCATCCTCGTCGAGGTCGACGGGCAGATGCGCACCGGCCGCGACGTCGTCGTGGCGGCGATTCTGGGCGCCGACGAGTACGGCTTCTCGACGGCGCCGCTGATCGCGCTCGGCTGCGTGATGATGCGCGTCTGCCACCTCAACACCTGTCCGGTGGGGGTGGCCACGCAGGACCCGGAGCTGCGGGCGCGCTTCGACGGCCAGCCCGACCACGTCGTCAACTACCTGTTCATGGTGGCCGAGGAGGCGCGCGGGATCATGGCGCGGCTCGGGGTCCGCACCGTGGACGAGCTGATCGGCCGCACGGACCTGCTCGAGCCCAACGACGCGATCGATCACTGGAAGGCCCATGGCGTCGACCTCGCGCCGCTGCTCGAGGTGCCCGAGGGCATCGCCCCCGACGCACCCCGCCACCAGACCCGGCGGCCCGACCCCGTCCTATACGACTCGATCGACGTGGACCTGATGCAGCGCTGCCGTCCGGCGATCGAGGAGGGTCTGCCGGTTCGGCTCGAGCGGCGCATCGAGAACAAGAACCGCGCGGTGGGCGGCCTCCTGTCCGGCGAAATCGCACGGCTGCACGGCGAGGACGGGCTGCCGGAGGGGAGCATCACGGTGCGGCTCGAGGGCTCGGCCGGACAGAGCTTCGGCGCCTGGCTCGCCCGGGGCGTGGAGCTGGAGCTCGAGGGCGACGCCAACGACTACTGCGGCAAGGGGCTCTCGGGAGGCACCGTCGTGGTGCGACCGCCCGCCGACGCTGCCTTCGTGGCCGAGGAGAACGTGATCGTCGGCAACACCGTGCTCTACGGGGCGACCTCCGGCCGTGCGTTCTTCCGCGGGCTGGCGGGCGAGCGCTTCGCCGTTCGCAACTCCGGGGCGATCACGGTCGTGGAGGGCGTGGGCGACCACGGCTGCGAGTACATGACGGGCGGTCGCGTGATCGTGCTCGGTCCGACCGGCCTGAACTTCGCCGCCGGGATGAGCGGCGGCATCGCGTATGTGCTCGACGAGGACGGCGAGTTCTGCGGTCGCTGCAACACCGAGCTGGTCGGCTTCGACGCGATCACTCCCGACGAGGCCGAGGAGCTGCGCGGCTGGATCGAGGAGCACCGCGAGCGCACCGGGTCGGCCGTCGCCGAGCGCGTCCTGGAGGACTGGACGGGCTCGCTCAACAGGATGGTCAAGGTGATGCCGCACGACTACAAGCGCGCCCTCGCCGAGGCGCCCGCCGAGGGTGAGGCGGAGGTGATCGCAGCTGCCGCCGGGCCCGCGGCGAGCCCGGGCTACGCGGCCGCGGCCCCCGTCGCCGAGACCACCCGAGCGCCCGCCCGGAGCCCTGGCTGATGGGTGAGCTCGGGGGCTTCCTGCGACTCGAGCGCGTCGGCTTCGAGAAGCGAGATCCGCAGGAGCGCGTGCGGGACTACCACCAGTACTTCGGCCTGCCGGAGGAGCGCGTGCTGCGCGACCAGGGCGCGCGCTGCATGGACTGCGGGGTTCCGTTCTGCCACGAGGGCTGCCCGCTCGGGAACCTCATCCCGGATTGGAACGACCTCGTCTATCGCAACAACTGGCGCGACGCGCTGATCAAGCTCCACGCGACCAACAACTTCCCCGAGTTCACGGGCCTGATCTGCCCCGCCCCGTGCGAGTCGGCCTGCGTCCTCGACATCAACGACGACCCGGTCACGATCGAGCAGATCGAGCTGGCCATCGTCACGCGCGGGTTCGAGGAGGGCTGGATAGCCGCCGACCCACCGGAGCTGCGGTCCGGCCGCAGCATCGCCGTGGTCGGCACCGGCCCCGCCGGACTCGCCGTGGCGGACGAGCTCAACAAGCTGGGGCACCGCGTCACGGTCTATGAGCGCGACGAGGGACCCGGGGGCATGCTGCGCTTCGGCGTGCCCGACGCGAAGCTCGAGAAGTGGATCATCGACCGGCGCGTGACGTTGCTCGAGGAGGAGGGGATCGAGTTCCGCTACGACGCCGAGGTGGGCGTGGACGTGAGCGCCGAGGAGCTGCGCCGCACGCACGACGCGATCGTCGTGGCGATCGGCTCGCGCGTCCACCGGGCCCTCGACGTCCCGGGATGTGAGCTCGAGGGCGTTCACTTCGCGATGGACTACCTCTACCAGCGCAACCGGGCCGTGGCGGCGATGGAGGGGCGCCCCTCGCGCACCACGCCCCCCGGCGCCGCGATTAGCGCCGCGGGCAAGCGCGTGGTGGTGGTCGGCGGTGGCGACACGGGCATGGACTGCATCTCGAACGCGGTGCGCGAGGGCGCCGAGGACGTTCTGCTTCTCGACGTCTATCCGCCGCTTCCCGGGGCCGGCCGTCCGCCGGGCACGCCCTGGCCGCTGCCGCCCAAGAGGACGCACACCACCTATGCGCTCGACGAGGGCGGCGAGCGGCGGTTCGGCACCCAGGTGACGGAGCTGCGCGGGTCCGGCGGGCGCGTTACAGGGGTGCTCGGCCGCCGGGTGGAGGGCACCTCGTCCCGCGATCTGCACGCCATTCCCGGCAGCGAGTTCGAGCAGCCGGCCGATCTCGTGCTGATCGCGATCGGCTTCGACCATCCCGAGCACGACGGCGTCGTGGGGGAGCTGCGGCTCGACGTTGACCGCCGCGGCAACGTCAAGGCGCCCGTCTATGGCACGAAGATCGAGGGCGTTTTCGCCTGCGGCGATGCGCGCATCGGCCAGTCGCTGGTCGTGACCGCGATCGCCGAGGGCCGCCGCTGCGCGCGCGTGGTCGACCAGTACCTGGGCGGCTCGGGCGAGATCCGCCGGGTTCCCGCCGAGGCGATGTTCGCGTTCGAGGACGGCGACCCCTACTCACTTCGCCACCAGGCCGAGATCGCCCGCACGGTCACGGTCGGCGAAGCCTTCTGGTCGGGCCCGCGCGACGAGCGCTGAGTCGGGCGTCGCTGGCCGTGGCGGCGGCGTCTGGCGTCGGGGTCTAGGGCTCCCCGTCGCTTCGGTCTCCGCCGGCCGGGCCAGGGCTGGGGAAGGGGTCGTGGACAGCGGTGCCTGCAATCCTTCTTCAGCGAACAATCTTCGGCCGTTCTCGGATCTTGCCGTAGCTTCAGCGGCACCGAGCGGGCGCCAACCCAGGATCTGGCGCCATCGTCCTGCCTTGGTGGTCTCCTGGACCACTAATCCAGGACTGCTCGACTACCCCAAAGTGGCGGCCGAACGATCTTCGATCACGGCCGGGCCAGCCGCGGCCGTTGAGCCCAACCCCCCTTCCCCAGCCCATACGCGAGACCGACCCGGCGCCACCATCCAAGAGAAGGCGGACGGGAGCCGGTCTAGCGCTCGCGATCGGTCCGCGCTGCGAGCAGGTAGCCCACGAGCGCGTCCAGCGCGTCGTCGCCCATGCGCTCGCCGAAGTTGTCGGGCATCACGCTGAAGGTCGCGCCGCCGCTGCCGGGCGGGTTGAGGATCGTGGCGGTGAGCGAGGCGCGGTCGTGGGCGGCGAGGCGCAGGTCGAGGTTGGGCCCGATCGTTCCGGTCGAGCCTGTGGCGGCGAGCTCGTGGCAGCTTCCGCAGCCCATCTCGAAGAAGAGCGCGCGACCGCGCTCGTGGCCTCGTACAGCCTCCGGCGCCGTCATCGCCTGCGCCTGGCCGGCGCCCTCGCGCTCGTCGTCGCCTCCATCGACCGCCATGACGATTGCGAACGTCGCGATCGCGACCGTCAGACCGGCCGCGACCGGGAGCGCGAGGGCACGCGGGTTTCTCATGCCTCCAGCACGGGCTCGCCTCGGGCTGTTCGGCGGCTCAGCAGCAGGAACACGATCCACGCCGTCAGGAGGCCGGCGCCGACAGCAAGCGCAAGCGCCAGCGGCAGCGGGTCGCCGTCCTCTCCGGCCGGCGTCGGCGCAGCGGCAGGCTCCGTCCCATCGCCGCCGATGGTCACCGGCGGGAACGTGTGCCGCTGGCTGTAGCCGTCGTCGATCACGTACTCAAAGCGGCCGCGGCTCGGGAACACCACGGCAGCGCGGTAGAGCCCTTCCTGGTTCACGAGCCGCGCGGGGTAGGTCCCGACCGCGCCGCCGTCCACTCTGCTCACGGTCACGCTCGGCCTGCCGTCCACGAACGGCGTGCGCCCGTGGGCGAGCACGGTGAACTCAGCCATCCAGGGCTTCCCTGGCTCGATGTCCGTGGGCAGGGACTGCAGGCCGACCGTCGCGTAGCCGCCCGCCGAGGCCGCCGCCGGCCAGGCGAGCGCGAGCATGATTACGGGCAAGCCGATTCGCCGAAGCATCGCTCCTCCTTCTCGCGGTTCCACTCCTGTTACGTCCTGGGGCGGCGGGAGGTTCCCGAGCATCGTCCGGCGCTAGCTTTTCCACCGTGCCCACCGCGTTCGTCACCGGCGGCTCCGGCTTCATCGGCGGCGCTCTCATCGAGCGGCTGCGCCGCGAGGGCTGGGACGTGCGTGCCCTCGCGCGCTCGGAGGTCGCCGAGGCGCGGGTGCGCGAGCTCGGCGCCGAGCCGCTGAGTGGGGACCTCGGCGACGGCGGAGCGCTCCGTGACGGCGCGGACGGCAGCGAGGTGGCCTTTCACTGCGCCGCGAAGGTCGAGGACTGGGGCGAGCCGGCCGACTTCGAGCGGCTGAATGTCCAGGGCACGCTGAACGTGATCGAAGCCTGCCGCGCGGCCGGAGTGCGCCGCCTTGTTCACGCCTCGACGGAAGCGGCGCTCACCGCGGGCGAGGCGCTGGTGAACGTGAACGAGGACGCTCCGCTGCGACCAGACTCGCCGTTTCTCTACTCATCTTCGAAGGCAAGGGCGGAGCAGCTCGTGCGCGCCGCGGCCGGTAAGGATCTCGAGACGGTCGTCGTCCGACCGCGCTTCGTGTGGGGCCGCGGCGACACGACGCTGCTGCCCGCCCTGACGGCACTCATCCGCGCGGGCCGTTTCCGCTGGATCGGCGGCGGCCGCCACCTGACCGCCACCACGCATGTGGACAACACGGTCGAGGGATTCTGGCTGGGTGCGACGAAGGCACCGCCCGGAGGGATCTACTTCGTGACCGACGGCGAGCCGGTCGTGTTTCGGGAATTCGTCACGCGCATGCTTGACACGCAGGGCGTGACGCCGCCCGACAAGTCGATCCCCGACGGCGCCGCCGAAGCCGCAGCGGTCGCGGCGGAACGCGCCTGGCGGACCCTGCGGCGCCCAGGCTCCCCGCCGCTGACCCGCTTTGCGGTGTGGGCCTCCTCCAAGGAGTGCACGATCGACATATCGCGTGCCGAAGGCGAACTCGGCTACCGGCCCGTCGTCACGCGCGACGAGGGCCTCGCGGCAATGGCCGCCTGAGCCGCGGAGCTCAGTGGAGGGTGCCGGCCGTGGCCCCCTCGCGCTCGCCGGCCAGGCTCATGAAGAAGAGCCGGAAGCGGCCGACGGCGATCTCGTCACCGTCGTCGAGCTCGGCCAGCTCGATGCGGTCACCGTTCTTGAATACGCCGTTCAAGCTCCTGTCGTCCAGGATCCGGGCGCCGGCCGAGTCGCGGTACAGCAGTGCATGCCGGCGCGACACCGTCGGGTCGTCGAAGCGCACGTGTGCCGAGAGGCTGCGGCCTATCCGCGTCCAGCCGTCCTGCAGTGGCACCACGCGGACCCGGTCGGCGCCCTCGAAGGCGAGGTAGTCGCCGGAGCGGACCAGGGCGTCGCGCGCCTCCTCGAGCCAGTCCGGCGTCGCTTCGAGGTCGTGATGCGCAGGCGCCATGACCTCGTCGCCGAACAGCGATGCGCGGCGGAAGCTCTCACCTCCGCATTCGGGACAGGACGGAACCTCGTCTCGTTCATGCAATGCGACCGCGAAACCACAGGAGTCGCACCGAAAGGAACCGGCTCCCGCAAGGGTGCCGGCACTGAAGGCCTCCATCGGATGTCTCTCCTCAGGGGTGGGGGGGTTGTAGGGATGGTAACGAGGAGCACCTGCATTCCAAGTCAAAGTTTCGCTAATTGCGGGCTTTCCGGCCCATCAGGAGGAGTGAGGGCGGCGTTCCAGAACCCCTGTCAAGTGCCAGACATCGCCTCGCTCCTCATGCGCAGCTTCATCGGAGCGCTGCCGCCATCGACGGCGCGTTGCGGCTCTTGCCAGCGCACGCCGCTCGCCGGAGAGATCGTGCACCGGCTCGACAGCGGCCGTCTGCTGTGCGAGCTCTGCTTCGCCAAGCTGCCCTCCGACCGCCGTCTGGCGGTCTCGAGCGAGCGCGTGCACGCGAGCGAGCGCCGGCTGCCGGTGACGCCGAAGGCAGCCTGATCCCCGCCTGAACCGCCAAGGCCACCCGCTACGATGCCCGCGCCATGCGCGAGGTCACCGTCTCCAAGGTCATCTCGGCCGACCGGGAGTCGATCTTCGACTTCGTCTGCGACCTCGCCGGGCGCCCCGCGTTCGCGGACCATTACATGCACGACTACAGGCTCGCGCGCGCGAACCCCGTGGGCGAGGGGGCGGCCGCCCGCTTCCGGTTTCACAAGCCGCTCGCCAAGGACTACGCCGAGCTTGAGGTCCGGGAGGTCGACCGACCGCGCCGGATCGTCGAGGAGCTCGCGGTCGGCCGCCGGGGGCGCAACCGCTTTCTCGCCGTCTACGACTTCACACAGGAGGCGCCCGGGGTCACCCGCGTCGAGCTCACGACCTACGGCGAGCCGGCCACGCTGTGGGACCGCATGAAGCAGGTCGGCGCCGCGTCATGGACCCGCCGCCAGACCGCCAAGCAGCTCGAGCGGCTGCGGATGATCTTCGAGGAGCCACCAAAGGAGCCGCTCAGGCGAGCGACAATCGCCGGCTACGAGCCGGCGAAGGCACCACGCTTCGGCGCGCCCGCGGGGGCCGACCCGGCGCGGGTGCCGCGCGATTAAACTGCCCGACCGCATGACGCTCCCCGCTCGGATGACGCTGGTCGCATGCCTCGTCGCGCTCGCGGCGGGCGTCGCGGCGTGCGGGAACGCGGACGAGGTGCAGGGCGTGGACGAGCCGGCGAACGAGGGACTCGCGCTGCCGCTCGACGGCGTCGACTACAACGTCTTCATCACGCGCCAGCTCAACCCCGCGATCCCGGCGGACGACGCCTACTTCGAGGGTCCCGAGCCAGAGCCGGGCGAGACGCTCTACGGCGTCTTCATCCAAGCCTGCAACCACTCCGACGAGGCCCGGGAGACGATCGACAACTTCATGATCGTCGACAACCAGGGCAACGAGTTCGAGCCCGAGGAGCTCCCGGAGACGAACAAGTTCGCCTACGCGCCGAGGGAGCTCGACCCCAAGGAGTGCATCCCCGAGGCGGGCAGCGTGGCCCAGCTCGGTCCCACCGCCGGTTCGATGCTGCTCTTCCGGCTGCCGCTCGAGACGACGGAGAACCGGCCGCTCGAGCTGGAGATGCAGGGTGAGGGCGACGAGCACCTCACAGTCGAGCTCGACATCTAAATCCCCGCCTCGAGCACCACGCGCGCGGCCGGCGCCGCCGTCGTCCCCCCCGCGCCCGCGCGCACGAACATCACGCCGACCGCGATCTTCGGCTTGACGGCGGGGGCGTACGCGGTGAACCACGCGTCGGTGTTCGAGGGATCCGGGACGCCCGTGGCCGCGTCCGGGCCACGCGTGTCCTCGAGCTCGGCCGTGCCCGTCTTGCCCGCCACCTTGACCCCGGTGATCGCCGAGGCTGTGCCGGTGCCGTATGCCACCACGTCGACCATCAGCGACTCGATCGTGCGCGCCACCGCGCGCGACGTCACGCGCACGCCGCGGGTCCCCTCGCCCGCCGCGAGCGTCGGGACGTAGCGCACCCCCTCGGCGGCGATCACCTGCGCCACCGAGGCCAGCTGCAGAGGCGTCGCGAGCGTCTTGAACTGTCCGATCGCCGTCGAGCCCACCTCGAGCGGGGTCTTGATCTCGTTGGCGGGCGGCAGGGTGCTCGGCACCTCGCCCGGGATGGTCGCGTCGGCGTTCCAGCCGTAGCGCTCGGCGGTCTCGACGAGCTTCTCCGATCCGACCTCCACCCCGAGCGGCGCGAACACCGAGTTGCACGAGTGCGCGAAGCTCTCACGGAAGCTGCCGCCGCAGAACTCCCCATTGGCGTTCTCGAGCTCGACCCCGTCGATGAGCGCGAAGCTCTCGACCGGGAACTGCGTGGCCGGCTTGACGAGGCCCTCCTCCAGCGCGGCCGTGGTGGTCACGATCTTGAAGGTGGAGCCCGGCGGCTGCGGGGCCGAGAAGGCGATGCCGGCGAGCGCGAGGATCTCCCCGTTGCGTGGGTCGAGCGCGGCTATGCCGCCGAAGCGGCCCGCGAGTCCCACTACCGCGGCCTCCTGGATCCTTGGGTCAATCGTGGTGCGCACCGCCTCCGCGGGACGCGGGCGGGCCCGGGCGAGGACGCGCCGGCCGGCGCGCAGCACACCGCCCGAGCGCCCCCGCAGGCGCTCCTCGAAGGCCTCCTCGAGCCCGCTCTGTCCCACCGGCCAGTCGCGCGGGAAGCCCCGCGCGTACAGCTGTTTGCGCTCCTCGGGGGTCTCCTCCGGTTCCATGCTCCCGGCGATCGAGTCGGCGATGCCCACGAGCGGGGAGGTCCGGTTGTCGGCGGGGCCCTCGGCCAGCACCCTGCGGTTGCGGGACAGCAGCGTTGCGCGCTCGGCGGGGACGCTGTCCCGCCT
This sequence comes from uncultured Thermoleophilaceae bacterium, assembly GCA_963751835.1. GTDB lineage: Bacteria > Actinomycetota > Thermoleophilia > Solirubrobacterales > Thermoleophilaceae > JACVRW01. Next base: position 58,745 of record CAVVWD010000011.1, on the reverse strand, counting down.
GAGCCGCTCGCCGCGGCGCAGCTCGGGAAACACAAGCCGGGGCTCCCACTCGACCCGCTCTTCCGAGACCGGCAGAGTCAGGTCGCCGGCGAGGCGCCCGAATACGCGCGTCCCGACCACCGTCGGCACCACGACCTGCCCGTCCCGCTCGCCCGTCGGGTCGTCGGCGGCGATGCCGGTCTGGGTCGCGGTGGCGGCAGCCCTGCTGTAGGCGGCGCGGAAGCGCTTGAGCGGATACTCCGCTCGCGCGGCGTCCGAGAGCAGCGCATGCATGGCGCGCATGTCGCCGCGCTCCCAGGCGGCGGCGAAATCAGTGGCCGTCCGCTGGGATGCGCTGGTGGTGGACGACCCCACGAGCGCGCCCGCAAGCAGGGAGACGCCGGCTAACCCGGCGAGGGCGGGCAGCGCACGATGGGTTAGACGCCTACGACGGTCGGAGGTGAACTCGTTCACGGGAGGGGGACCCGCTGCGATGGTAGAGCGCGCGGAGGCGAGCAAGAGACCACTAGCCTGCCTCCGTCCGTGACCCCACTCGACTGGATCATCATCGCCTTCACGGTGCTGATGGCCGCCTGGGGCTACGCCCAGGGGCTGATCGTGGGAGCGCTCTCGCTGGCGGGCTTCGCGGGCGGCGCCTTTCTCGGCTCGCGGCTCGGCCCGATGCTGCTCGAGGAGGGCTCGCGGTCTCCCTACGCGCCGCTGTCCGCGCTCATAGGAGCGCTTCTGGTGGGCGGGATACTGGCCTCGCTCGCCGAGGCGCTCGGCTTCCACCTCCGGCGCAGGCTGGGCGAGCGGTTCGGGGTGCTCGACGGCGCCGGCGGGGCCGCGCTCGTGGCCTGCCTGGGGTTGTTTCTCGTCTGGGTTGGCGGCGCCGTGGCCCTTCACACCCCGGGAGCGACCGAGCTGCGCGAGCCGATCCAGCGCTCGAAGATCCTCACGGAGCTGAACGCGGCGTTGCCACCGTCGGGACCGCTGCTCCAGGCGCTCGCCCGCTTCGACCCGTTTCCGGAGATCGACGGGCCGGAGGCGGACGTGCCGCCGCCCAACTCGCGGATCGCCCGCGACCCCGACGTGCGCCGTGCGTTCGGCAGCGTCGTGAAGGTGCTCGGCACGGCCTGCGGCCTCGGCGTGCAGGGGAGCGGCTGGATTACGCCCGGTGGGGAGGTGGTCACGAACGCGCACGTGGTCGCCGGCCAGGACGACACGACGGTCCAGCTAGGCGGCCAGGGCGAGCGCGTGGACGCGGATGCGATCTGGTTCGACGCTCGGAACGATCTGGCCATCCTCCGCGCCCCGGGCCTTGCCGGCTCCCCGGGGCTGAGGCTGAGCCCGGGGGCCGAGGAGGGCAGGTCGGCCGCGATCCTCGGCTTCCCCGAGAACGGTGGGCTCGACGTTCAACCCGGCCGCCTCGGGCAGACCTCGACCGTCGTGACCCAGGACGCCTACGGCCGCGGGCCGGTGGAGCGCTCGATCACGTCCCTTCGCGGCCGGGTGCGCTCGGGCAACTCGGGCGGGCCGATGGTCGACACCTCCGGACGGGTGGTCACGACGATCTTCGCCGCCTCGGTCTCGGACGACGGGCGCAGCGGATTCGGCGTTCCCAACGCGATCGTGAGCGACGCGCTCGGGCGGGCGAACGGCCTCGTGGACACCGGTCCGTGCGCCTGAGCCCGGCCTTTCGACACGCGCACCCGCTACAAATGGGCCGGGTGCGTGTCGTCCGAACAGCCCTGCCCGTAATCGCGGCGGCCGTGGTCCTGGGAGCCGGGGCGCCGGCGGGGGCGCAGGTCCCCGCTCCGCCGGAGCCGCCTCCCGGCAGCCCGCCGGAGCGCGAGCCGGTCGACGAGAACCCCTGCATCGGCGAGCAGGGGGCGGAGCTGCGCTGCCCCGATTTCGTCATGCGCCGGCCCTACGGCCTTTACACCGACCGGCTCACGAAGGCGGGTAGCACGGTGCTGCGGGCGGGCAACGTCATCGACAGCATCGGTGCCGGGCCCGCCGAGCTTCGCGGCCGGCGCGTGAGCAGGCGCTTCATGGACGCGCGCCAGCGCATCCACAGGCGCGACGGCGGGATCCTCTCGATCGACACGAACGCCCGGCTCGAGTTCAAGTTCGCCCATCAGCAGCGCTACTGGTGGAAGTTCCACGACGCCGCCCGCTTCGAGCTGTGGCGCCTCGACTCGAGTGGCCGGCGGACCGTCAAGGTCCGCACCGGCCCGAAGGTCGCGTATTGCCTGCGCGACCTCACGCGCACGCGGCCGGACGTACGGCGCTCGCCGCGCCGCCGCGTCTATCCCTCCTGCAGCACGAACCCTCGCGCGCAGAGCGTGATCCTCGGCACCTCACCAGGCTGGGCGGACATCTACCCGCCTGCCTATCCGGAGCAGTGGATCGACGTCACGGGACTGCGCGGCTGCTTCGCCTACGTGCACATCGCCGATCCCGAGAACGGGATCTACGAGTCGAACGAGGACAACAATGAGGCGCAGGCGATCGTCCGGCTCCCGTTCCAGCCCGAGAGCCGCCGGCTCGGCTGCGCCGGCGAGGACCGCGGCCGCGGGTTCGATCCGCGCGGGGACTACTACAGCCCTCCCGGGTAGCCGCCCACACGGCCGAAGAGGTCGCCGGCTGATCAGGGCGGGGGCCGCGAGGGCGGAGGCTGGCGCGGGGGCGGGGGCTGGCCCGGGCAGTTGACGCCGGTGCATGGCGGGCGCGGCGGCGGGCACGGAATGGGATTGCCGGCGGCATCGCGGCAGCCGGGCACGCCGGCGGGCGGCGGTTCGGTCACGGGCGGGTAGGTCACCGGCGGCTCGGGCGGCGGGTCTGAGGGTGGCGGCGGTGGCGGGGGCGGCTCGTCGCCGGCGAGGCTCTCATCGCCGCCGCCTCCGCGCCTGCTCGTGGTGTCCTCCATGCCCCTCTTTGGCGAGCGCCGCTCACCGGCGGCGGGGGCCGAGGGAGTGTCCACCGGGGTCGGGGTCGGCTCGGCCTCCTCGCTCGGCTCTGGGTCGTCCGGTACAGCGGCGGACGCAGCCGCAGGGGCCTGCTCGGGCTCCTTGGCCGGCCTCGCCTTCTTCCGCTTGGCCGGCTCGCGGCGCCCGGGCTCCTCGGCGGCCGCCGGTGCCGCCTCGTCCGCCACCGGCAGCGTCTCCTCCACGGGCGCCCCGTCGCGCACGCCGGTGGCGAACAGGACCAGCAGCAGGACCGCCGCCAGCCCGCCGATGAGGGCCAGGTCGCGCTTGCGGTGCCGGCGCAGGGAGGCCCGGGCGCTGCCGGGCGGAGCACCGGTGCCTGCCACTGAGCGCAGCCGTGCGCGGAGCCCGTGCGTACCGGCCCTCGCCTCGTGGCGGGCAGCGACGTCGCTCCAGTCGGCGCCGACGGCCTCGGCCGCGCTCGCGAGCGTCTCGCGGAACAACAGCGGAGCGGCGGCCACCGGGAGCCACGCGCGGTAGGAGACGCCGGCCTCCTCCATCGCCTCCCGGGCAAGGTGGCAGGTCTTGCAATCGAGGAGGTGCCGGTCGAGCCAGCCCTCATCTTCCGCCGCCTGCCCGTCCTGGCGCGCCGCGAGCAGCGGAAGAGCGCGCTCGCAATCGGCCGACGAGACGGCGATCGACGCCAGCGCGGTGCCCCGCAGCGCGTCGCGCAGGTTGATCCGTGCCCGCGAGATCAGCTGCGCCACGGAGTTGCGGTTCATCTCCATGATCTCGGCAATCTCGTCGTAGGAGAGGTCCTCGAGCTCGCGCAGCACGAGCACCTCGCGCTGGCGCTCCGGGAGCTGGGCGTTGGCCTCGCGAATCTCGTCCTGGCGCGCAGAGACCAGCACGTTGCGTTCCGGGTCGTCGCGCGGGTCGCCAGGGTCGAAGCCGAAGCCGCCGCCGCCCACACCGCCGCCGACAGGAGTCGCCCCCTCCGGGATCTCGTCGCTCGGCTCGGTGCGCCGGCGGCGCTCAATCAGGTCGTAGCAGGCGTGCCGGGCCGAGGTGAAGAGGTAGGAGCCGAAGGCGAGGTCGCGCCCCTCCAGCTTGGGCAGCCGCCGCAGCACCTTGACGAACGCCTCCTGCGTCGCGTCGGCCGCATCCTCCTCTGAGCCCAGGATGCGCAGGCAGAGGTTGTAGGCCCGCTTCTCGTAGCGCGTGTAGAGCTCGGCGAAGGCATCGCCGTCGCCGGCGACCGCCCGACGCGCCAGCCTCGCTTCCTCCGCGGAGCTGCCGTCTGCCAGGGATGCCGGGGTCACTCCGATCCTCCTCTCGGGGCAGGCCGGAAAGCGCGCGACAAACGGGTGTGCGGCGCTGGCCATCGCCCTTCCAACCGGGAGCCCGCGGCGGAATTACGCAGCACGGTCGCCATCTTCTCATGACCCGCGCGTCGCGCTGTGTGATTTTCAGCGCCCGAGATGCATTCCGACCGCTCGCGGCGCCGCGCTGACCGCGCGGGAGAGCGCGTCCGGTTGCTCCCCCTCCTCGGCCGCCCGCTCGACTCGCACGAGTGCCGACCGCACGACGTTGCCGCCGAGCCACGCGAGCGGTTCGGGGGGCACCCAGGCGCCGGCCTCCGAACCCACGATCGGGAGGCGGCTGTGCTCGTCGCGGCGCTCGAGCGCCAACGAGGCGAGCGCGCATCCGGCAAGGTGGGATGGCCCGACGCCGTTGCCCGTGAACCCGAACGCGTAGTGGACGGGCGCGCCGGGGAAGCTTCCGATCTGGGGGATGTGGCTGGGGGAGACGTCGATCGGCCCTCCCCACGCGTGGGCGATGCCGCGGCCGCGCACGCCGGGGAAGATCCGCTCGAGGTGGCGTGCCACCTCCGCCACCATCTCGCGATCGAGCTCAACGCGCCCGTTGACCCGCGCGCCGCACGCGAGCCGCCCGCCGCCCCAGCCGAAGGCAATGCGGCCGTCGGGGGTCGTGCGGAAGTAGTGCAGAAGGGTGCGCCCGTCCGTGATGCACTCGCCGCCCGTCCAGCCGAGCTCCTCGAGCAGGTCGGGGACCGGCTCCGTGAGCACTATGTGTGAGGAGGTGACGGTCAGGCGCGAGCTCAGCGAGCCGACCGAGCGCGCGGCCGGCCCCACGGCGAGCACCGCCGCCGAGGCACGAACGACGCCGCCGGGGGTCTCGACCGTCACGCCGTGGCCGCTCCGCAGGGCGCGTACACGCGACTGCTCGAACACCCGCACGCCGCGCTCGACGAGCCGCCTGCGCAGGCCGAGCGCGAGCCGGGCCGGCTGCAGCGTCGCGAAGTCGGGCACGAAGACGCCGCGGCGAAAGACGGGCGAGGCGCAGCGCTCGCGAACCTGGGCCGCGGAGAGCTCCTGGACGGCGTCCGGCGCGCCAAGCTCCGCCGCCGCCTCGACGGCGCGCCGCCCGACCTCGTCGAAGGCCGGCGCTGTGGAGACGCACATGTAGCCGGACCGGTCGAACCAGGCGTCGACGTCGTTGCCGGCACACCATGCGCCGATGTCGGCGACGCTGCGGCTCGAGGCTTCAAGCAGCGCCCGCGCGGGATCGTCTCCGAAGCGCTCGCGCAGGATCGGAGCGCTCAGCCACATCGACTCGCAGAAGCCCCCGTTGCGCCCGCTCGGCCCGTGTCCGCAGAGCCCGGCCTCGAGCAGGACGACCTGTGCGGACGGGTCGTCCTCGAGGAGGTGCCAGGCCGTCCACATGCCCGTATAGCCGCCGCCGATCACGACCACGTCGGCGTCCAGAGAGCCGCTCAGCGGCGGGAGCGGATCGGCGCCTCCGGCCTCCTCGAGCCACCACCCCGTGGCGTCGTGGCGGCGTATATGCGTATCGTGGAGGCCCATCCGATGGGCAAGACCCTAGTCATAGCCGAGAAGCCGTCGGTCGCGCGCGACCTCGGCTCCGCCCTGCCCGGATCCTTCAAGAACTCGAAGGACAAGACCTATCTGGAGGGCGACGAGTACGTCATCACCTGGGCGGTCGGGCACCTCGTCGGCCTGGCCGAGCCGGACGCGTATGACCCGAAGCTGAAGAAGTGGCGCTTCGCCGACCTCCCGATCATCCCCGAGCAGTTCAAGCTCGTCCCCAACGACGAGCGGGCGAAGAAGCAGCTGAACGCGATCCATCGGCGCATGGCGGACGAAGAGGTCGAGCTGATCGTCAACGCCTGCGACGCCGGACGCGAGGGCGAGCTGATCTTCGCGTACCTCTACGAGATCGCGCCGGTGCAGAAACCGGTCAAGCGCCTGTGGCTCTCGTCGATGACGAAGAGCGCGATCTCGGAGGCGTTCGCGGCGCTGCGTCCCGCGGAGGAGATGAAGCCGCTCGAGGAGGCCGCCCGCTCGCGCTCGGAGGCCGACTGGCTGGTCGGCATGAACGCCACCCGGGCCGCGTCGATCCGGCTGCGCGCCGCCTTCGACGGCGCGGTCTCGCTCGGCCGCGTCCAGACGCCGACGCTCGCGCTGGTGGCCCGCCGCGAGGAGGAGATCAGGGCGTTCAAGCCGGAGCCCTACTGGCTCGTCGAGGCGCGGTTCGCCGCGTCCGGCGAGCGCCTGTACTCGGGCCGTTACCTCGGCGGCAAGCGCCTGCCGTCCGAGGCGGACGCCAAGGCGATCGTCGACGCCTGCGCGGACCAGCCCGGCCTGATCACCAAGCTCGAGAAGAAGGAGGAGGTCGAGAGGCCGCAGCTCCTATACGACCTCACCTCGCTCCAGCGCCATGCGAACACGCTGCTCGGGTTCTCGGCGCGGCGGACGCTCGCGGCGGCCCAGCGCCTGTACGAGGAGCACAAGGCGCTCACCTACCCGCGCACGAACTCCCGCTTCCTCACGGGCGACATGATCGGCGAGATCAAGCCGACCGCCTCGCTCGTCGGCCGCAACCCGTCCTACCGGCGCGGGGCCGAGTACGTGACGTCGCTCGAGAGACTCCCGCTCGGACGCGTGGTCAACGACAAGAAGGTCGAGGACCACCACGCGATCATCCCCACCCGCTCGGAGCACGACCTCGGCAGGATGGGCCAGGACGAGCTGAAGATCTATGACCTCGTCGCGAAGCGCTTCCTGGCCATCTTCCACCCGGATGCGAAGTTCGAGCGGACGCGCGTCGAGACGACGGTGGAGGAGAACATCTTCCGCACCAGCGGCCGCCGCCTGGTGGAGCCCGGCTGGCGCGCCGTGTACGGCGACCAGGCCGAGGGCGAGCGCCGCGACGAGGACTCCGGCGGGGATCAGCTGCTGCCGAAGCTCGAGCAGGGCGAGCAGGTCGAGACGCGCTCGGTCGAGTTCCTCCGCAAGGAGACCCAGCCGCCGCGCCGCTTCAGCGACGCCTCACTGCTCGGCGCGATGGAGACCGCAGGGAAGGAGATCGAGGACGCCGAGCTGCGCGAGGCCATGAAGGACTCCGGTATCGGCACGCCGGCCACGCGCGCGGGGATCATCGAGCTCCTGATCGGGCGCGAGTACATCGAGCGCGAGGGGCGCTCGCTCGTCGCGACCGAGAAGGGCATCCAGGTCATCCGGCTCCTGAACGGCCACCAGCTCACCTCGGCCGAGCTGACCGGCAACTGGGAGAAGCGCCTCGGGGAGATCGAGCACAGGAAGGACACCCACGACGCCTTCATCGCGGACATCGCGAAGTTCACGAAGGAGACGGTCGCGGAGCTCGACAAGCTCAAGGGCGTCCAGATCGAGCGCGCCAAGCTCGGCCCCTGCCCGATCTGCGGCCGCGAGATCGGCGAGAACCGCAAGGGCTACTCGTGCTGGTCGCGCGAGGACCCGGGCTGCGGGTTCGTGATCTGGAAGCGCAAGGCCGGCAAGTCGCTCCCGGTGTCGGTGGCCAAGGAGCTGATCGAATCGCTGCGCCAGTCGCGCGAGGCGGGCGAGGACCCGGGTGTCGGGCGCACCGCCAAGCCCGTCACGGGCTTCCGCAGCCGCGCCGGCCGTACCTTCCGCGCCAAGCTCCGGCTCGAGCAGGACGGTGAGGGCAAGTGGCGCGTCGAGTTCGACGAGGACTGGGCGAAGGAGCCGCCCAAGGGCGAGTCGGAGGAGGAGCGGGCGGAGGCCGAGGGCGGCGATTCCGCGGACTCCGCCAAGGCGGGGGTCGAAGCGGCGTAAACGGCAGCGGTGAGGGGGGTTGGTCCCGGCGCCCTCGGTCGTCCGTGCTGCGTTTCCGTTAATAGTCGACGGAAACGTAGATCGCGTCTCGACGGTGGTTCCTTGACAGCTGCCTTACCAGCGGTAACCTACCCGCGGTAGGTGGAGGTCACGGACGCCCGCATCGAGGATTTCGCCCACGGCCGTGTGCCGCGCGCCGTGCGCCGGCGGCAGATCGCCGAGCTCGCCGAGGAGCTGTTCTCGGAGCGCGGCTATCAGGGCGCGTCGATGGACGAGCTCGCGCGCCGCGCCGGGGTCACGAAGCCCGTCGTCTACGAGCTGTTCGGCTCGAAGGACGGCCTCTTCCGCGCGTGTCTCGAGCGTTCGGCCGAGCGGCTCGCCACTGACGTCGCGGAGGCGGTTCGCGCCGAGACCGACCCCGAGGCGCGTCTGCGCGCCGGCGGGCTCGCATTCCTGCGCTTCGCCGCCGACCATCGCCTCGCATGGCAGCTCATGATGGAGGGGCGCTTCTCCGACACGGCCACCGAGGTGCGCCGGAGCCAGGCCGCACTCGTCGTCGACCTGCTGAGGGAGATCGCGCCCGCGGGCGTCGACCAACGCGAGCTGGAGGTGGCCGCGCACGCGGTCAACTCCGCCTACGAGGGAGTGGCCCACTGGATGTGGGAGCACCCGGACGTGCCACTCGAGCAGCTGGCCGACTGGACCGTCGAGCTCCTGCTGCCAGGACTACGGAGGTTCACTTGACTCACCATCGGATCGTCATCGTCGGCACCGGCTTCTCGGGGCTGGGGATGGCAATCAGGCTGCGACAGGAGGGCGAGCTCGACTTCGTGCTGCTCGAGCGCGCCGGCGATATCGGCGGCACGTGGCGGGACAACACTTACCCGGGCTGTCGCTGCGACGTGCCCTCGCACCTCTATTCGTTCTCGTTCGCCCCCAACCCGAGGTGGTCGAGCACGTTCTCGCCTCAGCCGGAGATCCTCGACTACCTGCGCGACTGCGCCGATCGTTACGGCGTGACGCCACACATCCGCTTCCACACCGAGCTGCGCGGCGCGGACTGGGACGAGGACTCGCAGCGCTGGCGCATCGAGACCTCACGGGGCGAGCTGACGGCGGACATGCTGATAGCGGCCCAGGGTCCGCTGAGCGAGCCGAGCTACCCGGACCTGCCCGGACTCGAGAGCTTCGAGGGCGCGACCTTCCACTCGGCCCGCTGGGACCACGAGCACGACCTCGAAGGCGAGCGGGTGGGGGTGATCGGGACGGGAGCCTCGGCGATCCAGTTCGTGCCCGAGATCCAGCCGAAAGTCGCGCAAATGCACGTCTTCCAGCGCACCGCGCCCTGGGTCATGCCCCACCGGAACCGGCCGATGCGCCGCTGGGAGCGAGCCCTCTACCGCCTCTTTCCGCCCGCCCAGCTCGCCATGAGGGCCGCGATCTACTGGGCGCGCGAGTCGTTCGTGCTCCAGTTCCGCAGGCCGCGGCTCGGCAAGGTCGCCCAGAAGGTGGCGCTCCGGCACCTGAACACCCAGGTGGAGGACCCGGCCCTGCGGGAGAAGCTCCGGCCTCGCTACGCGATGGGCTGCAAGCGCATCCTGCCGACCGACGAGTGGTATCCGGCGCTCGTCAAACCGAACGTGGAGCTCGTGACTGCGGGAATCCGCGAGGTCCGCCCGCACTCGATCGTGAGCGCGGACGGGACCGAGCGCGAGGTCGACACGATCATCTTCGGAACGGGCTTCCACGTGTCGGAGATCCCGATCGCCACGCGAATTCGCGATCGCGACGGGCGCTCGCTCTCGGAGACCTGGGACGGCTCGCCGTCCGCCTACAAGGGCTCGGCCGTCGCCGGCTATCCGAACCTGTTCTTCCTCGTCGGCCCGAACACCGGGAATGGCCACACCTCGATCGTGTTCGTCATCGAATCGCAGATCCAGTACGTGCTCGGCGCCCTGCGCGCGCTGCGCCGCAACGCGGCCCGGACGGTGGAGGTGCGGCCCGAGGCACAGGCCGCCTACAACGCCGAGATCGACCGCATGACCGAGGGCACGGTGTGGGTCTCGGGCGGCTGCAAGAGCTGGTACATCGACCGCAACGGCCACAACTCGATCCTGTGGCCGACGTTCACCTGGCCGTTCCGGCAGCGCCTGCGCGAGTTCGACGAGGCCGCCTACGCGCTGGGCGCGGCGGCGACGGAGGGAGAGCCGCTGGCGCTGGCGGCGTAGGGCCGTTCAGGCCCGGGCCGGCAGCTCGTGACCGCGTAGCGCGTTCTCCAGGCGGGGCGGCCCCTCCTCGTCCAGGAGCAGCACGGTTCCGGGCCAATACGGGTTGCCGTAGTCGCCGTCCCGGAGGAAGGCCGACTCGCGGAACCAGCTACCCGAGTTCCAGAGCCGAGCGCCCGACAGCGTCGTCCACTCGGCGGGGTCGTCGCCCGGCAGCGGGCCGGGACGGTGGGTGTGGCCGAACACCACGTGCTCCGCGCCCAGGGCGAGGCTGTCCGCCACGCGACCCATGGCGAGGAGGCCCGCCCGCCGCAGCTCGATGCCGGTCAGCTCCGAGCTGAACGGGCCGAGGCCCAGCCGGTTCAGGGCGGCCACGGCGCCCGGAATGGTCACGCGGCCGAGCAGCAGCCGTCCGGCGCGGCCGTCGGCGGTGGCGCGCCGCCACACGGTGCGCGACAGCGTCCCGCCGCGGGAGAGCGCCTTCGGCCCGGCCCCCTGGGCGAGCTCCTCGTAGAACACGTACATCGGGGCGAGCACGGCCTCGTAGTCGGCGGGCGAGTGGCAGGCCCTGCCGCGGCCCGTCACGCGACCCATCGCGGAGGCGGCGATCGACTCGATGCGGGGCACCGTCAGGTGGAGGTCGAGGTAGTGGCCGTGGATCGCGTAGACGTCCGGTCGCAGCCGGACACCCGGGTAGGCGAGCCTCACCTCGACCTCGGGCATCAAGGCCGCCAGGCGCCCGGCGGCGCCGTCCGCGGGCTCGACCGGCCAATCGCTCTCCGCCCCGAGCTCGGTGCCGTCGAGCCGCAACCGCTCGAGCCACGGCGCGGCGAGTGCATGGTCGTGGTTGCCCGGCACGATCACCACCCGCCGGCCCGCCAGTGCAGAGCCGAGGGCCTCGAAGAACGGCCTGACGACCTCGAGCGACTCGGCGAGCCGCCGCTCGCGCAGCTCGAGCATGTCGCCGAGCAGGACCACCCGGTCGCAGCCGGCGACCGCATCGAGCAGGCGCTCCCGTATGGACGGATCGCGCGCAACGTCGTCGCCGCCGAGGGCCCCCAGGTGAAGGTCGGACACGACCGCCGTGCGCATGGGGACGGATGGTCGCAGCATCCAAGTGGGCGGCCGGCTCACGCAAGATAGATTTGGACCAGGTGTCCGTCTTCTGCCGCCACAACCGCTTCACGGCGGAATGCCCGATCTGCTCCAAGGGAACCGTCCTCGATCCAAACCTGAAGCCGAGCCGCTCGCGCCCGAGCTCCACCGGCACGCGCCGGCCGGCGGGGGCCCGGCGCTCCTCGGCGCAGCGGGGCCCCGCGACCATCTCACGTGGGGTGTTCGCCGCCGCCGGCCCGTATGACGACGGTCGCGAGCTGCGGCTCGAGAAGGTGCCGGGCGGCCTGCGACTCGCGGCCTGGCACGCGGGGCAGCTGGCCCGCGAGGCGCCGGTCCTCCCGCTGCGAGATCTGCCGGGCCTGCTCGTCGAGGCTGCCGGGAAGGACCTGCTCGCCCCGGTCGATCTCGACCCGGACGGCGCCGCGGGCGCGCCCGGCGCGCACGGCGCCAGCCCCGGACGCACGGGCGAGCTCCGCGACGAGCTCCGCGTCGAGCGGCTCGAGGGCGACAGGCTGCGGATCGCGCGCTGGATCATGCGGCCCAACCGCGGCTGGGAGCTGCAGGAGGCACCGGTGATGCTGCCGCCGGCGCGCTTCGCGGAGGCGCTCGAGGCCGCGGCGACCGCCGGCGCGCTCGGCCCGGCCGCCCTCCCGTCAGACCCGGCGGGATAACGCGACCATCCATCCGTCGTGACCGCGCGCTACCTCTTATCGGTGTGCCGCTCACACTCGTAACCGGTCCCGCGAACGCCGCCAAGGCGGGCGAGGTGCTGGGCGGGCTGAGGGCGCGCCTCAACGACGAGCCGCCTGGCGCAAGCACCCGGCTCGACCGGGTGCGCAGCGACCCTATCCTCCTCGTCCCGACCTTCGGCGACGTCGAGCACGCCCAGCGCGAGCTGGCCGAGCGGGGCGCCGTGTTCGGGGCAAGCGTGCTGCGCTTCCGCTGGCTGTTCCAGGAGATCGGCCGGCGCGCGGGCTACGACGCGCGCGTTGCCTCGGACGTGCAACGCGAGCTGATCGTCGAGGAAGCGGTGCGCCGCGCCGGCCTCAGCGTGCTCGCCGAATCGGCCGCCCAGCCCGGCTTCGCCCGGGCCGCTGCGCGCTTCGTGGCCGAGCTCGGCCGCTCGATGGTCGACCCGGCCCGGTTCACCCGCGCGCTGCGTGACTGGAGCGGCCACGGGCCGCGGCGGGCGTACGCCGAGGAGGTCGCGGCCGTCTACCGGAGCTACCGCGCCGGCCTCGAGGAGTCCGGGCTCGTGGACGCGGAGCTGTTCGCCTGGGGGGCGCTCGATGCCCTGCGCGCCGACCCGGCCACCTGGGGCGGCACCCCCCTGTTCGTTTACGGCTTCGACGACTTCACGCCGCTCGAGCTGGATGCGCTCGAGACGATCGCCGGCCGCTGCGGCGCGGACGTCACGGTCTCGCTCCCCTTCGAGCCCGCTCGCCAGGCCTTCCGGGCCACCGCCGCCATCAGGCAGGAGCTGCTCGCTCGCGGCGCCCAGGAGCGGGCGCTCGATCCGGTTGACGAGCACTACGCGGAGGCGTCGCGCGCCGCGCTGCACCAGCTGGAGCGGCGGCTGTTCGAGGAGCCGGGCGAGCCCGTCGATCCCGGCTCGGCGATCTCGTTCCACAGCGCGGGCGGCGAGCGCGCCGAGGTCGAGCTGGCCGGAGCGCGCATCCTGGAGCTGCTGCGCGAGGGGATCGAGCCCGGCGACGTCGCCGTTGTGTTTCGGCGCCCGAGCAAGTACGCCTCGCTGCTCGAGCAGGTGTTCGGCGCCTACGGCATCCCCTACTCGATTGACCGGAGGATCCCGTTCGGACACACGGGCCTCGGGCGCGGCCTGCTGGCGCTGATCCGCTGCGCGGCGCTCGGCGGCAGCGCCGACGACCTGCTCGCCTACCTGCGCACGCCGGGGCGCCTGCGCCGGCCCGGGCTCGCGGACAGGCTCGAGGCGGCGGTGCGCACCGAGGGCGCTCACAGCGCCGCCCAGGCTCGGGCGCTGTGGGAGCGCGAGCACTTCAAGCTGAGCGAGCTCGACCGGCTTGCGGACGCGCACGACGAGGCGGCCTTCGTGGCTGAGCTCGAGGTCCGCCTGGTGCGTCTCTTCGCCGCGCCATACGAGCGCCAGGCCGCCCTGCTGGCCGGTCCCGAGCTCGATGAGGCACGAGCGCTGCGCGAGGGACAGGCCGCGCTCGGCGCTCTCCGGGAGGTGCTGAAGGCCTCCGGAGGAAGCCCGCCGGGGGGCCGGCTCGGCCCCGCCCGCATCCACCAGATGCTGGAGCAGCTCGAGGTGCACGTCGGCGAGGACCCCCAGCCGGATCGCGTCCAGGTGGCGACTCCCGAGGCGATCCGCGCGCGCCGCTTCCAGGTCGTCTTCGTCTGCGGGCTCCAGGAGGGTGAGTTCCCGCGCGGCAGCTCGCCCGAGCCGTTCCTATCCGACGAGGACCGGCGCGCGATCGCGAGCGCGACCGGACTCGTGCTGCCCGTGCGCGAGGACGCGCTCGACCGCGAGCGCTACCTGTTCTACGTCTGCGCCTCGCGCGCCGAGCGGCTGCTCGTGCTGTCGTCGCGCTCGAGCGACGAGGAGGGCAACCCGCAGGCCGAGTCGTTCTTCGTGGACGACGTCCGCGAGCTGCTGGCGGAGGAGCCCGACAGCCGCACACGCTCGCTGTCGGATGTCATCTGGACGGCCGAGAGCGCACCGACCGCCGCCGAATGGGATCGCGCTCTGGCGGCCGCCGGGCCGCGCCGCGAGGAGCGCGTGGCCGGACCGCTCTCGTGCGGTCCGCTGCTCGCCGAGCTCGCCGCCCGCGATGCCGTGTCGGCAGGCGCGCTGGAGCGATTCGCGGACTGCCCCGTCAAGTGGCTTGTGGAGGACGTCCTGAAGCCCGACGCGCTCGCCCCCGATCCCGAGGCGATGGTCCGCGGCGACTACGCCCACACCGTCCTCGAGCACACCTACCGGCGGGTGCGGGAGGAGACCGGCGAGCGCCGGATCACGCCCGCGAACCTCGCCCAGGCCGAGCGCATCCTGCTCGAGGAGCTGCGTGAGCGCCGCTCCGCGTTCGCGATCTCGCCCAAGGAGACGCGCGTAAAGGCGGCGGCGCGCCGGCTCGAGTTCGACCTGCTTCGGCACCTGCAGGCCGAGGCCTCCTCGGACAGCCGCTTCGAGCCCGAGCACCTCGAGCTCCGGTTCGGATACGGGGAGGGTCACGAGCCCGTCGAGATTGCCGAGGGGCTGCGGGTCCGGGGGCGCATGGACAGGGTCGACACGCACGACGGGCTGGCGCTCGTGATCGACTACAAGAGCGGCAAGCGGGTCGACCGCTACAAGGTCGCGAGCTGGGAGCCTGAGAACCGCTTCCAGGCGGCGCTCTACATGCTCGTGGTTGAGCGCCTGCTCGAGCTGCGCCCCGCGGGGGGCGTGTACGTGGCGCTCGGCAGCGACGACCCGCGTCCGCGCGGGATGGTCGCCGCGGACGTCGAGGAGCTCGGTTCGGGATGGGTGGGCGGAGACCGGCTCTTACGCGAGGAGTTCCGCGCGAAGCTCGACTGGGCGCTCGAGCGGATCCGCGAGACGGACGCCCGCATGCGCGCGGGTGAGCTCTGCTCCGCCCCCGAGCGCTGCGACTGGCAGGGCGGCTGCAAGTACCCGTCGATCTGCAGGAGCGAGCGGTGACGGCGCTCACGCCGGAGCAGGCCCGCGCCGTCGAGCGTCGCGACGGCTCGCTGCTCGTCCGCGCCGGCGCCGGCACGGGGAAGACGACCGTGCTCGTCGAGCGATTCGTGCGTGCCGTGCTCGAGGACGGCGCGGCGGTCGAGTCGATACTCGCTATCACCTTCACCGAGAAGGCAGCCGCCGAGATGAAGGCGCGCGTGCGCCGCCGCTTCCTCGAGCTCGGCCGCCGCGACGAGGCTAGGGCGGCCGAAGGCGCCTGGATCTCGACGATCGACGGACTCTGTGCGCGCATCCTGCGCGCGCACGCGCTCAGCGCGGGGATCGATCCCGACTTCCGGGTGCTCGACCAGCTCGAGGCCGACCGGCTCGCGCTCGAGGCCTTCGACGGCGCGCTCGGGGAGTTCATGGCGGACGGCGTCGACCCCGGGCGAATCGAGATGGTCGCCGCCCATACCCCCGACCGCCTGCGCGACATGGTCCGCACGGCGTACTCGCACCTGCGCAGCCGGGGCCAGCGGCGGCCCGTGCTGCAGGAGACGGCGGCGCCACTCCCGGCGGGTGAGCGCGAGCGCCTCGAGGCGGCCGCGCGCGGCGCGCTCGCCGAGCTGGGTGGCTGCCCGCCGGCGCCCGCGGTCAGCGCCGCGATGGAGCGCCTCGAGGCGGCACTCGATCTCCTCGACCGGCTCCGGGAGGGGCAGCTCGCGGACGCCGCCGCCCTGAAGGGACTCGAGCTCAAGGGCCGCGCGAAGGCGCTCTCGTCGGACGCCTGCGAGGAGTACCGCCAGGCGCTCGTGGCGTTCCGCTCGCTCGTCCTCGCCCAGCGCGAGCAGCGCGACCACACGATGCTGAGCGGCCTCCTGGAGCTCCACGGAGAGCGCTACGAGCGCGCCAAGCGGGAGCGCTCGGGGCTCGACTTCGAGGACCTCGAGCTGGTGTCCCGCGACCTGCTCGCGGGGGATGCCGGGCTGCGCGAGGCCTACGCGGCGCGCTTCGAGCACGTGCTCGTGGACGAATTCCAGGACACCAACCCGCTCCAGAACGAGCTGCTCGAGCTCCTCTCGCGCGACAACCTGTTCCGCGTGGGAGACGAGAACCAGTCGATCTACCGCTTCCGAAACGCCGATGTGGGCGTGTTCCGCGGCCACCTCGAGAAGGCGGCGGCCGCCGGCCGGGCCGAGAGCGTCACGGTCAACTTCCGCGCACGCGGCGAGCTCCTCGACGCGATCGATCTGGCCTTCGGGCGCACCTGGGGCGAGGCTTTCGAGCCATTGCGCGAGGCGCCGGCCGCGCGCGAGCCGGCGCCGCGCGTGGAGCCGAGCGTCGAGCTGCTCGTGGTGGACAGGCCCAAGGCGCGCTGGGAGGCGGCCCTCGACCTGGGCGCCGAGCCCTTCGGTGCGGCGCTGCAGGCCGCCCCGCCCTGGCGCGCCGCCGAGGCGCGCCTGCTCGCCAAGCGCGTCGACGAGCTGACCCGCGGCGGGCCTTACGAGTACGGCGACGTGGTGATGCTGTTCCGCGCCACCACCGCCATGGGCTTCTTCGAGCGCGCGCTGGACGAGCGCGGCATCCCGGTGCACGTGGTCGGGGGGCGCGGCTACTTCGGCCAGCAGCAGGTGTCCGACCTGCGCCACTGGCTGTCGGCGCTCGCGAATCCGCTCGACGGGCTCGCCGTGTACTCGGTGCTCGCATCGCCGCTCGTCGGCATGTCGCTGGACGCGGTGGCGCTCGTCGGCCTGGACGCGCGACGCTCGGGCCGCGACCCCTGGTGGGCGGTGAGCGAGCCGGCCGACGAGCTGCTCTCGGCGCTGCCCGACGAGGACCGAGCGCGGCTCCGCATGTTCGTCGAGCGCTTCGAGGCGGAGCGCCGCGTGGCCGGCCAGGTCGCGCTCGAGACCCTGATCGACCGGGCCGTGACGCGGACGGGCTACGACCGCCATCTATTGGCGCTCCCGGGTGGGATTCGGCGCATGGCCAACGTCCGCAAGCTGATGCGGATGGCGCGGGAGTACGAGGCCGACGAGGGGCGCGACCTGCGCGGCTTCGTGGACGTGATCGCCGAGCGCGACGCGCTCGAGGCGCGCGAGGGCGAGGCGCCGCTCGAGGCGGAGGCCCTCAATGCCGTTCGGATGATGACCATCCACCGGGCAAAGGGACTCGAGTTCCCGGTGGTGTGCGTCTGCGATCTCGGCAAGGACGGCCGCGACGACGAGGGCTCATTGCGCATCTCGGAGGACGGCAGCGTTGGCCTGCGGCTCGCGGGTCTCGGCGGCGCGGTCGACAGCGAGCGGCTCGAACGGCTCAAGGCCGAGGGCAAGCGCGCAGCCGAGGATGAGGAGCGACGGATCTTCTACGTGGCGGTCACGCGAGCCCAGGAGCATCTCGTGCTGAGCGGCGCCACGGACCTCGAGAAGCGTCCCGAGCCCGCCGAGCTCAGCGAGCCGATGCGCTGGATCTGGCGCGGGTTCTGCGCGGCGCTGCCGGGCGAGGGAGCGGAGGGTGTGCACGAGGACGCCTTCGAGGGCCGCTCCGTTCGCGTGCGCTGGACGCGGCTGACGCCCGCGACCGTCGATGAGCTGCTGCCGGCCTCTGACCGCGCGCCGGTCGCGGCGGCGAGCGAGTCCGAGCCTCGCCACGAGCAGCCGGCGCTCGAGCTCGGCACGCCCCCGGCCCCGCGCGCCCTGCCGATCAGCCGGCTGAGCTACACGGGCCTTGAGGCCTACCGTCGCTGCGGCTATCGCTTCTACCTGCAGCGGACGCTGGGGCTGGCCCCGGTCCAATCGCCGCTCCCGCCGGCCGGGGCGCTCGGCCAGTCCGGGATGACCGCGCTCCTGCGTGGCTCGATCGTGCACCGCCTGATCGAGCTGCTCGACTTCCGCCGGCCACTCGTACCGCCGGATGATGAGATCGCGAGCCAGATCGAGCGCCACGGCATCCCGGCGCTGCCTGACGAGGTGGCGGACCTGCGCGCGATGGTCGAGCGCCTGGCCGGCTCGCGGCTGCGCGGGCGGATCGCCGCCGCGCGCCGCGTGCGGACCGAGCTGCCGTTCGCGTTCACCGTCGTCCCGCCCGGGGCGGGCGGGCGCAGCCTGCTCATGAACGGGGTCGTCGACGTCCACGCGCTTGAGGAGGACGGCACGCTGGTCGTCGACTGGAAGAGCGACGTGCTCGGCGATCACGAGCCCGAGGCGCTCGTGGCGGAGAGCTACTCGACCCAGCGCATCGTCTACGCGCTCGCGGCACTGCGGGCCGGCGCCGAGCGCGTCGAGGTGGCGCACTGCTTCCTCGAGCGCCCGGACGAGCCCGCGGTGGCGATCTACGAGGCGGCCGACGCCGAGCGGCTCGAGGCAGAGCTGCTCGAGCTCGCCCGCGGCGTCGTCGAGAGCGCCTTCACGCCGTCGAGCGAGCCCCACGCGGCACTCTGCGCCGACTGCCCGGGGCGCGACGCCCTCTGCATCCACGGGCCCGAGCTGACGCTGCGCACGCCGTAGCGGGCGCGCGTCGCCGAGTTCCTCGACTCCTAGGGCGTCTTTCCGTCAGGACCGCGTCCTAGTCTCCGACCAGTAAGCCATGCAAACCGGAGGAGAGCGAAGGCACATGCCTCTCTGCTTCATCGAGCCACAGGAAGCGATCAGGGTCGTCGCCGAGAGCGTCGGGCGTGAAGCACGCCGGCAGCTGCTGGGCGAGGTCGTGCGCGCCTGGGTCGACGAGATCCCCGACGACGAGCTTCAGGTGCACTACGCCAAGGCCGTCGAAGAGCTCGATTACGACGACCTGTCGATGCTCGCCGCATGGCACGCCTCGCTCGAGGTCGGCCAGCCGATCGCCAACAAGGAGTTCCTGCTGGGCGCGTTTCCGCGGCTCGGCCAGCACCGTCGCGAAGCCCTGCGTATCGCGGCCGGCTTCAAGGGCGACGACGCCTTCGAGGCGGGCATCAGCGAGGAGCAGGCACTCGGCACGGTCCTGCCATGGCTGTCGGACGAGCGCCTGATGGAGCTCGCCGCGGAGGCGGTTGAGCTCTACTGCTGGGACCGGCTCGGGCAGCGACAACTAGCCGCAGCCGCCCTCACTCTCGCGCTCGTCCTTCCCGGGTGCTCGGACGACTCCGAGGATGCGCCGCCCTCCGCCCGCAGCGCCCGGGCGCCAGGCGACGCCGTTGCGGCCCGGGTCACGCGCCACACCGACGGGGACACCCTGTGGCTGTCGGGCGTCGGCAAGGTGCGCCTGATCGGGATCGACACGCCCGAGGTCTTCGGGGATCGGGAGTGCTTCGGGCGCGAGGCGTCCGCGTTCGTCGAGCGCACCGTGCCGCTGGGCACGCCCGTGCGCTACCGGCTGGGCGTCGAGGAGCGCGACCGCTACGGCCGGGCGCTGGCCTACGTCTGGCTGGGGGACGGGCGCTTCCTGAACCGCCTGCTCGCGGCGCGCGGCTACGCGCTGCCGCTGACCATCCCACCGAACGTCGAGTACGAGGACCTGTTCGTGCGCGCGGCGCGCCGGGCCCGCGCGGCGGGCCGCGGCCTCTGGGGCCGGCCCGGCTGCGCGGCACCGCGGTAGCCGCGGTGATTGACTTGGCGATGCCATGACCGCATCTCTCCCGGCGGAGGTCCAGCGGGTCTTCGAGACCTTCATCACCACCGAGTACACGACCGTCGACCGCCGCGGTCAGCCGATCTCGTGGCCGGTCACGCCGTACTACGAGCGCGGCGGTCTCTGCATCGACGTCTGCACCGGCCTCGGCTACCCGAAGAAGGCCAAGGACGCCCGGCTGAACCCGAAGGTCGCGCTCCTGTTCAGCGATCCCACCGGCTGTGGGATGGAGAAGGCGCCCCAGGTGCTGGTCCAGGGCACCGCGGAGGTCGACGACCGCGATCTCGACGCCAACCGCGAGCGCTATCAGCGCGAGTCGGCCGCCAAACTGCCCGCGACGGCGAAGATGGCGCCGCCGAAGGCGCTTCAGCACCTGTTCGACTGGTACTACAAGCGCATCTACGTCCACGTCCGCCCGGAGCGGGTCTACGTGTGGGCCGACGGCGACCCGACCAACGAGCCGCAGCTGTTCGACGCGCACATGGAGGAGGTCCGCTCAGGGCACGACGAGGAGCCGCCCGGCGAGCACGCCCGCACCGAGGGCGGAGGCATGGTGTGGGACGAGCGCCTGGACGAGCTCGGCGCGCGCTACCCGAGCGCGGTGCTCTCGCTCGTCGCCCCGGACGGCTTTCCCTTCTCGGTGCGAGTGCCGATCTCCGTCGATCGGGCCGCGCATCGAATTCATCTGGGTGCGGGCGTCCTCGGGCTCCCGGTCCAGCCCGGCCTGGCGTGCATCACCGCCCATGACCATCACCCCCAGTTCCTGTGGCAGCGCAACTTTCAGGTGCGCGGGGATCTGATCGAGGAGGATGGCGGCTGGGCGGTCATCCCGCACCGGCTGATCGGAGGCTTCGAGCTGCCGCCCAGCTCCACGATCGCGCGGTACCGGCTCAACGCCGGCAAGATCGTCCGCTACCGGAAGAACGCCAAGCGCGAGCTCC
Organism: uncultured Thermoleophilaceae bacterium; assembly: GCA_963751835.1. Classification (GTDB taxonomy): domain Bacteria; phylum Actinomycetota; class Thermoleophilia; order Solirubrobacterales; family Thermoleophilaceae; genus JACVRW01. The sequence goes on along the minus strand of CAVVWD010000011.1, from coordinate 38,132 downwards.
GCGCGCGGAGCGGTTGACCCCCGCCAACCCCCAAAAAAAGACGAGACGCGAACTTCGCGCTTGAAGTCCGCTCCACAGCGGCCGAGGCCACTGCTTCACCGGGGCGAGCCTTACAACCTCTGGCTTCGCTCTTTGCGCTCCGTCCGCGTCTCTGCGGTGCAGCTAATCAACCGTTGTGAACGAGGTCAAGCGCCGCTCCGGGGACTTCCCCGCTCTTTACGAGAAAAAGTCATCTGCGTCGGGACTCGGCTCCACGCCTGACCTTGACCGTGGCCGTCATGTCGACCGGATGGATGCCGCAGAAGAGCTGATAGGTGCCGGGCACGCTGAGCTTCTTCCTGTATGACCGCCCCTGCGAGAGGTTGGGAGAGGAGAACCCGCGCGGTCCATTGGCCAGCGTGATGTTGTGGACCGTGGGTCCCCGGAAGCGCCAGGTGAGAGTCCCGCCGGCGCGCAGCGACACGTTGGGGCGCCTGAAGAACAGGTCGCCCACCTCGATCGTGCCGCTGCCGCCGAGCGAGACGCGCCTCCCGGGCGGCGCATCGATGTTCACCGCCTTGCCGCCCCTCCTCCCGACGATCGGCACGCGGAACGGCGGTGGCTTCGTCCTGCCCTTTGGCTTCTTCAGCGCGACGAAGTCGTTCGGCGCCTGGCCGCAGGGCTCTGTCACCGATGGATCGGGCGCTACGTAGGTGACCATGATCCCCATCACGCGGGTGTGCGGCCGGTTGGCGTCGTAGCGCGACTCGAGCACGACCTTCTCCCCCGCCGCGAGCGGGACCCCGCGGGCCGACTGAAACGCGGTCATGTGGATAGGACCGGGTTCGTGCAGCACCGGTCTGACCTTGTAGAAGGGATGGTTCTTGGACCCCCAGACCGGGCGCGAGGTGTAGATCTCGCTGTTCGGGCACTCGGGCCGGCGAAGCGCGAGCGCCTGGCCGCCGCCGTGAACGTGGCCGCCGGCGTGGACGAGTCGTCCCGCCTCAGGCATCCGGATGACCCTCTTGCGCGTGTCGATGGAGCCCTTGGGGCCGCCGCCCGCGACGTCGTAGACCGGGTCCGTCCCACACTGGCCCACGTCGAACCAGTACGGGTCCACAGGCGTCAGGTTCGGCCGCGTGTCGACGGTCATGTTGTACTCGACGTACCCCCTGTCGGTGACCGAGCGGTGGTTCATGAACATGTAGAGCATGAGCCACGTGTCCTGCTTCGAGAGCGGATAGCCGTAGCCCTCGGGCAGCTGCATCTCCAAGCGCTCCTCGCCGGCGGCGAAGAAGCGCTCCGCCTGGTTTGGAAACAGCGACATCGTGTCCCACGTCTCGAAGCCGGGGCCGCAGGTGGGGTCGCGCTTGGCACCGATTGACTTGCCGGCGTTGAGGAACACGATGTGGTGGAGCATCAGCCGGCTGATCGGCACCCGCTTGCCGTTCGCGTCCACGACGTCGACGTCCATGCTCGTCACGAAACCGTCGACGTTCGGCTTGGGGATGCTGAAGATGCCTTCCTTGGTGAGCACCTGGAACGGTCCGACCGTGACGGGGCCCATCCGGCAGCGGTAGTCCTGCTCGGTCCCCTCCGACCCGGTTAGCACGCACGATCCGGCGTTGTCCTGCGCGGATGCCGCCGCCGGCACGAGCGCCAGCGCGAGGCAGGGAATGACCACGGCCAGGAGGCGGGACCGGGCTCGCATCACGCGCCGGAGTATAGGCAGGTTCTTGCACTCGGCCTGAAAGAACTATGCTGGTCCAATGGAAGCCGAGACCACCGGCTCCAAGGACGGACGGACGGTCCGGGCAGAGCGCACCCGTCAGGCGCTCGTGGACGCCCTGTTCGGGCTCTTGGAGGAGGGCGAGCTCCGTCCCACGGCCGAGCGGATCGCGGAGCGCGCCGGTGTCTCCGAGCGCTCGGTCTTCCAGCACTTCCGCGACCGCGAGGCGCTGGTCGAGGCCGTGTCGCACCAGCAGTACGAACGGGTCATCAGGGAGGTCGAGCCGGTCGACGCGTCGCTGCCGCTCGCCGAGCGCCTCGACGCGTTCGTGACGCAGCGGGCGCGGCTCCTCGAGCAGGTCAGCCCGGTGGTGCGCGCGGGGCGCCTGTTCGAGCACGAGTCGGATGTCGCGGCGGGCTGGCTCACCACCGCACGCAGCGCCGCGGCGAACGAGGTCGAGCGGGTCTTCCGGCGCGAGCTCCAGCGGGCCGAGGCAGGCGAGCGGGCCGTGCTGCTCGCGGCGCTCGTCTCGGCCGGCTCCTGGGCGGCCTGGGAGGGCTACCGGGTCCACCAGCGGCTCGGCACCGAGCGGGCCCGCGCCGCGATGCGCACCACGCTGGGCGCCCTACTGGGCGAGCGCTGACTCGATCTCGCCTATCGCCTGCTCGGCGTCCACGAACCTGACAGCGGTCATTCCGAGCGCCCGGGCCGCTTCGCAGTTGACGTCGAGGTCGTCGACGAAGACGCAGTCCGCCGGCCGCACGCCGTCGCCGAGGCGCTCGAGCGTCAACTCGTAGATCGCCGGGTCGGGCTTCCGCAGCCCCACGAACGCGGAGTCAACGACCACCTCGAAGAGCTCGTCGATCTCGGGCAGCTTCGAGCGCCAGAGCGGCTCCCACTCGCGCACGTTGTTGGTGAGGAGGGCGGTTCGAGTCCCGCGCCGCCGCACGTCGCGGACGAACTCGATCATGGGACGGTTGGGGACGATGCGGTCGAAGTAGAGCGTCCGCAGCCTCGTCAGGTCGAAGCCCGATTCGAGATGCGGCTCGATCCTGTCCCGGAACTCGCCCTCGCTGATCTCGCCCCGCTCGAGCACGAACAGAGGGTGGTCTCCGTGCTCCTCGGTCGCCTTCGCCATCGCCCGCCCGAGCTCCTCGAGCGACACGCCGGTCTCCTCCTGGTAGGCGAGGAATCCCGCCTGGAGCGGCGACGTGAGGACGCCGCCGAAGTCGCTGATCAGCGCCCGGGTCATGCGGCCGCGGGCGGCTCGGTGCGCGCCATCAGCTCGTAGCCACCGATCCCGTCGCGGCCGTCGACTCGCCAGCGGAAGACCGCGGCGTGCACCTCGAGCTCGTCGAGCCGAAGCGAGGACCCGGCCACGACCACACCGGATCCCCGGCGCGGATACTCCTCGCCCGGAACCCACAGCTCGAGGCCGGCGCTGCGCTGGCGGCCGTCGCCGTCATAGACGGTGGAGACCCGGGCGTCCTCGATCTGCAGGAAGCGGTCCCCCTCGAGCAGCACCGCGGTCACGCGCTCGTCGCCGTGGCCGAGCGCGCCGCGCGGTCGTCGGGCGAGCGCGAGGAGGGCGTGCTGCTCGTCGACGAGCGCCGAGATCGTTCGCAGCGCGTCCAGTTCCTCCCAGCGCGGCGGGGCGGAGGTCTCGGCAAGGGTGCCGAGGCACTCCACCCGTCGTCCTCCGGCCTCGCCGCGCACGCGCACGATGCGGGCGCTGACGCCACCCAGGTCGGCGGGCTCGGTCACGGGCTCGGCATCGAGCGCCAGCTCGCCCTCGAGCTCGGCGTGCCAGCCCTGGCCGGAACCCTCGATGACCGCGCCCTCCGTCAGCGCCCGCGGCCGGCGGCCCTCGAACAGGATCGTCGCCCCCGAGCGGGCTGTCCCGTGAATCTCGTGGGCGGGGTCGAAGAACGAGAGCGCGAGCGCCGGGGCGCTCACGGATTCTCTTCCCTACGGAGCCGGCCGAGCTGGCTGCTTCGGGCCTCAGCACCGCTGGTCCGAGTGTCGTACTCGGTGGCCGTCCCCTCCACGTCGTAATCACTTCCTGCTCCGGGTGGCCGCCGGCGGCTCGGCCCCGGTGCATCCCCGACCACCCCCACGGCCAGACGCCTGCCGAGCCGGCGCACGACGAGCGGTCTGATCAGCGCGCGCGTCGGCGGGATCAGCAGCAGGAGCCCGAGCACGTCCGTGATGAACCCCGGCGTGAGGAGAAACGCGCCGCCGAACACGACGAGCACCCCGTCGACCACCTCTCGGTGCGGCATGCGGCCGTCCGACAGCGCCGTATTCAAGCGCCGCCACACGCTCCTTCCCTGGCTCCGAAGCAGCAGCGCGCCGAGCACCGAATCGGCCACGAGCAGGAGAATCGTCCACCCGACGCCGATCGCGTCGCCCACCTTGAGGATCACGTACAGCTCGGCGAGCGGCACCAGGATGAACACCGCGATGACCACCAGCAGCGCCATGGTTTGACCCTACTATCCTCGTGCCATGGCGACCGTGACCGTCGACGACGTGCAGGAGGCCCTCACCAACGTCATCGATCCCGAGCTCGGGCTCGATTTCGTGGAGCTCGGCCTCATCTATGACGTGGAGATCGAGGACGGAAATGTCTTCATCAACTTCACCCTCACCTCTCCCGGCTGCCCCATCGGGCCCCAGGTCTCCGAGCAGATCGAGGAGTTCGTGGGCGAGCTGGACGGGGTCGACTCCGTCTACTCGAAGATGACCTTCTCCCCGCCCTGGACCCCGGACATGATGAGCGAAGAGGCGAAGTTCGCGCTCGGCTTCTAGCCGAGTGAGGCCTCTCAGGCTGCTCAGAGACTCGTTCGAGGACGACCCCGCGCTCGACACCGCCGTGTCGCGCGCGCTGATGCTGCGCGTGGCGGCGGGTGAGCTGCCCGAGACGCTGCGAATCGCGCGCCCGGGGGCATTCGTGGCTTTCGCGAAGCGCGACGCGGTCGCGGAGGGCTATGGGGAGGCGGTGGCGGCCGCCCGGGACGCCGGCTTCGAGGCCGTGCTCAGGCTCGCCGGCGGGCGCGCGGCGATCTTCCACGAGGGGACGATCGAGCTCGGCCATGCCCGCCCCGATTCCGAGCCGCGCGCCGGCATCCACGAGCGCTTCGAGAGCACGGCGGGCCGGATCGTGGCGGCGCTCCGGAGCCTCGGCGTCGACGCGCGCGTGGGCGAGGTGCAGGGCGAGTACTGCCCGGGGCGCTACAGCGTCAACGCCCGCGGTGAGGCCAAGCTCGCCGGAATCGGGCAGCGCGTGGTGGCGGGCGGCTCTCACACCGGGGTGGTGCTCGTGGTGAGCGGCGAGGACAGGGTCAGGCGCGTGCTCGTGCCCGTCTACGAGGCGCTCGAGCTGCCCTGGCGGCCGGAGGCCACGGGCTCGGTGGCGGCAGAGGACGGCGCGCTCGGCTGGGACGAGGTGGCCGGCGCGCTCGTCGAGGAGTACGCGCGCCACTTCGACCTGGTCGACGCCGAGCTCGACGAGGACACGCTCGTGCTGGCGCACCGGCTGGCGCCCGAGCACCGCCCGCCGCTGTAGGGCGAGCCCGCGCTACGCGGGGGATGCGGCCGCGGCGCGGTCGCTGTTCCTGGCCACGGCTTCGATCAGCTTGGGCCAGATCTCGCGCGGGAGGTCGTGGCCCATCCCTGGTATCGCCACGAGCTCTGCGTCGGGGATCGCCCGCGCTGTTGCGACGCCGCCGCGGAACGGAACCAACGGATCATCGGTCCCGTGGATCACGGTCGTGGGGACCCGCAGGCTCCGCAGCTGCGGCGTCCGGTCGCCCGAGGCGAGTATCCCGGCAAGCTGGCGGGCTGTGCCCGCAGGGCCGTGGTTGCGATCGAAGGTGGCCGCGGCGAGCTCGCGTATGCGCGGCTCGTCCTGCGGGAACCCCGGCGAGCCGATCATCCGGAACAGGCGCACGAAGTACTCGACGAAGGCGTCGCGCCGGTCCGGGGCGCGGCGCATGAGCAGGCTCCAGGTGCGCAGCTTCGGCATGCCGGCGCGGCGCTCGCCGGTGGTCGACATGATCGAGGTGAGCGAGAGCACCCGCTCAGGCCTCGCGATCGCCATCGTCTGCGCGATCATCCCGCCCATCGAGACACCCATGACGTGCGCGCGCTCGATGCCGAGCGCGTCGAGCAGCCCGAATGTGTCGGCCGCCATGTCCGTGAGCAGGTAGGGCGCGTCGATCTGGAAGCCCGCCATCGCGCGCACGATCGGCGGCACGGGCGCCGCGATCTGCGTCGACAGCCCCGCGTCCCGGTTGTCGAAGCGGATCACGTGGTAGCCCTCGTCGACGAACTGCTCGCACAGCTCGAGGTCCCAGTGGATCAGCTGCATCCCCAGGCCCATCACGAGCAGCAGCGGAGGTCCCGACGGGTCGCCGAGCGACTGGTAGCAGAGTTCGATGCCGTTGGTGCTGACGCGTCCCTCGTTCACGCCGGCCCCACGATACCTGCGGGCAGCTCGCGGCCGAGCCAACCGCGGTAGAAGCCATCCACGTCCGGCAGGAAGTCGTGGACGAGTGGGTAGCCCGGCGGGGCCGCCTCGACCTCGAGCTGGCGCGCGCAACTCGGGCAGAGGAGCTCGCGCAGCTCCTGCCACTCGACGTCGGCGTGCGCCATGCGCGGGTAGACCTCGAGCATGGCCTCCTCGCTGTCGCGCACGTGGATCAGGGCGTGCAGCTTCCAGTTGTCGGTGTGGCCGCAGAAGTCGTGCCCGCAGTCGCAGCGGATCACGAGCTCGGCGCCCGCCCGCACCACGTTCAGCCCCTCGCCGAGGGGCAGCACGATCGGGTCGTCGTAGGGGACCCGCTCCTGGAGGACGGCGACCCAGTTGTCGAAGCGCCCGGCGTCCTTGTAGCCGGACTGGATGTCCTTCACCGCCTGGCGCGAGAGCTTCTCGTCGAGCAGGGCCGCGAGCGTCTCACGCTCGAGCGTGCGGCCGCCCTGGGCCGCGCCGCCGTGCACCTTCGAGCCGGCGAGGAACTCGGCGTTCGCCTCTGCGGGGGTGATCTTGCCTCGCTCCGCCTTGGTTGCCTTGACGGTTGGGGTGGGGGCCACCCACTCGAAGTCGTCCGGCAGGTCCCAGAAGCCGCGGTACTCGGCAGCCCAGCGCGGCGAGAGGCGCATGCACTCCGCGTACATCACCTTCACCGGCGGGGCGGCGTCCTGGGCGAGCACGCGCTCGCGCTGCTCCGCCCACCACTCCGGGACCGGCCGCGCCCGCTCGAGCCGCCGGCGGCGGGCGGCGGCGCGGTCGGAGACGCCGTAGACCGACTCGGCGAAGCGCGGCAGCAGGTGACCCTCCGCGACGTCGCGCTCGACCGCCTCGACCGGGCGCAGCAGCGGGTCGCCCAGCCCGGCGCCGCCCTTCATCACCGACAGGTAGAGGTCGCCCGACTCGAAGGGCTGCAGCATCGTGAAGTTGTCCTGCTTGTACTCGCGCCGCTCGCATTCCACTCCCATGAGCGCCGGCTCGTCGAAGCTGCCGTCGGCCACCGGATAGTCGTCGCCGAGCTCGGGACGGAACAGGTTGTGCACGTGCGCGCAGGAGCCGGGATAGCCGCCGAACAAGCCCGAGCCCGCGAACACCCGCGCCGAGCCGAGGTTCTGCAGCTCCCAGAACGGCGTGTTCCAGACCATCGAGAGCGACTCGAAGCTCGAGCCGCCGCGATGGCGTCCGGGGCCGGCGGTGTTGGCCTTGACCCGGCGCGACAGGTAGACCATCGGGCAGATCAGCTCCCACATCTCCACGTCGCCCATGTCCCCCTCGGGGTTGAACATGGCGGCGGCGAAGTCGGTCCCGTCGAGGACGTACTTGGCGCCCATGCCCTGCGCGGCCACCTCGAAGTTCATGATCGCGCTCGAGTTGCCGTACTGGTCGACGCCGCCTCCCTGGATCACGTTCCCCGAGACCGAGTAGGCGCCGATCACCTCCTCGATGAAGCCGCGCGACTGGAGCGCGCGGCTGAGCGTGCGCGGGTAGCCCGTGAACGCGGGCTGGAGGAAGGCCCAGGCGATTCCGGTAGAGCCGTCGGCGTCGCCGAGGTTGGCGATCGTGCCCTCCGGGAAATTGGTCTCGACCGCGAAATAGGCGCCGTCGTTGACCTTGTCGGAGCAGATCAGCGTCTGCGTGAACTGGACCCAGATCGCGCCCTGCATCGCGGAGGGCGTGCAGTTCATCGAGTGGTAGCCCCACGCCGAGGAGCCCTCGAGGTCGAGCTCGTAGACGCCGTCGCCCCCGATCCGCACCTCGAACGGCGAGTGCATCATGAAGTCGCGCCGGGCCCGCGCGGGCAGCTCCGGCTTGTCGGCGAAGGTCACGTCGAAGAACGCCGGTGAGCGGTAGCGGCCGGGCACCGTCATCTCGCGGATGCGCGACTTGAACGAGCGCCGCCCCTCCTCGATCACCTCGCGCGAGAAGTGCTTGAAGCGCTCCACGCCCTCGGCGAGGATCACGCGCTCCACCGCCTCGCGGACCATGTGGCAGCCCGCCAGGCGGGTGCGCTCGTCGAGCAGGTAGTACATCGGCGCGCGCGTCTGCTTGCGGCAGCGCTCGAGGTGCCAGCGGGCGAGCTCGTCGCCCTCGCCGATCTTCATGCAGGGGAGGTCGATCCCGTCGTCCAGGCGGTTGGTGGGGCCCACCGGCACGCCGCCGGGCGTGGAGGCGCCGATGTCGAGCACGTGCGTGACGCCGCCCGCCCAGGCAACCAGCTCGCCGTCCCAGAAGATCGGGACGAAGGTCTGCACGTCTGCGTTGTGGACGTCGCCGATCGTGGGGTCGTTGTTCGCGAAGATGTCACCCGGCCGGATGCGCGGGTTGTCCTCGTACTCCTGCCGGACCATCCACTTGAGCGCGTCCGACATCGTGTGGACGTGGACGATGATCCCCGTGGAGAGGGCGATCGAGTCGCCTTCCGGGGTGTAGAGCGCGAAGCAGAGCTCGCCCAGCTCGCGCACGATCGGGGACGCCGAGATGTTGAGGGCGGTCTCGCGGGCCGACACGAGCCCTCCGCGGACCCTGCTGAAGAGCTTCTCGTAGCCGATCGGGTCGGAGCCCTGGAGCGTCAGCTCCTCGATCCCGTAGTAGCGCCCCGTCTCGGCGAACAGCCGCTCCGACTCGGCGAGCATCTCGGACAGGCGCTTGCCGCCCCAGCCGATCGGCCTCCGCTCGCGCGGCTCGAGCTCGCGGGTGGCCGGGACGACCGCCATGCGCCGGCGAGACTACCCGCTAGCGCCCGGGCAGCTCCACTCCGATCTTGGACGCCCGCACCGTGAACTCGAAGTTGCTCGGGCGCACGAAGTTCGGGTCGCTCCCGAGCAGCTCGAGCTTGGCCCGGTGGCCCCTGGCGAAGCGCCAGCCGTTGCCGAAGAGCTGGAAGACGATCCTGCCCTTCTGGTTGTCGGTCAGGCGGTACACGCCGCGCGCGACGAGCGTCTGCTGCCCCTGGTGGACGTCCCAGAGGCGCGCGGCGATCACGCCGCCGCGGCCCTTGGTGGCGATCGTCGCCCGCACGGTGGGGAGGCCGAGCAAGGTGAACGGCTTCGTCACGGTGCGCTGCACGACGGCGGTACCGCTCGCCCGTGTGGCGCTGACGGCGTGGCACGCGCCCTTGCCGCCGATCGGGTCGAGCTCCTTGCCCACGGCGAGATCACCGCCTCCCGAGCTGATCCGCTGGCTGCGAGGCGCCGAGAGGCGCAGGCTGCGGGGGTGGAGCGCATCCCAGCTCGACGCGCGGAAGGGACCCCCGGCCGCGGCGTCGCCCGGGCAGGTCTGGGTGTAGGCAACGACGCTGCGGTGCCCGGGCGGCTTGCCCTGTCCCTTCAGGAACGAGGCGAAGAAGCGGGCCCCCTGGTCCTGCAGCGCCCGGTCGACCGGCTGCTTGTTCTGGCCGCGCATGTGGCCGAAGTCACCGACCTGCAGCGCGACGTAGGCGCCCTTCGCGCGCTCCAGCGAGCGGTAGGTGCGCAGTGCCTCCGGCACCGGGAACAGGTCGTCGGTCCAGCCGTTCTGCACGAGCAGCGGCGCGCTCCTGCCACCGGTAACGCCGGCTGAGCTGTGATAGCGGGTGAGCTCGCGGCCGACGGCGAGGACAGGCCGGGTGGGCTCGCCCGCGGTCGGAGAGCGCCTTCCATTTCGTGATGTCCGATCCGAAGACGCCGCCTGTCGGCGCGTAGAAGCCGCTCAGGTTCCCGGTGAGATAGAGCCCGTCGGTGTAGCTCTTCTTCATCACGCCGCCCGGCTCGAGGCTCTGGCCGACGCTGTACGGCTTGAAGTCGAGATAGCGGCCGTTCGGCTGCAGCACGTAGGCCATGTCGGATCCGCCCCAGCGGGCGTAGGCAGCCGCCACGCGCATCGGCTTGCCGTTCGGGCTGCGCCAAGACCGGTAGCGGCCGTTCGGCAGCCGGACGCGGTCGCGCAGCCGGGCGAGCGAGAGGCTCTGCATACCCCCGTAGGAGACGCCCGTGACCCCGATGGCGCCCGGCCTCGTGATCCCCTGGTCGGCGAGCAGCCCGAGCAGGTACTGCGTGTCGCGGATCTCGTAGCGATGGTCGGCCAGATGCAGCCAGCCGCGGTCGCAGCCGGGTGAGGTGCGCGAGTCGGCGGCCCCGCACGAGCGTCCGAACCCGCGTGCGCTCGGGGTCACGACTGCGTAACCCTGCTGCGCGAAGTAAACGTTGTTGTAGTGGTAGCTCGCGCCGCCGTTCCCCTCCGGGGAGGTCGCTTCGAAGCTCCGCTTGTTGCCGCCCCAGCCGTGCATCAGCACGATGGTCGGGAACGGGCCGTCGCCGCTCGGCGGGAGCGTCACGTCGACGTCCATCGGGACACCGTCGAAGCTCGGCACGCGCTCGGCGTCGCTCGCGGTGGGGCAGAAGAGCACGCCGTTCTGCGGCGTGCAGGCGTGGCCGAAGGGGTTGGGCGGGGCGGCCTGGGCGGCGCCCGGCACGGCCATCAGCGCGGCCGCGGCGATTAGGAGCTTCTTCATGTGAGGTGGAACACCTGGTGTCGGTCGAGAGTTGCCCTGCGTGCGGGCGGGATGGCGAACGTGGTCGTCTGCGACTCGAGCACCGCCGGGCCCTCGATCTCCTGGCCGGCGGCAATCGACTCGAGCTCGTAGACGTCCGTCTCCACGAACCCGTGCCCCCAGTGAACAGCGCGGGAGGCCTTGGGTTGCGCGGAGGCGGAGGAGCCTAGCGACGGCAGCGCGGGCTTCTCCACGTCCACCGAGCCGGTCACGATCGCCTGCGTCACCAGGTAGCCGAGCTCCGGCGAGCGCGCCGAGCGGGCGTACACCTTCGCGTAGGCGTCCTCGAAGGCGGCGATCAGCTCGTCCACATGCTCGCCCTCGTCGAGCTCGAGCCGCGGCGAGACGATCTCGATGTCGTTCAGCTGGCCGTAGTACTGCATGCGGACGAGGTGGGTGAAGCGGATCCCCGGCGTCTCGATGCCGGACTTGGCGAACTCGTCCGCCACGCGCTCCTCGAGGCCGAGCCAGGCACCGGTGATCATCATCGCCACGCCGGCCTTCTCGTCCAGTCCGTACTCGGGGGCGATGGGCATGTCGATGGTCTGGTCGTAGCGGTACTCGAAGTCGGCGCAGGCGCATCCGAAGGCGGAGAAGCCGGCGGCCCAGGCGGGCACGAGCACCTCCCTGTAGGTCACGCCGGCCGTGTAGCCGGCGGCGTGCAGCGGGCCGCCGCCGCCGTAGCACAGCAGGGCGTAGTCGGCGGGCGAGTAGCCCTTGCCGAGGATGCGGCCGACGGCCTCGTTCTTGAGCGTCTCCTCGAACAGCTCGATCACGCCGGCGGCCGCGTCGTCGACGGACAACCCCAGCGGCTCGGCGAGCTGGTGCTCGACCGCCGCGCGTGCGCGCTCGGGATCGAGCTTGACCTGCCCGCCGAGGAAGTAGTCCGGGTTGACGCGCCCGAGGACCACGTCCAGGTCCGTGACCGAGACGGTGTCGAGGCCGCCGTCGGGCCAGCACACGCCGATCCTGGAGCCGGCCGAGTCGGGCCCGAGCTCGGGGCGGTTCGAGTTCGGGTTCACTCGCACGAACGAACCGGTGCCGGCGCCGATCGAGTCGATCCGGACCAGCGGGATGTTGAGCACGAAGCGCGCGATGTCGGGCGTCGGGGTGATCTCGAAGCGGCCGTCGGTGAGCAGTGCGATGTCGAAGCTCGTGCCGCCGATGTCCGTGCAGAGCACGTTCGGGATGCCGAGCTCACGGGCGAGCGCCTGGCCGCCCACCACACCGCCGATCGGCCCCGACACGAGCGTGCGTGCCAACTCGCGCGCCTCGATCGAGATCGTCCCGCCGTGCGCCGCCATCACCCGCAGCTCGAAGCCCGCGCCGTGCTCCTTGGTGCGCTCGCGCACCCGCTGCAGCGTGCCGCGCGACGGCTCGGCCGCGTACGCCTCGATCAGCGTCGAGTTGAGCCGCGGCAGGTCGCGCCGCATCGGGTAGAGCTCGGAGGAGAGATAGAGCGGGACCTCGCGGCCGTCCATCTCCTCGCGCAGGATCTCGGCGACGCGCAGCTCGTGCTCGGCGTTGCGGTAGGCGAACAGCAGGCACACGCAGATGCCCTCGACCTCCGCGTCGAGCAGCTCGCGCGCGGCGGCGCGGACGTCCTCCTCGCGCAGCGGCAGGACCTCCTGGCCGAGCACGTCGATACGCCCGCGCACGCCCTTCATCAGCCCGCGCTCCACGATGGGCTTGTTGTGGAAGTGCGTGGCCACGTGGAGGCGGTCCGCGTACGAGTAGCCCAGGTAGGTCTGGATGCCGCGCTCGAGCTGGAGGTAGTCCTCCTGGCCGGCACTGACGATCGCCCCGATCCGCCTGCCCTCGCGCGCCAGCAGCCGGTTCAGCATCGCGGTGCCAGAGTAGATGCCGGAGACGATTCGCGGGAACGCCTCCGCGGGGGTCGTGTCGCGCTGGGCGAGCGCGTCGCGCGCGGACGCCATGAACCCGACCGACTCGTCTTCGGGGGTCGTCTGCGCCTTGCCGACCACGAACGCGCCCCGTCCGTCCACGACGAACGTGTCGGTCATCGTCCCGCCGGCGTCGATCGCCAGCACGCGGAGGCGGTCGGCGTCGGCCAGCGCGCCCAAGGGCGGGCTCAGCTCTTGCCGCGGGTCGGCGCCTTCGCCGACCCGGATGCCTTCTTCGGCGCCGCCTTCTTCGAGCCGTTGGAGCGCGCGGCCGACGCGCTCTTCTTGCGCGCCGCCTTCAGCAGCTCCGCGAGCGAGTCCTCGAGGTGGCCGCCGAGCACATCGAGGTCGGGCATCGCGTCGTAGTCCGCCAGCAGGCCGAAGTCGACCTTGCCGTTGTAGCTCATGATCGCGAGGGCGAGCGCGTGGTTCTCGGGCAGGAACGCGATCGGGACGATGCGCTCCATCTCGCGGCCGAGGAGGTAGAGCGGGAATTGCGGCCCCGGAACGTTGGTCACGATCAGGTTGAACAGCCGCGTCGAGAAGTTGAGCCGCGAGGCCTGAGCGAGCAGCGTCGGCGGTGCGAAGTCCTGCAGCCCGGCGATCACCTCGGCGCCGAGCGCCTGCTTCGACTCCTTGAGGCTGCCCATGCCCTCCCGCACGATCGCGTGCCGCTCGACGGGGTCGCGCACGTACACCGGCAGCGGGCCGCGCATCGCCGCGATGCGGTTCCCGAGCTCGCCGTGATCGCCCTCCGCGCGGATCGACACGGGGACGAGCGCGCGCAGCTCGAGGCCCTCGGTCCGGACACCGCGGTCGCGCAGCCAGCGCCCGAGCGCGCCGGACACCACGGTGAGCACCGCGTCGTTCACCGTGCCGCCGAGCGCGTTCTTGATCTCCTTGAAGTCGGCGAGCCGGCTCTCCACCCACCAGACCCGGCGGTGAGGGCCGATCTCCACATTCAGCGGAACGTCGGGGGCCGGGTTCAGGCCCGCCCACACGACCTCGCCGACTCCCTCGGCCGCCTCGCGTGCTTTCTCGAGAGTCGCCCCTGGCCGCTGCGCGGCCCCGATGGCCTGGCCGGCGAGGCTGAACGGCGTGCGCAGGAGGCCCTTGACCCCCTCGGCCACCAGCTCGGCACTCGACGGCTCGGGCTCGGGCGACCATCCGTCGTCCTCCGGCAGCTCGCTCGGGACGGGGGAGAGGTCGAACATCACCGTCGCGATGTCCACCCCCGCGACCCCGTCGACCAGCGCGTGGTGGGTCTTCGAGATCAAGGCGAAGCGGCTGTCTTCGAGACCCTGGACGATCCATAGCTCCCAGAGTGGCTTCGAGCGGTCGAGACGCTGCGAGAAGATCCGCCCGACGAGGTGGCGCAGCTGCTCCTCGCTGCCGGGCTTCGGCAGCGCCGTGTGCCGCACGTGGTAGTCGAGGTTGAAGCTCGGGTCGTCGACCCAGAACGGCCGGCCCATCTCGAGCCTCGGGAAGGCAAGCTTCTGGCGATAGCGGGGGACGAGCCGCAGCCGCGCCCGCAGGTGGTGGCAGAAGTCCTCGCGACTGGGCGGCGGGCCTTCGAAGACGACGAGGGCGCCGACGTGCATATGCGACGCCTGCTTCTCCTGGTGAAGGAACGAGGCGTCGATGGCGGTCAGGCGATCCTTGTGACCCTGGTTCGGCACGGCCGCCAGCCTATCGGGACAATCGCGTCTGTGAAGCTCCTCGTCATCGTGCTCGTCGTCCAGGCCGTGCTCGGCCTCACCCTGATCGCGCTGGTCGCCACCGACAACCTCCCGTTTACGGACGGGGAGGCCGATGGCGCCTCCACGACGCCGAGGCCGCCGGCGGTCGATCGCTTCGACGCCGCGGCCGCCTGGCAGCTGCTGGTCGAGCAGGTCGAGCTGGGGCCGCGGCCGGCGGGCTCCGAGGCGTCCCGGCGGTTGGCCGCGCGCCTGCGCGACCTGGTCCCGAACGGCCGCTACCAGCCGGTGCCCGGCGGCCTCCAGAACGTCGTCGGCACCGTGCGCGGCCGCGAGCCGGGCTACATCGTCGTCGGCGCTCACTACGACACGAAGGACATCCCCGGCTTCGTCGGCGCGAACGACGGGGCATCCGGCACGGCGGTCGTCGCGGAGCTCGCGCGAACGATCAAGAACCCCCGCCACACCATCCGGTTCATCTTCTACGACGGCGAGGAGAGCCCCGGCCGCACGGACGCCGCCTTCGAGCGGCGTGGCCTGCGCGGCTCCAAGGTCGCGGCGCGCCGGTTCTCCGACGCGCGGGCGATGGTGCTGCTCGACTTCGTCGGCGATCGCAAGCTGCGCATCCCACGCGAGTCCAACTCGAACATCGAGCTTTGGAGCAGGCTCCGCGCTGCCGCTCGTCGGGTCGGCGCAGGCCGGGTGTTCCCGGACGACACATTTGGCGCCATCTCCGACGACCACATCCCGTTTATTCGCCAGGGCGTGCCCTCGATCGACCTGATCGACTTCGACTTCCCGTGTTGGCACCGCACCTGTGACGACCTCGACGTGGTCTCCGAGCGCAGCCTGGACGCCGTGGGGGAGACGGTGCTCGAGCTCGCGCGCGGCCTCTAGAACGGCGCGCCGCTAGCCTTGGCCTCCGTGGCCGCAACGCCGGAAAAACTCCTGCTCGCAGCCCCGCGCGGCTACTGCGCGGGCGTCGACCGGGCGGTCCAGACCGTCGAGCGGGCGCTCGAGCTGTACGGGCCGCCCGTGTACGTGCGCAAGGAGATCGTGCACAACAAGCACGTGGTCGAGCAGCTCCGCGAGCGCGGGGCGATTTTCGTCGAGGAGGAGACCGAGGTGCCCGAGGGCCAGACCGTGATCTTCTCCGCGCACGGCGTCTCGCCGGCGGTGCATGCGAACGCCGGGGCACGCGAGCTCAAGACGATCGACGCCACCTGCCCGCTCGTGACGAAGGTCCATGTGGAGGCGAAGAAGTTCGCCGCCGAGGGCTACACGATCGTCCTGATCGGCCACGAGGGGCACGAGGAGGTCGAGGGCACCATGGGTGAGGCGCCCGACCACTTCGTGCTCGTCGAGACCGAGGAGGACGTCGACGCCCTCCAGTTCGACGATCCCGACCGCGTGGCCTACCTCACCCAGACCACGCTGAGCGTCGACGAGACCGACCGCATCATCCGCCGCCTGCGCGAGCGCTTCCCGAACATCACCGGCCCGAAGTCCGACGACATCTGCTACGCCACGACCAACCGCCAGATGGCCGTTCGCCAGATGGCGCGCGAGTGCGACCTCGTGCTCGTGATCGGCTCGCGCAACTCGTCGAACTCGAATCGCCTGGTCGAGGTGGCCCGCGACCACGGCGCCGACTCGCACCTGATCGACAACGAGATCCAGGTGCAGGAGGAGTGGCTCGAGGGCAAGCGCGTGGTCGGCATCTCGTCCGGGGCGAGTGCGCCCGAGGAGCTCGTTCAGCGGCTCGTCGACTTCTTCCGCGCGCGCGGAACCGCCGACGTCTCCGAGTTCGAGGTGGTCCAGGAGGACGTGCGATTCATGCTCCCCAAAGAAATCAGGAAGGCGCTGGCGGCGCAGGCGTGAACTGGAGCCCGTGGAGGCGCAGTCCGGGCGACTCGGCCTCGACCACGCCGTCGCTCTCGTATAGCCCGGGCTCCACTCCGGCGCCTGACAGCACCGCGTAGGCGCTGCCGCCGGTGAACGAGAAGCTGGCCGCAGCCCCTGCGTCGGCGGCTGCGATCCAGTCCTCGCCGTCGCGCCAGTCGCGCACGAGCTCGAGCCGTTGGCGGTCGGCCGGCAGCACGATGTCGGCGGTCTGTGGCTCCAGCAGCACACCCGGCTCGTCCTCGGGGCGCAGAGGGGCCATCGGCTCCACCTCGATACCCAGGCACTCGCCGATCGCGAGCTCGGTGTCGAAGTACTCGCCCTCGCCATAGTGGATGAAGGCGAGCTTGCCGGTGCGGTCGAACAGGTAGCGCCCCGGCCAGCCCTTGTTCCCGTATGTTCGCCACGCGTCGAGGTCGGGGTCGAGCAGGACCGCGTAGGGGACCTCGAGCCGCTCGACCGCGCGCGCCACGGTGCCGCGGTCGCGCCCGAACGAGTAGCCGGGCGCATGGATCGCGATCACGCGCAGGCCGGCCTCGGCGTAGCGGGCGTGCCACTCCTTGAGGTAGGGCATCGTGCGCAAGGAGTTGACGCGGGCGAAGTCCCAGAACTCGACCAGCACGGCCCCGCGGCCCATCAAGGTGTTCATGCGCAGGAACGCGACGTTCAGCCAGTCCATCCTCGGAGGGAACTCGGGCGCGTAGATCTCGGCGTCGGCGGGCGGTCGCACGCGGCAAGGATGCCGCAACGGCGCGGCGCTCCTCGTCAAGCAACAACCGCAACTACTGCCCCCAAAGGTGTTATAGGGTGGGCTCGGCTCGTCCGAGCCGGCCGTACGTACGACCCCGTACCACCCTCAGGAGGAGGAATGCGAAAGCGTCTGATCGCCGCGCTTACGACCGTGGCGTTACTTGCTCTCGGCGGAGTTGCGTTCGCCGAGAACATCTATGAGGTCACCACCGCGTCCACGACGCCGGCCGGGAAGGGCAGCGCAAGCAAGCCGCTCCCGGTCAAGCTCAACTTCGGCTACACCGTTGGCGACTCGGAGGGCCTCCGCCCGCTCCCGATCGAGCAGTATCGGATCGCGCCCGAGGGCCTGGTCTCGTACGCGAAGCTGTTCCCCGCGTGCAAGTTCAGCCAGGCATCCGGGTCCTCAGCTCGCGAGCGCCTGCAACAAGGCGAAGGTCGGGCAGGGCATCGTGCTCAACAACGCCGGTGGCGCCACCGACCGCACCCAGAAGCTCGTCTGCAACTTGAAGCTGGCGCTCTACAACATCTCGGATGCCGGCAAGAACGGCGGCCTGGCCATCCGTCTGGACGGCGACCCGCCGCCCGCGCCTCCGGGCAGCAAGACGCCGGGCTGCACGATCGGGATTCACACCGCGATCAAGGCCCCGTTCTTCAACGTCAAGCTCGAAGGCGTCAAGACGAGCGAGCTGCGCTTCACGGTGCCGATCCAGCTCCAGGAGCCGGCGCCGGGAGTACAGAACGCGGTGATCGAGACCAGCTCGACCGTCAGCAAGAAGACGGCCAAGACCAAGATCAAGGGCCAGACCCGCACCGTCGGCTACTACTCCGAGGTCGGCTGCAAGGGCAACAACCGCACCGTGCGCGTCCAGTTCGTGGACCAGCAGGGCCGCAAGTTCACGGCCAACAAGACGGCCAAGTGCTAGCAGCGGCCTGAGCCGGTAGGCGCAGCGCGCCTATTGCTTTCGAACGGGGCGGCCTTCGGGCCGCCCCGTTGCGTGTGGTGTCGGGCTTCGATCAGTGCGGGCAGGAGAACGCGGCGGAGAGCGCTGCGGGGGGCAGCGCGTCCCACAGCCACAGGCCGAAGCCGAGCATGCTCACCGCCACGAGGACGGGCATGAGGACCGCCAGCGCGAGGACGCCGCCTTCGATCGCGGCGCTGCCGCGCAGCCGACCGCCCGCCAACAGGCCGTCGAGCCGGGTCCGGGTCTCGCCGCCCCCGAGCCCGTAGGCGGCGAGCTCGCATGGCGAGCGCCCGTTGCTGCCGGCGACCTTGCAGATCGCGCTGGCCAGGGCGAGCGGATCGTGGGCCTTGGCCACCGAGTACTCGTCCGCGTCGCGCTCGAGGCTCAGCACGAGGCCTCGTCGCGCCGCACGCGTCCCGGGAATGGGGCGGGCGAGCTCAGCCAGGCACGCCCCGACCAGGCCGAGGGCCCGGTGGCCGCGCCGGAGGTGGCCGGCCTCATGCGCGAGGCACGCCTCGAGCTCGGCCGTGTCGAGCTCGGCGAGCGCGCGGTCGGACAGGACGATCCGGCCTCGCCCCAGGCGCGGGACGGCCACGACGAGCGCGCGGTCGGCGATCACGAGGCTGCCGCCGGGCCCGGAGCCGAGCGTGCGGCGGGCGATCTGCCGGCGCAGCGCCAGCCCGGCGTGCCCGAGCCTGACCGCGAAGGTCAGGAGGCAGAGTGCGATCAGGGCCGGCGGGCCGAGCGCCGCCAGATGTGCCACAGGCTCTCCAGAGAGCTGGACCTCCCCGGACCCAGCCCGAAGGTGAGCGGACCAGGCGGCGACGTGCTGGAACAACTCGGTAGCGGGCAGTAGCAGCAGCGCCGCGAGCGCAAGCCCGACAACGAGCACGGCCCGCAGCGCCAGCGCGGCGATCCACACCGAGCATGCCGTACGCGGTGGTCGGCCCGCCGGCATGGCCGCGCACTCTAGCCCGGAGCCGTGCCCGCGGCCGCAACGCGGGAGGGCGGCCCGTGGGCCGCCCTCCTCAACGTCATGTGATGCTTGAACTAACGGACGCGGAACGGGCCCTTGTACTTCCAGTACTTCGCGCCCCTCGCCCGCTTGCCCTTCTTCGCCTTGGCCGCCTGGGCCTCGGTGATCGGGGTGCGCGAGCGCGCGAGTGTCCAGGTCGCGTGCGCCACGGCGTCCGACATCTGGTCCAGCGACGTGTGGTTCAGGTTGAAGAAATCGTCGCAAGCCCCGTTTGTCGGCGGGACGTGGTAGCAGGGGTCGTACGGCATGCCGGCGAACCCGCCGTAAATAGACTCCTGGCGCTGCGTCTTGATGCCCTCGGCCCCGCTGAACAGGCCGCCGGCCGGGACCGCGTTCGCGATGAACGCGCCGTAGTCGGAGCGGCCGTCGAAGGCCGTCGGATCTGTGACCAACCCCTGCTGCTGGAAGTAGCGCAGGAACAGCTGCTCGATCTGCGCAGAGCCGTTCGGCGCACCACCCGGCGGCGGCGGGAAGGCCGACGCGTCGCCGTCATACACGAAGCGCACGAAGTTGACAGAGCCGAGCATGTCGAAGTTCAGGTTCGCCTCGATCTGCTCGATGTCGCCATTCGCGACCAGCTCGTCGACGTAGGCGGTCGAGCCGACGAGCCCGGCCTCCTCCGCACCCCAGAACGCGAACCGCAGCCGGTTGCGGGGATTCCTGTCCAGCCTCGCCACCTGCTCGGCGGTCTCGAGGATCGTCGAGGTGCCGGAGCCGTTGTCGTTGATGCCCGGTCCCGCCTCGACCGAGTCGAGATGGCCACCGACCACGATCGTGCGACCGCGCCTGCCCTGGGGGCTGTCGGCGATCACGTTGACCTCGGTGTTCGGCGTCGTCGTGGCATTCACGACGATGTGCACCGAGACGGGCGGCGCGCCGGGCGCGGTGGCCTCGTTGTAGAGCGACCGACCCACATCGGAGCTGACCATGATCGTCGGAATACCGATGTCGACCGGCGAGGTGATGAACAGCGGGTCGGTCCGGCCCGGGAAGCCGTCGTTGAAGATCAACGCGGCCACGGCGCCGGCGTCCTTGGCCATCTGGTACTTCTGCACGAACGGGCAGGTTCCGCGCTGCATGAGCGCGATGTTGCCCCGTGTCGTGGCCGGGAAGTCCCCCGGCTCGCAGCCACTCGTGCTTGCCCCCGCGCCGCCCGGATCCGGGAACACGATGTCGTTCGTCGGCACGACGTTTGCCGTCAGGTCTCCGCTCGCGGAGAACTGGGACACGATGTAGTCGGTGTCCTCGACGAAAGTGCGCGCTGTTGGCGACACCTCCGCCAGCGTGGACGGCGGGGTCAGCTCCCAGGTCGGGAAGTCGAACTCGTCGAGGCTCACGTCGTAGCCGGCGTTCCTCAAGCGGCTTACGACGTAGTCGACAGACGCGTCGTAGCCCGGCGTGGTGGCGGCGCGGTTGCCATCGTGGGCGATCGCAATCCTCTGGAGCGCGCGCTCGTGCTCGAGAATGCCGTCGACCGTCACAGCCTGGCGAAGCCTGTTGGTGTTGACCGTGTCGATGGCCGACGCCGCGGGCGCTATGAGAAGCGCCGCGGCGATCACAGCCACCGCGGCTAACAGTCCTCTTCTCACCCTTCCCCTCCTTGTGGTTCGTGGACGCCGGCACACCTTTTGGGTGGCGGCGAGGATTGGCGGACCGAGGGTCCTCCCGGACCGCCGGAGGCGGTCTACCCCGGGAGGGGGGGACGAAACGCGATGTCCTACATCTGTCGTATATCGACAAGGATCTGGTCCTACAGTCGTCGTACGCCGTTGTCGTCAGGCGCTGATCGCCGCGAGCAGGTGCGGCGAGACCCAGATCTCGACCGCCGCAGCGGCGAGCAGGACGGGCACGGCGATCGCCACGGTCACGAACGTGGCGGCCAGGAGGTCCTGCCAGGCGCCCCGGCGGCTCGCGATCATCCAGGCGGCGAGGGGAAGGAACAGCGCAGCGAGCTCGGGCAGCGCATGTGGCGCCAGGGCAAGGAGCAGTGTGCCCGGCCCGACGCCGAGCTGGGCAGCGATCGACGAG
Source organism: uncultured Thermoleophilaceae bacterium (assembly GCA_963751835.1). GTDB lineage: Bacteria > Actinomycetota > Thermoleophilia > Solirubrobacterales > Thermoleophilaceae > JACVRW01. The sequence continues at coordinate 17,086 of CAVVWD010000011.1, read as the reverse complement.
GCGGTGCCGCCGATGACGTACGCCTGGGTGACCAGCGAGAAGAAAGTGGCGCAGACCACGAACCCGATCGCCAGCGGGCCGGCCTTCTCGTGCACCCAGCGCGAAAGGCCGCTGCGGTGCCGAGCTGCGAGCGGCAACGAGCTACCGGCGATGAAACCGGCCACGCAGGCAAGCGCGTGCAGCGCGAGCACGAGCGAGTTGCGGTAGAGGACCTGGAGGTAGTCATCGAGGCCGGCCGGCACGTTGTACCCGGGGATCGCGAAGACCGTGAGGTCGGGGGACGAGAGCTTGGCCACCGCGTAGACGGCGAGCAGGATCACGCACGCGATCAGGACGCTCAGTCTGAGCCACGGAACCAGCACTCGGGCCGGCTCGCGGTTCCAGCGCGAGAGCGCCAGCTTGGTGTCGTGCATGCCCTGGACGAGGACGAGATCGTTGACCCTCACCCCACACCAATCGGCAGCCGGGAAGCTCGCCTAAAGGTTTTAGGGGTGCCTTAGGTCTGGCGGGTATACCTTTCGCCGTTGGGTGGCAGTAACGCGCGGCCGTCGGCCCGCGAGTCGGAACTCTTATCTCTCTGAACACGGAGGATCTCGTGCGGAAGAAGTCCCTTGCGGTCGCGCTCGCTGGCGTGCTCGCTCTCTCGATAACCGGTGTCGCCTATGCCGACATCAACAACTCGACTTTTGATCTCTCGTCCTTCTCGGCCAGCCCGGCCAAGAGCGGCACGAAGAAGAACCCGAAGCCTGTCTCGATCAAGCTCGGCGTGAAGGGCGGCACCAAGGACGGCACCGGCCAGGCGTCGACCTCGACTGCTCTGAAGATCACCCTGCCGAAGGGCCTCAACTGGAACGGCAAGGCTTGGGCGAAGCAGCAAGCGTTGCTCGGCCTCGATGGCCACCATGCAGAGGAGCGACAGTGTTTGCCCCAAGGGCTCGAAGGTCGGCTGCGGGCACACGGACGCCAGTCGCCCGGGGCACCAAGGAGCCAATCGACGTGACCGCCTACGTGCTCACGAACGGCAGCCTCGGCCTGTGGCTCGAGGCCGACGTTCCGCTCCCGCTCAGCACCATGCTGGAGGGCAAGGTCAAGGGCAGCGTGATCAACATTGCCATCCCCCTGACGATCCAGGAGCCCGCTACCGGGCGTCCCGTCGGCGATCGAGACCCTCACTTCGGCCTCAACGGCAAGACCAAGGTCAAGGGCAAGACTCGCGGCGTCATCGAGTCCACCTCCTGCGCGGGCAAGTGGACCCTGAAGTTCCAGAACGTCATGACCGACGGCTCGCTGAGCGACAGCGCCAGCGCCGCCTGCAAGAAGTAGTACCGCCTCACCCAGAAGCGATTCAGGCAATGGCCCCGCCTCGACACGAGGTGGGGCCGTTGTCGTTCTGGGTGAGAATGGCCGGCGGATGGACGCACCGTGGACGCTGCTGGGAGCCCCGCTGGACTCGTCCGGTGCGGGCCGGGGCGAGGAGCGGGCGCCGCGGGCCCTTCGCGCAGCCGGCGTGGCCGAGCGGCTCGGCGTCGTGGACGCCGGCGACGTCGTGTCGCCGCTGCGCGATCCCCGGCGGGACCCGGCTAGTGGTGTGATCGCCGCGGCACAATTGGTGGAGGCATCAGAGGCGCTGCGCGACGCAACCGCCGCCTGTTTGCGCCGCGGCGAGCACCCTTTCGTGCTCGGCGGCGACTGCAGCCTGCTCCCGGGCGCGCTCGCGGGGGCGCGAGTGGCCGGTGGGCCCCTGGCTCTGTGGATGGTGGACGGCCATCCCGACGCCCTCGACGGCGACAGCTCCCCGACCGGCGAGGCCGCCGACATGGACCTCGCCGTCGTGCTCGGGCGCGGACTTGCCGCGCTCACCGGGCTGGCCGGCGCCGCCCCGATCGTCGACCCCGAGCACGTCGCGCTGATCGGCCACCGCCCGGCCGAGCTCGGCACGGACGTGGCCGCAGAGCTGGCGCTGGTTCCCCGCGCGGTCAGCCAGACGACCGCGCCCGAGCTGCGCCGCCGCGGAGCGGTGGAGGTGGCCCGGGCGACGCTTTCGTGGAACGACGGCCGGCCGACGTGGCTGCACCTCGACCTCGACGCCCTGGACGAGTCGGAGTTGCCGGCGGTGAGCTACCCCCAGGCCCAGGGCCTCAGCTGGTCAGAGCTGGTCGAGCTCGTGGTCCCGCTGCTGGCAGCGCCGACGCTGATCGGCGTCAGCCTGGCCGACTTCGACGCCGACCACGGCCTGGCCAAGGACTACGCGGAACGCATCGTCGACGCGCTCGCGTCCGCGTGGCCCTCGTCCGGCGGGCGGTAGCCGCTAGCCGATGGAGCCGATCATTTCGAGCTGAATCAGCCGGTTCAGCTCGACGGCGTACTCCATCGGCAGCTCCTTCGTGACCGGCTCGATGAAGCCGTTCACGATCATCGCCGCCGCCTCCTCCTCGGTGAGGCCGCGCGACTGCAGGTAGAACAGCTGCTCGTCGGAGATCTTGCCGACCACGGCCTCGTGGGCCACGGTCACGTGCGGGTTCTGGATCTGAATGTCGGGCCAGGTGTCCGAGCGCGAGCGGTCGTCCATCATCAGCCCGTCGCACTGCACGTGGGCCTTGGATCCCTGCGAGTTGTGGCCCATGCGGACGAGGCCGCGGTAGCCCATGATCCCGCCGTCCTTGGAGATCGACTTGGCGAGGATGTTCGAGGTGGTGTTGGGCGCGAGGTGGACGACCTTGGCGCCGGTGTCCTTCCACACGTCGCCGCTCGCCACGCCCACGTTCAGGTGGTCGGCGCGGGCGCCCTCACCCATCAGGAACGAGCCCGGGTAGAGCATGACCTTCTTGGCGCCCATCGAGCCGCCGACCCACTCCACCGTGCCGTGCGCCTCGACGATCGCGCGCTTGGTGTTCAGGTTGAAGACGTCCTTCGACCAGTTCTGGACGGTCGTGTAGCGCGCCTTCGCGCCCTCCTTGACGAAGATCTCGACGACGGCGGAGTGCATCGAGTTGACGCTGTAGGTCTGCGCCGTGCAGCCCTCGATGTAGTTCACGTCCGAGCCCTCGTCGGCGATGATGAGCGTGTGCTCGAAGGTGCCCTCGCCCGAGCCCTCCATGCGGAAGTAGGCCTGGAGCGGTAGGTCGACCTTCACGTCCTTGGGCACGTAGAGGAAGGAGCCGCCCGACCAGACGGCGCCGTGCAGCGCCGAGAACTTGTTGTCCTGCGGCGGCACGCACTTCTTCATGAAGTACTCGCGTACCAGGTCCTCGTGCTCGGTGACCGCCGTGTCCATCGCGCAGAAGATGATCCCGAGGTCCGCGTACTCCTGCTTGAGCCCCTCGTAGAAGGGCTCCTGGCGCCACACACCCACGACGCCGGCCAGGTGCTCGCGCTCCGCTTGCGGGATGCCGAGCTTCTCGAAGGTCTCCTTCTGCTCGTCGGGCACGTCATCCCAGCTGTTGTAGCGGCCCGCCTCGGGCGGGGAGTAGAGGACCAGCTCGGAGAGGTCGAGATCCGACAGGTCGACGCCCCACGTCGGGATCGGCTTGCGCTCGAAGATCTCGAGTGACTTGAGGCGCTTGTCGCGCATCCAGTCCGGCTCGCCCTTGATCTTCGAGAGCTCCTCGATGACCTCGCGGCTCACGCCCTTCTTGGCGACGAGCTGGCCCTGGTCGTTCTCCTTGATCGCGCTGGGCTTGCTGATTCGAGTCTTGTCGGTTGCTGCCATTGGCTCCAGATTTCCGTTCTCCGAGGTCGGATATGAGATTTTAGCGCCGCGTCCACCCGGAGCGCACATTCCCCCGGTTCCCGGATCCTCGAAGGATCCCACGCCCGCGACCTCTTCCCGACCTGGAAGGTCGGAGTTAGGCTAGCCTAACGCGCATGCTGAGAAAGGCCGGAGTCCTGATGGTCGTGGCGGTCCTCGGAGCGGGCGCCGCCATCGGCGTCGCCGCCTGCGGTGAGGACCGCGAGGGCGAGGTCGAGTTCGAGGGTGGAACTGAAACCTCCGGGACGGGCACGAGCGCGACGGAGACCGCGCCCGAGACCGAGCCGGAGACCGAGACCGAGTCCGGCGGCGAGACGGCGCCCGAGGTCGAGACCGAGGACGACTCCGGCGGCGCCACGGCGCCGGAGGTCGAGACCGAGGACGACTCCGGCGGCGCCACGGCCCCGTAGGCGATGTCGCGCGGTCGGCTGCTCGCCATTCTCATCGGCGGTGCGGCGCTCCTGGCCGCCGCCTTCGCCGCGGTGGTGATCGCGACGGCGGGCTCTTCCTCCTCCGACGAGCTCGTGCTGTACAGCGCGCGCTCGCACTACGGCGAGGAGGAGCCCTTCGAGCGGTTCGCTGCCGACACCGGCACCGACCTCACGCTCCGCGGCGGCTCCGCATCCGAGCTCTATGAGCGACTCAGTAGCGAGGGCGGGAACACCCCGGCCGACGTGCTGATCACGGTCGACGCCGCGAACCTCTGGCGCGCCAAGGAGGCGGGGCTGCTCGAGCCCGTCTCGTCCGCCGCTCTGGACGAGCGGGTGCCCGAGGATCTGCGCGACCCCGACGGCGCCTGGTATGGGCTGACGCTTCGGGCGCGCACGATCATGCGCTCCGCCGAGCGCGTGGGGCCCGACGAGGTCACGACCTACGAGGGCCTCGGTGACCCGCGCTGGAAGGGCCGGCTCTGCCTGCGCTCGCGGCACGAGCGAGTACAACGTCTCCTTCGTTGCCGACCGGCTGGCCAAGGACGGCCGCGCCGAGACCGAGCGGATGCTGCGCCGCTGGATGGCCAACGAGCCCGAGATCCTCGGCTCCGACACCGACGTGCTCGAGGCGATCGCCGACGGGGACTGCGACGTCGGCCTCACCAACCACTACTACCTCGAGCGGGAACGCGAGGAGGATCCGGACTTCCCGGTGGAGGCGGTCTGGGCCGACCAGGCCGGCCGCGGCACGCACGTGAACCTGTCCGGCCTCGGGGTCGTCCGGGGCTCGGACAACAAGCAGGAGGCCACGGAGCTGATCGAGTTCCTCGTCGCGCCCGAGCAGCAGCGCGTCTTCCAGCAGAACAACCACGAGTTCCAGGTGGCCGAGTGCTGCGAGTTCAAGCGTGATCCGATCGACGTCGAGGCCGCCGGCGCCCGCCTCGACGAGGCGCTCACCTTGATGGACGAGGTCGGGTGGGATTGAAGGCCGGGAGGGCCGACGCCTTCGCCCTTGTCACGGTCGGCGTCGCCGCCCTCGTGGCCGGACCGCTCATCGGACTGCCCCTCTCCTTCGTGTTCGCCCCCGGCGGGCTCGCCGAGTTCTCGGGCTTAGTGCCGGAGGCCGCAGTCGCGACGCTGCTGCTGGTCGTGGGCGTGGGCGCGGGCACGCTTGTGCTCGGCACGACGCTCGCCGCGCTCGTCGCATTCTGCGATTTCCCCGGCCGCGGCTGGATCGAATGGGCGCTCGTCCTGCCGCTCGCCATGCCGGGCTATGTCTTCACGTTGTTCGCGCTCGGACTCGACCTGCCCGGTATCCGCTCGACCCTCGGCGCCGTGTGCGTGTTCACGCTGGTGCTCTATCCGTATGTCTACCTGCTGGCCCGCGCTGCCTTCCTCGCCCAGTCGCGGACGCTGATCGAGGCGGCTCGCGGCCTTGGACTCTCGCACTGGCGAGCCATCGCCCGGGTCGGGCTGCCGCTCGCGTGGCCGGCGATCCTCGGCGGCGTGGCGCTGGCGCTGATGGAGGCGCTCGCCGACTTCGGGACGGTCAACCTGCTCGGCGTGCGGACCTTCACCGACGCGATCTACCGCGTCTGGTTCATCGCCTTCGACCGCGACGCAGCGATGCAGCTCGCCACGCTGCTCGTGTCGGTCACGCTCACGCTGCTCGTGCTCGAGCGTCTGGCACGCGGCCGCGCCCGCCACGCGCATCTCGTCGCGCGCGGCGACGTCGTCCCGCCCGTACGACTGCGCGGCCTGGCCGCAGCGGCGGCGGTGATCGGGCCGCTCGCGCTAGTGGGCCTCGTCGTGGCGGCGCCGCTCGCGCAGCTCGCCGCCTGGGCGGTCGAGTCGGTCGGCGAGGGACTGCTCGCGCCCGAGTTCGCCACGGCCACCCGCAACAGCGTGCTGCTCGCGCTGATGAGCGCCGTGCTGGTGCCGGCCCTGGCGGTGCTGCTCGCCTACGGCGTCCGGGCGAGCCGCTCTCGGCTCGCGGGCGTTGCGGCGCGCACCGCTACGATCGGCTACGGCCTGCCGGGTTCGGTCGTCGCCGTGGCGGTGATCGTGCCGCTTGGATGGCTCGAGCGCCGCATCGACGGCCTCGCCGGCACCGGCCTCCTGCTAACCGGCACCGTGATCGGACTCTTCTACGCATACATCGTGCGCTTCCTCGCGCTGGCCTGGGGCGCCGTCGAGGCGAGCATTGCCCGCATCCCGCCAAGCCTCGACGAGGCGGCGCGCGGCCTCGGCTCGGACCGGCTCGACGTCCTCGCGCGCGTGCACGTGCCGCTGATGCGCACCGGGCTCGCCACCGCGGCGCTGCTCGTGTTCGTCGAGGTGATGAAGGAGCTGCCCGCGACGCTGCTCCTGCGACCGCTGGGCGGCGACACGCTGGCCATCGCGGTCTGGCAGGCCACCTCCGAGTCGCTCTTCGAGACCGCCGCGCTGCCGGCGCTCCTGATCGTGCTGGTGGGCCTGCTTCCGGTGGCGCTCATGATCCGTCTCTCGGGCCGTCGCGGGGCGGAGCTCGAGGCGGCCCAGGCGGCCGGCGTCTGGGCCGAGGAATACGACGCGGCACGGGCATGAGCGCCGTCCGCCTCAGTGGCGTCGCCAAGTCGTTCGGGGGGCCGGCGGCGGTGCGGGACGTCAGCCTCGAGGTCCGGAGCGGCGAGCTCATGGCGGTGCTCGGCCCGTCAGGCTGCGGAAAGACGACCCTGCTCCGCATCATCGCCGGCTTCGAGGCGCCGGACTCGGGCTCGGTGGTGGTGGGCGATGAGCTGGTGGCCGGTCCCGGCCGGATGGTGCCGCCCGAGAAGCGCCGCATCGGCATGGTGTTCCAGGACTATGCACTGTTCCCGCACCTGAGCGTGGAGGCGAACATCGGCTTCGGACTGACGAGCCGTCCGCGCGAGCAGCGCGAGGCTCTCACCCGGCGAACGCTCGAGCTTGTAGGCCTGCAGCACAAGACCGCCAGCCTCCCCCACCAGCTCTCGGGCGGCGAGCGCCAGCGCGTGGCGCTCGCCCGGGCGCTCGCCCCGGAGCCCGAGATAGTGCTCCTCGACGAGCCCTTCTCGAGCCTCGACGCCAGCCTGCGGGCGGGCCTGCGGCGCGAGGTCGAGCTCATCCTCCGTGAGGCGGAGGCCACCGCGCTGCTCGTGACGCACGACCAGGAGGAGGCGCTCTCGCTGGCCGACCGCCTGGCCGTGATGCGAGACGGCAGCATCGTGCAGGTGGGCGAGCCCGTGGAGGTGTACGGCCGCCCCGCCAGCCGCTGGGCAGCACAGTTCGTGGGCGAGGTCAACGTGCTGTCCGGCGTGGCGACCGGCGCCGGCGTCGAGACCGAGCTCGGATCCTTCGACCTGCGCTCGCCCGCCGAGGGGCCGGTGCACGTTGCCGTGCGGCCGGAGCAGCTCGACCTGACCGCGGCACACGAGAGCAACGCCGAGGTGGTTGCGCGCGAGTTCCGCGGCCACGACGTCCTCTACCGGCTGCGCCACGAGGGTGGCCGGACGGTGATCGTCCAGCTGCCCTCGCTCGAGCTCTACGAGGTCGGCGCGCGCGTGTTCGTGCGCCCGGCGCGCGCGGCGATCACGTCGCTGGTCGATTAGCGCCGCGCTTAGAATCCGTTCCTCCCGACCCGACGAGGAGCTTCCCTGTGCCCGAAGCTACGGACCCCACCTTCTATCGGTCGCCGGCGGACGCGATGGACGCACCGCCCGAGAGGCTGGCGTACGTCGCGGCCTTCGACCCGGCCGGCAAGCAGCGGGATGCGATGGCCGTGGTCGACACGGACGTCGACTCGTCCAGCTATGGCGAGGTGGTGGGCTGGACGGAGCTGCCGACGGCGGGCAACGAGCTGCACCACTTCGGGTGGAATGCCTGCTCGAGCGCACTCTGCCACGACGGGCACGGCCACAACGGGCTCGAGCGGCGCTATCTGATCGTGCCGGGCATCCGCTCGTCGCGCACCTACATCCTCGACACCAAGCCAGACCCGCGTCAGCCGCAGGTCGTGCGCACCATCGAGCCCGAGGAGCTTGCCGCCAAGGCCGGGTACTCGCGCCCGCACACCGTCCATTGCGGACCCGGCGGCATCTTCATGTCGAACCTCGGCGGCGCCGACGGAAGCGACGGTCCGGGAGGGGTGGCACTCATCGACCACGACACCTTCGAGGTCACCGGCGCTTGGGAGACAGACCGGGGGGATCAGTACTTCGCCTACGACGTCTGGTGGCACCTGAACGAGGACGTCGCCATAACGTCGGAGTGGGCGACCCCGTCGATGATCGAGGACGGGCTCAACCCCGAGGATCTCCTGGGACGGCGCTTCGGCCACCACCTCGACTTCTGGAGCCTCTCAGAGGGCAGGCTGATCCAGCGGATCGACCTCGGCGACGAGCACCAGATGGTCCTCGAGCTGAGGCCGGCTCACGACCCCGGCAAGAGCTGGGGCTTCGTGGGGGTCGTGATCAGCGTCGCCGATCTCTCCGCCTCGGTGTGGCTGTGGCACCGGGAGGGAGACGGGTGGGCGGCGAAGAAGGTGATCACCATTCCGGCCGAGCCCGCCGAGGCCTCCGAGCTGCCGCCGGCGCTTCAGCCCTTTGGCGCGGTTCCGCCGCTGGTGAGCGACATCGATCTGTCCGTCGACGATCGCTGGCTGTACGTCTCGTGCTGGGGAACGGGGGAGCTCAAGCAGTACGACGTGAGCGACCCGCACAACCCGGTGGAGGCCGGCTCGCTGCGACTCGGCGGGATCGTCGGCCGCGAGCCGCACCCCGCCGCTCCCGAGCTGCGCCTGGCCGGCGGGCCGCAGATGGTGGAGGTGAGCCGCGACGGCCGGCGCGTGTACGCGACCAACTCGCTCTATGCCTCCTGGGATGAGATCTTCTATCCCGACGGGGTGGGGGCCTGGATGGCCCGTATCGACGCCGACATCGAATCCGGCGGCATCACCCCCGACCCCCGGTTCTTCCCGCACGGCGACGACTTCCGCGGGCGTCGGGTGCACCAGGCGCGCCTCGAGGGCGGCGACGCATCGAGCGACTCGTACTGCTTCGTCGAGTAGCGGCCGGGGATCCCGGCCGGCAGTAGGGTGCTGCGCATGAAGCTCTACGTCTGCTGGGGGACGTTTCAGGCGCCCTGGCGCCCCGGCGGGCATCCGTGCCGCAATGCGTACCGGGCGCTGAGGGAGGCGGGCTGGGAGCCCGACGTCGAGCGCGTCTACGGGTGGGCACCGCTGCCCGACTTCCTCAACCCGACGCGCGGGAAGATCCGCGAGCTCACCGGGAACGACTGGGTGCCCGTGCTCGTGACCGACGACGACGAGGTCGTCCAGGGCTCGGACAAGATCGCCGCGTGGGCGCTCGACAACCCGGCCACCGGGGCGGACCGCCCCGCCACGGCCTGAGCCCGGCTACTCAGGCCAGGACGCGTCACCCGTGGTGGCGCCGCGCATCACCTTGAGCGACAGCAGCGCGCACTTGCGGCGCGTGGGCGAGATGTCGATGCCGAGCCTGGGGCGGCCTCGATGATCGCCTCGAACTCGGCCACGCGAGCGTCGAGCCGACGCTCGTAGACGGCGAAGAAGAGGTCTTCCTTCGACGCGAAGTTCGAGTAGACGGCCCTTCGTGTAGCCGGCGTCCGCCGCCACCAAGTCGAGCGAGGTGGCGTGGAAGCCGTGGGCGATGAAGAGCCGCTCCGCGGCGTCGACGAGCGCCGTGCGGGTGAGGGCCTGGCGCTCTGCGCGGGAGGGGACGGCGGGGCTCAGACCGGGTGCTCGGCACGCTCCACCGTGCGCGCGACATCGGCCCGCGAGGACACCCCGAGCTTGCGGAAGATGTTCCGCATGTGCGTCTCGACGGTCTTCTCGCTGAGCACGAGCTCCCGGGCGATCTGCGGGTTGGTGTGACGGTCCACCACCAGCCGCGCCACCTCGAGCTCCCGCTCGGTGAGCGTGTCCACGCCCTCGGCGTCCGGGTCGCGCGGGCGGGTGCGGCGGCTGAAGCGGCGGCCGAGCCGGCGCAGCTCGTGCTCGGCGTGAGCGCGCGAGCGGCGGGCGTCGCAGGCCTCGAGCTCGCGTGCCGCCTCCTCGAGCTCGGCCAGCGCCCGCTCGCGTTCGCCGGCGGCGGCCAGGGCCTTGCCGGCGAGGGTGCGGGAGCGGGCGGCGTCCACTCGGGCGCCCGCGGCGCCGCCCACGGTGGCGGCCTTGAGCGCGCGCCCGGCCGCCTCCTTCGCATCGCCGCGTGCCAGCAGCACGGCCGCCGCGGCCCGCTCGGCCATCGCCGTGGCTGCCTCGCAGCGGACCTTCGCGGCGGCGGCGTATGCACGGGCAGCCGCCCGCTCGGCCGCGGTGGGATCGCCCAGCGCGAGCCTGCAGCGCGTCAGCAGCTCGAGGTAGTGCGCTCTCCACGACTCGGGGATGCGCTGGAGCTGTCCGCCCTGCGCGGCCGCGAGCAGGGTATCCGTGGCGCGTTCCGCCTCGCCTTTCTCGAGCAGCGCCGTCGCGAGCCCCCAGCGCGCGTACGTCGTGATCAGCCGGTCGTCGAGCTCGCCGGTGAGGTCCATGCTCTCCTCGGCAAGCCTCACGGCGAGCTCGACGTCGCCGGCCATGGCGCCAATGAAGGCCCGCGTATGCAGATTCCAGGCGAGCGACTCGATGTTGCCCGAGAGGCGGGCAGCGTCGATGACCTCGTCGGCGATCAGGGCCGCTTCGGACACGCGCCCCGTGTGCTGCAGCACCGTCGCGAGCACCGGCTTCAGGAACGGCACGACCTCGCCCTGGCCCGAGGCCGTCGCGATCGCAAGCCCACGGGAGGCGTGCCTCTCCGCGGCGTCGTAGCGATGGAGATACAGCTCCGCTGCGCTCAGGTTGGTGATGAGGCCGAGATGCCCCTCGAGCTCCTCGTCATCGAGCGTGTCGGCGAGCGCCGCTGCGCTCGATGTGAACGCGTCCGCCTCGGACGGCGCGCCAGTGAAGCAGGCGGCGACGGCCAGTACCGCCAGGCTCGCGGCCTCGAGCACCTGGTCGAGCCGCCCGGCCACCACGAGCGCTCGCTCGCCCCAGCTCCGCATGCCCACGTAGTCCATGCGGTAGAAGTCGCCGTCGGCGAGCTGGAGCATCAGCGCGACCGCCTGGGCCGAGGAGGCGTCGGCGACGTCGCCCAGAGCGTCGGTGAGCCGCGCACGGGCCTCCTCGTGGCGCCCGAGCAGCTGCTCTACGCCGGCGCACCCGCCGATCAGCCGCACACGCAGGTCCGGATCGCCAGCGAGCTCGATCGCGTCGAGGAGGGCCGCGCGGCTTTCCTTGAAGCGGCCCGTGGCGGCCTGCGAACCCGCCAGCGCGATCAGCAGGTTCACGCGCTGCCCGCGAGGCGCCGTCTCGGGGAGGAGGTCGAGCGCCGCCCCGAACCAGCGCGCGGCACTCGCGGGCGCCCGCCTCGCCGCGGCCGCACCGGCCTCGCTGAGGACGGCGACCGCGACCTGGTCGCCCGGCTGGGAGGACTGCTCCACGTGGTGGGCTCGCACCGTCACCGGCGCGCCGCGAGCCTCGAGGGCCTTCGCGCTGCGCCCATGAGCCGCGAGCCGGCCTCCGACCGAGGACGACTCATATATCGCGCGCCGCACCAGCGGATGGCGGAAGCGGAACCTGCGCGGCACGCGCGTCGGGCGAACCAGGTCGCGGTCGATCAGCTCGTCGAGCGCGTCCAGCGCATTCGGCTCCGCCATCTCGGCCGAGGCGGCCGCCAGGTCGAGCTCGAACGGGTCGCCCGCCACCGCCGCGCCCTCGGCCAGGCTGCGCCCGGCGCCCGACAGCCCCTCGAGCTCCTCGACCGTCGCCGCCGCGACGGCCTCGGGAACCTCGCGCCCCTCGAGGCTCGGGCCATCTCGTGGGTCCGCCCCCATCCGCGCCAGCTCGAGCAGGTAGAACGGATTGCCGCCACTCGCGTCATAGAGGCGAGCGAAGCGGGCGGTCTCCCCGCCGCCGACGAGCGCTTGGGCGTCGACGCGCGGTAGCGGGCGGAGCTCAATTCGCTCGTCGGGCTCGCGCAGCCCCCTCTCGATCGCGGACACGAGCGCGCGCTCGGCTTGGCCGCGACGGTACGCCGCCGCCAAGAGCACCGGCGCCCTCGGTGGACGCCGGAGCAGGTACGAGATCAGCTCGAGCGAGGCACCGTCCGCCCAGTGGAGATCGTCGAGCGCGAGCACCACGGGCTGTTGCTCCGCGAGCCCCTCGAGCAGCGCACGGACCGCCCGGTGTGCGCGGAAGCGCTCGGCGGCGGTAGTCGGCTCCGCTGACCCGGGGGCGAGCGAGCGCAGCGCAGGGAAGGCGCCGGCGAGCTCGACCACGTCCTCAGCGGCGTGGGCCGCGAACGCGCCCGCGCCGAGCGACTCGAGGAACTCGTCGAGCGCGTCCACCACGAGCCCGAACGGAAGCTCCCGCTCGAATTCGGCGGCGTCGCCGTGCAGGGCCAGGCAGCCACTGTCGGCGGCGCGCAGAAGCAGCTCGTTGAGCAGGCGCGTCTTGCCGATCCCGGGCTCACCGCTCACGAACAGGAAGCGCGCCTCGCCCGCGGACGTCCCCTCGAGCATTCGCTCGACCAGCTCCAGTTCGGCCATCCGACCCACTAGGGGGGTGATGGGGTCAGCCATTACGGGTCCGCGCAGACCCTAACCGGAGTGCGTGCGGCCTGTCCGCCTCGGTTCAGGGGATTCCCCCGATGTCAGCGCGTGCCTCGCAAGCGATGCTGGGACCCCGTGCAGCGCTTCCTGCTCGAGCACCACCACGCCGCGGCGGAGTGCGGCGTTGTATTCGCCGCCTTCAACGCCTTCGAGAGCCCGCTCCGCGGCAGGCCGACCACGGCCTCCTGTTACTACGGCGGCCACCGGATCTGGTGGGAGGTCGACGCGGCGACGGCCGAGGAGGCGCTCTCGCGGTTGCCGGGCTACGTGGCCGAGCGGACGACGGCCACGCCGGTACGCCCGGTCGAGATCCCCTGACACGACGGGTGCGCAAATTTCAGGGGATTCCCCCGATTACGTGGAGCGCCGCAGCGCGGAGGCTATGCGCGACCGCCGCGATCCCACGAAGGGGAGTCCATGAAGAAGTCGCGCAACGTCGCCGCACGGGCCGCGCACTGGAGTGCGAACCACCGCAAGACCGCCATCTGGGGCTGGGTCGCATTCGTGCTCGTCGCCGCGTTCCTCGGCAACGCCGTTGGAGAGAAGAAGATCCACGGCGCCGACATGTTCTCGGGCGAGTCCGGGAAGGCGGAGCAGGCGCTCTACGACTCCGGGCTCAGGCCGAACGATGAGCACGTGCTCATCCAGAGCAACAAGCTCGAGGTGTCGGACCCACAGTTCACCGCGACGATCCGGGATGCCGTCGCTGGGCTCAGGCGGACGGAGGACGTCATGCGGGTCCGGTCGCCCCTGACCGGCGGCGCGCCAGTGTCGGCGGACCAGCACTCCGCGTTCGTTGACTTCGAGATCACCGGCGACGACCAGGAGGCCGCCGACCGGATCGACCCGTCGAAGGCGACGGTCGAGCGCGTGGCGGACGCACACCCGGACCTCCGGGTGGAGCAGTTCGGAAGTGTGAGCTCGAACGCCGAGCTCCAGGAGACGTTCCAGTCCGACCTCGCGCAGGCTGAGCTGTTGTCGCTGCCCATCACCCTCCTGATCCTCGTCGTCGCGTTCGGCGCGCTCGTCGCAGCGCTCGTGCCGCTGCTGCTCGGGTTCTCCACGGTCATAGCCGCGCTGGGCCTCATCGCCCTGCCGAGCCAGCTGTCGCCGATCGACAGCAACCTGTCGTCGGTGATCCTCCTGATCGGGCTCGCGGTCAGCGTCGACTACAGCCTGTTCTACATGCGCCGCGAGCGCGAGGAGCGCGCCGCCGGCCGCAGCGAGCGCACCGCGCTCGAGATCGCCGCGGCCACCTCGGGCCGGGCGGTCCTGATTTCGGGCCTGACGGTGATCGCCGCGATGGCGGGCATGTTCCTCACCGGCGACAAGACGTTCATCTCCTTCGCGCTGGGGACGATCCTGGTGGTCGCGATCGCGATCCTGTCGTCGCTGACGGTGCTCCCCGCCGTGCTGGCATGGCTCGGGGACCGGATCGAGAAGGGCAAGCTGCCGTTCATGCGGAAGTACCGCAAGCCCGCGGGGCAGTCACGGTTCTGGTCGGCCCTCGTCGATCGTGTGATGCGGCGGCCGTGGGTCGCGATCGTGCTGGCTGGCGGCGCCCTGATCGCGCTCTCGATCCCGGCGTTCAACATGAACATCGCGGTCACGTCGACCGACGACCTGCCGGACGACCTCGCCGTCGTTCAGACGTTCGACCGCGTTCGGGAGGCGTTCCCGGCCGAGGCTGTGACCGTCGACGTAGCGGTACAGGCGGACAACGTACGCAGCGGGCCGGTGGCCCAGGGCATCGAGGACCTGCGCGCCCAGGCCGACGGCAGCGTGAACCTGCTCACAGGGACGGAGATCACCCACAGCCGCGACGGCACAGTGGCCCTCGTCTCGATCCCCACCGAGGGAAGCGGCAACGACGACACCTCCACCGCTGCCCTCGACGAGGTTCGCGATGTGATCGTCCCGGCGACGATCGGCGCGGTCGAGGGCGCCACGGTCAACGTGAGCGGCATGGCCGCCCAGTCGAAGGACTTCCGCGACCTTGTGAGCGACCGCCTGCCGCTCGTCTTCGGGTTCGTCTTCCTGCTCGCCTTCCTGCTCATGCTGTTCACGTTCCGCTCGATCGTGATCCCAATCAAGGCGATCCTGCTGAACCTGCTGTCGGTGGGGGCTGCGTACGGGATCCTGGTGCTCGTGTTCCAGGACGGCCACGGTGAGGGCCTGCTCGGGTTCACCTCGAACGGCGGCGTCACGTCGTGGCTACCGCTGTTCCTGTTCGTGATCCTGTTCGGCCTCTCGATGGACTACCACGTGTTCATCCTGTCGAGGGTCCGCGAGGCCTACGACGCCGGCATGAGCACCACGGAGGCGGTCCGCCACGGGATCTCGACCACCGCCGGGACCGTCACGAGCGCCGCGGTCGTGATGGTGTTCGTGTTCTCCGTCTTCGTCACCCTCAGCTTCATCGACTTCAAGGAGATGGGCGTGGGTCTCGCGGCCGCGGTCTTGATCGACGCGACCGTGATCCGCGGCGTGCTGCTCCCCGCGACCATGAAGGTGCTCGGCGACTGGAACTGGTATCTGCCTAGCTGGCTCGAATGGCTGCCGCACGTGGCGCTCGAGGGAGACGTGCCGGCTCCGCCGGCCGACGGCGAGCCCGTCACGGATGGGCGCCCGCCCGCCGGCGTCGCGGACAAGGATCACGCGGGCACGACCGCGTAGGCGATCGCAGTCAAACGTCGCTCCGCCCGACGCGGCCGGCGCGCTATTCGGGCCAGCTCGCGTCGCCAGTAGTCGCGCCGCGCATCACCTTGAGCGACAGCAGCGCGCACTTGCGGCGCGTGGGGGAGATGTCGATGCCGAGCTGCTCGATCACCCAGTCGGCGTCGAGCTTCGCGATGTCGTCGACCGGCATGCCGACCAGGTCCTCGGACGTGATCGAGGCGGCCGCCTGGCTGATCGCGCAGCCCTGGCCGTGGAAGCGCAGCTCCTTGATCACGCCGTCGTCGACGACGATGTGGACGCCCGAGCTCGTCGCCGCAGAGCGGGTTGTGGTCGTGCCACTCGAGGTCGTGCGGCTCGAGCTCGCCGAAGTTCCGCGGGTTCTTGTAGTGCTCGAGGATGTAGTCGCGGTAGAGCGCGTCCATGGCTAGAGCTTGAACACCTCGCGCGCGCCCGTGAGGGCCTCGACCAGCCGGTCGACCTCCTCGCGGGCGTTGTACACGTGGAAGGAGGCGCGGGCGGTGGCGCCCACGCCCAGGCAGCGCATCAGCGGCTGTGCGCAGTGGTGGCCCGCCCGGACGCAGACGGCCTGACGGTCGCACAGCTCGGCGATGTCGTGCGGGTGGATCCCCTCGATGGCGAACGCCACAACCCCGCCGCGGCGGTCGAGGTCCGTCGGCCCGAAGAGACTGATGTCCTCGACCTCGGGCAGCCGCTCGAGCGCGTAAGCGATGAGGTCGCGCTCGTGCGTGCGCACGTTGTCCATGCCGACCGCGGCCAGGTAGTCGACCGCGGCGCCGAGTCCCACCGCCTCGGTGGCAGCCGACGTGCCGGCCTCGAACTTGTGGGGCAGCTCGTTCCAAGTGGAGTGCTCGCGCTCGACCCTCGAGATCATGTGGCCGCCGCCGAGGAATGGGCGCATCTGCTCGAGCAGCTCGCGCCTCCCGTGCAGCATCCCGATCGTCGGCCCGAGCGCCTTGTGCCCCGTCCAGGCGTAGAAGTCGACGTCGAGCTCACCGAGGTCCACGGGCATCTGGGGCACGGCCTGCGCGCCGTCCACGAGTGTGATGGCGCCGGCCGCCCGCGCCCGCCGGCCGATCTCGGCGACCGGGTTGATCGTTCCGAGCACGTTCGAGACGTGGGCGACGCCGACGAGCTTCACGCGCCCCTCGGCGAGCACCGAGTCGAGCTCGTCGAGCGACAGCTCGCCTCCCTCCGACACTGTCAGGTACCGCAGCCGGGCGCCCGTGTCCTCACAGAGGAGCTGCCAGGGGACGATGTTCGAGTGGTGCTCCATCTCGGTGATGAGCACCTCGTCACCGGCGCCCACGTTCGCGCGGCCCCAGGAGTAGGCGACCAGGTTGATCGCCTCGGTGGCGTTGCGCGTGAAGATCGAGCAGGCCGGGTCCCAACCGACGAACTCGGCGATCCTTGTACGGGCGGACTCGAAGGCGTCGGTCGCCTCGCGCGCGAGCTCGTAGACGCCGCGGTGGATCGGCGCGTAGGAGAAGCGCTGGAAGCTGTCCATCGCCTCGACCACCTGTCGCGGCCG